>NZ_CP172933.1:850000-2277500 GCF_050541555.1 Enterococcus sp. DIV0167
TTAACATGCCTGCCTGTCACGCAGGAGATCGCGGGTTCAAATCCCGTCGGAACCGCCATTTAATGTTGTTACTTGAAAATTATTTGAACAAGCTTTTGTTTTAGGCGTGGTAGCTCAGTTGGTAGAGCAACGGATTGAAGCTCCGTGTGTCGGCAGTTCGACTCTGTCTCACGCCATTTATGGAGGAATAGCGAAGTGGCTAAACGCGACGGACTGTAAATCCGTTCCTTAGGGTTCAGTGGTTCGAATCCACTTTCCTCCATTTTAGGGGCATAGTTTAAAGGTAGAACAACGGTCTCCAAAACCGTTGGTGTGGGTTCAATTCCTGCTGCCCCTGCCATTTAATTATTTAATAGATACACTTTTTAAGATTACGGCGATCGTGGTGAAGTGGTTAACACACCAGATTGTGGCTCTGGCATTCGTGGGTTCGATTCCCATCGGTCGCCCTTTGTAATTTTATTGGGGTATAGCCAAGCGGTAAGGCAACGGACTTTGACTCCGTCATGCGTTGGTTCGAATCCAGCTACCCCAGTTTTTTTGTAACAAAAATGGAATATGGCGGTATAGCCAAGTGGTAAGGCAGAGGTCTGCAAAACCTTCATCACCGGTTCAAATCCGGTTACCGCCTTCCAAAATATCTTGCCGGCGTGGCGGAATTGGCAGACGCGCTGGACTCAAAATCCAGTTCCTTCACGGGAGTGCCGGTTCGACCCCGGCCGCCGGTATACTAAAGACTGTTAAATCAATGATTTAACAGTCTTTTTTGTTTATTATTTTCTCGAATACATAAAAAAACCATCTCAAAAAAATGAGATGGAAAGTTAAGTGAGAGAGTGATAAGTATAGTGCGAATAAATACAAGGGTTACAGAAGAATGTGGGGGTTCTGCATCATCGTCATTAAATGTTCCTGCAGTAGGAATGTGAATTTCTGTCATATTATATTCAATAACTTGAACTGTGATGATTGCAACAGTTCCAATGATTGCTAACATAGTAGTCATACTTTCACTCCTCTCTTAATTTTAAATAAAAGTACTTAACTGATTAACTAGAGACTAAAAAGATACATCAACATGAACGTTGAGCTTTAGCACTATACAACGTAAAGATCACTCTTAGCTATTTTGAGAAAAGCCTTCTCCTCGACCAGTCTTGTTCTACTCATTGGTGTCTCTCGACATTTCTGAGCAATAGCCTATGTTTGTATAGGAGCCTCACCTAACTTATTACAAAGAAATAATAGTCTTTTAAGTAACTCTTTGTCAAGACATAAGCAGAAGTCAAAACAGTTCTATTTACAAATGAATGCGACGAACCATTTCTTCTGTTATTTGTTCTACAATATCAATGGTTGTTTTTGGCGAACGTTGATTTCTGGGGATATCGATTGAGTAAATTTTGGCAATACGACCAGGATTTGCATCCATTAATACAACCCGATCAGAAAGTTGGACTGCTTGTTGAACGTCATGCGTGATCATTACAATTGATTTAGTCGCAATTTGATTGTTTAACCAAATTTCTAATAAATCGTTGGATAATTGGCTGGCTGTAATGATATCTAAAGCTGAAAAAGGTTCGTCTAAGAGCAATAAGCTAGGTTCGATGGCTAAAGCACGAGCAAAGCCTACACGCTGTTTCATTCCACCAGATAACTCTCTGGGATATGCTTTTTCAAAACCAGTTAAACCAATCATTTCAATGAGATTACTGACTCTTTTATTTATTTGTTCACGGGAAATTTCTTTACGGTTTTCTAAGCCAAAGCTGATATTTTTTTCAACTGTCAACCAAGGAAAAAGGGCAAAATGTTGAAAAACCATGCCGATATTGGCATCAGGCTCATTAATGATTTTATCTTCAAAAGTAATTTCACCTCTAGTTGTACGAAGAAGTCCAGCGATACTTCTGAGCAACGTTGATTTTCCTGTTCCTGATTGTCCGATAATACTTAAAAATTCATTCGTTTTAACCGTTAAATCAATATTTTCAAGGACTTTTAAATGTTCTGAATGTCCTTCAATTTCAAATTCTTTATATACTGATTTTATGCTTAATAATTCTTTATTTTCCATCGTCTTATTAGATAGGCAAAGGGAAATCACCTATCGTTCTCCTCTCTAGTTTATCTTAAAAATTTAGTCGAGTTGAGTCGTCCAGCTATTAATAGTGAAATTTTTGTTTTGCTGCTCGATATAAAGGTTGCCAAACAAAGGCGATACATAAACCAACAACGAAACACATCGCTAAGGTTCCTAAGGCAGATTTATCTTTTACACCATCGTTTGCCGCAATATATTGTCCTAGGCCAGTAACATCTATTGATTTTTTTCCCCATTGAATGCTTTCTGCTGCGATATCAGCGTTCCAAGCAGCACCAGCAGCGTTAATAATTGCTGTAATGAGGTAAGGTAAAATAGAAGGGATCAAAAATTTTGTCCACCATTGCCATTTAGATAATTTAAAAAGTTTGGTTACGTCACGAATATCATCAGGGATGGCTAAGTAGCCAGCAATTACATTAAAGAAAAAATACCATTGGCAACCAACCATGATGAGTGGTAAAATCCACCATTCTAATTTGTTGAAGCCCATACTAATAATCAACACAATGAATGGAGTATAAACATTTGACGGAATGGAGCCTAAAATTTGTCCAATCGGTTGAACGATACTTAAGCGCCGATTATCATTCGCAACCCAGATTGCTAAGGGAGTAAAGAGAATGCCAGCAACGACCATAGCCAAGGTAACCCGTAGCGTAGTATAAAGGGTTAATCTTGGAATCATGCTGAAATCTTGATGGGGCAAAAAATGATAGAGCTTAATAGAACAATAAACCCCGACAATGGTTAAGCTGACATACCATAATGTTTTGAAGAAATGGCGTAATTTTGCTAGTAATCGATAGAGATAGTCTAGCTTGAAAAAGTACCAAACTTTTGGTAAATCGTAAATCCAAAAATGACTGAATTTCACAAAAGCTTTTGAAAAGTATTTCGTTAAAGTTGCTTTTTTTAATAAATGATAAATAATAGATTTAGGTGGCGTTGTACTTTCGACATCTGTTTCATATTTAAAATAATAAGTGGCTCGAACTAAAGGTTGAAAAACTAAAAAGTTTAAAATCACCACATTGATTAATAAGGCAAAAACAGCCCATAAACAGGATTTAAAGTCGGCTCGATTTAATGCTACTTGGATATAAGAACCAATTCCTGGTAAATAAAGGTTGGTTTCTTTAGGAAAGGCAACAGAAGCTTGCTCGCTGGCCACCAAGGCAAACCAAGCCGCAGTTTGAGAAATAATAACGTTCCAAAGTAAGCCAGGAATTGAGTAAACAAATTCAAGACGCCAAAATTTTTCCCAAGCATTGTACTTGAACTGATCGGTCACATTCACTAAATCTGAAGGAATAACTTCCATTATTTGATAAAGAGTCAACATGATGTTCCAAGCTTGACCTGTGAAGATGGCAAAAATAGCAACCGCTTCTGCGCCCATCACATTTCCTGGAAATAAACCAAGTAACCAAGCAGTTGTAAAGGTCAAAAAACCTAGCAATGGAACAGATTCAAGGAAATTAACTAATGGTAAAATGACTCTTCTTGCCGTTTTATATTTTACGGCTAAAATACCAAAAACAAAGGAAAACAGGAAGGACCAAGCCATCCCCACAATCATTCGAAACATGGTTCGAATTGAAAAGTAAAAAAGATTTGATGGAGATAAGAAATCATCTGTTTTACTTGGTGTTGCGAGGAATTCTTCTGAGGGAAGGGTGTGAAGAGGGCGATTCATTTTTAGCCAAGAGAAGACGATGATAAAAATGAAAATGCCTAAAATGATGAGTAAGGTAAGATTCCCGATACTTTTAGCAAGTAGGGTATTTTTCTTAGATGATGCAGTGACAGCTTTCAATTTAAAAACCTCCAATTAATCATATTAAAGAGGTCGCCGAATAAAAGAAGAAGATTATAGGGTAATCACAATAATTGAGCTTTGGCTTTCTGAGACGTAAGAAAAAAATTCTAGTTATCTTAGGAAAGCCTTAATTCGACAATCCCTGCTTTACTCGTTACTGTCTCTCGACATTTCCGAGCGATAACCTGTGTTCTTCAGAGTAACCTCACCTAATATGATTCTATTTGATTTACATGCTTATCATACTCGTGACTAAAAATAAAACAATTTCTAGCTGGTTATACCTGAATTACTGTTTGTTGTTATTCTATTCAATGATTCTTAAAAAGATTGCCCACATTCTGTTTTTTTAGGGAGAAATTATCAGATGAGTATGTTATGTAACCCGAGGTTAATAGCGTAGGATGTTGTATTTTTAGTTTGTCTCGTTTACTGTTAAAGATGTAAGTAGTAACTATAAGTGAATGGCTAAAAAAATTAAAAGTAATCTAGCACCTAAATTAAACAACAAAGAAATTTGTTCAGAAGAAAGGAAATTATGATGATTATTTGGTTAAACGGTGCGTTTGGAGCCGGAAAAACGACCATTGCACATGAGTTACAACAAAAACTTCCCAATGCAATCATTTATGATCCAGAAATTATTGGTAGTGCATTGATGGAGCTAGTTCCCGAAGAAATGAAAGAAAATGATTTTCAAGAGTATCAGGAATGGCGTTGCTGGAATGCTCATTTATTAAAACGAATGTCCAAAGAGTCTGGACGGCCGATTATTGTTCCAATGACCCTTTATAAAAATGAATATGAAGAAGAGCTGATTGGATATCTGAGACGAGCAGGCATTGACGTTTATCATTTTTTGTTAGCGGTCGAGAAAGAAGAAATTTTACAGAGATTATTGAAAAGAAATGATGGAACTTTTGAATGGGGGAAAAATAAGTTGCCCGAAGTACTTGAAGGTTTTCGTCAGATTCAGTTTACCGAGATTTTTAGAAATCATTCAGCTGACACGACAGAAATTGTAGCAACCATTCTTAATAGAATAACCGAATAAAAATAAAATAAGGGACCTAAGCCGAAATGACTTAGGTCTCTTATTTTCTACTTCTTAAGATAATCAACTACCAGCTACCCTGATTTCTTCAAACTTTAAGACCGCACATTTACGACAATCTATTTTTACACTGTCAAAATTTTCTTTCAAGTCTTGCATTTTGTTATTTTTAGCAGTATATTTTAGGTGTACCTAAAATATATTAGAGGTTAACCTTCTAACGGGAAGGGCCTTTTAAAATTATTGCAAAACGAAAGAAGGAATTGAATTGAAAAATTCAGAAGAACATGAACCAAAGCAAAGACATCATTTGATTGAATATGCAAATGGTCCTTCGCTTGAAGAAATTAATGGCACCATCGACGTGCCTAAAAATATGAGTTTTTGGAAAACGTTATTTGCTTACTCAGGTCCAGGAGCATTGGTAGCAGTGGGGTATATGGATCCAGGAAACTGGTCTACTTCAATTACTGGGGGACAAAATTTTCAATATTTATTGATGTCGATTATTTTAATTTCCAGTTTGATTGCAATGTTGCTCCAATATATGGCTGCTAAATTAGGCATTGTTTCACAGATGGATTTAGCACAAGCGATTCGTGCTAGAACTAGTAAGACGTTAGGTATTGTATTATGGATTTTAACAGAGTTAGCAATTATGGCTACAGATATCGCTGAAGTTATCGGGGGCGCAATTGCCTTATATTTATTATTTCATATTCCTTTAGGTCTGGCTGTCTTCATTACGGTATTTGATGTTTTACTTTTGTTGTTATTGACAAAAATTGGTTTTAGAAAAATTGAAGCTATTGTTGTTGCTTTAATTGTTGTTATTTTTGTGATTTTTGCTTATCAAGTGGCATTGTCAAATCCAGTATGGGGAGATGTAATTAAAGGGCTGGTTCCTAGCGCAGAAGCTTTTTCTACATCACATGCGGTGAATGGGCAAACGCCACTGACAGGTGCATTGGGGATTATTGGTGCAACAGTGATGCCTCATAATTTGTATTTACATTCTTCTGTTGTACAAAGTCGTAAAATTGATCGTAAAGATAAAACCGATATTCAACGCGCTTTACGCTTTTCAACTTGGGATTCTAATATTCAATTAACGATGGCATTTTTTGTTAACTCTTTGTTATTGATTATGGGTGTGGCCGTTTTTAAATCCGGCAGTGTCAAAGATCCTTCATTCTTTGGTTTGTTTGATGCTTTATCAAATCCAGCGGTTATGAGTAATTCTATTTTAGCGCATATTGCAGGTTCTGGAATTTTATCAATTTTATTTGCGGTAGCCTTATTGGCATCAGGACAAAATTCAACAATTACAGGAACGTTAACTGGTCAAATCATTATGGAAGGCTTTATTCATATGCGCGTGCCAATTTGGTTACGTCGGATGGTCACACGTTTGTTATCTGTTATTCCTGTCTTAATCTGTGTTTTAATGACCAGCGGGAAAAGTACAGTGGAAGAGCATATCGCGATTAATAATTTAATGAACAATTCACAAGTTTTTCTAGCATTTGCTTTGCCATTTTCTATGTTGCCTTTACTGATGTTTACAGATAGCCGTGTTGAAATGGGTGAACATTTTAAAAACTCGTGGTTAATTAAATTGTTAGGCTGGGTTTCTGTCATTGGCTTAATTTACCTCAATATGAAAGGCTTACCTGATCAAATTGAAGGATTTTTCGGTGATAATCCGACAGCGAGTCAAATTACGTTAGCCGATAATATTGCCTATGTCATCATAGCACTCGTCATCCTCTTGTTAGTTTGGACGGTTGTGGAATTATATAAAGGCGATAAACGATATGCACAGCAGCTTGCAGCTATGGAGCAACAAGTAGAGGAGGTTAAATAATGAAATTTTCAAAAATTATGGTTGGTGTTGAAGAGTCGCCAGATGCGTTAAAAGCATTTCATTATGCTATCCAAAAAGCAAAAGAAGAACAAGCTGAATTGGTTATTGTTTCGATTTTAGAAGAGAAAGAGATTAATGTTTACCAATCGTTAGATAAAAATTATTGGCAAGAACAGTTGGCGAAATTAGAGAAACAAACGGAAAAATATCAACAAGAAGCGTTAGCGAATGGCATCGATAAAGTAAGTGTAATTGTCAATGAAGGGAACCCAGGAGAATTAATTATTAATAAGCTTATTCCTTTGAATAAACCAGATTTGTTAATTATTGGCTCCAAGTCAACTAGCAAATTAAAAAGCTTTTTTGGTAGCCAAGCAGCTTATATGGCTCGATATGCACCAATTTCTGTAATGATTATTCGCTAACAAAATTGAAACAGTTAAAAAAGCCGCCACGATTTACTATTCGTGGTGGCCTTTTTATAGTAATTTTTGTTTATATAAATAAACAGCCAAACTTAGTTGTAGCGAACTATCAGGAAATTCTAAAGTTAAGTGAAGAATCTCTTCTATTTTTTTTAAGCGGTAAATAATTGTATTACGATGTACATACATATTTGTGGCAGTCAACGAAATATTTTTATTCGATTGAAAGTAGGTGTTGATGGTTTCTAGTAGGGAACTTTCATGTTTTTGATCTTCTTTTTCTAATGGTTCAATCAATCGTTGATATATTTTTTGTTTGGCTTTTTTGGTCAGGGTTTCGATCATTAAACGATAAAAAAAGAGGTCGTCATAATTCAAAATAGTTCGTTGTTGTAATTCTTGACTTGCTTGTGCTAAGTGGAATGTTTCTTGTGCTAATTTATAAGAATCACACAGATTGGTGATTTTTTTGACAGTTGGCCCAATCGCTAATTTAAATGATAATTTTGGATTCAGTTTCATTAGTTGCTCTAGTAAATTCTTGGCAAGATGAGTGGTTTGTGCAAGGTAGGTGGCTTCCTCTTGTGCTGGATTTTCTAGTAATAAAATAAAGCCAGTTTGTGTAGGAAAGGCAGTAATTTTTTGTCGATATCCTTCTAAAATATGATTCAATTGATGGCCAATGCTATTCATTTGAATAGTCGGATTAAACAGTTGTTCCAATTGTTCAATGGCTACAAGCAAGAGACTAAATGTATCTTTTTCATTTAATTGCAGATAATTACTAAATTCTTGCCAAGCTTGAGGATTGGTATTTTTTTCTTGGATAAGGTCTTGAAACAGCGCCCCGATCTTTTGCCTCGTTGTTAAATTTTCCGAAGATTCTAATTGAAGTTGTGGTAAAAGGTAGTGAGCACAGACCTCCACAGATAATAAATCAATCGTCTGTAATTTTTTGGTAGTTTGCCAAATCACTAAGTAAGATAAGCTGAGATTTTTCTTTTTGATGGGTAAAATTCGCAAAGATAACTGATGGTTCGCTAAGGAAAATTCAACAGTCAATGGTTCTTTATAAAATAATAGTAGCTCATTGTTCTGGGCTTTTAAAGCTGTCTCAAACTGTTTTTTGAGAGTCGCGTTGTTTAAAATACTGGTGATTCTTGTTGGCGCATCAGGTAAATCAAAATGATTCATAATCTGAAAACGCTCATCTAAAAGCATTACAGGCGCTTGAATCGCGGCACTTAATACTTCCAGTAATTGGGTACTTTTTCCGCCAGCTTTGATAATTGTATAAAATTTATTATGCATATGAACAGAATGTTGGCTAATCGTTTCGTCAGGTTGATTGACTCGGCGATTGACCAATGAAATAATTTGAGAAAAGTTGTAATTATAAGGGATTGAGAGAATTGGTAATCCGACGTCATTCGCTAATTGGATCATCTCTTGTGGAACTTCATTGAAATAGCGTTGGACTTTAAAGCCTAGAGCAGCGCAGTTCATATTTGCTAGTTCTTGAATAAGACGTTTTTGCAAGCAAGGCTGATCTTTGAAAATATAGCCGGTAGTTAATAAAATTTCTCCTGGCGTTAACCAGTCAAAAGCATCAGGATTTTCTAAAATATTTGCTTGTAGAATTGGCGCATCTAAATTGGTCTCGTGCGTCAATAAGGTTAAACCAGGTAGTTCTTCTGCATGGAGTAGATCATTGACCGTCATCATTAGCAAGGCCTCCTTTTGTATGAATTATCTAAAAATTAAGTGTATTTATTGTAAGATGTTACAAAACTATTTTAGGGAAAATAAGGTATCCTTATACTAATAGAAAAAAGTTCCAAGTCATCACGTGATTGGTAGTCACAAGTGACCAAATAAGAACAATCAGCGCTTACAACCTATAGAAACGCATCGTTTAAAGATATAGCAATAGTATACTTAATTTTTAATGCTTTTACTATTGTTTCAGCTACTTTAAATTTCTCAAGTATTTCTATAATTTGTAAGTTTTTTGAGACTCTTATCGGATATGCTTCTTTTTCTATATTTTATCAGAAAATTCTGGTAACTTTGAAGGTTATAGTTTGTAAAATGGAGGGATCGGTATGAAGAAATTAAAAATGTTAGGATGTGTCGGTTTGCTTTTAGCTTTAACGGCTTGTCAGGCGGGAACGGGAAACTCGGCTGATAGTAACAAAGCAGCGGAACAAAAAATTGCAATTAGTTCTGAAGCGGCTATTTCGACAATGGAACCACACACAGCGGGGGATACGACCTCGACTTTAGTCATGAATCAAGTTTATGAAGGACTCTATGTTTTAGGTAAAGAAGACGAGTTAGAGTTGGGGGTCGCTGCCGAAGAACCAGCGATTTCTGAAGATGAAACCGTTTATACATTTAAGATTAGAGAAGATGCCAAATGGTCGAATGATGATCCAGTAACAGCAAATGACTTTGTTTATGCATGGCAACAAGTTGCTTCCCCTAAATCAGGGTCGATTCATCAAGCGTTATTTTTTGATGTCATTAAAAATGCTAAGGAAATTGCTTTAGAAGGCGCAGATGTGAATACTCTTGGGGTTAAGGCGCTAGATGATAAAACGTTAGAAATAACTTTAGAGCGGCCCACCCCTTATTTGAAATCTTTGCTTTCGTTTCCTGTTTTGTTTCCGCAAAATGAAAAATATATCAAAGAACAAGGGGATAAATATGCCACTGATGCAGAACATTTGATTTATAATGGTCCTTTTAAATTGAAAGAATGGGATAATGCCTCTTCCGATGACTGGACCTACGAAAAAAATGATACGTATTGGGATGCTGAAAAAGTTAAATTAACAGAAGCAAAAGTTTCAGTAATTAAGAGCCCAACGACAGCGGTGAATTTGTTTGACTCGAATGAATTGGATGTAGTGAATAAGCTAAGTGGTGAATTTATTCCTGGTTATGTTGATAATCCAGCCTTTCTTTCAATTCCTCAATTCGTCACATACTTTTTAAAAATGAACAGTGTTCGTGATGGAAAAGAAAATCCGGCTTTAGCGAACAACAATATTCGTAAAGCGTTGGCACAAGCTTTTGATAAAGAAAGTTTTGTAAAAGAAGTCTTGCAAGATCAATCAACGGCCACAGATCAAGTAATTCCGCCGGGACAAACGATTGCGCCAGATGGAACAGATTTCACAAAACTAGCTGCTAAGAAAAATAACTACTTAACCTACGATACAGCGAAAGCAAAAGAATTCTGGGAAAAAGGGAAAAAAGAAATTGGGCTGGATAAAATCAAATTAGAATTTTTAACAGATGATACAGACAGCGCCAAAAAAGCTGCTGAGTTTTTCCAATTTCAATTGGAAGAAAATCTAGACGGATTAGAAGTGAATGTTACTCAAGTTCCTTTTACTATTCGTGTTGATCGTGATCAAACGAGAGACTATGATTTAGAATTATCTGGTTGGGGAACCGATTATCGTGATCCATTAACAGTTATGCGCATTTTTACTTCGGATAGTACCTTGGGCGGCGTAACGTTCAAGAGTGATACGTATGATCAATTAATCCAAGAGACTAGAACAACACATGCGGCTGATCAAGAGGCTCGTTTAAATGACTTTGCTCAAGCACAAGATATTTTGGTGAATCAGGAAACGGTTTTAGCACCAATCTACAATCGAAGCATTTCTGTATTAGCTAATCAAAAAATCAAGGATCTGTATTGGCATTCATTTGGACCTACGTACAGTTTAAAATGGGCTTATGTTAACTAATTGAATGAAGGTAGGAAGGGGTTTGTCATGCTTTTAAAAAACTGTAAATTAGAAACAGGATTTTCTACTGTGAATCAGCGAATTGTTGCGACAGAAACAGCTAGCTATGATATTCGAATTGAAAACGAGGTCTGTACTGCGGTCGCACCGCAGTTAAGGCCTTTAGAGAGCGAAACAGTTATCGATGTGAATCAGCAACTCGTTTTACCTGCTCTAAGAGAAATGCATATTCATATTGATAAAACGTATTTTGGGGGACCTTGGAAGGCCTGTCGTCCACTAACGAAAGGAATTTTAACACGTATTGAAGAAGAAACTTGGCTGTTACCTGAACAATTACCAACTAGTTTAGAACGTGCTTGCCAAGTTATTGAGCAGTATATTCAACAAGGCCATTATCATATTCGCAGTCATTGTAATGTAGATCCATCTATTGGAACGAAACATATTGAAATCACTAAAGAAGCATTTAGTCGATATGAACAATACATTACTCATGAAATTGTGGCTTTTCCTCAACACGGATTACTCCGCTCACAAGTCGAACCTTTGATGCGCGAAGCCTTACGCATGGGGGCAACTCATGTCGGCGGCGTTGATCCAGCCCTTGTGGATCGTCATGTGGATCATTCAATCGCAAAAATATTTGAATTAGCTACCACATTTAATAAAAAAATTGATGTTCATTTACACGCCCGTGATACTTTGGGACTTTATGAATTTAATAAATTTGTTGATTATACAGAACAAGCAAAGATGTTTGGCAAAGTTACTTTAAGTCATGCTTTAGCTTTGGGGAGCTTAGAAGAAGCAGCAATTAGAGACATTGCGCAAAAATTCATCGAAACAGGGATTGATTTGACTTCGACTGTACCGATTGGAATGCCCACCATGCCGATTCCAACCTTGGTTGAACAAGGTGTTAAGATCTCCGTGGCTCATGACAGTTTGACGGATCATTGGTCGCCTTTTGGCAGTGGCAATACAATAGAAAAATTAAATACAGCCGCTCAAAGATTTAAAATTAGCGATGAGTATCGCTTGAATCGTTTATGGGGCTTAGCGAGTAATTTTGTAACGCCTCTTGATCCTAACGGGCAGCGAGTTTGGCCTAACGTCGGCGATTCTGCAGATTTCCTACTATTTAATGCTGAGAGCACTGCTCACGTGATTGCACGCCAACAGCCAATCCAACAACTGATACTAAAAGGACAACTGGTTGAAGCCGTTCAAAAGGGGGAAAGAGAATGACAGCATCCATTGTTTATTTGAATAATGTTCGTTTAGAAACTGGTTTTGCTAAAGACCACCACGAATTAACGTATACTAAAACCGCACGCTATACTTTAGCGATTCAAGAAGGCAAAATTCAAGCGATTATTCCGCAAAATCAAGTCACTGAAAAGCAACAAGGAACTGATTTAAACGGACAACTGGCTATTCCCGCTTTTCAAGAGAGCCATAACCACTTAGATAAAACCTACCTTTCATTAGGCTGGCGTGCTAGCCAACCTGTTAAGAATTTAAAAGAGCGTTTAGCAGACGAAGCCAGTGAACTTAAATTGTTAGCGCCGTCAACAGAACAACGAGCGACGGCCATGATTGAAAAATTGATTGGGTATGGAGCCTCTTATATTCGGACACATGTCAACATTGATCCTTATGTAGAACTAGAAAACTTCTGGGGCGTCAAAAGAGCCTTAGAAAAATATGCGCATGTGATTGATTATGATATTGTTGTCTTTCCACAGCATGGATTATTAAAAAATCCCCAAACGGTTTTACTCATGAGAGAAGCCCTAAAAAATGGTGGAACAATGGTTGGCGGTTTAGATCCTGCAGGCATTGATTATGCAATTGAAGAATCTTTAGAAACCATTTTCGATCTGGCAGAAGAATTTCAAGTAGGAATCGATATTCACTTGCATGATACGGGGGAAGTGGGTGTTTATACAATTGATAAATTTTTAGACATTTTGGAAGAACGAAAATTTACTCAGCGAACCGCTATCAGTCACGCCTTTGCGCTGCTAGATGTACGACCAGCAGAAAAAGAAAAACTATACCAACGCTTGGCAACGCATCAAACGGCGATTATGTCTACAATTCCCTATGATCCTCGTTATTTATTGCCACCAATTGATGTGTTACGCCAAACTGGTGTATCGGTTCATTTAGGTAGTGATGGCTTTTTTGACTCTTGGAGTTCTAATGTTTCAGGTGATTTATTTGAAAAATTACGTAATTTTTGTGAAATGACAGGAAAGATTACAGAAGAGCAACTTACTCAAGCTTACGTCCATGGCTGCGGCAAAGAAGCACCTTTTTCATTTGAAGAAGAACGTCTTTGGTTTACAGAAGGCGACGAAGCAAACTTTATCTTTACAGAAGCAGCTTCTACAGCAGAAGTGATTGCTAGAAAACCACAGAAACGCCAGATTATGTTGAAAGGACAATGGGTTTAACTTGCTTTAAAATTAGGTAGAAATAGAATGCTAAAAAGCCAAACAGAGGAAACAGGGTTCAGCTCTGAGCGACGCATAGTGTCAGTCCAGCGGTTACTCGTCACAGTTTAATCCTTATAAAGTGCTTCTGCTCACAACGTGTATCAGCGTTTCAAGTTTGTTTGACTCACTTTAACATAGCACTTTTGCGTATCTTCCTTTATAATAAGACAAAATGAAGGAGATGAACCAAGCATGACTGAACAAACGAGAGAAAACAAAAAAGCAGCCTACGAATTGTGCTTACAACAATTGAGCGGTTTGCTAGAAATAGAAACGGATGCTATTGCAAATTTAGCAAACTCGTCCGCGTTACTTGCACAAACATTACCAGATACCGTTTTTGCTGGGTATTATTTATATAAAGATGAAGAATTAGTTTTGGGGCCTTTTCAAGGGAAAGTCTCTTGTACCAGAATTAAAATGGGCAAAGGTGTCTGCGGTGAATCAGCGGAAAAACAAGCTACATTGATTGTTGATAACGTGAAGACACACGCCAATTATATTTCTTGCGACTCAGCTGCGATGTCTGAAATCGTTGTACCGATGGTAAAAAATCATCAATTGGTCGGTGTTTTAGATATTGATAGTGGTGTAACAAATAGCTATGATGCGGTTGACCAACTGTATTTGGAAAAATTTGTTACCTTGTTACTAGAAAAATCAGATTTTTAAGCAGACTATTTTTGCTTTCTGACAAATCATGAGAAAATAAAGTATAAAATTTGATCATGAAAGAAGGTGAGTCATTTGTTAGAGCTGTATATAAATTTTAAAGGTGAAGCAAAAGAAGCAATTGCGTTCTATGAAGATGTTTTTGATACAAAATGTCAAAATTTAATGACTTTTGGCGAAGCACCTGAGGATCCTGAGCATCCTATAAGCGACGAGATAAAGGATTTAGTGATGAACGCAAGTATCATTATTGAAGGAACCTATGTAATGATTTCAGATGTTCCTGATATGTTTGGTTTTGAAGTTACGGAAGGAAATAACCTTTCGCTCGTGGTTAGCACAGATGATGATGAAAAAATTGATCGCTTATTTAAACGATTATCTGAAGGTGGCACTGTTACAATGCCATTGTCTGAAACTTTTTGGTCCAAAAAGTATGGTTCCCTAAAAGATCAGTTTGGCATCCATTGGATGTTTAATTATTATGAAGAAGATTAAAATAAAAAATCCCCAATCCGTTATTTTCATTGGATTGGGGATTTTTTATTCATGAAAGAATTGCTTCTTAGCGATTTGATACTGCCGTTGCTTTTCTGTCCAAAATTGCTGATCTTTTTCATCAATTTTGCGAATGACTTTTGCTGGATTACCTCCAACAATCGTGTTGGCAGGAACGTCTTTTGTAACCACAGCACCAGCAGCGACAATAGCATTTTTTCCAATTGTAACGCCAGGTAAAATGGTGGCACTTCCGCCAATCCACACGTTATCTTCAACAATAATTGGCGTCCCGAATTCTAATTCTGCAGTTCGAATCGTTGGATCAATTGGATGGCCGGCAGTATAAAAACTAGCACGAGGGCCAACCATGACATTATCACCGAAGATGATTTTGTTTACATCTAAAAAAATGCAATCCATATTTGCATAAAAATTTTCTCCTACCTCAATATGGCGACCGTAATCTACATAGAGGGGTGGGGTGATATATAACTCATTGCCAGTTTTTCCTAATAATTCTTTTTCTAGGGCCACAATTTCTTTCACATTATCGATAGGAAGTTGATTGATTTTTTGAGCTAACACCTTGCCTTTTGTTGATTTGTTTTCGGGTAAAATGGTGGGGGCGTAATATAATTCACCTTTTAACATTTGCATATAATCAAAGTCATTTTGTTTCATGTAAGCGCTCCTTTAGGCTTTTTCTCTATTGTATCAAATCAATACAATAAGTCGAGGAATATGTAAAATAAAAAAGGACAGATAGCAAAATAGCCTTGCTTATCTATCCTTTACCTAAGGTTATCCAATTTTTTTAACTCTCCCGCCAATTTTATCTGCTAATTTTTGTGCTTCTTTTTCAGAGTGGTAAACTAAACAACCTGATTTATCTCGCGTACGTTTACCATCTGCAGTTAAATAGCCATGAAAAAATTTGATTGCATACATAGACATCACCGCCTTTCTAATTGAAAATAGTGTAAATGGAGCGATTAAAAATGTCAAATAATAGAAGTGCTCTTAACCATTCTTATCTTTTTTAGTTCGAAGATAAGTTTGGTTAAGAGCACCATTTCACTTAATAAATTAGTTTGAAACGGGTCGTTGAGTGAAATTCCTGTTCAGGTGAGAGGGTGATAGAACCGAACAACGGAAATCTTTCAGCACCAGGACAGACTTGGGTTTCAAATGTGAGCGCTCCGTGATTGACTAATTTTTGTCCTTGAATATCGGGACCGTTATCAGCAAAATTTGCTGAAAAAATAACAACTGAAGGTTGATCAGTGAACATTTCTAAGGTGATATCTTTAGTAGGACTTTTTAAGATAACATCTGGGTTAATTAAATCATGATTGGTTAAGATGAAAGGGTGATCGAAGCCGTTCATCTTTTGGATTTGTTCATCGTTACTTGAAAAAACCTCAGCTAATTTTTTAGGTTTTTGTAAATCAAAAGCTGTCTGGTCGACGGAAGCTAATTCTCCAAGCGGTAAAACTCTTTCATCAAGCGGGACAAACTTTTGGGCATTTATTTGTAACTCATGCGCATCAATGGGGATTGCAGGATTTCCAGTTAAATTAAAGTAGACATGATTGGTTGGATTAAAAAGTGTTTGTTCATCTGTAGTTGCCTGATACTCAATTTGCCATTCATTTTCTTCAGTCAATGTATACGTGACTGAAACAGTGAGATTTCCAGGAAAACCATTTTCACCAGCAGGACTCTCTAGCCAAAATTTCACAGAAGGATTCGCTTGTGCCTCTTGGATTTCGCTGTGCCATTTTTTACTTTCAAACCCAGGTGTGCCACCGTGAAGTGTTGTTTGAGTAGGAGTATTAATCATCGTTTGATACGTTTTACCCGCTAGTTCAAAGGAGCCATCGGCAATTCGGCCAGCTGTTCGACCAATTGTTGCACCAAAATATAAGTCTTTAGACAAATATTCATCTGCTGAGGGAAAGCCTAGCACGAGTGATCGGGATTCATTTTTTGTAAGAGGAACGTCGAGCGCAACAATTCGCGCACCAAAATCTGTTGCTTTTAAAGTCACACCATTTTTATTCGTCAGTGTGTAAAGAAGCATTCCTTGTCCAAATGATTCAGTTGAAATAGTCAAAATAATCAATCCTTCCTTTAAGTAAATATTTAGTAAATTTAACTTTGTTGTTTAGATTATTTAAATAGTCAAAAAGAAACGCTAAGAAAATAAATCTTTATTTAATTGTATTGTACACGTTTTCGATCAAAATGACAATCAAGAAAATGTTAAGTAAATATTTGCAAAAGTTTAGTAAATATTATACAATTTGTTTACTAGTGAAAGGAGCGATTAGTGATGGAAGAACTGTTAATGAATCGATTTGTAGAAATATTTGGTGAGAAAGGGACAGCCTGTTATTTTGCCCCTGGAAGAATTAATTTGATTGGTGAACATACAGATTACAATGGCGGTCATGTTTTCCCAGCGGCTATTACTTTAGGGACATTTGGTGTGGCAAGAAAAAGAGACGACCAAAAAATTCGAATGTTTTCTGATAATTTTAAAGAGGTTGGTCTCATCGAATTTTCATTAGAAGATTTAACCTATTCAGATTCAGATGATTGGGCAAATTATCCGAAAGGCGTTTTAAATTACTTGATTGAAAGCGGACACAATATTGATTCTGGCTTAGATGTGCTCTTCTACGGTACGATTCCTAATGGTGCTGGCTTGTCTTCTTCTGCTTCTATTGAACTTTTAATGGGGACGATCTGTAATGATTTATATGCTTTACACTGTCCAATGCTTGAGTTGGTGCAAATCGGTAAAAAAGTGGAGAATGAATTTATTGGCGTTAATTCGGGAATTATGGACCAATTTGCCGTAGGAATGGGAGAAAAAGATCAAGCTATTCTACTAGATACCAATAATATGCACTATGAAATGGTTCCCGCCAAATTAGGTGAGTATACGATTGTCATTATGAATACTAACAAACGCCGTGAATTAGCAGATTCAAAATATAATGAACGTCGTGCAGAATGCGAAGAAGCCGTTCGTTTGCTTCAAAAAGAGTTATCTATTGAATTTTTAGGTGAATTAGACAGCGAGACATTTGACCAATATCAAGCATTGATTGGAGATCCAGCGTTGATTAAACGAGCGCGTCATGCCGTCACAGAAAATGAACGAACTTTATTGGCAAAACAAGCGCTAACTGAAGGGGATTTGGAAGAATTTGGCTTATTATTAAATGCCTCACATCGTTCGCTAAAAGAAGATTACGAAGTAACCGGTATTGAGTTGGATACCTTAGTGGCTTGTGCGCAAGAACAACCAGGCGTTTTGGGCGCACGGATGACTGGTGCAGGGTTTGGCGGTTGTAGTATTGCTTTGGTACCAAAGCAAAATATAGATGCATTTATTGAAGCTGTTGGCCAGAGTTATCAAGATAAAATTGGCTATGCTGCTGATTTTTATCCTGCATCAATTGATGATGGTGCCAGAAAGTTATTTTAGAAAGGAAGGCTTTAAATGTCTATTTTAGTATTAGGTGGCGCAGGCTACATTGGCTCACATGCCGTCGATCAATTAATTTCAAAAGGATATGCCGTTATTGTTGTTGATAATTTATTAACGGGGCATCGTTCAGCAGTTCATGAACAAGCGACTTTCTATGAAGGCGATATTCGTGATAAAGCTTTTTTACGTAGTGTCTTTGAAAAGGAATCAATTGAAGGGGTGTTGCACTTTGCGGCCAATTCTTTAGTAGGAGAATCCGTGGAGAAACCGTTAATGTATTTCAATAACAATGTTCACGGCACGCAAATTGCCTTGGAAGTCATGCAAGAATTCGGGGTGAAACACATTGTTTTTTCTTCCACAGCGGCCACTTATGGCGAACCAAAAGCAATGCCTATTACAGAAGAAACCCCAACGAATCCTAAAAATCCGTATGGGGAAAGTAAATTAATGATGGAAAAAATCATGAAATGGTGCGACAACGCTTATGGAATGAAATATGTTGCTTTGCGTTATTTTAATGTTGCAGGAGCAAAAAAAGATGCCTCAATTGGTGAGGATCACACGCCAGAAACGCATATTGTGCCAATTATTTTACAAGTGGCATTAGGCCAACGAGCAGAGCTAAGTATTTTGGGGGATGATTATGATACACCAGATGGCACGTGCATTCGAGATTATGTTTACATTGAAGACTTGATTGCAGCACATATTTTGGCTTTAGAATATTTGAAAAATGGCGGCGAAAGTGACGTCTTTAACCTGGGAAGCAACAACGGCTATTCTGTTAAAGAAATGTTAGATGCTGCTCGCGAAGTGACAGGCCAAGAAATTCCTGCGACAATCGCCCCACGCCGAGCAGGGGATCCTAGTACGTTGATTGCTTCTAGTGAAAAAGCCAAACGAGTTTTAGGCTGGCAACCAGAAGTAACTGAGGTCAAGGATATTATCGCCACCGCTTGGCAATGGCATGTGAAACATCCTCAAGGCTATAATGAATAGGAGAACATCAGATGATGAAAGAAAGTAGTAAATGGATTGCTGCATTTGTAGAGATAATCATAGAAAATGGCGATTGGACGGAAACAGACCGTTATTATTTGACGAATCGGATTGCCAAACTAGTTGGCTGTGATTTTTTTGAACAACCAGAAGCGGTTGTTTGTGAGCAAGAACCGTTGCGTGTGGTGGAACATCTTTTAAACATTGCACAAGCCAATCACCAAATCGATGACTCAATTACGGAAGCAGAACAACTAGAAGCAGAGTTAATGGATTTTATTACGCCGACCCCAACCATCATTAATCGGAAGTTTATGGATTATTATCAAGAGTCTCCACGAAAAGCAACGGATTATTTTTATCAGTTATGTAAAACAAATAACTACATTAAAACGAAAGCAATCGCCAAAAATATTATTTTCCCAATGGACTCACCCTATGGTAAACTAGAAATTACCATTAACTTATCGAAGCCAGAAAAGGATGCTCGAAAAATTTTGGCTGAAAAGAAAATGAGTCAAAAAAAATATCCAGCGTGTATGTTATGTATGGAGAATGAAGGCTATTATGGTCGTGTGAATTATCCAGCACGGACAAACCATCGGATTATCCGACTAAATTTAGAGGACGAAGCTTGGGGCTTTCAATATTCGCCATATGCTTACTATAATGAGCATGCGATTTTCTTGGACCAACAACATCGAGAAATGAAAATCGAGAAAAAAACGTTCCAGCGGCTCCTTAAAATTACGGAGTTATTCCCTGAATATTTTGTGGGCTCTAATGCAGATTTGCCAATTGTTGGTGGTTCTATTTTATCTCATGATCATTACCAAGCGGGACGTCATACATTTCCAATGGATTTAGCACCAATGGAAAAAAGATTTTCTTTGAAAAAATATCCTGAGATAACTGCTGGTATTTTAAAATGGCCGATGTCTGTGATTCGTCTTCAAAGTGATCGTCAAGAGGAACTAGTTGAAGCAGCCGAATTAATTTTGACCAAATGGCGCAATTATTCTGATGAACGTGTCTCAGTTCGGGCCTATTCAGAAGATGGTACGCCGCATCATACGATTACGCCAATTGCCCGACGCAAAGGGTCATTATTTGAATTGGATTTAGTTTTACGAGATAATAATGTTTCGGAGGAATTTCCAGATGGCATTTTTCATCCACATCCAGAAGTACAACATATTAAGCAAGAAAATATTGGCTTAATTGAAGTAATGGGACTAGCTATTTTGCCACCAAGGCTGGCACAAGAATTAAGAGAAGTCGAAAAGTATTTATTAAAGCAACCCAATCAAATTGCTGAAAGTCATCGAGCTTGGGCGGATGAACTCAGTCAGCAAACCATCACTGAAGCCAATGTCAAAGAAGTGATCCAACAAGGAATTGGGACAATTTTTGTTCAAATTTTAACAGATGCCGGCGTCTTTAAACGTGATGAAGAAGGCCGTCGTGCTTTTGAACGATTTATTCAATGTATAGAAAATGATTAGTTTGAGGTGAGGAACATCGTAACCATTAAAGATATAGCAGAGCAAGTCGGTGTTTCTTCAGCGACAGTTTCGAGAGTTTTGAACTATGATGAAACATTATCAGTTAGTGATGAAACGAAGAAGAAAATATTTGAAACAGCAGAAACGTTAAATTATAAAAAGCGAGCCAGAAAAAAACAAGCAGGCAAAAAGAAAATTCGGTTTGTCCAATGGTTCAGCGATCCAGAAGAACTGGATGATATTTACTATTTATCGATTCGTTTAGGTGTTGAAAAGCGGGCAGAGGAATTGGGTTTTCTTTTAGTCAAAGAATCTCTGACAAACCTGTCTCAAAAAAGATTTGATGGGACAATTGCCCTAGGAAAATTTGATGAAAAGCAAGTGGCGGCCTTAGCCGCCTTAGGCGCACCTCTTCTATTTGTAGACTTTGATGCAATGGTTTTTGGCCAAAACTCCATTGTTGTTGATTTTACTGGAAGTGTTAAAACAATTGTGCAAGAATTTTTGGCGCAAGGGCATCAGAAAATTGGTATGCTTTCTGGGCAAGAATATACGAAAGAGTCCCACGTGGCATTGGTTGATCCACGTTTTGTCGCTTTTAAAGAAACCTTAAAAGATCTGGACCTTTATCATCAAGAATGGGTTGTCGAAGCAGCTTTTTCTGTTGAAGAAGGCTATCAAGCGATGAAAGACTTTATTGAAGAAGCGGACACTCGTCCAACCGCTTTTTTCGCTGCAAGTGATACATTGGCGATTGGTGCAATGCGGGCGTTACAAGAAGCAGCCATTCGTGTGCCAGAAGATATTTCTATCATTGGTTTTAATGATATTAGTGTCGCAAAATATGTTTCACCAACATTAACAACAGTTAAAGTTCATACTGAATGGATGGGTGAGCTAGCCGTTGAGACAATGAAAGAGTTATGCTTGAATACCCCACCAGTTCCTAGAAAAATTATTGTCGGAACGGAATTCATTCAGCGAGATTCAACGAAACATTCATCAAAATAACAGCAAAACTTGGAGAGTTTTTTCCAAGTTTTTTGCTCTTTTCTGCTGGTTTTCAACAATCAAGAAAATGGAGGGAAACAGATGCAACCGAAATTAATTATTTTACGTGGTAATTCTGGTAGTGGTAAAACAACGATAGCTAAAGCGCTTCATCAGTGTCTTAAAGAACAATCGTTATTGATTTCTCAAGATGTGGTGCGCAGAGAAATGCTTCGTGTTAAAGATGAAACAGGTAATCTAAGTATTGCTTTGTTAAAACAGTTGGTAGCTTTTGGTTATCAAGAATGCCAGTATGTGATTGTTGAAGGGATTTTTCAAAAAGCCATTTATCATTCCTTTTTCCAGGAAATAATCCATCTCTTTGAAGGAAATGTTCAGGTTTATTATTTTGATCTTTCTTTTGAAGAAACGGTGAAAAGACATAGCCAGAGAAACAAGAATCAAGAATTTGGTGTCGTGGAAATGAAACGTTGGTGGCTACCAGAAGATTATTTAGGGCTTGCGGGAGAACAGCGGTTATCTGAACAACTGTCTGAAAAGCAGATTATCAGGCAAATTTTAGCAGATATTCAGTAGTAAGTGCTGCGCTTTTTAGAGAAATGGATGTTGTGGTATGATAAAAAAGAAGGAGTGGTTTCAATGGATTATCAAGAACGATTAAAAAATTTACCACCTGAAGTCATGACAGCTTTTTCAGAATCATTTATTTTTTTAATCAGTAATGATAAAGTTCAACATTTTCCTGCACGAGACTTAACGCAAGCTGAAATGATTCAACGAGTGAAAGAGAAATTAGGTGAAGCGGTGACGTGGTCCTTATGGCAAGGGTTCGTTATTGCTGTTAATTCAGAAGAAACATGTGTTGCTGTTTTGCCCAAATATCATCAACTCGATGGTTTTGAAAATGAATAAGGGAGCGAAGAATTATTCGCTTCGTTTTATAAAATGAAAACGCTTTTCGGGAGGAAGTGCTAATGTCTGAGCTAGTGGTTATTAGAGAAATGCAAGAGAAAGATATCTTAGCGCTGGATACTCAATTTGTCCAACAAGGTTGGCCAAGTCGCCAAGAGATTTTAATGAACTATTTAGAAGAACAATTAGTCAAGCAACGAACGGTTTTTGTAGCGGAGAAAAAGGCAACGCTGTTAGGTTATGTGACGTTACTGCCATTAGCTAAGGAAGGACCTTTTAAAAATTTATATCCTGAAATAGCTGATTTCAATGTTTTCTTGTCATTTCAAAAACAAGGAGTGGGGCGGTTATTATTAAATCGTGCAGAAAATGTTGCCAAAAGTTATGCAGATACTGTTTCCTTGGGAGTAGGCCTGCATCCTGGTTATGGTGCAGCGCAAAGATTATATATCAAACAAGGATATGTGCCAGATGGTTCAGGAGTTTGGTTTCAAAATAAGCAGCTGAAACCAAACGAACGGTGTGTTAATGATGATGAGTTAGTTCTTTATTTATCGAAAAAACTATAGAGTAGCCAAAGTAATACTCTATAAATATCATTTAGGAGGGTGTTACCCTTGATTAGAAAAATGAAGTCAACAGATGCAACGGCGTTAACTATCATTAATAAAGAACAATTGGGCTATGAAGTTCCCGTTGACGTGACCTGTAAACAGATTGAGAAATTACTACTAGCCAGTGACAGAGAGTTTTTATATGTTTATGAAGAAACGAAGACAGGGAAGATTTTAGGCTATGTGCATGCGCAACTGTATGAAACAATTTATTCCCAAACGTTATTGAACGTTCTGGGATTAGCAGTGGCAAAAGAAGCAGAAGGCCGTGGAATTGGCAAACAATTAATGACGAAACTAGAAACGGAAGCTAAAAAGTGTAACTTGTCTGCGATTCGCTTAAATTCAGGGGAACAGCGTACAGCAGCACATCAATTTTATGAACACATTGGCTATATTTCTGATAAAAAACAAAAGCGATTCATTAAATACTTGGATACTTAAGTTATGTCTTTAAAAAATAACAATTTCCTTTAAAAAAATAAGTAAAAACTAGTGAAATTTTCAGCGAATTAGTGTAAAATGTATCTCAATGACTCAACGAGTGTTTCAGCCGAAACACTGTCAAAGAAAGTACATACAAAGAAACAGAAATAGCCATTTTTGATGGCTGTTTTTTTATGGAGGAGGCAAATTATGACGAAAAAAAATAGTATGATGTACTTAGCAATTTCTAACTTATTTCTTGTTTTTCTAGGCGTAGGCCTAGTCATTCCCGTAATTCCCCAATTAAAAGAAGAAATGCATTTTTCTGGTACCACAATGGGAATGATGATTTCTATTTTTGCGATTGCCCAATTAATCACATCGCCAATCGCAGGTGTCCTTTCGGATAAAATTGGTCGGAAAAAAATGATTGCAACGGGCATGTTGGTGTTTTCAATTTCTGAGTTATTATTTGGTTTAGCTCAAGCGAAAAGCGGTTTTTATATTTCTCGTGGTTTAGGTGGGATTGCCGCCGCTTTATTAATGCCGTCAGTGACAGCCTTTGTGGCAGATATGACCACGATTTCTGAACGTCCGAAAGCGATGGGACTTGTGTCAGCTGCAATTAGTGGTGGTTTTATTATCGGACCAGGAGTTGGTGGTTTTATTGCTTATTTAGGTATTCGCGCCCCGTTTTTTGCGGCCGCATTTTTAGCGTTTATTGGTTTTATTTTGACATTAACTGTTTTGAAGGAGCCAGAGAAACGAATTTTAGCCGCTGTTGAAGCGAAAAAAGGTTCATTTATGGATATTTTAAGAAATCCAATGTTTACCTCATTATTTGTGATTATCTTAATTTCCTCTTTTGGCCTGCAAGCGTTCGAATCTATTTATAGTATTATGGCGACTATTAATTTTGGCTTTACCACAAGTGAAATAGCAATCGTGATTACGGTTAGTGGTATTTTAGCGTTGATTTGTCAGTTGTTTTTCTTTGATGCAATCGTCCAAAAAATAGGTGAAATGGGTTTAATCCAATTAACCTTTTTTGCAAGTGCCATTTTTATTGCCGTGATTGCCTTTACAAAAAATAATTTAGTTGTTGTATTTTCAACGTTTATTGTCTTTTTAGCGTTTGACTTGTTTAGACCAGCAGTAACTACTTATTTATCCAAACATGCTGGAGATCAACAAGGAACCATCAACGGACTAAATTCGACATTTACAAGTTTTGGTAATATTTTAGGACCAATGGCAGCAGGAGCTTTATTTGATATCAATCACTTTTTCCCTTATTATGTTTCAGCAGTAATTCTGTTAGGAACGGGCTTTTTATCGTTATTTTTAAATCGAAATAAGATGTAAAAGAAAAAATAAGTATTTGGAATATAAAAATTCCGAATACTTATTTTTTTTTGATCACCGACCGTTCTTGAAAAAAACAAAAAAATAAACAGTGTTCGCTTGATTAATCGAACGTTTGTTCGTATAATGATTTTGCAAGTGAGGTGATGTTTGTGAAATTTGATTATGAAAAAGAACCTAGTCGCGATATTCTTTGTATTGATTGCAAAAGTTTTTACGCTAGTGTAGAATGCGCAGAACGTGGGTTAGATCCGTTGAAAACGATGTTGGTAGTGATGAGTAATGCCGAAAATGCGGGGGGATTAGTTTTATCAGCATCGCCAATGGCAAAAAAAGTTTTAGGTGTTTCAAATGTTACGCGTAAAAATCAAGTGCCCGCTCATCCTGATTTATATGTGGTTCCGCCACGAATGAATTTGTACATGAAAAAAAATCAAGAAATTAATAATTTATATAAAAAGTTTGTCGCAGATGAAGATCACTCTGTGTTTAGTGTAGATGAATCATTTCTTGATGTAACGGCTTCTTTAAGTTATTTTCATTGTGAAACTGCCTATAAAATGGCTCGGATTATCCAAAGAGTCGTTTATAATCATGTGGGTATTTATGTGACCGTTGGGATAGGGGACAATCCGTTACTGGCTAAATTGGCGTTGGACAATGGCGCCAAACATTCGCCAGATTTTATTGCAGAATGGCGGTATGATCGTGTACCAGATACTGTCTGGCAGTTGCCTTCTTTGACAGATTTTTGTGGGATTGGTCGCAGAATGGCTAAACGACTGAATCGTTTCGGAATTGATTCTGTATATGAGTTAGCGCAAGCGAATCCGCATCTTTTACAAGAAACATTTGGCGTGATGGGGCTTCAATTGTATGCTCATTCATGGGGGATTGATCGTACCTTTTTAGGGAAAAAAGCGCAACATAAAGCTGAAAAATCATTTGGGAATAGTCAGATTTTACCGAGAGATTATGCGCGAAGAGATCAGATTGAACTAGTCTTAAAGGAACTGACAGAACAAGTGGCTGCTCGTTTAAGAAAAGCGCATTGTCAAACGGAATGTATCACAGTCTACGTTGGTTATTCCAAAGGACAAATTGACCGTGAAGGACGAACTGGTTGGCGAAAACAACAAACGATTCCTGCAACAAACAATACAAAAGTTTTGATTACCTATGTCTTAGCCCTTTTTAGAGAACATTATCTAGCGGGAACCGATGTCCGGCAATTAGGGCTTTCTTATGGGAAATTAGTTTGGAATGAATCTTTACAATTAGATTTATTTTCGGAACCAGAAGAGCAAATTAGTGAAATGGAGTTAAACTATCTGATTGATAAAATCCGACAAAAATTTGGCTTTCAAGCTTTAATCCACGCCTCTTCTTTGTTGGAAGGCGCGACGGCAATTCATCGTTCAGGATTAGTCGGTGGACATGCTGGAGGAAATGTCGGTTTAGGAGGATAACATCATGAAACGAACAAAAAAAGAATTTACACCTTATAATGAGTACCATGATCGTCCCTTTGAACTGAAATGGGCGACCGCTTTTGCATTGGGGGAGTTACAAGAAGGAATCGAAGCTTCTGACGAATATTCTAAGAGAGCATTTGAACGCTTACCGCAACAGACAACAGAAGAAATTGAAGAATACTTAGAGCAGTCTTTAAAAAATAACCAGGTTTTAGAAATCCAATTGAATACTTTGGATGATTTTGGCCGTGTTCAACCGCCAATTGTTGGTGTTTTTGAAGGGATGAGTTCAATGGAGTATGCAAAAGTTGGAAATACACATATTTTATTTGAAGAGATTCGGCATATTAAAAGTCATGAGTTTACAAAGTGGTCGAGCCTTGATTAAAAAACTATTGTTATACGTGCGTTTTGTGAAAACATATGAGATAATGTTCATAGGTAATGGAAATAAAAATTATGGAGGTGGCTAGGATGGGACATCATTTAAAAGGACACCATGGCAAAAAAACAAACGCAAATGGCGGTTTTTTAACAAAGTTATTGGCAGGCGGCGCCTTAGTGGGCGTAGGAAAAAAGTTATACGACAATCGTGAAAAAATTAAAGAGCTGTTAAGTGACGACAAAGAAAAAAGCAACGATACTGAAAACAAATAAAGGACTGGATTGACGGAATGGTAAAAGATGCAGCGTATATTATTGAAGAGATTACCACGATTTTAGAAGGAACCTATTTTGTGATAACCAAGAAAGCGAATAAGCGCCGCATGTGTTTACATGTTTCAGATACCGCGAAAGAATTTTTACGTTGTCGACTGGAGTATGAAACATTCTTAGAGCAACAGTTTGATTATGCCACAATGTTTTTAGAAACATGTACGGAAGATGTTTCTGTTGAAATTCAAACAGGACTACTTGAAGAAACAAATTATCAAGCATTAACCGTGGAAAAATTACAACAGATAGCCACTAAAATGTAACACAGCTGTTGTGTTAGTTTTGATTCTTAATTTGGTTAAGGAGGCGGATAAAATGTCAGTATATCAACATATTTTGGTTGCTCTTGATGGCTCAGATCAATCTGAAAAAGCTTTTCATGAAGCTGTCAGGATTGCCAAAGAGGAACAAGCTACTCTTTATTTAGCTACAATTATTAATGATGCTGAATTTACGACGAGTCCATTTTCTTTTGAAGAATTGTATGATTTAGAAAAACACAAGTCAGAAGAGATGCTCACTGAAAAGGCAAAACAAGCGAGTGAAATTGGTGTAAAAACAGTCAAAAAAATTGTTGAGCTTGGGAGCCCAAAACGTTATCTTGCCAACACGATTTCTGAAAATTATGCCATAGATTTAATTGTGCTAGGTGCCACGGGAAGAGGTGCTATTCAACGAACCTTGATTGGTTCTACTACAGATTATGTGGTTAACCATGCTTTGTGCAATGTCTTAGTCGTTCGCTAATTGTGAGTAATTAATCAAGGAAACAATGTTTTATCGGGACGTTTTTTAAATTAAACGAGAGGTGAGTTTATGAAAACAAAAATCGGAAAAACAGTTATCTTGTCAGCGTTTTTATTCACAAGTTTCCTTTTACTGAGTGGTTGTACCTCGGCTGGCGAAGAGATGGAAAAAACAATTGATCGACAGAAAGAAAAAGTCGATAAAACGGTCGATAAGCAGAAACATAAAAATGAAAATTCCATGGAAAGTTACGACGAAAAAGTTGACCGTTCTTTAGATAGTCAAGAAGACAAAATCGATACTACTGAGTAACGGGAAAGCTTTCAACTATCGGCTAGTAAATAAATAATATACAAAAGGGAGCATCCACTGCAGTTATTTCTCACAGCGGATCCTCTCTTTTGTGGTTAAAAAGAAAAAGTTAACTGCTCCCCAACAGTTAACTTTTAATCATGTTGCACATAGTTAAAACACTCTATATATCATTTATATCATTTGAAACGGGCAGTGTAAAAAGAAATCTCTTGAAAAGAGTCTCCATTTATAGGGAAGATTTCCCATAAAAAAGAGAAACGTATAATCACAGAGAGTTAGAGAAAGCAAAGGGAAATAAGTATGTTAAAATAAGAAGCAAGAAAGAAGACAAGTATGCAGAAAATAACAACTAATTAGGTGAAAACAATGGAAATACATTTTGAAAAAGTAACAAACGATAATCGTAAAGCAGTGGAAAACCTACAAGTTTTCGCTGAACAACAAACCTTCATTGAATCAATGGCAGAAAATCTAAAAGAATCGGACCAATTTCCAGAATGGGAATCGGCAGGTATTTATGACGGCAATCAATTAATCGGCTATGCCATGTATGGACGTTGGCAAGATGGGCGCGTTTGGTTAGACCGCTTTTTAATTGATCAACGGTTCCAAGGACAAGGTTATGGGAAAGCAGCCTGTCGACTTTTAATGTTAATGCTAATAGAAAAATACCAAACAAACAAGCTATACTTGAGTGTTTATGATACGAACAGCTCAGCAATTCGGTTGTATCAACAACTTGGTTTTGTATTTAATGGTGAATTAGATACGAATGGTGAGCGGGTAATGGAATGGACACATCAGAATAAGTAGATAGAACAGGTGAGACAAAAGCCATAGCGCATTTTGTTTCATCTTTTTCTTTTAATTGGCTTCATTTGTTTACTTTTAGTAAGTAAAATGGTAAATTTAGTTCAATCTGTTTTGAAAAAAGAGTTACTGGAGGGTAAGGATGAAAATAGAATTTTTCCATGATGTTATTTGTAGTTTTTGTTTTCCAATGTCTGACCGCATGCATGAGATTCAACAAGAATTTCCTGAAATTGAATTGATTCATCGGTCGTTTGCGTTGGGGTGGTCCGCAAACGATTTTGAAACAATGTTTGGCTCACGAGCAGCAGTAAAAGAAGAAGTTTTGACGCATTGGGTGCATGCCAATCAAAACGATTCAAAGCATCGTTTTAATATTGAAGGGATGAGGAAGCAACGATTTGATTTTCCAACATCAAAGAATGCATTATTAGCAGCAAAAGCAGCTGGATACATTGGCAACCAAGACACTTATTGGGTACTGTTTGATAAGTTACAAGAAGGTTTATTTATGAGAAGTTTAAATATTGAAGAGCCAGAAGTAATTGAGGAGCTAGTAAAAGAGACAACGATTGATTTTGCTTTATGGAAAGAAGCTGTTGCTTCCGAGGCTGTTTGGACGGCAGTTCAAGAAGATTTTGCGCTAGCTTCTGCTTATGGTTTACAAGGAGTTCCCGCACTAATCATTAATCAAAAATATTTAATTAATGGTGCAGTACCGAAACAACAAATCAGCCAAACTATTCAAAAAATTCTCGCAGAAGAAAAACAACAGCAACCGTTAGTTTCATTAACTCCTTCTTCTGAAAAGTCAGCTTCGTGTGAGTTTAAGGAAGGCACATGGACGTGTCATTAAGCGGCATAAAATAACGTTATTCTTTGACAAAACGAAAGACTTCTGTAATAGTTAATGCGGGGGTGATAATATGTTTAACGCGTATAGAGAATACTGGAATAATATTACAACAATGAATGCGTCAGCAACACGAGCACAATATTGGTGGCCACAATTAATTAATTATTTGGTGTTAGGGATTTATTCAGCAATTACGGGCGTTTACAGATATATTGAAGTAACACCCAATGATGGAACAATCATTAAAGAATGGAATACTGTGACCATTATCTTTTTCTTGCTGACTGCTTTAATTTGGTTGGCAAACTTTACTGTTCGAGCAAGAAGATTGCATGATCGCGACCACAGTAACTGGTGGATTTTATTCTATTTACTTCCTTTTATCGGTACTTTAGTGATCTTCATTACATTAATTTTGCCAAGTAAAAGTCACACAAGATGGCCAGTGAATCAATCAGAAATTTAATTTGCTGGTTTCGTTTAGCTGATTATCTTAAGAGTGAAAATAGGACATAAGTCGAAATGACTTATGTCCTATTTTCTTTTTGATTTCAGAAAAATAAAAATATCTTCTGTATGATGGCACCTCACATTACGTGATTCTTGATAAAAGGGCTATCTTTTTGGTAGATAGGGAAAACCATTAAGACGTTAAAAGTTTAATAAATCGAGCAATTCTCTTTTGTTAGAAAATAAGATAGCATCATTAATTAAAATACTTGGAACACTGGTTTCAATAATTGGTTGATTGGTAATAATCAAATCAAATTCTTCAAGTTGATGTTCACCTAATTGTTCTTCCGTAATTGCTAACGTATTTGAACGAATCCGATGCAAAGCTAAAATATCGTGGACATAGTTTCCAATATATTGACTATGATTCAGGCCCATGTCGCTAATAATCAAAATCTTTTTTGAGTCGAAACTCTGGTTAATTTCTGGAAAAGTATTAAGCAACCAAAAAATATAAGAAGATGAATAGTTTAATAGATTTGTTTCTAAAAGAGCGGAAAAGAAATGCAATTCTGCTTTTAATCGTGCATATAAGTGAAGCTGAGTAAAATGAATTTGTCGAGTGAAAAAGGTGGCCCTTTGTGTCAATTCGGAGGTGTCAAAAGGCACTAATTGAGAAAACAAATAAAGACAGGTTAACAAGTGAACAGCGAAGTCGACGACTTCTTCTGTTAATTGTTCAATCTGTGAAAAAGCATTAAATTTTAAATTTTCACGTATTCTTTGACTGATGACTTCTTGGTCTTCGGAGTAGTATTGCCGAAAAGCGCCTCTTTGAAAATACCGGAGAACTTCCCGATAGGTTTCACGGCTGAGCCCAGTAAAATGACGACTGAGTAAAAGATAATCTTCCATTTTGATTGGACTCTTTTTATCTGTTTTTTTCTGGAAACGTTGCTGAAAGCCTTGATGCTCTCTTAATAAATCAACAATAAAATACATAATAAAGAAATCGTGTTCATAACTGTTATCCATACTAATAATATTTAATTGGCATTGATTACGACGCATTAATTGTTTGATTTCTTGCTTATCTAATTGATAAGGCAATTCATAATGACCATAATACATTAAAAAGAAAAAGGTTGTAAAAATACGTAAAGGCAATTCTTCTGTTTGGCTAGTTAATTGATAGCCTTGATCAACGATAACGCGAAGAGAGTAAGTTTCCAAGACCTGATTACACTGCTTCAATTTTCGAGCAAAAGAAGAGCGACTAATATTGATGGTATCGCAATAATATTCGATGGTTTTGCCAGGATTTTGGATAAACTCATGGAGCAATTGGGTGGTCGTTGACGTTTTTGCCATATCCGTCAGCACGTTTAAATATAAGGACACATTAAAGTTTTCTAAACGATAGCCTAATTTATGCGATGTTTTAATGGTTAAACTTTCGCCCCAACGCTGTTTAATCTCCTCAATATAACGAATAAAAGTAGACTCAGAACTACCAATATATTTTGCAAGTTCTTTTTTAGTCATCCATTTATCAGAAATGGATAAGACACGAATGATTTCTTCCATTTTCCGATAATTTTTTTCTAAAAACCTAATCATATTGTTTCCTCCCAAGTCCTTTACTTTAATGAAACAATCATCGAAACAATAACGCAATTTCAGAAATGAAACCGCTTGGTATGAAAGCTGGTGTGATTTAATGAGCTCCTTCTCTGTATAATAATTATCAGATTAGAATAATGAAATTTTACGTGCTAGGCAATTCTAATTTAACTGTTAATTCATAAAAGAAAGGAGAGAACAGACATTAAATTACTAAAGAAATTTGGGGTTTTCGGCGTAGTCTTTTTACTTGTCTCATCCTATTTCATACCGCTCATTGGCTATGCAGAAACAGCCAAAGAAGTTGAAATTACATCCGCTCAAATGATAACAGATGAGAATGATAAAACGAATATTAATATCGAGTTAAATCTTCTCAACCAAACAGAGCAGCCATTACAACGAGAAATTCAATTGAAAAATGCACAGTTCATGGATACTGCTGTAATTGAAAAAGACGGATATTCTTACCAAGTGACTAATGGTACGCTTTATCTGACTTTGGACGCACAAGTAAAAAAGCCGGTACAGCTTTCGTTAGCTGTTGAGCAAAGTTCGCTTCAAACAGCTCAGCCACCTAAGTTATTGTATGAAAACAACGAATATGATGTTTCAGTTACTTCTGAAAAAATAACAGTAGAGGATTCTGCTAAAGAATCAACTGAACCAGAAAAAATAACTGTACCAGAAAATACGAAAGAAACTAACAAAAATGATTCGGCTCCAGAAAAAACAGAACAGCCGACCGCAACAGAAGAGGTAACCAATCCATTTGCAGAAGCAAGAATGGCGCCAGCCACTTTGAGAGCGAATCTGGCACTACCTTTAATTGCACCACAATACACGACGGATAATTCTGGTACTTATCCGACAGCTAATTGGCAGCCCACAGGCAATCAAAATGTGTTAAACCATCAAGGGAATAAAGATGGTGGTACACAATGGGATGGTCAAACGAGTTGGAATGGGGACCCTACTAATCGCACAAATTCTTATATTGAGTATGGCGGTACAGGAGACCAAGCCGATTATGCCATCCGAAAATATGCTAGAGAAACAACAACACCAGGGCTTTTTGATGTATATCTTAATGTGCGTGGAAATGTTCAAAAAGAAATCACACCATTGGATTTGGTCTTAGTCGTTGACTGGTCCGGAAGTATGAATGAAAACAATCGGATTGGTGAAGTACAAAAAGGAGTGAACCGTTTTGTTGATACATTGGCAGATAGCGGTATTACCAATAACATCAACATGGGCTATGTTGGCTACTCAAGTGACGGTTATAATAACAACGCCATTCAAATGGGACCGTTTGATACAGTCAAAAATCCAATTAAAAATATTACGCCAAGTAGCACTAGAGGAGGAACTTTCACTCAAAAAGCATTAAGAGATGCTGGTGATATGTTAGCAACGCCAAATGGACATAAGAAAGTTATTGTACTTTTAACGGATGGCGTCCCAACCTTCTCTTATAAAGTGAGTCGAGTTCAAACAGAGGCGGATGGTCGCTTTTACGGGACACAATTTACGAATCGACAAGACCAACCAGGTAGCACTTCTTATATCTCTGGTAGCTATAATGCGCCAGATCAAAACAATATCAATAAACGAATTAACAGTACGTTTATCGCCACGATAGGTGAGGCAATGGCCTTAAAACAACGTGGGATTGAAATACATGGATTGGGCATTCAATTGCAAAGCGATCCACGAGCTAATTTATCTAAACAACAAGTTGAAGATAAAATGCGCGAGATGGTGTCAGCCGATGAAAATGGAGACCTTTATTATGAATCCGCGGATTATGCACCAGACATTTCTGATTATTTAGCGAAAAAAGCCGTTCAGATTTCAGGAACGGTTGTAAACGGAAAAGTAGTTGATCCAATTGCTGAACCTTTTAAATACGAGCCAAATACATTATCAATGAAAAGTGTGGGTCCTGTTCAGGTTCAAACATTACCAGAAGTGTCGCTAACAGGCGCTACAATTAATAGTAATGAGATTTATTTGGGTAAAGGGCAAGAAATTCAAATTCATTATCAAGTACGTATTCAAACAGAGTCAGAAAACTTCAAACCTGATTTTTGGTATCAAATGAATGGTCGGACAACGTTTCAGCCATTAGCCACGGCCCCTGAAAAAGTTGATTTTGGGGTTCCTTCTGGAAAAGCACCTGGCGTGAAGTTAGACGTGAAAAAAATCTGGGAAGAGTATGATCAAGACCCAACAAGTCGGCCAGATAATGTGATTTATGAAATTAGTAGAAAGCAAGTAACTGACACAGCCAACTGGCAAACTGGGTATATTAAATTATCAAAACCAGAAAATGATACCAGCAATAGTTGGGAGCGCAAAAATGTAACCCAACTTTCCAAAACCGCGGATGAAAGCTATCAAGAAGTTCTTGGGCTTCCCCAATACAATAATCAAGGACAAGCTTTCAATTATCAAACAACCCGTGAATTAGCAGTTCCTGGTTACAGTCAAGAAAAAATCGACGATACTACTTGGAAAAACACGAAGCAGTTCAAGCCATTAGATTTAAAAGTAATCAAAAATTCTTCCTCAGGTGAGAAAAACTTAGTGGGAGCCGTCTTTGAATTGAGTGGTAAAAATGTTCAGACAACATTAGTGGACAATAAAGATGGGAGCTACTCCTTGCCAAAAGATGTGCGCCTACAAAAAGGGGAACGCTATACATTAACTGAAGTAAAAGCACCTGCAGGACATGAGTTAGGTAAGAAAACGACTTGGCAAATTGAGGTGAATGAGCAAGGCAAAGTAAGCATCGATGGACAAGAAGTGACCATCACAAATCAAGTTATTCCATTGGAAATTGAAAATAAATTTTCTTCTTTGCCAATCAGAATTAGAAAATACACCATGCAAAATGGCAAACAAGTGAACTTAGCAAAGGCGACTTTTGCGTTGCAAAGAAAAAATGCTCAAGGAAGTTACCAAACTGTGGCAACTCAAAAAACAGATACTGCAGGATTGAGCTATTTTAAAATTAGTGAACCTGGTGAGTATCGAATGGTGGAACAATCAGGACCATTAGGCTACGACACTCTTGCTGGAAATTATGAATTTATTGTTGATAAATATGGGAAAATTCACTATGCAGGCAAAAATATTGAAGAAAATGCGCCAGAATGGACACTGACACATCAAAATCATTTGAAACCTTTTGACTTAACGGTTCATAAAAAAGCCGATAATCAGACGCCACTTAAAGGAGCGAAATTCCGTTTAACAGGACCAGATACGGATATTGAATTACCAAAAGATGGCAAAGAAACGGATACTTTTGTTTTTGAAAACTTAAAACCAGGGAAATATGTCCTAACAGAAACCTTTACGCCAGAAGGATATCAGGGGTTAAAAGAACCAATCGAATTAATAATTCGCGAAGATGGTTCAGTCACGATAGATGGGGAAAAAGTAGCAGATGTTTTAATTTCTGGAGAGAAGAATAATCAAATTACTTTAGATGTTACTAACCAAGCAAAGGTTCCTTTACCTGAAACTGGTGGCATAGGACGCTTGTGGTTTTACTTGATAGCGATTAGTACATTCGTGATAGCGGGTGTTTATCTCTTTATTAGACGACCAGAAGGGAGTGTGTAATCAATGAAAAACGCACGTTGGTTAAGTATTTGCGTCATGCTACTCGCTCTTTTCGGGTTTTCACAGCAAGCATTAGCAGAAGCATCGCAAGCAAGCGTTCAAGTTACGTTGCACAAATTATTGTTCCCTGATGGTCAATTACCAGAACAGCAGCAAAACACAGGGGAAGAGGGAACGCTACTTCAAAATTATCGGGGCTTAAATGACGTCACTTATCAAGTCTATGATGTGACGGATCCGTTTTATCAGCTTCGTTCTGAAGGAAAAACGGTCCAAGAGGCACAGCGTCAATTAGCAGAAACCGGTGCAACAAATAGAAAACCGATCGCAGAAGATAAAACACAGACAATAAATGGGGAAGATGGAGTGGTTTCTTTTTCATTAGCTAGCAAAGATTCGCAGCAACGAGATAAAGCCTATTTATTTGTTGAAGCGGAAGCACCGGAAGTGGTAAAGGAAAAAGCTAGCAACCTAGTAGTGATTTTGCCTGTTCAAGATCCACAAGGGCAATCGTTAACGCATATTCATTTATATCCAAAAAATGAAGAAAATGCCTATGACTTACCACCACTTGAAAAAACGGTACTCGATAAGCAACAAGGCTTTAATCAAGGAGAGCACATTAACTATCAGTTAACGACTCAGATTCCAGCGAATATTTTAGGATATCAGGAATTCCGTTTGTCAGATAAGGCGGATACAACGTTGACACTTTTACCAGAATCAATTGAGGTAAAAGTGGCTGGAAAAACAGTTACTACAGGTTACACATTGACGACGCAAAAGCATGGATTTACGCTTGATTTTTCAATTAAAGACTTACAAAACTTTGCAAATCAAACAATGACTGTGTCGTATCAAATGCGTTTAGAAAAGACCGCTGAGCCTGACACTACGATTAACAACGAAGGACAATTAGTCACGGACAAGCATACCTTGACTAAAAGAGCCACAGTTCGTACAGGCGGCAAGTCTTTTGTCAAAGTTGATAGTGAAAATGCGAAAATCACCTTGCCAGAGGCTGTTTTTATCGTCAAAAATCAAGCGGGGGAATACCTCAATGAAACAGCAAACGGGTATCGTTGGCAAAAAGAAAAAGCATTAGCTAAAAAAATCACGTCTAATCAAGCCGGTGAATTTTCAGTTAAAGGTTTAAAAGATGGCCAGTACTTCTTGGAAGAAATCTCTGCACCAAAAGGTTATCTTCTGAATCAAACAGAAATTCCTTTTACGGTGGAAAAAAATTCTTATGCAACGAACGGACAACGAACAGCACCGTTACATGTAATCAATAAAAAAGTAAAAGAGTCAGGCTTCTTACCAAAAACAAATGAAGAACGTTCTATTTGGTTGACGATTGCAGGCCTGCTAATCATTGGGCTGGTAGTCATTTGGCTATTTTATCAAAAACAAAAAAGAGGAGAGAGAAAATGAAGCAATTAAAAAAAGTTTGGTACACCGTTAGTACCTTGTTACTAATTTTGCCACTTTTCACGAGTGTATTAGGGACAACAACTGCATTTGCAGAAGAAAATGGGGAGAGCGCACAGCTCGTGATTCACAAAAAGAAAATGACGGATTTACCAGATCCGCTTATTCAAAATAGCGGGAAAGAAATGAGCGAGTTTGATAAATATCAAGGACTGGCAGATGTGACGTTTAGTATTTATAACGTGACGAACGAATTTTACGAGCAACGAGCGGCAGGCGCAAGCGTTGATGCAGCTAAACAAGCTGTCCAAAGTTTAACTCCTGGGAAACCTGTTGCTCAAGGAACCACCGATGCAAATGGGAATGTCACTGTTCAGTTACCTAAAAAACAAAATGGTAAAGATGCAGTGTATACCATTAAAGAAGAACCAAAAGAGGGTGTAGTTGCTGCTACGAATATGGTGGTGGCGTTCCCAGTTTACGAAATGATCAAGCAAACAGATGGTTCCTATAAATATGGAACAGAAGAATTAGCGGTTGTTCATATTTATCCTAAAAATGTGGTAGCTAATGATGGTAGTTTACATGTGAAAAAAGTAGGAACTGCTGAAAATGAAGGATTAAATGGTGCAGAATTTGTTATTTCCAAAAGCGAAGGCTCACCAGGCACAGTAAAATATATCCAAGGAGTCAAAGATGGATTATATACATGGACAACGGATAAAGAACAAGCAAAACGCTTTATTACTGGGAAAAGTTATGAAATTGGCGAAAATGATTTCACAGAAGCAGAGAATGGAACGGGAGAATTAACAGTTAAAAATCTTGAGGTTGGTTCGTATATTTTAGAAGAAGTAAAAGCGCCAAATAATGCAGAATTAATTGAAAATCAAACAAAAACACCATTTACAATTGAAGCAAACAATCAAACACCTGTTGAAAAAACAGTCAAAAATGATACCTCTAAAGTTGATAAAACAACACCAAACTTAGATGGTAAAGATGTGGCAATTGGCGAAAAAATTAAATATCAAATTTCTGTAAATATTCCATTGGGGATTGCAGACAAAGAAGGCGACGCTAATAAATACGTCAAATTCAATTTAATTGATAAACATGATGCAGCCTTAACTTTTGATAACGTGACTTCTGGAGAGTATGCCTATGCGTTATATGATGGGGATACAGTGATTGCTCCTGAAAATTATCAAGTGACTGAACAAGCAAATGGCTTCACTGTCGCCGTTAATCCAGCGTATATTCCTACGCTAACGCCAGGCGGCACACTAAAATTCGTTTACTTTATGCATTTAAATGAAAAAGCAGATCCTACGAAAGGCTTTAAAAATGAGGCGAATGTTGATAACGGTCATACCGACGACCAAACACCACCAACTGTTGAAGTGGTGACAGGTGGGAAACGTTTCATTAAAGTCGATGGCGATGTGACAGCGACACAAGCCTTGGCGGGAGCTTCCTTTGTCGTCCGTGATCAAAACAGCGACACAGCAAATTATTTGAAAATCGATGAAACCACGAAAGCAGCAACTTGGGTGAAAACAAAAGCCGAAGCAACTACTTTTACAACAACGGCTGATGGATTAGTTGATATCACAGGGCTTAAATACGGTACCTATTATTTAGAAGAAACTGTAGCTCCTGATGATTATGTCTTGTTAACAAATCGGATTGAATTTGTGGTCAATGAACAATCATATGGCACAACAGAAAACCTAGTTTCACCAGAAAAAGTACCAAACAAACACAAAGGTACCTTACCTTCAACAGGTGGCAAAGGAATCTACGTTTACTTAGGAAGTGGCGCAGTCTTGCTACTTATTGCAGGAGTCTACTTTGCTAGACGTAGAAAAGAAAATGCTTAATTTCTAGCATCACCGAAGAAATTTTTAGAAAAACAAAGAGCCTGGGCCAATCACTGTCCCAGGCTCTCATGCTTTATTTTTAAGGAGGAAGCAATGAAGTCAAAAAAGAAACGTCGTATCATTGATGGTTTTATGATTCTTTTACTGATTATTGGAATAGGTGCATTTGCGTATCCTTTTGTTAGCGATGCATTAAATAACTATCTGGATCAACAAATTATCGCTCATTATCAAGCAAAAGCAAGCCAAGAAAACACCAAAGAAATGGCTGAACTTCAAGAAAAAATGGAAAAGAAAAACCAAGAATTAGCCAAAAAAGGCAGCAATCCTGGATTAGATCCTTTTTCTGAAACGCAAAAAACAACGAAAAAACCAGACAAATCCTATTTTGAAAGTCATACGATTGGTGTTTTAACCATTCCAAAAATAAATGTCCGTTTACCAATTTTTGATAAAACGAATGCATTGCTATTGGAAAAAGGAAGCTCCTTGTTAGAAGGAACCTCCTATCCTACAGGTGGTGCGAATACACATGCGGTCATTTCAGGCCATCGTGGTCTCCCTCAAGCCAAATTATTTACAGATTTGCCAGAATTAAAAAAAGGCGATGAATTTTATATCGAAGTTAATGGGAAGACGCTTGCTTATCAAGTAGATCAAATAAAAACCGTTGAACCAACTGATACAAAAGATTTACACATTGAGTCTGGCCAAGATCTCGTCACTTTATTAACTTGCACACCGTATATGATAAACAGTCATCGGTTATTAGTTCGAGGACATCGTATCCCATATCAACCAGAAAAAGCAGCAGCGGGGATGAAAAAAGTGGCACAACAACAAAATTTACTATTATGGACATTACTTTTAATTGCCTGTGCGTTAATTATTAGCGGCTTCATTATCTGGTACAAGCGGCGGAAAAAGACGACCAGAAAGCATGGAAATTAACGATTCGTATAATAAAAGTGACTATGTTTTTATTTTTTTAAACCCTTTACGTAGTAAATCAATGACCAAACCTAAGCAAAAATAAGTACAAAAATGAAGCCCAGAAGAAATCAACATTCTGGTTGTTAAAGGCTGCTGGGAATAATAAGTATCCAGCACAGGCGTTTGGTGAATAATAGAAAAACCTAGAAAATCTGTAAGGGCCAATAGAAATCCCTTACTATCATATCCAGAAAACCAAAGTAGTATGACGAAAAGGCTAAACATACTAAAAAAAAGAGTAAAAAATAGCTTTTCAATTTTTAATCCTCCTTATCGTGCATAATTGAACCAGAGAAACAGAAGTATTAACGAAATAACTAAAAGAGCAAGCCCTGAATAAAAAGCGACAAAGGGCCAATCAATCGACTGTTTAAATTCCTGCCAAGTTTGGATTTTTCTGTTTTTTTTCGCGCTATCCTCAAGCGTGAGTAAATAATTCAATAGTAAGAGGAGCAGCAACACCGTGAAATCATTTGTGGTAAAAAGCACATGTAAAAATAGAATGACAAAGACAACACGGGATAACACTCGATTCCGCAAAATTAAAAATAACTTAGCACGCATAATAAACCACCATTTCTTATCAGAGATAATGAATCTGTTTTTGTCTACTCTTTAGTTATATCATAAAATTCTTAATAATGAAAAAATGATTCGAGAAAATAATTGAAAAAAATTTTTTTCCTGAATCATTATTTTCGTAAATAAAGAACAAACGTGTTACTCTTGGCTTATCAAATTTGGAAGGAGTGTTAAAAATGAAATATCTGGATATTATTGCTTTAATTTTATTGATTGTCGGAGGTTTAAACTGGTTATTAGTTGGCGCATTTAATTTTGATTTAGTTGCAACAATTAGTGGCGGTGCAACCACACCATTAGCAAAAATTATCTATATTATTGTCGGAATTTGTGCGATTTATTCTATTAAGTTTTTAGCTCCTTTGTTCCGCGAACCATAGGATTGATTTAAAAGATTTAGATAACGTGAAGTTATTTTGACTTAGCAATTGAGAGTTTCCTTGAGAAAGGGGACTCTTTTTTTTTATGCATTGAAAACCATCCACTATGCAAATGGTTTCTCGACCATCATATCAAAAGTTTTGAGGTAACCCTTATGAAAAAGGGCATAAAAAGTTTATACACAAGATGGAATGTAAGTATCATATTGTTTTTGCGCCAAAATATCGCTAGAAAGTTGTATACGAAACATATTCATATGCTAGTATGCATTCCTCCAAAATTAAGTGTCTACCAATTCATTCTGCATTTAAAAGGAAAAAGTAGCTCAATGATATTCGATAGACATACAGAACTAAAATATCGTTAGGAACATAAAAAATTTTGGTGTGGCGGTTACTATATGGGTACAGTAAAAAAAATAAAAAGCAGATAGAAGAATACATTCGTAATTAACTTTGTGAAGATTATGTAGCAGATTAACTAACAATGTTTGAAGATGTAGGTCCGTTCACAGGACAAAAAATACAAAAAATAAAATAGCTCCTTTCAGGAGCAGTGAGTAAATGTGGCGCGGCAGGTAATAGAGGTCACAGCCACAAAACAAACCACCCGTGTGAGCGGGTGGTTTTGATTATTTAATTTACTTTTTTATATTTAGAATAAACAGTAATTGAAGTGAAAAGAATGATTAGCAGACCCAGTAGGGTTAAAAACATATTGTTTGTTGTTCCTGCTTTAGGAAGTATTTTTTTCTCTTTCTCATTTACTGATGATAAAGATGAAACGGTTGTCATACTTGTGTCACTTGTTGTTTTTTGATTCGCTTGAGGGCTGTTTTTTTTCACAGCAGTTTTGTTTGTATCAACAGTGTTGCTTGTTTCTTTTTTGATTTTTTTAGAAGAAAGAGGTTTTTCTGTTGATGGAGTGTCTTTTAAATCTTTAATTTTATCGGATTCATCTTCAACAAGGTCTTCTTTTTCACCAATACGGCTTTCAGGTTGGTTTTTATCAACAGAGTTGTTCGTTTCATTCTCAACTTCTTTAGGAGGAAGAGGCGTTTCTGTTGATGGGGTGTCTTCTAAATCTTTGGTTTTATCAGACTCATCTTCAACAACTTCCTCTTTTTCACCGATATGGATTTCAGGTTGATTTTTATCAACAGAGTTGTTCGTTTCATTCTCAATATCTTTAGGAGAAAGAGGTTTTTCTGTTGATGGGGTATCTTCTAAATCTTTGATTTTATCGGATTCATCTTCAACAAAGTCTTCTTTTTCACCAATATGAATTTCAGGCTGACTTTTATCTGGTCCTTTTTCTGAAGGATTTTCTGAATCTTCAACTAATGGTTTTTCAGGAGTGGGGGTGTTATCTGGTAATGGTTCAACTGATTCGTTAGGAGTTTCAATCTCATGCTCATTAGGATCCTGTTTGTCTAAATCGCCATCTGCTTCTCCTTCAGCAAATAGATTTTTGACGCTAGTTGAATTTTTTTCTGTCATTCGCTCTTTGTTAAAAATTTGATAGTTTACGTCATAACTATTTTCAAAGAGCTCTTGTTTACGACCTTCAGTTGTAATGGTCGTAGTGTACATTATAGTAAATGAGGCTAAACGTGCATGGTCTTTCTTCAATCGAATAATAAAATTATTATCTGTTGAAAGTTCGATGGTGCCGAATCCTTTTTCCATGAAAGCGTTGAGAGTATAGGTAGTTGAACCTAAATAATTATTTACCGTAATATTGAAACTATCTTTGTTTAATAATTGACCAGATCCGTGAGTGTCAGAGATGACGATATCATCTGAAAGTTCTTCTTTGTTTAAATTTACATTTAAAAACCAACGGACCTTATCAGAGTCGCCTAGTAAATCCCCTGATTTGTAGAAAAATGGTTGAGTACTCGTTCCTGGATTTTGAGAAATGCCTCGGACAGTTACGGATTTTTTTTCTAAAGTTGTTCCAAAATTTGTTTCAATAGTGGCATCGGTTGTACTGTTAGTAACAGTTGATTTAATACCAAAACTAAAACTACCATGTACATGTTCTAGAAATTTTACACGATCATTGGCAGTTGCAACAATTCTGTCTTTGTATATAAGTGCTTCGCCTAAGTCGCTTAACAAAATTTTTCTTGGTGAACCGTCATTTTCAGTCATGCCCTCTAGCCCCGCTGGCATTGGAAAGGTCAATGTATCGCCAGGTTTGATATGATCTTTATATTTTTCACTAAATGTTATTTTGACAGAAGTTGTTTGTCCTTGAGATAAGTTAGTATCACTAAATTCAAATAGATCAACTATACCAGTTCCGACTAGCTCCTCTGCAGAAACAACTTGGTGGCTGTAAAAACTTCCAATAATAATAATTAGTAGAGAAAATGTATACTTTAAAAACTTGTTCAAAATGATCTTCCTTTTCTTTCTTTTTTTGTTATTTCTTTTCCTTTTTGGATATTACTTTGTTTTCCACTAAAAATATATAACAACTTATTTTTTTAGTTAATAATTTATCATTTTTAACTCATATTCTAATGTAAGCGATTTCTTAGTCTAGACCAATTGGTTGTTTTCACTAATTTAAAATAAGTTAATTAATATAACGAGTGTTTTTTAAAGTTTTTTTGTTAAAAGAAATTTTTATTGTGAAATTAAAGATTAAAAAATAAGGAGTGGATTATGGGTGCTTTTTTCTCGGTTCCTTTTAAAATAGTTTTTAGTTATAGAAAAAATTGTAAAAAATAAAAAAACTAGTCTGGGATTTCGTTATTATATTGTTATTTAATATGCTGAAAAGATATGTAGAGAATTTTTTAATTTAAAATATGGATATACAAATTTTTTTTAGTTTCAATGCTATTCATTGTAGATTCTGAAGTTTACTATTCTTTGATAATAGTTGATTTAACGTTTTGTTCCTGGCTAATTTGAAGTGTATCATTGGATTACTCCAACCGTAAGAGTTGTTAAGTCGCAAGTTTTTCAGAGAATGAGTGCAAAATATTTTGCATTTCTCTACATTTTTATTTTTTTCTTGTAAAATAAAGAGAGCTAAAACCTCATAAAATAAAGGTTTTAGCTCTCTTTTGTTTTTCTCTACTTTTCTAAAAATGGAGACGGCGGGAGTCGAACCCGCGTCCAAACATATTGCCACTTAAATCTCTACGTTCATAGACACTCATTTAAAGGTTCGCTTTACAGCGTGCCGAGTGACAGGCATTCTGTATTGCTAGTCTGGTAAGCTCCTCTAAATTTTACAGACGGAAAAATTTAGCGTATCCCACTTCGATTAGGACCCTGACCCGAGCACATGGGCGATGCCGGGAGGATCTTCGCTAGCTGGTTTTTAGGCAGCTAAAGCGAAAGAATTGTTTTCGTTTTTAGCAGTTATATTTAACTGTAACGTTTTAACGTAGCCGTAACCTACGAAACGCAATTCAAGCTCAACTATGCCTGTCGAATCCGTAACGCCCCCGAAATAACATAAGTATCCCTTGATACTTATCAAAGTATAGCATAAATTCCTTGTTTTTTCAAAGAGTAGGATAACACTCTGTTAGATATTCATAAAAAGAGGAAGGATGGACCGTAACTCAGTTCATCCTTCCTCTTTTTATGAAAGTGTGTGGGTATGTTTTGTAATCCATTGTTGCAAACGGATATTCAACCAAAAACCATAAATTCCTAAAGTAATTATAGTTAATAAAAGCCATTTAATCCAATGACCGAATAATTGCATAGCTGTACCGTCAAAATAAAGGCGTTTACCATCAATAACGGTATGCTTGATTTTCCAGTTGTACATCATACAAATTCCCCAAGGTGCGCAAATGCCTAATGTAAAGACAGTAATCAAGGTTGCTAAAATTGAAGTCCCGATATACGTTGCTAAACCACCGTCAAAATATGAATTTTTCATTCTTTTCCTCCTTATCTCATAAACTTTATTATAACAAGAATAAATGGCCTGGGAAACAAAATGAGGATGAAATAAGTATTTTTATTCATTATTGATTCGAAATATGTTATTTATGCAACTCAAACTTAGCAATACTAGATATTTTGTAACAAATGTTATCTAATGTAACTACCATAATAAAACGTTTTCCTTAGGAAGTGAATTAGAAATTTAAAAAAAAGGCTACTTAAATGAGCATTAATATTGTACGAGACATATCTTTTTGATATTGTCAACTTCTGAAAAAGACCACTAAGTGGAAAAAATAAGAGAAAAGAAGGGTGAATAATTTTTTATGACAAAAAGTGTAAAATTTTTAGTGTTACTGTTGGTAATGATTCTACCAATTGCGGGGGCGTTATTGATAGGTCCAATTTCGTTTGGCGCCGAATTGAGCAAAAGTTCAATCGTTGACAAAGTAGAATTAGATCACACTACTTTATATCAAGGGGAGATGACCTCCATTAAAGTATCTTTTAGTGACAAAGAAAATCAGAAAATAAAACCTGGAGATACTATTACTTTAACTTTACCAGACGAACTAGTTGGAATGACCGAGAACGATGGCTCACCACGAAAAATCAATTTAAATGGTTTAGGGGAAGTTTTTATCTATAAAGATCATGTTGTAGCAACATTTAATGAAAAAGTTGAATCTTTACATAATGTGAATGGGCATTTTTCTTTCGGGATTAAAACGCTTATCACCAATAGTTCGCAACCGAATGTGATAGAAACGGATTTCGGAACAGCAACGGCGACTCAACGTTTGACGATTGAAGGAGTGACTAACACAGAGACTGGCCAAATTGAGCGAGACTATCCGTTTTTTTATAAAGTAGGCGATTTGGCTGGAGAGTCAAATCAAGTACGTTGGTTTTTAAATGTGAACCTCAATAAATCCGATGTCACAGAAGATATTTCAATTGCGGATCGACAAGGAAGTGGTCAACAATTAAATAAAGAGAGTTTTACATTTGATATTGTGAATGACAAAGAAACTAAATATATTTCACTTGCCGAGTTTGAGCAACAAGGTTATGGCAAAATTGACTTCGTAACAGATAATGACTTTAATTTACGTTTTTATCGGGATAAAGCACGCTTTACTTCCTTTATCGTCCGTTACACTTCGACAATCACAGAAGCAGGCCAACATCAAGCAACATTTGAAAATAGTTATGACATCAATTATCAACTAAACAATCAAGACCCAATGAATGAAAAAAATACATCACAGGTTAAAAATGTTTTTGTAGAAGGCGAGGCAAGCGGCAATCAAAATGTGGAAATGCCAACAGAAGAAAGTTTAGACATTCCTTTAGAGACAATAGAAGAATGGGAACCAAAGACACCTACTTCAGAACAGGCAACAGAAACAAGTGAAAAGACAGACACAACAGAAACCGTAGAAAGCAGCCAACCAGAAGTTCATGTCTCGCCAACAGAAGAAGAAAATCCAGATGAAGGTGAAACACTAGGCACGATGGAGCCAATCATACCTGAAAAACCAAGCGTAACAACTGAAGAGAATGGCACAACGGAAACGGCAGAAAGCAGCCAACCAGAAGTTCATGTGTCGCCAACGGAAGAAGAAAATCCAGATGAAAGTGAAACGTTAGGTACAATTGCACCGATCATACCTGAAAAACCAAGCGTAACAACTGAAGAGAATGGCACAACAGAAACCGCAGAAAGCAGCCAACCAGAAGTTCATGTGTCGCCAACAGAAGAAGAAAATCCAGATGAAAGTGAAACGTTAGGTACAATTTCACCAATCCTACCTGAAAAACCAAGTGTGACAACTGAAGAGAATGGCACAACAGAAACGGCAGAAAGCAGTCAACCAGAAGTTCATGTGTCGCCAACGGAAGAAGAAAATCCAGATGAAAGTGAAACGTTAGGTACAATTTCACCAATCCTACCTGAAAAACTAAGTGTGACAATTGAAGAGAACGGCACAACGGAAACTGCAGAAAGCAGCCAACCAGAAGTTCATGTCTCGCCAACAAAAGAAATTACTACAACTGAGAAAAAACAGCCATCCACAGAAACAACTGTGGAAAAAAATAAAAATGTTACATCAAAAAATCAACCACAAATACTAAACGCTCCATTAAATACATTGAAAAATGAAGGAAGCCCACAATTGGTTCCCCAACTGCTTAGTGAACCAATTCAAAAATTAAATGAAGCAAACGGGCAACGAGAACTTCCCAAAACAGGCACAACAAAAACACCGTTTATGTTAATAGCAGGAATACTGGCAAGTACATTTGCCGTTTTAGGTGTAAGTTATCTACAAATCAGAAAGAATTAACAATAGAAAAGCCATCCAGCTTTCGCTGGGGGGCTTTTCTATTATCTGGAGATAAATTGTTGATAGGCGCCAATCAAAAACTATGCTACAGTAAGGTATATAATGCTCGAAAAGGAGGGAGTAAATGACTAAAAAAATATGGTCGCACTTTCGGAAAAGCTTCACTTGGTACATTTTGATTGGCGTGATTGTTTCATTATGTAGTGCTTTAGCAATTTATTTTTTTCAACAGTTGTTAGATCATTATCAAAAAAGTTTCCAACTAGGGTTGTTAGTAGCGTATGGAACGACAATTATTTTAATTCCGCTATTGTCTTATTGTGAACAGAAACCAAAAGCTTACTTAACTAATGGCATCTATTTCTATTTGAAGAAATTAAGTTTAATAAAAATGAGCAAGATTTCCTATGAAGAATATCTAAAACTGGGAGCGGGAGCTTTACTACAAAAAGTAGAAGTTGGTGCAGCAGCTGGGAGAAATATCCACTTGAATTTTTATGGGCGCTTATTTCGAGAGCTAATTCCAGAGACGTTATTTAATTTATTTTTCATAGCATTGATTGATAAAAAATTATTACCAGCAATTCTAATTGGTTATGTGATTGTATTTATTTTAACCAAAATACTTTTGAAAACGCTACAAAAAATGAAAGAAAAAACACTTATTTCTGAAGAAGCAATGAATGCTACTTTGATACGAGGGATGACAGAACTAGTAACTTTTAGAATTAATCGAAAATATAAAAAAGAGATTGAAAATTACGCGTTAATGGCAGAGGAAAATAGTCAAAATATAACAAAAATGACTATGATCCATGAATTTTTCTTTGGCTTTTTTGCCTTGTTAGTCGCACTAATCAAAGTAAGTATTGTCGTACTTAGTTTTACTAACATCGTGACGTTAAGTTTAGGTGGACTTGTAGCGATAGTGATGTATATCGATCGAATTTATACGCCGGTAGCCATATTTAATGTTTTATTTGTTCAATATAATTTGGATAAAGTAGCCTATCAGCGCTTGGAAGATTTTTATAAAAAAGAAGATGATCCTGACTTAGCGGTTTCCGGCAAAGCGTTACCTGAAATTCAAACAATTTCATTAAAAGATGTGTGTTTTAGCGTAGATAGTCAAACGATTATGTCCCAACAAAATCGACCATTTTCAATGAATAAAACCTATGGCTTGATTGGAAAAAGTGGGACAGGCAAATCTACCCTGATTAAATTGATTTTAGGATTATTGAAACCGACAGAGGGGACAGTTTATGTGAATCAATTTCCTCTAACACAATTTAATTTGGAAGATTATTATGAAAAAGTTTTTTATTTATCGCAAGATGTGCCAATATTTCAAGGAACGTTGAAAGAAAATATTGTATTGAATCAAGAAATTTCTGATGAACAAGTAATTGAAGCTATGTATCGTTTTCAGTTGGGGGAACTTTATGAACGGTTGCCGGAAGGTTTAAACACTATTGTGAGTGAAAAAGGAATGAATTTTTCTGGTGGCGAGAAACAACGGATTGCTTTCACGCGCTTAGCATTTACACAAGCAGAGATCCTTATTTTAGATGAGGCGACTTCCGCATTGGACGAAAAGACCGAAGAAAAAGTGTTACAAGAAGTACAAAAATTTACCCACAATAAGTTGACTATTTTGGTTACTCATCGACCTAAAACCCTGCGATTTGTGGATGAAATTATTGATTTAAATGAGTGAACTTGTTAGCTCTTTGGCGCTTCTTTTGCTACACTTTTTATAAGAATTGAGAGAAAGGGGCAATTGTTGATGAATAATAATGAGCAAGAATTGGCGGAATTTTGGGATGAATTTGCAGAAGAATATGAAGAAATTCAACAAGAATCGCCATTTCCAATTGCTCGAGAATTACGTGATTTCTTGGTCCAAGAAGGTCTTTTTCCGTGTCAGACATTTCTGGATATCGCAGGTGGGACAGGACGATACTTACCTTTTTTTCAAGAGCAAGTCACGGAGTATACGCTAGCCGATATTTCTCAGAGAATGTTGGAGATTGCGGAAGCAAAAGCACAAAGCAACGTTGTTTTTCTTCACCAAAGCCAAGAAAGACTGATTGAGACTGGGAAAAAATTTCAAGTCGTTTTTTCAGCGATGAACCCTGCTTTGGATACGCCGGAAAAAGTTAATGCATTGTGCCAATTAAGTGAGGAATGGTGTCTTATATTTCGGCTAGTGGAAGAGCAAGATTCGTTGTTTTCTCCTTTTGAGCAAGAGAGCAACCCGCAGTTAAATTGGATGGCACAATACAAAGCATTTCTAAAAAAAGAACAGCGACCTTTTTTCACAAAAAAATTTTTCTTTGAAGCATCAGAAGCTATTTCAAAAGACTTTTTCCGCAGCTATTTTGAAGAACAATGGTCAGTTCCAATTTTAGAACAACGCGTACAAGAAATTTTTGGTTCTCATGAAATTAAGCAAAATCAGCGTACCATTATTTATGAATTAATTGTTATTCCATGTAAAAAAACAACCAGCGATGACTAATTATCGCTGGTTGTTTTTCGGTTATTTAATTGTGCGAAAGCTTTTTCTGGTATCTCTTTTTTATCAATTTTGACAGGAGATTGGATGATTCTTTTTTTACTAATGGTTGCTTCTATGTAAGCATTCGGTTCCAAAGGTTGAGGATTTTTGTCTGTCCGTTCGTAATCCATGACTTGCGTTTTTCCATTACTTTTAACAAAAGTTAACGCGTATTTTAATGAATATAGACCAGAGACTGGTTGTTTTTGATTGTTTAATGCTTGTTTTCTTTCAGGAATTTCTAGAGGAACTTGTGCATAGGCTTTTTCACCCTTATATGTATCTGCATAAAAACGATAGCTTATATAACCACCAACAATCAATACGCCAATCAATAAAATAGCGCCAATTTTTTTCATTTTTTCTCCTCCTAACAATTTACGAAAATAGTATAGCAAAAGAAGACGGCTTTTGAACATCGAAAAAACGAACAGTTATCTTACAAAACTGTTCGTTTTTTCGGTCTATTTAGCTTTCATCAGAGAGTAGAAAGGAATCATTTTTCTTACGATAACTAAAGAAAATAACAAAGTACAATAGGCCTGTTAAAAGAGTAACGCCTAACGAATTTGTAAATAAGATGCCAATAAAGATGAGGCCTAAAATGATTAAAGCAAGAAGATTAATACTTTTTTCAAAGAGAGACCCTCGTTTTAAAGACAGAACAAACGCCGCAGCGCTAATTAAAATCCAAATTAACAAGACAGTGTAAGAGAGAGAACCGGCTAAGTAACCAAATAATTCATCGCCAACAAAATAAGAAAGAATAACGCCCAGATATAAAACACTGGCGCAGAAGAAAACTGAACGTTGAGGTACTTGGTGCTTGTTTAAAACCGCTAGTTTACTTAGGGGCCCTTTTTTGTCTTTTAAACGAAAATATAAAAGGCGAGAAGAGGCGTATACTCCAGAATTAATAGAAGAAAACAAGGCTAAAATAATCACAAAATTTACGATGTCAGCAGCAAAAGGAATATTCATTTTTTCAAAAACCATAACAAATGGACTCACCGTTGTGCCTGCTAAGGTATTCCAAGGGAAAATAATCAAAAGTAAGAATAATGGAATGATATAGAAGGAAATAATCCGTCCCATCACACCACGAATCGCTTTAGGAATGGCTTTTTTAGGATCATCTGCTTCACTGACAGTAATCGCGATTAATTCTGAACCGCCATAAGAATAAATAACTACTAATAAAGAATTAACAATACCTTTCATGCCATGTGGGGCGAAGCCACCATGATCGGTGATACTTTGTAAAGTAGGGAAGACACCACTGCCTAGCATTTGTTGTCCCACCAGATAAACACCAAAAATAATTAACAAAATGATGACACTAATTTTAGCAAACGCCAACCAATATTCTGTTTCTGCAAATAAACGAACCGAGTAAAGATTAATGAGCGTCGTTAAAATAGCTAAAATGAAAACAAAAAACCAAGCAGGAATATTAGGAAACCAAAGTTGTAAAAAGGAAGCTGCGGCAACCGCTTCTGCGATAATATTAATTGTCCACATGGAATAATAAACCCAATCAATAAAATCAGCAGAATGTGCACCTAAAAATGGTCGAACCAAGCCAGACAAACCATGATGTGTGTCTCCGCCATCTAAAACAAGTTTTCCTAAACCACTCATGACGATGAAGAGAACAGCACCGCCAATTAGAAAGGCGATTAAAACAGAAGGACCAGCAATACCAATTGCTTCGCCACTTCCTTTAAAAAGACCTGCGCCAATCGCTCCCCCTAAGGCTAACATCGTAATGTGGCGCGAGCTTAATTGTTTTTTTAAGGTTGTTTGTTGTGTTTCACTCATAGGATTCTCCTTTAATTGAAAAAAATAATATGAAAATAACTTTCTTTATTATATACAATTTTCTGACAATTACAACTATTCTGTCAATGAAAATGAAAAAATAAGTGAAAAATATTATGAAAATAAAAAATCGAGCAATTTAAGTGATTAAAATCGCTCAATTTTTTTATTAATTTTTATTTTTTAATAGAGTCATAATTGTTAATGGAACAGTAATGACTACATAGCCGATGATACTAGCCACTACTAAATAAGCTATAGGACTCGAGAAATTAAATAAGTCCGTTAAAAGTATTGCGACAATCATTGAAATAGCATAACAAATGAATAATTGAATAAACCGCTTTGCAGACAAAAAATCACCTCTTCCTAATTAGTTAAAGTCTCTTTTCAATCATTTAGTATACACCTGAAAAGAAGAATAAACTATCATTAATTAAAAGAAAAAGTGAAACAACTAGCGGATTTTTTGTTCAGCTGATTATCTTAAGAATTAGAAAATGGGACATAAGTCATCTCGACTTATGTCCCATTTTCATTTATGACGTTGGCTTCGTGTAAATTGAGAAGTCTCGTCCTCTCTAGTGGTTGGTTTCTGTGTTCGTTGTACGGCTTGCTTTTCTGGCTCGCTCTTTTTTGCAACATCAGTCACAACGTTTGGCTTCTGAGAAGGGGGAACGGTTGTTTTTTTGTTTAAAGTTGGCGTAGTTCTTTTTGTTTCTTTCTTTTGTTTCTTTTTATTATTTTTATCATTTCCAGTGACTGTCAAATAGATAATCAGAAAAATCATTAGGATCGTTGCAACAATTAATAGAATAAACATGTTAAATGAAATGAACATGCATGGCCCTCGTTTCTCGTTTTTTCTTAGTTTACCAAAATTTCAAAATTTCGTCACTCTTTTCTTCAGAAAAAACGAATTTCAAAGGAGTTAAAAGAAACTTTTATAAAAAAGCCTCCTTTTTTGTGTGAAAATGCACAAAATTTCTGGAATCGTTTGCTGTTAAAACCAGATACTGGTAAAATAATTATTGTATAAGAATCATTTTAAAAAACGATTTTTGTTACAAATAACGTATTTGTTGAAAAGGCACTGTGAAGTAGTTAGAGACGACAGCCAAGTGACTTTTAATGACAGCCGCCCAATTAATTTCATGGAGCCTTTTCGTAGAAAACGAGGAGGTTATTTTGCGTGAAAGTGAGTATATTTTCGACATGCGTGGTGGATTTACTTTTTCCAAATGTAGGGCAAGCAATGGTAGAGGTTTTGGAACGTTATGGCTGTGAAACGGTTTTACCAACAAGCCAAACGTGTTGTGGTCAGCCAACGTATAATAGTGGCTATGTGACAGAGAGCACGACAACGCTTAAGAATCAAATTGATAGTTTTGACGGTGCCGATTATGTGGTGGGACCTGCGGGGTCTTGTGTCGGCATGATGAAAGAATACCACAAATTTTTAGCAGATGATCCTATTTATGGACCAAAAGCACAACGTTTAGCTGAGCGAACTTACGAGTTTAGTCAGTTTCTTTATCGTGTCTTAGGGGTCAAAGATGTTGGCGCAACGTTACATGGGAAAGCCACTTATCATCGTTCTTGTCATATGACGCGAATTTTAAATGAACGAGAATCGCCTTTTGTTTTGTTGGATCATGTGAAAGGATTAGAAATGATTCCTTTAGGACATCTTGAAAATTGTTGCGGATTTGGCGGAACGTTTTCAGTGAAAATGCCAGCTATTTCTGAACAAATGGTGACGGAAAAAATGAACGATGTGATTGATACAGGCGCAGAAATTTTAATTAGTGCGGATATGGGTTGCCTGATGAATATCGGCGGTAAATTTAATCGTGATGGGAAAAAGATTAAGATTATGCATATTGCAGAAGTCCTTAATCACGAAGTGGATGAAGCACGCATGGACCAACCGCAAATCATATCGGTAGGGTAAGGGGGAAGAACTGTGGGATTATCAACGAGCAATAAGCCGTTAAGTGAACGAATTGAAGAAAGTAAAAAAGATGTGTTTATGCAAAAGGCTGTCGCCAAAGCACAAGATGCCCAATGGGAGAAACGAGAAGGTGCGCGGGAAGCTTTAGGCAATTGGCCACAATGGCGTGAATTGGGAGAACAAATTCGCCAACATACAATTCAGTATCTGCCTGACTATTTAGAAGAGTTCAGTGATAACGTCGCCAAACGAGGTGGCAAAGTCTTTTTTGCTCAAACCGCCGAAGAGGCCAATGAATATGTGAAACAAGTAGTTCTAGAAAAAAAGGCGAAAAAAATTGTGAAATCTAAATCAATGGTGACGACCGAAGTCGATATTGATCCAATGTTATTGGGATTAGACGATGTCAGTGTGATGGAAACAGACTTGGCGGAATTCATTTTACAAATGGATGACTGGGATGAACCGTCACATATTGTTTTCCCAAGTATTCATAAAAATCGCGAACAGATTCGTCAGGTTTTTGCGAAAAAATTAGGGTATCAAGGAGATAATGACCCGGTAAATTTGGCACGCTGTGCACGAGAAGTGATGCGCAAATTCTTTTTGGAAGCGGAGATTGGCATTACAGGTTGTAATTTCGCTATTGCGGATAGCGGCTTAATTAACTTAAATACAAATGAAGGAAATGCTGATTTGACCATCAGTATTCCTAAGACACAAATCGTGTTAATGGGAATGGAAAGAATCGTACCAACGATGCGTGAAGCAGAGGTTTTAGATAACCTTTTAGCCAGAAGTGCCGTTGGTCAAAATTTAACAACGTATGTGACGTTTGCTGGGCAAAAAAATGCGGATGAATCCGATGGTCCAGAAGAATTTCACGTGGTCATTTTGGATAACGGACGTTCAAAAGCGTTAGGAACAGCCTTTCAGCCAGTCTTACAGTGTATTCGTTGTGGGTCTTGTCTGAATGTTTGTCCGGTCTATCGCCATATTGGAGGGCACGGTTATGGCTCTATTTATCCAGGACCAATTGGTGCTGTGCTTTCCCCAATTTTAGGTGGATATAAACAGTTTGGGGAATTGCCTTATGCGTCTAGTCTTTGTGGGGCATGTACGGAAACGTGTCCTGTGAAAATTCCATTGCACGAATTATTAATTGAACATCGTAAAGTGATGACCGATGATCTGAAAATGAAACATGGATTTGAAGATTTCCAAATGCGTATGGTAGGTAAAGCCACTGGTTCACCAGCAATGTTTAAAGCAGCCATGAAAGTCGATCATGCTGCAGCGGGCATTTTAAGTAAACAAAAAGACATTACTGTTGAAAACATGTACAATCATGGGGGCTACCTCGATAAAGGACCAGGGTTAGTAAAAGGTTGGACCGATGTTCGTGATTTGCCAAGACCACCAAAATCTTCAGAAAACTTCAGAAGTTGGTTCAAAAAACATCAAGAAGGTGAAAAAAATGACTAACGAAGCGATTCAAAATCGAGAACCTTTTTTACAAAATCTACGAGAAAAATTAGGCGTAGAAAAACAGCCTGTTTCGGCCCATCCATTTGAGCCAGTTAATCATTTACCAGAAGAACAGTTGGCAGATAAAACACCAGCAGAGCTATTAACGATTGTGAAAGAACGTGTGGAAACGATTCACACGAACTTAGTGGAAACCACACAAGAAAATTTACTGACGACGATTCAGCAAATTGTTGCTGAGTTTGGTGGGGGCAATCTTTTATTGCCAACAGATGCACGTTTTGAAGCCTATGGATTAGCTGATTTAGCTAAGTCATTAGAGGCTGTTTCTGTTAAGCAATGGCAACCTGGAAGTGAGCAACGAGAAGCGAATATTCAAACAGCTGCTCAGGCAAATATTGCGATTGCCTTTGCTGAGTTTTTACTAGCTGAATCAGGAACGATTGTGGTGGAGTCCAATGCGGGACAAGGCAGAGCCTTACATTTTTTACCGAAGCATTACATTTCAATTATACCGTTTAGCAAACTCGTTCCACGTTCGACTCAGCCAGCAGCTTTTTATACAGAAAAAATAGAAAAAGGCGAAAAAATCGGCTCAGCGATTCACTTTATTTCAGGGCCTTCTAATTCAGGAGATATTGAAATGCAACTGGTTGTCGGGTTGCATGGTCCTTTAGAAGTTTGTTACGTGGTTGTGATGGATCGCTAAAACGCTAGAAGCATAATCAATTCAGCCCTTTTTAGAATTGATTATGTTTTTTTTATGAGCAGGATCAAAAAAGTAAGAATCAAATTTGAAAGAAATACGTTTTTTTTCTGACCATTTTGTAAAAAAAGCGTACATAAAAATTAATTGGGTGTTAAGCACTATAGGATTGATTTACTTTGTGGTAGAATATGAGACATAAGATAATAAGGTTTTTGGAGGAATGAGTTTGAAATCAAAAGAATTAATTAAAACAGTCGTCTTTTTTGCCTGTTTAGCTTTGGGTCTGTTTTTACTGAGACAATTTGTATTTACGCCTGTCGTAGTGAGAGGTCATTCAATGGATCCAACGTTAGCAGATGGTGAACGGGTAATTACGTTAAAAAACACAGAAATTAATCGTTTCGATATTATTACTTTCCCAGCGCCAGATGAACCAGATAAAAATTATATTAAACGTGTGATTGGTTTACCTGGAGATACAATTGCGTACAAGGATGATACGTTGTACATCAATGGAAAAGAAGTTGACGAACCCTATTTAGATGAATTTAAAAAAGCCTTAACAGATGGTCAACCTTTGACAGGCGATTTTTCATTAAAAGAAAAAGTACCAGCAGATAGCTACTTTGTTTTAGGTGATAATCGACGGAATTCAAAAGACGGTCGTGTCATTGGTTTTATTCATAAAAAAGATATTTTGGGTGAAGTGAAATTCGTTATGTGGCCATTCTCACGGTTTGGTCCAATACCAGAAGTGTCAAAACAATAAAAGAGACAATGAGTAAAAGAGAAGGACGGAAATGTGTAAAAACAAACACATGTTTCCGTCCTTCTTTTGTGGTAAAATAAAGGCAGTGCAAAGGAAAAGGATGTGAAACCATGAGTGTGCAGTTTATTAGAGGAACCGCTGTGGCAGATTTAGAAGCGCCACTTATACAGGCGACAAAACAATGGCTAGAGGAAGACGCACAGCATGAAGTATTCTATTTAGTCCCGAACCATATTAAGTTTGAGCAAGAAATTCAAGTCTTGCAAAAGTTACGTCAATTACAGACAACTACGTCTGATTCAATAACCAGTACCCGTCTGCAGGTTTTTAGTTTTTATCGTTTGGCTTGGTACTATTTACAACATACACCTTTTTACTCGGCAGATGTTTTATCTGATGCAGGTGCTGCGATGATTTTTCGCAAAATTTTAGTAGAAGCAGAAGAAGAGTTAAAAATTTTTAGAGGTGAAATTAACAAGCCTGGCTTTATTCAGCAACTATTTCAGCTTTATCAAGAAATGCGCGAAGGCAATATTGAGATTGCGGAGCTTTATCCATTTTTAGAAAAACAAACGGAGAACCCTAAAGGACAAGATTTACAACTTAAGTTTCAAGATTTAACGTTAATTTTTACGCGATTCCAATTGCAAATGAGTCAGTATGGCTATGAATCAGCGGAGATTATTCAACATTTAAGTGAGTATTTACAAACGGTTGATTTGTCGAATGTCCAATTCGTTATTTCAGGCTATCAGCAGTTTACTGCCAGAGAATTAAAGTTGATTGAAGTACTAATGGCGCAAGCAGGTTCTGTGAAAGTAGCCCTTTTATTGGACAAACAATATCCGCATGACTTACCTGATCCGCGGTCGTTATTTTATGAAGCGGGGCAAACCTACCATCAGCTTTATCAATTAGCAAGACAGAAGCAAATTCCGATTCTTTCAGATTATGTGGAAAAGAAAGAGGTATTAATTACAAACCCAGACTTGCAAGGATTAAATGATTATTGGATTCAATCGCAAGAGCACCTGCATCCATTAAGCACAACTGACTGGAGAGGCGATGGCTTATTTCTGTGGCGTGCTGAAAACGTTAAAGAAGAATTAACACATGTTGCAACTGAAATTCGCCGTTTAGTGGTGGAAGAAGGGTATCGGTACAAAGAAATTCAGGTGTTGACTCGTGATTTAGATTGTTATGAAAATTTATTAGAACCGATTTTTGCGGAACACGAGATTCCTGTTTATGTCGACCGAGATATGGCTATGGATCGGCATCCTTTAGTCGAATGGATTGAATCTTTATTTGCTATTCATTCGTACAATTATCGTTATCGCGATGTGCTCCGTTTTTTGAGAACGGAATTATTTATGCCAATGAATCAACTCGCTACTTCTGAAGAAAGCTTGACTGATTGGTTAAACCAACGGAACGCTTGGCGCAGAAAAGTTGATATTACCGAAAATGTAGTCCTGGCATACGGCTATGAAGGTTATTATTGGTCGCAAGAAAAAGATTGGGAATTTATTCGGTATGATTTTGAAGCGGAAGAGCAAGAAGATGTCGCTACGATGGAAGAAGAGTCAAATGCGATTCGTCAATCGCTTCAACGGCTGCTACCTAGTTACTTTCAAGCAATGATAAGTGCCAAAACTGGTTTGGAAGCAGCGACCGTCTTCTATCACTTTTTACTGCAAAGTGGTGTGGCAACACAATTAAAAATGTGGCGCTTACAAGCTATCGAAGCAGGTCAACTAGAAACAGCTCGTAACCATGAACAGACTTGGGATGCATTGATGTCGTTACTAGATGAATACGTCACTGTTTACGGAGAAAGTTCGTTTGATTTTACAACGTTTCAAGAAATATTTGTTAGTGGCTTGGAAGGTTTGCACTATAGTAAAGTGCCGACAGCGATTGACCAAGTACAAGTTCGCGCAATGGATTTAACTCGACCTGGCGCTGCCAAGGTTACTTTTGCTATTGGGATGACGGAAGAAATTTTTCCACAAAAGATTGAAAATAAAACACTATTGTCTGATGAAGAACGTCAGGCAATCAATGATACTTTAACGGAAAACCAATATTTACGTGGGACAACCGGACGCAAAATTGCGCAAGAACCTTATGTTGCGTATCTTGTCTTTTCTTCAGCGCGAGAACGGTTATATTTAACCTATCCAAGTGTTAAAGATACCGCTCAAGAAGTCAAACCGTCTCCTTATTTTAAAAATATCCAAAAAGATTTAAACTTGCCCGTTTTTGAAAAAAATGAAACAACTATTTTCGATGATGAAACGACCAGTTTAGCCCATATTAGTACGTATCGGACGTTAATCGGTGAATTAACGCGTTTGAAAAGACAACGGAAAGAAACACAAGAAGGACTGTTGCTTTTCTGGTTAAATATGGAAAAAGCGCTAATGAACCAATCAATTGCGCCGCTAGCCAAGCAAGTTTTCGAAAGTTTAACGCATCAAAATATTCCTGAAAAGATTGATGAGGTCTTAGCAGAACCTTTATATGGTAAAGATATTTATACGTCCGTTTCTCGGATGGAGAGTTTTTATCGGTGTCAATATCAATACTTTTCTCGCTATGGCTTACGTTTGAAAGAAAGAGATGTCTTTGGGCTTTCGCCAGCAGCTACAGGGGAATTTTTCCATGAAGCATTGGATCAGTTCTTTAAATTATTGATTATGAATCAACGGAACTTATCTGAATTAACCGATCAGGAAGTCAATTTATTGGCGGAGGAAGTGCTAAATAGTATTTTAGGGGATGCGCGTTTTTCTGTATTAACGACCTCTAGTCGCATGAACTATATTCGCTATCAATTGAGTCAAACAATTAAAAAAGTCAGTTGGGCGCTGAAACGCCAAAGCCAACGAAGTGGCATGACGACTGTTCAAACGGAAGTGTTATTTGGCCAAATTGCCGCTAAAAAAGGAATTTCTGGTTTGGAATTACCATTAAAAAATCAAGGGAAAATTCATGTTCGGGGAAAAATCGACCGGATTGATCAATTGGTTACCCCCGAATCAACCTATTTAGGTGTGATTGATTATAAATCGAGTCACCGTAAATTTAATATGACAGAAGCGTATTACGGCTTAGCCATGCAAATGCTGACGTACTTGGATGTGGCTTTAATGGATGCTGTACAATTAGTTGGTCAAGAAGCTAAACCTGCTGGCTCACTTTATCTGCATGTACACAATCCTACGTTATCTTATGAAGGCAAAGACGACATTGAACAACAAATGCTTAAAAAATATCAGTTTGATGGTCTTTTGATGAAAGACCCAGATTTATTGGATCATTTAGACACGAGTCTGCAAGCTAAACAAAGTTCGTTGCTGTTTCCAATTGAAGAATCCGCCAAAGAACAAATTAAACCTGGTCGTCGCCAAGAAGATAAATTTGTGACAGAACCAGAATTAGGCGCGTTGCTTTCCCATAACCGAAATAAATTTATTGAAGCGGGAAATCAAATTATTGGCGGCGAAGTTCAACTTAATCCCGCTTATCAAGGCAAGGAACGGATTGCTTGTCGCTATTGTCCGTTTCGAAGTGTCTGTGATTTTGATGTGATGTTAAAAGAAAATAATTATCATCGTATTGAGAATTTATCCAAAGAGGAAATTATGGCGCGCTTGTTAAACAAAGATGAGGAAGGAGCAACCGAAGATGAGTAAAACAATTCCACTACGTCCAGCCAATGAGCAATTCACCGACAGTCAATGGCAAGCGGTGTTTGATGGCGATGAAAATATCTTAGTTTCTGCTTCGGCTGGCTCAGGAAAAACCACTGTTTTAGTCCGCCGTGTCATTGAAAAAGTCAAAAGCGGCGTCGATATCGATCGTCTCTTGATTGTGACGTACACTGAAGCCGCCGCCCGTGAGATGAAAGAACGTATCCAAGTGGCTTTACAAAAGGCAATGAATGAAGAACAAGATCCAGAAAGAAGACGGCATTTTTCTCGTCAAATTGCTCTTTTGCCAACAGCCAATATCAGCACGTTACATGCCTTTTGTTTAACTGTTATTCGTCGTTTTTATTATTTAATTGACATAGATCCAGTTTTTCGGATGTTAACAGATGAAACAGAAACATTGTTATTAAAAGAAGATGTTTGGGATGCATTACGTGAACAATTTTATGCGGAAAATCAAGAAGAATTTTACCAATTAACAGCGAATTTTTCCAATGATCGTAGTGATGACGGACTCACTAACTTAATTTTTTCTTTTTATGAATTTGCCAAAGCCAATCCTGATCCAGAGGCGTGGATTAATGGCTTAACACAAGCCTACGAAGTAGGGGATCAGCTAGGCGAATCAACGTTATTTCAGACGTATTTAAAACCGCTAGCTGTTGAGACGTTACAACGAACTCTTCAGCGTTACGAAGAAATGGTGACCTTAACAGAGGGCGAAGAGAAACTTCAAAAGATTTGGTATTTAGCTCAAAATGAAAAGGAACAAACAAAACAATTTTTACAATTTTTAGAGAGAAATGATTTAGAGAGCGCCTATAATTTGACTGAATTGTTGAGCTTTGACCGCTACCCAACGGTTCGTGCCGAAGAGTTGAAACCAACCGCGGAACAAGCCAAACAGTTACGAGAACAAAATAAAAAAGCGTTAAATGATTTGAAAAAGCAACTGTTTACACTTTCTCCAGATGCCATGAAACAAGTCTTGAAAGAGGCCACGCCCATTGTTCAAGAAATGGCTCACGTGGGGAAACAATTTATGGAGGCCTATGGCGCAGAAAAACGGCTTAAAAATTTAGTGGATTTTAACGATTTAGAACATTATACGTTAGCTATTTTAGCGAAAAATCAGGCAGATGGCTGGCAAGCATCAGAAGCCTCTCTTTACTATCGCGAAAAATTTGATGAAGTGTTAGTCGATGAATACCAAGATATCAATCAATTACAAGAATCTATTTTGTATTGGTTGCGCCGCCCGCTTAGCGCAGAAGGAAACCTTTTTATGGTAGGGGATGTGAAACAGTCTATTTATTCTTTCCGCTTGGCAGATCCTACATTGTTTATTGAAAAATACAATCAGTATGGGCAAGGCAAAGAGGGCAAACGAATTATTCTAGCTGAAAATTTTCGTTCCCGCAAAGACGTTTTAGACTTTACGAATTTAGTATTTAGTCAATTAATGGATGAGCGAGTGGGCCAAATTGCTTACGATGAGTCAGCCGCTTTGGTTCATGGCTTTGATCAATTTTCGGAGGCGGCTGATTATTCAACTGAATTGCTAATTTATGAAAAAAAAGCAACAGAGTCAGTTGAATTTCCAGAATTACAATCCCCTGAGTTGTTGATTGAAGATAAGACAGAAGGGGAACTTTACGTTACTGCTTTGAAAATTCGTGAATTAATTGACCAAAATTTCTTAATTTATGATAAAAAGCTGAAAACGGATCGACCGATTACTTATCAAGATATTGTCTTATTAACGCCTACGAAGAAAAATAATTTAACTATTTTAGATGTTTTTAAATCATTAGAAATTCCAGTTCAAGTCAATGATGCTCAAAATTATTTCCAAGCAACGGAAATTCGTACAATGATTGCCTTGCTTCAATTGATTGATAATCCCTATCAAGACATTCCTTTGGCAGCTGTGTTACGTTCACCAATTGTTGGATTAAAAGAAAACGAATTAGTGCTTATTCGTTTGGCTAATAAGGAAACCAGTTACTACGAAGCATTTTTAACGTTTAATCAAAAGATGGAACCAACCATGGAGGAAGCAGTTGTTCAGGAAAAAACTATACGTTTTGCTGAATCATTAGAAAAATGGCGGGAACAGGCTCGACGCAACCAGATTAGCAACTTGCTGTGGACGATTTATCGTGAAACGGCCTATCTTGATTATGTTGGCGGGTTGCCTGTTGGCAAACAACGCCAAGCCAATTTATATGCGTTGGTGGATCGGGCCGCGGCGTATGAAAAAACAACCTTCCGCGGATTATTTCAATTTGTTCGCTTCATCGAAAAAATGCAAGAAAAAGACAAAGATTTAGCAGAACCAGTCGTTTTAAGTGAAGAGAATGCCGTACGCGTCATGACGATTCACGCTAGTAAAGGGTTAGAATTTCCGGTGGTATTCGTTTTAGATATGACCAAAGAATTTAATGTCAGTGATTTGAATGAACGCTATATCTTTGAAGAAAATTTAGGGGTAGGCATTCGTTATTTACAACCTGAAGAACGAGTTATGTACGATACTTTACCATTTTTGGCGATTAAACAAGTACGATTGAGAAAATTACTATCCGAAGAAATGCGGAAGTTATATGTGGCGTTGACACGTGCAGAACAGAAACTTTTTCTGGTAGGCTCCTATAAAGACCAAGCGGCAATGTGGAAAGAGTGGCTGAAAGTTGGCGATGTAGAAACACTGGTGCTACCAGCTGAAAATCGCTTGCAAAGTAAAAGTAGTTTAATGAATTGGGTTGGGATGACATTGGTACGTCATCAAAAAGCCGATGAATATCAGCAAGAAGTAGTAGTAAGTAACGTTCCGCAAGTCAAGAAGCACCCAGCTAACTTTCATATTCAGTGGTTCAACCAAGAACAACTACGAGCAGCCATTCAGCAATTACAATTGCCAGAAAGACAAGCAGAGGATTTAGCCGAAAAAGCGCAATTATCTGCTGACAAAATCAATCGTGGTCTTGCACGGTTAAGTTTCAATTATCCGTTTGAAGTGGCTACTCGGACCACCAGTTATCAGTCTGTTTCTGAAATCAAGCGAGTATTTGATGACCCCGATAACAAAGAAATTGGTAAAATTGAGATTCGGGAAGACAATACTATTCAAGCGCAACCGTTGATTGTCAATCGAATGATTGAAGGAGATTTAAGTAAGCCTAAATTTTTAGATACGGTTCAAGCGCCCTCAGCAGCTGAAATTGGGACAGCAACTCATTATTTATTACAACTAATTGATTTAAGTAAGCAACCTTCTTACGAGGAAGTGCGAGCTGTTCAAGAACGCTTAGTGGAAAATAAATTGATTTTACCAGCAATTGCTGAAAAAATGAATCTGGAACAAATCGTGGCCTTCTTTGACACCGCCTTAGGAAAACAATTGATTCAACACCATCAAACCGTTAGAAGGGAACAACCTTTTTCTATGCTGATTGAAGCAGAAGAGCTCATTCAAAATTATCCAGAAACGACACAAGATGATTTATTAATTCATGGGATTATTGATGGCTATATCGAATTAGACAATCAATGCATTTTGTATGACTATAAAACCGATCATGTAAAAGGCACCTCTCCCCAAGCGATTTCTGAAATTGTCGAACGGTATCGCGGACAGATGAATCTTTATCGTAGAGCGCTACAAGAGGCGACGCATAAAGAGGTGTCGCACGTCTATTTAATTTTATTAAATGGAGGAGTAATTATTGACATGCAGACAGGAAATGTTGTAGATTTTATAAAGTAGAAAAAATTAGAAGCAGAAACACTTACATTTTGTAAGGAATGTGCTATACTCATTGAAGAGGTGAGGAAGATGGAAAAAGTAAAAACAGAATCGTTTGTACTTTGTCCCAAATTTGAAAAATCATTTTCAATACTTGGTAAAAAATGGAATGGTTTAATTATTGATGTTTTATTAGAACGAGGTCCTCAACGTTTTGGCGAATTAAAAGAAAAAATTCCAATGTTAAGTGATCGTGTCTTAGTAGAGCGATTGAAGGAACTAGAAGCTGAAGGAATTATCACCAAAGCTGTTCGTTGCGGTGAAGGAAATCGCTTAGAATATTTCCTGACCGAAAAAGGCGAAGACTTGCAATTAGCAATGGAACAAATTCAACATTGGGCAGAAAAATGGGTAAAAGACGAAGAATGCAGTTGACCGCAAGCAAAACTTCTTGTAAACTAAACGTAATTAAATAACTAAAAAAACAGTGATGGAAACAAGTAGTTTGAATTGACGTGTTTTAGGGAGAGTCAGCCAGAGACTGGAAGCTGATTTACACAGTCACCAAGCGAAATTCACTTCCTGAGTTTGTTTGTTTTCAAGAAGAAAGCAAACCGGTAATTGCCGTTAAATGAAATGAGTGCATGACAACAATTTGTTATGAATTAGGATGGTAACACGATAGCTCGTTCCTTTGAAAGGAATGGGTTATCGTTTTTTTTAGTTTAAATAAAAGATAGAGGGGAACGCATAATGACATTACAAGCGCAATTAGAAGCTCTTAGAGACAATACGCTCAAAGAAATCGCACAAGTTGCTACTTTAAAAGAATTAAACCAAATTCGCGTAGAAACATTAGGAAAAAAAGGGCCAATCACCGAAGTATTAAGAGGCATGAAAAACCTTTCACCAGAAGAACGACCAGTGGTGGGGGGCTTTGCAAATGAAATTCGTGATTTATTAACAGAAGCAATTGAAGCGCGCAAAGTTGTTTTAGAAAACGAAGCGTTAAATGCGGCACTAAAAGAAGAAAGTTTAGATGTAACTTTACCTGGGAAACAAATGCCTCAAGGCACACGTCATATTTTGACACAAGTTATGGAAGAGATTGAAGATATTTTCTTAGGCATGGGTTATCAAGTAGTGGAAGGATACGAAGTAGAATCGGATCACTATAATTTCGAACGCATGAATCTACCAAAAGATCATCCGGCACGCGACATGCAAGATACGTTTTATATTTCAGATGAGATGTTAATTCGTACGCATACTTCACCAGTTCAAGCTCGAACAATGGAAAAACACGATTTTTCAAAAGGTGCATTACGAATGATTTCTCCTGGGAAAGTATTCCGTCGTGATACAGATGATGCGACACATAGTCACCAATTCCATCAGATTGAAGGCCTTGTTGTCGATAAAAATGTCACAATGGGTGATTTAAAAGGGACGTTAGAAGTCATGATGAAAAAAATGTTTGGTGAAGATCGTAAAATTCGTTTACGTCCTAGCTATTTCCCTTTTACAGAACCTTCAGTCGAAGTAGATGTTAGCTGTTTTAAATGTGGCGGCGCAGGTTGTAACGTCTGCAAACATACAGGTTGGATTGAAATTTTAGGTGCGGGGATGGTTCATCCAGATGTGTTACAAATGTCAGGGATTGATCCAACAGAGTACTCAGGCTTTGCCTTTGGCTTAGGACCAGATCGCGTTGCTATGTTACGTTATGGTGTAAATGATATCCGTAATTTTTATCAAAATGATTTACGTTTCTTAAATCAATTCAAGGTAAAGGAGTAGTTGAAAAATGTTAGTTTCTTATAAATGGTTAAATGAATATGTTAATCTTTCAAACGTTACTCCGCAAGAATTAGCGGACAAAATGTCTGTGACAGGTATCGAAGTTGAGGGCGTTGCTGTACCTGAAGAAGGATTAAAGAAAATTGTTGTCGGTGAAGTAAAAGAATGTGTTCCTCACCCAAACTCTGACCACTTATCAATTTGCCAAGTAGACATCGGTGAAGAAGAATTGTCACAAATTGTTTGTGGAGCACCAAATGTAAAAGCAGGAATTAAAGTCATCGTAGCGTTACCTGGTTCAAGAATTGCAGGAAATCAAAAAATTAAAAAAGGTAAAATGCGTGGCGAAGTCTCTAACGGAATGATTTGTTCGTTAGAAGAGCTAGGATATTCAGATAATGTCGTACCAAAAGCCTACGCTGAAGGGATTTATTATTTACCTCAAGAAGCAGTGAATGGAACACCTGTTTTCCCTTATTTAGACATGGATGATGCGATTATTGAATTATCAATTACACCAAACCGTGCAGATGCATTAAGTATGAGAGGGGTAGCCTATGAAGTTGGCGCAATTTATCGTCAAACGCCTCAGTTTAATGATCCCGAACTCAAAGAAGATGCTTCAGATAACGTGGGAAATTACGTAACAGTGACTGTTGAAGATTCACAAGATGCGCCAGCGTATCAAATTCGTGTTATTAAAGATGTGACGATTGCAGAAAGTCCTCAGTGGTTGCAAAATCGATTGATGAATGAAGGAATCCGTCCGATTAACAATGTGGTGGACGTGACAAATTATATTTTATTATTATTTGGTCAACCATTGCATGCATTTGATTACCAAAAATTAGATAGTAAAGAAATCTTGGTTCGTCGAGCAACAGCAGCAGAAGAACTAATTACATTAGATGGTGAAACACGTCAATTAACAGAAGAAAATATCGTCATTACGAATGGAAAAACGCCTGTCGGCTTAGCCGGTGTAATGGGTGGGGCTAATTCTGAAATCAGTCAAGAAACAACAACTGTGGCTTTAGAAGCGGCATTGTTCAATCCATTGTCTATTCGCAAAACGTCTAAACAATTCAATTTACGGAGTGAATCTTCAAGTAGATTTGAAAAAGGCATCAACCAAGCGACAGTTGGGCTAGCTTGTGATGTGGCAGCCGCAATGATTGCAGAGTTAGCCAACGGAACAGTGGTCTCAGGCACTGCAGTTGGTTCTGAAGTGGACGTTAAAGAAGCGCAGGTAGCTGTGACTTTAGAACGAATCAACCAATATTTAGGTACTTCATTAGATGAAGCAACGGTGAATGAAATTTTTGAAGCACTCGGTTTTGCTTATGAAGTAAATCAAGGCGCATATGAAATTACGATTCCACCAAGACGTTGGGATATTGCGATTGAAGCAGATATTATTGAAGAAGTGGCCCGCATTTATGGATATGATTATTTACCTTCAACATTGCCAAGTGGAGAAACAGTTGCTGGAAGTCTAACCAAAGCACAACATGTTACGCGCCAATTAAAGAGCTTACTGGAAGGTCATGGTACGAGTGAAGCCATCAGCTATGCGTTGACAACAGAAGAAAAATCCCGTCAATTTATGATGAAAGAAAGTCAAACAACACGTTTGCAATGGCCAATGAGTGAAGAGCGTTCTGTGTTACGTATGAACTTAATTTCTGGTTTATTAGATGATGTCGCATACAATGTGGCGCGTAAAAATAATAATATCGCCTTCTACGAAGTAGGACGCGTTTTCTACCAAACAGAAGATCCAACAAAAAATTTACCTACAGAAGAAAATCACTTAGCACTTGCTTTAACTGGTAATACAACGGTTAAAGATTGGCAAACAAAAGCAACAGCCGTTGATTTTTATACAGTAAAAGGCTTAGTGGAAAGTATTGTAGCTGTTTTAGGATTAACAGAAAAAATCAGCTACCAAGCGACAACGGCGATTCCAGAAATGCATCCAGGCCGGACAGCATGGATTTATTTAGAAGATGAAGTGGTTGGTTTTGTCGGACAAGTTCACCCAACGACAGCAAAAGCGTACGATATTCCTGAAACATATGTTGCTGAATTAAACTTGCAACAATTAGTAGCCACAGAAGCAGGCGGGGTTACTTATGAAGCAGTTTCTAAATTCCCAGCAGTTTCTCGAGATATTGCTTTATTAGTCGATGAAACAGTTACTAATCAAGAACTAGTTAAAACTATTTCAGATAACGCAGGTAAATATTTGAAAGAGATTCATTTATTTGATGTATATCAAGGTGAAAAACTAGGCGCTGGCAAAAAATCAATGGCGTATAGTTTAACTTTCGTTAATGCAGAAGCGACATTAGTGGATGAAGAAATTAACCGTTCAATGGAAAAAGTTGAAAAAGCGTTAATTGAAAAACATCAAGTAGAAGTAAGATAAAATAAAAACAGGAAAGTGGGGCATAAGTCGAAATGACTTATGCCCCACTTTCTAAATCTTAAGATAATCAGCTGAACAAAAGCAGCTCCTTCGGAAATAAGCCGAAATTCTCCAAAAATTAAAGAACAATTTTCGGAAATTCCTTCTTATTTCTTGGAGCTAAACACTTTTGTCTCAGCCTCCTGTTTTTAACTACATTAATAACTTTTCGCCCAATTTCGTGAAAGCCAACGTGAAAATTGTGAGATACTAAAGTTAATAATGAAATAAATAAGGGCGACGATTCCGTAAATAGTGAATACTTGTCCTGTTTGTGCGTAGCGCCCCATTAAGATATAAGATTTGCCAAAGAGTTCTTGTAAAGCAATTACGGAATACAAGAAACTTGTATCCTTGATGACAGTAACAAACTGAGAAACGATCGCTGGTAAAACATTGCGAATTGCTTGAGGCAAAACAATATGATAAAGAATTTGCCAATTTGAAAAACCTTGAGAACGCGCCGCTTCAATTTGGCCTTTATCGACCCCATTTAAACCACCACGAATAATTTCCGCTAAAGCAGCGGTGGTAAACACAGTAAAACTCACAATTCCAGCAGGTGTGGATTTGATTTTGAAAATCAAAAAAATAACATAAATCCACAATAAGTTTGGAATATTACGCACCACTTCTACATAAATACTGGCAAGTAACTTCAGTGGTCCATGGGTTTGATTTCGCAAAACGGCTAGAATGGTGCCAAAAATCGTACTCAAAATAATTGAGACGAAGGAAATATAGAGCGTCAATTTTAAGCCGTTAAATAGAAATTGAAAATTATTTGCTGTCAGTAATTGACGCATTTCTTCTGAAAAAGGCATCTGTTTTCCTCCTATCTACTATATGCTTTCTTATTTTTTTCTTCCATTTTTCTAGCCAAATTCGCTAATGGGAAGCAAAGAATGAAATATAAGAAACCAGCAAGCGCAAAGGCGGGAATATAGTTCAAGTTGACAGACGACCAACTATTGGCAGCAAACATTACGTCTGCGCCAGAAATAATGGCAACTGTTGACGTATTTTTAATTAGGTTCACGACTTGATTGGTTAAAGGCGGTAACATAATCCGCCATGCTTGTGGTAAAATCACATACCGCATCGTTTGACCATACGTTAATCCTTGGGAGTAAGCCGCTTCAAATTGCCCTCTTGGAACAGCTCCGATTCCTGAGCGAACCACTTCAGAAATGTAGGCGCCATGATAGAAGCCTACACACAGAATGGCAATCGTAGTAATAGAAAATGAAAGCAGCGGGCTTAGCAGAGGAAAGCCATAATAGACAACGATAAATTGAATCAACAAAGGTGTGTTTTGAAAAAATTCTACATAGACACGACTAATTGCGTGTAAAAGTTTACTTTTGGTCGCTGATAAACTGCCAAAGAAAATACCTAAAGCAAAGGCAACTAAGATCGCTCCTAAAGAAAGCAGAATAGTATAGAGAAAAGCCTGACCAAAAATTCGCCAATCTTGAAATAAAGCCTCCCAACGATATAAGGCAAATGGCCCTTCTTCAAGCCAGGAAATATTGGCTAACAAAAACATAAAAATCCCTCCTAAAATTTTTGATTCTTCAAGTCTTAGGAATGATTAATTTTTTAAGCCCCAGTCTTGATAAATTTTTTCTAGTGTGCCGTCTTTTTCCCATTTTTCAATTAAACCATTTAGATAATCATTTAATTCAGTATTTGCTTTCTTTGTGGTAATTCCATATTCTTGTGGCGAAAAACCATCTTTTAAAATTTCTGTCTTGCCATCCACATAGCCAGATAGGATTGATTTATCCACTGAAAATGCATCAATTCGTTTAGAAGTTAACGCTGTTTTTAATTCTGGATAAGAACCTAATTCTTGATAAGTAAATTTGATTCCTTCCTCTTGCGCTTTTTTCTCTAAGTTTTCTTTTGTCGTAGCAGATTGTGCAACGCCGATTGTTTTTCCGTCTAAATCTTTCATACTGGAGAAGTTATCCTCTTTGCGCACAAGGAAACCAATCTCATCTGTATAATAGGGAGTTGTAAAATTATAAGTCTTTTTACGTTCATCAGTAATTGTAAATGTAGCAATTACCATATCTAGTTCACCATTGTCTAAAAGGGGACCGCGCGTTTTCGCTGTCACGCCCACAAATTCCACATTCTCTTCGCTGCCGGTAATTTCTTTCGCAATCAAGCGTGCAATATCTGGTTCCATTCCTTCATTTTTATTTGTATCAGGATTCATATAGCCAAAATTAGGAATGTCTTCTTTGACACCTACTTTAATTTTCCCCGCTTTTTTTAATTGTTCTACTGTGACCGTTTTGTTTGATGAAGCACTTTTGGAAGTTGAGTCATTGTTGCCGCTACCACAGCCAACAATGATGCCTGCTAATACAAGTAAGGAGAGTCCAGCTAGCCATTTATTTTGTTTTTTCATTGTTCATTCCTCCAATTTTTTGTTTTTTTATTCATTACCCGTTATGAATAATTTTGCTTAGAAATTCTTTTGCACGAGGGTTTTCAGTGCTTGTAAAGAAATGTTCAGGTGTTCCTTGTTCAATAATCTCTCCTTGGTCCATAAAGATTACACGGTCAGCCACTTGACGAGCAAAGCCCATCTCATGTGTGACACAAACCATGGTAATATTTTGTTTGGAAAGATCGACCATTACATCTAAAACTTCTTGAATCATTTCTGGATCAAGTGCCGAAGTCGGTTCATCAAAAAGGATAATCTCAGGATGCATATTTAAGGCACGAGCAATAGCGACCCGTTGTTGCTGCCCGCCAGAAAGCTGCGAAGGATAAGCAGAAGCTTTATCAGCTAAGCCGACCCGTTCTAAATACTCCATGCCAGTACGAACCGCTTCTTCTTTGGGAACGCCCATCACTTTAATCGGTGCTAACGTTAAATTATCAATAATCGTTTTGTGAGCATATAAGTTAAAATTTTGAAAGACCATGGCAACTTTCTGGCGAACCTTTTGAATGGGTGCCTTCGGTTTGGTGATGTCGATGTTATCAATTACGACGGAACCATCATTGACTTTTTCCAATTGGTTCATACACCGAATTAATGTACTTTTGCCAGAGCCAGAGGGTCCGATAATGACAATTTTTTCTCCTTGTTCTACATTTAAAGTAATATCTTTTAAAACGTGATGCTCCCCAAAATACTTATTTACATGTTCTAAAGAAATCATAGGCAGTCTCCTTTGCAATCATTTGGTAGAAAAGATAACAGAGGATTCGGTGAGAAACGTGTTATTTAAATTAAATTAACCAAATGTATTTCTAATTGTATTCTCAATGTTAGGAATTATAACATACAAAAAAATGAATTACTAGTTTTTTAATCGAAAAAGATTTCCTTCAAAAAAAGAAATAAATGAGAGCAAAACAGGAAAAATTGACAATAGTCCTTAAAAAGTAGAAAATAAAGGCAGTGAATAAAAGGCAAAGGTAGGATGAGAATGAGCAATCAAGAAGCCATTGGATTAATTGATTCTGGCGTTGGTGGATTAACTGTTTTAAAGGAAGCGCTAAAACAATTACCAAATGAACGATTAATTTATTTAGGAGATACAGCCCGTTGCCCATATGGCCCACGACCAGCCGAACAAGTCGTTCAGTTTACTTGGGAAATGGCCGATTTTTTATTGAAAAAACGAATAAAAATGCTAGTAATCGCATGTAATACCGCGACGGCTGTCGCATTAGAAGAAATTAAAGCTGCCTTGCCAATTCCAGTTGTCGGTGTTATTTTACCTGGCGCACGAGCAGCCGTTAAAGTCACAAAAAATAACAAAATTGGTGTCATAGGTACGTTAGGGACAATCAAAAGTGCTTCCTATGAAATCGCCATTAAAAGTAAGGCACCAGCAATTGAGGTGACTAGTTTAGCTTGCCCTAAATTTGTCCCCATTGTTGAAAGTAATCAATATCGTTCTTCCGTAGCAAAAAAAATTGTGGCAGAAACACTTCAAGCATTACAATTAAAAGGACTTGATACGTTGATTTTAGGTTGTACCCATTACCCGTTGTTACGTCCGGTGATTCAAAATGTGATGGGAAGTCATGTGACATTAATTGACTCAGGAGCCGAAACAGTTGGCGAAGTTAGCATGCTTCTCGATTATTTTGACATTGCACATACACCTGAAGCAACTACACAGCCCCATGAATTTTATACAACTGGTTCTGCAAAAATGTTTGAAGAGATTGCAAGCAGTTGGCTTGGTATAGAGAACTTAAAAGCACAACAGATTCACTTAGGAGGAAACGAAAATGATTAGACATGATAGTCGTGCACCAAAAGAATTGCGAAAGATCACTATTGAAACCAATGTTTTTAAACATCCAGAAGGTTCGGTGGTTATTTCGTTTGGCGATACCAAAGTAATTTGCTCAGCCACTGTCGAAGAAAAGGTTCCCCCATTTTTACGAGGCGCGGGAACAGGTTGGGTAGCAGCTGAATATAGCATGCTCCCTCGTGCGACGAACACAAGAAATATTCGGGAAAGTGCGAAAGGAAAATTAACAGGGCGAACAATGGAAATTCAACGTTTGATTGGGCGGTCATTGCGAGCTGTTGTTGACTTAGAAAAGTTAGGGGAACGGAGCATTGTTGTCGATTGTGATGTGATTCAAGCAGATGGTGGAACCCGTACTGCTAGTATTACAGGCGCTTTTGTTGCTCTACGCTTAGCAGTTAATCATTTATTGATGACTGGTGCGCTAGCGGAAGACCCAATTAAAGAGCATTTAGCTGCTGTCAGCGTGGGTATTTTACCCGATGGTTATTGTGTGCTGGACTTAGATTACGCAGAGGACTCGAATGCTGCAGTGGATATGAACATCGTGATGACCGAGTCTGGTGAATTTGTGGAAATTCAAGGAACGGGTGAAGAAGCTACCTTCTCAGGAGATGAGTTAAATGCCATGCTCTTTTATGGAAAAACAGGGATTGAGGAATTAATTGCGTATCAGAAAGAAGTGCTTTATGCTTTAGCCTCTGAAGAAGTCCCTTCGCAAGATTCAGAAGAGAAAGTGATTGTCATTGCAACTAGAAATCCTGGTAAAGCGAAAGAGTTTAGTTCAATTTTTGGTGAAAAAGGATATACAGTTAAGACGTTATTAGATTATCCGAATTTGCCAGATGTAGAAGAAACTGGTCGAACATTTGAAGAAAATGCTCGTCTAAAAGCTGAAACAATTGCAGAAATTTTACAGAAACCAGTATTAGCAGATGATTCAGGATTAATTGTTGATGCGTTAGGGGGAATGCCAGGAATCTATTCTGCTCGTTTTGCTGGTGAACCAACTAACGATGCTTCAAATAATGCGAAACTATTGCATGAGTTAACGGGCGTGCCAAAAGAAAAAAGACAAGCGCGTTTCCATTGTACATTGGTTTTTGCTGAACCAAAGAAAGAAAGTCTGGTGGTCGAAGCTGAATGGCCCGGAGAAGTCGGCACGATTCCTCGTGGTGAAGGAGGCTTTGGGTACGATTCACTTTTCTATGTCCCAGAGCTTGGTAAAACGGCAGCTGAATTGTCTGGAGAAGAGAAAAATAAAGTTAGTCATCGTGGACAAGCAGTGGCAAAATTAAAAGAACAATGGGAAGAATGGCTAAAAAAATAGGAGTTGAAACGTATGAAAATCTTGGTAGTAAGCGATAATCATGGCGACCGTGACTGTTTAGTTGACTTAGTGAATCATTATGAAGGACAAGTCGATGCACTCTTTCACTGTGGTGATTCTGAATTAGAACCGACAGATGAACTTTGGCAGAAATTAATTGTAGTCCAAGGAAATTGTGATTTTTATGATGAATTTCCCAAAACTGTGACTAAAAAAGTGGGAGATCAAGTTATTTATATGACACATGGTCATTTGGCCAATGTTAGAATGGGGCTCACGACACTTGCTTTACAAGCGGAAGAAGCAGGAGCGACAATTGCCTTATTTGGTCACACTCATGTACTCGGCGCAGAGCGACACAATAACATTCTCTTTGTTAATCCGGGAAGTATTCGTTTACCTCGTGGACCAGTTCAAGAGAAAACATATGCCATAATTGAAAGTACACCTGAACAATATCTCGTTCAGTACTATAACAAAGAGCACCAACCGTTGGAACGATTAAAGGCAACGTTTACGAAGTAAAAAAGTCGATTTTTTACCTGATAGTAGAACATAAGCCAGCGAGGGAATGTTCTACTATCAATTTTTTATTTTTTAAGAAAGCGTTCTCTTTTTTTGGGGAGAATAGAACAAAACGTTAATTTTCGTTTGTTAAGTTATGAAGAATTTGCGAATTCCAAGACTTTTTTCGCAGAATTAGGTACAATAAGTTACGTGTTAAAGAATTAGAAATGGAGGCAACCCAATCATGATAGGGACTGCTGTAAAAGAATTATTATTAGAAAAACAAGAAACGTTTTTAGTACCTGCCGAAAATGTCGCCAATGTAATGTGTTTAAATCCTTTAAGTCACGCGGCATTAGTCTTATCGCAAGTTCGCTATTCCAAGATTCCTGTGTTAGATAAGGGAGATCGCTTTGTTGGCTTAATCGGCTTGACAGACGTTGTAGATAAAATGTTTGATTTGACTTCAGTGGATTTTGAAAAATTGAATGAATTTACTGTGGCCGATGTAATGGAAGTCAATGTTCCTGTAATTGGTGAATCGTGGGATTTAGAAGAAGTGTTACATTTATTAGTAGATGCTTCTTTTTTACCAGTGGTTGATGATAATCAACGCTTTAAAGGTATCATTACACGCAAAGAAATTTTAAAAGCGGTCAATCATATGGCGCATGAGTTAGAAAAACATCATCTTGTTCTGCCTAAATCAGAAGAAGAAATGAAAGTAATTTAAATAAAACGCAAGAAACTCTTTACTTTTTTCTCATAAATGCGTTATTCTGTATGATAACACGAAGTAAAGGAGTGCTGTGATTGGACGCATATGAGATTATTCAGTATATTGGCGATGCCAAAAAGCAAACGCCTGTTAAAGTAACACTGAAAGGGCAATTAAAAGAAGTCACGTTTCCGGAAACAATTAAGGTCTTTAATAATTGTAAAACTGGGACACTGTTTGGCGATTGGGCTGACGTAAAACCTTTTTTAGAAGCAAACAAAGAAAAAATTGAGGATTATGTTGTAGAAAACGATGCACGTAACTCTGCAATTCCTTTTCTTGATCTGAAAGACATTAATGCTCGGATTGAACCAGGTGCTTTGATTCGCGAAAAAGTTGAAATTGGCGATCAAGCGGTGATTATGATGGGGGCTATTCTAAATATTGGCGCCGTCGTTGGTGCAGGGACTATGATTGATATGGGCGCTGTTTTAGGCGGTCGTGCAACTGTAGGGAAGCATTGTCATATTGGCGCAGGAACGGTTTTAGCTGGTGTCATTGAACCACCAAGTGCCGCACCTGTGGTTATTGAAAACGAGGTTGTCATTGGAGCGAATGCGGTCGTACTAGAAGGGGTTCGTGTTGGTGAAGGTGCCGTTGTGGCTGCTGGGGCAGTAGTTGTGGAAGACGTTCCAGCGCATACCGTTGTCGCAGGCGTGCCAGCAAAAGTAATTAAACAAATTGATGATAAAACCAAGAGTAAAACAGAGATTTTAGAAGAATTACGTAAACTCTAAAAATAAATTAGTCAGTCGCGATGAAGAAACTTCTTCATGGCGGCTTTCGATTACCCCAAAAATGAAGGAGTGGCTTTTGTGGAGCAAGAAGAATTAATTGCGATTAGACGGCAACTACATCAAATACCTGAAATCGGTTTAGAAGAAAAGGAAACACAAGCCTTTTTACTTAATGAAATTGATAAAATGAAGCAACCTTATCTGCAAGTTCGAACATGGCAAACGGGGATTTTAGTCTTCATAGAAGGCAAAAATCCTCAGAAAACTATCGGCTGGCGTGCTGATATTGATGGTTTACCTATTCAAGAGGAAGTGGTTTCTGCTTTTCAATCAAAACGACCAGGGTTTATGCATGCCTGTGGGCACGATTTTCACATGACAATTGGTTTAGGGGTTTTGAAAGAATTAAGTCAACAGCAACCAGACAATAACTTTTTATTTTTATTTCAACCTGCTGAAGAAAATGAAGCAGGGGGGATGTTGATGTATGAAGACCATGCGTTTGGTGAGTGGTTACCTGATGAATTTTATGCGCTTCATGTTAATCCTGATTTGCCAGTCGGAACTATTAGTACCAGAGTAGGGACATTGTTTGCTGCCACTTGTGAAGTGAACATTACCTTAAAAGGAAAAGGTGGACATGCGGCTTTTCCGCATCAAGCAAATGATATGGTCTTAGCGGCCACAAATTTAATTCAGCAAGCGCAAACGATCGTTAGTCGAAATGTTGATCCTGTGATTGGGGCAGTCGTTACTTTTGGGACTTTTCATGCAGGGACTGCCTGCAATGTGATTGCCGAAGAAGCAACTTTATCTGGTACAATTCGCACATTGACAGCAGAAACGAATGAACAAACGCAGCGAAGAATTCGCGAAATTAGTGAAGGTATTGCGCAATCTTTTCAATGTGAAGTAACTGTTCATCTTGATCAGAAAGGGTATTTACCTGTAGTGAATGAGCCAGCATGTACCACGAATTTGATTGAATACATGAGCAAACAAGCAACAGTTCAATTTCAACAAGCACCGGTTGCAATGACAGGTGAAGATTTTGGCTATCTATTGTCTAAAGTCCCAGGCACGATGTTTTGGTTAGGCGTGGCAAGTCCTTATAGCCTTCATTCTGCCAAGTTTGAACCGAACGAAGAGGCGTTATTGTTTGGAGTGGAGGCAGTTAGTGGGTTTTTAAAATCATTGGACAATTAGAAAAACAGCCACCAGATAACTAATAAATATCTGGTGGCTGTTTTTTATTTTGCAATAATGGGCGTATTGGGAATCGTAAAACCGGCCTCTGTTAATGCTTTGATATATTGAGCTAGAAATTCTTCTTTGACCGCAAATTGTTTGCCGTTTAGTACATACATGGTCGTTCGCACCGCAAAGTTGCCATTGCCTAAATCAACCATACCAAAAATATCTGGCCCAGTTTGAATACTTTCGATATACTTTTCTTTTAACGTTTCATTGACTTCTGTAATCACTTCACAAATTTTTTCATAACCTTCTTCAGGATTGATGCGGACATCAATTAACACTTGCATATTGGCACGAGACAGGTTACTGATTGTGGTGATGTTTCGGTTTGGAATAAAATGAACAGTTCCATCAACCGCTTTAATTTGAGTGGTTCGTAATCCGACAGAAGTAACTGTTCCTTCAATATTTAACGCCAATAAGCGAATATAATCGCCTACATCCATTTGTTGTTCTAAAATAATGAAAAATCCGGTAATTAAGTCATTCATGAATCCTTGAGCCCCTAAACCAATGGCAACACCGGCAATTCCCGCTCCGGCTAATAATGAGCCAACAGGCACACCGACAATGGTCAAAAGAGAATAGATGAAGAAAAAGAACAGCGTATATTGAAATGCATTAATAATTAAAGTGTGTAACGTTTTTAAACGGCTTTCACTAAAATGTTGCTTTTTACTATAATTTGCATAGGTGCGATCAATTAAATATTTCCCGATTCGCTGAATAATAAAAAATAGAAAAATTAAAAATAAAATTGATAAACTTTTTTCAATTAAGGTAGCGACAATGGCATCCCAATTAATATTGTTCCAAAAGCGTTGTAGCGCGCTCACTTTTTTTACGGTCGCTTCTGCTAAATCAGGAGCAGAAGAATCGACTGTTTCAGTACTGGCTAAACCAAGTATCAACATAAAAATCCAACTTTCTCTAAAATTTCTTCTTTTAGTATACTAAATCTCTCGGCGAAAGGGGAAGAAAATAGAAAGTTTTTTTTAAGACTTAACATGTTTTTTTAGGAATGTTATAATTTTGTAAATAAATAATATATTTTATAATTTTGTTAAAGGTTGTGAGTGCTGCGTGAAAGTTTCAATTGAATGGGCAAAAAATGATTTACTTTCTAAATTACCTGTAACAATTTTTATTGATGAACGATGTGCCACTCGCTTGACGGCTGACAAGCGACGAACATTCATCTTCCATAATCCAGTCGCTTTACGATTAGGAAGTCGTTTTTTTAGTAGTCAGATAATCGAAGTTGCGGAATCATGTACATTGAAAGTTTCCTTTAATTGGTCCTGTGTTTATCTCTTTTGTATCTGGTTACTTGCAGTTAAACTGTGGATTGGAAGCGTTAGCGGTCGAACAATTGTAGTTGTGGCACTAATCGGAGTGCTGACTTATTGGCGTCGTTATTTATTAAAAATAAAGAAAATGACCTGACAAGTCGTGATTGTTTCGTGAAAGAAGAATGCGTAGTATACTAAAAGTAATGAAAATGAAGGGACTGAAGAAACACATGACTTTGGATAAAACAAAAAAATTAGCAAATGGCAATGAAATGCCACGCCTAGGTTTAGGTGTTTGGCGTGTAGAAGATGGCTCAGAAGCAACAAATTCAGTAAAATGGGCTTTAGAAGCGGGTTATCGCTTGATTGATACGGCAGCCGTTTATAAAAACGAAGTAGGGGTGGGCGAAGGCATTCGTCAATCGGGTATTCCCCGCGAAGAAATTTTCGTGACGACGAAATTATGGAATGAAGATCAAGGCTATGAAAATGCGATTAAAGCATTTGATAAAAGCTTAGAAAAATTAGGGTTAGACTATGTTGATTTATATTTAATTCACTGGCCTGTTGCTGGTAAATATAAAGAATCATGGAAAGCATTAGAAGAAATTTACGCAAGTGGTCGTGCCAAAGCAATTGGCGTTTCCAATTTTCATCAACATCATTTGGAAGATTTATTAACAGAAGCAAATGTTGTGCCAATGGTGGATCAAATTGAATTACATCCTACGTTAACACAAGAACCGCTACGAAAATATCTAGCCGAAAATAAGATTGCCGTGGAGGCTTGGTCTCCTCTAGGACAAGGTAATTTATTATCTGAACCAGTACTAGTGAAAATTGGTGAAAAATATGGTAAATCAGCGGCCCAAGTGATTATTCGTTGGCACTTACAAAATGATATTATCGTGATTCCCAAATCTGTTCACGAAAAAAGAATTCAGGAAAATTTTGCTGTCTTTGATTTTGAATTAACGCCAGAAGAAATAACCGCAATTAATCAGTTAAATAAGGATCATCGTTTTGGTGCAGATCCAGATAATTTTGATTTTTAAGTATGATAGCAAGTAAAAACGGAGGGGCGAAAGACGTCCCTCCGTTTTTGCTATAATTTTTGAACAAAGTAGTTAAAGAGTGCTTGGGATTTGGCATCACGTGCGTACATTAGTTCAGGATGCCATTGAACAGCTAATAAAGGCTGCTGTTCATTTGTTGATTCCACTGCTTCTGCAAGGCCATCAGAGGACCAAGCAGTAACGCGTAAATCTTTTCCTAAAGTATGTAGTGCTTGGTGATGGTACGAGTTGACTTGACCAGTTGTACCATATATGTTTGATAATTGACTGTCTGGTTCAACATCAATACGATGCGTCGCAAAGATTGGTTGAGTGGGTTGTTGTCCGTGCTTAACTGACCATTGAGGATACATCGATAAATCTTGATATAATGTGCCACCTAAAGCAACATTGACTAATTGCATTCCACGACAAACCGCAAAAATAGGTTTGTTTTGTTTTAAGGCTTCTTCAATTAGGGCTAACTCAAACTCGTCACGATCACGATTCGTTTCTTCTAATTTTATATGGGGTTCTTGTCCGTAAAATTCAGGGGCAACATCTTGACCGCCTGCTAAAAGTAGTTTATCAATTTGTTGTATATACGTAGCGGCTAATTCTTTGGGGCCAATTGGCAAAACGAGAGGAACGCCACCTGCGGCTTGAACAGCGCTAACAAAACCTTGTGGGGTGTAAGTCACTTGGTTACCGTGAAACACTTCAGCTGCCTGCAAAAGTTGATTGCCAGCGATTCCAATAATTTTTTTTGTCATAATAACATCACATCCTCAATAAATTCATACGTTCTATTGTAGCACTTTTTTTGAAAAAAGTGTTTGAGAAGAAGTCGAGACAAGTTTTGTCTCGGACAGCTCTCAAACACAAAAAACTCAGTAAGTGAACAAGTGAAACTTTTTAACGTTCACGAATGACTTCGATTTTATAACCATCTGGGTCGACAACAAAGTAATAAGATGGTGCAGTTCCAGGTAAGCCTTTTAAGTCAGTAACAGTTAAGCCAGCTGCTTGATGTTTTTCGTGTAATCCTTCTAAATCATCTGTACTGATGGCGATATGACCATAACCGTTGCCTAAATCGTATGCTTCATGATCATAATTATAAGTTAGTTCTAGTTCGTAGTCGTCTCCTGGTAAAGTTAAATAAACCAAAGTAAATTTATTTTCTGGAAAATCACGACGGCGACTTTCTTCAAAATTGAAGGCTTTTTGATAGAAATCTAATGATGCCTCTAAATCTTTTACACGCACACATGTATGAGCCATTTTCATAGTTAAAAACTCCCTTTCAAACTTAATTATATTTCCAACGTTAATAGTAGCATAGATAAACGTGAAATGTAGAGAAAAACGCTTGGTTTCTGACTTGTTCTAAAGGAATTTCTCAGGTAAAATAGATGAAAAGAGAAGAGGTGCGCCAATGAAAACGCCAACGTTTGGAAAAAGAGAAGAGACATTGACCTATCAAACAAGATATGCTGCATACATTATTGTTTCAAAGCCAGAAAATAACACAATGGTTCTGGTACAAGCGCCAAATGGAGCTTATTTTTTACCAGGAGGCGAAATTGAAGGCACCGAAACGAAAGAAGAAGCAATCCATCGAGAAGTGCTAGAAGAATTAGGAATTAGTGTAGAAATTGGCCGTTATTTAGGGGAAGCTGATGAATATTTTTATTCGAACCATCGCCAAACTGCCTATTATAATCCTGGCTATTTTTATGTAGCGAATACTTGGCGGCAACTTAGCGAACCCTTAGAAAGGACCAATACTTTACACTGGGTTGCACCAGAAGAAGCAGTCCGTTTATTAAAAAGAGGAAGCCACCGTTGGGCCGTTGAAAAATGGCTAGCGGCAGCATCATAAAATAACGAATAACCCTCAATCTATGTTGATTAGATTGAGGGTTATTGTTATTGAAAAGAATGTTTAAATTAAAACCATTTTTTCAATAATTTGAGCGACACCATCTTCGTCATTACTAGTGGTATGCACATCGGCAATTGTTTTAACATTTTCTGTCGCATTGCCCATCGCAACACCAATCCCAGCGTAATCAATCATAGATAAGTCATTTTCATTGTCACCAATGGCCATCACTTCGTCTTTATTTAAGCCTAAATGGTCTGCCAATTTTGCTAGAGCATTGCCTTTGCTAGCATTTTTATTCATGATTTCATAGTAAAAAGGCGTACTTTTAACAGTCGTATATTTTTCGGTAAAATGTAATGGTAATTTTGCAATGGCAGGATCTAAAACTTCCGGCTCATCAATCATCATCATTTTAATAATGTTCATCTCTGGTGTCATTTCATCCACCGTACGATATTTCAAAGGCATGTTCACTAAAGATGCTTCGTGAATCGTATATTTACCAATATTGCGATTGGCAGTGTAAATAGCGGAATCATCAATTGTATGCAAGTGAGCGCCGACTTTACGAGAATACATTTCAATTTCTAAAAAATCCTCATAACTTAAGGTATAGCGTGAAATAATCGTATTATCTTTGGTTGCTTGGACAAGCGAACCGTTGTAGGTAATCACGAAATCATTTTCACCATATAAGGCTAATTCATCCAATTGTTCTTTCACGCCTGGCAAAGGACGGCCTGTACATAAAACAATACGAACGCCTTGCTCATTTGCTTTTTGGAGCGCTTCTTTGACCCGTGGGGTAATCTTGTGTTGTGAATTTAGCAATGTTCCGTCGATATCAATAGCAACTAACTTAATTGACATAGAATCCTCCTAGAAAACCTATTTTTTTAAAACTAACGCACCATTATGAATGTAACTTGAAAACTCACGATACGTCTCATCAAATAAATCGTAATGTTTTTTATTTCCTTGGTCAAGCATTTCTTTAGGGAAATAGAAACGTTCATCTCCTTGACTCTGACCAGCAAGTGCTGCAACTAGGGGACTGACCGTTGCCAATTCCACTAATGAGCCATCTTTTTGCATTAATTCAATTTGTGTACGATGACGGTCTTTATTTGGACGATAAAAATCGTAAGGTAAATCATAGCTTGAATTAATGGCAGTATAATATTTAGGGTTGAAACCAACTTTTTCAATCAATTCCCTTAAATAAGCAATCGTTGCTGCGCTCTCTTTTTCGTTCGTAAAGGTGGCTGACTTCAGAGGCTTACGCATAAGGAAACGTTTGGCTAAATCACCTAGAATTGAATCAGGCACATCCATCCATTGTGTAAAGTACGTAGAGAGGACGCCATCATCCAATTTTAAATATTCTTGTAAGGTGAAGTCCCCTTTAAAGAATGGTACAAGCAGAGAGGCTTGTAAATCATAGTCAAATTCAGGGTTTTCAAATAATTCTTTCGCCCGATGCAATAAATGATCAAGAATCACTTCCATCCCACGAGAAACAGGGTGGAAATAGACTTGGACATACATTTGGTAACGACTAACGATATAGTCTTCCACCGCATGCATCCCATTCATAGCAAAGGCAATGCCTCCTTTGTAGGGTCGAATCACACGTAAAATTCTAGTTAAATCGAAAGTTCCGTATTCCGTCCCTGTAAAGTATGCATCACGTAACAGATAGTCCATGCGATCGGCATCAATTTGACTAGAAATCATTTGCACCACTTGAGGATTTGGGTATTGTTTAGTAATAACGCTGGCGACTTTTTCAGGAAAATCTGCCGAAACACGGTTTAAAATTTGATAGACTTCCGTTTCTGGTGAGGTGATGATTTGGACCGTGATTGCTTCATGGTTTGTATCAAAAATATGCTCGAATGTATGTGAATAAGGACCATGACCGACATCATGTAATAAAGCTGCGCAAAGTGTAATCAGGCGCTCGTCGTCATTCCAGCCGTTTTCACCTAATCGTTCCACAGAGTAGTTACGTTGGAAAATCTCACAAATCCGACGTGTAATTTCGTAAACACCCAAAGAATGGGAAAAACGACTATGTTCGGCACCGTGAAACGTAAAAGAAGAAGTACCTAGTTGCTTAATGCGACGTAATCGTTGCACTTCAGCAGAATTAATAAGGTCTAAAATCACTTGATGTTGGACATGAATATAATTATGGACGGGATCACGAAAAACTTTTTCGATTGGTAATCGTTGCTCTTTATACGGAATCGTCATACGATCTCTCCTTTAATTAAGGCGTTTCGTTGCGCCATTTTTTCCAGCTGGACAGTTAAATTTGTTTGGAACCATTCTGAGGTTATAATTGGTTCGGTTAAGTTTGGATCAATAGATTTTTCAAATTGTTGAGGTAATGCTTCGATTAAACGGGTTTTTACGGCGTCTATTGTTAATGGAGTCTCAATCAGGGTTTCTAAATTTGCCATCACTGCTGGATCAACGGGTGGATAGCCATTTTCACCAAATTGTTCTTGTAAGCCAGCAAGGTAAAAGTCTCGAACCACTTCTCCACGAGCAAGTTGATTGCCGTTAACGCTGATGTAAATCATGACAGCAATACCGTCTTTGACGCGTCGTTGGGCAATCCCAGCAAACTTTTGACCGCCAATACTTAAATCATAAGTACCGGGACAATAGGATGTAGTAATTTCAAAGGCGTCAATCTCTTTCTCCGGAAAACTCTGACGGAGCCAAGCCCACATTAATTCATAAGCCGCATCGATACTTAATTTGTGTTCAGAATTATTTGGTAAAATAAGTGAAACATTTAAAATACCCGAATCGGCAATCACCCCTAAACCGCCGGCATTGCGAACGACTACAGAATAATCGTTTTCTTGCAGAGAAGTGATGCCTTCTTTTAGATGAGGTACACGGGTATCTTTCATGCCAAGAATCATTGCTTGATCCAATTGCCAGAAATGAATGATTGGTTGGTGCTGCATTCCTGAAAAAGTGGTTAAAACATCGGTCAAGGCAAAAGGTAAAAAATAGTCACTGTTTGTTAAACAACCTGAATCAAGGAGCATAAATGATTCAGTGTGAAGGGGAAAAGTTGTGCTCATAAAAAACGTCCTGTCTATTTATAATTACGTCATTTAATACGTTTATTTTCTTACTCTCTCTTATATTATATACAAAAAACGCAAAAAAGCATGTTATATAAACGAATTCTGAAGGAATTCTCTAAAATAGTAAACGGTTTTCTTATTAAATAGATGAAACAAATGCTTGCAACCCGTGAAAAGAGCTTATACAATAAGAAAAGGTACATAAACAAGGAAAAATTGACTTTAGTTGACAAATATATTGAAAAAGTCAACAATAAGAAAGTTATATTTTGGAAAAGGAGTGACCATTATGGATTTATCAACAGGCGTTCCTGTATCGATTCAACTAAAAACGATTGTCCAACAAGGCAACGAACAAAAAGATTTTTTCTTTGACCTAGAAGGTCAATTAGTAAAAATGGGTGATACATTATACATTCGTTACAAAGAAGAATTATTAGAGGATACAGAACCAACCCCCGTAACCATTAAAATTGAACCAGACGGGCATGTTCAGCTGATTCGTGCCGGCGAATTACGGATGCGTTTAAGATTTGGCTATCAGGAAAAATTAGATACAAGTTATCGAACCCCTTATGGCTTGCTACAGATTAGTACGTTTACACATAATTTGCGTGTTAGTTTAAAAGATCAACCAATGTCTGGTAAGATTTTAGTTGATTATGATTTATACTCTCAAACAGAGCGAATCGGAGAATATCATTTAGAATTAGAATTTACTGCATAAATATTGCAGAATAGAATTGATTTTTTTTCAATGTTTTTGTATGATAAGGAGTAGACTGTGAAAGGACGTGTACCTCTTGGAAATTAATGTATTTGAAGGGTTAAACAAAAAAGAATTATCCATGATTGAAGTAGCACACGCTATTTTAGAACAACATGCAGATGTAATGGATTTTTCTGATTTAGTTAACCAAATCCAAAATTATCTTGGCAAGTCTGATAGTGAAATTCGTGACCAATTAGCACAATTTTATACAGATTTAAACATCGACGGTAGCTTTATCTCATTGGGAGACAATCGTTGGGGCTTACGTTCATGGTATCCAATCGATTCAATCGATGAAGAAGTTACACATGGCTTGGAAGAAGACGAAGAAGATGCACCACGTCGTAGAAAACGTAAAAAAGTAAATGCCTTCATCACTAATCCAAACGATGAAGATGTAATTGACTATAACGATGACGATCCAGAAGATGCTGAATTAACAAATGATGATGAAGAAGACATCTTGTACGATGATGAAGAAGATGAAGATGAAGAAATCAAAGCATACAACTCTGACTTACAAGAGATTGGTGCAGATTCAGACGATGATGAAGAAGACATTCCGCAAATCGAAGAAGATTTAACAATCATTGATGACGATGATGTTGAAGATGAAGACGATTTTGATGACGAATATTCTGAAGAGTAAGAAACCAAAAAGCTTGATTCCTAAGAAGGAGTCAAGCTTTTTAGTTGAATGCCCGAGAAAAATGAGAAAATAGAAAAAATTATTTTCTTGAATAGAAGTACTTGACCTGATGTCCGTTTGCTTGTATTATACTACTTGGGCACCTTTAAGAAGGTCAGAAGTTTGAACGAACTTACAAGCTCCCTATTCGTAATGGATAGGGAGCTTTTCTATTTTTGTTTCTTTTTTATTTGGAGAAACGTAAGAGTCTCAAAGTTGTTTTACTTCTCTCTACAAAATATTATCAAAGAAAGGGTTTTTAACTATTATGACAAAATACATCTTTGTTACAGGTGGCGTGGTTTCTTCTATCGGAAAAGGGATTGTCGCAGCATCTTTAGGACGATTATTAAAAAATCGTGGATTAAAAGTAACGATTCAAAAATTCGATCCATATATTAATGTGGATCCGGGGACAATGAGTCCTTACCAACATGGAGAGGTTTTTGTCACAGATGATGGTGCCGAAACAGATTTGGACTTAGGTCACTATGAACGTTTTATTGATATTAACTTAAATAAATACTCAAACGTAACCACTGGGAAAATTTATTCAGAAGTCTTACGTAAAGAACGTAAAGGGGAATACTTAGGTGCAACAGTGCAAGTTATTCCACACATTACCAATGAAATCAAAGAAAAAATTATGCGTGCAGCGAAAATGACGGATGCCGATGTGATTATCACAGAAGTAGGTGGTACTGTCGGCGACATCGAATCATTACCTTTCCTAGAAGCATTGCGTCAAATGAAAGCTGATATGGGTAGTGACAATGTAATGTACATCCATACAACCTTGATTCCTTACTTAAAAGCGGCTGGCGAAATGAAAACTAAACCAACACAACATAGTGTCAAAGAATTAAGAAGTTTAGGGATTCAACCAAATATTTTAGTGGTCCGTACGGAATTACCTGTTTCTCAAAACACTAAAAACAAATTAGCACAATTCTGTGATGTTAATCCGGAAGCGGTAATTGAATCTCGTGATGTTGAAACGTTATACTCCATTCCATTAGCACTTCAAGCACAAAACATGGATCAAATTGTTTGTGATCATTTAAAATTGGATGCACCGGCTGCAGACATGACTGAGTGGCGTGCATTAGAAGAAAAAGTTCTTAACTTGAAAAAGAAAACAAAAATTGCGCTGGTTGGTAAATATGTTGAATTACCAGATGCCTATATTTCTGTTGTAGAAGCATTAAAACATGCTGGGTTTGATTTTGATTCAGATATCGAAATTGATTGGGTTGATTCACAAGAATTAACTGCTGAAAATGTCGCTGAAAGAATTGGTTCAGCAGATGGTATTTTGGTTCCTGGTGGTTTTGGTGATCGTGGAATTGAAGGAAAAATTGAAGCGATTCGTTTTGCTCGCGAAAATGACGTACCATTCCTTGGCATTTGCTTAGGTATGCAAATGGCCTGTGTAGAATTTGGTCGTAACGTTGTGGGCTTAGAAGATGCTGGTTCTGCAGAAACTAATCCTGACGTGACAAATAACATTATTGATTTAATGGCAGATCAAGAAAACATCGAGAATTTAGGTGGCACACTACGTTTAGGTTTATATCCATGTAAATTGAAAAAAGGAACGAAAACTGCGGCAGCATACGGAAATGAAGATGTTGTCCAAGAACGTCACCGTCATCGTTATGAATTTAACAACAAATACCGTCAATTATTTGAAGAAAATGGCTTAGTTTTCTCTGGAGTTTCACCAGATAATCGTTTAGTTGAGATTGTTGAAATTCCTGAAAAACAATTCTTTGTGGCTTGTCAATTCCACCCAGAATTAATTTCTCGTCCAAATCGCCCACAACGCTTAATCAAAGGATTTGTTGGTGCAGCTTTGGCAAATAAAGAAAGTAAATAAGCAAAAATGGACGAAGTGATTCAGTTCACTTCGTCCATTTTTAATCTAAAAAAGTACGGGGCTCATCATGAGCCCCGTACTTTTTATGCTGCTTTATTTTCATCTGGTTTAGAACTACTTTCAGGTGGTTGCGGTGGTTCTTGTGAACTAGAACTTGAAGGTTCAGGTGGTTGTTCTGATGTTGCCGGTTGCTCTGCTGAGGAAGAGCTCGCCGGTTGTTCGGTTGATGGTGGCGCTTCAGAGGAAGAAGGCGCACTTTCTGAACTAGAACTTGATGAACTTTCCGCTTCTTTTGTAGAAGAGGATTCCACCGTACTGCTAGATTCTGGCTGTGGTGCTGAAGAGGTAGTACTTGGTAAAACTTGTACATTTGGTACCTCATAGGCATCTTTCACGTATAATTCATTACCTACCCGCACAACACTGTCTGGCTGCACCCAGTCATCGTTTGAAACATTTTGAGACAAGTAACTCATTATTTCACGATAAACATCCGAGGCAATTCCATAGTATTCTTGATAGATTGGTGTATTTCGATCATTGTATCCAGTCCAAACGGAAACGGCATAGTGTGTTGTATAACCAACAAAGGTACTATCCGGGGCAATTCCTTTTTCTGTTGTCCCCATTCGTGCTAAATCTTCATCAGTATAGTTAGAAGTCCCTGTTTTGGCCGCTTGGATTAAGCCTGGAATGGCGCCGTTAAATCCTGTTCCGCCATTTAAAACATCTTTTAACATATCCGTCATCATATAGGCGGTAGAGTCTTTCATCGCACGTTTACCATCAGGCTGATAATCAACGCTAGTTCCATCATTGAAAACGACTTTGTTTACGTAATACGGTTTGTTGTATATCCCGTTATTGGCGAAAGCCGCATAAGCTGCTGCTAACTTCAATGAGGAAATTCCATATTTATCGCCATCTACATCGCTTGTGTTACTTGAAATGGCATTCGAGGCTTCTAAGTTTTTATAGTCAATTCCTAGCCCTTTAATGAAAGGCATGATGTTTTCTTTACCAACTTCATCAAACGTCTGGACCGCGGTCGTGTTACGAGAACCCATAATCGCACGGCGCATAGTAATGACGCCTTGGTATGTTAAATCAGAGTTGAAGACATCAATGTCGGTACCAGGATATTTCGTTGGTTTATCCACCATGAGGCGACCTGTCGAATAATTTAAATTCTCAATTGCGGGACCATAATCCATGATTGGTTTCACAGTTGAACCAACATCACGTTGGGTGTTAACAGCTAAATTGTTTCCTAATTGCACATCATCAGGAATGTGACGACCACCAATTTGTGCTCGGACCTGTCCAGAGGCAACATCAATAACGGTTGAAGCCACTTGCATTTTATCATCTGGAAACGCAACGTATTGATCACTGTTGACAATATCGTAAAGTTGTTTTTGGGCATTCATATCTAAGTTTGTGTAGATATCTAGTCCGTCTGTGTAAACATTTTTACCAGTTTTTGCTTTCACTTCATTGATTACTTCTTTGACGTAATTATCTACGACTTTTCGATTGTCATCACTGGCTTTTAATGGCACTAAGCCTTCATCGATTGGGGTAGCTTTAGCTTTTTCGTACTCTGCTTTCGAGATTTTTTTATTGTCGTACATTGTGTAAAGTACAACATCCCGACGTTCTTTAGCAGTATCTGGTTTTGTATAGGGATCGTATGAGTTTGGCGCTTGTGGCATTCCTGCCAGTAGGGCCGTTTGTGGTAAATCAAGTTCAGATAAATGTTTACCATAATAATTTTCAGCCGCTGTTTCCATTCCATAAAAACCATTCGCCATGTAGACTTTGTTAATGTAGTAAGTTAAAATTTCTTCTTTTGATTTTTCACGTTCTAAACGAACAGCCATCCATGCTTCTTGTGCTTTCCGTTTCAAGGTTTGGTCAGATTCTTTTGTAGAGAAGTAGGACAATTTAATTAATTGTTGGGTTAAGGTACTTCCGCCTTGTAATCCACCATTTTTGACATTTGAAAGGGCAGAACCGATAATCCGAATCGGATCCACACCAATGTGTTTATAGAAACGACGGTCTTCGACAGAAACAATGGCATCTTTTAATAATTGAGGCACATCATTTGGTTGAATTAATTCACGCTTTTCTGCGCCTAAATCCTCAAAAATTTCATTATTAATATCGTAAAGCTTCGATGAAACTGTCGCATTCAGTTTGTCATCTTCTAATTTTGGGGCTTGTCGTGCATAGAACCAAAAAAGACCAACGCCTGCTAAAAAAGCGACCATCCCAGCGATAAGTAAGCCAAGAAAGATTTTTAAAACAAGCCGTTTTTTCTTTTTCGGCGGTTGTGTCTTTTTCTTGTAACTTGACTTCGATGAGGTGTTGGATGCATGTCTAGCAGCTCGCGAGCCTGAATTTGCGGTTGGCATAAATAGCAACTCCTTTGTTATACTTTCAAAACTTTATGAATCTAGTGTGTCTGAATATATTGTTCCACTGCGTCGAGATAAGGGATTCGCGGTGCGATTCCAAAAGATAATTCAATTCCTTCTTTCTCGATGAGTGCAAGCGGCATAGATTTTTTTCCAGTAACTGCTTGGTTTTTCCAATGCGTTATTAGATTTTCACCACTAAAAAAGAAGCAGCGTTTTAAGCTTGAAAACCATAATAGCACAAAACAAATCCCTTGTTGTGCTATACATTGTTCCATATGATCAATTTGATGTTGATGAAAATTTTTAAAGGGAAAGGACGTGGTATTTTTCGTTTCTTTCGCTTCAAAATCTATGTAACGGCCTTGATATACACCGTTATAATCAGTCGTTGAAGCTTGTCTAAAGTAGGCCTCCTTAATAACAGCCGCACTTCGTTTGGGATAATCTACTTTAACAATTTGAACAGGAGTGGGTTTCTTATGAACGACTGCTTGCTTATTCAATAGATAATATTGATTGCTTTGATTGATCGCTTCTTCGAAATCCATCCCACGATTACCAAATTCAACGGGGCGTTTCTTTTTTACTTGTTTTTTTGGTGATTGTGCTTCATGATGATTATAAGGTATTCCGTTAGGATAATGGAACGTCACGTTTATCACACTCCTAGCCTGTATTATACCAAAAAAAAGACCTGAAAGAAAAGGGATGACTTATGGAAATGATAAAAACCCTCTATGTCACCGGTTATCGCAGCTTTGAATTGGGGATATTTCAAGGAAAAGACCCGAAAATCACAGTTATTAAAAATGTCTTAAAAAAAGAGTTAGCCAGTTATATTGAAGCGGGAGTAGAATGGATTTTGATTTCTGGCAATTTAGGTGTTGAACTTTGGACAGCTGAAGTAGTTGGGGAATTAAAAACGGAATATCCAGAAGTCCAGCTAGGTTTGCTTTATCCATTTAAAGACTTTGGCAATAATTGGAATGAACAAAATCGAGAACTGTTAACGAAAGCGGAAAGTTTGGCTGATTATATCAACTCAGTAAGTCACCAGCCCTATCAATCGCCAGCACAATTAAAAATGCATACAAAATTTCTTTTGGAACATTCTGGGGGCAGCTTACTTATTTATGACAAAGAGTACCCTGGCAAAACGGAGTATTTTTTAAAGGACGCACAACATTTTTCGGAACGAGAACCCTATGATATTCGCTTAATTACAATGGATGATTTACAAAACTCGGTGATTGATTAGAGAATCTGTTTGATTTTCTAGCTATTTTTCGTTACAATAGTATTTGTGGAACTATGAAATTTTCTATCGTAAATAAACAAATGAGGTGTAAACATGGCAAATTTAGTATATAGTCCTAAAGACATTTTACAAAAAGAATTTAAAACGAAAATGATGAACGGGTATGACCCAATTGAAGTAGACGAATTTTTAGACAATGTCATTAAAGACTACGAAGCTTATAATAAAGAATTATTAAGCTTGCAAGAAGAAAACAGCCGCTTAATGGCAAAATTAGACCAATTATCAAAAGCCCAACCAACGCCTCGTGTTGCTCAAGAAGTACCAAAAAGTGCAGCAGTGACCAACTTTGATATTTTAAAACGTTTATCAAACTTAGAGCGTGAAGTTTTTGGTAAAAAGTTAGATGAAACACCTTCAACACCTGTAACGCCTTCTGCACCGTCAATGACTACAGAACCAGCGAATCATGATGTTGATAATGCACAAACACGTCAATTTTAACAAGACAATTTAAGTCAAGTTTTCACGAGGAACAGAAAGCATTTGTTAGAATAGCGGGCACTTGTTGTAGTGTGTAAATTTTTGCTGTTCGTCTAAACAGATTTGTAATTTTCGGGTGATCGCGGTTTGCTTTTGCAAGCTGAGGAAAGTCCATGCTCGCACAAGCTGAGATGCTTGTAGTGTTCGTGCTTAGCGAAATCATAAGCTAAGGTACTCTTTTAGAGTAACGGCAGGAAAAATGACTAAGGTTTCGACTATGTCAAAGTATCCTTGAAAGTGCCACAGTGACGAAGCGATGTGGGAAACTCCATCGGTGGAACGCGGTAAACCCCTCGAGCGAGCAACCCAAACAATGGTAGGGGCGCTCTTCTAAAGGAAATGAACGAGTAGAAGAGGCAGAGTTTACTCTGCAGATAGATGATGACCGTCACCAATTTTTCCTGAAGAATTGGTGATACAGAACATGGCTTATAGAAAATTACAAGTAATTCAGGAAGACCTTCCAACGTAGTTGTGAAGGCTTTTTTTACGAAAAGAATAAAAAAATGTTAAAATAAAGAAACTGAGATAAAAGTAGTAAGCTGTCTGTTCTAAAGAGGCCGGGACAGGACCGTTTAGTTCAGAGAAAGCGGACAATTACAAAAAACAAGCGGAGCAGTAGTCGGCAGGACTGTTAGCTTCAGACAATAAAAAAGAGTCAAGAAGGAGTTTTTATGACGAAAGAAAAAACATTCAAACTTGTTGCAACAGCTGCTAGTGGCTTAGAAGCATTAGTTGGAAAAGAATTGCGTGATTTAGGGATTCCCTGTGAAGTAGAAAATGGCCGGGCCGTCTTTGAAGGCACTGTTGAAACAATTGCTACTGCCAATTTATGGCTACGGACAGCAGATCGGATTAAAATCGTCGTTGGCGAATTTAACGCCTATAGTTTTGATGAATTATTTGAAAAAGTTAAAGCACTTCCTTGGGAAGATTATTTGCCTTTAGATGCAGAATTTCCAGTTGCAGGTAAATCAATTAAGTCAAAATTGTATAGTGTTCCTGATTGCCAAGCCATCACCAAAAAAGCCATTGTTAACCGTTTAAGAGAAGTTTACCATCGTCCAGCGACGGTGCCTTTAACCGAAACAGGAGCTTTGTTTAAATTAGAAGTGGCTCTTCTAAAAGATAAAGTGACGTTGACGTTGGACACGACTGGACCAAGTTTATTTAAACGAGGCTATCGCATTGAAAAGGGGGGCGCACCTCTTAAGGAAAACATGGCAGCTGCTTTAGTGATGTTGACCAATTGGCGCAAAGATCGTCCTTTTTATGATCCAGTTTGTGGTTCTGGAACGATTTGTATTGAAGCAGCATTAATTGGCCATAACATTGCCCCTGGCTTTAATCGTAGTTTTACTTGTGAAACATGGGATTGGGTTGATCCAGCAATTTTTGAAAAAGTACGTAACGAAGCCGAGGCAAAGGCAGACTACGATGTTGAATTAGATATCTGTGGTTCAGATGTTGATGGGCGAATGATTGAAGTCGCACGAGCGAATGCTGAGGAAGTTGGTTTAGGTGATTCAATTACCTTTAAACAATTGGCATTAAAAGATTTTACAACCGAGAAGGAATATGGTGTAATGGTAGCTAACCCGCCTTATGGTGAGCGATTAGGAGAAGAGGAAAGTGTTCGTCGTTTGTATAAAGAAATGGGCCATGTTTTCCGTCCGTTAACTACTTGGAGCAAGTATATACTGACGAGTGATCTTGCTTTTGAAGAATATTATGGTGCCAAAGCTACTAAAAAACGGAAGCTTTACAACGGAGCCTTACGAACAGATTTATTCCAATACTGGGGAACACGTCCACCAAGAAAACCACGGGAAGACTAAGAAAGCTGGTGTAAAAAATGAAGGAAGCTGTATTTTTACAAGAAGTGAAAGAAATTCAATTACTAAAAAATGCCTTGACATTATTAGACTGGGATTCATCAACTGGGATGCCAGAAAAAAGTAGTCCTTTTCGAGGAGAAGTAGAAGGGTATTTAACCGGATTGTATTTTGAACGAAGTATTGGCCCAGTTATTCAAGAAGCATTGGCCTATTTTGAGACACGCCCTGAAGAATTATCTGAATTAGGGAAACTGGTTTTTGAAAAAGTAAAAGAAGAATATGCTTTGAATAAAAATGTTCCAGCTGAACGTATGCAAGAATATGTTAAAGTATTAAACCAAGCACATACAGGTTGGCTAAAAGCACGCGCTGCACAAGATTTCGGCTTGTTAGAAGAAACCTTAACGAAGGTCGTTGCGTTCCAAAAAGAGTTCATTCCTTATTGGCAAAAAGAAGAAAAAACTCCGTATGATGTGTTATTAAATCAATTTGAACCAGGGATGACGGTTGAGAAGCTAGACCAAGTATTCGACCAAGTAAAACAAGGGATTCAAGAGATTCGGACCGTTTTAGCAGAAAAAGGTACGCCGCCTAGAACTGACTTTTTATCTAGAAAAATGACCAAAGAACAACAACGCCGTTTTGTGATTGGTGTGGTTGAACAATTAGGCTATGATTTTTCAAAAGGCCGATTAGATGATACAGTTCATCCATTTATGACAGCTCTAAATCGAAATGATGCGCGGATTACTACGCGCTGGGAAGAAAATAATTTCTCAATGGCAACATTTGGTGTGATTCATGAAGCGGGTCATGGGATGTATGAACAAAATTTTGATCCTAAATTTGACTTTACGCCACTAAGCGAAGGTGCCTCTATGGGGATTCACGAATCACAATCGCTCTTTAATGAAATTATCATTGGTAGCAACCGGGCTTTTTGGCAAAAACAATACCCGTTTTTCCAAGAATGCGCAGAAGGTACTTTTGATGATATTGCTTTTGAAGATTTCTATGCTTCTTTAAAAGAAACGAAAGCAAGTTTGATTCGGATTGATTCCGATAGTCTCACCTATCCTTTGCATATCATTATTCGTTATGAAATTGAGAAAATGTTGTTTAATGGTTCTTTGGAAGTCGCTGATTTGCCAAAAGTGTGGAACGAAAAATACCAAGAGTACTTAGGCGTATCACCTGAAAATGACTTAGAAGGTGTCCTTCAAGATGTTCATTGGTCTGGAGGTAGCTTTGGTTATTTCCCATCTTATGCCTTGGGTTATATGTACGCCGCACAACTATTTCACGCAATGAAACAAGAATTATCTGTTGATGAAATTTTAGCTTCGGAGGATTATTCTGATATCCGTAAATGGTTAACACAACATATTCATCAGTACGGCGCTTCACGTAAACCAAATCAATTAATTTATGATGCAACGGGAGAAGAATTGAATCCTAGTTATTTAATTGATTATATGAAAGCTATTTATTTTGATGTTTATCAAGTGCAATAAGTGAAACAAGCAAGGGGAAGTGGACAACAACAATGTTATCAATTCGTGAATATTTAGAAGCTGGTGAAACAACAATCTCAAACTTACTATTTGATCATTACCAAAAAATTGGTTTGAAAGATGATGAATTTCTCTTTTTACTGCAACTTTTTCGTTCGCAAAATGCAGGCGATTTATTTCCAGACTTAATGGCGATTGCAGAGACGATGGGCAAAACGCCAGATACGATTTATAAGTTGTTAAATCAATTGGTTTCTCGCGGATTTATTCGAATTGAAACACAACAAAACCAAAAAGGTCAAATGATGGATACGTATGATTTACTGCCTGTTTTTCAAAAGCTTCAATTATTTTTACAAACGAGCAAAGAAAAACAAGTTGTCGCAAACCACGAAGATGAAATTAAACAGCTTTACCAAGGCTTTGAAAAAGAATTCGGACGTCCACTTTCACCCATTGAATTAGAAATGATTGGTCAGTGGTTGAACACGGACCATTATTCCCCTGAATTAATCCGGTTAGCGTTGCGAGAAGCTGTTTTAAATCAGGCGTATAGTTTGAAATATATTGATCGTATTTTACTTGCGTGGGAGCGTAAAAATATTACCACCAAAGAACAAGTGGCTGCTGATCAGAAAAAACGAAAAGATTCTATGATTCAAAATGAGATTGAACAACAAGGTCAGACACAAGAAGCGTTACCAAAGGTTACATTACACAATTGGTTAAATCCAGAAGACAGTGAATAAAAAGGAGGTGGGCCATGCTATCAAAAGAGAAAACGATGGAAGCTATTGAAATTATGTATGAGATGTTTCCAAATGCAGAATGTGAATTAAAACATAAGAATCCTTTTGAATTATTAATTGCTGTGATTTTAAGTGCGCAAGCAACCGATGTATCGGTAAATAAAGCGACTCCTGGTTTATTCGCAGCTTTTCCAACACCAGAAGCTTTAGCAGCTGCGCCGGTGGAGGAGATTATTGCTAAAATAAAAACCATTGGCTTATATCGCAATAAAGCAAAAAATATTAAAGCGTGCGCACAACAACTTTTAGAACGTTTCAATGGAGAAGTTCCGCAAACCAGAGATGAACTGGTCAGTTTACCTGGCGTGGGGAGAAAAACAGCCAATGTAGTAATGGGAGATGCTTTCGGCGAACCGGCTTTTGCAGTAGATACACATGTGGAACGAGTGTCCAAGCGCCTTAGAATTTGTAAGCTAAATGCGAATGTTACTGAAGTTGAGCAAACCTTAATGCGTAAAGTTCCGAAAGAACTCTGGGTGAAAACGCACCATACCATGATTTTCTTTGGGCGTTATCACTGCCTAGCAAGAGCGCCTAAATGTGAAGCCTGTCCGCTACTCTATATGTGTCAAGAAGGCAAAGAACGGATGAAAGGGAAATAACATATTTTTCCTAAGGAAGCGAGCCACAAGTCCAACCGACTTGTGGCTCGCTTTCTTTTTTGATTTTTAAGAAACGCAACAAATGATTGCGGTTTCTTAAAAATTGATTTAGTATAGACAGTGTGGTATATACTAGGAAATTTATTTTTTTGAAGAAAGATAGGCGATGAAATGACAGAAAATGCACCCAAATTTAAGCAAATTTCTGCAGAAATTGAAAAGAAAATTCGAGACGGTCTGTATGTAAGTGCACAAAAATTACCTTCAGAATATGATTTAGCTAAAGAATATAACTGCAGTCGCTTGACCATCCGTAAAGCGATTGATGATTTGATCCGCAAAAATATTTTGGTAAAACGACATGGTAAAGGTAGTTATGTGATGTCGCAAGCGAAAATTCAAAGTGGTCGTGCTGGCTTACAAGGTTTTACTGAGGCAGCCAAAGCTTACGGGAAAAAAAGCCAGACAGAAGTCATTTCCTTTGAAGAAGTAGTACATCCCGCTGAGAAAATTCGGGAGGCGCTCCAAGTGGGCAAAAATGAGGCAATTTATGAACTGATTCGCCGCCGAATGTTAGACGGCGAACCAATGACAGTTGAAAAAATTTATTTGCCACAGGCATACGTACAAGGCCATACGAAGCAAGACTTCGAGGGCTCTCTTTTCTGCTTAATCGAGAAGAACGTCGAGATTGCTTATTCGCATCAAGAAATTGAAGCAATCTTAGTTGAAGCGGAAATTTCCGAATTATTGAATGTTCCTGTGGGCCAGCCACTTTTACAAGTCCACTCTATCACCTATGCGCTTGATGCAACCCCCATTTTATATGATGTCTCTTTATATCGAGCAGATCGGTACACATTTAAAAACACACTGACCCGCTATAGCCCGTCTGAAAACAACCAAGTGGAGCTAGGAGGTTCTTGGAACGAATGAAGATCAAAGAAGAAATAGCCGCTCAAAAAGATTTATTTTATGAAGACTTAAACAAAATTATGGAGATTCGAAGTGTGAAAGGGTCGCCTAAAAAAGAGGCCCCTTTTGGCGAAGGACCGAAAAGAGCCTTGGAAGAAACGCTGAAACTTGCAGAGCGTTATGGCTTTCAAACTGAGATTGTCAATGACGTAGTTGGCTATGCGCAATGGGGAACAGCGGAAGAATATCTGGGGATTATTGGTCATTTAGACGTAGTACCAGAAGGTTCTGGCTGGTCAGTGCCGCCCTTTCAATTAACGAAAAAAAATCAACGTTTGTATGGTAGAGGAATTCTAGATAATAAAGGTCCTATATTGGCTTGCCTGTATGGAATGAAATTACTGAAAGAACTTGGTTACCAACCAAAGAAAACCATTCGCTTAATGTTTGGCACGGATGAAGAAAGTGGGAGTGGAGATATCCCCTTATATTTAGAGAAGGAAAACGCACCCGTTTTTGGATTTACTCCAGATTGTAAATATCCAGTAGTTTATGGGGAGCGAGGGATTGTTAATTATGAAATCACAACGACCATCCCAGATGATTCAAGTGAACAAATTGGTCAGATTATAGGTGATCAAGCAAAAGACCACGTACCTGATCAATTAAGTGTGGTGATTGCGGGAAAAACAACGGCAATCACGGGAAAACGTGCTCCTTCCAATGCGCCAGAACTAGGCAAGAACGCGATTACTTTATTGGCACAGAAAATTAGCGAGGAACAGTTAGTCAAAGGAAATTTATTACAGTATTTCGACTGGTTAACCGCTAGTTTTCACGAAAAGCACTATGGCGAAGGAGTAGCTCTAGACTTTAAGGATCAGGATAGTGGGCAATTGATTTTAACGCCCTATGCGTTGGAAAAACGAGGACAGCAATTGGTGTTATCATTGGCCGTGCGTTATCCTGTTTCTATTACAGAAAATGAAGTAACCACGCAGCTAACAAAGGCACTATTTCCAGAAAGTGAAGTGACTGTCATCCGCCGTCTCCCTAGTACGTTGTTTCCAAAAGATGAGCGCAATGTTCAAAAATTAACCAAGGTTTATGAACAAATTACTGGCTTAGATGGGACGCCAGTTACAACTACAGGTGCTACGTATGCTCGCTTTATGCCGAATATCGTTGCTTTTGGGCCGTCATTTCCTGGTCAAAAAGGCATTGCGCATAACCAAGATGAATATATGGATGAAAAAGATTTACTGCTTAATCTGGAAATCTATATGCAAGCGATGATTGCATTAACAGAAGCGTAAAACCAATAGAAGATACACGTATGAGAAGAAGCCAATGTGTTTCGTAGAGGTCGCATACGTGTATCTTTTATTTTTCTGTATAAAATTTCATTTTCAGTATATACAAAACAGTATATACTAGTTTATAATGGTGGAGAAATGTAAGCGTTAACGAAAGGGCGGATGGAAAATGACTTGGGGTGCAATTGCGACATGGCGGATGGCACATGATGGGTTACTAAAAGCTACAGAAGAATTACAACAAGGAGGTGCTGCAGGCACAGCTGTGGAACAATTAATTAAAGAAGTAGAAGACTATCCTTTTTATAAGTCAGTGGGCTACGGCGGTTTACCTAATGAGGAAGGGATTTTAGAAATGGATGCTGCCTATATGGATGGAGATACATTTGCAATTGGTGCTGTGGCAGGAATTACAGATGTTAAAAATCCGATTTCAGTGGCTAAAGCATTAAGTAAAGAGAAGTTTAATAGTTTTCGTGTTGGCGCAGGTGCAACGAAATATTCAATGTTGCACGGTTTTGAAAGAAAGAATATGTTGACAGAACGCGCTAATCAATGGTGGCAAAAGCGTTTAAAAGAAATTCAGGAAAATCAGTTGAACCCCTATGATGGGCATGATACTGTCGGCGCTATTACGTTAGACCAAACAGGATCAATGGCAGCTGGCACTTCCAGTTCGGGACTCTTCATGAAAAAAGCAGGACGTGTTGGTGATTCACCACTGTCAGGTTCTGGTTTTTATGTTGATAGTGAAATTGGTGGTGCTGCGGCTACAGGATTAGGTGAAGATTTAATGAAAGGCTGTCTTTCTTATGAAATCGTTCGTTTAATGGGGGAAGGGCGCTCGCCACAACAAGCATGTGATCAAGCCGTCTATGCTTTTCACGAAAAATTGACTCAACGTTATGGGAAAGCAGGAGCTTTTTCATTAGTGGCCATGAACAAACAGGGAGACTGGGGCGTAGCTACGAATGTGGAATTTACTTTTACGGTTGGTACTGATATGCAGCAACCAGAAATCTATATTGCAAATCCAGGCAAGAATCATACCACAGAGATTCAGCCGATTTCACAAGAATGGTTAGCGGCCTATGAAAAAAGAATCAAAGCACCAATTGAATAAATGAGGAGAGTGAAGGAACATGAGTAAAAAACAAATTTATCTTTTTTGTGATGCAGGGATGTCTACAAGTATTATGGTGAATAAAATGATGGAAGTGGTGGAAAAACATCAAATGCCTTTAATGATTACTGCTTTTCCTATTGCAAGAGCACAAGAAGTGGTTGAAGCAGAGAAGCCTGTTGCTATTTTATTAGGACCACAAGTCCGTTTTTTATTAGAAAAAACAAAAGAACAATTTGCTCCTCAAGGGATTCCTGTCGCTGCAATTGCGCCAGAAATTTATGGCATGATGGATGGCGAAAAAGCATTGAAAGAAGCGCTGCGGTTAATTAAGCAAAATAAAAAATAATAGATAGGAGTGACGACCGTGCAAAAATTTTTGGATTGGTTAGAGCGCGTATTGACCCCTTTGGCAAAAGTGATAGGAGAAAATAAGTATTTAGTAGCGATTCGTGATGGCTTCCTTTTATCAACACCCTTGTTGATTGTTGGTTCGGTCTTCTTATTAATTGCTAATTTTCCTTTGCCACAATGGGATACTTGGATGTCTCATTTTCTTGGTAAAGACTGGGCGACAATGATGTCTGTTCCAGCTAGTGCTAGTTTTGATGTAATGACCATTCTGGCCGTTGTCGGTATTGCCTATAGTTTAGGGAAACAATTCAATGTGGATGCAATGCAAGCAGGAATTATCGCATTGGTTTCATTTTTTATTGTAACGCCTTATCAAACATTATTTACACCGGAAAATAGTTCAAAGGTTTATGAAGTTACTAGTTTACCTTTAAAATGGATGGGTTCCAGTGGCTTGTTTTTAGGAATGATTGTCGCATTAATTGCGACTCGTTTATTTGTGGCCATTGTTCGTAAAGGGTGGACAATAAAAATGCCAGAAGGAGTGCCACCAACAGTGGTTAAGTCTTTTGAGGCCCTGATTCCGAGTTTTTTAGTTGTTACTCTCATGTTTTTAGTCAATTGGCTGGCTGCTTTAACTCCTTATGGTAATTTACAAGATGTTATTTTTGAATTTCTACAAACGCCCTTATTGAGTCTTGGTAATACCTTAGGTGCGATGAGCATTGCTTATTTATTTTTACACTTCTTTTGGTTCTTTGGCATTAACGGAGGTAGCGTGGTTGGCGCAGTCTTTAATCCTGTTTTGCGGGCATTGTCTGTTGAAAATTTACAAGCATTTAAAGACGGTCATGAAATTCCCAACATCATCACTGGACAATTTCAAGATATGTTTGCAACATTTGGTGGCGCCGGTTCCACACTCTCATTAATCATTGTGATGGTCTTATTCTGTAAAAGTCAACGGATTAAAAAGCTTTCGCAACTTTCACTAATTCCTGGTGTTTTTGGGATTAACGAACCAATCATTTTTGGGTTGCCAATTGTTTTAAATCCAATCCTTTTAATTCCATTTGTCTTAGTACCCGCAATTAATATTATTATTGCCTATTTTGCTATGGATTGGGGCTTAGTTCCATTGACGAACGGTATTCAATTGCCGTGGACGACTCCGCCAATTATCTCAGGATTTTTAGTCAGCGGTTGGCAAGGATCAATTCTGCAAGCTCTCTTATTGGTACTAGGAATGTTCATTTATTATCCTTTTATTCGAGTTATGGATGACCAATATTTACGTGAAGAATGGAAAGCACAAGAAGAAGAGAGTGAAGAAATTGATTTTGATTCCTTTGACTTCGATGATTTATAAAAAAGGAGGAAATAGGCGTGAAAAAAATCCTTTTAGTCTTAAACCACAGTTTAGCAGGATTTGGCAGTGATGAACAAGCTCAGCTGAAACCAAGTGGTAAAAAAGCTCCCTTAGGTCCAGGGGTAACATTGCTACCATTTTTACAGAAGCAAGGAGCGGAAATTGTTGCGACACTTTATTGTGGTGACCAATATTATTTGGAAAACGAGGAAGAGGTAGCAAAGAAATTTATTGGCTTTGCAAAAAAGTTTCATGCCGATGCGGTTCTTTGCGGACCTGCCATGCATTATCCTAATTTTGGAGAAATGGCTGCTCGTCTAGCTTGTAAGTTTAATGCTGTAGGCATTCCTGCAATTGCAGCGATGGCAGAAGAAAATCCAGCAGTTAGTCACTATTATCAGCAAGTACCGATTGTGAAGATGCCCAAAAAGGGCGGCATTGGTTTAAATAATTCGTTTAAACAAATGGCGCAATTGGTCGTGGCAAAAGCAAATGGAAAAGAAACCAAACAGTTAGAAGAAACAAGTTGTTTTTAATTGATGATAATCTAAAGAGAAATCCAGAATGAACGCATGATTGTGTTCGTTTTGGATTTTTTGCTTTTGTTTAGCGAATGTATGTTCTATAATAGGGAGGCAGATAGGTGGGATTACGTGAAATCAACGAGAAAAATTGCGGTGCGTCAAGTGGTCGAATTTATTTTAAGGCGGGGAAGTATCGATTCTCGCCATGTGAGTGAACATACACCACAAGAAGGTAGTCGCCTTCATCGAATGCTGCAAAAGGAAGCGGGGAGCCTTTATCAAAAGGAAGTATCTTTAAAAATTGAGGTGCCTTTAAATGGCCATAATTATTGTGTAGAAGGTCGTGCAGACGGCATTTTTGTGAAAGAAACTGGGCAAGTGGTCATTGATGAAATTAAAACATCCGAACCAGCGTTTGAAGAATTGCCGCCAGAAAAGGTCGAATTGTTTTGGTATCAAGCGATGTGTTATGGTCACATGTATTGCCAACAAGAACAACTTTCTGAAATAACGCTGCAACTCACTTATTATCAGACCACCACAAAACAAATCACACGACAAGAACGCCATTTTACAGAAGCTGCATTAGCGGAGTTTTTTACTGATTTGATGAGGCGCTATGAACAGTGGGTAATTTTTAAAGAAGAATGGCGTATTTTGAGAAATAAATCATTAAAAAATCTTAGTTTTCCTTACGGGGAGTATCGCAAAGGGCAACGAGAATTGGCGGTAGCCGTCTATAAAACAATTCTTAGTAAACAGCGGCTCTTCGTGGAAGCACCAACTGGAACAGGCAAGACAATGTCCACTCTTTTTCCAGCAATGAAAGCAATTGGTGAAGAAGAAGGTGAACGGATTTTTTATTTAACAGCTAAGACCATCACGCGGCAAGTGGCTGAAGATGCCGTCAAAGCGCTGTCCGAAAAACAAGCGCAAACTAAGAGTATTACGTTAACAGCAAAAGATAAAATTTGTTTTTTAACTGAACGAAATTGTACACCAGAACATTGCCCGTTTGCTGACGGCTATTATGATCGTTTAAATGAGGGACTGTGGGATTTATTGCAACATGAAAATCATTTAACGAGAGAGGTTATTGAACGGTATGGACAAAAGCACCAATTGTGTCCATTCGAGTTGTCGCTAGATGCAAGTCTTTGGTGTGATTTAATTATTGGCGATTACAATTATCTATTTGATCCAACGGTTTATTTACGGCGCTTCTTTGAAGAACCCCAAAGTGCAGAAGAGAATATTTTTTTAGTGGATGAAACCCATAATTTGGTTAATCGTTCACGGGAGATGTATTCGGCCGCTATTTCTAGGAATGCGGTTTTGCAAATTCAAAAAAGATTGCAAAAAGAATCTGTTCAATTAAAAAGAGCTTGTCAAAAAGTCTTAACTACGTTTGATGATATTGAAGCAATCTGTGAAGAAAAAGACACGGATTTTTTTGCCCAACGTGCGCCAATTGATTCATTAGTTAAACAGATACATCGATTAACAGAAGTAATTGCAGAATGGTTGCCAGAAAATCAACACATTGAGGAATTGGCGTCGATTCTCAGTTTTTATTTTGATTGTTTAAGTTATCTTCGAATCAGCGAGTATTACGACAACGGCTTTTATACGTCTATTTCTTTGCGAAACTATGACTGCGTTGTGAAACAATTTTGTGTCGATCCGGCTTATTTATTGTCACAACGATTAGATAAAGGGAAAGCGAGTATCTTATTTTCGGCAAGTTTAACACCTCTGAATTATTATCAAGAAGTGCTTGGTGGAGGTGAAGAAAGCCTACGTTATCGGATTCCGTATCCTTTTCCAGAAGAAAATCAATTGTTGATGATCGGTAGTCATCTTCAAACAACCTATAAAAACCGTGAAAAAAGTTATCCACAGATTAGTGAACTTTTAGGGAAGTTAAGTGAAACAAAAACAGGCAACTATTTAATTTTCTTTCCTTCCTACGCCTATATGGATGATGTCTATCAAGTATTTAGCCAACGTTACCCGCAAGTAAAAACTCAAATTCAGGGAACGGACTTAAACGAAAAAGAGCGAGAAGCATTTTTAGCTGAATTTAAAGAGAATCCTCAAGAAACTTTCATCGGTTTTTGTGTTTTAGGTGGTATATTTTCAGAAGGAATTGACTTGAAAGGTACCCGATTGATTGGTACGATAATTGTTAGTGTCGGGCTACCACAAATGAACCCAGAGCAAGAACTGATTCGCACGTTTTATCAAGAAGAGCGAGGGCAAGGGTTTCAATTTGCGTATCAAATTCCTGGTATGAATAAAGTCTTGCAAGCGGCTGGACGTGTCATTCGAGATGCGCAAGATAAAGGCTTTGTGTTGTTATTAGACGAACGATTTGAATTACCAAGTGTCCAGCGTTTCTTTCCGCCGCATTGGTTGGCGCATCGAAAGGCAAACACCAATGAACAACTCATTCAACAAGTGAAACAATTTTGGTTAAAAAATAAAGAAAATAAAGGAGGAAACAAATGAAGACCATTTTAGTCCTTCATACAGGTGGGACCATTTCCATGTCGAAAGTAGCAGGAGGAAGTGTTGCCCCGAATGAAAAAAATCCGTTGATGGAACAAGAAGCATTATTTTCTGGCAAGGTTCATTTAGTTGTCGAAGATATTTTTAATATTCCCTCACCACACATGACCTTAGAACGGATGTTTCAATTAAAAGAACGGATTCAAAAAGCTTATTCTGAACCAATTGATGGCGTGGTTATTACGCATGGAACAGATACATTAGAAGAAACAGCTTATTTTTTAGATATAACCTTAGAGAAAAAAATCCCCATTGTTTTAACAGGAGCAATGCGGTCAAGTAACGAAATCGGTAGTGATGGCTTGTATAATTTCATCAGTGCTATTTGGACTGCTTGTTCAGACGAATCGTACGATAAAGGTGTTTTAGTCGTGATGAATGATGAAATTCATACGGCGCGTTATGTGACAAAAACACATACAACGAACGTAGCAACGTTTCGGACGCCAACTTTTGGACCAATTGGAACCATTGCGAAAGAACGTGCTTTTTTTGCGAAAGAGGTCTTACCACAAGAAGTCTGCGATGTTTCTTCTGTGAAAGGAAATGTTCACGTAGTGAAGGCCTATGCGGGGATGGGTGAACGGATGTTTGAATTATTAAACACCCCAGAAACGGATGGGTTAGTAATTGAAGCGCTAGGCGCGGGTAATTTACCGCCAGAAACGCTCCCAGCATTACAAAAAATGCTAGATAACGGGATTCCAGTCGTTTTAGTTTCTCGTTGTTCTAATGGCATCGCTGAAGATATCTATGATTATGCTGGTGGTGGCGTTGGCTTGAAAAAAATGGGGGTCGTTTTTGCCCGTGGTTTAAACGGACCGAAAGCGCGGATTCGTTTAATTGTTGGTTTAAACAGCGAAAAAAATCCTGCAGAGTTAAAAGAATTTTTGGAACAGTAACTAATTTTAAGGAGAAAATAAATGAAGCTGTTTGAACGCATTCATCAAGATACTGAAATTCGACAAATTTATGATGCAATTGGTCAAATGGAAGATGAAGAAGCTGGGTGGGCATACCATAATTGGTTTCATGTAACCAATGTCGTAGCCATGACGGAAATGATTTTGAAACAACTTGCTGTTTCAGAGGAGTATTTAGAGGCGGCAAAAATTGCGGCACTGCTCCATGATGTGGGTGCGCTACAAGGAAAAGCAGGACATGCACTTCGTGGGAAACAATTTGCAGAAGCATATTTTCGTAAGCAAAAGATTTGTTTGCCTTATCAAGAAGAAATTTTATCTTCTATAGAAAATCATAGTAATGGCTTTGATTCGGAAGAGTTAATGACACTAGCGCTAATCATTAGTGATAAATTAGATATTACAACCTCTCGTGTTGCAAAGGCTGGTTATTTCGCGCCGGGAATGCGGCAACTTCAATTTTTAAAGAAAATTGAAATTATGCTTTCAGAACAAGAGGTTTGTGTCTCGTTTACGGCAGAAGAAGAACTGGATTTAGAAGAATTAAATGCGTTTTATTTTATGCCAAAGGTTTTCAAAGCAATTGCCGCTTTTTCAGAAAAAATCCAACGCCGACCAATCGTTTTATTGAATAATCAAGAATGGCCGGTACCAAAACTAAAAAATCCTTCAACTGTTCATTAACAGTTGAAGGATTTTTTTAGCGATAATTATTAAACTCAAGAGCCATTGGTAAATCTAATTCTCGTAAAAGAGCCATGACTTTTTGTAAATCATCCCGACTTTTTCCAGTTACCCGAATTTTGTCTTCTTGGATTTGTGACTTAACTTTAATACCAGAGTTTTTGATAGCTGTGTTGATTTTTTTCGCATTTTCTTTATCAATACCACTGATTAAATCACCATATTGGCGAGCAGTACCGCCTAAGGCTTTTTCACTTTCTGAGAAATGAATATTTTTAATCGGAACATTGCGTTTGACTAATTTTCCAAATAAAATATCCTTCACTTGCTCGACTTTATAATCATCTTCAGCTACGACTACTAGTTTATCGTTTTCCAATTTAATATCAGCAATTGACCCTTTAAAGTCAAAACGATTTTTCAATTCTTTCAAGGCAATTTGAATTGCGTTTTTGACTTCCTCCATATTGACCTCTGAAACTACATCAAAACTTGCTTCTTTTGCAGCCATGTAAAAACCTCCTAAAATATTCTTTGCTTCATCATATCATGAAATAGTAAAAAAGGTTAGGCTAGAATCATTTTGAATAGAGAAATAAGAAGATCAATTTTTAGGGATATCTTCTCGCATTCTTTCATGGAAACGTTGCAAAAAAATTTTTTTCAATGTTCGCTTTTAGCCCCTTTTCTTTTAGGATAGAACCTGTTATTCTAAGTCAGAAGAATAGCGAAGGAGCGAAGAAAAATGAGTCGATTGGTTAGTACTTACCAAAGGAATGAATCGATAAAAAAAATAGCAGTGATGGCGATAACCGCTTTAACTTCTGCGGTCGGTTTGAATTTCTTTTTGATTCCGGCAAAAGTTTTTTCGGCAGGGATGAACGGAATTGCGCAAATCATTGCTACATTATTATATACAAATTTAGGAATCCATATTAATACAGGGATCTTCATTTTATTTTTAAACATTCCCGTCTTCATTCTAGGGTTTGTAAAATTAGGGAAACAATCAACGATTCTTAGTTTCATCAATGTTATTGGTATTTCCGTTGTCACTATGTTTGTGCCAATCGTAACAGTCACTACGAATCCTTTGATGAACGCAATTATGGGTGGTGTCTTAGTCGGCGTTGGCGCAGGGCTTTCATTGAAAATGGGCTTTAACACTGGCGGCATGGACATTATTTCACTGATTCTTTCAAAAACAACAGGGAAAACCGTTGGTAATTTTATGTTCTTATTGAATGGTATTATTGTGCTGTTGGCTGGTTTTGTATTTAACTGGGAAAGTGCGTTGTATACTATTATTTCTATTTACTGTTTGAGTCAGGTGGTCGACATGATTCATACCAGTCACCAAAAAGTCACAGCAATGATTGTCACCACGAGACCAGAAGCTGTTGCCTTAGAAGTTTCTCAACAAATCGCTCGTGGCATGACCTTGTTGCCTTCAATCGGCGGCTATTCAGGTGCAGAAGGTCGGATGATTATGATGGTCATTACTCGCTACGAGCTCTATGATTTAGAACAAGCAGTTTACAGTATCGATGAGAATGCCTTTGTAAATATTTTACCAACACAATCGGTTTTAGGGCGTTTTGCCAATGAAGATGAACAACGGATTTTTCATAGTACAGGAACATTTCCTGAGCTTCAATCCTACAAGGTGAAACGTTATCCACCAAAGAAAAAATTAAAATAGCAAGTCGGCCTTCAGGTCCCAAAGTCTTAACGGGAAAACTGGAGGTTTTTTTATAAAAATGAAGGTTATGTGAAAGAATAGACAAAAATTTTCTGAAAAAGGGAATTTTACTAGAAAAGTGTCAGGAATTCTGCTAAAATAGAACCGTTGGTTAGGGAACACCTAACAAATAAAGTTTTTAAAAACTTAGGAGGAATTTTTTATGCCAGTAGTATCAGGAGCAGAATTCTTAAAAGCAGCACGTAAAGGCGGCTATGCAGTAGGTGGTTATAACACAAATAACTTAGAATGGACACAAGCGATTTTAGAAGCAGCAGAAGCTAAAAAAGCACCAGTTCTAATCCAAACATCAATGGGCGCTGCTAAATACATGGGCGGCTACAAAGTAGCTAAAGACATGATTACTAATTTAGTAGACTCAATGAATATCACAGTTCCAGTAGCAATTCACTTAGACCACGGTGACTACGAAGCTGCTTTAGAATGTATCGAAGTTGGCTATACTTCAATCATGTTTGATGGTTCTCACTTACCATTCGAAGAAAACTTAAAATTAGCGAAAGATGTAGTTGAAAAAGCTCACGCTAAAGGTATTTCTGTCGAATGTGAAGTTGGTTCAATCGGTGGTGAAGAAGACGGAATCATCGGTACTGGCGAATTAGCTGATATCGAAGAATGTAAACAAATGGTTGCTACAGGTATTGACTACTTAGCATGTGGTATCGGTAACATCCATGGTCAATATCCAGAAAACTGGAAAGGTTTAGCATTTGATCACTTACAAGCAATTGCTGAAGCTGTCGGTTCTGATGTACCTCTAGTATTACACGGAGGTTCTGGTATTCCTCAAGAACAAATTGAAAAAGCAATTTCAATGGGTATCTCAAAAGTTAACGTAAATACAGAATTCCAATTATCATTCGCTAAAGCAACGCGCGAATATATTGAAGCTGGTAAAGATTTAGAAGGTAAAGGATTTGACCCTCGTAAATTATTAGCACCAGGTAAAGCTGCAATCATCAAAGATGCAGAAGAACACATTGATTGGTTCGGTTCAGCTAACAAAGCTTAATCAACTAGTTACGTTAAAGACAGCCACAGCACGTGGCTGTCTTTTTTATTTTTTGTTATTTTTTCATTCTATTAAAATACCTGAGAAGTTTTCTTTTTTCTTAAGCTTGATTATGATAGAATGATTGGGTAGTTTATTTAGAAAACGTATATTACAGATAGGTGAGAATATAAATGAAAAAAATCGTAATCAATGGGAATCGTCCATTAAAAGGCGAAGTAACCATTAGCGGCGCCAAAAATAGTGTGGTCGCTTTAATTCCAGCTGCTATTTTAGCAGATTCGCCCGTGACTTTAGATGGCGTTCCTGACATTCAGGATGTTCACTCATTAATTGAAATTTTAGAAATTATGGGTGCTAAAATTACTTTTGAAAATAATACATTAATTATTGACCCAACAGAAGTTGTTTCTGTGCCTATGCCAAAAGGAAAAATCAATAGCTTACGTGCGTCCTATTATTTTATGGGCTCACTTCTTGGTCGATTTGGGGAAGGCGTTGTCGGCTTACCTGGCGGTTGTTACTTAGGACCTCGTCCAATTGATTTACATATCAAAGGATTTGAAGCATTAGGCGCTCATGTAACCAACGAACATGGGGCGATGTACTTGAGAACAGACGAAGCTGGCTTACAAGGAACCCGAATTTTTATGGATATGGTATCTATTGGCGCTACAATCAATGTCATGTTAGCCGCAGTTAAAGCCAAAGGCAAAACGATTATTGAAAATGCTGCGCGTGAGCCAGAAATTATTGATATTGCTACATTATTAAATAACATGGGTGCAAAAGTCCGAGGAGCTGGAACGGACGTTATTCGGATTGAAGGTGTCGAAGAATTACATGGTTGTCGTCACTCGATTATTCCAGATCGAATTGAAGCTGGGACTTATTTAGCTATGGCAGCAGCTATGGGTGAAGGAATCAAAGTTCGAAATGTTATTTATGAGCATTTAGAAAGCTTCATTGCGAAATTGCAAGAAATGGGCGTTAAGATGACAATTGAAGAAGACATGATTGAAGTTCATCCGTCACATGATCTGAAAATGACGACGGTGAAAACCTATCCGTATCCTGGTTTTGCCACAGACTTGCAACAACCGTTAACGCCATTACTTTTAAAAGCGCAAGGAACTGGTGAAATTATTGATACGATTTATGCTCAACGAAATAAGCATATCCCTGAGTTAGTGCGGATGGGGGCTGATGCTTCGGTTGAAGGCAATATGATTATTTTAAATGGCCCAAATCAATTACATGGTGCAGAAGTAGTCGCCTCTGATTTACGGGCAGGTGCGTGCCTAGTCACTGCCGGCTTGATGGCTGAAGGTACGACCACAATTTATAATGTAGAATATATTTTACGTGGGTACGACCACATTATCGAAAAGTTAACTGCTTTAGGCGCTGATATTCAAATGCTAGAAACCGAAGAACAAGAAGGTCCGTTTGAGGTGGATCAATGAGCGACTATTTAACAATGGCTGAATTGGAAAACAGTACGTTAAAAGATATTTATGCGTACGCGAAAGAGTTTAAAATTCCTTATTATAGCCAAATGAACAAAAAAGAATTGTCTTTAGCTGTGATTCGTGCACAAGCTGAGAAGCAAGGGTTTTTCTTCATGGAAGGAATTTTAGATATTGTTTCTCAGGATGGTTATGGCTTTTTGCGGCCAATTAATTATGGACCAAGTGCAGAAGACATTTATATTTCTTCTTCTCAAATTCGTCGTTTCGGATTGAGAAATGGGGACAAAGTAGCTGGCAAGGCGCGTCCGCCAAAGGAATCAGAACGTTACTATGGACTCATGCATGTTGAAAGTGTCAATGGGAAAGATCCTGAAGAAGCGAAAGAGCGGCCACATTTTCCAGCGCTAACACCGTTGTATCCTGAAAAACAATTAACGTTAGAAACAACGGCTGGCAGATTATCAACACGAATGATTGATGTATTTGCCCCAATTGGTTTTGGGCAACGTGGTTTAATTGTAGCGCCGCCAAAAGCGGGAAAAACAAGTGTTTTAAAGGAAATTGCTAATGGGATTACAGAAAATCATCCTGATGTGGAATTGATTCTGTTGTTAATTGACGAGCGTCCTGAAGAAGTGACTGATTTAGAGCGAAGCGTTAAAGGCGATGTGGTTTCTTCAACTTTTGATCAACAACCACAAAATCATACGCGAGTTGCTGAATTGGTTCTGGATCGAGCAATGCGCTTAGTTGAAGACAAACGGGACGTAGTTATTTTAATGGACAGCATCACTCGTTTAGCAAGGGCCTATAATTTAGTGGTCCCGCCTAGTGGTCGAACCTTAAGTGGCGGAATAGATCCAGCTGCGTTTTTCAAACCTAAACGATTTTTTGGTGCTGCTAGAAATATCGAAGAAGGGGGCAGTCTAACTATTTTAGCCACAGCATTGGTGGATACAGGTAGCCGAATGGATGATGTCATCTATGAAGAATTCAAAGGCACAGGCAATATGGAGCTCCATTTATCTCGTGAATTAGCAGAGCGCCGTATTTTCCCAGCAATTGATATTAAAAAATCAAGTACGCGAAAAGAAGAGTTGTTAATGACACCAGAACAACTAGAAGAAACGTGGAAATTGAGAAATAATATGTCAGGAGACTCGCTGGAATATACGGATCAATTCATAAAAATGTTAAAACGGACCCAAAATAATCAACAATTATTTGAAGTTTTCCATGATGTTTCGTTTGGCAAACAAATTAAAAGAAATCCAAAAAGATAATTGCATACCAACTGAAAACATGGTAAGATAGCATTGTTGTATACCGACAAAATAACTCTGATACAGCAAATGGATCAGGGCAAAGGAGCGAAAAAACGTATGAAACAAGATATCCATCCAAATTACCAACCAGTAGTATTCATGGATTCAACAACAGGTTTCAAATTCCTTTCAGGTTCAACTAAAGGATCTTCAGAAACTGTTGAATGGGAAGATGGCAACACTTATCCATTATTACGTGTTGAGGTTACTTCAGACTCACACCCATTCTACACTGGTCGTCAAAAATTCACACAAGCCGACGGACGTGTGGACCGTTTCAACAAAAAATACGGTCTCAAAGACGAAAACGCAAATCCAGACGCATAGTCTTTCAAAACATTGTTATGACAAGGTTTATAGAGGTTTTCCACTGTGGTGGGAAACCTCTATTTTTGTTGGATAGGCAGTTTTAAATTCAGAGAAATTATTTAAATATTATTTTATTTAACTGAAAGTATAGCTAGTCCGTATACCGTATAATTTAAATTATTTGGATAGTATACATATTGTAAAGTGCAATTGTCTTTTTAGAATCTTTAAGGTATAATTTGTTTTAATGAGTTTATATGTAAGCTTTTTCTTTTTAAAGACTTTGATCATATCTTTTTTATAAGAAAACTATTGGTTGTGAAAGGATATAAAAGTGCTAAAACAATTGTACTTAACAGTATTAAGACGGAGACCATACAAACATAAAAAAGTAAAAATTGTGTACATAATGAGTTTCCCAAGAAATGATGGACATTTAATTGAACAATTAGAACAACACTATCACGGAATGATAATAGTACTTTATACAAAAAATTGTCAATCATATGCAGCATCCTTAAACCAAAAAGGCATAAAGACGATACTTTTTGATAAGAAGACTTTGTTGATTACAACGGCGATTTCATACTTGAAGTCAGCCCCTCTGATTTTTGTAGATAATTATTTTCCAGAATTGGCAATTTTAAAAAAAAAGCAAGTAGTTATCCAATTATGGCATGCTAATGGGGCTTTAAAACAGTTTGGCTGGGGTGCTTATCACACGAAACATAGAAGTAGCAAGGATCAAATCAGGTTTCAAAAAGTTTACGATAAAATGAATTATTTTATCGTTAATTCACTAAAAATGGAAGCAATTTTTAGAAACAATTATCGTCTCGAGAATGCTCAATTTTGTCATTTTGGTTCGCCGCGTCTTGCTTATCTTGAAAAATTAGAGGTAGGAGAAACAAATCAGAATAATAAAGTTTTATATGCACCAACTTACCGAGAGGGAATGAATGAAATGATGCTTGTGATAAATCAAGCAATAAAGGCTTTTTCTGCTATGCCAAATTTTCATTTTTATATGAAATTACATCCATCAATCCAGTTAGATGCCATTGAACTACCGAGAAATGTTTCTATTTGGGAAAAGCATATTTTTGAAAGCTTTAGTGAAATAGGCTACTTGATTACTGATTATTCGAGTGTGGTCTTTGAATACATGCATGTTAAAGAGCAACCGAATATTTTATTTTTTTGTCCAGATTTAGAAAAATATGCATTAAATCCTGGAATTGAGCCTGATTTTTTTGAATATTTACCAGGACCGTTAGTTGAAAATGAAAAACAGTTGATTGTGGCATTGTCAAATTTTTCAATAAATAGTTATAAAGATAATATTGCTAGAATTAACGAAGAATGGAATCAATATCAGTCAAAAGAGACCATTAATAAAATAGTAGAGTTGGTAGAGAGAATCTTGGGGGGATTTTGTGAAAAGTAAGGTACGCACTGAATATATTGGGGGATTACCAGTTGACGTATTAACACATCAAGAAATTATGGATGACTTAGAAAGTTATCTCAAAGCTAAAGAGAAAATGATTGTAACTAGCGTTAATCCGCAGATTTCATTGTTAGCATTTGAACATCCAGAAGTTAAGTTATATTTGAAAAGAGCAACTCATCGGATTGCAGATGGGATAGGTGTGGTCAAGGCATCGAAGCTAATGGGTGGGTCTATTCGTGAAAGAGTTACAGGAATTGATGTCATGGATAATTTTTTAGAGTATGCAAATCAACATAAGGAACGAATCTTCTTGTATGGTGCAAAGCAAGAAGTAGTTGAAGCAGCAGCTAAAAATATTCAACGACAATATCCAGGGATTGTTATTAGCGGTATTTTACATGGCTATACAAAGAAAAAACAGCAAGAAATTGTGGAACAAATTAACAAAGCTGAACCAAGGTTTGTCTTTGTAGCATTAGGTTCACCGAAACAAGAGATTTTTTTGGAACAAACAATTGATCACCTGACAGCTAATGTATTTTTAGACGTAGGCGGTACTTTTGACGTATTAGCTGGATCAGTCAAAAGAGCGCCAGAATTTTATATAAATCACAATTTGGAATGGTTATATCGTTGTTTGACAATGAAGAGATACGATCGGTTAATGCAAATTCCTAAATATATTTATTTGACTATTAAGTATCGGAACAACAAGTCTAGGGGGCAGTAAATGATTATTTTGTTTATTTGGGAAAATGACGTAGACACAACTTTTTATATCGTAAAAATAGGGAAAGATGAGAAGTTCATTTTACGAGTACCACCTATTCACAAACTAAGTAAATTTGTTCAAAATAATCAATGGAATAGTTTGATAGAAGAATTAAGAAAATTGTCTTCATATGAAGTAACTGAGTACATAATTATAAAAAAAGCAATGCTTTTTTCGTATCTTTTTGAAGACGATAAAGAAATTGTTATTTCAAATCAAAGCGAGCGGCATCTAATAGATCAAAATGGCAAAGAATGGTTTTTACCAAAAGGAAAAGTTGCTGTAAATCAAGAGGTGCTTGCAGAATATCTTCGTTTTAGTCATTCAGATGCTGAACGTTCATTTGAGCATCAGGAACACATTTTTCGTTTAACGAAAATTAAATTATTAAAAGATAAAAATCCGTTGAAATTGCAAAAGCAGTTAAAACAATTAAAAAAAGCTACAACAACGTCTTTCTCTATAAAATCTCTGAGTAAGTTATTACTAATCTATACTGCTACAGAAAATAAAAAATTTGATCGAAAAACCATCAAAGTCAATCAAGAGTAGCCTTTTTTCTATTCACAAAAATTGATAATTAACGAAGAAATATCAAAGTACAATGGAGGTTTTTATGAAAAAAATACTTACTTACGGCACATTTGACCTCCTGCACTATGGTCATATTAATTTGTTGAAAAAAGCGAAACAACAAGGGGACTACCTGATTGTTGGACTTTCAACAGATGCTTTTAATTTAGAAAAAAAGAAACAAAGTTATTTTTCATATGAAAAACGTAAACAATTATTAGAGGCAATTCGTTATGTTGATTTAGTTATTCCTGAAACTAGTTGGAAACAAAAAGTTTCCGATATTGCTGAATTTAAAATTGATACTTTAGTCATGGGCGATGATTGGCAAGGGGCTTTTGATTTTCTAGAAGTTGAAACAACCGCAAAGGTTCTTTATTTGCCACGAACGCCAGAAGTATCAACCACACAGATAAAAAAAGAATTATATTATAGTGAATAATAAAAAGTCTCCTTGGTATTTTTCAAGGAGACTTTTTTCAAGATTATCCTTCCTAAAAGTCAAAGATTGATCAGCATTGTTTCGCTGATTTGTTAGACTAGTAGGTACATTCAGCTTTATAAAGGAGATCTTGAAGAAATGAGTAGAAAAAAAGTCGGTGTTTTCTGTCTATTTCTGTTTTTCACATTTTTTATTATTGTTCCAAAAGTAGAAGCTACAGAAGAAATGAAGACTAAATTTACAGTAACGCCTGTTTTACCAGAAAATCAAGTGTCAGGAACATCTAGTTATTATGATTTAATTCTGGCACCAAAGCAATCTTCCACTATTGTCTTAGACATAAAAAATAAGACAGACGAAAAATTGTCCATCGTATTGACTCTAGCAAATGCATCAACAAATGATAATGGGTTGATTGTGTACAATGATTTTGATAAACCACTTGATTCATCGTTAAAGGTTCCGCTGACAGACTTGGTTACTTTAGAAAATGAGGAAGTGAGTGTGCCGCCTCATCAAACAGTATCAGCAAAGATGAAGGTGAAGGGACTTGATCAGCCTATCAAAGGAGTTGTTTTAGGCGGGGTTTACGCGCATCTCAAAGATGAAAAAGAGGAAGAGACCCAAACAACGGGCTTAACTAGTCGCTACGGGTTTAATGTTGCGATTGCCATGAGGAGTGCTGAGAATGCTCCTTTAACAGAGGTGAACCAACTGAAATTAGTGAAAGTAACACCTACAATTGCTTTAGGGGCCAAATCACTAAAGGCGGTCATTCAAAATCCGTATGCTGCTATTTTTCCAGAAGTTCGTTTAGAAGGTCAAGTGATAAAAAAAGGATCCTCTAAAAAAATTGCACAACGGACACTAAAAAATGTTCGCTTTGCCCCAAATAGTTCCATGAATTTTCATCTTGATTTGGGCAAACAACCGCTAGATGCTGGGACTTATATATTTACAGGACGTGCTATTTTACAACAAGATGAACAACAGTCTTGGCCTTTTCAACAAGAATTTACGATTAACACTCGTGAAGCAAAAAAATTGAATCAAGAAGCTACGGTCAAATGGGTCCTACCTACATGGTGGTTACCGACTTTCTACACGTTGTTAGTAATCACAATTGGGGCAATTTATAGTGTCATTTGGCGCAATAATTATCAAAAAACAAGCGAAAAGGAGAGTGAGAATAATGGCTAGTTGGTTTTGGTTGTCTGGCGGTTTAGCGGTCATTTGTTTTATGTTTTTCCTCTTTTCTTTGCTGACTAGTATGAGTTTTATTCAGCATGCAAAAGAACCCAGAAGTATTCTAAAAGAAACGCTTTTGAGTTGGTTAATGCTTTTACTTAGTGGTGGGTGGATTACAATCGGACTATTGTTATATTTTTCGCTAAAGAATCAATAAACAAAAAACGAGCATTCATTGTTAGATAACCGTGAATGCTCGTTTTTTTGTTTTAGGAAAATGCTCTTTAGCAACTTGCCAGATTTCATTGGGCAACCTGACTGAAATTGTTAAATTGTTCTGTCGAAACGACAAAAAAGTGGTAAACTAAACGTGTATGTTAGTTATTTAATCAAAAGTAATGTATCCGCTTACTTATAAAATGGAAACGAAGGAGCATATTGCAATGACAGAAAAACTTTTAGGAAGTATCGAAGCCGGTGGCACAAAATTTGTATGTGGCGTTGGGACAGATGATTTGACCATTGTGGAACGTGTCAGTTTTCCCACAACAACCCCAGAAGAAACAATGAAAAAAGTAATAGAATTTTTCCAACAATATCCTTTAAAAGCGATTGGGATTGGTTCGTTTGGTCCGATTGATATTCACGTTGATTCTCCTACGTATGGTTATATTACTTCTACACCAAAATTAGCTTGGCGTAACTTTGACTTGTTAGGAACTATGAAACAACATTTTGATGTGCCAATGGCTTGGACAACGGATGTGAATGCTGCGGCATATGGTGAGTATGTTGCTGGAAATGGGCAACATACATCTAGTTGTGTATATTATACAATTGGAACTGGTGTTGGCGCTGGAGCGATTCAAAACGGTGAGTTTATTGAAGGCTTTAGCCACCCAGAAATGGGGCATGCGTTAGTCCGTCGTCATCCTGAAGATACGTATGCAGGAAATTGTCCTTATCATGGAGATTGTTTAGAAGGGATTGCAGCAGGACCAGCAGTTGAAGGTCGTTCTGGTAAAAAAGGTCATTTATTGGAAGAGGATCATAAAACTTGGGAACTAGAAGCTTATTATTTAGCACAAGCAGCGTACAATACGACTTTATTATTAGCGCCAGAAGTGATTATTTTAGGTGGCGGCGTCATGAAACAACGTCATTTGATGCCGAAAGTTCGTGAAAAATTTGCTGAATTAGTCAATGGATACGTGGAAACACCGCCTTTAGAAAAATACTTGGTGACGCCTCTTTTAGAAGATAATCCAGGAACAATTGGTTGCTTTGCCTTGGCAAAAAAAGCTTTAATAGCTCAAAAATAACCATTTATTCGCAGTTCATGCATTATATTTGAAGGAAATGGCTAAGAATGATACTCTTATTATGTAATTAATTATTTAGGAGGGATTAGCATGGCAGATTTAAAAGGACGTTTTGACGATGCAAAAGATAAAGTAGAAGGTACTGCAAAAGAAGCGCAAGGCAAAGTTACGGATGATAAAGGCAAAGAACTTGAAGGAAAAGCTCAATCAACCTTTGCTGACGTAAAAGACAAAGCACGTGATGCCGGCGACGACCTTAAAGAAGGCGCTGAAAAATTAACTGATAAAGTTAAAGAAGGCTTTGAAGACTTAAAAGACAAATTTAGTAAAGATAAATAAAAATTAACAAAAGAGCGTGGGCTTACGTTATTTCAACGTAAGCCCACGCTCTTTTGTTTAGACATCAAATCCTTGTTTTTGCAAGAAAATTTTTACTTCTGGGCGACGATTATAAGAAAAATAGGACAAAGATTTCTGTGACCAATCCGCTGTTTGGGCGTTACTTGAGCGGCTGGCATAATAATCTTTTAATAATTCATCATATGTGTGCATATCTGTCAATTTGTCTGATTGGTAGTGATTTTCGCTTAAAATATTTTCAAAAGGCATCCGTGGTTTTACACCATTTAACGTTTCTGGTACACCGATTGTTAATCCGAAAAGTGGTACAGTTAATTCAGGCAAAGATAAGCGTTTGGCTACTGTGTCTAAGTCATTTCGAATGCCGCCAATATAACAAATCCCTAAATCCATAGATTCAGCCGCAATGGCCATGTTTTGCGCAGCAATCGTTGTATCAACGGCAGCTACTAATAATGATTCTGGTGTCTTTAAGGGTTCCAATGATTGCCCCTCTTTTGACAAAATCGTTGCATGACGATACAAATCAGCAACAAAAACATAGAACACACCAGTGTTAACGACATAGTCTTCACAATTCGCTAAACGTCCCAATTCTCTGCGTAGCTCAGGATCTTTGATTTCTATAATTGTATAAGCTTGTAAAAAATTGGAGCTTGATCCTGCTTGAGCTGCAGTAATTAACTGTTGTTTCTGCTTGTCCGTTAACGCTTGCTTTTTAAAATGACGAACGGAACGGTGACTTAGTAATTGTTCGATTGTTTGATTCATAAAAAACCTCCGTTTAAATTAAGAAAGAGAACAGAAAAACCCACAGCTTAATAGTGGGTTTCTCTGTCGTTAATTGCTAAAGATTACAGAATACGTTCAAATGGATCTAAACTAATTCCTTGGTCTAAGACGATTTTTGCGTATTCTTTCGCTGCAAATAAAGAATGATCTTTGTAGTTTCCGCACTCTTTTGCAGAGACTGCTGGAACAACTTCTGTATTGATTACTTTGTTTAAAACGTTGACTAATGCATCACGGATTTCTTGTGGTGAATGTTGATCCCACATAATCATATAAAAACCAGTGCGGCAACCCATTGGCGAAATGTCAATGATTCCTTTTAATTCATCACGCATGTTAACTGCTAATAAATGTTCCAACGTGTGTAATGCGCCTGTTGGTAGGGCATCTTTGTTTGGTTGTAAGAAACGTAAGTCATATTTTTCGACTAACGCATCACCATTTTGTTCTGTGCCAGCAAGGCGAACATATGGTGCTTTTACTGTGTTGTGATCTAATTCAAAACTTTCTACGCGTGCCATGAAATTTCGCTCCCTTTATAATTAAATTCGTTTTAACTATAACAAATTTAAGTCAAAAGTCAATGGATAGTCCTTTGATGGGTAATAGTTTTAAAATATCATGGGAAAATAAAAAAATCATTTTTTTGACTATGTAGGTTTTTTCAATACTATGGTAAAATAGGACAAGTAGCTTTTACAAGAAGGTAAGAGGGGAGTATGAAAATATGGAAAAAGAATATCATGTTGCCGTGGTAGGAGCAACAGGTGCTGTCGGGACAAGAATGATTGAATTGTTAGCAGAAACAAGTTTGCCAATTGCCAGTGTGAGGTTATTGGCGTCTAAGCGTTCTGCTGGACAAGAGATTCAGTTTAAAGGGCAACCTCTTATCGTGGAAGAATTAGTCCCGGAATCATTTGAAGGAATCGATTTAGCATTATTTAGTGCTGGTGGGAGTATTTCCGAAAAGTTTGCACCAGAAGCAGTTAAGCGCGGAGCTGTTGTTGTTGACAACACTAGCCATTTTAGAATGGCAAAAGATGTTCCTTTAGTTGTTCCAGAAGTGAACCCGGAAGCCTTGAAAAATCATCAGGGAATCATCGCAAATCCCAATTGTTCTACGATTCAAATGATGGTGGCCTTAGAACCAATTCGGCAAGCGTTTGGCTTAGAACGAATCATCGTTTCAACGTATCAAGCTGTGAGTGGCGCAGGTATCGGTGCGATTAATGAGCTAAAAGAACAAGCTGAAGATTTTTTAGAGGGAAAACCTGTCAGCGAATGGTCAGCTGAAATTTTACCAGCTGGCAGTGACGAAAAACATTATCCAATTGCTTTTAATGCGTTGCCTCAAATTGATGTTTTTTCAGAAGCAGGGTATACCTACGAAGAATGGAAAATGATGAATGAAACAAAAAAAATCATGGGAGACAACAAGCTAAAAGTCGTTGCCACCTGTGTCCGTATTCCGGTAATTTCAGGACATTCTGAGTCTGTTTATATAGAAGTGAAACAAGCAGATGCATCGGTCTCAGCCATCCAAGAATTAATGGCGCAAGCTCCAGGTGTAATTTTGCAAGATGAGCCAAGTGAACAACTATATCCACAAGCGCTAAATAGCGTCAACCAGAAAGAAACATTTGTCGGCCGTATTCGTCAAGACGTTGACGTGAAGAACGGTTTCCATTTATGGATTGTGTCAGACAACCTATTAAAAGGAGCTGCTTGGAACTCGGTCCAAATTGCTGAAACGCTACACGAAATGAATTTGCTTCGTGTACCTGAAAACGACTAGAAGGTTTGTATTGTATACTCGGGAGGGAATAGGATGGATTTAACGAATGCAACAATTATTACGGCAATGGTTACGCCGTTTCAAGAATCGGGAGAAATAGATTTTGATAAACTACCGCAATTGGTAGACTATTTATTGGCCAATCATACAGAAGGCGTTATTTTAGCAGGAACAACTGGTGAATCACCCACGTTAACTCATGAAGAAGAATTACAATTATTCCAGCGAATGATTGAACTGATTGATGGACGTATTCCGATTATTTGTGGTGTGGGTACGAATGATACACGTGACTCAGTCGCTTTTGTGAAAGAGTTAGCGACAATCGCTGGTATCGATGCTGTTTTGGCGGTTGTTCCTTATTATAATAAACCAAATCAAGAAGGTATGTATCAACATTTTAAAACCATCGCAGAAGCAAGTGAACTACCAATTATTTTGTACAATGTTCCTGGTAGAACGGCTGCATGTCTAGAAGTGGAAACTACTTTGCGCTTAGCACAATTGGAAAAAATTGTGGCAATTAAAGAATGTGCAGGGTTAGATGCAATTACTGAGTTGATTGAAAGAGCGCCAAAAGACTTTCTAGTGTATACTGGAGAAGACGGGTTGGCTTTTGCCACCAAGGCACTTGGCGGACAAGGGGTTATTTCGGTAGCCAGTCATGTCTTCGGTTCGTCAATGTATGAGATGTATCAAGCGCTGGAGCAGGGGAACTTGCCGGAAGCGGCTAAAATTCAACGACAGTTATTACCAAAAATGAACGCATTGTTTTCAGTGCCTTCACCGGCACCCGTGAAAGCGGCCTTAAATCATTTAGGTATTCCTGTTGGAAATTTACGTTTACCTCTAGTTGCTTGTACACCAGAAGAAGAGCAAAGAATTATTCGCACGTTAGAGATTTAAAGAACGTGTAATCATAGAGAGGTGAAAAGAGTGAGTACAATAAAAATCGTTCCATTAGGCGGCGTTCGTGAAAATGGAAAAAATATGTACGTTGCTGAAGTGGAAGATGAAATTTTTGTACTGGATTGTGGATTACAATATCCAGAGAACGAACTTTTAGGAATTGACGTTGTCATTCCGGATTTTACGTATTTAGAAGAAAATAGTGAACGAATTGCAGGGGTCTTTTTAACACATGGCCATGCAGATGCAATTGGGGCCTTACCGTATTTGCTTTCAAAAATTCAAGTGCCTGTTTTTGGGACAGAATTAACGATTGAACTAGCAAAACTAAGTGTCAACAGTCATGCGGAAACGAAGAAATTTAAAGATTTCCATGTGATTGACCCGCATACAGAAATTGATTTTGGTCAAGCAACGGTGAGCTTCTTTAAAACAACGCACACCATTCCAGATTCGATTGGTGTTAGCATCAAAACAAAAGAAGGCAACATTGTTTATACTGGTGATTTTAAATTTGATCAAAGTGCGATTGAGATGTATCAAACCGATTATGGCCGTTTGGCTGAAATTGGGAAAGAGGGCGTCTTGGCGTTACTTAGTGATTCATCAAATGCTGAAAACCCAGTCCAAGTTGCTTCCGAAGCCCAAATCGCTGATGAAGTGTTCGATACGATTCGCTATTGGGAAGGACGAATCATCGTGGCATGTGTGGCAAGTAATTTGCAACGGGTTCAACAAGTATTGAATGCAGCGGATCGTTCTGGTCGTAAAGTCGTTTTGACAGGCCAAGATTTTGAACGGATTATTCGGACGGCGATGAAATTGGAAAAATTACAATTGCCAAGCGAAGATCTATTAGTAAAACCAAAAGAAATGAAAAAATATGCACCTGAACAGTTATTAATTTTAGAAACAGGCCGGATGGGAGAACCTATTAAGTCACTTCAAAAAATGGCTAATAATACACATGGTGTCGTTCGAATTGAAGAAGGCGATTTAGTTTATATTACGACAACGCCGACAACGGCCATGGAAACAACGGTTGCCAAAACAGAGGATATTGTCTATCGGGCCGGTGCTACGGTGAAGCAAATTTCCGACAATTTACGTGTGTCTGGTCACGCTAATCCGAATGACTTGCAATTGATGCTGAACTTAATGAAACCAAAATATTTCATTCCTGTCCAAGGTGAATACCGTCAGTTAGCTGCGCATGCGGACTTAGCACACGAAATTGGCATGCCTTATAAAGATATCTTTATTACAGGTCGTGGGGACATTTTAGAGTATACAAAAGGTAGAATGTCGGTAGCTGGCAGCACAACGGCCGAAAATATTATGATTGACGGGATTGGTGTCGGCGATATTGGTAATATCGTTTTACGGGATCGTCGTATTCTTTCCGAAGATGGTATTTTTGTGGCTGTTGTGACAATTAATCGCCGAGAAAAACGAATTGTTTCACCAGCTAAAATTACTTCTAGAGGTTTTGTTTACGTTAAAACAAGTAAAGACCTAATGAAAGAAAGTAGCAATATTGTTACAGAAATTGTTGAAAAGCATTTAGAAAGTGACGATTTCGAATGGAGCAAACTGAAACAAGAAATCCGCGAAAACTTAAGCCGTTATTTATTTGAACAAACCAAACGTCGTCCTGTGATCTTACCAGTTATCATGGAAGCGACGCAACGCAAGCGTCCCAAAAATAACGCATAGTTCGTCCTGATAAAAGCAGGTGATTTTAGGAGAAATTCTTCTAAAGTCATCTGTTCTTTTTTGTAACTTTCTTCTATAAATATGGTACTATTAATCAGAGCGCTGAATAAAGGAGGCGATTTTAGTGGAAGAGATTGTGTTGTTCCATACCAATGATCTTCATTCTCACTTTGAAAATTGGCCCAAAATACGGCGTCTGGTTAAAGCCAAACGTTCGCTGTACCAAAAAGAGGGCAAAACAGTCGTAACCATTGATTTAGGTGACTTTTCAGATCGGTGTCATCCTTTGACCGAAGCAACAGATGGCCGAGCAAATGTAGCTATAATGAATACATTAGCGTATGATCTGGTTACAATTGGAAATAATGAAGGAATCGGCAATTCAAAGAAACAATTAGAGCATTTATATGATCAGGCAACATTTGAAGTGGTCTTAGCTAATTTAGAAGAACCAAAAACCCAAACGTTACCAGATTTTTGTCAAGCATATAAAATTATGACAACTAAAGAAGGCACAAAGTTAGGGTTTATTGGCTTAACCGCACCATTTCCTTTAACGTATAATCCCAATGGGTGGACAATCAAACAAGTGGAAGCAGTCCTTCCTCAACTGATTACAGAAGTTGCGCCTCAATGTGATGTTCTCATTTTGCTTAGTCACTTGGGGATAGATACTGATTTTATGATTGCGGCGAATTATCCTGAAATTCAAGTGATCTTAGGTTCCCATACACATCATTTATTTAAAGATGGTGAAAAAATTAATCATGTGCAACTAGCAGCTGCTGGCAAATATGGACAGTATATTGGTGAAGTGCATCTGTTTGTGGATGCCGACACGAAGCAAGTCACAAGTTATGCGAAAACGATTGAAACAGCAAGTTTAGAAGAGCAAGCAACTGATGCCAAGGAAATTGCGGGTTACTTAACGGAAGGTCATCGACTATTGCAAGCGCAGCAAATTGCACAAATCCCTGAAACCTTGTCAACGGACTTACGGCAACCGCATGCCTTTATAACTGTTGCCTTGAAGGCGTTAAAAGAAGCGGGGCAGACCGAAGCGGCTGTGTTGAACAACGGGTTATTTTTAGCAGATTTACCAGAAGGAATAATCAATGCAGACCAATTACATGAGGCCTTGCCTCATCCAATGCATTTAATCAAGGTTACCTTGAAAGGGTCAGACATGAGCCGTTTGATTCGTGAAATGGAAAAAAGTCGTCAATTTCTGCGGAAATTTCCGATTCGCGGGATGGGCTTCCGCGGGAAAATTTTTGGCGAATTATGTTATGATGGGATTCGTTTTGAGCGAAATAGCCAGACCGTTTTTTGGCAAGGGAAACCTATTCAGCCAGAGCAGAAATATACGCTGACAACAGTGGATCACTTTCAATTTGTTCCGTTTTTCCCAACGATTGAGTTAGTTGGAGAAGTCGAATTTTTATTTCCAGACGTTTTAAGAACTGTCGTGGCGAACTATCTGCATGCCCACTATCCAATCAAATAAAAACAAGGTATAATAAAAACTAGGTGGTGAAAAAATGACAGACAAAAAGACAACCGAAAAAAAAGAAACAGAAACTGCTGCAACCTTTACAGAAGAACTAACAGCAGTTCTTGAAGAAATAAAAGAAGAACCTGTAAAAGAAAAGAAAAAAGGGGAAATTGTCACCATTGTGAATGAAACAGATATTCAAATTGGTGAAAGAGAGTACCGAATTGTTAAAAATCATCGTGATGCCTTTGATCCTGAACGCTTAGGTGAACGGTTTAGTGAAGTATTAGCGCGTTATGATTATATCGTAGGAGACTGGGGCTATGAACAGTTACGCTTGCGTGGCTTTTTTGATACTTCTAATCGTCGGGCAGCGCCGGATCAACGCATTGATACACTAGAAGACTATTTGTATGAATATTGTAATTTTGGCTGTGCCTATTTTGTAATTGAACGAACAGGGGAACGTAAAGAAAAAACAACGCATCGTCGTCGTCGCCATAAAAAGAATAATCGTTCTAACGCGTTTGTCGAGGAAAAGAGTGCGCCCGCTAATAAAAATAGCAAGCCAGTGATTCGTACGCGAAAAGAAGAAAATAAAAAAACGACTACACCCAAACAGCCTAGTCCCAAAAAATCTGGCAAAGGCTTTACGATTCGTCAACGTGAGGAGTAAACAGAGTGAAAAAAGACTATCAAGGATATCTAATTGATTTAGATGGAACGATTTATTTAGGAAAAGAACCAATTCCAGCCGGAAAACGTTTTGTCGAGCAGTTACAGGAAAAAGATTTGCCTTTTTTATTTGTAACGAATAATACCACTAAATCTCCTGAAACAGTGGCACAACGTTTAGCAAATGAATTTGATATTCATGTCCCAGCATCCCTTGTTTATACAGCGACTTTAGCGACGATTGATTACATGAAAGAAACCAATCGAGGCAAGAAAGTCTTTGTCATCGGCGAGGCTGGTTTAATTGACTTAATTTTAGAAGCAGGTTTTGAATGGGATGAAACAAATCCTGATTATGTTGTCGTGGGACTTGATACAGAATTATCTTACGAAAAAGTGGTTTTAGCTACCTTAGCCATTCAAAAAGGGGCGTTGTTTATTGGGACCAATCCAGATAAGAACATTCCGACAGAAAGAGGCTTATTACCTGGCGCAGGTTCAGTTGTGACGTTTGTGGAGACAGCTACTCAAACGAAACCAGTTTATATAGGCAAACCAAAAGCGATTATCATGGAACGAGCGATTGCGCATTTAGGCGTGGAAAAAGAGCAAGTAATTATGGTTGGAGATAATTATGAAACCGATATTCAATCAGGGATTCAAAATGGTATTGATAGCTTGTTAGTTACATCAGGTTTTACCCCTAAGTCAGCTGTTCCAACTTTGCCAACGCCACCAACCTATGTTGTTGATTCCTTAGATGAATGGACTTTTTGAGTATGATGAGGTCGAAATTGCGTTTAAGGGAAACACTTGGACTCATTTGTTTGTTTTTAACGATTGTGGCTTTAAGTATCACGATCACGATTAATTTTCGTCCATTGTATCTTTTTGATATCCAACACTTAAATATTTTAAAAGACGTAGAGGTTGATCGTGTGACCTTGATTAAAAATTACGATCATTTAATGATGTACTTAAACAATCCTTTTGAAAAAACATTAGTATTTCCTGATTTTCCAATGTCTGATAGCGCGGCTTTTCATTTTTATGAAGTGAAAAAATTGTTTTTATTGTGCTATGGCGTATTACTAGTTACGTTGATGCCTAGTGTCTTTTATTTAAAATATTTGGTAAAAAATCAGCGTTTATGGACATTGATACGGCCATTTCAGTGGGGAATGTTTTTGCCTGTGCTTTTTGGCTTTTTCATGCTGATTGGCTTTGATCAATTTTTTATTGCGTTTCATGGATTATTTTTTAACAACGATGCTTGGTTATTTAATCCGCTGACTGATCCGATTATCAATGCCTTACCTGAAGCCTACTTTATGCATTGTTTTATCTTGTTTTTTGTTTTATTAGAAGGCCTGTTTTTGATAGGTATTTTAATCGGAAAACGTTCTTTAAAAAAATAAAGAGAGAAAAGTGAACAATTCCAAAATTGCTCGCTTTTCTTTTTTATTCAATCTAGTTTTAAAAACTAGATTGAATAATTGTCAAAAGTATGATATTCTTTTTTAGAAATGGTTAGGAGGGTTTTTATGGACGAGATAGAAAAATCACTACAAGATTGGGGCCAACAATTGGAAAATGTTCATTTGCCAAGATGGCATGAGTTACCAGATATTGAATTATATATGGATCAAGTGATTACTCTGATAGAAAAATACTTATCCCCATTGATTACACTGGAAAAACATACTTTGTTAACGTCCTCAATGGTTAATAATTATGTCAAACACGGGTTAATCCCGGCCCCAGTGAAAAAGCGCTACAATCAAAAGCATTTAGCGTTTTTAATTGCGATTACGTTGTTGAAACAAGTGTTAACATTGCCAGAAATTAAGCAAGGCATTTTATTCCAAGGAGCTACGGTTGGTATTCGTGAAGCGTACAATTTATTTTGTCAAGAACAGGAACGAGCGATTTATGTGATTGCTGCTCAAGCGCAAGAAAAAGAAGTTCAGGCCAAATCACAAGAACCTATGGGGATTGAATATTTGGCTGTAAAAGCAGCGACAATGTCTTTTGCTACTAAAATGTTTAGTGAAAAAGTGATTGAATTGGAACAAGAATACTTAAAAGAAATGGATGAGATGACACATGAATAAAGAAAAGATCGCACTACTAGTTGATTCTGGGACAGATGTTCCAGAGGCATTAGTCAAACAATACGGCATGTATGTCTTGCCCTTACAGATTATTTATCCTGAAAAAACCTATACAGATAAGGTAGATATTACACCAGAAGAAGTGTATCAACGTTTAGAGGAAGAAATCCCTAGTACTTCATTACCAGATGGCGCAACAATCCAAGCTATTTTTGACAAAATTAAAGAAGCGGGTTACGAAAAAGTCTTAGCGGTGACCATTTCTAGTGGTTTAAGTGGAACCTATAATGTGGTTCGCTTGCTTGGAGAACAAACCGAAGGACTAGATGTATTTGTTTTAGATACAAAGAACATTGGTATCGGGGCTGGCATTCAAGCGATTCGAGCAGCAGAATTAATTGAAACAGGATTAGGCTGGCAAGAATTAAAACAAAAATTAACAGAAGAAGTAGCCAACGCAAAAGTATTTTTTAATGTAGCCACTTTAGAATATCTACAAAAAGGTGGACGAATTGGTTTAGTCACTTCTATTTTAGGGAATGCGCTAAAATTAAACCCCATTATTTCTTGTAATGAAGAAGGCATTTACTATACGGTGGCTAAGTCTCGCGGCCGTAAAAAAAGTCTTGATAAAACGTTTGAGTTGGTGACGAACTTTATAGGTGAGGCACCCCGTTTTCGTTTGGCAGTCGCTCACGGTGCGGCAGAGGAAGAAGCAAAAGCAATGATGGAACGCTTGAAAGCGGCTTTTCCGCAAGCAGAAGAAATTTACTTTGGAACGATTAGTCCGGCATTAGTTGTTCATACAGGACCAGGACTATTAGGTGTTGGTATACAGTTATTAAATGATTGATTAAATGAAAAATCCTCTCAAATTTTTTTGAGGGGATTTTTCATTTAAGATTTCTCTTTTTCATAGAAATATCATTTTACTGAAAAAACAACGAAAATTATATTGAAAATTTCACGAATGTGTTACAATTTGTCTACAAAGGGGGAATTTTTTGTGAAAAAAGCAATAGCAGAATGTTTAGGAACATTTATTCTTGTCTTTTTTGGGACAGGAACAGCCGTTCTAGGAAATGGTATGGAAGGGATTGGAACAACGGGGATTGCCTTAGCATTTGGGTTAACAATCGTTGCTGCTGCCTATAGTATTGGCACAATTTCAGGTGCACATCTAAACCCAGCTGTTTCTATAGGAATGTGGCTTAATAAACGAATAACAACAATGGAACTAATCTACTATGTAGTGGGACAAATTGTTGGTGGCTTGATTGCCTCATTTGCATTATTAAGCATTCTAAAAGGTGCTGGTAAAAGTATTGAGAACTTAGGTCAAAATGGCGTAGGGGAATTAAGTGTTGCTGGTGCATTGACAGTCGAAATTATTTTAACATTTATTTTTGTTTTAGTTGTCATGACAGTTACAAGTGCTAAGAAAGGCAATGCTTCATTAGCAGGAATCGTAATTGGGTTAACATTAACAATGATTCACTTAGTCGGTATTCCTTTGACAGGAACTTCTGTCAACCCAGCTCGTAGCATCGCGCCAGCCGTTTTTGCGGGTGGTTCAGCGTTATCTGAGTTGTGGATTTTTATCGTTGCGCCATTAATTGGTGGATTATTAGCCGCTCTTGTAGCAAAATTCGTCTTAGATACGGAAGAATAGATTAGCGGAAGAAGAATCTTTGATAACAAGCGTCAATTGTTGTCAGAGATTCTTTTTTTGTTATACTAGGAGAACCTAAAGGCGCATTTTTAACCAAAGATGAAAACATCATCAAAATAAGGTATAATAGGAAAGTATCAAATAAGATTAGAAGGAAAAAGAGGTGTCTCTTTGTGAAGAAAATTTTAGTAGTTGATGACGAGAAGCCAATTTCAGAGATCGTTAAATATAATTTGGTTAAAGAAGGATATGAAGTATTTACTGCTTATGATGGAGAAGAAGCACTTGAAAAAGTGGAAGAAGTGGAACCAGACTTAATTATTTTAGACTTAATGCTCCCTAAAATGGATGGCTTAGAAGTCGCGCGAGAAGTGCGCAAAACACATGATATGCCAATCATTATGGTGACTGCAAAAGATTCTGAAATTGATAAGGTTTTAGGATTGGAATTAGGAGCCGATGACTATGTAACGAAACCATTTTCAAATCGTGAATTAGTTGCTCGTGTCAAAGCCAATTTACGGCGAGGTGCAACCAATGCGAAAGAAGCCGAGGTGACAACACAATCTGAATTAACGATTGGTGATTTAACCATTCATCCTGATGCATACATGGTCTCAAAACGGGGTGAAAAAATTGAATTAACCCACCGTGAATTTGAGTTACTTTATTACTTAGCAAAACATATCGGACAAGTGATGACTCGTGAACATTTATTACAAACCGTTTGGGGTTATGATTATTTTGGGGATGTGCGGACAGTGGACGTAACCGTGCGTCGTTTAAGAGAAAAAATTGAAGATAGTCCAAGTCATCCAACGTATTTAGTTACTCGTCGTGGGGTTGGTTATTATCTAAGAAATCCTGAACAGGAGTAATCAGGTATGAAGAAAAAAGTTCACTTTTTTCAATCTGTTAATTTTAAGATTGCGTTATCATTTATTCTGCTGTTACTGATTGCGATTCAAATCATTGGTGGCTATTTCATTCGTGAATTGGAAGCCACTACAATTTCCGATTTTAAAAAAAATATGGATTCCCAAGTTGTCCAATTGTCAAACACGTTAAGTACGCAGATGAGCAATAAAGATCTCGAACGTAGTGATGTTGATGCAAATTTAAAAAAAGCATTATCTGATTTTTCAAATGCAGATATTTCTGAAGCGAGAATTGTCGATGATAAAGGGATTATTCGGGCAACCAATGATTTAAATCAACAAAATATTATTGGGAAAAAGAATGATTATCGTGATTTAAATGACTTTACGAGTAAAAAATATCAAGCTTTAGATAATGATAAACGCGTGTATGTGAATGTCCAGCCGATTCAATCGCCTACTGGAGAAACAGTGATTGGTGTCCTTTATGTGAAAAGTAATTTAGAAAATAAATACCAAGAAATTACTAACACAGCAAGTATCTTTTTCACTGCTTCTATTATTGCCGCAGCAATCTCGATTATTGTGACCTTACTGATTGCACGATCAATCACGAAGCCGATTGGTGAAATGCGTGAGCAAGCCATTCGAATCGCTCGTGGTGATTACGCTGGAAAAGTAGAAGTCCATGGAAAAGATGAATTAGGCCAATTAGCAGAAACATTTAATCAATTATCAGAACGGATTGAAGAAGCACAAGAAACAATGGAAGCAGAAAGAAATCGTTTAGATAGTGTCTTAACGCATATGACAGATGGTGTCATTGCGACGGATCGCCGCGGAAAGGTGATTACGATTAATGAAATGGCCCTTTCATTATTAAATGTAAAAAATGAAAATGTGATTGGGACCTCGTTATTAGAGTTGTTAGATATTGAAGAAGATTACACATTGCGGAAGCTGTTAGAAGAGCCAGATGAACTGCTGATTGATCGCTCAACGTCTGATCGTGAAGAAGACCAAATGATTATCCGGGTAGACTTTACGATGATTCGTCGGGAATCAGGATTTATTACTGGCTTAGTTTGCGTACTGCATGACGTCACAGAACAGGAAAAAAACGAACGGGAAAGACGGGAATTTGTTTCCAATGTTTCTCATGAGTTGCGAACGCCTTTGACAAGTATGCGTAGTTATATAGAGGCTTTAAGTGAAGGAGCTTGGGAAAACCCTGAGATTGCGCCGAATTTCTTAAAAGTCACGTTAGAAGAAACCGACCGGATGATTCGTATGATTAATGATTTGTTAAATTTATCTCGGATGGACTCTGGGAATACACATCTTCAATTAGAATATGTGAATTTTAACGAATTGATTAATTTTGTCTTGGATCGCTTTGATATGATGATTGAAAATGAGCAAAAAAATTACAAAATTCGCCGTGAATTTACTAAACGCGATTTATGGGTAGAATTAGATACAGACAAAGTAATTCAGGTTTTAGACAACATTTTGAACAATGCGATTAAGTATTCGCCAGATGGCGGCGTCATTACCTGCCGACTAGTTGAAACACATAATAATGTCGTCTTTAGTATCTCGGACCAAGGTTTGGGCATCCCTAAAAAAGATCTCGGGAAAGTCTTCGAACGTTTTTATCGTGTGGATAAAGCACGTGCGCGAGCACAAGGTGGGACTGGTTTAGGTTTAGCAATTTCTAAAGAAGTAATTCGGGCCCATAACGGGAGTATTTGGGTGGAAAGTACAGAAGGTGAAGGATCGACTTTCTATATTTCACTACCATATGAACCTTATGAAGAGGATTGGTGGGAATGATGAAATTATCAGAATGGATTACAAGAATTGGCTTGATTTTGATGGTCATTTTAAGTATATATTTTTCAGTCAATATCTGGCTGAATTCTGCCAAAAAAATACCAGAAATGAAGTCGGGAAGCCAAGTCACAACAGCTGTCAATGAAAAAGCCATTGGCGATGTCTATTTACCTTTGCAATTGATTCGAATAACTGATGGAAAAGCGATGCAAAGTAATCGTGAAACATTAATTAGTAATGTTCAAAATGATATTAAAATGGCTACGTTTGGTAAATTGACACAAGTTGTGACAAAAAATGCAGAGCAACTTAAGCGCTACAACCAAATGGAACAAGGCATTGAACTTCTTTATCAAGGTCCCTTTTTAATCTCGGACTATGCTTCGATTTATAATCTATCCATTAATTTTACTAACTTTAATGAGTTGACGGACCAGTATTTTACGAAAATTCAATTGGATTTTAACGAAAATAAGATACGTTTTTTAGATTATGATCAAGCCAACGTCTATGAAGCACCTATGACTGTCAATAAGGCGCGCTTAATGGGAATTATCAATAAAGAGGGATTACAATATCAAGACGTTTCCGAAAATACGCTAACCAAACAAGGGCAATGTTATTTAACCAATGATATGAAGTTGAAAAAGTACAGTTATATCTTAGCTTCGCAACCAGTTACTCGTTTTAGGAATGCTTTTTTCAATGAAACGGAAGATATCCAAACCAATGAAGACAGTCAAGACTTAACCTATACGAGTAAAGAAGAACGATTGTTTGCAGAAGAAAAACTGGGGAAAATCGATTTTAAAGGGACCTTGCCAGAAGAGAATAAACGGGACTCAATCTATAATCAAAGCTTTTCTTATGTAAAACGTTTAGGAACCAATATGGGGAATTTACGTTACTTTGATCGAACGAAAGATAGTGTCAATTATCGGACTTTTGTGGAAGGTTTCCCAGTGTTCAGTAATGATTTAAAAGGCCAAGTGGATATTCGCATCACGAACAACGATGGTGCTGCACCAAGCGTAACCATTAACACAAGTGTGAATACAATCCAAGTGCCGATTCCTTCAGAAGAAGAAGTGACGCTGGAAAGCACGGAAAAATTGATTAAGCGTTTAGAAACGGCTGGTGCTAAAAAGGAAAAAATCCAATCGGCTGTTATCGGTTATACGTGGCAGACAATTGAAGAAGTCAAACAAGTCGTTGATTTAAGTCCGGAATGGTATGTCCTTTATAACAACAATTGGTACACTGCAACGGACTTGGTAAAACAATTACCAAGCTTGGAGGTGGGCTAATGGATTTTAAACGAATTGAGTGGATTTTCTTCTTAGCATTTTTAGGATTAAATATCTTTTTATTTGGAATTTATCGGGAAGGTCAACAAGAGGAGAGCAACGTCTCTTCTTCCAGCCAAACAGAATCGATTGAAAGTCGGTTGGAAAAAGATAACATCTCGTATAAAGGGACACTTTCTTCAGAACGATTGGAAGGCTATTATTTAAGTGGCGAACAAACCAATTTTTCTGCTGCTTTAAAAATCCAACGTGAAAAGAATAAAAACTTTTTGAGAAATGGGCTGCAAATTGCGGATAATACTTTAACGAGTGTACCTAGTAAAAACTATTTTATTGATCCTAAGAAAATTGATAAAGATTTAAGTACCTTCTTAAATGAAAAAAATGCTTTATTATTCGGAGACGAATATCAATACTTACCAGAATTTTCTCATTTAAAAGAGCCGACGGCAGAAATTGTGGCTGCACAATCATATAAAGGAATTCCCTTTAGAGACGACACGGCAAAATTAAGTATTTTAGCAGATACGTCAGGTGAATTATGGAAAATTAGTAAATATTCGCAAACGCACATTGAAAATATTGAAGAGTTACGAGACAAAACGGATTTATATTCCAATCGTGATGCGATAGACACGCTCTATATGAATAACCGGATTCCTAGTAATTCCAAAATAACATTCATTAAATTGGCCTATTCAAGAATTTATAAAATTCGTGAGAAAAATGTATACGTTCCAGTCTGGTTTGTAGGAATTTCTACTGGTGAAGATTCAGTTGAAATTGAACAGGTGAATGCCGTAAGTAATACCATCATCACAAATAATACTGTGCCAAAGGTGGAAAAACATTAAGGTCCGTTGTATAATGAAACACGTTAATGTTGTAATGTAGAAGGGAAGAGTTTTAAATGGATTCAGAGTTTGCTTTTAATATCAGTGTTCTTGCCAGTGGCAGTACAGGCAATTCCCTTTTTATTGAAACCAACCAAAAGAAAGTATTAGTAGATGCGGGTTTAAGTGGCAAAAAAATCACTTCACTGTTAGCAGAAGTCAATCGCAAACCAGAAGATTTAGATGCGATTTTAGTTACACATGAACATCGGGATCACATTCACGGCGTTGGCGTGTTAGCGCGAAAATATAAGTTAGATGTTTATGCTAATGAAAAAACGTGGCAAGCGATGGATCCCATGATTGGCAAAGTCGATGTCGCTCAAAAACATATTTTTGAAATGGGCAAAGTTTTGACCTTGGGAGATATGGACATTGAAAGTTTTGGTGTCTCACATGATGCGATTGCGCCTCAATTTTATCGTTTTCATCGCAATAATCGTTCCTTTGTTGTTCTAACGGATACAGGTTATTGTAGCGATCATATTCGTGGCACGATTGAAAACGCAGATGCTTATTTAGTCGAAAGCAATCATGAAATTGAAATTTTGCGAGCAGGACCTTATCCATGGAGTCTTAAACAACGGATTTTAGGAGATAAAGGCCATTTATCCAATGATGATGGTGCTCTTGTGATGGCGGATGTATTAGGTGATAAAACAAAACGCATTTATTTAGGTCATCTTAGCAAAGAAAATAATACGAAACTTCATGCGCGAATGGCAATGGAGTCTACTTTGAAGCAAAAGGATTTAGGCGTCGGTGAAGCATTTAAGGTATATGATACAGACCCCGATTCAGCCTCAGAGTTATTTCAAATTTAGAATAATGGTGGTTTATCAGTTTTTGAGCGTGGAGCAAAAATCCAAAGTGATTTTTGTCCCATGCTCATTTTTTGTTCTTTTATCCAGCTGGTTTGACAGAGACATCGGTGATAATACTTTTAAACTCTTAGTTAATTTTTTGACAAATACTTGTGTTTGTCTGGTGTTAGGAGTATAGTTAACTAGATTTTTACTAGTGGGAGGTCTATGATGTTTCAATTTTTACCAAACTCTGTTTTACAGATGAGCACTATTTTTCTTTCGATTATTATCGAAGCATTGCCTTTTGTCATGTTAGGTTGCTTGATTTCAGGCGCTTTACATGTTTTTTTAACACCAGAACGAGTAAAAAAAGTGTTACCTAAAAATAAATTTTTATCAATTTGTGTAGGGAGTTTCCTAGGGTTTTTCTTCCCTTCTTGTGAATGTGGGATTGTACCAATTGTGCATCAATTTGTTAAAAAAGATGTACCAACACATACCGCTTTTGCTTTTATGTTAACGGCACCAATCATTAATCCAATTGTGCTATTCTCAACATACGTAGCCTTTAGTGGCGCAACAAAATTTGTGATTTGGCGAGTTTTAGGTAGTATGATTGTCGCGTGGGTTATCGGCATTTGGTTAGCTTATTTTCGAAAAGAATCAATTTTAACAGAAAAAGAGTTGGCGCAGATTAAAGAAGAGCAGGTTGCTCATACGCATGAACACGTTGATGAAGCTCGTTCATTTTGGAAAAATGGCTGGTCAGCGTTAACCCATAGTATTGATGAATTTTTTGATACGGGTCGTTATTTAATTTTTGGTTCTTTGTTAGCAGCAATCATGCAAACCTATATTCCAACTGGTGCGCTTATGCAATTGGGCCATTCAAAGATTTTAGCGATTCTAGTCATGCTAGTCATCGCTGCCACTCTATCACTTTGTTCAGAAGCAGATGCATTTATTGGTTCTTCTCTTTTGAGTTTGTTTGGCACAGGACCAATTGTCGCCTTCTTAGTTTTTGGTCCAATGGTAGATATTAAAAATTTATTGATGATGAAACGTTATTTTAAGATGTCATTCATTGTACAATTTGTTTTGATAGTGGCGCTTGTCGTAACTATTTATGCGGCAGTAGTTTAGAAAGGAGGCCTACAATCGATGATACGATTTATTATTTTAATTGGATATATGGGGTTGATGATGTATCTTCAAATTTCAGGTGAACTGAACCAATATATCAATATTCATTATAATTACTTAGCTGTTTTATCAATGGTTTTAGCTTTTATTATGGCGATTGTCCAATTGATTTTGTGGAACCAAGCAGATCCATCAATGCAAAAAAAACATGAAGACATGCACCAACATGGGGGACATGAACATCATGGCCATCAGCATAATTTGGAAAAACCCAGCCAAAGAGGGCTTGCCTATTTACTACTTTCTTTACCGTTGATTGTTGGCTTATTATTTCCGACAGTTAGTTTAGACACAACAATTGTTGAAGCAAAAGGCTTTAACTTTCCAGTAAGTAAAGAATCAGTAGGGGATCCTGATATGCAAACGCAATATTTGAAACCTGATACAAGTATGTATTTCAATAAGACGGATTATGACAAGCAGATGGCAAAAGCCATGAAACAATATGATGGACAATCTGTGATTTCAATTACGGATGAAAACTATTTGGAAATTATGGAATTAATCTATAATTATCCAAGTCAATTTGCAGGGAAAAGGATTTCTTATAAAGGCTTTGTCTATAATTCAAAACGAGAAGAAAGTGTTGACCAATTTGTCTTCCGTTTTGGGATTATTCATTGTGTCGCTGATTCTGGCGTTTTTGGCTTGTTGGTTCATTTTCCTGAACATACGCAATTTCAAAACAATGATTGGGTAACGATTACCGGCACGGTTGAGTTATCCTATTATCCACCGTTTAAACGGCAAATACCAACTGTGCAAGTGGAGAAAGTCAAAGCAGATCAAGCACCAAAAAATCAATATGTCTATCGTTCCTTTTAAAAAAAGTTGGTTGCTTCCTTATCAAATGGAAGCAACCAACTTTTTTGCTGTCTATTTTTTAATTTTGTTGCGCTTACGACGAATAAAACCCAAAGATTCTCTTTTTTCCCGAAAGCTGCGGATATTCTGATTGAAAACCTCAGAAGCGACTAAGCCTAACGCAATTGCCCCAGCAATCATTACAGCTTGCACGGTAAAATAGGCGCCTTTTTCATAATTGCCAATTACGATATTCCGAACAGCTTGATAAGCTAAGCCACCAGGTACCAATGGAACAATACCAGGAATATTAAAAATCGTGACAGGCATTTTCAATATTTTTGAGAATAGGTAGCTTACTGCCGCAACACCGACAGCACCGATAAGGGAACCTAATGCTGCATTTCCACTAAAAACTTCAACGATTACCCAATAAAGCATCCAGCTTACACTACCAGTTAGACCACAAGCCACCAGTGATCGTCGGGGAACATTAATAATAATTGCAAACGCCGCAGAAGCTAAAAAACTAAAGATAAATTGTACCAAAACGATTCCTAGCAAGTAAGTCACTCCTTTTAATAGAAAAGTTGAAAGACAAAAGCAATGCCAAAACCAATCATTCCTGAAGTCATTAATGCTTCAGTCCCACGAGAAACACCCGATAAGTAGTGTCCAGCTAGCAAATCGCGAAGAGCATTGGTAATTTGCACACCAGGCACTAAAGGCATGACACAACCAATGATGATTAAATCTTGTGATTGTCCGAGTCCCAATTTGACTGAAAGAATAGCGGCTGCACCAATAAACAGCGAAGCTAAAAATTCAGATAAAAATTTAATCTTGAGAAACTTTAAACTAAAATAATAAAGACTATAGCCGCAACCACCAATCAGAAAAGTCAAGAATAAATCGGACCAGACGCCACCAAAAAGAATCATAATTGTAGCGCTGACAACGGCCGCACTAACAATGCGTGCGCTAATTGGAAAATGGCGGTGTTCACTATCTATCACTTTTAGTTTATTCAGTAATTCCTCTAAAGAAAAATCACCAGCCACATAAGCACGAGACAGCTGATTCACACGAGAGATTTTTTCTAAATCAATGCCACGTTTCATTACTTGAACCATACGAATCGTGGAGGTTCCATCTATGCCAACAAATAACCCGGTTTGTGTCACATAGCTAACCATTCGATAGTTGCCAGAAGCAAGCGCAATTCGGCTCATTGTATCTTCAACACGGTACATTTCTGCATCGCTTTCTATCATAATTTTACCAGCTAACAAACAGGTTTCTAAAAGTAAATCCAAATGAGCAGGAGTCATTGAGCAAGCCTCACTTTATGTATTTTCTTCTAGTGTACTACAAACGAACCAAAAAGAGGAAATAAATAACAGCTGCAATCGAAAATTTACATCGTAAACAGATTGTTAGCGAATTGTAACATTAAAAGGCTGATATTATTTAATCATAGATATTTAAAAGTTTTTAAAAGAAAAACGTCGATTTTTTCGCAAAATGAATTGGAGGGAAAGGTGATATTCTGGCGATTTAGCAGACCTTTATTCTTGTTTTATAAAGTTGTGTATTTGTTTTTATAATTTTAAAATTATCGATGGCTGTCATTTTTTTACGAAGCCTTTATTAATAAAAGACTAAGAAATAACAAAAAAGAGAGAAGGAGAAGAAATTTTGTTTGTAGTTTCGGTTCTTTTCTAGTAAAATGAAATTGTATAAAAGTAGAAGTGAGGTGTAGTAAAATGGGTTTTACAGACGAAACAGTACGCTTTGATTTTGATGATAATCGAAAAAAAGCAATCAGTGAAACGTTAGAAACCGTATATCGGGCATTAGAAGAAAAGGGATACAATCCTATTAACCAAATAGTAGGGTATTTACTTTCTGGGGACCCGGCTTACATTCCTCGTTATCAAGATGCTCGAAACTTAATTCGTCGTCATGAACGTGATGAAATCATGGAAGAATTAACCAAATATTACTTAGCGAACCACGGAATCGATATCAAATGAGGATCATGGGGCTAGATGTAGGTTCACGGACAGTCGGTGTGGCTGTTAGTGATTTATTAGGTTGGACAGCGCAAGGCATCGAAATTATTCGCATCAATGAAGAGGAAGAGAACTTCGGCTTTGAGCGATTAGGTGAATTGGTGAAAGAATACGAAGTCACGAAATTTGTCGTAGGTTTACCGAAAAACATGAATAATTCCATCGGTCCTAGAGCTGAAGCATCCATGGCATATGGTGATAAGATTCAAGAATTATTTCAATTACCTGTTGACTATCAAGATGAACGATTAACAACTGTCCAAGCAGAGCGTTTCTTGGTGGAGCAAGCAGATGCTTCAAGAGCCAAAAGAAAGAAAGTCATTGATAAACTAGCGGCAGTAATGATTCTACAAAATTATTTAGATGCACATAGCCGATAATTATCGAGCTTTGAATACATCAAGGGAGAGAAGAAGAATGACAGAACACAACCACGATCATGATCACGAAGGACATGAACACATTACTTTAGTAGACGAACAAGGAAATGAAACATTATACGAGATCCTACTAACTGTTGACGGTCAAGAAGAATTCGGTAAAAATTATGTTTTATTATATCCAGCAGGAATTCCTGAGGATGAAGATGTTGAATTGCAAGCTTACTCATATGTGGAAAACGCAGAAGGTACAGAAGGCGATTTACAGCAAATTGAAACAGACGCTGAATGGGATATGATTGAAGAAGTTTTCAATACATTCATGGCTGAAGAAGAAGAGTAAAACTGTAACGAGAGAAGCGCTACTTCTCCTATTGAGAAGTAGCTTTCTTAATAATAATTGTTATAATGTACATGTTGTTTCTATCATAAGATACTATCACTATCATTGAGTGTGGTGGATAAAGAAGGACAGCATTGTCTAGTTTTACAAGATGTTGTAAAAACGTAACATCCTTGTAATGACGTTAATTTGGCAACTATCTAGCATAATTTATAATTTGTGTTATACTAAGTGTGAGGTTTTAGAAATACTGTTAATTTTATAATATTAAATAAAAAAATGGCTCCACCTACTGGCATAGGTAGAGCCGTCAGAAATTCAGTTAAACAAACACGTAATTATTGGTGTGGTGCATTGCCACGAACTGAAATTCCAGTTAATAAAGCAAGTAAATCAAACATATATTTCACCTCCTTTATTATGATAGCTTCATTATAACATTATCTGTAAAATGATGGTATGTTTAATACAAAAAAAATAGAAAGATTGGAGTTTTGACTGTGAGAGTAGCGGGAGAAAAAATCAAAACAGCGCGTAAAAAGAAAAAATTATCGCAAGCTGAATTGGCAAAAGGAATTTGTACACAAGCAACAATTAGTAACATTGAAAACAAAAATGTGTGTGACAGTTTAGACATTTTCTCATCTGTATGTCTACGTTTAGACTTACAAGTAGAAGAATGTATCGAAGGTTCTAGTGAGAAAAAACTCGAAAGCTTATTAAATAAAGTAGAAGAATTATGCTTTTACTTTAAGCACGATGAAGCCTATGATTTGTTGAAAGACTATCCAGATGATATCGAAAGTTCAAACAGAATTTTAGAAACAAAATTTTTCTATTATAAAGGAATTACGAGTTTATTAGGTAAGAAAAATAATAGCGAAGCATTGTTCTATTTACATCGTGGTTCTGAAATTAGTCGTGATATTAATATTTATAATATTTTGAGTATGAATGCGATCGGTATTTTATATGAATTAGAAGATGATATTGAAAAAGCAAAAGTTTATTACGATAAATCTTTACAATTGCTAAGCGAATTCAAATTAGATTATCCATTAGAGCAATGCCGTATTTATTATAATACCGCAAAATTCTATTCATTAATTAAAGACTATGCAAAGAGTATTGAATTAAGTGATAAAGGAATCGAAATTAATCGGACGCACAGTTCTATTTACTCTTTAGATTGCTTATTATACGAAAAAGCGTTTAATAAACAAATGCTAGGACTAGATGCTGTTGAAGATTATCGTATTGCGTACTACTTTACACGTTTCTTTGAAAATAAAAAATTACTTGCTTATATTGAAAAAGATATGCAAGAGTTTAATATCAGTTTTAAATAATAGATTAGCGTTTCAGATTTTAAAAAGGAACAACTTAACTCAAGAGGAGTTAGGTTGTTCCTTTTTTCTCTTTTTAATTTGATTCTTTGACAGCGTTACGGACGCTTTCGGCGACGACTTTTGCGACTCCTTCTTGGAATGGATCGGGAATAATATTGGTCGGCGTGAGTTCATTATCGGGAATCAATTTTGCAATACCTTTGGCAGCGGCAATTTGCATTTCAATCGTAATCTTTTTCGCCCGAGCATCTAAGGCACCACGGAAGATACCAGGGAAGGCTAACACATTATTAATTTGATTCGGAAAGTCACTACGACCAGTTCCGACAATATAAGCGCCTGCCGCTAAAGCTTCATCAGGAAAAATTTCAGGAACTGGGTTAGCCATTGCAAAAATAACTGGCTGCTCATTCATCTGTTGAATCCACTCAGGTTTTAAAACACCTGGTGCCGAAACACCAACAAAGACATCAGCGCCTTCAAGAGCAGTAGCTAAATCACCGGTACGGTGTTCCCGATTGGTTAGCTTCGCAATTTCTGCGTGGTGTGGTGGCAGAGCTGTATCTGTTTCGCTCAGAATCCCTGTACGGTCAACAATGATAATATGTTTTACGCCAGCAGCTAAAAATTTTCTTGTGATCGAAAGACCAGCGGAGCCACCGCCGTTGATTACCACATGAATGTCCTCTATTTTCTTGTTGATTAATTTTAAGCTGTTGTACAAAGCCGCTAGAACAACAATCGCTGTCCCGTGTTGATCATCATGGAAAACGGGAATATCTAGTTCATCGATTAAACGCTGTTCAATTTCAAAACAACGAGGAGCGCTGATATCTTCCAAGTTAATTCCCCCAAAGGTTGGAGCCAAAAATTTCACCGTTTGAATAATTTCTTCGGTATCTTGTGTATCTAAAACAAGGGGAATCGAATCCACACCAGCAAAGCGTTTAAACAATGCAGCTTTTCCTTCCATGACAGGCATCGCTGCTTCAGGACCAATGTTACCTAAACCTAAAACTGCTGAACCATCACTAATAACGGCGACGGTGTTTTTCTTTGTCGTTAATTCGTAAGCGCGTTCTTTTTTTTCATGTATGGCAGAAGAAACAGCCGCAACACCTGGTGTGTAGGCAATTCCTAAATCTGCTTTTGTTTCAATCGGAACTTTAGGGCAGACTTCTAATTTCCCCCCAAATTTTTTTGCTTGCTCAATCGCTAATTCTTTTACATCTTTTGTTGACATATCATTTTCCTCCTAAATAATTCACTTATAGTTAAAAAAGCATTCTAAAAATAGCAGTCATTGTTATTACTGTAATGGCACCGCCTAAACGTGTCGCAACTTGTGCAAACGGCATTAAGTTCATTCGATTGGCTGTACTTAAAATAGCTACATCGCCAGTCCCACCCATACCACTCTGACAAGCGGAGACAATGGCAGCCTCAACGGGATTCATATTCATGAAGCGTGAAACGAAAAATCCTGTAGCAATAACAGTGAAAACGACACTAATTACCACAACAAAATATTGCCAGCTAAGCATTCCTACGACATCTTTTAAAGGAATATATAACATACCTAAGCCGACCATTAACGGGAACGTAAAATTGCCAGAGATAAATTTATAAAGCTGTTTTGATCCGCGTTGGGTTTCTTTCGGTACTACGTTTAAGTATTTTAAAAAGGCTGCGACAACAATCATCAAAACAGGACCAGGAAAGCCTGTTAAGTGTTGTAATAAACCGCCTGTAATAAATAAGGTACACGCAATTAAAACACCAGCACCCATTAATTTTACATCAATTGGTGCTTTGTCTTCTTCTAAAGCATCACTTAAATCATCTGAATTGGTAATTTTAATCAACTGACCTTGTCCAGAAAGTTCAGGGCGTTTTTCTCCTAAACGACTAAGTAAACCTGAACACATGATAGCAAAAAAATTACCAATAATGGTTGCGGGAATTAATTGCCCCACTAATTGTTCACTTGGCAACCCAGTAATGGCACTATAACCAAGGGATAAAGGAAGAATACCTTCACCGATTCCACCAGCTAAAACAGGAGTGACGATATAGAAAAGGCTATGTTTCCAACCGAGACCTAACAGTGTTCCAACAAGGGTCCCAACGCCCATTGCTAAAATCATTCCTAATGCCATCGGGACAATCATGCGCATTAAACCTTGGACTAAAATTTTGCGGTTCATTCCAAGGATACTTCCACAGACCAAACATGCAATATAGAAGTAGAGAAAGTTTGCTTGTTTCATTAAAATATCTGTTGAGTCTAAGACATTTTGGTTGAGTAAATTGAAAAAGACCATAATTGATGGTACTAATAAAGATAAAATTGCGGGACCGCCAAAATGTTTCAAAATAGGAATATTTCCACCAATTGTTCCAAGTAACCAACCCATTGTTAAAATTACGGCAAAACCACCTAACATATTGACTGGTAGTTGTTCTAATAGAGCCGTAACAAGAATAATGCTAGCTGTTACAAGATAAACAGGTAACGTAACCGAACCAATCCTCGTTTTGGTTAATTTGTTGCGCCAATCTGTTTCATTAGCAGCTGTTGCGTGCAATTTCTTTTCCATGCTATTTCCTCCTATAACTTTAATCTATATTCATCATAATGTAAACGTTTTCTGTAGAGTAGATTATTTAATTAATTTAACTAAAGAAAAGTTTTTTAACCAAATCTTCCTATGCTATACTTTATTTGAAGAGAAAAGAGGGATGGAATGAAGCGTGGCGGGAAATTATGGTGCTTCTTATCAGTGATTTTTATTGCAACATTAATTATTATGATTACTTTCTTTTACGGAGTAACGACGGTCCAAACAATTAAAGAAGTTCGTAAAAACCAAGAGCAAGCACTTTTAGCCGTCGGGGAACAGTTGGCTATTGAACCGAATGTTATTGAAGCCTTAAAGAATGATCACTATTCAGATGAATTGGAAGCGTATACGGTTCGTTTAGGTGAAATCCATCAGTTGGATTTTATCGTGATTATGAATATGCAGGGGATTCGTTTAACACATCCTGATCGCCAAAAAATAGGTAAGCATTTTGAAGGTGGCGATGAAGTGCGAGCATTAAAAGGGGAGGAACATTTATCTGTTAGTCAAGGGAGTTTAGGAGAATCATTACGAGGTTTTGTCCCAGTCTATGATCAAGGAAAACAAATTGGGGTTGTGGCAATGGGCATTAAAATGACCTCGCTTTCACAATTGATTGAACGAACAAAAAATGATTACACAGTGAGTGTCCTTTTAAGTGTTGGTTTTGGCTTTATATTAGCCATCGTGGTTTCTTATTATTTAAAAAAACAACTTCACGATTTAGAGCCAAGAGAAATTGCTCGTCTATTAGAAGAGCGAAATGCCATGCTTGAGGAAACGAAAGACGCAATCCTTGTGATTGATACCGATCAAAATATTTTATTAGCAAATATTGAAGCAACTAAAATGTATCATAATATAACAAATAGTGAAGAAAATTTACTAGGAAAGAAACTTTCAGCATTGGTTTTATCTCCTGAAAAATTAATCGTACATTCAAAAACAGAGCAATTCTATCGTCAAAATGGCCAGGATTATTTCGTCTCAATCGCCCCGATTAATGTCCGTAAAAAAACAATTGGGCATGTTATCTTTCTGAAAAATGCGACGGAAACGTTTATTGTCGCAGAACAGCTTGTCAGCACAACGACATATGCTTCGGCATTACAAAGTCAATCACACGAATTTATGAATAAGATGCATGTCATTTATGGCTTAGTCGATTTAGAAGATTACGAGGCGCTAAAACATTATCTAGCCGATTTATTGAAACCAGAAAAGGAATTTGCACAGCGCTTAGCTATTTTGGTTAGGAATCCTATTTTAGCAGGTTTTTTAAGTGGGGAAAGAATCAAGTTTGCAGAAATTAAAACACAATTAGCTATTGAAATTTATCCAGAAATTCCACCAAATAAACGAGATGAAGATACGCAAAATTTGATTGCTATCTACCGTTATATTCATCGTTTCCTGATGGAACAACCGTTACCAGAAGAGATCATTGAAACCATTGATTATCAGCCAGGAAGTTTGACGACGACTTATTCGTTTGCTTATCCAAAAGAACAACTGGAACGCTTTGAACAAGAGTTTTTCACTTCTTATTTGGCAAGATTATTAGAGAATGGGGAAGCGACATTGACTTGGGAAAACCAACAAAACAATTGGCTTGTCCTTCGCATAAATGTTCATTACGAAGGAGCAGAGGAAAATGAACCTATTGATTATTGAAGACGATCCTATGGTTGCATATATACATCAAAAATATCTTGAAAAATTAATTCACCAACCGACTATTTTTACGGCGGCAACAATTGCTGAAGGTCTACAACTAACGAAAGAAAAACAACCAGCACTTGTTTTATTAGATGTTCATTTAAAAGATGGCAATGGCTTGACCTATCTGGCAACAATTAGAGATGAAAAAATTGACACAGAAGTTATCCTGATTACGGCTGCCAACGAGTTAGAAAATGTTAAACGAAGCTTACATTTAGGCGTTTTAGACTATTTAGTTAAACCCTTCTCTTTTGAACGATTTCAACAAAGTATCGAAAACTATCAGAAAAAAGCTGCTCAATTCACGCTGGAAACGGAGGAGCTTTCGCAAACAAAAGTGGACCAATTGTTTCATTCTTCACAGACAAACGCACGTAAAAATGAACAAGATATTCAAAACCTATCCTTAGAAAAAGGACTAACACAAGCAACATTACAACTATTGTTAAAAAAAATAGACGAATTTACCGACTATTTTACGATTCAAGAATTATCAGAAGCGAGTCAGCTTTCACATGTTTCTGTTCGCAAATATGTGTTGTTTCTAGAAAAAAATAACCTTTTAGAAAGTAAAAATAGCTATTTAAAAGTGGGGCGTCCCTATCAATCGTATCGGAGAATTTAGTATTTTTTATTTTTTAGTAAATAAAAAAGTAATTGAAAAGAGGCGAAATACAGCGGATACTCCTTTTTATTCTCATTTAAAGAACTTAATTGAGAATGAAAAAGAGGATATTACTTGTTATTTTTTGAGAATATATGATATTCTTTATTATGTAAGAAATAATATTATATGGGAGGAACGAGCGATGAAAGTTATTGTTTTAGGATCATCACATGGAGGTTATGAAGCGGTAGAGGAATTACTAAATCTTCATCCTGATGCAGAAATTCAATGGTATGAGAAAGGTGATTTTATCTCATTCTTGTCTTGTGGCATGCAGTTGTACCTAGAAGGAAAAGTGAAAGATGTTAATTCTGTTCGCTATATGACTGGCGAAAAAATGGAGAGTCGTGGTGTGAATGTCTTTTCTAATACTGAAATTACAGCGATTCAACCAAAAGAACATCAAGTGACAGTGAAAGATTTAGTGTCAGGTGAAGAACGTGTTGAAAATTATGATAAATTAATCATCAGTCCCGGAGCTGTCCCATTTGAATTAGATATTCCAGGTAAAGATTTGGATAATATTTACTTGATGCGTGGTCGTCAATGGGCCATTAAATTAAAACAAAAAACAGTAGATCCAGAAGTCAATAATGTGGTTGTGATTGGTAGTGGTTATATTGGGATTGAAGCTGCCGAAGCATTTGCAAAAGCCGGTAAAAAGGTTACTGTTATTGACATTTTAGATCGTCCATTAGGGGTATATCTAGATAAAGAATTTACAGATGTTTTAACAGAAGAGATGGAAGCTAATAATATTACCATTGCAACTGGTGAAACAGTTGAACGTTACGAAGGCGACGGTCGTGTGCAAAAAGTCGTTACAGATAAAAATGCGTACGATGCTGATTTGGTCGTTGTAGCAGTTGGCGTCCGTCCAAACACTGCTTGGTTAAAAGGTACCTTAGAATTACATCCGAATGGCCTAATCAAGACGGATGAATACATGCGGACAAGTGAGCCAGATGTATTTGCAGTAGGGGATGCTACGTTAATTAAATACAATCCTGCAGACACAGAAGTAAATATTGCTTTAGCAACGAATGCTCGTAAACAAGGTCGCTTTGCTGTGAAAAACCTAGAGGAACCAGTTAAACCTTTCCCTGGTGTTCAAGGATCTTCTGGCTTGGCCGTCTTTAATTATAAATTTGCTTCAACAGGGATTAACGAAGTCATGGCTCAAAAATTAGGAAAAGAAACAAAAGCGGTGACAGTAGTAGAAGACTACTTGATGGACTTTAATCCAGACAAACAAAAAGCTTGGTTTAAATTAGTGTATGATCCTGAAACAACACAAATTTTAGGCGCTCAATTAATGTCGAAAGCAGATTTAACTGCAAACATTAATGCTATTTCATTAGCGATTCAAGCCAAAATGACGATTGAAGACTTAGCCTATGCGGACTTCTTCTTCCAACCAGCGTTTGACAAACCTTGGAACATTATTAATACAGCGGCTTTAGAAGCGGTAAAACAAGAACGTTAATAGAAGAGAAAATAAAACCCATGAGTATTTATAGTACTCGTGGGTTTTATTTTTATTTTGTATTCAATTGATTTTTCAACTCTTGTTGGACACGAGTTAATTCTTGTTCATCCACACGTTGATAGGAAACACCATCTTGCATAAAACCAGTACCTTGAAGTTGGTCTTGTTTCACTTTACCAAAGGCACTGCGATAATCTAAGGCAATTTTTTTCATGTCATCAAAACTTAAATCTGTCTTCATATTATCAGAAACAGCTGTTAAAATTTCTTGATAGTTGCTCACGCTATTAAGACTTAAGACTTTTTGGACGATGCCTTCAATCACTTTTCTTTGCCGTTCTTGGCGGCCGTAGTCACCATTAGGATCTTCGTAACGCATTCTTGAATAGGAGAGTGCTTGTTCACCATCCAATGAAATTTTACCAATCGTAAAATCATATCCGTCTTGTGAAAAAGTCAGATTATTGTTCACTTCGATTCCGCCAACCGCGTTGACTAATTCTTTTAAACCAGCCATATTAATTGAAACATAATGATTAATAGGTATATTTAAATAGTTTTCAACTGTGTCCATTGCTAAAGATGCCCCACCAAAAGCATAGGCGTGATTCAATTTATCTTGTTTTCCTTGACCTGGAATATCAACATAGGTATCGCGAGCAAGACTGACTAAGGTTGTTTGCTTGTCACGAGGGTTAACTGTTGCAACAATTGTTGTATCCGAACGACCTTGCTCGACACGCCCATCATCGCCTGTATCGATCCCTAATAATAAAACAGAAAAAGGCTCCTTATTGTTTAAATTGACCTGACTTTTTTTAGATCGTTCTACTGTTTCATAGGTTTTATCCATTGATTTAGAAACATCCCAATAAAGTTTTGCTCCCATTCCAACAACTGCAAGAAATAGAACCAAGATAATTCCAAAGATAATGGCAAAAATTTTCTTCCCTTTTGACATATTTTTCCTCCAATAATTTATCACAGGTTGTGATTTTTTTCTTATAAGTTAATCTTACTAATTTTTAGTGAAGAAGTATATAATAATTGTTGAAAGACTATAAAACTTTAAGGTATTTTGCATTATTTTTGCTTAATCTTTTGAAATATCTCAATTCTATTAAAATATGCGAATTAGTATATTACACGTTTTCAAGGTGTTTCATTGTTGATTAATTAGAATTTTAGTGGTATTTTTGTATTTGTAATTAGTACAGATTTTAATTGGAGGTATAACAGTGAGTAAAAAAGGATCAGATATCATAGTAGAAAGTTTAATCAATCACGAAGTGCCCTATATTTTTGGGATTCCCGGTGCAAAAATTGATGGGGTTTTTGATGCATTAGTTGATAAAGGCCCAGAATTAATTTTAGCTCGACATGAACAAAATGCAGCCTTTATGGCACAAGGGATTGGTCGTTTGACGGGAGAGCCTGGCTTAGTTATTGCAACTAGTGGACCTGGTGCCAGCAATTTAGCAACTGGGTTAGTAACTGCGACTGCAGAAGGGGACCCTGTTTTAGCATTGGCTGGACAGGTAAAACGGTCCGATTTGTCAAAATTAACTCACCAAAGCATGAATAATGCTGCATTATTTAGTCCAATAACAAAATTCAGTACAGAAATTCAAGATCCAGAAACATTATCTGAAAATATTGCCAATGCTTACCGTATCGCCAAAACAGCGAAAAAAGGTGCAACATTCTTATCGATCCCACAAGATGTCACAGATAGTCCGGTGACAGGCGAAGCAATTAAGCCTTTGTCGGCTCCGAAACTGGGCCATGCATCAGCAGAAACAATCGCAGCTTTAGCTGAACGAATCAAGCAAGCGAAATTACCTGTTTTACTTTTAGGAATGCGGGCCTCTGCACGAAAAGTTACCGCAGCCATTCGTGAATTGGTTGCTATAACTGGTTTGCCAGTCGTGGAAACGTTCCAAGGAGCAGGCATTATTTCAAAAGAATTAGAAGAACATTTCTTTGGGCGTGTTGGTTTATTTCGAAACCAACCTGGGGACCGTTTGTTAAAAAGAAGTGATTTAGTGATTGCGATTGGGTATGACCCAATTGAATATGAGGCACGTAATTGGAACGCAGAAAAAGATGCGCGCGTTATTGTTATTGATGAAGTTCAAATGGAAATTGATCAATATATGCAACCGGAAGAAGAGCTAATTGGTGATATGTCTAAAAATATTTTGAAATTATCAGAAGCATTTAGTGAACCAATATTAACAGAAGATGCGCAAGATTATTTAGAAACGCTTCAAGAAAAATTAACGATTAAAGAAGTAAAAACAAGTACAATTGAAAATCGATTACATCCATTAGAAATTGTTCAAACGCTTCAAGAAAAAACCACGAATGAAATGACAGTTACTGTTGACGTAGGGAGTCACTACATTTGGATGGCTCGCCACTTTAGAAGTTATGAACCGCGTCATTTATTATTTAGTAACGGTATGCAAACATTAGGTGTCGCTTTGCCTTGGGCAATCTCGGCTGCGCTGGTTCGTCCGAATACACAAATTATCTCTGTTTCTGGGGACGGCGGTTTCCTATTTTCGGCGCAAGAATTAGAAACAGCGGTTCGTTTAAAGCAAAATATCGTGCATATTATTTGGAATGATGGTAGTTATGATATGGTTAAATTCCAAGAAGAAATGAAATATAATCGATCCTCTGGCGTAGATTTTGGTCCAGTTGATTTTGTGAAATATGCTGAAGCTTTTGGAGCCAAAGGGGTTCGAGTACATTCACAAGCAGAATTTGCCGCAGCTTTAGAAGAAGGAATGCAAACAGAAGGCCCAGTGATTATTGATGTTCCTGTGGATTATTCAGATAATCAAGAATTAGGTAAAACATTGTTACCAGATCAACTTTATTAGGAGATGGAAAAATGAGCGAACAATATGTTTATCAACATGGTACGCTAGGCGGTTTAATGGAAAGTTTGATGGCAGGAACGGCAGAAATTGGTACGTTACTCACGCAAGGTGATTTTGGAATTGGGACATTAGAAGGCTCAAATGGCGAAATTATTTTATTGGACGGTATATTGTATCATGCGAATCAAACTGGCGAAATTACTATTTTAGAAGGCGAAGAATTAACGCCATATGCCGCAGTTACTCGTTTTCAAGAAGATGGCGCATTCCCTGTATCAACGGAAACCGATGAAAATATTAAAGCACAAATTTTAGAAAAAATTAGTCCTAATTTTTTTGCGGCAATTAAAATTAGCGGTCTTTTTGCGAAGATGCATGTCCGTGTGGCACCTAAACAAGAAAAACCATATCCACCATTTGTAGAAGCAGCACGCAATCAACCTGAATTTACAGCGGAGAATATTCAGGGAACAGTTGTAGGGTTCTTTACACCTAAATTATTTCATGGTGCTTCTGCTGCAGGATTTCATTTGCACTTTATCAGTGAGGATCACCAATTTGGTGGGCACATTCTTGATTTTGGCATTAAACAAGGGACTGTTTCGTGGATGGAAGCAGCAGAATTGCGGCAGCATTTTCCAGTTCATGATGCTGACTATCGGAATAAAGAAATTGATATTGCAAAAGCTTTGTCCGCAATTGAAGAAGCGGAATAACAAGGCACATTTCTCCACGCCCATTCAAGTTGACCTAGTTAGTCAACTTGAATGGGCTTATTGCTGCTCGTCGCTTTTTGTTGTTATTTTTCAAAAAAAAATAGTATCCTTTTTATAATAAGCAAATAACAATTGGAAAGGATGGCGTAATGGACACACTTTATAGAAGTTGGCAATTGTCTGGTTGGCTTTATCATGATATTTTTGTCATCATTGTAGCAATTATTTTTATAGTAATTAGTGGTATTTTGGTTATTTCCTTAATAAGAAGGCGGAGTACAAGGCGACTGGTTCCCTATGCGTTAATTTTGTTGGTTTATCTTGCAGTGGTACATTTTGCTGGTTTAATCTTTTTCGGAATGTTTCGTTCAGTAACGATTGAAGAGAAAAGTGCGACGTTTTATTCTGAAAAAACGAAAGGCTTAACTTCAATCGAGCGAATGATTATCCCAAATGGACGAACGAATGGCATTAGCACCAGTAACTCATTGTTCCAAGTGATTTCTGTTAATAGTCAGACGGGCGAACGAATGTGGAGTAAACGTTTAGGTTGGCGTGATTATTTAATTGGTCAAACAGATCAATATGTGGTTTTGAATAATGCTGATAACGAGGCCATTTACTTACTCGATACAAAAACAGGGAAAAAACAGTTTTCTGAAGCGGATTTAGTGAAGAAATTCCCTGAATTAAAAGACTATTTAAGCTCTGATTTCGTTGATTATCGTTTTATGGATAATCGCTATCTCTATATTTATGGATTAAACAATCGATATTATCAATTAGATTTGAAAAATTGGCAGTTAAAACAAGATCCAACTTTCAAAGAAGTCTTTCAAACACAAGAAGCGCCTAAATGGACGGTAGATTCAAATGAGAGTCAAATTGGTCAAAAGCTGTCATCGGAAGAGCGTACAACAGTGCAAGGAAAACTAGAAGAGCAACTAATAGCACCAGTTTTATTAGGCAAGAAAGATGAAGCAAATTATTATGTTCTGTCATACAAGAAAAGACAAAGTAATCAAGCGATAGTTGGCTTATACAATTGGCAGAAAAAAACATACGAGTGGCAAACACCGTTGCTTTTAACTAAAGAAAATGTACCTATTGAAGCTTTTCAAGTAGAGGATGCGTTATTCATTAAAGTCCCGCGTTATTTATACAAAATTAACCTGAATAATGGTAATCAAGAATATCAGTTTGATTACCGTTGGGGCCAAGTGATTCGTTAAACGAAAAGTGGTAAAGCATGCTTAGACAAATAGAAGGAGCAAATAGTCCTTATGATATAAAAAAACGCTTAGAAGAGTAGTGATTCCGCTAGTTTTCTAAGCGTTTTTTTTATTTTATGCAGGTCCAGAGATTAAATTCCAGATAATCGAACCTGTATATGCGCCAGGAAATAATTGTGAAACAGGGGTTTGGATTGCAAGAGAAATATCGGTCATGCGGCCACTCCACATGCCTTGTCCTTTTCTATCACCAGCGTTACTCATTAAAGTCGCACCGTTACCGATAATAATTGGGTTGGTCGGGAAGTCGGGTGCAGCAGGATCTTCTGAAAAATCCAGTCCATACATTGTATTTGTCATAAAGAAACGCCTTAACGTTTTGTCATAGCGGGCATAGCCGCCTGTTAATTGAAACGTAATGATGCCTAGTAAAGAATGAGCTTCGTTTCGCATGTGTGGGATTTCAGCAGTGACATGCCAACCAGTTAAGGCTCCGCGAACATCCCCCATCCCGAAGTGTCTCATTGTATGAGTATTGCCTTCAGAAGGTCGTATAGGAACTGACGTTAAATCACCAGAAATCGCTTGGGTTTCAAAAGTAAATTCTTTCGGAATAAAGAGCAAGTCAAAACTAGTGTTAGGATTTTCTAAGTCAGGATCAATGGCATCGTCAACCGATTCATCGCCAGGCAGCCCTCCAAGTTCTAGTTCAACTGAAACCGGCGTTTTTCCAGAACGGGTGGCAAAAGAAACCGATGGGTCAAAACTAAAGAGACTGAATACTAGCAACAAGGCTGCCATTGATTGATAAGTGAGTAGATTTTTTTTATTCAAGAAAGTTCCTCCTTTAGGTGCTGATAATATAAGTATACGCAAAAAGAGCTGTTTTTATTTATCAGTAATTTACAGGGAATTCGAAAATATTGAGACAAATAGTTTTTAATATTAGTTGAGAAAGGTGAGTCGACAATTTTTACTTGTTGATTCTGTCTTTTTTGAGCACCATTCGTTATATCAAGCATGCTAAAATATAAAAGAAATCATCAGGTATCACTAATGAAAAGGGAGAGGAGGAGAAAACTTTGAGTAAGTGTTTGGGGTTGTTGATGATTTTATTTGTATTATCTGGCTGTTCAGGAAGTAGGGATTCACAACAGGAAGTCGTTATAGAAAAGTCTGCTAATAATGACAAAGTAAGACAATTTGTCGATCAAAAAAATCCGCATTTAGGAACGCAATTAGAAGCAGAATCTTATACTAAACAGGAAGCGATTGAATTTTTACAAAATGGTTTAGGGATACCAACGAATGACTCGGCGTTTCATTATACGTTTAAGCAGTCAAATAAAGGAAGTTATGTTGTTCAAATTATATCTGAAAAGAATAGTGTCTCAAAAGAGAATGAATTGTTCGGATATTATCAGGTGTATCAAGATGGTATTATAGTGAAAATGATGGAAAAGGATCAAACGTTCCAAGAAAATTAAGTGATAAATAAAAAAGTTGACAAAAAACACAAACAGTCTTGTTTGTGTTTTTTTGTTTAATGTTCGTGTTTTATTTTTTAATAACCTTTTTCGAAAAAATATACGAACGTTCGGGTTTAAAAACGAACAAAAAGATGAAAATGTGTTGAAATATACGTTTTCCTTGCGTATACTGATGAAGTGAAAAAACGAACGAGGAGTGTACGAATGAACAAGAAAGTTCCTTATTTAATTGTGGCACCGGGGCTAGTACTATTATTATTTTTCTTAATGATTCCATTAATTACTAGCATTTTGCCAACCATTTTTACTGATCATGGCTTGACACTAAATCAGTATGTTACTTTTTTTAAAGATGACTATAATGTTTCAATTTTCTGGCGAACGATAAGAGTTTCGTTAATAGTGACGGGTATTTCAATTGTGTTGGGCATTCCAACGGCATACTTTATTGCTGGAGTTTCCAAAAAATGGCGTGGCTTTTTAATGGCTATGACCTTGTTTCCACTATTAACCAACTCAGTTATTCGAAGTTTTGCTTGGATTAACATTTTAGGAAAAAACGGTGTAGTGAATACGTTGTTATTAAAAACGGGCTTAATTGAGCAACCGCTGAATTTATTGTATACAGAATTTGCAATTATTATCGGTTCAGTGTATTTATTTTTACCGACAATGATTATGACCTTAGTTGGGGTTATGGAAAACATTGAAGGAGAAATGCTAGAAGCGGCTGAGACGCTAGGCGCCAATCCAATGACGGCTTTTCGGAAAATTGTTTTACCTTTATCAATTCCAGGCACCATTGTAGGAAGTATATTAGTGTTTACAGGAACTTTAACGGCTTATACAACGCCACAGCTGTTAGGTGGTAACCAAAAAATGATGATGTCGACCTTCTTATATCAAAAGGCTAATACTTTAGGTGATTGGCAATCGGCGAGTGTTCTTGCATTTATTATGATTTTAACAACATTAATTGTGATGAAAGGCCTAGACATGGTCGCTAAGAAAGTAGATCGGAGAGAAGCAAATCATGCGTAAGCAAAAAGGACTATCTGTTATTGCAATTCTAGTTTTTCTGTTTTTATTTTTACCATTATGTTTGATTGTGGTGACTTCTTTTGGAACAGCCGCAGCGATTCAATTTCCGATTAAAGGGTTTACTTTAGATTGGTACGCCAAAGCCTTACAATCGGAAACGTTTATGGACAGTTTTAAGTTAAGCTTGTTGATCGGGGTATTAGCAACTGTTTTAGCATTAATAGTAGGGATTCCGGCTTCCTATGCGCTGGCACGTTATTCCGTTCGTGGGCGCAACTTTATTAAAAGCTTTTTCTTATCCCCAACTGTGATTCCAGGAATTGTGGTCGGGTATACGTTATTTCAATATATTGTTATTAAATTAGGTTTGCCTGTCTTTCAAGGATTGTTAATGGGGCATTTTTTAATTAGTTTGCCTTATATTATTCGAGTGGTTGGGTCAAGTATGGAACAACTAGATTATTCAATGGAAGAAGTAGCTTGGACATTAGGTTGTACAAGATTGCGAGCTTTCATTCAAATTGTTTTACCCAATGTGTCTTCGGGAATTTTTGCAGCCTTTATGTTAGCATTTGTCAATTCGTTTAACAATGTTCCTGTATCGATGTTTTTATCAGGTCCCGGTGTGACGATGCTGCCTACTTCTTTATTAAGTTATATGGAATACAATTATGATCCAACTGTTTCAGCAATTTCTGTATTGTTGATGCTACTAACAATGGGCTTAATGTTTTTAATTGAAAAAACGTTGGGACTAGCTTCCATTGCCTAAAACATGGAAGAAGCACGAGATAGAAAGAGGAGAAAATTTTGACTTTTGTGGATTTAAAAGATATTCGCGTCAGCTATGACGGAAAACAAGATATTTTAAAAGATTTAAATATTTCAATGGAAAAAGGAGAGTTAGTTTCTTTATTAGGACCGAGTGGTTGTGGTAAAACGACTACGCTAAGAGTGATTGCTGGATTAATTAAGCCAAACGACGGACAGTTTTTCGTTGACCAAGAAGAACTAACAAAGGTTCCTGTCCATAAGAGAAACTTCGGGATGGTTTTTCAAAGCTATGCGTTATTTCCCCATTTAACGATTGCAGAAAATGTCGCTTTTGGGCTGAAATTACGCAAAGAAAGCAAACAAACCATGGACCAAAAAGTCACGGAAATGCTAAAAGTATGTGGTTTAGAAAGCTTGGGCGACCGTTATCCAAAACAATTATCTGGTGGTCAAAGACAGCGGGTTGCGCTAGCACGGGCTCTGATTATTGAACCTAAACTATTACTACTAGATGAACCGTTGAGTAATTTAGATGCAAAATTACGAGTGGCAATGCGGATTGAAATCAAACGGATTCAACAACAATTAGGCATTACGACAGTTTTTGTCACACATGACCAAGAAGAATGTTTTTCTATTTCAGATAAAGTGGCCATTATGAATAATGGCGTGATTGAACAATATGATTCACCAGAAACGATTTATCGTTTGCCTCGTACTAAATTTGTCGCTGAATTTATCGGTTTTGAAAACTTTTTCTCTGTCGAAAAAATGGAAGCTGGTCATTATCGGACACAAACAAATCAAATAGTGAAAACGACTAATCCTGAACCAAATGTTACAGCGACAGTGGCAACGATTCGTCCAGAGGACATTGAGATTGTTTCAGAAGCTGCTACTAATACTGTCGCAGGTACTGTCGCTGTCCGAACATTTTTAGGGAAAAGCTATCAATATGAAGTGGAAACAGCGTTAGGTACATTGCTGGTTAATGGAACAAGTGAACAGTTATATGAAACAAACGAAACCATTCACTTGGCTTTTCCAGCTGAGAAATTAGTTATTTTAGAAAAATAAAAACCATTTTGGAGGAAGATTTAAAAATGAAAAAACGCGTAATTTTAGGGACATTAGTCGCTGCAACGTTATTAATGACTGCTTGTGGAAACAGCGAAGCAACTACGAAAAGCGAGAGCAAAGGTGGAAGTAATGCTTTAGTCGTTTCAACTTTCGGATTAAGTGAAGATATTGTCAAAAAAGACATTATCGCTCCATTTGAAAAAGAGAATGAAGCGAAAGTTACCTTAGAAGTAGGCAATAGCGCAGACCGCTTTACGAAATTAAAAAATAATCCCAATGCGGGAATTGATGTCATTGAATTAGCACAAGCAAATGCAGCACAAGGTGGAAAAGAAGGGTTATTTGAAAAAATTACAGAAAAAGAAGTACCTAATTTAAGTCAGTTAACGCCGGGAGCAAAAGAGGTTTTTGAAAGTGGTGCTGGCGTACCAATCGCTGTAAACAGTATCGGGATTGTTTACAACAAAGAAAAATTAGGCAAAGAAATTAAAAACTGGGATGACTTATGGTCAGCTGATTTGAAAGGTAAAATTTCTGTTCCAGACGTTGCCACGACGGCAGGTCCTTTAATGTTATACGTTGCCAGTGAACATGCTGGTCAAGATATTACAAAAGATAACGGGAAGGCCGCTTTTGAAGCGATGAAAGAATTAAAACCAAACGTTGTTAAAACGTATTCAAAATCGTCAGACTTAGCTAATATGTTCCAATCTGGTGAAATTGAAGCAGCTGTGGTTGCTGATTTTGCGGTTGATATTATTCAAGGCGCAGCAGAAAACGTGACGTATGTCGTCCCAGAAAGCGGCACGTATGCCAACTATAATACAGTCAATATTCCTAAAAAAGCACAAAACAAAGAAACCGCCTTTAAATTTGTTAACGCACGGATTAGTGAAGAATCACAAAAGGCCAAAGCGATTTCATTAAATGAAGGACCTACAAATCAACAAGTAACGTTAAGCGAAAAAGAAGCGAAAAATAAAACATATGGTGCCATTGCCGAACGTGCCAAAACAGTCGATTTTAATTTTATTAATAGTCAACTAGCGGATTGGATTGATCAATGGAATCGGACGATGAATCAATAGTTTTAGAAAAGAGGGACAAAATGAACGTCGATGTATTACTAAAAAATGTGTGGCTGTATCAAACAGTCACTCAAACATTCGTTCAACGAAATGTTGCGATTAAAAATGATAAATTTTATTACATTTATGAAGAAGAGAACGTCAATTTGCAGCCCCAAAAAACAATTAATGCCGAGAATCAATGGATGATTCCCGGCTTAATTGATGCACACATGCATATTGAAAGTTCCATGACGACACCTACTATTTTTTCCAAAGCAGTAGTGCGTTACGGTGTGACAACGGTGATTGCCGATGCCCATGAAATGGCTAACGTATTTGGCTTAGAAGGCTTAAAAGCTTTTATGGCCGCTGAAACAGAACTAGATATCTTTCACGCAATTCCTTCTTCGGTTCCTTCGACCACTCCCGAATTAGAAACAACTGGTGGGATTATCGGCTTAGCAGAAGTAGCAGAATTACTCAAAGAGCCAAAAGTGATTTGTTTAGGGGAAGCCATGAATTTTAAAGGGATTTCCTATGAGCCAGATTCTTTAATTCGTCAAATTATCGATTTGTGTCAAAAACAACGACCAACCATGCCTTTAGAAGGCCACTGTCCTAAAATCGAAGATCAAGAGTTAGCAGATTTTCTATATAGTGGTATCACTTCAGATCATACCCATCAATTTCCTAAAACGTTAAAAGAAAAAATTGAAGCGGGCGTCTTTATTCAATTTCAAAATAAATCAATCACTCCTGAAAACATTCAGGTGATAGTAGACAATGACTTCTACAATTATGCAAGTATTATCACGGATGACGTGATGGCCGATGATTTGCTAAAAGGTCATCTAAATGAAAATGTCAAAAAAGCCGTTCATGCAGGATTGCCTATCGAAAAAGCCATTTATATGGCAACTTATACGCCGGCCAAACGAATGGGTCTCCATGATCGCGGCGAAATTGCACCTGGTAAAAAAGCTGACTTTTTGTTATTAAATGACTTAGAAAGTTTTGATATTACTACGGTTTATAAATCTGGAAAGGTCGTTTTTGAAAAAGGCGAGCCCTTCCATTATCCAGAAAAAATCGAAGAGTTTCCAGCCGCTTACCAACAAACCATCCAATGTAAAAAGTTAACAGAAGAAGATTTACTTTTAAAGGTGGCTACAACAAAAGAAACAGTTCGTTGTAATGTGATTCAAAAACAAGAGATTGGCACATTTACAGAGCGAATTACAAAAGAAATTCCTGTTGAAAATGGGTTGTTGCAATGGCAAAAAGCCAACTGTGCCTTATTAATTGTGATGGAACGTTACGGAAAAAATGGTAATATTTCTTTTTCTTTAATGGATCAACCTCTTTCCGAGAAAGGAGCCATTGCGACAACCTGGGCCCATGATCATCATAATTTAATGGTGATGGGTAATACGATTGAGGATATTCTGTTAGCGCAGAATGAATTATTAGCGATGCAAGGCGGCTATTTGGTTGCTTCGGATCAGCAAGTGATGGCAACTTGTCCTTTACCAATTGGTGGGATTTTATCGCAAGCACCGATTGAACAATTAGGCGCTTCTTTACAAAAAGTTCGACAAGCTATGCAAGCGTTAGGCTATCAAAATATGAATGAAATCATGTCCTTTTCCACACTATCATTGCCTGTCTCGCCAGCCATTAAAGTGACTGATTTTGGGATGATGGATACGAAGTCACAACGTTTCTATCCATTAGTTTTTCCAGAGGATGGAGTTCTTTTGCATGAAAACACTCATTAAAAATGTGCATATACTAACAATGGATGAGCAATTTTCAGAAATCAAAGCCGGCTATTTAGTGATTGAAGAAGACACAATTGTGGAATTAGCACCAATGACCACACTTGATGAAAAGCGAATGGCTGCAAATCAAGTAATCGATGGTCAAAATGGAATTTTAATGCCTGGGATGATTAACACCCATACCCATGTAGGCATGATTCCGTTTCGTTCGTTAGGAGACGATGTGCCAGATCGACTCCGGCGTTTTCTTTTTCCATTAGAACAATTCATGACAAAAGAATTAGTAGGATGCAGTAGTGATTATGCAATTGCTGAAATGTTACTGAGTGGTATTACGAGCTTCTGTGATATGTATTATTTTGAAGATGAAATTGCTAAAAGTTGTGAAAAAATGAGTGTTCGTGCTTTGCTCGGAGAGACGATCATTGATATGCCCACTTGTGATAGTCCGGAGCCTTCAGGCGGTCTTTTTTACGCGGAAACCTTTATTCGCAAGTGGCAAGGCCATCCGTTGATTACGCCTATACTTGCGCCACATGCACCGAATACCAACTCACCAGAAGTGTTGGCAAAAATTATTGAACTTAGTCGGCGATACCAAGTTCCTGTGACCATGCACGTTGCTGAAATGACTTATGAAATGGCTGAGTTTGAAAAAGCCTATCAAAAAACACCAATTGCTTTCTTAGAAGAACTGGGTTATTTGAGCGAGCCGTTTATTTTAGCTCATTGTATTTTGGCAACAGATGAAGATCTTGCGAGTTTAGCTGCTACTAATGGAAAAGCGCGTGTCGCTCATTGTATCGGTGCGAATACTAAATCAGCCAAAGGCGTAGCGCCGATTAAGCAAATGCTTGATCAAGGGATTATTGTCGGTTTAGGCACGGATGGACCTAGTAGTGGGAATACATTAGATTTATTCACCCAAATGCGCATGGTTGCGAATTTTCATAAGACAGCACACCAAGATCGCTCCTTGTTTCCTGCGAAAGAAATTGTTTATCTGGCAACGATGGGGGGCGCTAAAACGTTAGGCTTGGCGGAGCAAGTCGGCTCATTGGAAGTGGGCAAAAAAGCGGATATAGCATTAATTGAAACGCAATCAGTTAATATGTTTCCGATTTTTGATGCCTATTCAGCGTTGGTTTATTCAGCAAATGCTAGCAATGTTGAAGCTGTTTGGGTGAACGGTCAACAGTTAGTTGCCAATAAAGAATTACAACAAGCTAATCTCAAAGAAATCAAGGAAAAATTATATCAGGCCATGAATACGTTTGTGAAAGAAGCTAAAAAAAGAGCTGCTCTCTAAACAGAGCAAGTAGGACGTATCGGATTGATTAAATAACGCTGAATTGACGTTTAGTGATTTAGGTTCTAATAGAGCGCAGACAAACTTTTAATGAAAGAGTTGTCTGTGTTCTTTTTTGTTATAAACATTTTTCTTTTTCTATATATATTTTTAAGGTAAGTTGTATTATAGTAAGTTTGAGAAGATGAGAATGAGAGGAAAAGCAATGAATATACAACGGTTTATAGAAAAACGCAAAGCACGTGGTTTGTCGCAAAGTGAATTGGCTAAAGGGATTTGTACGCAAGTTACGGTTAGTCGCTTTGAAAAGAATGGTCAAGTCCCAACTTTAAAAATATTGATCCAACTATGTAATCGTTTAGAGCTACCTTTGGGGGAACTCTTCCCGCGCGTAGGGATTAAACAACCTGAAATTCTTGAAAAAATGGAAGAAGCAGAATTCTTCTTGATTACCAGCGAACATGACCAATTGCAAACAATTTTAAAAAATATTCCTTTTGATGAAATCAAAGATTCCCAACTGTTATTAGAATATTATTATTTACAAGGCTTTGTCATGATTTTTCAAAATGCTTCGTTGATGGATTGCTTATTTACCTTTGAAAAACTTCTGTTTGAAGAGCAAAAATACACGAGCGATATTTACCGTTTGTTAGCTTTTACTGGAATTGGCATGGCCTATGCCAAAGAAGGCGAAATTGAGAAAGCAGAATTTTATTTCAATAAGGTCTTCAAGGAAATATATCTTTATACTATTCAATCAATGGAAGATACTTGGCGAGTATTAAATGTTGTCTTTCACTGTGGTGTTTTTTATGCAGAAAAAGGCGATTTAGAAACAAGTGATGCTTTGTTAGAGTATGCGATTTCCATCTGTTCTGATAATCACGTCACGTATTACTTGGCAAGAGCAGCTTTCCAACTTGCGAAAAATGCCTTAGCTGAAGAAAAGCCGCAAGAGCAAATTTTAGAACTACTACAAGATGCCCGCGCATATGCAAAAATCAATAAAAATCGCATCTTGTTGGAAGCAATTCAAACATTGAAAGAAACAATTTTATCTAAGGAGAATTAGTTTATATAGAAAATTATATATTTATTTTAAAAATATAATAAAAAAAGCGTTTTTTAAAAGAGTTAAAGACACGTTACGACCTTAAATGAAAATTTTAAGGTCGTTATTTTATATAAAAAAATATATAAACGACTTGACTGGCATCAAATAAAGGCGTATGATTCATTTGTGAATAAATGTGAAATAAAACACAATCTTTCGTGGGGAGGAAGTCTTGAGGTGCAACAAAGTCAAACTATTTATTTGATGGGCACAGTAATAGATGTATTTGTAGACCATGAAGAACCTGAAAAAATTCTAGAAGAAGTGCATCAACGATTGATCACTTATGAACAACGTTTTAGTGCAAATGATTCAACTTCGGAACTGATGGCTGTCAATCAACAAGCTGGGCAAAAACCAGTCAGCGTTCATCCAGAGTTGTATCAATTAATTGCATTAGGGAAAAAACATAGTTGTGATCCAGCTAGTCATTTGAATGTTACCATTGGCCCGTTAGTTCAAACATGGCGAATCGGTTTTAAAGATGCCCGTGTCCCGTCAGAAGAGGAAATTAAAGCCTGTTTGAAAAAAATTAATCCAGAAAAGATTCACTTAAATCCCTTAAAACAAACGGTTTTTTTGGAAGAAGAAGGAATGAAATTAGATCTGGGGGCTTTAGCAAAAGGCTATATCGCTGATTTACTAATTGCCTATTTGAAAGAAGTCCATGTTACGTCTGCTTTGATTAATCTGGGCGGCAATATTGTGACGTTGGGGCCCTCTACGCATCAAAACAAAAAATGGCGAATTGGTATTCGCAATCCGCAAGAATCCAGAGAAACAATCAGCTTACTTGTCGAAGTGGCTAATCAATCGGTTGTGACGTCGGGCATTTATGAAAGAAGTTTAACCGAAGCTGGGCGAGTCTATCACCATCTGTTGGATCCGACAACCGGTTACCCATTGGAAACTGAAATGGCCAGCATCACAATTATCTCGGATGCTTCAGTGGATGGTGAGATTTGGACAACGCGTTTATTTGGTTATCCAATTCCAGAAGCGCTTGAAATCCTCAATCAACTAGATGGGATTGAAGGAGTCATCATTACACAAGACCAGCAAATTTTATATAGCAGTGGGTTAGCAGATACTCTTCACATTATCCATTCATAGAACCGAAAAAGAAAGGACAGCTCATTATGAAAAAAATTATCGGCTTAGTAGGAACGAACTCAGAGCAATCAACCAATCGTCAACTTTTGCAATTTATGCAACACTATTTTGCGCAGGAGGCTGACATTGAACTAGTTGAAATTGTTGACTTTCCTATGTTTAACAAGCCAGAAGACAAAGTTTTGCCAGAAATAGTTAAAACGGTTGCTGAAAAAATTGAAGCAGCAGATGGCGTCATTATCAGTACGCCTGAATATGACCATGCGGTGCCGGCTTCTTTGATGAATGCCCTAAGTTGGTTATCTTACGGGATTTTTCCGTTTGTTGATAAACCAGTTATGATTACTGGTGCATCCTATGGCACGTTAGGTTCCTCTAGAGCACAAGCGCATCTGCGTCAAATTTTAGATGCTCCTGAATTGAAAGCACGAATTATGCCAAGCTCTGAATTTCTATTAGCGCATTCCTTACAAGCTTTTGATGAAAACAATGCGTTAAAAGATTCAGAACAAATAGATAAACTAGCTGGTTTGTTTGCAGATTTTTGTGTATTTATTGAAATTACAGAACAGCTGAAACATGCGCATGCGCAAAATAAAAAAGAAGCAGAAAATTTCTCATGGGAAACGATTTAACGAAATGGAGTGAATAAAATGAAATTAATTGGGATCGTCGGATCAAACGCTGATTCTTCTTATAATCGGTTACTACTGCAATATATTGGCAAAGAGTTTTATAAAATGTTCGACTTGGAAATTTTAGAAATTAAAGATATTCCAATGTTTAATCAAAGTAAGGATCAAACGAACAGTGTTTTGATTCAGAATATGAATCGCAAAATTTTACAAGCAGACGGCGTAATTATTGCGACGCCCGAACATAACCATACCATTCCTGCCGGTTTGAAAAGTGTGTTAGAATGGTTATCTTTCAAAATTCATCCGCTGGAAAATAAACCAGTAATGATTGTTGGTTGCTCTTATTATGATCAAGGAACCTCGCGTGCGCAATTACATCTCCGTCAAATTCTTGATGCACCTGGTGTCAATGCAATCGTGATGCCTGGAAACGAGTTTTTATTAGGAAAAGCGAAAGAAGCATTTGATGAAAACGGCAACTTAATTGCGGAGGGAACACGTCAATTTTTAGAAAGCACATTACAAAAATTCGTGGAATTCATTGATGTGATTTCAAAATTAGAAGGGGCTAAGCCAAAAGACTTACCAGAAGATTTACATGCAAAAGGAACCATTGAAACAACGATCGAAGGGGTTGATATGGCAGCAGATGATTGGGTAGAACAAGCAGCAGAAGCGGTTCAGGCTGTGGAAGGCGACACATACGTAAAATTAGATCGAGGCATTTTAACCGTAGATCAGCTAAATTATTTCTTAAAATCAATGCCAATGGAATTGACTTACGCAGACAGTAATAATCAATTTTTATATTACAATAAAAAAATGGCTGCTGAAGAAATGTTTGCTAAACGGCAACCAGGACAGGTTGGTAATCCATTAGCGAATTGCCATCCGCCAAAAGCATTGAAAAATGTAGAATGGGTGATTCAACAATTACGGTCAGGAAAAACAGATGCTATTCGCGTTCATGTTCCAATGCACGGACCAGATACCTATGTAGTGCATAATTATCAAGCGATGTATGATGATAATGGAAATTACGCGGGAATTAATGAGTATATTTTAGACTTTAAACCAATTGTTGATTGGTATTTAAAACAAACAGGGCAAGAATTAGTCGGTGGAAAAAACGTCGATGCAGTCAGTGGTGCCTCCAAAAAAGAAGCACCAGAAACGGCAGATAGTGTCTCAAGTGCATCAGTCCATGAAGAAGAGTCAGCGACCGAAAAGCCAACAGTTGACAGCGTTTCTAGCGCTTCAATTAAAGAGTAAAATAACAGCAAAAAATAGCGGCAACAAGTAGTCATACTGTATTCAGATTAGCAATGCCAAATGAGGACTTTTATTGACAGAAGCTGATACTTAAAAGAGTAAGAACTTTATAGGAAGATAGTATAGAAGGCGAACCAAAAGTTTCAATCATTTTTGACGAATAGGCTAGAAAAGAAACAGAAAATTAGTCAAACAAATCAGCTTTTCTTTAAATTTAAAGTAAAAAAATAACAAAAAAAGCCTCCTTGGTGACGCAAGGGGGCTTTTTTTGGTTAAAATAATACTTTTCTATGAAGATTCCTAAATATCGAAAGAATCATTTTTAAATTTGTGGAAAAAATAAGCAAGATTGACACTCACGTCTTGTTAAAAAAATAGATACTTAAGGCGTGATAGTTTGGAGTTGAAAATGTGACTACTTTGTTAGATGAATTATTAGACCAAGAATTCCGAGATAAATTACTTATTTATCAAACTTTTATGAATAGTGAAGGTCCATTATTAAAAGAAGAATTTTATGGATATTTTGATTTATCCACTCAAAAGTTAGAATCGTTGTGCCGTCAAATAAATTATGAATGTACACAGATTTCTTCAAGGAGTCAAATTCTTTTTCCAGCTAAAGGACTGATTAGTGCGCAAAAATTATCGCAAATTGATTATCAAGCCTTAAGAAAATATTATTTTGATCAATCACTAATGGCCAAGTTGCTTCTTGATGTGGGCCTCTATCAAAAGCACACGATTCAAGAATTTTCTCAAATTCATTTTATGAGCAAAAGCAAAATTTATGCCTTCTCGTATAAACTAAATCTGATTTTAGCTAATTGGCATATTAAATTAAAGTCAACAGGCTTGGTTGGAGAAGAGAAAAATATCCGAAGTTTTTGTTTTCAATGCTTGTATTATTTTTATGGAAGTAATCAAGAAAGGCTGCCTAACATTTTGCTGGAAAATAGTCCTGGCATTAAACGATTTATAAACGATTTACAACTGATGTATCAAAGAACGTTTAGTCTTAATCAAAGCGCACAACTATTTATTCTTTTAACGATCCAACGTTTTCGTGTATTTTCTGATCATGTAGTGGACTCTTTTACGGAAGTTCATGTGCCTAGCTGTTTACAGCACGCGTTTGAAAAAATCTATACAAGCGAAACACCTCTTTTTAAAGAGGATTTTGGCAAAGAGACTTCATATATTTTTCTTTTTTTAAGTTTAAATGAATACATTGATAGTCCGATTGTTTTTCCAGATAAGTTAACCATGTTAGACGAATTTATTGATCATATGAATAGTGTTATTCCTTTCTTTGAAAAGCGAATTACGGTGGAAACAAAAGAAAAATTAAAGTTGATTTGTTATCGCTGGGACCGCCTATACTTTTCAGTGGCTGCATTTATTCCCGCCAAGCAGAGCAGTTTCTTTGAAGAGCGGTTTCCTCAAATTCATCGCGCCTTAGATGGTTTTATACAAAAGACAGAGTCGCTGTATCAAAAACGATTTTTAATGTATGAACGTGTGCATCTATATTATGATTTTATGTTTTGTTTGTTAAATGATCGGTCTTTTTGCGCAATTGAAAAAACGATTCATGTATTTGTTGATTTTTCTGGTGGGGAGGATTATAACCGCTTTATTGCAAAAATTATTGCTTCTTTCAATTATATGGATGTCATGATTGATCACAAATTAACCTTAGAAACCGATTTGTATTTGTCCGATTTTTATAGTTCGAAAGTACGGTGTCGTCAATTGACATGGCGTCATTTGCCGGAAACAAAAGATTGGCAAGTATTTGCTGAGGTGGTCAGAGAACTAAGAAAGGGAGAGACTCAGAAAAATGAGCACTATGAGAGAGACCCAATCGAGATGTGGCGAGAACAAGAATACGAAGGATAGTCAATTGAGACAAGCAGGTAACTATAAAGATTTAACTGGCCAAAAGTTTGGTGAGTTGACAGTAGTAGCACCAACGGCAAAAAGAAAAGAAGGGCTAATTGTTTGGGCCTGTCGCTGTTCTTGTGGGAGCTATACAGAAGCTTCAAGAAGACAACTAATTCGTGGGTATCGAACCAAATGTGCGCACCATCGCTATCAAACAATGTTGAAAAAAAACTATCATGAATTAGTCGTGGTACGGATCGAAAGTATTCAACAGACAATGAAAGCGTATTGTCTGTGTTCGTGCGGACAATCTTGCTGGGTTCGCTGTGAAAATTTGTTGAATGGCCATACCAAAAGTTGCGGTCATCGTAAAAAGAAGGATTACCGACAAAGAGTTGCTGGTGTAATTCCAGGGAAGTTGCAAAGTAAACGCCCCAAAAATAATAGCAGCGGACACAAAGGAGTGAGCCAGACCGCTTCTGGGAAATGGCTGGCTTATATCTCTTTGAAAGGCAAGCGCCATAACTTAGGTATCTTTACGAAAAAAAGTGAAGCAATTTTAGCAAGAAAATTAGCAGAACGTCGTCTATTTCAACCAATTTTACAACAAGAAATAGTGACTACAAATAAGGAAGTTTAGCAACAGAGAGGATGCGAAAGATGTTAGCAGGCTTATTTTCAGTAACTGGAATGATTTTATTGGGGATTTTATTTTGCTTAATTGGTTATCAAACGTTTCGAAAACATCATCATTAAGAGAAGAATGTTCTAGCTAGATAATTTCATCGACAGATGAAATTATCTAGCTTTTTTTATAAAAAAGCTAAGAAAAGGATAAGAGATTGTGGAAATTCTTTAGGTTGTTTAACAAAGCCTTAATTTCCTTTGTTTTAGATTGTGGTTAAGAAGATTTTTCTCTATACTAAGTCTTCGGAAATCAAAGAAAAGAAAGGAGCGAGTGATGTGGTTAAAAAAATTGGTTTAAGTATAATGCTCTTATTTTTTTTCTTAATTATCGCACTCCCAATCTATGCGTGGAAGATTGAGCCGAATTTAGTTCACGTTAATCAGGTGACTTTGGGAAAGAAAAATCAACGAGAACCATTGAATGTTGTGCAACTTTCGGATATACAAGTTTCAGAATTTTATGAGACGAAGCGGTTAGATAAAGTCATAAAAAAAGTCAATCGTGAAAAACCAGATATTATCGTTTTTACAGGTGATTTATTTGACAATTATGCCAAAAATCCGCAACAAAAAGAACCGATGATTGAAAAATTAAAACAGTTGCAAGCGACAATTGGAAAATATGCAGTTTGGGGAAATCATGATTATGGTGGCGGTGCTTCTGCGGTGTATGATGAAGTCATGGAGGCCAGTGGCTTTACCGTTATGAAAAACCAAGGAGAAACAGTAACCTTAGCAGATGGACGCCGTCTTTTTATTGGTGGTTTAGATGACTCGTTATTAGGAAATCCTTCCGTTTCAGAAACATTATCCTATCGAGAAACGTATGACTATGCGTTATTAATGACCCATGAACCAGATGTCGCGGATGCATTTGTTGGTACGGGTACACAGTTAGTTTTAGCAGGACATAGCCATGGCGGACAAATTTGGATTCCTTTTTATCCAATCACAAATGTTTTAGCAGAAAAGTATACCAGAGGATTGTATCAGTTGGACCAAGAAACGCAACTATATGTTAATACAGGCCTAGGAACGACCGCCATTCATGCCCGTTTTGGGGTGATCCCTGAAATTACACATTTTACTATCTATATTTAAAAAGTCTGGTCAATCCGACCAGACTTTTTTCTGTTATTTAACAGAATTATTTTTAAGAAAAAGATGTTCATATTTTGGTGAAACGTTTCTATAAAATGCTTTAAAATATCTAGAAAAGAGTATTTTTATGGAAAAAGAAGCAGGGGAAATAATTTCTTTATAAATGGTCTATAGCGCTTTTTAATGCTGTTATTTTTAAATAAAACCATAATGTAAGGGTTTACAACCGTTTGAAGTGAATGTATAATCTGTTTGTAGAAACGTTTCACTAAAAAGAAAGGAACCCTGCTTATGAAAAAACTAAAAAAGTTTTATGATCAGCGGCAATTGCATTGGATGGTACTTCCGGGTGTAGCATTCATGATTGTCTTTAACTACATTCCAATTTATGGAATTATCATTGCTTTTAAAAATTATACGATTGTTGATACGGTTTCTTCTGCACCATGGGTTGGACTTGAAAATTTTCGAATCATTATGGAAGATAGTTTTTTTTGGGAAGCAGTTCGTAATACCTTAGCGATTAGTTTAATGAAACTTTTTTTAGGATTCGCTATTCCGATTATCTTAGCGGTAATGATTTTTGAAATGAGAGATGGCCATTTAAAAAAAGTGATTCAGACAATTTCTTATATTCCGCACTTTTTTTCTTGGATCGTTTTAGGCGGGATGTTGATTTCGTGGCTTTCAACAAATGGCTTTATCAACCAAGTCATGATGTCGTTAGGCTTAATGAATCAGGGCGTCAATCATTTGTTAGATCCTGATAAGTATTGGTGGATTGCTGTTCTTTCTGATTTGTGGAAAGAAGTAGGTTGGGGCACGATTCTCTATCTTGCTGGCATGTCTCGTATTGATCCAACGTTTTATGAAGCGGCGAGAATTGATGGTGCTTCAAAATTAACACAAATCCGAACGATTACTTTGCCCTTATTAGCACCGATTATTTCGTTGAACTTAATTCTAAATGTTAGCGGTTTATTGGGATCGAACTTAGATCAAACGTTGGTTTTAATGAATGCTCAAAACCAAAACAAATCAGAAGTAATTAATTCATTTGTTTATCGTATGGGGCTAACGCAAGGGGACTTTTCTTATGCGACGGCAGTTGGTTTAGGGATTTCTGTTATTTCAATTGTTTTATTAGTCATTACAGATCGCATTACTAGAAAAATGAACAATGGTCGGTCGGTTATTTTATAAAGGAGGCAACAGCTGTGATTAAAAGAAAATCAAAAGAAAACAAATGGTTTTACTTTTTCAATACGTTAATTCTTGTGTTGTTTTCTTTATTAATTATCGTGCCAATTTGGAATATTTTAGTTTCCTCAGTTTCGTCAAGTTCGGGTTTAGCCGGTAAAGGCTTGGTTTTATGGCCGAAAGGATTTACGCTAGAAAATTATCGGAAAGTTTTTTCGGATAGTAGCATTCCGCGAGCGTTTTTGATTTCTGTTTTAAAAACAGTCATCGGTGCGTCGACGCATACGCTGTTCTGTGCAATTGTTGCTTATGGACTTAGTAAATCTAGACTAGTCGGGCGTAATATTTATACAACGATGGGTGTCATTACAATGTACTTTGGTGGGGGCATGATTCCCACGTATCTTTTGATTAAGTCATTAGGACTCTTAGATACCTTCTGGGTATATATCATTCCAGCTTTATTTAGCTATTATGATGTAGTTATCTTAATGAACTTTTTCCGAGAAATTCCACCATCTTTAGAAGAATCCGCCAAAATAGACGGCGCCAGTGAGTTTCAAATTTTTTATAAAATCTTTTTACCTTTAACAAAACCGGCATTAGCCACCATTATTTTATTTAATGGGGTTGGTCAATGGAATGACTTTATGACCACGAAATTATATATTACCAAAGAATATCTGTATCCATTGCAGATGAAAATTTATGAAATTATTGTTCAATCAAACTTGAGTACCATGACAGAGAGCGGCAGTACAGATATGGTGGTGCAGGCAACGACACGTGGTGTTCAGCTAGCAACAATTGTCATTACAACGATACCAATTTTAATCATTTATCCATTACTACAAAAACACTTTATCGGCGGTATGATGGCCGGTGCAGTAAAAGAATAAAGAAAGTAGGGAACAATATGAAAAAAGTTTTAGGCGGTTTATTGGTGGCAACGGCGGTCGTTAGTTTAGCGGCATGTAGCGGTGGGGAAAAGAAAGCTAGCTCAGATGTCTCAATTAAGGATCGGTATGAATTAGATGAAAAGACGCCTGCTTGGAAGTTAGATAAGAAGAAAGAACCGACCAAGATTAAATGGTATATTAACTCAGATTGGACGGCATTGCCTTTTGGAAAAGATGTGACCACTGCGCAGATTAAAAAAGATTTAAATGTGGATATTGAATTTATTTCCGGCGATGATTCAAAATTAAATGCCATGATTTCAAGTGGAGATATGCCTGATATCGTGACATTAACTGAAAAAACTGGACAAGCAGCATTGAAAGCAGATTCTTGGGCCTATTCTTTAAACGATTTAGCTAAAAAATATGACCCCTATTTAATGAAAGTTGTTAACCAAGATACGTTTAAATGGTATGCCTTAGAGGATGGAAAAACATATGGTTACCCTAATTACTCTAATACAAAAGCGGATTATGAAAGTGGAAATATCCCAGTAAATGATAATTTTGTTATTCGTGAAGATGTCTATAATGCATTAGGCAAGCCAGACGTTTCAACACCAGAAAATTTTGAAAAAGTCATGCAACAGATTAAAGAAAAATATCCTGAGATGACCCCAATGGGCTTCACCACAGTGGGCGATGGTGCAGGACCATTTTTAGACAAATTACAAGACTTCTTAGGTGTTCCTTTAGAGGATAAAAATGGTAAATACTATGATCGAAATTTAGATAAAGAATACTTAGAATGGTTAAAAACATTTAATGATGTTTACCGAGCAGGCAATATTAGTGATGATAGCTTCACAGATGATGGAGCGACGTTTGATGAAAAAGTGAAACAAGGAAATTATGCAACCATGCTCGTTGCTGGAACCAGTGGTCAAGGTGGGAACTTCACAGAATTTATGAAAAAATCTGGCACACGTTATATAGCCATTGATGGACCAAGTAGCACTTCTGGCCGAAAACCAACATTAAATCAAACCGGCATTTCAGGTTGGTTAAGTAATTACATTACGAAAGATGCGAAAGATCCAGCGAAAGTCACTCAACTATTCACATATTTAATTGATGAACCGGGACAAATTTTAACAAAATATGGTGTTGAAGGAGTTACTTATGCGTACAATGATCAAGGAAAAATTGATTATTTACCAGAAGTGAAAAAATTAGAACAAACAGACAATGATGCCTACAACAAAAAATATGGCATTAGTCGTTTCCTATACTTTAACAATGACCGTGTTAATAAACTAAAAGTGCCAATGGAAAGTGCTTTAACGCAAATGCAAGAATGGGGCAAAGGAAAATTAGTCCCACATTTCGTAATTGAAAATATTAATCCAGATGCAGGAACGCCGGAAGCTCGGGCGAATGAAGCGATTGAAACCAAACTAAATACAACCGTTATTTCAATGATTCGTGCGAAAGATGATAAAGCCTTTGACAAATCTTTAGAAGACTACAAAGCATTCTTAAAATCAAATAAATGGGATGCAATTGAAAAAATAAAATCTGAGAAAATGGCAGAAAACAGAGACAAACTTAAGTAAGAGAGGAGGAGAGAAAAGCGGATAAAGCAACGAGAAATCCGCTTTTCTCTTTTAATATGAATAAGCTATTTGCATATGAAGGTCGGTATTATCGGATTTTTTCTTTTATTGCCAACTTGATCATTATTAATTTTCTCTTTTTAATTACCTGTATAACAGGCATCTTTAGCGGTGTCGGCTTAATTGCGTTGTATCGAACGATTTATCGTTTGTATCGTGAAAAAGATATTCCTGTTTTACGAACGTTTTGGACAGCATTAAAAAATAATATCATGCGAGGTTTTATTTTAACAGGTGTCTTGTTCGTTGCTTTTTTACTGGGCGGTATTGTCGTAACAAGTTTATTTAAAATAGCCACTAGTTTAGGTTTCTTAGCTATTTTTCTATTAAGTTTTGTTGCATTATTTTTGACGAGTTTTCTTTTTCTCTTTTCCGTTTTTAATTGGTCCGTTAAAAAGACACTAAGTGAGACGGTTTATGTGGTCTTAAGTAATAGTGCCAATGCGATTATTTTGTTTATTTTACCTCTTTTAACGTTTGTTTTTTTCTATAAGCTTAATTTGTTTTTATATATTGCGTTAGGATTCGGGACAACGGCTTTTCTTCAAGTTGCGTTTTTTCAGAAAGTGTTAGGTGTGGAACATGAATGAGTATTTTGAGTTTTGGCAAAAGACCAAGGAAGAACTTCAAAAAATACCGCTAGATATCCATCGGCGGGTCATTGACTATCCATTGGAAAATGTTCAAGTGGAACAGGTCGACTTTTTAAGTTTCCTAGGTGAGCGCATCTTTGGCTATTTGTTACTTCCTAAAACGGCGGGGAAACAGCCAATAGTGATTGACTGTTTAGGCTATATGAATCATATTCAAGAACCTTGGCAATTTGCTCATTGGACACAAATTGGTTGTGCTTGTTTTGTCATTGATAATCGAGGTCAAGGGGGATTAACCAAAGATCGTGTGCCATATCAAACAATTTGGCATGAAGCACCAATGGGACGAGGATTTCTAGACAAAGAAGATTGGTACCAACGCCGCTTGTTTGCCGACCATTTACGTAGCGTAGAAGTGGTGCGGACCTTTACTGAAATTAATCAGGACCAAATCATTCTTCGTGGTGGTTCCCAAGGGGGTGGCGTAGTGTTAATGGTGAACAGTTTAGTCGACTTCCCGATTTTAGCTACTTTTGCAGATGTTCCAAGTCATTCTTGTTTAGAAAATAGAGTAGCAGAAGGAACGGGTTCGTATCAAATTATTCATCAGTACTTACAAGAGCATCCTCAAGCGCATGAAAAAATTGCCGCAGTTCTTCCTTATTTTGATAGTCGTCACTTTGTTTCGCAAATTAAAAATCCAGTCTTTGCTTCTGTTGGGAGTCACGATCCGATATGTCCGATGAAAGATTTTTTCCCTTCTTATCATCAGATAAAGGCAAGAAAAGCAGTCAGAGTATATTGGAAAAAAGGTCATGGTGGCGGTGAAACAACCCAGATCCGTCGTGAAATGCGTCAAATTCAACAACTATTGCAGGAGGTTAAAAATGAAAATAGCTACGTATAATGTCCGGGTAGATACAGAGTATGACCAAGATTGGCAATGGTCTTTTCGTAAAGAGGCTGTTTGTCAGTTAATCAATTTTCATGATTGGAGCCTTTGTTGTATTCAAGAAGTACGACCGAATCAAGTCAGGGATTTAAAGGCGTATACAACATTCACCTGTCTTTCTGCGGAAAGAGAAGGGGATGGTCAAGGAGAAGGACTAGCGATTCTCTATAACGAACAAAAAGTTCAGGCTATTGATACAGGGTATTTTTGGTTATCTGAAACACCTCAGCAGCCAAGTATCCATCCTGAAGCTGGCTGTCCAAGAATTGCTTTGTGGGGACTATTTAAGGAAACGACTCAAAATACGCCTTTTTTAGTCATCAATGTTCATTTGGATCATATTTCAGCTCATGCTCGTTTAGCAGGAATGACCGTTATCTTAGAGGAGTTACATGACAAAATTGCACAGTATCCAACTTTATTAATGGGCGATTTTAATGCAGAGTCGGGGGAAGCGGTGCATCAACTTGTTCAAAAAAAATTTCAAGATAGCAAAAATTTAGCTACTCATTATGGCCCAAGAGGAACATTTCAAAATTTTACTTACACAAAACCTTGGGCGGAATTAGAAGAAATTGATTATATTTATGTAAAAGGTTGGCAAGTACAGCAAACCGCAAGTTTAACAGATAGTATCGATGGACGTTTTCCCTCCGACCATTTTCCTTTAGAAGCAGAAGTATGTATTGAAGAAAGGTGAGAGTATGAAAGAAAATCAACTGATTCAATTAGTCGAAGAAATGACAATTGATGAGAAAATTAATCAATTATTACAATTAGCAGCAGCGTTTTATTCAGATAAAGCAGAAGAAAAGACCGGCCCTATGTCAGAGCTAGGACTAAGTCAAGAAACGATTGATACGGCGGGGACAACATTGGGTGTTTCCGGTGCAAATGAAGCAAAACGTGTTCAAAAAGAATATATGCAAAATCATCGATTAAATATTCCAACACTTTTAATGGCGGATATTATTCATGGTTTCAGAACCATCTTTCCGATTCCTTTGGCTTTAGGAAGCACTTGGGATGAAGCAGCGGTTGAAAAAATGGCGGAGATTTCAGCAAAAGAAGCTGCTGTTTCAGGATTACATGTAACCTTTTCGCCAATGGTTGATTTAGTGCGCGATCCACGTTGGGGACGTGTCATGGAGTCAACAGGTGAAGATCCATTACTCAACAGCCGCTTAGCTGCTGCAATGGTTAGAGGTTACCAAGGAGAAAATTTAAAAGAGGACAATTGGCGAGTAGCCGCGTGCGTGAAGCACTTTGCGGCATATGGTGGTGCCTTAGCTGGTCGGGATTATAATACGGTAGATATGTCTGAACGGCAGCTAAGAGAAATGTATTTACCTGGCTATAAAGCTGGATTAGATGCGGGTGCAAAACTTGTCATGACGTCCTTCAATACAGTGGATGGGATTCCTGCTACAGGCAACCAATGGCTGTTTAGAGACGTATTACGAAATGAATTTGGCTTTGAAGGAGTTGTGATTTCAGACTGGGGAGCGATTAAAGAATTAATTCCTCATGGCGTTGCCAAAGATGAAAAACAGGCAGCAGAATTGGCTATCAAAGCTGGTGTAGATATTGAAATGATGACCACGTGTTATCCAGATTATTTAAAAGAATTACTTGAAGAAGGCCGGATTGCTGAAACACTTATTGATGAAGCAGTTATGCGAATTTTAAAACTAAAAAATGAGCTAGGCCTATTTGAAAATCCCTATCGTGGTGCGGATGAACAAGTGGAAGCAGAAGTGATTTTAAGCAAAGAACATCGAGAAATAGCTAAAAAGATTGCTCAAAAATCAATGGTTCTTTTAAAAAATGAAAATATTTTGCCTTTTACACCGCAAGAAAAAATCGCGCTTGTCGGCCCAGGGGCCCAATCACAAGATATTTTAGGGGCTTGGTCATGGCAAGGAAAGAAAGAAGAAGCCATTTCCCTCGTGGCTGGTGCCCAAAAATTAACCACAAATCTTCTAGTTGCCCAAGAACCCTTTGATTACTTTGAACCGACCGCGGCGGCCATTGAAGAGGCTTTAACGTTAGCTAGTCAAGCAGATAAAGTAGTAGTGGCACTAGGCGAAACAGATTGGATGAGTGGGGAAGCTGCCAGTCGCAGTGATATTCGTCTACCCGAAAAACAATTAGCAGTAGTGGCACAAATTATTGAGAAAAATCCCAATGTTGTTGTCACGGTCTACAGTGGCCGGCCCTTAGATTTACAAGGGATAGATGTTGCAAAAGGAATTGTGCAAGCTTGGCAACCTGGAACAGAAGGGGGCAATGCGCTAGCAGAAATTTTGTGGGGAGAGTACAATCCAAGTGGTCGTTTAAGTATGTCGTTTCCAGAAACGGTTGGTCAAGTGCCAATTTTTTACAATGTCGACAATACTGGGCGTCCTTATGAGTCAGCACCAGAAGAAAAATATGTTTCTAAATATTTAGATGTCTCTAATTACGCTAAATATCCCTTTGGATTTGGCTTAAGTTATAGTCATTTCTCTTATCAACCAATTCAACTAAGTGCATTAACATTTACCAAAGAACAACCAGTCACGGTCTCTGTTTTAGTAAGAAATGACAGTCCAATCGCTGGAGAGGAAACCGTGCAATTTTATGTACGTGATTTGGTGGGACAAGTGGTTCGCCCAATTAAAGAGTTAAAAGATTTCCAAAAAGTTTGGCTGGAACCAAAGGAAGAAAAAGAAGTTCAGTTTCTTCTTTCAGAGGATATGGTGCGCTATGTTCATTCAGATAATCAGGTAACCAGTGATGCAGGTGAATTTATCGTAATGATTGGTGGAAATAGTCGCGATGTACAAACCGCAACAGTCACGTTAAATGAATAAGATGGGAAGGATAAGTTATGCAGATAAAGAAGCTTAAGCAAGCAGACACAGTTGCTACATTTCTAGAGACAGGTGATTTAAAAGAATTGAATAGCTGTGGCATGATGATTAATCAATTAGAAGGTAATCCTTTAGACGGCAGTATGAACCAACTCTATTTGCGGATAATTACAGGGGACACAATTAATTATCGACCAATGATTGGTTCCAACAGTCAAAGTGATTTTTATCTTTCAGATAATCAATTGACATGGCGGGGTGAATTTGAAGCGGTTCGTTACCAAGTTGACTTTCGTTTGGGGCCAAGCAATCAATGGTTCTGGCGGGTTAATGTCACTGGAACTGGCTTAGTAGATATTGTTTATGGTCAAGATATTGGCTTAGCGACAAAAGGAGCCGTTCAGTCAAATGAAGCGTATGTGTCGCAGTATCTTGATCATCACATTTGGCAAGAGGGCGAAGAGCTTGTTGTTTTATCAAGACAAAATCAACCGCAAAATGAGAAGTTTCCAGCCCTTATTCAAGGGAGTTTTCAAAAATTAGTAGGCTACTCAACGGACGGTTATCAATTTTTCGGACGTTCATTTAAACAAACAAACACACCAGAAGCATTGGGGAAAAGATATTTAGCAAATGAAGTCTATCAATATGAATTTGCTTACACCGCTTTACAAACGGAAGCCGTCCAATTAACGAATGAAAGTAAGGAATTTGTTTTTTATGGTGCGGTAACAGAAACACATCCGCAAGCATTAGCTGAACCTTTTTTATCGAAAGAAGACTTACAAGCTATTTATGAAACTGTGACATTCGATTCATTAGAAGAAACACAGGACTTTCCTCCGAAACTTTTAGGAGAACCTATCACAGGAAATCCATTAACAGAAGAAGAGTTGGCCGCACTTTATCCCATTCAGACACAAATTGAAAAAGTAGCAGGTCAGACGTATTCCTTTTTCACGGAAAATTACCATCACGTTGTACTTCAAGAAAAAGAAATTGCCATGGAAAGAGCGCATGGCCACATTTTATTAAGTGGTAAAGGCTTAACGGTTGACGAACCTTTGCTTAGTACGACAGTGTATATGTATGGCATTTTCAATTCACAAGTAGTTTTAGGAAATACGACCATGAACAAATTAATGAGTAATAGCCGAAACGCTTTAAACGTTATGAAACGCTCTGGTCAACGAATCTACATTTTAGAGAATGGCTTATGGCGCTTACTAACAATGCCTTCTGCTTTTGAAATGGGGTTGAACTCTGCTACGTGGTATTATAAGTTGCCAAAGGATACAATTCGAGTGCGCACCTTCACTTCGCCTGATTCAAGAGTGATTCAATTGGAAGTGACCAGTCAAAAGGATGCATATATGTGGGCTGTTTCTAACCATTTGTTATTAGGACCGGAAGAAGTCCCAACCTATCAATTAGAACAAACTGGCAAAACACTTCGAGTGACGGGAAATCATTCTGCTACAGAAAATTATTACCCAGAACTAACCTATGCATTGACAGTTGATAAATCATTTCAAGTAACCGATAGCACATTATTTGGTGGAGCTGAAGCAGACTTATTAGTCTTGGCAATCGAAAAGACCCAAAAATTTTCACTACTTATTACGGGCAGTATAGAGGACCAAGCATTAGTCAATACACCATTAGATTTTGAAAAAGCAGAAAGTCAATATTTAGCATTCATTAATGGCTTGTTACATCATTTTGAGTTAACACACACAGACTCAAGTGTGCAGCAAATGAATCAATTAACTCGTTGGTATACTCATAATATGCTCGTTCATTATTTGTCGCCACATGGCTTAGAACAGTATGGTGGAGCAGCTTGGGGCACACGAGATGTGTCGCAAGGACCGACAGAATTTTTCTTTGCGACGCAACAGCCTAAGATCGTGGCCTCCATTATTCAGCATCTATTTGAAAATCAATTTGAGGACGATGGCAACTGGCCGCAATGGTTTATGTTTGACCGATACGAAGAACAAAAAGCCAGTGAAAGCCATGGCGATATTATCGTCTGGCCATTGAAAGTAGTGACTGATTATTTGGAACAAACTGCAGATTATTCAATCTTAGCTACGGAAATCCCTTATACAAGTCGCAAAGATAATCACAAAACAAAAGAAACAGCATCTTTATTTGAACATTTGAAAAAAGAAATAAATTATATTGAACAACATTTTTTACCAGAAACTTTTCTATCCTGTTACGGTGACGGCGATTGGGATGACACGTTACAACCTTATGATAATCGTCTTAAAGAGCAAATGGCTAGTAGTTGGACCGTTGCCTTAACGTATCAAGTGTTGAAAAAATTTGCGGCTTTAATTACGGAAATCGATGCTACTTATAGTCAGCACTTAGCAATTTTAGTCGCAGGAATAAAGAACGATTTTCAAAAATATATGTTGGCGGATGAAACGATTCCAGGGTTTATTTATATGGAAACGCCAGAAACTTTTGAACAAATGATTCACCCAAATGACCAAAAAACAGGGATTCAATATCGATTATTGCCAATGACTCGTAGTATGTTAGCTGAATTATTAACACCGGAACAAGTAAGTCATCATTTAGAAATTATTGAAAAAGAATTAACGTTTCCTGATGGCGTGCGTTTAATGAACAAACCAGCGAACTATCGAGGCGGTGTGAGCACTAATTTTAAACGAGCAGAACAGGCGGCTAATTTTGGTCGCGAAATTGGTTTACAGTATGTTCATGCGCACATTCGCTATACAGAAGCGATGGCGAAAATTGGTCAGCGAGACAAAACCTGGCAAGCATTAATGCAAATCAATCCAGTTCAATTAAAAGAAGTGGTTCACAATGCAGAGTTACGCCAAGCCAATGCCTATTTTAGTAGTTCCGATGGCGATTTTAAAACAAGGTATGAATCACAAGAAAATTTTGGTAAACTAAAAGATGGAAGTATTGGGGTAAAAGGTGGCTGGCGAATTTATTCAAGCGGGCCGGGAATTTATTTAAATCAATTAATTACAGCTGTTTTAGGGATTCGGCAAAAGGCCCAAAGTGTGGTTTTCGATCCCGTGTTACCAGAAAAATTGTCTGGTTTAGCACTAACTTACCAATTGTTTGATAAACCTGTCACATATAAATTTTATCCAAATCAGTCAGCGAAAATAGTTATTGATGGTCAAGAGGTTCCGTTTAAGTTTGAAGAAAACCCTTATCGAGAAGGGGGAATGGAAGTTCAAAAAGACGAGGTGCTTTCATTATTAAATGAAGCAAGTGTTATTGAAATTTACCATTAGAAAGGAGAGTAGTCCATGGTAGGAATTAAAGATATTGCAAAAAAAGCAGGCGTATCAATCTCGACCGTTTCTTACGCATTGAATGGGAGTTCAAAGGTAACTGAAGAAACACGAACGCGCATCCAAGCAATTGCTGAAGAGCTAAACTATGTTCCTAACATGGCCGCTCGCACATTAAAACGTCGTCAAACCAATATTATTGGTGTCTATTTGGCCGATTATGGCGGTAGTTTTTATGGTGAATTGTTGGAGGGAATTAAGAAAGGCTTAGCACTGTTTGATTATGAGATGATTGTCTGCAGCGGTAAAAAGTCACATCTTTTCATTCCTGAAAAAATGGTGGATGGGGCAATTATTTTAGATTGGACATTTCCAACAAAAGAAATTGAAAAGTTTGCTGAACGAGGCCATTCAATCGTTGTCCTTGATCGAACCACTGAGCATAGGAATATTCGGCAAGTTCTCTTGGATAATCGTGGCGGTGCCACGCAGGCAATTGAGCAATTTGTCAATGTGGGTTCAAAAAAAGTTCTTCTGCTTTCTGGACCAGAAAAAGGTTATGATAGCCAAGAAAGATTGGCTGTTAGTACACGAGAATTAACTCGTTTTGGGATACCTTATGAAATTATCCAAGGCGATTTTACCGAACCTTCTGGCTATGCGGCTGCTAAAAAAATTTTGAGTCAACCACAGACAGAACCAGTCGATGTTTTTGCTTTTAATGATGAAATGGCGATCGGTGTCTATAAATATGTTGCAGAAACAAATTACCAAATGGGGAAAGACATTCGGATTATTGGTTTTGATAATTCTGAACTAGGTGCGTTTGTGCAACCGCGATTAGCAACAATTGCCTATTCTAAACATCGATGGGGCATGGTGGCTGCAGAGAAAATTATTCATTTAATGCGGGGAGAAGCTGCTGAGAGCGAACACATTTACACACGTTTTATAGAAGGAGAATCTTTTCCGTCTGAATAATAAATAAAAAGTTTGGTCCAATGCTAGCTAAGCTAGCGGACCAAACTTTTTTCTGTAATGGTAATTTCTTCTGATGCAATGGGTTCATCCAGACTGAGAAGGCGATCTCTAAATTTAAAATGGACCGGCTTGTTCTCATTAATAAATTCATACGGGTAAGCGCCTTGGATTGTTTCACCAGGATTGATTTCATCTGCTAAACGATCTAATTTGTCTTGGAAAGGTGAATCTGTTAAGACTGCATATTGTAAATTTTGGGCTTTTCCGTGGACAGTTTGGCTAACTTCCATAAAACTTTGAATCATTAGCTGAATATTTTGTGTTTTTTCGGTTGTATTGGTTAATTCAAACAGGACATAAAACATTGGTTTGCCTTGATAATCTTTTCCTTTATGCAAGGCAGTTAAGGCTAAACGTCCATCTGGAACCAACAATGTTCGATTTTCATACGTCCCAATACTTGTCGCCAACACTTCATCAGGTGCGGGCGCACTTTGACTTGCTGGGCTGCCACTTACAGTTGAACAAGCACTTAATAAGGTACTTAGAACGAGTAAGCTCATTAAAATGTAGGGTTTCCTCATATAAAGTCCTCACTTTGGTTGATTGACTATGTAAAAAACAAATTGCTTGTATCTATATAAAAAAGAGTGCTACAAGCAATATTTTAATCGTAGTTCTAGTAAATAGCAATACTTTTATCAAAATTCATGTTTGGAAATATAATTTGAAAAATATTTTTAACTAACAGAAAAACATTTCTAACAAAAAGTATTGGCTCAAAGTAAAGAGATCATTTTGTTAGAAATGAGAAATGGCAACATAAAAGTTTTCTATTTTTCTGCAATTAAGACAGTTTCAAAAGTGAATTCACTAGGAATATGATTCGCAATTGAGTATTCAAAAATATGTCCATTGCCTAGGTAAGCAATTTGTTCTGCACGCATCAGGAAATCATTATCGGTTAAGTTTAAATATTTTTTTTCCAACGCAGAAGGACGGATCCCAGAAATGCTGACCCGCGCACTTTGAATTTTTTGATGCAATTGTTCCGAAATATATTGATAAATGGAGACTTTCAATTCTTTCATTGTCAAGTTCGGAATTAAAGCAACGGGCATCCAAGTGTATTCAATAATTGAGGGCACATCTTCGATAATCCGTAAACGAATAATTTTGTAGACTAACTCTTCTTCTGTAATACTTAATTTTTCAGTCACCCAAGGCTCAGGTACTTCTGTTGCAAAGCCTAAAACCACGGATTCAACTTTTCCATCGTAGGTTGAGTAAGTGCCGGTTAACGGAGAAAATTTAGTAATGGTTCGATTTTGAAAGTCTTGAACAAAGCTGCCCGAGCCACGTCGTCTGACAACATAACCTTCTTGCACAAGCAAATGTAAGGCTTTTGTAATGGTTAGTTCGCTGACCTGATATTTTTCTGCAAGAAGACGACCTTGGGGTAACTTTTGATTAATGGGATAAACACCTGCTTCAATATCCTGTTTTATAGCTGCATAAATTTCTTTATAACGTGTATTTGTCCGCATCAGAGTCCTCCTTTATCACCAGTATTTCTCTCATTATACCATGAATTTAACATGTTAAAACTATATATTTATTTTTAACGTAACCACTTAATAATCAAGTACTTAAATAAAAGTAGTTGACTTATTCTTTTTAAAACTATATAGTTTTAAAAGTAAACAGAAGAACTTATTGATCTGATTGGTACTTTTTGTGAAAACCTTTTACAATAAAAGGGCAGCACAGAAAAGAGGGAGGTATGACAATGGAACATCACCAACTAAAAGCATTTCCGCAAGATTTTTTATGGGGCTCTGCTTCGGCAGCTTATCAAGTAGAAGGTGCTTGGAATGAAGACGGCAAAGGCGCCTCTGTTTGGGATGAATTTGTTCGGCTACCAGGAAAAACGTTCAAAGAGACAACTGGTGATTTAGCCGTCGATCATTATCATCGTTTCAAAGAAGATGTGGCTTTAATGAAACAACAAGGTTTAAAAGCATATCGTTTCTCGATTGCATGGACACGAATTTTACCTGAAGGACGTGGTCAAGTAAATCAAGCGGGACTGAAATTTTATTCAGATTTAATTGATGAGTTATTAGCGGCAGGAATTGAACCAATGGTAACTTTGTATCATTGGGATTTGCCAGCTGTTTTGCAAAAAGAATATGGTGGCTGGGAATCAAGAAAAATTATTGATGATTTTGTGGCCTATGCGAAGATTTTATTTGACGCTTTCCGTGGCAAAGTTCGCTATTGGATTAGTTTAAATGAACAAAATGTGTTTACTTCGTTAGGTTATCAATTAGCCGTGCATCCTCCCGGCGTAACAGATAATAAACGGATGTATGAGGCCAATCATATTGCTAATTTAGCCAATGCAGCAGTGATTAATGCGTTTCATGAATTAGAAATGCCTGGCAAAATTGGCCCTAGCTTTGCTTATACGCCTGTTTATGCCGTTGATGCGCATCCTGCCAATGTTTTGGCGGCAGAAAATGCAGAAGATTTGTTGTCGCATTTTTGGTTAGATGTCTATCTTTGGGGAGAATACCCAATTGCCGCATTAAATTACTTACAGGAGCAAGGTGTGGCCCCAACGATAAAAGAGGGCGATTTAGCGTTACTACGTTCAGCCAAACCTGATTTTCTAGGTATTAATTATTATCGGACGGATACGGTTGCTGCTAATCCATTAGATGGTGTTGGAATAGGGAAGATGAATACAACGGGTGAAAAGGGTTCTGAAACGGAATCTGGGGTACCGGGTTTATTTAAAAAAGTAAATAATCCATATGTTGAACGAACGAACTGGGATTGGGCCATTGACCCGCAAGGTTTGAGAATTGCCTTACGACGATTAGCTAGTCGCTATCAAGTGCCTATTTTAATTACTGAAAATGGGTTAGGCGAATATGATACCTTAACAGAAGATAAACAAATTCACGATACGTATCGCATTGATTATTTGCGAAGCCATATCCAAGCGATTCAAGAGGCGATTACGGATGGCGTTTCAGTTATTGGTTATTGTACATGGAGTTACACCGATTTACTGTCGTGGCTTAACGGCTATCAAAAGCGTTATGGTTTTGTCTATGTGGATCAAGATGAAACACAAAAAGGTTCCTTAGAAAGAATCCCGAAAGACAGTTATTATTGGTATCAAAAAGTCATTGAAACAAATGGACTTATCTAATTATAAGAAAAGAGTGTGGAAAATATGACAGTAAAAATGGGGTTTATTGGATTTGGTAAAAGTGCCAACCGCTACCATTTACCTTACGTAATGATTCGAGAAACACTAGAAGTGAAAACGATTTTCGATTTACATGTTAATGAAAAAGCAGCAGCGCCCTTTAAAGAAAAAGGCGTAAATTTTACCACTGACCTTAATGAATTATTGACGGATCCAGAAATTGAATTGATCACAATCTGTACGCCTGCGCATACACATTATGATTTAGCCAAACAAGCCATTTTAGCTGGTAAATCAGTGATTGTGGAAAAACCATTTTGTGATACGTTAGAACACGCAGAGGAATTATTTGCATTAGGGCAAGAAAAAGGGGTAGTAGTGATGCCTTATCAAAATCGACGTTTCGACGGCGATTACCTAGCGATGAAGCAAGTAGTAGAGCAAGGCTTTTTAGGAGAAATCAATGAAGTGGAAACGCATATTGATTATTATCGACCAGGAAGTATCACGGAACAAGGACCTAAAGAAAATGGTTCGTTTTACGGACTAGGCATTCATTTAATGGATCGCATGATTGCTCTTTTCGGGCGTCCAGATCAAGTCACTTATGATATTCGTAATAATGAAGTGAGCGAGGCAGTCGATAATTATTTTGACGTTGATTTACATTATGGTTCAAAATTAAAAGTAAAAGTTAAAACGAATCATTCTGTCGCTAGTCCGTATCCACGTTTTATTGTTCATGGCAGCAATGGCTCGTTCATCAAATATGGCGAAGATCAACAAGAAAATGATTTAAAAGCCGGAATCATGCCGGATGCACCAGGCTTTGGAGAAGATTCACCAATGTATTATGGAGAAGTGACCTACCGTAATGGCAATGGCGACTGGATTAAAAAACAAATTAAAACGCCTGTAGGTGATTACGGTCGTTATTATGATGCCGTCTATGAAACGTTGAAAAATGGTGCACCGCAACTAGTAACTAAAGAGCAAGCATTAACTAACATCGAAATTTTAGAAGCAGGTTTTCTTAACCCAAGTACAAGTGTTTATCGTTTGAAAGAAAACTAAAGCGTGTTTAAATGACTTGAAAAGCGCCTGCCCCACAGTCCAGACAACTGTGGGGCAGGCGCTTTTATTTATAAAGAGTTGTGAATTTTAATATAAGAAACGTATATTGTTAGTAAAAATAAAAAAAGGAAAGACATCTTAGTAGCACTACTTCCCCAAGAATTGCTACTAAAATGTCTTTTGTGATGCTCGCTCAATTGAAGAGCCTTAAATAGGATATCGAATATCCAGTATAAATGCAAGTAAACTACTTTATAGTTAATATTAGTATACTTCATAAAATAATTTTTCAAAGAGAAAAAGGCTTGTTATGAGAAAAAATTAATTTTTAACTTGTTTTTTCTAAGCAAGATTCGGGTGAAAAAGACAATAATTACTGAAGCTGAATGGTAATTAAAGAGGTTCTTTGCTAAAATAGGAAAGACAAGAAAGTTTGGTTAACGAAAGAACCAAATCAGAAAGGAGGACAACCAGTGGAAAGTTGGCTTTTTTTACTACTGATTGCCTTGATTGCGTTTGTTGCAAAAAATCAAAGTTTATTAATTGCGTCAGTTGTTGTGCTTGCTTTAAAAGCTTTACCAAATAGTGCGAAAATCATGTCGTGGTTGTCAGATAAAGGCATTAATTTAGGCGTCACAATTATTTCAATTACCATTTTAGTCCCGATTGCTACAGGACAAATTGGCTTAAAGGATTTAATTCAATCATTCAAAACACCGATGGGATGGCTGGGGATACTTTGTGGAATTCTGGTGGCTGTTTTATCCTCAAAAGGAGTAGGTTTAATTAATCAATCGCCTGAGATTACGGTGGCCTTAGTTTTTGGAACGATTCTTGGCGTCGTTTTTTTAAAAGGAATTGCAGCTGGTCCGATTATTGCATCGGGGATGATGTACGTAATCATTACTACCTTTCAAGCCTTTCAACACTAAAAAAGCAAACAAAACGCGTAAACGTTTTGTTTGCTTTTTTAGTGTTGATAAATGTCCACATTACTATCTAATATGCCACTTTCATTTTTTAAAGTAATGGTTCCCGCATTCGGATGAATCACTAGCTGTAAATGCCCTGTTAAAAACATTTGGTCATACGTCGAAGTATAGACGTGAAAAGAATCATTAGCAATTGTTTCGGTATAAGGCGCTTCTGCTTGATCAACAGGAACGATAATGAAACGATCGCCAATCATACAACAACCTTCTGCGGAAGAATAAGGATTAGAGCCGTCATTTGCTACCAACAAGAAGGTGTTCGTTTCAGTTAAGAAAGGGGCTAAACGTTGTTTTACTTCTTCAGAAATAGTCAGAGACATTTGCCTCACTCCTTTAAATAGTATGTAAAAGGAAGAGGGTAGCTTGTCGCTATGCCGCTCTTCAAAGGTTTTGTTATTTGCTTGTTTCTTTACTGCTTTTTTTGAAAAGAGCAATAGAAAAGGCGACAACTAAGACAACTGTTGCAGCTAAAACAAATGGATTTTTTGTTGCTGATGTGAACCCTAGGACTGTTGAACCAATCGCACCTACGTAAGATAAAATAATCGCTGCTTTCTTTGGTGTTGAAAGTTCTGTAAAGCTATCGCGGAAGGCGACACCTAAACCTAAAGCGCCAATAAAGGCAAACATCCCAAAAATAATGTGTAAAAAGACCATGAATTTCACCTCCAACAGTCAGTATAGAGAGAAATGGCTAGTTTGTAAACTAATTGAGCTTACTTGTGTTATTTATCACTTGATAAATGTCTTTGCCAATGCAAAAAAACAACGTACGATCAATCGGCAGTACGTTGTTTTTTAGTTTAATATAATTAGGAAGCAGAAGCCTTATTTTGCTGGATTTTTTTGATCGATTCTTCTGTTGGCGTCACATATAACGTTCGTTGGTTTTCATAAATCACATAACCTGGTTTTGCTCCATTGGGTTTATGCACATGTTTTACTTGGACATAGTCAACAGGCACTTGTGAAGAAAGTCGATATTTTGAAAAATAAGCTGCTAGAAGTGCGGCTTCAGTAAGGGTTTCTTCGCTAGGATGTGCGTCACGAATAATTACATGAGATCCAGGAATATCTTTGGCATGGAGCCAATAATCAGTTTTTTTAGCGGTTCGTAAAGTCAATTGATCATTTTGCAAATTGTTTTTTCCAACGAGAATAGGTGTGCCATCTGTAGCATAAAAAAGATCGGGTTGGCTTTTTTTCGGCTGTTTTTGTTTTTTATTTTTTTTACGTTTTAAATAGCCTTGTTCAATCAGTTCTTCACGAATCACTTCAATGTCCATTGGTGTTGCAATTTCAAGTTGTGCCACAACTGACTCTAAATAAGAAATTTCTTGTTGCGTTTGCTGAATTTGTGTCTTAACAACTCGGACAGCATTTTTCAATTTTTGATATTTTTGAAAATATTTTTGTGCATTTTGATTAGGTGAAAGTGCAGGATTTAGCGAGATACGCAACGGTGCATTTTCTTCATAATAATTTGGTAATTCCACCTCGGTGGCTCCTTTTGGGACTTGTGCCATGAAGGTTGTTAATAGTTCTCCGTCGCGACGGTAATTTTCAGCGTTTTCTGTATCGGCTAAGGTTTGTTGTAATTTTTTAAGTTTCTTTTGATTTCTTTTTAGTTCATTTTCAATTTTGCGAATTAGTTCGCCGCCTTGTTGTTTGACACGGTCTTTCTCTGCTTTACCAGAATAAAAGGCATCTAGTAATTCACTGAGTGTCGGATACGTTGTTTGTTCACCAACTAATGATTGATAAGGAATGGGCGTAAAATATTCTTTTTTTTCAGTGACGGTTAATGTCGGTACAACAGCTTCAGTGACTGAGGACCAAAATTCCGTCCAGATGGCCATTTTTTCATTTGGTTGTGCAAGTAAACGGGCACTTAATTCGTCTGCTGTATCTTTGCCTAGACCTTGGAAATGTTGTTGTAAATAGCGTCCGTTTAATTCAGGAGCTGTAGAAAGAAGCGCAAAGACTTCTTCTTTTGAGGCCGTGAGCGGATTAAGTCCCATTGGTTTTGGCGGTTCAATATAAGTTGCTCCAGGAAGCAACGAACGATAACTATTTTGGCTCATTCCAATGTGTTTTATCGCATCTAAGATTTTTCCAGAAGATTGGTTAACTAAAACGATTGTACTGTGACGTCCCATTAATTCAACAATCAAAACAATATTTTGTAAGTCACCTAGTTCATCTCTTTTTGAAAAGGTGAAGTGAATCACGCGATCATTTTCTATTTGTTGAATCGTTTCTAAAATGGCACCGTCCAGAAATTTTCGTAACATCATCACAAAATTAGGAGGTGTTTCCGGATTGCTATAGGTAATTGTAGATAGTTGTATGCGCGCATAACTAGGATGTGCTGATAATAATAATTTATGGTTTTTACCTTTCGCACGAATGACTAAAACGACTTCGTTTTCATAAGGCTGATGGATTTTTGAAATCCGGCCACTTACGAGTGTTTCTGTCAACTCATGAACCATGCTATGAGTAAATACGCCATCAAATGACATAATAAATCCCTCGTTTCTTTCCGACTAATAGCTTTATTATAGCGGAGTTTTTGAATTTAAGAAAGAAGCTTGTTAAAAAGGAGTTGGGTTTTCCTTAGAAAGCTGGGGAAGTTTGCTGGTTTTTTTAGTAATTAAAGCGCAAGGGTAGGCAAGAAAGAAAATGATTAGTATAATAGATAAGAACTAAAAGCGAGGAGCGATTAGAAGTTGAATAATTTTATGGAAGAACTAAAAGAGGCACTTTATGAATTAAGACAAAGAAAACTGTTAATGATTACCGCTATTGTAGCATTAGTATTAATAATTGGCTCAATCATTTTTATTCCAACGATGCAAAAAAATATTCGAGCTGCTCAAGTTGAATCGTTAGTCGCAGGACCCATCAAATCAGAGAAAGTCAGTGTCTTAGATTACAAAACAGCAGACAAGAAAATCCAAGAAACAGGAGCCATGTCAGTCATGTTTGCTAAACCGTCTGGCAAGCAATACGATCAAATGGTGAAGCTGTTTAATTCAGATAAAATGAATGAATTTCATCGTTCGCTGTATATCTATCCGTTAATTTATAATGCTGGCAAAGCACAAGAGCAATACAATGTTAGCGGCGATGAGATCACGCTTGTTTTCTTTGAAAATGGCAAAGAAAAGACACGGACGGTTGTCGAAAAATCTATGGATTTAAAAACACAATTAATACCAGAATTAAATCGATTACCAATGGCTGGCGTTTTGAAAGACCAGCAAAAAGCGGCGCAAGAAGCTGAAAAAGAAGCAGCGAAGACCGCTGAAACACAGACGACGGGCGTTGCTCAATCTACTGAAACGACGACAGAAAGCACTGATACAGTACCAGAAACTGGTGAATAATAGCTAGCTATGTTAAACTTAGATTGTAGAAAGTTTTAAGGAATTAGAAAGAGGGGATTTTCGATGGCATTAGTAATTTCAATGACGATTTTAGTAAGTTTATGGCTGATTCAATCGCAAAAACAAGCAGTTAAAGTTCCCGTGAAAATTGAAAGAAACCGAAACAATTAAGTGGTAAATATGCTGAAATAAAGAAAAACGAGCCTCTCATAAGAGTGGCTCGTTTTTTAGAAGTAAAAGAAATGCAAGAAAATAAAAACTTTTTCTTGACGAACAAAATCAATATAGTGTAGACTACCTTTAACAACATAACTAGGAGGGAAAATACATGACACAATTATCTAACGTAAAAGAAATGCACCAATCATGGCAAAACTGGCGTAGATAGTTGTATGTATGATTCTTTCATAGATACAACTTTAGAAGACTTATTCTAAAAAGTGTATCTATGCTGGTTATATTCAAGAAGAAAAAACGACCACATAGAGGACCCGTCTATGTGGTTTTTGTTTTGCATAAAAACAACGACCACTCCTAAACACTTAGGATAAGTCGTTGTTTTTTTGCTACGAATCACTACGATTGGCACGAAGTGACAGAGTAGATGATGAGTAGCACAAGGTGAACGAAGAGAACGTTGTCCCATTCGTACAATCACTACGATTGGTACGAAGTGACAGAGTAGATGCAGGCTGCGTATACTCGCCGCAGTTTGGCCTTTAAGAGTGATGAGTAGCACAAGGTGAACGAAGAGAACGTTGTCCCAATCGTAGAAAAAGTGCTCCTGCGATTCTCACCAAAGGTGCGATTCTCGTCGCAGTTAAATCCTGACAATCACTACGATTGGCACAAAGTGACAGAGTAGATGCAGGCTGCGCATACTCGCCGCAGTTTGACCTTCAAGAGTGATGAGTAGTACAAGGTGAACGAAGAGAACGTTGTCCCATTCGTAGAAAAAGTGCTCTTGCGATTCTCACCAAAGTTGCGATCCTCGTCGCAGTTAAATCCTGACATTTGTAAAAAAGTGTTCCTAGGATTTTGACTAAGTAGAGGATTACGAATCTCAGTTTCACTTTCAACGGAAGAAACGCCCTATAGATAATGGTTTTATTATTAAAAAGAAAAAGTTGCCAAACAAAAGGGCAGTTAGGAGAATGCAAAATGAAAAATAAACGTTTAACGTTTGTCGTGTCTTTATTAGCTATTTATTTAATTGGTGCTTTTTTTGTGAATCAAAAAGTGACGAATTCAAAGAAAGAAACCGTTACTGTAGGGGTTTTGCAGTTTGTCAGTCACCCCGCATTGGACGAAATTTATAAAGGTGTCGAAGAAGGGTTAAAGGAAAATGGCTATGACAAAGGCAAAAACTTAGAAATTATTTTTCAAAATGGTCAAGCCGACCAGAGTAAGTTAGCAATCATGAGTCAACAATTAGTACAAAAAAAGGCAGACGTTTTAATTGGTATCGCCACGCCAGCTGCGCAAGCGTTAGCCAACACTACCCAAGAAATCCCAATCATTTTAGGCGCCATTACGGACCCTGTTAGTGCAGGATTGGTGAAAGACAATCAAAAGCCAGGCGGTAAAATCACGGGTGTTAGTGATCAATCTCCTTTGTCAGCCCAGATGGATTTACTAAAAGAATTGATACCAGCTGCCAAAAAAATAGGTATTCTCTATGCTTCCTCAGAAGAAAACTCTCGATACCAAGTAGCTGAAGCGCAGAAAGCAGCTGAAGCCAAAGGATTGACAGTGAAAACATATGCTGTGCCATCAAGTAATGAAATAGCACAAACGGTTCAAGTGATGACTAAGGAAACAGATGTGATTTATATACCAACTGATAATACGATTGCTAATGCTATGCAAACGGTAGTCGGAGAAGCAAATCGAACCAAGACGCCGATTATTCCTTCGGTGGATACAATGGTAGAACAAGGCGGTTTAGCAACTGTTGGGATTAATCAACATGCGTTGGGGGTACAAGCCGGCAAAATGGCAGCAGAGGTTCTGTCTGGAAAAAGTCAACCAGCAACTACACCCATTTATACCTTTAATACAGGCGACACAATTATCAATGAAAAACAAGCTCAAAAGTTAGGAATTACGATTCCCGCAGAGTTAGCAAAAAAATCGAAATTGATTAACTAATTATCAAAGAAAGTAGGAGAAGCGATGATTGTTTCAGCAATTGGACAAGGAATGTTATGGGCCTTGTTAGGACTAGGTATCTTTATGACTTATCGTATTTTAAATTTTCCAGATATGACCACAGAAGGTTCATTTCCGTTAGGAGGGGCGGTTTGTGTAACTGCCATTACAACAGGGGTTTCACCATTTGTAGCGACTCTTTTAGGGGTCGGAGCAGGAATGATTGCCGGTTTAGTGACTGGTTTACTATTTACAAAAGGAAAAATTCCAATTATTTTAGCAGGAATTTTAGTGATGTCTGGTTTAAATTCCGTGATTTTATTTGTGATGAAATCGCCAAATAAGTCTTTATTAAACCAACCGAAGATTCAAGATGTTTTTCAAAAAATGGCCTTACCCGATTATTATGATACTATTTTTTTAGGGATTAGTGTTTTGGCTGTGGTAATGATTTTACTGTTATTTTTCTTTAATACTAGTTTAGGACAAGCCTATATTGCGACAGGTGACAATGAAGAAATGGCTCGCTCGATTGGCATTCAAACGGATCGCATGAAAATTTTAGGATTGGTTTTATCGAATGGCTTGATTGGCTTATCTGGCGCTTTGATTGCCCAAAATGATGGATATGCGGATGTAAGTAAAGGAACAGGTGTCATTGTGATTGGCTTGGCTTCACTCATTATTGGTGAAGTACTGTTTGGAGAATTAACGTTTGGTGAACGGCTGATGGCGATTGTTGTAGGGAGTATTATTTATCAACTATTGATTTTATTAGTGATTAAATTAGGCTTTGATACGACGTATTTGAAAATCTTCTCAGCAGTGATTTTAGCAATCTGTTTAATGATCCCACAATTGAAAAAAGCATTACGACTACACGGCTTTTCTGATAAGGGGGGAACGAAATGAAACCAGTTGTTGAATTAAAAAATGCGACAAAAATCATTGATAATGGGATGAATGAAAAAAAAGTGATTTTGGATCATGTGAACTTAGCCATTTATCCTGGGGACTTCATTACTGTTTTAGGTGGAAATGGCGCAGGCAAGAGTACGCTGTTCAATAGTTTAGCAGGAACTTTGACACTAACAGAAGGACAATTTTTAATTGAAGGAGTCAATCGCACCAATTTTTCTGAAGTCAAACGGGCCAAATCTCTAGCGCGTGTTTTTCAAGATCCTAAAATGGGGACAGCACCAAGAATGACTGTGGCAGAAAATTTATTGCTTGCCATGAAACGCGGACAAAAACGTCCCTTAACATTACGGAAGATAAATGAGCAACGCGCCTTGTTTACAAAAATCTGTCAAGAAGTTGGCAATGGCTTGGAAAATCATCTGGATACACCGACAGGTAACCTTTCTGGCGGTCAACGCCAAGCCTTAAGTTTATTAATGGCCACTATCACAAAACCAGAATTATTACTTTTAGATGAACATACTGCTGCCTTAGATCCCAAAACATCCAAGCAGTTGATGCACTTAACGGAACAACGGATTGAAGAAGGGAACTTAACTTGTTTGATGATTACCCATCGAATGGAAGATGCTTTACGATATGGCAATCGTTTAATTGTTTTACAAAAAGGTAAAATTGTTCAAGATTTAAACGCTGCTGAAAAAGCACAATTAACGCTACAAGATTTGTTGCTGTTCTTTGAAGAAGTAGAATAAAAAAACAAGCTCAGAAAATGAGCTTGTTTTTTTATTTTTTGACCAATCGGAAGAGTCGCTTGGGGAAAAAACGTTTGACAATTCGTTCCAGTAACGAGGTCACCATAAAGCCCGCTGCGATAGCTGCAGCAGTAAAGACAACTTTTAAAATCAACTGCAACCCGTCATCAATATTTCCTAACAAAATGCTCCGAACTGCTTGATAGGCAGGGCCTCCTGGTACTAAAGGAACCAAACTCGGAATGTAAAAAATAATCATCGGCATTTTTTTGTAACGGGAAAAAAAGATACTAGCGATCCCTAACCCGACCGTTCCTAAAAAGTTTGCAAAGGTTTGACTAGCATCAAAAGTTTGCGTTAAGACATAATAAATCATCCAGCCTGTCATGCCAGTAATGCCACAAGCCACCAGTGCTTTACGAGGAATGTTCGTGATAATACCAAACGTCACAGTCGCTAAAAAACTAAAGAGAAGATGAAAAATTAGTTCCATTTGAACACTCCTTACATAAATAATTTAAAAATCAAGGCAATCCCTAGGCCAACAGACCCAGCAATAAAAATAGCTTCTGTTCCTCGCGCCGTCCCGCTGATGAGGTGGCCCGCTAAAATGTCGCGAAAAGAGTTCGTAATCGCCACACCTGGAACTAACGGCATTACCGCACCAATAATAATATTATCGATGTTGACTGCTAAGCGAAAATGCACAGCCAAATAGGCCAACAAACCAATGACAAAAGCGGCTGCGAATGAATCGAGGTAAGGAACTTGGAATAACTTTTGGGTAAAAAGATAACTGGCATACCCAATCACGCCAACAAAAAAAGTTGCAATAAAATCTTGCCAAGTGCCACCAAAAATGTACATTAACGTACAACTAACAATTCCGGCTGCTAACAAGCGTAACGAAATTGAAAAAGTGGGGGTATCCGTTTCTAATAGAGTTAAGCGCTGATAAAGCTCTGGTAGAGTAATCTCTTTTTGCGCAAATTCTCTTGATAATTGATTGACAAGGCTAACTTTTTCCAAATTAATCGAGCGCTGGGGGATGTTTTCTAATTGCGTATAATTACTGGAACGAAAGCCTACGAAAATCCCTGTAGCCGTCGTATAACAAACGCTCTCTGGCTCGCCAGCATTTGCAGCAATCCGAGTAATCGTATCTTCGGTTCTATATACTTCAGATCCGCTTTCCAGCATAATTTTTCCAGCTAAAATGCATGTATCAATAATTAATTGTTTTCTTTTTTCGCTATTAACCAAAGGAATGGCTCCTTTCATTTCGAGTTCACTTTTAGTGTATCATTTTTTTTAAGAACTGTACGCAATTTAAAACAGAGATAGAAAAAAAGTGTGATTTTTTACAAAAATGAAACGAATCTTAAGAATAAATGAAAACAAATAAGGAATTAGTAAAAATTATGGGTTAGTTGTAAGAATCTAGGATCTTTCCTTGCATTTTAGTAGGAAACATCCTATCCTAAACATAGAAAAACAAAGGGGTCAATAAAAATGGACAACCAATGGTTACTCTACGGAATTAGCAGTGTCGTATTAATTATTTTAATCAGAAGAACAATCCTATCAGGAAACATCGTATTAAGTTGTTTGTTGGGAGCGATTTTGCTGATTCAAGTAGTGGGAGTAGCTCTCTGTGCTCAGCAGAAAAAGAAAAATGAACATACAAAAGAACTACCTTCTTCTAAAGTACATCAATAGAAGAAGGTAGTTTTCTCTTATAGTAAATCAAATTTTTTCAAGCCATTAACAATGCCATTCTCAGTATTTTTAGTTGAAATAAAGGTGGCTTTTTCTTTTAGTTCTTCTCGCGCATTACCCATGGCAATTCCATAATCACAGGCCTCAAACAGCGCCAAATCATTGATGCCATCACCAAAGGCATAAGTGGGAATGCCGTTTAATCCCAAGGTGTTAAAAAGATTTTTGACACCAGAGCCTTTAGAGACCCCTTTACGAACAATATCAATTGAAAAAGGACCATTGCGATAAAAGGTTAATTCAGGAAATCGCTCATAGTAATATTCATCATCATCGCCATGTTGACTTAAGACCAACATCATGTTGACGGCATCATTCTCATAACCTGTGGGATCAATTTCTGGAACAGCTGAATGAATATAGTCATAGGCTTGTTTCACTGTGCCAGTATGCCCTGTACAAAAAATACGGCGCTCATTGTAAAAAGCCAATTCATGACCACGCTGTTTGACATGTTCATGCAGTGAAACACATTCCTCTGTTGTAAATTCATCTGAATAAATCGTTTTTCCTTCATAATGAATAAATTGCCCGTTCATTACAATCGCTGAGTCAATGCCACTGGCTTTCATAATTGGCTGAATCTCACACAAGGTCCGTCCTGTCGCAATTAAAGGTAAAATTTGATTGTCTTTCAAGGCCGCCACTGCTGCGGTAATCTCAGGAGTAATTTGCGATGTTCCATCTAACAAAGTTCCATCTAAATCAAAAAAAGTAATAGCTTTCATTTTATCCATACCCTAACATCCTCTCTACGCTTGTTATTTTAACAAACTTTTCTGAAAAGACAATGGGTTCCCTTCGTTTTCTTTAAAAGAGCAGGAAAAAAAGTGATTTTTGATGGTTCTGTAAAGGATTTTTGAAGAAATATAGAATCGGTTGGTACAAATTCAATTTTAGAGTATACTACAATAGAGCAGTTTTATGAAAAGTGAATAAGGAGTGAATGAAATGAATATATTAATGATTGAAGACAATGAGTCCGTCTCAGAAATGATGCAAATGTTTTTCTTAAATGAGGGGTGGGAAGCTACCTTTAAAGATGATGGCAAAGAAGGATTGGCGACTTTTCTTGCTTCGCCAGAAAAATGGGACATGATTACGTTAGACTTAAACTTACCTAGTATGGATGGGATGGCTGTTTGTCGTGAAATTCGCAAAGTTTCAGCCAATGTTCCCATTATTATGTTGACCGCTCGTGATTCTGAAAGTGACCAAGTAATTGGCCTTGAAATGGGTGCGGATGATTATGTGACAAAACCATTTAGTCCATTAACTTTGATTGCACGGATGAAAGCTCTACATCGTCGTGCCGAGGTGGCAGAGGCTGCGCATGATACGTCTGAGAATACAGATGAAACGTTTGATGTGATTACGGATCATTTTAAAATGAATACGAAAACACGAGAAACATATTTAGATAATCAATTAATTGAAGGCCTAACACCTAAAGAATTTGATTTGCTATACACTTTAGCAAAAAAACCACGCCAAGTCTTTTCACGCGAACAACTACTAGAATTGGTTTGGGACTATCAATACTTTGGCGATGAACGGACAGTTGATGCCCATATCAAAAAATTACGACAAAAAATTGAAAAAGTGGGTCCTCAAGTCATCCAAACGGTTTGGGGCGTAGGGTATAAATTCGACGATTCAGGTGTTGCTTAATGAAGTATTTGTATCAACAATTACTTGCTTTTATAGGTGTGATTGCTCTGATTATTCTCATTGTTGGAACGTCTTTCACACAATTGACCAAGCGCACAATGCAAGCTAACAACTATGATCAATTATATGGTTATGCAGAATCAGTCATAGAAACAAGGGGATTTTTCACCAATATAGCCGGAGTATCAGAACGAAATGCATTTGCTTATTCATTACAGTTAACTGAGCAAGTGTTACAAAAGCAAGATGTACAATTTGTATTTATTAAAAAGAATCGAGAAGTTCTATACCCAACAATTGATAGCACGAAAAAGTTAGACTTTTCTTTAATTGATAAAAATTGGGATCAAATTATGAAAGGTAACTACGTTTATGCAACAGAAAACGTTGATATTTATGGGGAAAAGAATACCTCAGCCTACGTGATGCTGCCTGTATTTGATAAAAATACTAAAACTCTGCTTGGAGCAATGGTGATTACACAACCTGCCAAAAACGTTGACCGAAGTGTCCAGTCCGTGACACAAAACTTGATTAAAGGCTTTATTTTTTCTGGTGTGATTGCCTTGTTACTAAGTTATCTATTTGCGACTTTCCAAGTGAAACGAATTAATCGGATGCGTAAAGCCACCAAAGAAATTACTAGTGGAAATTTTGATATTCAATTACCGGTCCATGACAAAGATGAATTTGATGACCTAGCAGAAGATTTTAATAAAATGGCCGCGTCTTTAAAAGAATCACAAGAAGAAATCAATCGGCAAGAAGAGCGCCGTCGTCAATTTATGGCGGATGCCTCTCATGAAATGCGGACGCCTTTAACAACTATTAATGGCTTGTTAGAGGGATTGCAGTATAATGCTATTCCTGAAAATCAAAAAGAGAATGCGATTAAACTGATGCAAAATGAGACCGCTCGCTTGATTCGCTTAGTCAATGAAAATCTTGATTATGAAAAAATTCGGACCAACCAGATTCAAATTGTTGTGAAGAAGTTCAACGGAACAGAAGCTTTAGAAAATATTGTGACTCAACTAACGGCCAAAGCTGAAGCCGCCGGTAATCAATTGTATTTAGACACCACCGAACCAATTGATGTGTATGCCGATTATGATCGTTTCGTTCAAGTAGTTGTCAATATTGTTCAAAATGCCATCCAATTTACTGAAAATGGCGAAATTCATATTGCTTTAGAAAAAGGCTATTTAGAAACCATTGTCCGTATTTCTGATACAGGAATCGGCATGACGGAAGAGCAAATTCTGAATATCTGGGATCGTTATTACAAAGTAGATCCATCCCGTAAAAATACGAAATATGGAGAATCAGGATTAGGCTTACCAATCGTTCAACAATTGGTCCGCTTGCATAAAGGAAAAATCAATGTTGAAAGTGAACCTGGTAAAGGCACCACATTTATTATTTCATTTCCTGATGTTGAAATCACTGAAAACTAAAGAAAACGTCTGGTCACAATCAGTGCCAGACGTTTTTTTAGTTTAATAACGCATGTAGAGACAGGGGGTGCACATAGGGACTATCAATAATTTGTGGATCTTTTGTCAGAAATAGCAAGCGCTTGTTTCTTTTTTGAACTGCTATTTTTAATTGAGGTAAAATTTCTTGACGTTGTCCAATCGTTAATGAAGAAAAGATGTCATCAATCACTAACGTACTTGTTTTTGAAAACAAAAGTTGTATTATGCGCATTTTAATTTTTTCAAAAGTCGTAAAAGAAGTAAAGGAACGACCAAGTAAGGCAGGTTCTAATTGGAACACCTGGAAAGCTTCGGCTAGAACTACTTTTCGATCCCGTTCTTTGATCGTACTAGCGATAAATAAATTTTCTTCTAATGGCAAGTAGGGCAGAAAGGTTTCACTAGAAGAAAGCCTAGTAATGGTTAATTGGTTTGTTTGGAAAAAATCGGCCAATGCGAGTTCTTGTTCTGGAGCAGAATAAATGATTCCATAAACTTCTCGCAAAGCTAACGCGTCGAATGAGGATTTTTTTTCGGTTGTTTTTTTGAATGATGGTGTGACATTCATAGAAAATCCCTCCCTTATTTCTGATGTGTACGTAAATAAATCAACGTGAAAGGAGTCCCACAAACAAGAGGAATACCAAGCAAGATTAAGCAGTTAACAAAGCAGTTACGGATTGTATAAAGTGACTGCATACTTTTAAAATCAAAAGAAAACGCTTGGATCGTTTGAATCCCTAAATGCTGGATATTTGTAATCGTGACATCCTGGTCGGTACTTTTAGCTAAAAATGCTGGAGGTTCCAAATGAGACCACTGTAAAATGGCATCACGAGCAGCCCAAAGAACAGTATTATACGTTTCTTGAAACATTAAAGTGAAAAGTAAAAAACTGAAAATTCCTAATAGAGCCGGTAAACATAACTCTAGTAAGAGCTGTTTGGTGACATACATATTTGAAAAGTGCATGTGATACCATGTATGTATTTCTTCCTTTTTTATGCGTAATGTCACATACATCAACAGAAGAAAAGTAACACCAAAGAAAATGACACTACCTAGATAGAGGTGCCAATAGTATTGAATCAGTTGGTAATGGTAACTAGTTTGTTTTTCAATATCGACAAAGTCTGGCATCGTTCGTAAAAACTCTTTTTCAAAATCAATTAAGTTAAACAGCCCAGTCAATAAGAAAGAGAACAGGAAGAAGAAGAGTGCAGTGATTAACGTGATTTTTTTATGATAAAAACTACTAGCTGTAGCGTAACGGACACTTCTCATCAACTTTCACCTCTCTAAACTATCTTTAGTATAGTGAAATAATATGAATTAATTATGAAAAAGTAGCAAAAAAGCTTGAGCAAATTGCTCAAGCTTTTGAAGATTTATTTACCAGTTTTTTGATAGCCTTGATAACTGTCAGTGTGATATTCATCAACGGTTGATTTATTATTGTTTTTACTGTAAACACTCGTTGATTTTTCACCTTTTTCTTTTTCAATTGCTTCCAGTTGTTGCAATTGGTTCTTGTAATCATAGTCTTCTGGGTTAACTGGTTTTAAGCCGCTATTGGTATAGAAACGAAGCAAGTCGCCGTTAGTAATTTGGTCAGACGTTTCTAATTGTTTCGTCGCTTTGGCTTTTAAATCAGCGACTTCTTTCTTAACTTCTTCGGTTGGCTCTGTAATTAAAGTGCCTGTTTTAGTATCGTAAATGCTAGAACCTAAAATAGTATATTTAGGTGTTACAACATTGCCGTTGCGGAAAGCAACGATTTGATTGTGTTGTTTAGAGAATAAATCTTGGCCTAACTGAATGTAGTTTTTCGTATCGACACCAAGCAAGTGTAGAAGGGTTGGTAAGGCATCAACTTGGCCGCCATACGTATGGTTCACACCGCCATTTTCTTGACCAGGAACGTGAATCATATAAGGAACACGTTGCATATTGGCGTTGTCAAAATCGTTCCAATCTGCTTTGGTTTTACCTACTAACTCTGCTAAGTTTTGGTTTCTTGAATTAGAAACCCCATAGTGATCGCCATAAAGAACAATGACTGAGTTTTCATAGAGACCTGAAGATTTCAAGTAGTTAAAGAATTCTTCGACCGCTTTATCTAAATAATTCGCTGTTGCAAAGTAACCATTAATTGTTTCGTCAGAGGTTTTTGCAATTGGGAATCCTGCTTCATCGTTTGTAAATTGAGAATAAGGATAATGATTGGATACAGCAATAAATTTAGAATAGAACGGTTGTTGTAAATGTTCTAAATATTGAACGGATTGATTAAAGAATGGTTTATCGTGTAACCCATATTGGAATGAGTTATCTGAATTAACATCATAATAACTAGCATCAAAGAAATAGTCATAGCCTAAACGTTTATAGGTTTCATTCCGATTCCAGAAGTTACCGGCATTTCCGTGGAAAGCAGCGCTAGTGTAACCTTGCGTTTGTTTTAAAATATCGGGTGCTGCTTCAAACGTATTTTTCCCACCAACTTGTGTAAAGAGTGAACCTTGGTCTAAACCAAATAGTGAATTTTCAAGTAACGTTTCGGCATCACTTGTTTTTCCTTGACCAACTTGGTGGAAGAAGTTATCAAAGCTAAAGGTACTTTTACTATTGTAAAGACTATTGATAAATGGTGTGACTTCGTGTTCTACGCCATTTTCATCTTTTAATTTGTAATTAACTAAAAATTGTTGGAAACTTTCTAAATGGATATAAATTACATTTTTGCCTTTTGCAATACCAAACTTACTATCATCGGGTGCCGCATATTGTTGTTTCACGTAATCTTCAACTTGTTTCATATCGTTAGCACTAGCTTCGGCACGGACTTGGTTTGTTTGGTAAGTTGTAATGCCATCGTACACGGTAAAGGCATTTAAGCCTAAGAATTTCACGATATAGTCACGAGAGAATTGACGTCCTAATAATTGGGGACGTTCTGTTTCAGCCATAAATAGATTGAATAAGAAAAAGACAACAGAAAGGAGTGTGACAGAGACTGCTACACGTGCGCGGACTGGACGCGCATCTGTTTTAATTTTTTTCGTTAATAATAATACGCCAATAATAATGAAGTCTAAGAAATAAATGACGTCATAAGGTCTAAAGAGACGTAAGGCACTTTCGCCAAGACCGCTAGCTACTTTGCCAGCACCAAGCATCGTATTAACTGTGATGAAGTCAGTAAATTCTCGATAATACACGACATTTGAGAAGAGCAGTAAACTCATCAAGAAGTAAATAATCATCATTGTAATATAAGAAGCTTTTTTACGGCGAACATACAAAGCGATGGCTAATAAAAAGACCGTTGTGGCAATTGGATTAATTAAGAGTATGAAATACTCGTTAATATTTTCCAAACGTAAATGGAAATCAACGGCGTACGCAAAGAGGTTTTTTAGCCACAGTAAGATGGCGATTAGCGAGAATAACCCCAGTCGCGTGTTCAAAATATTTGTTTTAAATAATTTTTTCAAAATAAACGTCCTTTCTAAACGATGATTCTATAAAAGTAAAATTAGGTAAATTTCGTATTTTACAATATCGCTTTAATTTTACTCTTTCACAAATTTTATGTCAATTCTTACCGAAGTGAGGAATGGTGATGTTAAAGAAAACTTACTATTTCCTTAAACTTTTTAGTTCGTTAAATGACGTGAAGCTTGAATCCTTTAAAGACAGATGGGCCTTTTTTTGCTATACTAGATAGGACTTTGAAAAGTAGGTGTACAGAATGAAACTTCAAGTAACTAAAAAAGCAGAACATAAATTTAAAAAAGGATATCCTTTAATTCAGAAAGAAGATTTGCAACAAGTGCCAGCGCAGTTACCAACAGATTGGCTTACTTTGATTGATAGTAAAGGCCAGCGCTTAGCTGAAGGATATTTAGGCGAACAAAATAAAGGAATTGGTTGGTTGCTGTCATGGCATGGACCAATTAATCAATCTTTTTTTCAACAACTCTTTGAAATAAGTCGTGAGAAGCGGACGTCTTTTGAAAAGGATTCGCTGACAACCGCTTATCGATTATTTAATGGAGAAGGAGATGGCATTGGGGGTCTAATCATCGATCGCTATGCAGATTACGCCGTTTTTTCATGGTATAATGAAACCCTTTATCAGAAAAAAGCCGAACTTTTGACGGCGTTTCGCACAGTTTATCCTGACATTATTGGTGCCTACGAAAAGATTCGCTTTTCCACAAAAAATTTACCCGAATCACAGTTTTTGTATGGCGAACAAGCACCCGAGCCATTACTTGTCACTGAAAATGGCGTTCAATTTGCTACCTATTTAAACGAAGGATTAATGACAGGCATCTTTTTAGATCAAAAAGAAGTTCGTGGTCGATTAGTAGATGGTTTTGCAGTAGGTAAAACAGTCTTAAATATGTTTAGTTATACAGGTGCTTTTTCAGTAGCTGCCGCTATGGGAGGTGCCGTGGCCACCACTAGTGTGGATTTAGCTAAACGAAGCTTACCGAAAACGACTGAGCAATTTGAAGTCAATCATTTAAATCTTGCCCCGCAAAAGATTATTGTCATGGATGTTTTTGACTACTTTAAATATGCTTCACGTAAAGGCTTGAGCTATGACATGATCATTTTGGATCCGCCAAGTTTTGCTCGTAACAAAAAGAAAGTTTTTTCCGTTGCTAAAAATTATGGGGAGCTAGTGAAAGATTCTATTGATATTTTAACGGATAAGGGAACGCTTATTGCCTCAACCAATGCGGCAAATTTATCCTTAGCCAAATATCAAAAAATGGTAATGACTGCCTTGCAAGAGAAAAATGTTCGTTACAAGATTACGGACACGTATCAATTACCAGCAGACTTTCAAGTGAATCCTAATTTTCCAGAGGGGAACTACTTAAAAGTCCTGTTTATCGAAATTGAAAAATAATTTTTTACACCAAGCAAAAGTCCCAGCGCCGCTAATCGGCATTGGGACTTTTGCTTGGTGTTTATTTTATAGTAACTTTTGGGCTTTTTGGGTGTTTGCAAAATGCAGCTTCGCGTAGTTCGCTAATAAGTCTAGGCCGCCTTTTTTCAAAATACGGGCGGCTACTTGGTCTGATTTGCTGCCAGCACCAGAGGGCACAGAGAAACCCAATTCTGCAGATTCTTTGTCTAACTCTTCTAAAAAAGCAGCGCGGCTAATAATAGAGGCGGCAGCAACGGCAACATGATACTGCTCTCCTTTAGTGACGAAGAACAATTTTTCAGTGACTTGATTTTTTTCATTACGAACATATTTCCGATAGTTATTTTCAGGGGTGAATTGGTCAATCAAAATCCCTTCTGGCTTTGTGGGAGCCAACTCTTGTAGCAACAGATAAATCGCTTGGTTATGCAAAGCGACTTTCATGTGTACAGCATTGTAGTTTGGTTGGATCTCATTGTATTTTTTTGGTTCAACGATTAATAACTTGTAAGGAATCAGTTCTTTAATGACATGTGACAATTGAATAATTTGTGGGTCGGTTAATTCTTTGGAATCACGAACACCCAATGCTTTTAGTTTGCTAATCATGCTTTTGTCAACATAGGCAGCACAGACAGTTACAGGACCAAAATAGCTGCCATTACCAACTTCATCGGAACCTATCACAGACCAGTTGCCAAAATCAGCAGGCAGTGTAGTAGTCTGGGCAGAAACTTTTTTCTGTGGTGTGGTACTCGTTCCTTCCCAACGAGCGGCCTCTTTTTCAGCTTGAGGTCCCTGAAACATGACTTTACCTGATTGATAAGCAGTGATGGTAGTGGTGCCAACCTTGGCCACAAAGACAGTATAAGGGACCGTTTTATTTAAACGATTGGGTTGATAAACAGTGGTCATCTCTGCTAATGTTTTTTTACTAACTTTAATTACGTGATTCTGTGCCATCAATTGTTCCTCATTTCTTGATATTTCTTCTTTACTATAGTAAAGGAAAAACAAGTAAATGAAAAGGTTTTGCGTTAGCTTGTTCCTGAAAATGACAATGTTTAGGAAATGTATAATTTTTTTCTATAGTTGGACGCTAGTTGTTATCTAAATTTTTATTCAGTGCTATACTGTGGGAGAGAAGGAGACGATGAAAGAGTCGACTAGAACAAGGGGTGATGTGTTTGAGAAGAAAAAAAGAAATGCAAGAAAATGAACCAATAGCAGTGACTGCTAACGCGGAACGCTATTATCCAGAAGATAAACAAGGCTTGACGGCCGCAAAAGTTGAAGAAAGACAGCGAAAAGGCTTAGTCAATGCTGCCGTCGATACAGAGTTTATCACAACGAAACAGATTGTTATTAATAACGTATTTACGTATTTCAACTTAATTTTTGTGGTACTAGGTGTGTTATTAATGCTGGTACAATCTTATAAAAATATGACCTTTTTGCCAGTAGTAATCATTAATACGGTCATTGGAATTTACCAAGAAATTAAGTCGAAGAAAGTATTAGATAGCTTAAATATTCTAAACGCTACAAAAGTAACCGTTGTGAGGGATGGTCAAGAACAAGAAATTTCGCCAGATGAACTGGTTTTGGACGATGTGGTGCTCTTTAAATCGGGTGAACAGATTTCTGGGGATGCAATTGTCTTATCTGGTGAAGTCCGTGTGAATGAATCCTTGTTAACTGGGGAATCTGATGAGATTACCAAAGTAGCAGATAGCCAACTTTTGTCAGGTAGCTTTATTGTGTCAGGTTCTTGTTATGCAAGAATTGATAAAATTGGCGCTGAGGCCTATGTTCATCAATTAACGCTTGAAGCGAAATCAATTAAAAAAGGGGAACAATCAGAGATGGTCGGTTCCATTAACCGTTTGGTGAAATGGGTAGGGATTATTATTATTCCAATCGGCTGTGTTCTATTTTTCCAAAGTTATTTCATCAACCATCAAGGGCTTCATGACAGCATTGTCTCCATGGAAGCTGCCTTGATTGGGATGATTCCAGAAGGGTTGTACCTTTTAACAACCGTTGCATTAGCTGCCAGCACAATGCGCTTAGCGAAGCGCGGCGTTTTATTGCACAACATGAAAAGTATCGAATCCTTAGCACGTGTCGATGTGTTATGTGTAGATAAAACAGGAACAATTACTGAAAACACGATGGAAGTCCAAGAGTTGGTTCCTGTGGTGAGTATCGAAAATGATGGTACAGACTTAACCAATGTCGAAAAATTAATTGGCGATTTTTGTCGAACAATGTCAGCTGACAACGATACGATGAAAGCGATGAAAGAATTTTTTGTTACTAATAATCAGAGGGAAGCTGTTAGCTATACCTCGTTTTCGTCTGTCGAAAAATTTAGTAGCGTGACTTTCCCGGAAGCGACGTATATTCTTGGGGCGCCAGAGATGATTTTGAGAGACAATTATGAAATGTATCAATCTGAAGTGGAACATTATACAAGTCAAGGCTATCGCTTATTGGTGTTCGGAAAGTATTTAGGAGAATTTCAGGAAACGTTGGCAGCAGAGGTTCAACCTCTAGGCTACATTCTTCTTTGGAATCCGATTCGTAAAGAAGCCAAAGCAACTTTTGAATATTTCGCTGAACAAAATGTGGCCATTAAGGTCATTTCTGGCGATAATCCTTTAACAGTATCCAATGTAGCACAAGCGGCAGGCATTATTGGTGCTGAAAATTATGTGGACGCGCGAACATTAACTACAATGGAAGCCCAGACAGAAGCTTTAGAAAAATACACCGTTTTTGGTCGTGTCACGCCAGAACAAAAGAAACAATTTGTACTATTGTTGAAAAAATTAGATCATACAGTGGCGATGACAGGGGATGGAGTCAATGATATTTTAGCCATGAAAGAAGCAGATTGTAGTATTGCCATGGCTTCAGGAAATCAAGCTACAGCACAAGCCTCGCAAGTTGTGTTGTTGGATTCTGATTTTTCAACGATGCCGGAGGTTGTCTTTGAAGGCCGCCAAGTAGTTAATAACATTGAACGTTCTTCAAGTTTATTCCTTGTAAAAAATATTTTCTCCTTGCTGATGTCTGTCTTTGCTATGATTTTTGCCGTGACATATCCTTTACAACCGACACAAGTCACATTGATTAGTTTATTTACAATTGGTATTCCTTCGACATTTCTAGCTTTGGAACCAAATCATCGTCGCATTGAAGGGAAATTTCTTTTCAATGTGTTATCAAAAGCAATTCCTGGTGGGTTAACGGATATGTTAGTAGTCGGTGCTTTACTAATTTGTGGTGATATTCTTGCACTTCAAAAAACGGACATTTCAACGACTGCAACATTGTTGCTAGTTTCAGTCGGCTTTATGGTTCTTTATAAAATTAGTTCACCAATGAATCGTTACCGCAAGCGCGTAATGATTGGCTGTTTAATCGGAATGGTTATTACAAGTATTTCCATGAAAAACTTGTTCTCGTTAACTTCGGTATCGCCAACAGCCTTGTTACTTTTAGCCATTCTTTTCTTTGCAGCAGACTCAACTTTCCAACATTTATCAACCATTTCTGAAAAAGTTCAATTATGGTTTTATAAGAAAAGACATTAGGAGCAAAACACCGAGCCAAAATTATTTTGGTTCGGTGTTTTTTGTTTTTTATCGTTGGGAAAAATAAAAACACTTGCACCTAGTTAATCCTTGATAGTATAAACCTAACCAATTATTTTAGATAGGAAGGATTGAATAAAAATGAAAAAAAGAAGTTTTGTCTATTGGGGAATGTTTTTCATTCTTTTGTCGACGCTGATAACGCCTTTTCTGAAACTTGAAACAGGATATGCGCAAACGGAACCAACTAGTACCAGTGAAACCAATCAAATTTCTGCTACGCCAAACGTAATACCGCGTAAACAAGTGGGCAACATTGTGACAGCGATTCAACTAACGGACAAAGAGGGGAACCCACTTGGGACCATTAATCAATATACAGACATCTACCTCCGAATTGAGTTCAACTTACCGGATAATACCGTTAATAGTGGGGATACGAGTGTGATCACTTTACCCGAAGAGCTACGTCTCGAGAAAAATATGACCTTTAATGTAGTAGATGATACAGGTGCTGTGGTTGCAATCGCACAGACCGATGTAGCAAATAAAACGGTCACGTTAACGTATACAGATTACGTAGAAAACCATGCCAATATTAGTGGGTCTTTATATTTTACAAGTTTGATTGATTTCGAAAATGTCGAAAATGAATCCAAGATTCCTATTTACGTCACGGTGGAAGGGGAAAAAATATTTGCTGGCGATCTTGATTACCAAGGTGAAGGCGATGATGTTAACGAAAAATTTAGCAAGTATTCGTGGTTTATCGAAGACGATCCAACCGAAATTTACAATGTACTACGGATTAATCCAACAGGGCAAACGTATACTGATTTAGAAGTGGAAGATGTGCTAAAAACAGCAAGTTTAAGTTATATCAAAGACACTATGAAAATTGAACGAGGACAATGGACACTGGATGGAAATGCTATTTGGCAGTTCACGTCAGAGGAAGATATAACTGGTCAGTTGTCTGTCCAGTATGGTCCTGGTGACCGCAATTTTTCGGTGCATTTTGGCAATATTGGGACTAATGAATATCGTATCACCTATAAAACCAAAATCGATCATCTTCCCGAAAAAGGTGAAACCTTCACAAATTATGCAAAATTAACAGAAAATCAAACGGTGGTGGAAGAAGTCGAAGTGAGTCGTGTCTCACAAACGGGTGGTGGAGAAGCCAATGGTGAGCAATATGTTGTTGAAATTCATAAAGAAGATGAAGCGGGACAGCGTTTAGCAGGTGCAGAGTTTGAACTCATTCGTAACTCAACCAATCAAACAGTGGCCAAAATCACAACAGATCAAAACGGAACAGCGATTGTTAAAGGCTTGTTAAAAGATAACTATACTTTAGTAGAAACCAAAGCACCTATCGGTTACCAACTTTCGCAAAACAAGATTTCAATAACACCTGAAGACTTTGGTAAAAACTTAGTTGCACTGAAAACTGTTGTGAATCATAAGATTTCATATCAACCAGTCTCTGCTTCATTTTTAGCTGGAAAAGTTCTTTTAGGAAAACCACTAAAGGATGCTGAATTTCAATTTGAATTGTTAGATGAGAAAGGTACAGTACTAGAAACGGTTAGTAACGATACTTTAGGGAAAATTCAATTTTCACCATTAACCTTTGAAACTCCTGGAAACTATCAATACACCATTCGGGAAGTAAACACGCAACAGGCAGGTGTTTCCTACGATACGCACAACCTTCAAGTTCAAGTAACCGTCGAGGCGCTTTTAGGAAATCTTGTGGCGACTACTCAGTATGATGGAGGTCAAGTATTTACTAATCACTATACGCCAGAAAAACCTATAGAAAGTACCACACCACCAACGAGTGGGACAACAGATACTACCACGAATTCAACCACAGAAACTACTTCAATAACCATTGAAAAACAGGCGATTCGTAATAAGGAATTGCCAAAAACAGGAGAAACAAAAGAAAACGCGTTTCTTTTCTTAGGTAGCCTTCTTTTGATTCAAGGATTATTTATCTATTTTAAAACGAAAAAATAATCGCTTAGATAGTTTCAGTAATCGAGACAAAATGTGCAAATTTCGAGAGATTTAGCTTGTTCATTTGAGTTTGGAGTGGTTCTGTGCTATACTATCTTTAGCGTAATGATACTAGTTGGGAGTGAGCGGATTTCTGCTCACTCTTTTTGATGGAAAAGTCATCAGGACACGGTTCGTTACATCAATCTCGAAGGAGGCGAAAATTTTGAGTAGTGCTGTGGAAACTGTAACAAAGTTAGTCACACCAATCTTAGAAGAACAAAATTTTGAACTTGTGGAAGTAGAGTTTGTTAAGGAAGGAAAAAATTGGTTTTTACGAGTATTTATCGATAAAGAAGGTGGCATTGATATTGAGGAATGTGCCTTTGTCAGCGAAAAATTAAGTGAAAAACTAGATGCAATGGATCCAGATCCAATTCCGCAAGCGTACTTTCTGGAAGTTTCTTCTCCGGGAGCAGAACGTCCGTTAAAGAAAGAAAGCGATTATGAACAAGCGGTAGGCAAGTACATTCATATTTCTCTTTATCAAGCAGTTGATGGAGAAAAACAGATTGAGGGTACTTTAGTCCATCTTGATTCAGAACAATTAACATTAAGTGTAAAAATTAAAACCAGAGTGAAGGAAATGACTTTTGAACGTAAAAATATCGCAAAAGCTCGTTTAGCCATTCAATTTTAATCAACAGACTCGAATGTAAAAAAGGGTCCACTAAAAGTTTTACTTTTAGCTAGGCCTGTGACAAGTTTTAACGAGAAGTTTTTCCCTTGGAAGAAGAACCACTCGTTCAGCTTTAACGAATCCATAGGAGGAAAAGAAAAACAATGAGCAAAGAAATGTTAAATGCATTAGACGTATTAGAAGCTGAAAAAGGGATTCCTAAAGATACGGTGATTGAAGCGTTACAAGCAGCTTTAGTTTCTGCATATAAAAGACATTATGGACAAGCAAGCAACGTCGAAGTTGAATTTGAACCAAAAAAAGGCAATATTCACGTATATGCTGTCAAAGAAGTAACAGAAGAAGTATTTGATTCACAACTGGAAGTTTCATTAAAAGATGCCGTTGCATTAAATGGGGCATATGAAATCGGCGACAAAATTCGTTTTGAGGTTACGCCAAAAGACTTTGGCCGCATTGCTGCCCAAACAGCAAAGCAAGTAATTTTACAACGTGTCCGTGAAGCAGAAAGAACAATTATTTATAATGAATTTAGCGAATACGAAAATGACATCATGCAAGGAATTGTTGAACGTCAAGATCGTCGTTATATTTATGTAAACTTAGGCAAAATCGAAGCAGTCTTATCAAAACAAGATCAAATGCCAAATGAATTTTACCAACCGCATGATCGGATTAAAGTTTACGTATCACGTGTTGAAAACACATCAAAAGGCCCACAAGTTTTTGTAAGCCGTAGTCATCCAGATTTACTAAAACGTCTTTTTGAACAAGAAATTCCAGAAGTTTATGATGGAATTGTTGAAATCGTAAGCGTCGCTCGTGAAGCTGGCGATCGTTCAAAAGTAGCCGTTCGTTCAACAGATCCTAATATTGATCCAGTGGGTACCTGTGTTGGTCCAAAAGGCCAACGTGTCCAAGCGATTGTGAATGAATTAAAAGGCGAAAATATGGATATTGTGGAATGGAACGAAGATCCAGCTATTTATATTAGTAATGCCTTGAATCCAGCTCAAGTATTAGATGTTATTTTTGATCCAGAAAATAGCAAAGCATGTACAGTTGTTGTACCTGATTATCAATTGTCATTAGCAATTGGTAAACGTGGTCAAAATGCGCGCTTAGCTGCTAAATTAACGGGCCATAAAATTGATATCAAATCAGAATCTGATATGGCTGAATTTTATGAACAACAAGCCAATCAAGAAGTTGCCGAAGTGGCAGAAGAAATGGATGAAGCAATTATCCATTCAGATATGACGGCAGATGATTACGAAAACTTGGCTGCTGAAGAAGCAGTTGTTGAAGCAGAAATTACAGAAGAATTACCTGAACAAGAATAACGTTTTTGGAGGGTGAAAAAATGAAAAAGAGAAAAATTCCAATGCGTAAATCGGTTGTTTCAGGCGAAATGAAACCGAAAAAAGAATTAGTCAGAATTACTCGCTCCAAAGAAGGCGAAGTGGCCTTAGATCCAACTGGTAAATTACCTGGACGTGGCGCTTACGTTGATTTGGATCCTGCGGAAGTCCAAAAAGCTTGGGATAAAAAAATTCTTGATCGTGTCTTAGAAACAAAATTAAGTGATGAATTTTATCAAGAACTATTGGATTATGTAACACATCAAAAAGCCCGCAAAGAGTTGTTTGGCGATGGAAAATAAAACCAAAATTTTGAACCTTTTAGGTTTAGCAATGCGCGCCGGTAAATTAGTCACAGGCGAGGAATTAACCCTTAAAGATATTCGTGCAAACAAAGCGAAATTTGTGTTTGTTGCGCAAGATGCCAGTGAGAATACTAGAAAGAAAATCAAGGACAAAAGTTCTTATTATAATGTTCCTGTTAGCGAACTGTTCAGTCAATTCGAGCTCAGCCAAGCGATTGGGCGACCACGAATGGTTATCGGAGTAACTGATGCAGGATTTGCCACCAAAATCAAGGAATTACTAAAAGGTTAGGAAGGTGATTGCATGGGAAAAAAAAGAATTTATGAACTAGCAAAAGAAATGAATAAAGCAAGCAAAGACGTTGTCGATAAAGCGCATCAATTAGGTATGGATGTTAAAAACCATATGGGCGCAATTAGTTCCGAGCAAGAAACAAAGCTTCGTCAAGCATTCGGAGGAGGAAGTACCGTAAATACTCAATCAAAAGCAACAAACAACCAAAAGCAACAAACAACACAAAATAAACCAGCCAATAAGAAACCAATGAACAATAAACCTGGTGAACAAAGAAATAATCAAAATCGTCCAAACAATCAATCAACGAATGGACAACAAAGAAATAACCAAAATCGTCACGGCCAAAGCAACACACAAAACCGTAGCAATCAAACAAATACAAACAATCAAAACCGCAATACCCAAAACAATAACGGTTCTACAACGAATCAAAATCGGACCAGCCAAAATAACAATGGCGGGAACAACCAAAATCGTGGCGGCCAAAACCGTAACAACAATTTTGGTGGCGGTCAAAATCGTAATAACCGGAATAACTTTAATAACCAAAACCGCAATCGTTTCAATAAAAAAGGGAAAAAAGGCAAACATCAACAAGAATCAGCGAAGCCAGCAGTTCCAGCACGTAAATTCCGTGAATTACCAGATGTTTTAGAATATACAGAAGGTATGAACGTGGCGGATATTGCGAAAAAAATCCACCGCGAACCAGCGGAAATCATCAAAAAATTATTTATGATGGGTGTCATGGTTAACCAAAACCAAGCCCTAGATAAAGATACAATTGAATTATTAGCTGTGGACTATGGCATGGAACCGCAAGAAAAAGTTCAAGTTGATATTGCGGACATTGATAAATTCTTCGAACCAGAAGCAGTTGTTGAAGAAAACTTAACTACACGTCCCCCTGTTGTCACAATCATGGGACACGTAGACCACGGGAAAACAACATTATTAGATACATTGCGCCATTCTCGTGTGACTTCAGGTGAAGCAGGCGGTATCACGCAGCATATTGGTGCCTATCAGTTAGATATTGATGGCAAACCAATTACGTTCTTAGATACACCAGGACATGCGGCCTTTACAAGTATGCGCGCGCGTGGTGCTAGCATCACTGATATTACCATCTTAGTTGTTGCAGCGGACGATGGAGTAATGCCACAAACAATCGAGGCGATTAACCATGCGAAAGCGGCAAAAGTGCCGATTATTGTAGCAGTTAACAAAATTGATAAGCCTGGTGCGAACCCTGATCATGTGAAACAAGAATTAAGTGAACATGAATTAATTCCTGAAGAATGGGGTGGAGATACGATTTTCGTCAATATTTCAGCGAAATTCAATCAAAACATTGATGAGCTATTGGAAAATATTTTATTGATTGCTGAAGTAGAAGACTTAAAAGCTGATCCAACGCAAAAAGCAATTGGAACAGTGATTGAAGCGCGCTTAGATAAAGGTAAAGGTCCAGTTGCGACATTACTCGTTCAACAAGGAACTTTACATGTTGGTGATCCAATCGTTGTTGGTAATACTTACGGACGTGTTCGTGTGATGACCAATGACATGGGCCGCCGTGATAAAGAAGCAGGACCCGCAACTCCTGTAGAAATTACCGGATTAAATGATGTTCCTCAAGCGGGTGATCGTTTTGTGGTCTTTGAAGATGAAAAAACAGCACGTCAAGCAGGGGAAGAACGGGCTAAACGTGCGTTGCTTGAACAACGTTCAGCAAGTAGCCGTGTGACATTGGATAACTTATTTGAAAGCCTAAAAGAAGGCGAATTAAAAGAAGTTAATATCATTGTCAAAGCAGACGTACAAGGATCTGCCGAAGCCGTTTCAGCAAGTTTACAAAAAATTGATGTAGAAGGCGTTCGTGTGAAAATTGTTCACGCGGCAGTTGGGGCCATCAATGAAAGCGACGTAACTTTAGCCGCAGCAAGTAATGCGATTATTATCGGCTTTAACGTTCGCCCAACACCACAAGCGAAACAACAAGCAGAACAAGAAGAAGTTGATATTCGTTTACACCGTATTATCTATAAAGCCCTAGAAGAAATCGAAACAGCGATGAAAGGGTTATTAGATCCAGAATTTGAAGAAAAAATTACGGGTCAAATGACGGTTCGTGAATTGTACAAAGTATCTAAAGTTGGCACAATCGCTGGCTGTTATGTTACAGAAGGCTTTATTCGCCGCGATAGTGGCGTGCGTGTCATTCGTGATGGTATTGTTATTTATGAAGGTAAATTAGCAAGCTTGAAACGCTTTAAAGATGACGTGAAAGAAGTCAAACTTGGTTTTGAATGTGGCGCTATGATTGAAAACTTCAATGATTTACGTGTAGATGATGCGATTGAAGGCTTCATTATGGAAGAAATCAAACAATAATTTTAGTAATTGGAGGAAGACACTATGGCAAATTATCGTGACCGTCGTGTAGGTCAAGAAATCATGCGTGAAGTGAATGATATCTTGAACAAACGCATCAGAGATCCACGCGTCCAAGGCATCACTATTACAGATGTTCGTGTGACCGGTGATTTACAACAAGCAACGATTTATTACAGCTTGTTATCTGATTTAGCTTCCGAACAACAAAAAGCTCAACAAGGCTTAGACAAAGCCAAAGGACTGATTCGTAAAGAATTAGGACAACGGTTAACCTTGTATAAAACACCAGAGTTGATTTTTGAAAGAGACGAATCTGTCCAATACGGAAATCACATTGATGAGTTGATTCGTAAGTTGAATCAAGGTGAATAATTAAAAAGAAAAAGCACACCAGACGAATGGTGTGCTTTTTCTTTTCATGATTTCTTGATAAAATAGTCATGGAGGTGCAAAGATGAAAAGAATTGTTGTTTTCTATAAAAATGGAGATCGTTATTTAAAAGAAATGGGTTCAGGCAAGAGTTCCCTGTACTTTTTTCTTTTCTTCTTTGTACTACATAGTATGCGGAAACATATTATTCAGTTCATCGGATTTTGGCCGTCATTTATATTCGTCCTTATACTTGTCCCCAATCTTATGCTTGGCGTTGGACATATTAACCATTGGTACAAAAACCGCTCTTGAATTTTCCAGAATACTTTTAAGCATGGAACAAAATCCTTATTGATTTTGTTCCATGCTTTTTAAGTTAACCCAGTATTTAATACCATCACAGAATAATCCCTAAATTCAAAAATCCGTCCTTTATAAAGATAAGTGGCGCCATACTTTTGTCGATAGTACGTAATCACATTTTTTAATGTTTCAACATCGATTTCCAAAAATTCAGCACAAGAATAATGGTTACTTAAGCCAGCTTCAGAGCAACGAATTAAATCGTCTAATGTAACTAATTGCTCTAAGGCCACATTGCGGGCTTTCAACTCTTGCTTCCGATTTTCTGTACAATTTTGATTTAAAATAGTGCCAACGGATGTTTGATAATGCCCGTATTCCTCGGCTAAAATGTTCTTCTTTTGACGGGTACTCAATGTTTTTTCAATATAAATTTTGCCATTTCGATACAACCCATAACAACCTGTTTGATTGTATAAATCAATTTCTAAAACCGTCACATCCTTTTGAATGGAACTGACGAGTTTTTCATAATCATTCACTTTACCATTCACCTGCCATTACTTAATAAAAAGAGTAGATGGGAAGTTAATCCTCTTTTTTGTCAGAAGAAATCGATTGTTGATATTTGGCATCAATTTCATCCAAGTAATCGTGAATTTTCTCGATTTCTTCTTTTGAAAATATCTTTTCTGGATCCCCAGCGTGGGCAGCCAGTGTCATTTCGTCACGGCGAGGGAATGAGAGAATTTCTGCTTGCGTTTGTTGTTCGTGTAATTGTTGTTCGGCAAATTGATAAACGATGGCTTGTCGTTGGGGTTCTAATTTTTTATAAATGCGGTCGATAGTTGAGGCATTTTTTTCCATGGGAACCTCTTGTCCCATCAACCAGGCCTCATTAATATCTAATGCATCTGCAATGCGATAAACTTTGTCTTGTTTTGCTTCGTAACGACCAGCTAGCCAATCGCTGATCGAAGATTTACCGATGCCAGTTTTTTTCGCTAATTCACTAGGTTTGATGTTCTTGGCTGTTAAAGCCTCTTTTAAACGGATAGCAAAAATGTTCATATTTCCGAACCTCCTATTGCCTCAAAGTATACTATACCTGTTTAGAGAAGGCAAGTAACAATCGCAATTAAATTTAGCAGTTCATAAAACCGAACTTATGAGTTGACAGTGAAAATATTTGATGCTAAGATAGAGCCATTCAAATGTTCGGTTAACTGAACTAATTTTTTTGAACACTTTGTTCGGAAAACCGTATTTTGGTGGAAAGGGTGAAGAAATGAGTCGGAATTATAAAAAAACGTTGTCGGATATGTTACTTTTAGCAATTATTTTATTAATAAGCAGTGTCTCAATAAAAATTGGGGTCATCGTGATTGGGATGATTGGCCTCATGGAATTACTAACAGAGTAACAATAATTTAGTCAAAAGGAGAGAAGCGGATTGGCAGAACGACGCATGTTTGCAAAAACGATTATTGATAGTGATGCGTTTTTAGATATGCCTTTATCAAGTCAGGCCCTGTATTTTCATTTAGCGATGCGTGCCGATGATGATGGATTTATCAATAATCCCAAAAAATTGCAGCGAATGGTTGGTTGTGGGGAAGACGATCTAAAATTGCTAATGGTTAAAAAATTTATTCTAGTATTTGAAAGTGGTGTGATCGTTATCAAACATTGGAAAATTCATAATTATATTCGCAGTGATCGTTACAAACCAACCTTGTATCAAGAAGAGAAAAATCAGATTGTTGAAAAAAATAGCAAAGCTTATACGTTTAAAGCAGAATCGTCTGTCAGTGCTCAACCAGCTGACTACCAACGGTTACCACAGGAAAGCATAGTCCAGTCTAAGTTAGGTCAGAGTCAAGGTAGTAGTTCAGAAAACGATTGTTTAAAGACGATTTATCATTTTTATGAGGAAAACGGCTTTGGTACACTGGCCTCAAAAACAAGCCAAGATTTTAAGTATTGGTTGCAAGATTTTATACAAAAAGGGGCTAGCCAAGAGGAAGCATGCCAATTAATCTTGCATGCTTTAGGAATTGCCGTCGATCGAAATAAACGGAATTACGGCTATGTAAATGCTATTTTGAAAAGTTGGGAGCAACAAAATTATTTATCCGTACATGAAGTTCTAGTAAATGATAAAAAACAAGTGTCGGAGCACGCGCCGCAAATGACAGAAGAATATCAAGAGTTAGGTTTTTAAAGAAAGGAGGAAATCAGTATGCATGCGACAGATCAAACTTTTCAAATACTATTGAGTCAATTGTTAGAAAAAGTTGAAGACCGTTGTCCTGAATGTGGCAGTGAACAATATGTTTGGCAACAAAAAAATAAAGATGGCACAGAACGTTGTGCCCCAACTTGTTGGTCGTGTGGGTATAAAATGCTAAAAAAACATGAACAAGAAGCCACTCAACAACGTTCTCAAGAGAGTTTTATGGCGCGTACACAAAAATTTTTTCATCAAGGGTCCTTAATTGCTGATGATGCGCTACGGCAATGTCGCTTAACCAATTACCAAACCACTGAATTAGAAACAAGACAAGCAAAAGAACGGGCCTTAGCAGCAGTTTCAGCGATTGTTGAAGGAAAGCCAATTCACGTTATTTTTTCAGGGAAACCTGGTGTCGGTAAAAGTCATTTGGCTATCAGTATTTTAGTTGAAGTCTTAGAACGCTCTGCATATCAAAAGTATTGTTTATTTGTCAGCTACTCTGAGGTATTAGAAAAACTAAAAATGTCCATGAATGAATCGGCCAAAAGCCAAGCAAAGGCTCAAGCGTATATTACTAGAATGAAAAAAGCAGACGTTTTGGTCTTAGATGATTTAGGTGCTGAATTAGGAATTAAAAATAAAGTTAGTACGGATTTTAATAATGACATCTTAAATCGAATTTTAGAAGCTAGACAGAATAAAGCAACTATTTTTACTACTAATTTTTCTGGAAAACAACTGGTGGAGGCCTATGGAACACGCATTATTTCTCGTCTAATGAAGCACGCCAGTGGCTATGTTTTCCAATATAAAGACACAACAGACAAACGAATGAGGAGTGTGAAATAAATATGTTAACAATTATTATTGGGTTTATCTTTTGGACAATGACACTAATGTTAGGTTATCTAATTGGTGAAAGAGAAGGCCGTAAACATGAGTAATTTAACAAAACGTAAAAAAGATTTATTTGAAATGAAAAGCGTTGTATTTAAAGATATTTCAAAGCAACAAAGCGAAAAAGCACAAAAAAGAAAACGACTCTTACAACTAATGAATCAATATCCCGATTGGGCAAGTCAAAAAAATAAACTTATTATGCAGGAAATTCAAGAATTAGGACAAGCAATCGGTAATTGGTCGATGGATCAATCAAGACCCATCCAATCCATTAAGGCCGCAACGTTTACAAAAAGCGAGTATCTCTATTTAATTTGGCTCGGTTATTCAGATGAAGCGATTCGTCACGGCTTAGAAATGTCGAAAGAGTGTTATTTTATTTATCGATTAACACTTTTAAATGAATAAAAGTAAAGGAGATTAACCAATGCGTACGTCAACATTTAATTATATCAAAGATATTTTAGCAGACTTTTATAAAACAGATGAGTATATCCGGCAACGGGAAGAAGAATTACGGCACCCTTATCAAGAAGCAGATTTAAATGCTGGTATTAGAGGACAAGGACTTCACTCTGTAGTGACCGAACGAATGGCGATTACGATAGCTATGGATCGTCGTCTGTGGAACTTAGAGAGAAATCGAGACATTATCAAAAATTGTTTAGCTGAAGCGGATGAACAAACGCGCGTGATTATTGAAGAACTATATATGAAAAAACGGCCCTCTTTAACATTAATTGGACTTGCCCAGCAATTATTTATTAGTAAAAGCCAAGCCTATAAATTAAGAAATCATTTCTTTGAAGCGGTGGCGGATGAACTAGGGATGTAAACATGGAAAAAGCGTGGAATTTTTTCAGGTGTCAACATGGTAAATTAATAGTGTCGAAAGAGATAGATAAACGTGAGGCAACCAAAAAAATGAAGACACGGAATTCTATGATTTTGACTGCTTTCTTGTGTCAGCTATGAAGGAGCAGAAAATGCCGGCTACTTTCAAGATCCTTCATTTTGACTAGAAGAGAGCCAATTTGTTAACCAATCCTGAATTTTTTGAATGGAAAGGTGGCGCTAAAAATGAATGAAGCGGAACAAGAGTTATATGAAGCCCTTGTTGCAATCTGCCAGACGTCAGGATTTTTGTTGCTAGAGGAACTGCCGACAGATTTACCAGATCAGCCATTTGTTTATTTAGGTGATAGTAAAGAATTACCTAAGCCAACTAAATCAGCTATTTTGGGAGAAATTGAATTAATAATGCATGTTTATGGTGCGTTATCTGAACGACAACAAATTTCTACAATTAAAGGAACGATTTTACGGCAGGCAACCAGTAACTTAAAACGAACGGCTCATTTTAATTGGGGTATCAAACATCAAGAAGTCAAAGCACAAATGGTAAAAGATACCAAACAAATGAAAAAAACAATTTGGCATGCTGTACTACCATTACACATGCAATTTTACTAGGAGGAATTATCAATGGGAGAAGTTATGCAAGGAAAAGACCGTATTTTATTAGTTCGTCGCTTGGATGAAGCAGCGACAAAGAAAGCAATGAAACCCTTATTTCAAATTGAACATGAATGGGAATTCTCACGTGAATCGAGCGGTACGCAAACAAAAGATGGCGTTGCGAATGCTGTTTCTGGTTTAGAAGTTACGTTATCGTTAAGCGGTTTAGCCTCTCGCGATGATGAAAATTTATACATGAAAGACGCAGTTGAAGATGGCATCTTAATGGAATTTTGGGATGTTGATTTAAAAGGTGAAAAAAATGCGGAAGGTAAATATCCAGCAATTTATGCCCAAGGTTATGTAAATTCATGGAGTTTACCAGCCAATGTAGAAGAATTAGTAGAAATCGAAACAGAAGCCTCTATTAATGGCAAACCACAAGATGGCTTTGCAACAGTAGAAGCAGATATTATTGCGGAAGCACAATATGCGTTCCAAGATACCGTTCCAGATAAAGCACCACAACCTGGCGCATAATCAAAAAAGTGTTGAATTTTAGGAGGATAAAAAATGAATTTAGAGATTAACGGAAAAACAATTGAAGTGAAATTTACGATTGGCGCGATTCGCGAATTAGATAAACGTTACCAAATTGAAAATGGCGCTGCCAAATTCGGCATGGGCATCAGTTCAGCAATGATTTATTTACGCCAATACAATCCAGTAATCTTAGTTGACATCATGGAAGCTTTACAAAGTGGGCAATTAAAAATAGGTAAGTCGGAAATTGAAGCATGGTTAATGACCCAAGATGTCAAAAAACTTTCAGATGACTTGCTTAAAGAAATGGGAAAGCAACCTCTTACAAAACCAATGATCGATCAGTTCAGCAAAGAAGCGAAGAAAGCAGAAGCGCAAGCGACCAACTAATTAAAACGAGCGATGACGTGTATCACGACATCGCTCTTTCTGCTTTTCGCTACTTAGGCTGTCGCTCATTTGAAGAAGTGGATCGGATGACCATGTCTGAATTTGAATTACGAATGATTGCTTTTAATTTAGCAGAAGTAGATGAAGAGCGGAAAAGGCACGAGCTTGCCTACTTAAATGTTAAAGCGCAAGCGACAAACAAAAAAGGAAAACCCGTTTTTGAAAGCTTTAAAAGTTTTTATGATTATGAAAAACGAGTTGCTGAAGTTCTGGCAGCTAACCAGCCACAACGAACAAAATTAAATGAGCGGAAAAAAACGCAACTTGCCACTGTGGCAGAGCGTCTACGCCGCTATCGAGAAGGGAGGAGAGTAGATGGAGAATGACAAAGAAAAAACGCCGTTATCGGAGGCAAAGAAAAGCCTTGCAGGCGTCCAACAAGCATTAAAAAGTATGAGCGGTGAGTATGCCTTATTAAGTGGATATTTAGGGAAAATTAGTGCGGGTGTCAATCAGTCAGCCACGGTCATGAACACATTTAAAACCGTCATGCAACAATCTGGAGAAACAGTGAAAAAAACAGGAGACGAAACAGCAAAGGCAGCAGATCAAATGAACACAGCGTTAACAGATTCTGCTGAACAAGCCGGTGAAGCAGCTAAAAAAGCGGGGAAAGAAACCTCTGATGGCTTTACTAATGCACAAAATAATATGCTGAGCTTTGGGACGGCCATGACTAGTGCCGTTTCCTTACCTATGCTGAACGTTTTAAAAACAGCTATGGGCGTCGGTGCTGGGGTCAGTGGCGAATTTCAAGGAATGCAAGGACTGATTATGGCTAGTGCAGGAGGGATTTCTGATTCATTGCAAGGCGAGTTGCAAGGGGCATTGACTCAGATGAATCAATCATTTGAAGCGGCGGCACAAGTGATTCAAAGCGTGATGGCTCCAGGAATGGAAATTTTGGTTCAAGTGGTTATCACAGTCGTCAAAGGCATTACAGCTTTGGTGAATTTATTTATCAAATTACCAAAACCCGTCCAAGTTTTTATTGTTGCCATTATGGGCATTTTAGCCGCCATTGGGCCCATGTTGATTATGGTAACGATGGCTCAGCAAAAATTTCAACAGTTTAGTGCTGGTTTGGCTCTTGTACAAGGAAACATTGGGAAGTTAGGTGGTGGCTTATCAAAACTAAGTGCTAGTTTTAGTGCCTTAAGTGGAGGACCATTAATTTTAATTGTAGCAGCCGTTTTAGCAGCGGTAGCAGCGTTTATTTATTTCTATAAAACCAATGAAACATTTAGAAATAGTATCAATCGCTTAGCTAGTGCCATTCAAGGAGCTGTCTCAGCGGCGTTTGGCAAATTGGTAGGACTGCTACAACAGATCCAGCCGGCCTTTCAACAAGTAATGGCAGTTTTTAAACAATTTTTTGCAGTAGGCTTAGAGAAAATGGCGACTATTTTTTCAACAATTGGTCGTGTGCTAACAGGCGTTTTTGCCAGCGGTTTGCAATTAGGTAGTAACTTATTAGGGCAATTTGGTGGCACCTTTGACAAAGCTGGTTTAGCGGTTGGTCTTTTGGTAAAAGTTCTGACAAAAGTTGCACTGGCTGCATTAGGAATTTCTGGGCCGTTTGGTCTAATTATTTCCTTGATTGTTTCATTCGTGACGGCCTGGATGAAAACCGGTGATTTGAGTGCGGGTGGTATTACCCAAGTCTTTGATAATTTAGGTAACACGATTACATCTGTTACAACAATGTTGGCAGCTAATCTACCGAAAGTTATACAACTTTTTACAACCGTCTTAACCAGTATTCTCGGGAAAATAACAGAAGCTATTCCAAGCATCGTAACCGCGTTATCTAGTTTAATTACGTTAATTGTTGGTGCGATCGTTGCCAATTTGCCAGTCTTAATTGAAGCGGCAACGCAAATTATTACTACGTTGATTCAGGGGATTACAACAGTCTTACCAATGTTGATAGAAGTTGGTTTGAGCTTATTAATGACTTTAGTTAATGCGATTGTCACCGCCTTGCCAACAATTACAACTGCAGCGATTAATATCATCACTACATTAGTGACAGCTTTTGTCACAGCGTTACCAATGCTAGTTACAGCAGGTGTTTCAATTATCACAGCCTTAGTCAATGCATTTGTTACTATGTTACCGTTGATTTTGACTGCTGGTTTACAAATTTTGATGGCATTAATCACTGGGATTATGACGATTTTACCTCAGTTAATTCAATCAGCGCTGACGATTATTCTAGCGTTAGTGACTGCGTTGGTAGGTGCCTTGCCACAGATTATCAGCGCAGGTGTCAAATTGTTAATGGCGTTAATTCAAGGAATTATTTCGATTTTACCAACCTTAGTTGCGGCAGCTATTACCTTAATTTTGACATTGGTAAATGCCTTAATTGGTGCCTTGCCACAAATCATCAGCGCAGGCGTCAAATTGCTAATGGCTTTGATCCAAGGGATTATTTCAATTTTACCGCAACTGGTTACTGCAGCAATTACGCTAATTACCGCTTTAATGGGTGCGTTAATCAATGCGTTGCCACAGTTGTTAAGTGCTGGGATTCAACTGATTCAAGCCTTAATTAATGGTGTACTCAGTCTATTGGGTGCCTTGCTGTTCGCAGCAGGAACATTAATCTCACAAATGATCACGAAGATTGGTTCTTATTTTGGTCAACTGTTAGCTTCGGGCGGACAGTTAGTTGAAAATATCAAAAATGGGGTTACCAATGCAGCCGATCAGGTAAAAAATGCCATTGGTTCTGTAATTGAAGGTGCTTGGCAAGCAATCCAAGGTTGGTTTTCAAAATTCACCGATGCCGGTGCGAATATTGTCGGTATGATTGCTGATGGAATTACAGGCGCAATTGGAAAAGCCAAAGAAGCAATCGATGGGGTCGTCAGTAAAATTCGTAACTTTTTACCATTTTCACCAGCAAAAGAAGGTCCCTTATCTGATTTGCATAAATTGAATTTCGGCGGCACGATTGCCACGGGGATTTATGCAGGCGAAACAGCCGTTAGTAGAGCAATGGCTTCTATTTTAGACTTACCGCTGTTAAATGATTTTGCCTTGGACTTAGCTGGTCGAGGAAACTTCACAGCAACGATTGACCATCGTTTAGAAAATGATGCATACAATCGACCATTATTTGTGACAGTAGAGTCAACGTTAGATGGGAAAGTTGTCGCAGCAACTACGGCGCCTTATTTAGCAACAGAGTTACAACGACAACAAGTGAAACAAAATAACCGCTTAGGAAGGAGAGGATAACATGTATAAATTTGTTGATACCAATCAAGCAACTCATTCAACGCCTCTTCCTTCAGAAGCGTTGAATTTTAACGGTCAATTTTTAGAAAAAGTCATCCCTGGCTATCAAACATTATCAGTTTCAGGACGAGAATTAGTTCCAAGCGAAATTGAAAGCTATCAATTAGGGATTCGTGATGGCAAACGCCACGTTTATGCGCGGATTCCAGAACGAGAATTAACAGTCAAATATCGACTTTCAGCTGTGAATAATGAAGCGTTTCGAGATGCATTTAATCATTTAAATGTTGCTTTGTTTACGGAAAAAGACGTTTCTATTTGGTTTAACGATGAACCGGAAATGCTGTGGTTTGGTAGTAAGTCTTCAGTGAGTGATGTACCCGAAGGCGTTAACCAAGTAACAGGCACTTTTACTTTATTGCTTTCTGATCCGTATAAATACACACGGAGTGATGCGACTAGTGTGATGTGGGGTTCGCCAACCATTACATTTCAAGCGAATTACTTAATGGGGAATACAGGCTCAGGTGCAGTTGATTTTCCAATTTTAATTGAAGGTGGAGCCTATTGGGGATCAACCATGATTACCTTTCAAAATCGGGCTTACACGATGGGGGATTTAGGCAAAGAAGTTCGGCCAATTGAAATTTATCCTACGGTCGAAGGGTTAAAAGTCAAACCGACCATTATTTTAGCAGGAACCGGACGTGGTGTTTGGATTAAAACAAGGAACGATACAATTAACTTAGGTGACTTTGATCGTTCGGAAATTATCATTGATACTGAAAATTTTTATCTGACAAAAAATGGTGCACCGATGATTCGACCAATGAACGATTTTTATCTATATCCCAATGAACCGCTGTATATTCAAGCCAAAGATAGCGACTTCCGCTTGACGATTCGCTATCCTAACCGATTTGTGTAGGAGGGTGATTAAATGTTAATGGCGCTGGATTTGAAAAGAACATATACGGCAATTTTGGACAATGCCTATCAAGTCAGTTATGAAAAAATAGAGAACAAAATTGGCAGTTTAGATTTTACCATGCCACTAGATGATCCTAAAAATGAATTTATTGAAGAAATGCAATGGGTGGAACTGACCGACAATGAGAATGAATATATTGGTTTATATCGCGTGATGCCAACCACAATTAAGAAAGATGCGAACAATAATCAAATTCACTACTCTGCCACAGAAGCATTATGTACCTTAGGCGATACTGTCCTTTTTGGTTGTCACGAAATTAAAAACAAAACAACGAAAGAGGCCATTCAATTTCTATTGAATAAACAAAAAACAAAGCATTGGGTCCTAAAAAAATGTGATTTTTCAAGGAAATTAACCTATAAATGGGAGAATGAAAACGGGCTAGTCGAGCCTTTATTTAGCATCCCAGCCGATTTCGAAGAGGAATATCTTTGGCAATGGAATACAGAGGTCTATCCTTTTGAACTTTCATTAGTCAAACCACCAACAGAACCAGTTGCGCGAATTCAAGAAGGTTACAATATGCAAGGATTCGAAATAGAACGTAATCCCAAGATGCTAATCAATCGGATTTATCCATTAGGTTCAGGCGAAGGTGTTAACAAAGTCAATATTCGCTCGGTCAATCAAGGGGTTCCGTATTTAGAGAACAAGGCCGCAATTGACCGCTATGGTTTATTGGAGTCAATTTGGGTGGAACAGCGTTTTTCTGATCCCAAGGCATTAAAGGAAAATGCTTTGCGAATGTTAGAAGAATGGACCAAGCCACAAGTTTCTTGGGTAGTGACTGCAGCTGATTTAATTAAATTAACAGATCAACCTTTAGCAATCGATCGTTTGCGGTTGGGCACGGTTATCATGATTAATACGAATGAGTTTGGGAGTGTCAACCTTCGTATCAAAAAAGAAAGTAAAAAAGATGTCTTTGGTGCCCCCCAAGACATTCAGCTAGAGTTGGGAAATCTGCAAGAAACAATTCATAGTACCATGACAGCTTTCAGTCGGAAACAAGAGATTAGCGAAACTTACGCACAAGGGGCGACGACACTTTTAAATCGTTCAATACAAGGAGAACTTAGCAAGACACAGCCAGTGGAGCTGAATTTATACTTTGACGAGGACATTCTTTATGTAAACACCGCAGAATTAACGTTCAAGGCAACTGCTAAAGGACCTTCGCATTCTGTAACGAACATTGATTTGGTAGTGGATGGCAAAAAATTACCCCAACTATCATTGCAACAACAACGGCTAAACATTTTGAGTTATTTACGAAAAACAACAGATGGAAAAATCGAACGCGGCAATCACACGCTTCAATTTTTCTCTCATCAGCCACTATGGTTGGATGCTTCGGTCATCTGTCGTGTGTATATTCAATCCCAATTGGGTGGCCAGTTTTAATAAATTAATGAAAACTAGAGGAGTGTGACGAAATGTCAGTAGAACATATTGAAGAATTAGATACCCTGAATCAAGGTCGCCTTAAAATCAATGCAATCTTGGATCAGTCGAATGCATCAGCTGAGAAAGTAGATGCTTACCAAGTCCAGTTAACGAATGGAATTTCTGAAGCGAAAAACATCGCAGATGAAGCTGGCAAAGAAGCCGTACAAATTGCCACCGATGCAGGCAATCAAGCAAATGAAACAGCCAACCAAGCGATGAACAATGCCAAAACAGCAATCACGATTGCAGGAAATGCAGTTTCAACGGCAAATAATAATAAACAAGAATTTGATACTTTACGAAATGATTTTGATCAATTAGTAGCAGAAGCTGGTGATAGTAATCCAGAAATTGTCCAAGCACGCACAGATACACAAGGCATCAAACAAGCTACTCTAGCGAATCGTCTTCAAATTGATTTGAATGACCGCATGACAAAAGCAGACGGTATTTCTTTATTGGCTAAGCCAACCACTGTCAAATTGAAGTTAGACTTTAACGGTAAAACGGCCGGCAATACAGCCACCAATGCAAACAGTTATTCCACTGATTTTACGGCTAAAATTCTTAAGAAGCCAACAGACGTTTGGGAGGAAGTTTCCCAAGCGGACTACAATAAAATGGCCAGCCGTGATGATGAGGGCGTGAAAACAGGTTCCACCCAAAGCGGTGTGATTCCGCAACAATTAGCGGCCTTCAATCTCGTTGAAGCCGCTAAAAAATTAATTCCACAAATGTTTGAAACAGTCACAACTGACGAGGCGGTGGCATTTGTTCGCCAGAACGTTCAATTTTTTACGATTAATCAACGTGTGAAAGCCGCTGCGCCCAATAATCAAACGATTAAAATCGCTGCGTATTTACCAACTACGGATAATTGGGTAACTCAAATCCAAGAATCAGCAAAAGAGTTCAGCGATTTTTCAATTCAAATCAATGATCAGAATTTTATCACAGATGAAGGGTTCATTTATTTAATGAGCTATACAGATTCATCGAATGGGGTGACGCCAGCCAGCGTAGAAGTTGATTACGTGGGACTTCATATTGGTGTGTCTGTTGATGCCCAAGCGGTTTTAGCGAAGAGTGGTTTTGTTCAGGCAGAGCAACTCAATACCCATGTGGAAAATCAGGATAATCCACACCAAGTAACCGCTGAACAAGTTGGGCTGGGCAATGTAGAAAATTATGGCTTCGCATCAGACAGCGAAGCAGTCGCGGGAACTTTAACGAGTAAATATATGCACCCGAAAAACGTTGCGGAAGCGATTAAAGGTCAAGCTGTGACACAAACAGGTGACCAAGAGATTGCTGGGATGAAGAATTTTGTAACTATGCCAACCGTCAATGGTGTGCCTTTGGAATCCTCTAAAATGGCCATTTATGAAGCTAGTGGAGTCGGTGAAGTCGAGGCAAAATATCAGGCGGCCTTTAATAAGGATAATATGAAATTTGTATTAATTAGGGTAGGAAATCGTGTCGATGCATTTGTAAGATGTAATTTGAGTGATCCGACGAAATTGAATAACCACATGCCTAAAGTATTTAACATACCAACTGGGTACAAAATGTCCTCAAAAATAAGTGGTAGTATTTGGAATATTCCGCTCTCAGTTGCACCTTACGCTTTTCCGTATCCTAATTGTAATGCACTATATGAAATCGGAAATCAAGGGATAATTTTTGCCTCAAGCAGAGCCGGAAATATTTACCTCCAAGGAAGTTGGTACACGGACGATCCGTTTCCGACAAAATAACAAGCTAGTTTAGGAGACTTTTTATGGAACGTTATCTCAACACAATAACAATGCTTTTAAGCATTTTCGGTGGGATTGTCGTACGTTTATTAGGCGGATTAGATCAATTGTTGGATGTCTTCCTCTTTTTAATTATTGTCGATTTCATCACAGGTTGGATTAAGGCAATCGCCACAAAAGAATTGTCCAGTCGGATTGGTATGCTCGGAATTGCGAAAAAAGTGACGATGTTATTTGTGGTTGCCGTAGCGGTTCGTGTTGAAAAAGTTGTGGGAAACAATTTGCCAATTCGGGAAATGGTTCTGATTTTTTACATTGCGAACGAAGGACTTTCTTTTTTTGAAAACATTGCGACCTTTATTCCTATGCCGAAAAAGTTAAAAGAGTTATTTATTCAGTTAAAAAATAAAGATGATTAAGTAGAAGTGGTCGGGACAAACGTAGAACTTTCGGCTGATCGCCGAAGAAATTACTTCTGTCCCGCCATTTATCTGCAGTTTTAAGCCGTGGAAGGGAAGTCATTTTGATTTTCCTTCCATGGCTTTTTTTAGAAAGGAGTATGCTATGTTTAAAAAATTAATGATTCAACTTGCTTTAGTGATTGGCTTAAGTTTAACGATTCCGATGACGGCTTGCGCTTACATCATCGAAGCGGATCCAATCAACTTTACTTATTTTCCAGGCTCTACAAGCAATGAATTAATTGTTTTACATGAATCTGGAAATGAGCGGAACCTAGGACCACACAGTTTAGACAATGAAGTAGCCTATATGAAACGAAATTGGTCAAATGCTTATGTCTCATATTTTGTCGGATCTGGTGGACGAGTGAAACAATTAGCTCCTGCTGGTCAAATTCAATATGGCGCAGGTTCTTTAGCTAATCAAAAAGCCTATGCGCAAATCGAATTGGCTCGAACGAATAATGCGGTGACGTTTAAAAAAGATTATGCTGCCTATGTTAATTTGGCCCGTGATTTGGCTCAGAACATTGGTGCTGATTTTTCGCTGGACGATGGAACAGGTTATGGCATAGTCACTCATGATTGGATTACAAAAAATTGGTGGGGAGATCATACAGATCCTTATGGTTATTTAGCGCGTTGGGGGATTAGTAAAGCGCAGTTGGCACAAGATTTACAAACGGGCGTTTCTGAAACAGGTGAGACTGTCATTGTTCAGCCAGGTAAACCTAATGCACCAAAATATCAAGTAGGACAAGCAATTCGTTTCACTTCAATCTATACAACACCAGATGCTTTAATCAATGAACATCTATCAGCAGAGGCACTTTGGACACAGGTAGGAACAATTACAGCGAAATTACCCGACCGACAAAACCTTTACCGTATTGAAAATAGCGGACATTTGTTAGGTTATGTGAACGACGGCGACATTGCTGAACTTTGGCGCCCGCAAACGAAGAAATCATTTCTAATTGGTGTGGACGAAGGCATTGTTTTAAGAGCAGGACAACCTAGTTTGTCAGCACCTATTTATGGTATCTGGCCCAAAAATACTCGCTTTTATTACGATGCGTTTTATATTGCAGATGGGTATGTTTTTATTGGTGGAACAGATACGACAGGCGCGAGAATTTATTTGCCAATCGGACCAAACGATGGCAACGCACAGAATACATGGGGATCATTTACTAGCTAAAAAAAGCCACAAACTCTGCTTTTATCAGAGTTTGTGGCTTTTTTTGCATTTAGCAGAGATTTTGCCAAAGGGAATAAGCAATGGAGACTGCGAAGCTAGGTACTTTTATGCTATAATGACAAAGTTAGTATTATCGGAACTGGAGGAACTATAATGGACGGCATTTTACCGTTATGGAAGGAACGTGGCATGACAAGTCATGACTGCGTATTTAAATTGAGAAAAATTTTACATACCAAAAAAATTGGTCATGGTGGTACGCTAGATCCAGATGTCGAAGGGGTCTTACCCATCTGCGTTGGCAAAGGAACGAAAGTGATCGAATACATGGTAGATTCTGGCAAAACCTATGAAGGTGAAATTACACTTGGATTTGCTACGACAACCGAAGATGTTAGTGGCGAAATTGTTGAAAAAAAACCAGTTACAACACCTCTGTCAACTGAACAAATTGATCAAGCAATGGCCGAAATGACAGGTGAAATCACACAAATCCCACCGATGTTTTCTGCGGTGAAAGTCAATGGTAAACGTTTATATGAATATGCGCGGAACGGGGAAGAAGTTGAACGGCCCCAACGAAAAGCTACGATTTATTCATTTGAACGTACTAGTGAACCAATTTTTAACGAATCCGCTCAAACACAAAGTTGGCGGTTTAAAGTGGTCTGTGGCAAAGGAACCTATGTGCGGACACTATCCGTGGATACTGGCAAAAAATTAGGCTATCCTGCCCATATGTCGGATTTAACGAGAACGGCAAGTGGCGGTTTGCAAGCTGCGCAATGCTTAACGTTAGAAGAAGTAGCCAAACAAATGGCTGCTGAAACAATCGATCAATGCCTGTTGCCCATTGAGACAGCAGTAGAACAATTCCCACGAATTGATTTATCAGATGAATTGTATCAAAAAGTAAAAAATGGCATGCGTTTGCACAAAAAAGAACTAGGAATAAAGGCAATGCCAGAATCCTTAGTTGCCTTATTTTACCAAAATCAAGTGGTTAGTTTATACATGCCACACCCAACGCATGATAAATTATTGAAACCAAGTAAAGTTCTACGGAACAATTAAATAAAAAAGAAGGAAGTTTTTGCACATGCAAGTTATTCAACTACATCATCCCTATGAACCCACTCAAATTCCTAATGAAGAAGTCGTGATGGTCCTAGGCTTTTTTGACGGTGTTCACAAAGGCCACCAAAAAGTAATTGAAACAGGCAAAAAGATTGCTGAGGAAAAAGGCTTGAAGTTAGCTGTGATGACCTTCAACCAACACCCATCAATCGTTTTTCAAAAAGTTTTACCAGAAAATATGAAATATTTAACTAGCTTGGAACAAAAAGAACGCCTAATGGCCAACTTGGGCGTTGATATTTTATATATTGTCGAATTTACTTCAGCGTTTGCTCAATTAAAACCGCAAGATTTTGTCGATCAGTATATCGTTAATTTAAATAGTGCAGTGGCAGTCTCTGGGTTTGATTATACGTATGGTCCTAAAGAAATCGCTGGAGTCAAACAGTTACCAACTTATGCGCAAGGCCGTTTTGAAGTGGTGACAGTACCAAAAGAAGAAATGACTGGTGCCAAAATTAGCTCAACAAGAATTCGCGAAAAAATGGAAGCCGGCGAAATGGAGGAGGTCACGGAGTTGTTAGGATATATTTATGAAACAGAAGGAACAGTTGTCCATGGCGATGCTCGTGGCCGTTTATTGGGTTTCCCGACCGCTAATGTCAAAGTGAAAAGCACCGTGCGCTTACCAAGAATTGGCGTCTATGCTGTGCAAATCGAAGTTGGTGGCAAATGGTATGTCGGCATGGGCTCAATTGGTCATAATGACACCTTTGGAGAAGGACGCGATCTAACCGTGGAAGTCTATATTTTGGACTTCCATCAAGACATCTATGGTGAGCAAGTGGTGGTTCGTTGGAATCATTATTTACGTGACCAAGTGAAATTCAATGGGGCTGAAGCCTTGATCGACCAATTAAAACAAGATGAACGAGATACGGCTGACTATTTCCAACAATCTGAGGACAAATAATGAAGATTCGTCAAGAAAAACCTGCAGAGTATCAAGCTGTAGAGCGTTTAACGTATCAAGCGTTCAAGGAATTAAACTTGACCGAAAACTGGCGTCCCACAGAGCATTTTATCGTGCATTTATTAAGAGAAAGTGCCGACTTTATTCCGGAGTTGTCCTTAGTTTCAGAAACTGATCAAGGAAAATTAACGGGTCATATTATGTCTTCAAAAGCCAAACTACGATTACCTGATCATACAGAAAAGGCTGTTTTGACCGTTGGGCCGCTAAGTGTCCATCCAGAAGCACAGAACACGGGCGTAGGCTCAGCGTTAATTAAGCATTCTGTGCAGAAGGCCAAAGAATTAGGCGTCGGCGGATTGATTATCCTGGGCCATCCAACTTACTATACGAAGTTTGGTTTTGTTCCAGCGACTACTTTTCAGATTACGTTACCGGAAAAAGAAACATCAGAAGCATTATTGGCTTTGGAATTACTGCCAGGTTATTTTGGCACAAGTGGTGGGGAGTGGCATTTTTCAACATGCTTTGCTTATCCAGAAACACACCCTGCAGAATTAGAAGCCTTTGAAGCAGAACTCGGAATAAATGAATAAAGAATAATAAGACACGACAACCACTAGTTAAGTACTGGTAGTTGTCGTGTCTTTACTACTTTTTACTACAAAGTAGTTGACAGAACCGGTACTCAGTATTATTATGTAGTGGTACATAGTAATAAAGAGTAGTTCAGGGAGGAAAAGCAGTGAAGCAGACAGAGTTGCTAAAAGGCATTTTAGAAGGTTTAGTTTTAGCCATCATCCAAAGGAAAGAAACATATGGTTATGAAATTACAAAAATTTTAAATGACCAAGGGTTTACTGAAATTGTTGAAGGAACCGTTTATACGATTTTACTGCGTTTAGAAAAAAATCAATGGGTTATAGCTGAAAAAAAGCCTTCAGAAAAAGGGCCAATGCGGAAGTTCTATCGCTTAACCTCATCAGGAGAAGCAGAACTCGCTGATTTTTGGCAGCGGTGGACGTTGCTTTCAAAACAAGTAAACAAGATGAAAAAAATGGAGGGATAGAGCATGTCAAATTTTAAAGCGTTGATCAAAAAAGTTGTTGGGGATAAAAAAGAGTACAAAGAATATAAACGACGGATTGCAGCATTACCAGCAGAGTATCGACAAGTATTTCAAGAAATTGAAAAATATGCATGGCATTTTTCAGATCATAGCGGAGCCAATATGTTCAATGCGTTGACTGATTTACTTGATTTGTTTGAAGAAGGAGCTGCTAACGGAACACCTATCAAAAATATTACGGGAGAAAAAGTAGGTGATTTTGCTGAAACAATTGTCAATGAAGTCGCTGGCAAATGGACCGATAAACAGAAAGAAAAACTGAATCATCAATTTTCTAAACAATAGTCAAAACAAAAAAGGAGAATAAACGTGGTTGAAAATTTTTTTAAAGAAGGAAAGTTGCTGGTTATTCCCAAGAAAAATGCGAAAAAAGTCCAAGTGTTTCAACGTGTGGCCAACCAATTTGAATTTGGGAAAGAATATACGGAAAAAGAAGTCAATCAGCGACTTAGAGAAATCTATGAAGATTATGCACTTTTGAGACGGTATTTAGTAGATTATCAGTATTTAGAAAGAGATAAGTTTGGAAAAATTTATCAGAAATGTGAGCAACACACAAAAATTATATAAATGTCTTTTTTTAAAAGTAGCGAAACTAGGTGAAATGAACCAAGTCTAGCTACTTTTTGTTATGTAAGCTTAGTAATAGTTCTATAAAAAACTCTCTATTTGTTTTCTAACTCAGACTGGTAAGATTGATTTAATTAGAAAAAGATAGAGGTGAGAGAATGAATCTACGTACTTTAGGTCTAACAAAAATTCTTTTGACCTTTATTATATTAAGTATTATTGGCGCGTTAATGATTTATAGCGCCAGTAGCTATGACTTGCTGATGCAAGGCGTGAAGCCCACTGCTGTGTTTATTAAACAAGGCATTATTATGTGTCTCAGCTGGGTGCTAATGTTCGTGATTTACAAAGTTCGACTAGAAGTGTTATTTAATAAAAAAATTGCAATTGGACTGCTTTTAGTTTCGGTACTATTACTGTTAATGGTTCGACTACCTTTTTTTGGTGTAGCAGCGAATGGCGCACAACGTTGGATTTCTCTCTTTGGAATCCAATTTCAGCCATCAGAGCTTTGTAATTTTGCGATTATTTATTACTTGAGTTGTTATTTAGGTGAAAAAGAAAATGGCTTGACAACGAAGCAGTTAAGGAAACAATGGCTGTTTGTTTTGGTCGTTGCATTTTTAGTTTTGATTCAACCCAAAGTTGGCGGGGCTATTCTTATTTTAGTTATTGGCAGTGTCTTAATTTTCTCAGCAAGTATTCATGCAAAATTTAGTGTAATTGCTGCGGGGATTGTCGTTGCTAGCGCGGCGCTTCTTTCTAAAATAATTATTTTTCTAGGCGATCACCGCTACTTACCACATTTTTTTGCGCATGTGTATGACCGCTTAGTTGTTTTGAAAAATCCGTTTTTATCCTTTCATGATCGCGGATTTCAGCCTTCAATGGCCTATTTAGCAATGTATAATGGTGGATTTTGGGGCACTGGATTAGCCAATGGTATGGTAAAAAAAGGTGGCTTGCCAGAAGGTCAAACCGATTTTATTTTTGCGGTGATTGTGGAAGAACTTGGTTTGATTGGCGGCTTACTATTACTATTTCTTTTGTTATTTTTAGCGGCCTCCATTTTGCGGAGTAGTTGTGTAATAAAGAATCATTGTTACGGCTTGTTTTTGTTAGGGGTCGGGACCTTGATCTTAGCTCAAACGGCGATTAACATTGGTGGCGTTTTGGGTTTGATTCCAATGACGGGAATTCCTTTACCGTTTGTTAGTTACGGTGGGACAAGTTATTTAATCTTTTCAGTGGCATTAGGAATCGTCATTAAAATTATTGCAAACGAAAGGCGGCAGTTAAATGGTCAATACAAAAAAATTCAACTTACATCTTAATTATGATTTATTATTGCCCATTTTTTTACTCACACTTTTATCTTCTGGTGTGCAATATTGGATTGCCGTTAATGAAGGAAAAGATGGAACTGTGCCAGCATTAAAACAACTTTTCTTTATTTTTGTTGGCTATGCAGGCATGTTTTTAGCTAGTCGGCTGTCACAGAAATTTATTTGGAAAGTAGCTCCTTTTTTCTATGGGTTTTCATTAATCTTAATGAGTGCTTTGTATTTTTCCTATGACAAAGGAATGTATTTATTGACGGGCACAAAGCGCTGGTTAGATTTAGGGTTTATTAAATTTCAGCCATCAGAAATTGCGAAAATTGCGTTTATTTTAATGTTGGCAAAAATTATTGTCCAACATGAGCAACAAGACTGGTCTGATAAATGGCGTTCAGACAAGCAACTTCTAAAAAAAATCGTTGCGGTTAGTGTCCCTGTTTTTTTCTTGATGGCGGTACAAAAAGATTTTGGGACATCCCTTGTTTTCGTAACGATTATCCTATCTCTTTTAGTTATTTCAGGAATTGATCGCAAAATTTTAATCATTATTTTCAGTGCTTTAGCAACGTTAGGCGTGGTCTTGATTCTGTTAGTCTTTACAGAGTGGGGGCACAAAGTACTCTTCTTTTTACATTTTAAACAATATCAATTGGATCGAATTTTAGCATGGATTCATCCCTATGATTATGTCGATAAAATCTCCTATCAACAAGTACAAGGTTTATTGGCAATTGGTTCGGGTGGTTTATTTGGCAAGGGTGTGCATGGGATTGAAGTGTATGTCCCTGTTCGTGAGTCTGATATGGTTTTTACTTTTATCGGGGAAGCCTGGGGCTTTGTGGGCAGTGCCACCGTTGTTTTTCTCTATTTTTACTTGTTTTATCAAGTTTTAGTAGCTGGCTTGCGGAGCAATTCGCGTTTTTGTATGTACATCTGTGTCGCCCTCATTTTTTCGCTGGTTTTTCAAACGGTGGAGAATATCGGTGCGGTGATTGGACTGTTGCCGTTAAAAGGTATTCCGCTTCCGTTTTTAAGTCAAGGAGGCACTTCGTTAGTGATGGCTATCACTTCTTTAGGATTTGTCAAAGGAAGAGAAGCCGCTACCTGAAAACACAAATAAAAACCAAGACTGGAACTCGCTTGCCGACAAGCTCTAGTCTTGGTTTTTACTATTGAAATTGTTTTTGGCATTCAGCCAAAAGTTGTTGAAGTTGTCGACTCATGTAACGTTCTTTTAAATAATAAACTGCCATGTTTCGTTTAGGTAGTTCTTGGTAAGTTAGTGTATGAATCGAATTGTCTAAAAGTTGAATATTTGTGTATTCGGGGACAATAGCGAAACTATCGGAATGAGACACCAAGTGAGTAATAAGTGAAAGAGTATCCACTTGAATGACTTTCTCTGGAGAAAAATTAGAAAACGTAGTATCTAGCCAATTGGTTAATTTGTTTTGCTCGGAAAATTCGGTATTTAAACGGACGAAGGGGTACATTGTTAGTTCTTTTAAAATTTCTTCCGTCGTAGCTTTGGCCAAAGCTGGATGATCGTTTCTTAAAATGAATTGATAATTTGCTGTAAATAAATCAATTTTACCAATATGTTCAGGTAATGGTAAGTCAGCAAAGGAAATACCAAAATCTGCATCCATTGTTTCCAAGGATTGAAGAATATTTTCTGTAATAATAGTGTGGACTTGTAAGTTGGATGAACGATCCGTTAATGTTGTCATTAGTAAGTCATTCAATTTATATTCTAAATCACAGAGATAAGTGGCCACATAAATATGGTTGGAAGAATGATTAATTTCTTTTAGCTCTTCTTCAATTGAGACCAACTCATTGGTGATGCGCCAACAATATTTTTCTAAAATTAATCCAGCTGGTGTTAAGGTGGTAGTTTGACCTTGGCGATTAAAAAGTTCCGCGCCTAACGTTGCTTCAAGAATTTTTATTTGCTTACTTAGGGCAGCTTGAGAAATTGCTAAATTTTCGGCTGCTTTAGTAAATTGTTTCACTTTGCATAACTCTAAAAAATAATGTAAACGAAATAGTTCCATGGGAATTCCTCCTTTTTCTATTCCTAGAATAAATAACGTAATTGTTCGAATAAATAACGGTGTGCTTCACAATGTCCGTGATGATTATTCTGAACTAAATAGATGGCTCGTTCTGGACTATCTTCCAGAGGAATACCAACTAAGTTACGTCTGTTTAGTTCATCAGTGAGTGAATAGGGAAGGATGCTACAGGCTTTTTCTCGTTGGACCATGTCTAAGACTAAATGAAGAGAAGGGAGTTCGATGACGATTTGCCGATTTTCCCAATTGATTTTACGTTCCCAACGTTTAAACACTTTTTTTTCATATACTTGATCGGAATATGCAGCAAAAGGTAAAGAACGAATTTCGTCAATCGTTACGCTATCGGCATGGGCTAAAGGATGATTTTTATTGACACAAAGGAGATAGCTTTCTGTATAAATTAATTCTTTCTCTAATGGAATCGAGGTATCCAAAAATATCCCAATCCCAATGTCAATTAAATCTGTTTCCAAGGCTGTTTCAAGATCGTAATAATACTTAAAATCAATACTTACATACGGATAGGATTGATTAAATAACAACAAGACTTCTCCAAATGCTTTATCTATATCAATTAAGTTTGTTCCAATCCGAATGGTCGTTGTCGATCCTTGGGTCACTAATTCATTAATCTCTTCTTGCGCTTCCTTAATGAGTGCAAAAATCATCTCTGTTCGCTTGGCGACGACTTCGCCTGCTGGAGAAAGCCGACAATGTTTCTTGTCTCTTAAAATTAATGAAGCACCTAATTCACGTTCCAACTCCTTGAGCTGGGTACTTAAATAAGGTTGACTCGTATGGAGCTTTTGAGAAGCTAAAGTAAAACTCGCATACTTTGAAACTGCCATAAAATATTCTAGTTGTTGTAATTTCATTTTCCTCACCGCCGTTTCTTTAACTATACAAAAAATAGCAGAAGAAAAGCTTCTCGACAAGGCTATCTGACGGTCTTTAGATTAATTTAACCAGTTATGATTCTATGAATAAATACGAATCATACCAGAAAACCATAGTAAATAAGCGGATTATTTTTCTTTTTGTTACTGAATGGACAAAAAGTTATCTACTAAAAACTTTTTCTATATCGTTATTTTTTCAAGGAAGAATTATACTTGCTGTTGTAATTAAATAAGATTTGTTAGGTGAGGCTCCTATACAAACATAGGCTACTGCCCAAAAATGTCGAGAGACGCCAATGGGTAGAACAGGAACTGTCGAATGAAGGCTTTTCTTAAGGTAGCTAAAAGCAATCGCTTTTTACGTTGTATAGTGCTAAAGCTCAACGATAAGAACGATTATTCTTTGACACGTTGAGTTTTCAGCGTGTCTTTTTTTGTGGAAAGGGTGAGGAAAATGGAAGATGAACCGATCGTCAATTCAAGTCAACAACAGATAAATGAGGTGAAAGAAAATGGAAAAGAAAATGCGTCACTTGGGCCATGACTATAGTTACAAAAAGTTTGCCCACTCAGAAGCAGAAAAAGTTTTACAACGTTTCGGCTCAACTTGGGATGGCATTAAACACCAAGATATTGAAGAATTACAAGAACGTTATGGCCGCAACAAAATTATGAATGAAAAAAAAGCTTCACGGCTGCGACTTTTTATAAAATCGTATATCACGCCGTTTACTTTGGTGTTATTAGCACTAGCCACGATTTCATTTTTTACAGAATATGTCTATGCTGCGCCAGAGGAAAAAGATGTTACTGGCGTGTTAATTATGTTAGCGATGGTCATCTTAAGCGGCACGATGAGTTTTGTACAATCAGTCAAATCAAGCAATGCAGTTGAAAAATTACAAAATATGATTAAAGTTACAGCGACAGTCATTCGTGACAAGAAGCAAATGGAAATTCCTATTGAGGAAGTTGTGTGTGGCGACTTAGTCCAACTATCCGCTGGCGATATGATTCCAGCCGATTTACGTTTAATCCAATCTAAGGACTTATTTGTTTCCCAATCATCCTTGACTGGAGAGAGTTTTCCCATTGAAAAACACGCGACTCATCAAAAAGATAGTGATCAAATTGATACAGAATATGACAATCTTTTGTTTTTAGGAACAAATGTAATTAGTGGCACTGGTTTGGGCATTGTCATTAAAGTTGGTAATCAAACTTTATTCGGACGGATGGCTTCTGATAACGGAGAAGAGCAGCAGCAGACGAGTTTTGAAACAGGAATTAATAAAACAACGTGGGTGCTGATTCGCTTTATGTTGGTTATTACGCCAACTGTTTTTCTAATTAATGGGTTAACAAAAGGCGATTGGGTGGAAGCGTTAATGTTTGCGATTGCCACAGCTGTCGGCTTGACACCAGAAATGTTACCTATGATTGTAACAACCAATTTAGTCAAAGGTTCTCGAGAAATGGCTAAAGAAGGCACGATTATGAAAAATGTCAATGCCATTCAAAATTTTGGCGGGATGGATGTACTTTGTACGGATAAAACAGGTACCTTAACACAAGATAAAGTAATTTTAGAATACCACTATAATATTGGGTGCCAAGAAGATCAAAAAGTCTTGGATTTAGCATTTCTAAACAGTTATTTTCAAACAGGTTTGCGTAATTTAATGGATAACGCCGTTATTCAAGCGGCGACGCAAGAAAGTGATATACAATCAGATGATTTTTATAAAGTAGATGAAATTCCTTTCGATTTCAATCGACGTCGAATGAGTGTGATTATCAAAGAGTTTAAAACGCGAGAAACACGCTTAATTACCAAAGGTGCGGTTGAAGAAATGCTCTTGGTCTGCACACAGGTACTTTTAAATGGCGAAATTGTGCCCTTAACAGAGACGCTGCGTCAAAAAATTACCAAAGACGTTGAAGCTTTAAATCGAGATGGTTTGCGCGTTCTAGCAATTGCCGATAAAAAAGTCGAAGCGGCTGAATGGGAGTATACAACTAAAGATGAATCAGAGTTGATTTTACAAGGTTATCTTGCCTTCTTGGATCCGCCAAAAGAAACAGCAGCGGCAGCTATTCACACCTTGCATCAACATAATGTAGCTGTGAAAGTATTAACGGGGGATAATCAGTATGTGACGCATTCTGTTTGTAAAGAAGTTGGTCTGGCTGGCGAAAAAATTATTACAGGAAATGAACTTCAACAATTAAACCAAGAAGAATTAAGAAAAACCGTTCAAGCGTATAATATTTTCGCCAAAATTACGCCTGACCAAAAAGTTCGTATTGTAAATGCGTTAACTGAAAATGGTCAAACTGTTGGCTTTTTAGGTGATGGAATAAATGATGCTGGAGCAATGCGTGCTGCTGATGTAGGAATCTCTGTTGATACAGCTGTCGATGTAGCGAAAGAATCGGCGGATGTAATTTTATTGAGAAAAGATTTAATGGTTTTGGAAAAAGGAATTTTATCTGGACGGCGCGTGTTTACGAACACGATGAAGTACGTCAAATTAACAGCAAGTTCTAATTTTGGCAATGTGTTTTCCGTGATCCCAGCAAGTATCTTTTTACCATTTTTACCGATTGCTCCGATTCAATCGCTATTATTAAATCTAATTTACGATACTTCGTGTATGTCAGTTCCTTGGGACAAAGTAGATGAAGAATACGTAGAAAAACCAAAAAAATGGGAACCAAAATCAATTGGTAATTTTATGCGTTGGTTTGGCCCAACGAGTTCTATTTTTGATATTGTTACCTATTTATTTATGTATTTCATTGTGTGTCCGGCTATCCTAGGTGGCTCATTCTTTGAATTAAATGGAGCAGATCAATTGCTCTTTATCGGTATTTTCCATGCAGGGTGGTTCATTGAGTCCTTATGGTCCCAAATGCTCGTCTTGCATTTCCTACGAACAGAAAAAATGCCTTTCCTTCAAAGTAGTGCTTCTGGAATTATGACGTTAGTCACTACAGCAGGGATTGTTCTCGGAACTGTTTTACCCTTTACCGCTTTCGGTGCAGAACTAGGATTTGTCGGTTTATCACCAAGCTATTTCTTGTATTTAATCCCGACAATTGTTGCTTATTTAGCACTGGTTGCGTTCATTAAAGTTTTATACGTCAAACGTTACGGTCAATTACTGTAACTGATTTGTACTATTATATATAGAAAAATTTTTTTACTTTTCTTTCAAGGTTGAGGAGGTGTCGGTTTTTATGACAGCTCCTCGTTGTTGTTTTAAGTGACTGTGCGAATTTTTTTATGGATTTATTTGTCATTTACAGTTAGTATGGCTAGTAGAGACTTTCCAAAAAGAACGAGCTTTTTGGTAATAAGGAGATAAAACGAGCTAATGACCAAAACAAACCAACTTTCAACTTCAACGCCGATGTTCGATCGGTCGGCCTATATTCATATTCCATTTTGTGAGCATATTTGTTATTATTGCGATTTTAACAAGGTCTTTTTAGAAGGACAACCAGTTGATGAATATATTCAGAGTTTATTAAAAGAAATTCAACTTACGCAAGCATTGTATCCAGAACAAGAAATGAAAACCATCTATATTGGCGGAGGCACGCCAACTTCATTATCAGCGAAACAGTTAGATGTGCTACTAAAAGGGGTTCGCGAACAGCTAACGTTTGATGACCGAAATGAATTTACGGTGGAAGCAAACCCTGGTGATTTAACCCAAGAAAAATTACAAGTCATGAAAAACTATGGCGTCAATCGTCTTTCGATGGGCGTTCAGACATTTGATGATCGCTTGCTCAAAAAAATCGGCCGCAAGCACACCGCCGCAGATGTTTATGAAACAATGAAATTTTTAGAGAAAGAAAATTTTACCAATGTCAGTATTGACTTAATCTATGCTTTACCTGGACAAACATTGGAAAGTTTTCGCGATACTTTGACAAAAGCCTTAGCATTGGACTTGCCGCACTATTCGCTTTATTCATTAATTCTTGAAAATAAAACAATGTTCATGAACTGGGTTCGCCAAGGACGGTTACAGCTGCCTGAAGAAGAAATCGAAGCACAGATGTTTGACGAAACGATTGAAGCAATGGAGAAAAAAGGACGGCATCAATATGAAGTCAGTAATTTTGCTTTAACAGGAAAAGAAAGCCAGCATAATCTAGCTTATTGGAATAATGACCACTACTATGGATTTGGCGCAGGTGCCAGCGGCTATCTTGGACAAACTCGTTACAAAAATCACGGTCCAATCCAACATTATTTGAAACCCTTGCGAGAAAATCAATTGCCAATTGTGGAGACTGAAGAATTAACTCGTCTAAATCAAATAGAAGAGGAGCTATTTTTAGGCTTACGTAAAAAAGTAGGTATTTCTAAACAAAAATTCCAACAAAAATTTCATGAACCAATTGAAGCAATTTATGGAGAGGTCATTCAACGCTTAATCAAAGAAGAATTATTAATTGAAGAAGCAGATATCTTACGTTTAACGAAAAAAGGACTATTTGTGGGGAATAATGTTTTTGAAGCATTTTTGTTAAGTGAAAAAGAGTGAAAAAATAAAAAAATCATCGAAGTGTGACAAAGCATTTCGATGATTTTTTTATTACAAAAGTTGGTATTGATGGTTTTTGAAGGTGGTTTGCAGCGATTAGCACTCTTGTGTGAAGAGTGCTAAAAAGTTGCGTATTTCCCTTGACAAAAAGGTAAGGACTTGTTATATTAGTATATGTAGTTAGCACTTAGATGTTAAGAGTGCTAATGAAGGGTGGTAATAACGATGATTACAGAAAGACAACAAAATATCTTGAGACTTATCATCCAAAATTACACGAACACGGGCTTACCTGTCGGTTCTAAGAAATTGATGGAGGATGGCATTGCCTCTAGTTCTGCCACAATTCGTAATGATATGAAAGCATTAGAAGAATACGGCTTATTAGCTAAGACCCATTCTTCTTCAGGGCGAATCCCCTCAATGGCTGGTTATCGTTACTACGTGGATCATCTTTTACAACCAACACAAGTAGAAGAGGACGAACTTAGAAGGATCCGTCAATCTTTTGGAAAAGAATTTCATGAGATTAATGATATTATTCGACAATCAGCTGAAATTCTATCAGAATTGACAAGTTATACTGCTTTTTCATTAGGACCTGAAGTGAAAGAACGGAAATTAACCGGCTTTCGAATGGTTCCTTTGAATGATCGGCAAGTCCTTGCTATTATAGTGACAGATAAAGGCAATGTTGAAAACCAAGTATTTGCCATTCCTGCCGCTGTTTCTAGCCAAGATCTTGAAAAAATGACACAAATCATCAATGATAAGTTGGTTGGACAACCTTTGTTGACCGTTTATCATCGTTTGCGGACGGAGATTCCGATGATTTTACATCGCTATTTCCAAACGCCAGAAGGAATGATGAACTTATTCGATGAGATGTTAGGACATGCCTTTGAAGAAAAAGTCTTTGTCGGTGGTCGCATGAATTTGTTAGATTTTGGCATCAAACAAGATATTGAACAATTGAAATCTGTCTATTCCTTTATGCAAAATTCTGATGAGCTGACGCATTTATTAAATGGTTCTGCAACAACAGAAAATCCAATTGTTTTTCGTATCGGCTCAGAAATTGGCAACAATCTCTTAGAAGATATGAGCATGATCACTGCTACGTATGAAGTATCAGGACATGGCAAAGGAACAATTGCCCTGCTAGGACCAACCAGTATGCCGTATTCAAAAATATTCGGTTTGGTAGACACGTTTCGACATGAGCTAGCTTCACAACTAGGTGACTATTACCGTTTTTTAGGTAATTAAGCAAACCTTGTTAGGATAAGAAGTAGATGCATAAAGAGAAAGGAAGTTGCTGAAGTGAGTAAAAAAGAAGAGAAGCAAGAAGAATTACAAGAAGAAATGGAAGCTGTTGATGCTGCTGGCGTTTCTGAAGTAGAAGTTGAAGCAACAGAGATTGAAAATCTTAAAGCAGAGCTTTCCGAAATGGAAGACAAGTTCTTGCGGGCAAGAGCCGAAATTGCTAATATGAGCAATCGAAATAAAAACGAACGAGAATTATTAGTTCGTTACCGCTCACAAGATTTAGGTAAAAAGATTTTACCATCTATTGATAATTTAGAACGAGCAATGGCTATTGAAGTATCAGATGAACAAGGCGAAAGCTTGAAAAAAGGTATTTCGATGGTGCTAGAAAGTATTACTGTGGCTTTAAAAGAAGAAGGAATTGAAGAAATCCCAGCAATGGGTGAAACCTTTGATCCAAATTTACATCAAGCCGTTCAAACAGTCCCTGCTTCTGAAGAAACCCCAGCAGATACCATTGTTGAAGTTCTACAAAAAGGGTACAAATTACAAGATCGTGTGTTACGACCATCCATGGTCATTGTTGCACAATAACAAACGTTAATTAAAAATATATTATTATAGAAAACTAATACAGATTGGAGATATTCACTATGAGTAAAATTATTGGTATTGACTTAGGAACAACAAACTCAGCTGTCGCAGTACTAGAAGGCGGCGAAGCAAAAATTATTGCAAACCCAGAAGGTAACCGCACAACTCCTTCGGTCGTTTCATTCAAAAACGGCGAAATTCAAGTGGGCGAAGTAGCAAAACGTCAAGCTGTTACAAATCCTAACACGATTTCATCTATTAAACGTCACATGGGTGAAGCTGGCTACAAAGTTGATGTTGAAGGAAAATCATATACACCACAAGAAGTTTCTGCAATGATCTTACAATATTTAAAAGGTTTTGCTGAAGACTATTTAGGTGAAAAAGTTGAAAAAGCAGTTATTACAGTTCCTGCATATTTCAACGATGCGCAACGTCAAGCAACAAAAGATGCTGGTAAAATTGCTGGTTTAGAAGTAGAACGGATCGTTAACGAACCAACAGCAGCAGCTTTAGCTTATGGTTTAGATAAAACAGACAAAGATGAAAAAATTCTTGTCTTTGACCTTGGTGGTGGTACATTCGACGTGTCAATCCTTGAATTAGGCGATGGCGTTTTCGATGTATTATCAACAGCCGGTGATAACAACCTAGGTGGGGATGACTTTGATAATAAGATCATTGACTACATGGTTGCAGAATTTAAAAAAGAAAATGGCATTGACTTAGCTAACGATAAAATGGCATTACAACGTTTGAAAGATGCTGCTGAAAAAGCGAAAAAAGACTTATCAGGTGTAACAAGCACACAAATCAGCTTGCCATTTATTACTGCTGGCGAAGCAGGACCATTGCACTTAGAAATGAACTTAACTCGTGCAAAATTTGATGAATTAACAAGTGATTTAGTTGAACGTACAAAAGTACCAGTACGTCAAGCCTTGAAAGATGCTGGATTAAATCCTTCTGAAATCGACGAAGTTATCCTAGTTGGTGGTTCAACACGTATTCCAGCTGTAGTTGAAGCTGTTCGCAAAGAAACAAACAAAGAACCAAACAAATCAGTTAACCCTGACGAAGTAGTAGCAATGGGTGCTGCAATCCAAGGTGGCGTAATCACTGGTGATGTTAAAGACGTTGTCTTATTAGACGTAACACCGTTGTCATTAGGGATTGAAACTATGGGTGGCGTATTTACAAAATTAATTGATCGTAACACTACGATTCCAACAAGTAAATCACAAGTCTTCTCAACTGCTGCTGACAATCAACCAGCTGTTGATATTCACGTTTTACAAGGTGAACGTCCAATGGCCGCTGATAATAAAACATTAGGTCGTTTCCAATTAACAGATATTCCTGCGGCTCCTCGTGGTGTGCCACAAATTGAAGTAAGCTTTGACATTGATAAAAACGGGATTGTAAATGTTCGTGCGAAAGACTTAGGCACTCAAAAAGAACAAACAATCACGATTAAATCTTCTTCAGGTTTATCTGATGATGAAATCGAACGTATGGTGAAAGATGCTGAAGCAAACGCTGAAGCAGATAAACAACGTAAAGAAGAAGTTGACTTACGTAACGATGCAGATGCTTTATTATTCACTGTTGATAAAACATTGAAAGAATTAGAAGGCAAAGTAGACGCTGAAGAAGTGAAAAAAGCAGAAGATGCGCGTGATGAATTAAAAGCAGCCATCGAAGCAAACGATATCGAACAAATGAAAGCAAAACGTGATTCATTGAATGAAATCGTCCAAAACTTAACAGTAAAACTTTACGAACAAGCTGCGCAACAACAAGCACAAGAAAATCCTGAAGCTGCCCAAGGTGGCGCTGATGATGTTGTTGATGCTGATTTTGAAGAAGTAAATGGTGATGACAAATAATCAATAACAATTGATTTTAGGGACTGGATCATTAGTACAATGACTAATGTCCCAGTCCCTTGTCTTTTGTGAGAAAATCAACCACAATCAAGTTAGCAAGAAACTATTTAGGTTTTGAAAGAACTGTGGTATGATTACAACGATGTTAAACAAGCTGAAAATACCTATTCACAGCTAGTAACACTGATTCAAGGTGTGACAGATAATCCAACCAGAGAGACCGAAAGCAATCGATGAATTTGGCTGGTTCTAAACACATTGTAAAGTTTGAAGAAAGTTGGAGGGAAGTCAATGGCGACGAAACGAGATTATTATGAAGTGCTAGGATTAGCAAAAGGTGCTTCAGATGATGAAATTAAAAAAGCATACCGCAAACTTTCCAAAAAGTACCATCCAGATATTAACAAAGAAGCCGATGCGGAAGAAAAATTTAAAGAAGTTTCTGAAGCGTATGAAGTATTAAGTGATCCACAGAAAAAAGCGGCCTATGACCAATATGGCCATGCAGGAACTGATCCTAATTACGGTGGCGGCGCTGGTGGCTTTGGCGGTTTCGGTGGCGGCGGATTTAGCAGTAGTGGTTTTGGTGGATTCGAAGATATTTTCGATTCATTCTTTGGCGGCGGTGGCCGTTCTGTTGATCCAAATGCACCAAGACAAGGCGCCGATTTACAATATACAATTCAATTGAAATTTGAAGAAGCTATTTTCGGTGTCGAAAAAGAGATTAAGTACAATCGAGAAGATACTTGTGCAACCTGTGGCGGTAATGGCGCCAAACCAGGCACACACCCAGAAACTTGTCATAAATGTCATGGCTCTGGAACAATCAATGTTGAACGTCAAACGCCATTAGGTCGTATGATGAGTCGTCAAACTTGTGATGTGTGTCATGGCACAGGGAAAGAAATTAAAGAACCATGTCCAACTTGTCATGGCACAGGTCATGAGAAAAAAGCACATACTGTCAAAGTAAATGTGCCTGCTGGAGTAGAAGACGGCCAACAAATGCGCTTAGCTAACCAAGGAGAAGCGGGTACCAATGGTGGACCATATGGTGATTTATATGTAGTCTTTCGTGTTGAAGATAGTGATATTTTCGATCGAGATGGCGCAGAAATCTACTATGATTTACCAGTAAGTTTCGTCCAAGCGGCTCTAGGGGACGAAGTAACTGTCCCAACTGTTCATGGTGACGTGAAATTAAAAATTCCGGCTGGAACACAAACTGGCACAAACTTCCGCTTAAGAGGCAAAGGTGCGCCACGTTTACGTGGTGGGGGCAATGGTGATCAACACGTGAAAGTGAAATTAATAACACCAAAAAATCTTAATGAAGAACAAAAGGATGCCCTACGAGCTTTTGCAAAAGCTGGCGGACAAAATGTAACTGAACAACAAGAAGAAGGCTTCTTTGATAAAATGAAAGATGCGTTTGGCGGTAAGAAGAAAAAATAAAACAAACGAGTCAGAGACAAAAGCAGTTAGCTCCAAGTGTTCATCACTCTCGAAGGCTAAATTGCAACGAGTAATTGTAGGTGCTGCTTTTGTTCAACTGATTATTTTAAGATTTAGAGAGTGGGACATAAGTCGTTTTGACTTATGTCCTATTTTCTTTTTTTACTTCCAAACATTTTACGAGAATATTTTAAAATTTAGCGTATACTTAATATAAGCAAGTTAGGAGGGCTTATTTATGAAACCATATGTTTATGTAATCAGTGATATTCATGGACAAGCAGATTTGTTTGATGCCTTACTCACAGACTATGACCCAGTCGAGCATCAGCTAGTTTTAATTGGTGATTTAAACGACCGTGGTCCGGATTCTAAAGCCTGTTTTCTCAAAGGAAAAGAACTTGTCGAGCAACACGGCGCTGTTTATTTACGAGGCAATCATGAAGAATATTTTTTGCAGTTTCTTCAAAATCCAGAGGACTGGTTTGCAGGATATGTTCGCAATGGTGGCAAGGAAACAATTGAAAGTCTCTTGCATCCAGGAGCTACTGCAGAATACTCACCAACAGAAATGGCCTTAATGATCCGTAGTCGCTATCCAGAGTTAATTGATTTTTTAACAAAACGACCACTTTATTTTGAATGGCAGCATTACTTATTTGTGCATGCTGGGGTTGATTTAACGATGGAAGATTGGCGGCAAACAGCACCTAAGGATTTTTTGTGGATTCGCGAACCCTTTCATCAAGGGAAAAATAATACAGGCAAGACCATTGTTTTTGGTCATACCATTACCCCGATGTTACATGGTGATATGCAGACCACGGACCTTTGGCAAAGTGATGGAAAAATCGGGATAGATGGTGGTGCTATTTTTGGCGGCTCTGTGCATGGTGTGATTTTTAATGAAAAAGGCATTGTCCAAGATATCGAATATCAAAAACGCACCCCTGCGTGGCAACCAGAATTTTGATTCCTTAATCGCACGAATCAGTTACCTCACTTCTATATTTAGAAGCAAAAATATGCTAAAATAGATAAGTATGCATAAGAAAAGAGGTATCTAGTTAATGGCAGAAGCTTATAACGAAGAAGTAGTAGCGCTACTTCAAAAAGAATTGACAACGTATCGTTCAAAACAAATAACAACGGTTTTAACTTTATTAAATGAAGGAAATACAGTTCCTTTTATTGCCCGTTACCGGAAAGAAATGACTGGAAGTTTAGATGAAGTCCAAATCCGTGAAATAGAAGAACGTTATCATTATTTACAAAACTTGAAAAAGCGGAAAGAAGAAGTTCTCCGTTTAATTGAAGAGCAAGGAAAACTAACAAAAGAACTCAAAACAGATATTCAAAAAGCAGTAAAAATGCAACAAGTGGAAGATTTATATCGACCATATAAACAAAAACGTCGGACTAAAGCGACTATCGCGAAAGAAAAAGGGTTGGAACCATTAGCAGATTGGTTGCTCTCTTTACCTGGAAACGCGGATATCTTAGCCAAAGCGGCTACTTTTATTAATGAAGAAAAAGAAGTTGCAACCGCCGAGATAGCCTTGCAAGGTGCTCATGAAATTTTAGCAGAACGTATTAGCGATGAACCAAAATACCGAACATGGTTACGTGATTATATGGTTAAACATGCGCAATACGTTAGCGTAGTTAAGGACGAAGAAAAAGACGAAAAGCGGACCTATGAAATGTATTACGATTTTGCAGAACCAGTTAGCAAAATGGTGCCGCACCGTGTCTTAGCAACGAATCGTGGTGAAAAAGAAGACATTTTAAAGGTTTCCCTTGTCGCTGATGAAATAAAAATTAATGATTATTTCCAACGTCAACTAATCGGCAAGCAAGCAACAAGTTTAGCTGCTCCATACATTGAGGCTGCTTATTTAGATAGCTATAAACGATTCATTGGACCAGCGATTGAACGGGAGATTCGCAATGAATTAACAGAAAAAGCTGATGAACAAGCGATTGCAATTTTCGGTGAAAATTTACGTAATTTATTATTACAGTCACCACTTAAAGGAAAAGTTGTTCTAGGATTTGACCCGGCTTATCGGACAGGTTGTAAATTAGCAGTTGTCGATGAAACTGGTAAAGTTTTAGCAATTCAAGTGATTTATCCACATAAACCAGCGACTGCTGCGAAACGTGAAGCCGCTGGTCCAGCCTTTAAAAAGATCATTGAAGACTATCAAGTGGACATGGTAGCTATTGGAAACGGAACGGCAAGTCGTGAATCTGAATTGTTTGTGGCAGAGCAATTAAAAGCGGTGAAACGGGACGTCTTTTACGTGATTGTTAATGAAGCAGGGGCTTCCGTTTACTCTGCGAGTGAAGTGGCTCGTAAAGAGTTTCCTGATTTACAAGTCGAAGAACGAAGTGCGGTTAGCATTGCACGTCGTTTGCAAGATCCGTTGGCAGAATTAGTAAAAATTGATCCCAAAGCAGTCGGGGTCGGTCAATATCAGCATGACGTATCGCAAAAACGTCTTGCCGAGCAATTGGATTTTGTTGTGGAAACTGCAGTAAACCAAGTTGGTGTCGATGTGAATACAGCGAGTGCTCAACTTTTACAACATATTTCTGGCTTAAATAAAACAACGGCGCAAAACTTAGTCACTTATCGTGATGAAAATGGTGTCTTTACAGCACGAAACCAAGTCAAAAAAGTACCTCGTTTAGGACCAAAAGCATTTGAACAAGCAATTGGCTTTTTACGAATTCCTAATGGCAAAAATGTGTTAGATAACACTGGCATTCACCCAGAAAGTTATCCAGTAGCACAAGCAATTTTAGAAAAAGCAGAGATTGCTTCTAAAGAATTAGGGACAGCAGAAGCTATCGAAAAATTGAAACAGTTACCAGTGAATCAATTAGCTACTGAGTTAGAAGTTGGTTCAGAAACACTCACAGATATTATTGCTAGTTTAATCCAACCAGGTCGTGATATGCGCGATGAGATGTCCGCGCCACTTTTACGTAAAGACGTGTTGACAATGGAAGATTTGAAACCAGGAATGGAAATGCAAGGGACTGTTCGAAACGTAATTGACTTTGGTGCGTTTGTCGATATTGGTGTGAAGCAAGATGGCTTAGTCCACATTTCTAAGTTAAGTCCTAAATTTGTTAAGCACCCAACGGATGTTGTTGCGGTGGGTGATGTAGTCACAGTTTGGGTAGAAGATGTTGACTTGAAAAAGGGGCGTATTAGTTTAACCATGTTGCCTCGGGCTGATAGAAAAGAGTAACAATGAAAGAGTCTCAACCAGTCTTGATGACAGATCAAGCGCTTCAAACGCTAGTGGAAAAAATTTCAATCGTATTTTTTCAGAAACCTTTTCTGCATCAAGCTACATTTAATCGGCGGTTAAAAACTACGGGCGGTCGCTATCATTTAGCTTCGCATCACCTGGATTTTAATCCAACTGTCTTTTTAAAGTATGGACAAGAGGAACTGGAAAAAGTCATTAAGCATGAGTTATGTCACTATCATTTACATTTAGCTGGCAAAGGCTATCAGCATAAAGATAAGGACTTTAAAGAGTTATTGGCTAAGACTGGCGGTGCCCGTTATGCACCGCCTCTAGTAGAACGGAAAAAAGCAGTTTTCCATCAGTACCAATGTCAGTCTTGTGGAGAAGTCATCCTCAGAAAACGACGAATTGATACGACACGATATGTCTGCGGAAAATGTCATGGGCGTTTGTCCTGGCAAGCGAAAAAAGAACAAATCTAACAATTCTGGTCTTTGTTATCTTGACAAAGACCAGTAATTATTTTAGGATAAATAAGTGCTCTTAAAATGCAGATGTGTTGGAATTGGCAGACAAGCATGATTGAGGGTCATGTGGACAGATGTCCGTGTGGGTTCGAGTCCCATCATCTGCATCGACTAGTATAACAAGAGGTCGGGACAGAAGTGTTTAACTCCGAGAAATAAGAAGAAGTTGCTTCTGTTCCCGCCGTTTATCAGTTTTTGAGCGTGGAGCAAAAATCCAAAGTGATTTTTGTCCCACGCTCTTGTTTATGACTTTAGTCAGTTGAAATCTCTAAAGAGATTTCGACAAAAAAACCACGCGTACTGCGCGTGGAGGCCAGAGCTTTAGCGATAAAAACTCCTTTCGATATAATAGATAAAGGCTACCAACCGTTATCAAATCGAAAGGAGTTTTTGAATGTCGAACGACGATAAAAGTTTAGCACATACTCGTTGGAATTGTAAGTATCATCTTGTGTTTACACCAAAATATAGAAGAAAAGTAATCTATGGTCAATTAAGGCGAGATATAGGGAAAATACTAAGGAAATTGTGTGAGGTGAAAGAAGTCGAAATCATTGAAGCGCATGCAATGCCCAACCATATCCATATGTTGGTAAGAATTCCACCGAAGTTGAGTGTATCAGGTTTTATGGGTTTCTTAAAAGGAAGAAGTGCAGTAATCATTCATGAACGTCATGCGAATTTAAAATACAATTATGGAAATCGATCCTTTTGGTCAAAAGGCTATTATGTGAGCACTGTAGGACTGAACCAAAAATATATACGAGAACAAGAAGCAGAAGATCGAGTAAGGGATAGTATAAACAAAAGAGAGTATAAAGATCCATTTAGGAAGTAACAGCTAGATAAGAATAGAAAGGTAGCGGTTGGCGGTCTCTAAAAAGCTCCCTTAAAGGGAGCAGCAGGTAGCGAGCCCTTCTAGGGCTATTAAAAAGCCACCCGCTATGCGGGTGGATATTTACTTATTACGGAAAAACCATCAATTTTTTATTAAATTCTGATATTTATTATTGCTTTTTCATTATAGTTGGCGTAACTTTAGAGTATAAATTTGTGAAGCGAGGGAGTCCGTGTGAGAAATTTTAAAAAATCCGATAAATTAAATAACGTAAGTTACGATGTCCGTGGTCCTGTTTTAGAAGAAGCAGAACGCATGCAAGAAGAGGGCATACGTATTTTGAAATTAAATACAGGGAATCCAGCGCCATTTGGTTTTGATGCCCCAAATGAAATTGTGCGCGACATGATTGTGAATGTTCGCGATTCAGAAGGTTATTCCGATTCAAAAGGTATTTTTTCTGCAAGAAAAGCGATTGAACAATATTGCCAATTAAAAAAATTTCCTAATGTAACGATTAATGATATTTACACTGGTAATGGCGTGAGTGAACTAATTACCATGTGTATGCAAGGCTTGTTAAATAACGGCGATGAAGTACTTGTGCCAATGCCAGACTATCCTTTATGGACTGCTTCTGTTTCTTTGGCGGGCGGTACACCCGTTCATTATATTTGTGATGAGCAAGCAGAATGGTATCCAGACATTGATGATATAAAATCAAAAATAACTTCGAATACAAAAGCAATCGTTATTATAAATCCAAATAATCCGACTGGTGCTTTATATCCGAAAGAGTTATTACTAGAAATTGTCGAAGTGGCACGTCAAAATGATTTAATTATTTACTCTGATGAAATTTATGATCGCTTGGTCATGGACGGTTTGGTTCATGTACCGATTGCTACATTAGCACCTGATTTATTTGTCGTAACATTGAATGGTTTGTCAAAATCACATCGAGTGGCAGGCTTTCGATGCGGTTGGATGGTGTTAAGTGGAGATAAATCACGAGTAAAAGGGTATATCGAAGGGCTAAATATGCTTGCTTCCATGCGGTTATGTTCGAATGTGTTGTCACAACAAATCATTCAAACCGCATTAGGCGGCTATCAAAGTGTCGATGATTTACTTTTACCAGGTGGCAGAATTTACGAACAACGAGAATTTATTTACAATGCGATAAATGATATTCCTGGTTTATCAGCCGTGAAGCCTAAAGCAGCTTTCTATATTTTCCCGAAAATTGATACGGCCAAATTTGACATTTATGATGATGAAAAATTTGTTTTAGATTTCTTACACAAACATCATATTTTATTAGTCCATGGTGGTGGGTTCAACTGGCAACAACCCGATCACTTCCGTATTGTTTATTTACCGAAGATGGAAGACTTAAAAACTACAGCAGATAAAATGCGTGAATTTTTAAGTACCTACAAACAAAAATAAAAGAACTACCAAAAAATAGCCTCTAACGAAGCTATTTTTTGGTAGTTCTTGTTTTATCAACAATACTATTCTGCGGTTTCACATGCTTTTTTACTAATAATCATTCGGTTGGTGTATTTTTCTTCCATATCAGGACTAGGATTTGCTACTACGATGAGATAAGAATTTTCATACTCCTTCTCCACAAAGCCTGAATAATTTGTTTTTTCCCAAATGAAGTGAACCTTTTTCTCTTCGGCCATACAATAACACTCCTTTTTAATAAAAATGAACCTATTTATTTTCTAAGAAAACCTTAGATAATGTTCTTGCAGTATATTATGCAATAAAGTACAATAAAAGCATAATGCGAATTCGCATATTTTGACAAAATCCCCATTTTGCAAGGAAAATGGCCGATATAAATAGGAGCTATTGTGATGAATTCTTTAGGTGCAGTTATTAAAGAAATTAGAAAAAATAGAAAATTGACACAGAAAATGTTATCAGAAGACATCTGTTCGCAAAGTGTTTTAAGTCGCATTGAAAACAATGAAGAGTTGCCAAACGTTCTCGTAATGCAACAACTTTGTGATCGTTTAGGTGTGACTGTTGACCAGATTATGCGTTATAAATCTGGTGATGTGCACGTTGTTACGTATTCATTTGAAAAAATGGCTGAATATTTTCGCCATAAAAAATATCAATTATTATTAAATTATTTAAAGGAAAATCGTATTGAAGAACAATTGTATTTAGATACGGACTGGCAAAAATATTATTATTATTTAGGTAGTTGTGAATTGTTTGTTCTAAATGATTATGAAAAAGCTATTGCTAGCTTGCGTAAAGGGTTATCTTTCACCTATAAAGCCGATAAGTTAAATGTTTCTGATTTAGAGATTCAATTAATTAGTTGTCTAGGTGCTACTTATGGTTACATGGGCAATCGAGTAGAAGCAGAACGATTTTTAAGTTTGAGTATTCATTATTTTAATCAATTGCCAAATGAACGCAGTAATGCAGAGTTAACGAAAATATTTTTTAATTATGCTGATTTCTTATTCAAAAATTATACAGAAAAAGATGCCGAAATTTATGTGGATCAAGGAATTACTTGGGCCCGCAAAAAAAATAGTTATTATTATTTAAGTGAATTATTAAATCTAAAATATTTAGTTTTAATGAGAAAGAATAAACATGAAGAAGCAGAACGTTATCTGAACTTAGCACAACAAATGAAAAATGTGGAAAGTGGCAATCTTTAAAAAATCCTCAGAATTGCTTAAAAGGTCTACACCATTTCTTGACTTTTGTACTGATTAAGAGTACTTTTGAAGTAAGTAAAATAAAGAAAGAAGGATGAAGATGAAAACATTTATCTTTGCAGACAAGTTCTTTTTAAAAAGCGATGTTAAAGGACCTGGTTATTTAGAAATCACGGATGGTATCTTTGGTAATTATACAAAAGATGAACCGCAAGGGGACGTAAAAATTATTCGTGAGGAAGGCAAATGGATTGCCCCAGGTTTAGTGGATACTCATATTCATGGTTACATGAATCATGACGTAATGGATAACGATGCAGAAGGCATTAAAGTGATGTCTGAAGGCTTATTATCTTGTGGTGTAACTTCATTTTTACCAACAACGTTAACTTCAAGTAAAGAACGTTTAACAGACGTTGCACGTACGATTGGTCAAGTCTACCAAGAAGTACCTGGTGCAAAAATTCAAGGGATTTACTTTGAAGGACCTTTCTTTACTGAAGAACATAAAGGCGCACAAAATCCAAGTTATTTTGGAGATCCAGACCTTGATACATTCCACGAATGGCAAGAAGCTTCAGGCGGAATTATTAAGAAAATTGCGTTGGCACCAGAACGTAATGGTGTGAAAGAATTTGTTGAAACCGTTACAGATGAAGGTGTCGTTGTTGCTTTAGGCCATAGTAATGCGACCTTAGAAGAAGCTGATGTGGCAGTTGAAGCAGGCGCTAGCGTTTTTGTTCATGCATATAATGGGATGCGTGGCTTAAATCACCGTGAACCAGGGATGGTTGGTGCATTGTTAACGTTACAACACGTTTTCTCTGAATTAATTTGTGATGGACACCATGTACATCCGCAAGCGGCTGAAGTATTGATGGAAAAAGCGGGCCATGATCACGTTGCGTTAATTACAGACTGCATGATGGCTGGCGGTATGCCAGATGGCAACTACAATTTAGGTGAATTTCCTGTTGTGGTAGCAGAAGGAACGGCTCGTTTGGATACTGGGAACTTAGCAGGTAGTATTTTAAAACTAAAAGAAGCAATTAAAAATGTAGTTGATTGGGGTATTGCAACACCAGCACAAGCAATTATGATGGCTTCATTAGTTCCTGCGATCAGCTGTAAAATTGATGATCAATGCGGCATGATTGCAAATGGTCGCGATGCTGACTTTATCGTATTAGAACCAACCATGGAATTAGCAGCCACTTATTTAGATGGCGTTGAACGTTATCGAGCATAAGACACAAAAAAAAGCTTGCGGAAATTTGGAACTGACCTAAGATTGTGAGACAGGAATAAAAAAGCATTTTCCTAGACTGCTGATTTCCGATAGTCTATCGGCGATTGGTAGTCTAGTTTTTGTTGAATTCGACTTTCATTATAATAAGTAATGTATTTTTTTACAATTTCTATTACAATAGATGTAGGTTCACTTGTGAGCCCATCTAAGTAGAACGTTTCAGACTTTAGTGAGGCATGAAACGATTCGATGCAGGCATTATCTGAAGGTGTCCCTTTGCGGGACATACTCATGGTAATGCCTTTTGCTTTTATTTGATTCTGGTAGTCAAAAGAAGTATAAACAGAGCCCTGATCACTATGCAATAGACAATCCGTTGTTTGGGGCAATTGATCAAGTGTATCCAGAACAAAAGCCGTATCTTGCTTATCACCGATGGTATAGGCAATAATTTCACCATTGTATAAATCCATAATTGAAGACAAATACAATTGCTTTTGACCAAAAGGCAGATAAGTAATATCTGTTACCAATTTCTTTAAAGGAGCGTCTGAAGAAAATTGTCTATTTAGCTTGTTCTCGACAACCGTGTAAGGTTGTCCCACTTTACTGCGTTTCTTCATTTTCACGCGACAATTCCAATGATATTTCTGCATAATCTTTTGTACGGTGTTTTTGTTTACTTTGTATTCCTGATTAATCAACGCAGTAATCTTTCGATAGCCATATCGAAACTTATGCTGGAAGCAAAGTCGACGAACGGCTTCTTCAAGAGGTGTTAACTTTCCTAAGTCTTTTCGATGAGTCCAACGATAATAAGTAGCTCGCGAAACGCCGAAAAGTTGACACAATGCAGTAATGGTTATTTTTCCTTTCATTTTTTTAACTAATTCTACAAATATTTCTGGCTCCACGTCCTTTCCAATTCTTTGTACTTTTTTAGCACCTCAATATGCATTTTTAAATAGTTATTTTCATTTCTAAGCTGTTGTTCATTTGATAGAATTTCTGGACCTTTTCCATAAGCATATTGTTTTCCAACGGGTTGAACCAGACGATGATTCTCGCCATTACGGTACCAACGCCACCATGTTTCAATTTGTGTTTTGTTTTTAATGCCTAATTCTGCCATAATCGTTTTTACAGGAATATTCTCTTTTTTCATCTGTATAGCCATTTCTTTGATGTGAATCGGATAAGACACTCGATTTCCCATTGAAAAAGCACCCCCTAGTTAAATTCATTTTAACGTGAATTCAACAAGAGGTGCTTTTTTATTTTGTCTCAGTTTATTGGGTCAGTTCCATTTATCCGCAAGCTTTTTTTATAATTCTTTTGGTAAAATCGCAGAAGTGATTTCTTTGTTCTCGTAGGCAATAAAAAAATCGATTAATTGCTTGTCAAATTGCTCAATATCCTCTTTGTAAAGGGAGCTAGGAATCACAAAGGTTTGCTCTAGAGTGCCTGCTAGATAATCGCCATCTAAACTTTGGGCGACAACTAAAAATTCTTGTTCGCGCCAATGTTCCACATCTGTTTCAGAAATGGTTTCTGGAGAGGCTAAAAATTTACAATTTTCGACAAACTGTTCATCAATTTCTTCACTGAAGGTTAATTCAGCATCCTCTTCTTGAGGTTGAGAGAGGATTGCTTGCAAAAATGTTTGTGGTTTTGCATCGGGTAATGTTTCTTTTAGCTGTTCAAAATCCAATGAAAGTTCCTCCTTATTGTTTGTTTAAAATAGTTACTGAAAAATCAATGGGTGAATTTGTTTTAAGGCTTTTGGCTTCTAAGATGATTTTTTCAGCCAACAAATCGTTTCCGTTATATACAGGTGTCACGCGATAGCGAACGGTTTCGCCGCGATCAAGAGCTGCCCGAATCTGATTTTCATATTTCGTCATATAAGGAGTGTTGACAGGATTCTGATACAAGGTGGTTAAGTTACGTGGATCATCACCACTGCCTCCCATTTGACGGCCGATTAGGTGGCCACGCGAATGATTAGCTTTTCCTGAAATGAAACCAGCTGGTCGAATATCTTTATTAGCGGAAGTTCCTGTATTGACCATGGCGGGTTTTAATAGCGCATCAGCGCCTGTCGCTCGTTTTAGACGATCTAGAGAATGATAAGTAATCCAGCCGTTTGAGCTATCCTTTAATTCCTCTGCTGAAAATGTGGCTTTACCATTTTCAATGGGTCCAGGATTATCTCCTTTTGGTGCTGGTGTGCTTGAAGGGGTGGTTGTTTGTGGTTGAACATTAAATAAATCTTGTAAAGCATCAGGAACTTTAACGCCAACCGCGCCTAAAATTAAAATGATTAATGCGCCAATCAGCATGATGGTTGAATTAAATGGTGGTTTCTTCTTTCTGTTTGCCATAACGTGCTCCTCTAATTTTATACTTGCAATAGTCCAAATTTAAGTGGACCATCTTTTCTATTATACGTAAATTTGCTAAAAAATCAAAAAAGGCTTTTCTTTGAAAGACTTGTATTCTCAGATATGTTACTATTTTAATGTAGAAGGGAAGGGATAGTGGATGGCCTATATTGAAGTCAAAAATGAATACAAGCGTTACCAAATGGGAGAGACAACTATTACTGCGAATGACGGCATTTCTTTTGAAGTGGAAAAAGGAGAAGTAGCGGTTATTTTAGGCCCCAGCGGTGCTGGAAAATCAACTGTTTTAAATATTCTTGGTGGAATGGACAGCTGTGATGAAGGGGAAATTATTATTGATGGCACAGATATCGCTCAGTTTTCAGAGAAACAATTAACCACTTATCGACGCAATGATGTCGGGTTTGTTTTCCAATTTTACAATTTAGTCCCAAATTTAACGGCAAAAGAAAATGTCGAATTGGCTTCGCAAATCGTTGCGGATGCGTTGGATTCGACCAATGTTTTACAATCGGTGGGTTTAGGGGAACGTTTAGATAATTTTCCAGCGCAACTTTCTGGTGGTGAACAACAACGAGTAACCATCGCCCGTGCGATTGCTAAAAAGCCCAAGTTACTTTTATGTGATGAACCGACAGGAGCACTGGATTATGAAACAGGGAAACAAATTTTAACCATTTTGCAAAACACTGCTCGTGAAACTGGAACGACCGTCTTAATTATTACCCACAATTCAGCCATTGCAGAAATGGCCGATCGGGTAATTCGAATTAATGATGCAAAAGTTCGCGAAATGACTGTGAATGATCAGCCTAAATTGGTTGCTGAAATTGAATGGTAGGTGCCTAAAATGAAGAAAACAGCGCTAATTAAAACAAGCTTACGTGAAATTAGACAATCTACTACACGATTTTTATCGATTATGGGGATTATTTTCCTTGGTGTAATGGTCTTTGTTGGTTTGAAAGCTACTGGACCAGATATGATTAAAACCGCGAATAATTATTACCAGAAAGAGCAGCTTCCAGATGCGCGAATAATTTCTACAATGGGACTGGAAAAGAAAGATTTAACAACACTACAGTTTTTAAAAGATGTCGAAACAGTTGTGCCGCGGTATACAATAGATGCCACGATTGGGCCGCAAAATAATGCAGTAAAATTGTTTGGCTATCGAAAAAATCAAGCAGGATCGGTTAACTATCAAGTAGTTGACGGTCGGTTACCTAAACAAACAAATGAAATTGCATTAGATACATTAGCGAAAACTAGATATGACTATAAAATGGGTGATAAAATCACTTTAAACGATGCAGCGATTAAAGAAAAAGGACTGACGCAAACTCATTTTACTGTTGTTGGATTTATCAATTCACCAGAATATATTGATAATACATCCAGGGGAACCACAACGGTCGGGTCTGGAACGTTAAACTTTTTTGGCGTGGTTTCGGAAAAAGCCTTTGACAGTCAACGGTATCCAGAATTGCTAATCTCATTTCGTTCATTAAAACATCAAAATACGTATTCCTCTGATTATGAAAAGAAAAGAGAGCAGGCCTTAAATCAAGTAAAAGAGGCACTGAAAAATCGGCCAGAAGAACAGGTTGCGGCTCTGCGTGATTCGGCTCAGCCGGACATTAACCAAGGTCGGCAAGCGCTGGAAACGGGAAAACAAGCGCTTGCGCAGTTGGAGCAACAACCAGGAATTCCAGCTGAGATGCTTGAAAAGCAAAAAGACGAATTGGCTAAACAGGAACAACTGTTGGCTGAAAAAGAAACAGAGCTAGCCAATTTGAAAGCCCCAACGTATTATTATTTTACCAGGGAAGACAATCCAGGATTTTCTGAATATCAAGATAACGCTGATCGGATTTCTTCTTTAGCCACGCTATTCCCGTTGTTCTTTTTCCTAATTGCGGCATTAGTCAGCTTAACTACCATGACACGTATGGTGGAAGAAAAAAGAATGGAAATTGGTAGTTTGAAAGCTTTAGGTTATCGTAATCGTGAAATTGCTTCGATTTTTATTACCTATGCAACGGTTGCCAGCCTAACAGGTGCATTATTAGGATTGGCAGTTGGCTATTATCTATTCCCTAAAATAATTTTTGATGCCTACGGTCAAATGTACAATATTCCTGATTTAGTTACACCGTGGTACTTAAATTACAGTTTATGGGGCATCATTGTAGCCTTAGCTTGTACTGTGGGAGCGGCCTTAGTGACATTAAGAATCGATTTATTAAGTACCCCAGCTACCTTGCTAAGACCCAAAGCGCCGAAAGCAGGTCAACGGATTTTACTAGAACGAATCCGCCCTTTATGGCAACGCATGAGCTTTATTCAAAAAGTGACCGCTAGAAATCTGTTCCGCTATAAACGACGGATGCTGATGACCGTTATCGGAATAGCTGGTTGTATGGGGCTGTTAATTGTTGGTTTTGGTTTACGCGATTCAATTGTGGATGTCGCTACAATTCAATTTAATAAAATCTGGCATTACCAAGCAGTCGTGACTTTTAAAGAGCAAACAACAGCTGAAGAGACAAAAGAGTATCAAGAAACGTTGCGCAAACTGGATGGTTTGAATAAAACAATTCCGTTATATTCAGAAATCTTTAAAACGAAGGGCCAAGGTGCACCAACTCAAAATATTACTCTTTATGTGCCACAAGATCCTTCGAAAATGGCTGATTTTCAATTATTTAATGATCGAGTCACTGGAGAAAAATATTCCCTCAACGATGACGGTGTAATCATTAATGAAAAATTAGCTAAATTATTTGGCTATAAAGTCGGAGATCAATTAAATTTAGAAAATAGTGATAATCAAACCTATCACGTGAAAATTGCCGCGATTGCAGAAAACTACACGGGTCATTTTGTCTATATGACGCCGAAACTCTACCAGACGATGACGAAACAGAAGCCGGAGTATAATACAGAATTCCTACTTTTTGACAAAAAGTTATCCTCAAAACAAGAAACCTCAATCGGAGAGGCGTTGACAAAACAGCCGAAAGTGTTGAACATTACGTTTTTAACTGCGATGAAAGGTTCGTTTGATGATATGCTGAAAAGCCTTGATATTGTCATTTGGGTACTAATTGCTGTTTCTGGTTCTTTAGCGTTAATTGTGTTATATAATTTAACCAACATTAATGTTTCTGAACGGATTCGAGAACTTTCCACGATTAAGGTTTTAGGGTTTTACGATCGTGAAGTCACCACCTATGTTTACCGTGAAAACATTATTTTAACGTTCATTGGTATTATTGTTGGCTGCTTCTTTGGGAAAATTTTGCATCAGTATATTTTAGCAACCGTTGAAGTTGATTTAATTATGTTTTCGCCAATTATTCATTGGCCAAGTTATCTATATTCCGCAGTCATCACCATGTGTTTCACGTTGTTTGTGATGGTCATTATGCATCGGAAATTGAAGAAAATCAATATGATTGAAGCGTTAAAATCAAATGAATAGCACATTTTAAAAAACGAGGAGTCCGTAGAAGTTCGATAATTCTAGGACTGCTCGTTTATTGCTGCTTCTTTTATTAAGAAAAAATAGGTCTTAAGATGTATCTTTTGAGATTTATTTGGAAATTACTACTCTTTTTATTTAAAAATTGGTACACTATTACTAGGTTATAGCACAGAAAGGAGTGTGGGAAAAGTGTTAGAAGGTCTACCATTGGAAACGGTTTATTTTTATGCATTAGTGGGGAGCGCGGTCCTCGCTTTTTTACTAATTATTTTTGGGGATGTTTTTAATTTTGATGGACCGGTTGACCCAATGCTGATTATTCCATGGATTGCTTTTACCTCGCTGTTTGGGTACCTTGGGGAAGAATTAACAGCGGTGAATAGTTGGCTTATTTTAATTGTCAGTGGTATTCTTTCAACCATTATTGTTTTCTTCCTAAATTTTTATGTGTTGGTCCCTTTGAAAAATTCGGAGGCCACAATTTCTATTTCGGAAAAAGACATGGAGGGTCGTGTTGCTACTGTGATTACCCCAATTCCTGTCCAGGGAATGGGCGAGATTCAATTGAAGAGTGTCACAGGTTCGTTAAGTCGACCAGCAGCATTTTATGTGCCACAAGAAGTGGCTGCGCCAAGAGGTAGTGAGGTATTGATTATTGAATTGAAAGAACGGGTTTGTTATGTCATTCCTTACGAAGGCAGTCTAAAAATATAGAGTAGGAGAGAAGAAAATGGGGATTTTGTTACCGATTATTATTGCAGTTTTAGTATTATTAATGTTATTAATTGTGTTTGTTTCTAAATATCAGACAGCCAAACCTGATGAAGCGTTAATTATCAGCGGGAGCTATCTAGGGTCTAAAAATGTTCATGTAGACGAAGGTGGCAACAAAATTAAAATCGTTCGTGGCGGTGGTGCGTTTGTCTTACCAGTGTTCCAACGTTCAAATCGAATTAGTTTGCTTTCAAGTAAATTAGATGTTTCCACACCGGAAGTGTACACAGAACAAGGGGTTCCTGTGATGTGTGATGGGACATCAATCATTAAAATTGGTTCGTCAGTTGAAGAAATTGCGACAGCAGCGGAACAATTTTTAGGAAAAACAACGGAAGAATTAGAAAATGAAGCACGTGAAGTATTAGAAGGACATTTACGTTCGATTTTAGGTTCAATGACAGTGGAAGAAATTTACCAAAACCGTGATAAATTTAGCCAAAGTGTACAAGAAGTTGCCAGTGTTGACTTAGCTAAAATGGGCTTAGTTATTGTGTCGTTCACAATTAAAGAAGTTCGTGATAAAAATGGATACTTGGATTCATTAGGGAAACCAAGAATCGCTCAAGTTAAACGTGATGCAGATATTGCTGAAGCAGAAGCCTTGAAAGAAACCCGCATCAAAAAAGCAGAAGCAGAAAAAGAATCACAACAAGCGGAATTGCAACGTCAAACAGAAATTGCAGAAGCTTCAAAAGAAAAAGAATTGAAATTAGCGTTATACAAACAAGAACAAGATATTGCCAAAGCCAAAGCAGACCAAGCCTATAACTTGGAAAGCGCGCGTGCACAACAACACGTGGTGGAACAAGAAATGGAAGTCAAAGTCGTTGAACGTCAAAAACAAATTGAGTTAGAAGAAAAAGAAATTACGCGTCGTGAAAAACAATACGACTCAGAAGTGAAGAAAAAAGCCGATGCAGATCGTTACGCACGCGAACAAGAAGCTCTTGCTCAAAAAGCACGCGAAGTGGCAGAAGCCGAAGCAGAACGCTTCAAAGTTGAAGCATTAGCCGAAGCGGAAGCCAACAAAACGCGTTTAACAGGTCAAGCGCAAGCCGAAGCTATTTTAGCTCGTGGTGCAGCGGAAGCCGAAGCCAAACAAAAGATTGCTGATGCCTTCAAAGAATATGGTGAAGCAGCTGTGTTAAGTATGGTGATGGAAATGTTACCACAATTAATGAAAGAAGCAGCACAACCATTGGGCAACATCGACAAGATTTCAGTGGTAGATACAGGCGCAGGTGGCGAAAATTCTGGCGCCAACCGTATTACCAATTATGCAACAAACTTGTTGGCTGGTACACAAGAAACACTAAAAGAAACAACGGGCCTCGACGTGAAAGAGCTAATTGAAAACTTTTCTAAAAAAGGTACCTCAAATAGCGTGAACTATCATGCAACAGAAGGTTCAGAAAAAGAATAGAAATCAGCCTTTAAGGAGTAGCGAATCGCATTTCGTTACTCCTTAATGCTGCATTGAAACGATAAACGAACAATCTGACAGAGAAATAGCGAGTGCTTGTTTTGTTTCAAAGATTCTGATAACATAGAGTTCTTGGAGGGATAGAGATGTCAAAAAAGAATAAAGATATTGAAGTACGTGTCGAAGAAGAAAAAGCCCAATACAATGGAGCAAATGTTTTAATGAACAAATTATTTATTGGTAAAAAAGAAATCGGTCGTGTCATTCCGCAAAATGATAAAAAATTCATCATTGAAATTGATGGCAAGCAAGAAGGTACAGCAAAAAATTTGGACGAAGCCTTTGAAACAATTATTCGTCAATGGAATTTAAGTGAATAAAAAATAAATAACAATTTTTTTAAAAAAAGGGTTGCTTTTTTCTGGAAAAGATTGTATTATAACTAAGTCAGGTCGTTACAGCGACAATGACTTTTTGGAGGAATAGCGAAGTGGCTAAACGCGACGGACTGTAAATCCGTTCCTTAGGGTTCAGTGGTTCGAATCCACTTTCCTCCATTTTCTTTTTGGGGTATAGCCAAGCGGTAAGGCAACGGACTTTGACTCCGTCATGCGTTGGTTCGAATCCAGCTACCCCAGTTTTCAGAACATTTCTGGTAGAGAGATGTTCTTTTTTTGTATAATTATATAACAAAAATGAGGTAAGATTTTCCTCATGTACAGGCTAGAAAAGTTTTCATTTATATAAGAATATGCTAAAGTATTAAGAAAGAATAGTCTGGAGTTGATAAGAATGAACTTTAAAGAAAAAATTACAGAAATGGTTGAAAATGTTTACGATTTAGCACGCGATGGTAAGTATGATGTCAAAGTTGACTTAATTCCTCGTAAAAAAGGCAACATCAAAAGTGGTGTTAAAGTCACTTCTTCAAGAAATACAGCCCACAATATCAAATGGCGTTCAAAAAACTAATTCGTCTTTAACAGAAACACCGGAGCAGACAAAATTATTGTCTACTCCGGTGTTTTTATTTTTCTAATTCGATGCCTAAGACAGTTAAATGACCATTACCAACTAATTTGATAACTAATTGGGCTAAGTGGTTGGGTGTCATATCCGTTTCGCTAGTAATCCACCAATGAAGGGTACCGATGAAGATAGAGGTCATATATTCAATAACAAAATCTATCGGTACATCAATATCATTTTCGGTAATACGCAACTGCGAAAAAATCGTCGCATATTTTTCTTCGATAATTTCAGCTAAGCGTTTTCGAAAGTGTTCGTTGAAATTATTGTCCATGATAGTTAAGAAGAAAGATTTGTTCTCTTGAATATTGATATAGAGTTGCGTCAGAAGTTCTTCAATGTGCTTCACGCGGACACGGTTGCCATTAACCAGTTGTTGCGAATCAAGAATAGCGGTAAAAGCACTAAGCGTAAAGGTGAAGATTGCATCATATAAATGCTGTTTGTCTTTAAAATGAGCATAAAAAGTCGCACGATTAATCATGGCTTCATCAGCAATATCCTGAATCGTCACCGCTTCGTAGCCTTTCGTTTCTACAAGTTTAAAAAAAGCTTCAATAATCATTTTTCTGGTTCGTTGTACTCTAAGGTCTGTTTTCTTTGCCATCATAAATTCCTTTCGAGATAGTCAACATTCGCGGAAACTTTGTTGTTTATCTCACAAAATAGGGTAAATTGCTTGTTGCAAATCATTTAGAACCTTTCTAAAATAGGTATATCTATTATAACAAACAGTTTGTATAATAATCAACAAACTGTTGGGAAATGAAGGGGTATTTTAATTGATGGTTATGAGAGCAGGGATTGATGTTGGGTCAACGACAGTAAAATTAGTATTTTTAAATAAACAAAATCAGCCTATTTTTACAAAATATGAACGCCATTTTTCAGATGTCAAAGCAGCAACGGAACGCATTTTAAAAGAAGGACTATCAAGGATCGGTGCAGACCAACCTTTGACAATGAGCATAACTGGCTCTGGTGGTATGGGGCTGGCTGAGGTATTAGGGATTCCCTTTGTTCAAGAGGTTATCGCGTGTACACGAACTGTTGAAACAATAATCCCAGAAACGGATGTTGCTATTGAACTTGGCGGAGAAGATGCAAAAATCACTTTTTTTGATGGTGCTTTAGAGCAACGAATGAATGGTAGTTGTGCAGGTGGGACAGGCGCCTTCATCGATCAAATGGCTGTTTTACTTAAAACGGATGCCAATGGAGTGAATGAATTGGCGAAGAATTATCAAACTATTTATCCGATTGCTTCCCGCTGTGGGGTTTTTGCCAAAACGGATGTTCAACCTTTAATCAATGAAGGAGCAGCGAAAGAAGATATCGCGGCGAGTATTTTTCAAGCGGTAGTTAATCAAACAATCGCCGGGTTAGCTGCTGGTCGCAAAATTAAAGGTAAAGTAGCATTTTTAGGGGGACCTTTATTTTTCATGTCAGAATTGAGAAAACGGTTTGTTGAAACCTTAGCAATTCAGCCAGAAGATGTTATTTTTCCAGAACAACCGCAACTGTTTGTAGCAATGGGAGCAGCACTTTATTCAGAAGATTCAGCCGAATGTACATTGGAAGAATTAATTCAGCGCTTAGTGAACAGCCAGGCTACTGATTTACAGCCGAGCGACACGTTACCACCGTTATTTAACAGCGCAGAAGATTTAGCAGATTTTCGAGAAAGACACGCGCAAGCCCAAGCAACGGAGAAACCTTTATCTCAACATACTGGCGTGGCCTTTTTAGGGATTGATGCAGGCTCAACAACGACAAAAGTCACATTGATTGATGAAGATGGTCATTTGTTGTTTTCTTTTTATGGTAATAACCAAGGGCAACCTTTAGAAACCACCATGACAGTACTGAAATCACTTTATCAACAACTGCCTGAAGAAGTTTTTATCGGAAAAGCGGCTGTTACAGGATATGGAGAACAGCTAATAAAAAATGCGTTAAAAGTCGATATTGGTGAAGTTGAAACGATGGCCCATTACAAAGCAGCCAACCATTTTCAGCCAGGTGTGGATTTTATTTTGGATATCGGAGGACAAGATATGAAAGCGATGACCATTAAAAATGGCGTGCTTTCCTCCATTCAATTAAATGAGGCTTGTTCTTCTGGGTGCGGTTCTTTTATTGAAACCTTTGCGCAATCCTTAAACTATAACGTGAAGGATTTTGCTTTGGCGGCTTTAGAATCGCAAGCGCCGGTTGATTTAGGTTCTCGGTGTACTGTTTTTATGAACTCAAAAGTGAAACAGGTTCAAAAAGAAGGGGCCTCTGTCGGCGATATTTCTGCTGGACTATCTTATTCAGTCATCAAAAATGCCATTTATAAAGTCATTAAGGTTCGCCGACCTGAAGAGTTGGGAGAAAAGATTGTCTGCCAGGGAGGAACATTTTACAATGAAGCGGTCTTGAGAGCTTTTGAAAAAATTAGCGGTCGTGAAGTGGTTCGTCCTTCTATTGCTGGTTTGATGGGGGCCTATGGGGCAGCGCTGATTGCTTTGGACGCTTATGAAATTGGGGAAGAAACCACGCTTCTTTCTTTAGAAGAGTTAGCGGCATTTACCTCTGAAAAGGAATTTACTCATTGCGGCTTGTGTGAAAACAATTGTCAATTAACGGTCACAGTGTTTTCAGATGGGCGCCAATTTATTACGGGAAATCGCTGTGAACGTGGTGCACGAATTAAAATTAAACGAGAAGAACGCAAAGTGAATTTGGTTGATTATAAGTACCGCAAGTTATTTAAGTACCGACCTTTGCGGGAAAATAAAGCGTTTCGTGGGCGCGTGGGTATCCCTAGAGTCCTAAACATGTATGAAAATTATCCTTTGTGGCATACATTTTTTACTGACTTAGGCTTTCGGGTCGAATTATCGCCACGTTCTAATAAACAAATCTATGAACAAGGCCTTGAAACGATTCCCAGTGATACGGTTTGTTACCCAGCGAAAATGGCGCATGGACATATTCAAGCATTAATTGATGCGCAAGTGCCAATCATCTTTTATCCTGGTGTCGTTTTTGAACAGCAAGAAACAGTGGAAGCTGATAATCATTTTAATTGTCCAATTGTGCAAAGCTACCCAGATGTTATTCGAAATAATGTGGATGCCATCAGAGAGGGCCAAGTGGATTATCGAAATCCCTATCTTAATTTAGCGAATGAAGCTGCAGTTGCCAAAGTTTTAGCTGAAAATTTTGCTGATTTAGGGATTTCCCTAGAAGAAATTCAAACAGCGCTGCATCATGGTTATCAAGAATTAGCAGCTTTTAAAAAAGAAATTCAAGAAAAAGGCGAAGAAACGTTAGCCATGTTAACCGAAAAAGGCCAGAGAGGAATTGTCTTATCGGGACGACCGTATCACTTGGATCCAGAAATTAATCACGGCATTGCCGAAGTCATTACACAGGAAGGATTCCATGTCTTGACAGAAGACAGTATCTCGCATCTTGGAGACGTGCAGAATTTACGTGTGGTGAATCAATGGGTCTATCATTCTCGCTTATATGCGGCGGCTAAAGTAGTGGCTAAGACGAAAAATTTAGAACTTGTCCAACTGAATTCCTTTGGTTGCGGCTTAGATGCTGTGACAACCGATCAAGTAGAAGAAATCATGGATCGGTCTGGCAAAATTTATACAGTCCTCAAAATCGATGAAGGCGCGAATTTGGGCGCAATTCGTATTCGGTTGCGCTCCTTGAAAGCGGCTGTCAATGAGCGGGAGAAGCAACAGTTTGTTCCGCATATGCAAATGGAAGAGCCAGAGAAAATAGTGTTTACAAAACAAATGAAAAAAACACATACTTTACTGTTACCAATGCTTAGCCCGATTCATCAATCTGGATTAGTCGATGTAGCATTACAAGCTTCTGGCTATCATGTCGTCTGTTTGCCTGCGCAGGATAAAGAAGCCGTGAATGTCGGGTTAAAATATGTCAATAATGATGCGTGTTACCCAGCAATTATTTCTATCGGACAACTAGTTGAAGCTTTGGAAAGTGGTCAATATGATTTGGATAATGTCAGTGTCTTAATGACGCAAACAGGGGGCGGTTGTCGCGCAACGAATTACATTCCCTTATTACGAAAAGCCTTAAATGATGCCGGTTTTTCTCAAGTTCCTGTAGTTTCAGTTTCGATGGGCAATAAAGGAGTCGAATCCAATCCAGGATTTAAATTTACGTTGCCAATGATCAAACGCTTAGTAGTTGCCTTTTTATATGGTGACTTATTCGAACGAGTAGTTTATCGAACAAGACCTTATGAAACAGAAAAAGGAATGGTGGATCAACTACACCAAGATTGGCTAAAAAGAGTGGAATCCAATGTCCGGAATGGTTCGCTGACACAATTTAATCACTTCATGAAAAAAATTATTCGGACGTTTGATGAAATTCCTTTACAGGAGATAAAAAAACCAAAAGTCGGTGTGGTCGGGGAAATTTTAGTGAAATATTCGCCGACAGCGAATAATGATATTGTGCGTTTGCTAGAAGAAGAAGGTGCTGAAGCAGTTGTGCCAGATATTGTTGGCTTTATGAACTATTCTTTGTACAATCAAATTTGGAAATACGAAAATATGGGCATGTCAAAACAAAGCAAACGTTTAGCAGAATTTGCGATAAAAATCATTGAATTGGTAGAAAAACCAATGGATAAGGCATTGAGAAAGTCGGTCCGTTTTGATGGCATTCATTCCATTTATGATATGGCAGCAGATGCAAGTAAAATTTTATCAATTGGCAATCATACGGGTGAAGGTTGGTTTTTAACAGCTGAAATGATTGAGCTCTTAAAACACGAGGTGAATAACATCGTTTGTATGCAGCCGTTTGGGTGTTTACCAAACCATATTGTTGGAAAAGGGGTCGTGAAAGAGCTACGACGTCAATATCCGCAAGCAAACATTGCGGCGGTGGATTATGATCCAGGGGTATCTTTGGTTAATCAGTTGAACCGAATCCGTTTGATGATGGCCACAGCGAACAAGTTGTTGAAAGAAGAAAATGTAAAAAGATAATAACTAATAGAAATTCGTTTAAAAACATTTGACTTGGTCACTTTTTACTGACTAAGCCAAATGTTTTTGTTATAAAAAGAAAGCATGCAACTAGACCAACTTTGATAAAAATTCTAATTCCTCTTTTATTTATCATTTTTTGGTTGTTTACACGGTCTATACCAGTTATAATAGAAGAGGAGATGAACGAAGAGGAGGAAGCGTAAATGGTTCAAAATATACCAATTTATATTCAAATTCACGATAAAATCAAAGAAGATATTGAAAAAGGTGTCTGGAGTATCGGGGATCGTTTGCCCTCTGAGCGAGAATTAGCCTTGAAATTTGATGTTAGTCGAATGACCTTACGCCAAGCCATTCAGACTTTAGCAGACGAAGGGATTTTAGAACGAAAAATTGGTTCAGGAACGTATGTAGCACGTAAGAAAGTTCAAGAAACAATGACAGGTACCACTAGTTTTACAGAAATTACCTTGTCTCAAAATCGCGTTCCTTCTAGTCGGACGGTGTCTTATTTTGTAGCGAAACCTAGTTCTAGTGAGATGGAAAAATTACAACTAGGTCCAGAAGATTCAATTTTACGAATGGAAAGAATTCGTTTTGCGGATGACATTCCGATTTGTTTTGAGGTGGCGAGCATTCCTTATTCATTGGTCTCGCAATATGGCAAATCTGAAATCACGAACTCTTTTTATAAAACACTTGAAGCCAAATCTGGCCACAAAATTGGCCATTCTAACCAAACAATCTCTGCTGTTCAAGCATCGGAGCAGATCGCAGAATATTTAGAGATTAAACGAGGCGATGCGATTCTGCGTGTGCGCCAAGTATCCTATTTTGAAAACGGACTACCTTTTGAATATGTTCGTACGCAGTATGCAGGAAGTCGATTTGAGTTTTATTTAGAGAAGTAGAGAAATGATAAGTATGGAAAAATGCCAAGAAATAGGCTGAGGTAAGATATTTTAACCCCCAAAAGTTGTATCTGAAAAATACAATTTTTGGAGGTTATTTTTATGAACTTATAAGGTAGAATTCAAATTAAAATTAGTGAAAGCATCTCAATTCAAATAAATATTGAATAGAGTATCAAGTCTGAATACCAGAAAAGTGAGATGGTTTGTCCCGCTATAAATATTGTTAAAAAAAAAACTTATAATAGCTGCTAGTTTATTTACTTTTATTCTTTTTTTGGCTGTAGTTCATTTTTGTCCATTTTTTACATTTCTTTTTTAAACTGTAACCTAATATAAGATATACCCGTTCAACGCTTTAATCAAATAGTTGCAAAATCAGCAGTTGTTTTGCAAATTGTTACATTGAAATTGTTAGTTATTACCAATCAATAATACTTATGATTGTCAAAGTTATTATATAGATATACTGAAAGAGAAATTTATTTTCTTTTTCAATAAAAAGTTTAGCGGAAGGAGTGATGCGGAATGAAAAAAATTAACGTACGTAAAGCCGATACAGTTGATGCAACAGCATGGTGGATTATTATCTAATTTGATAACCAAATAACGGTTAGACGAGATAGAAATATCTCGTCATTTTTTAATAAGGAGTGAAAAAAATGAAGTATAAATATCCCAGAATAAAACCAATCTATCCATTATATCAATTAAATAAAGAGAGATTTAGAGTTGGGGCCCAATTAGGAATCACTATTGAATTTGATGATGATGAAGGTCAATTTTGGACATTATCTAATTTACTCGATGGAGTTAGATCGTTTGATGAAGTTGTCACAGAAATGAAGAGGAAATATCCGGAATTAACAGTAAAAGATATCGAAGAAGGGATAGATTTTTTAAATGATGAAGGTCTAATCGAGGAGACGTTTCCTGGTAGAATGATTGAAGATAGATACTTAGCTAATGTGAATTACTTTAGTAGGTACTGTAAAGCTGATGATGATAGATTTGAAATACAGGAAAAGATAAATAACTTGAAAATACTATTATTAGGTCTTGGTGGAGGAGGATCAAATATTCTAACGTTACTAGCGGGTCTTGGCCCCAAGATGATCAGAATGGTGGACTATGACCGAGTTGAAGCAAGTAATTTAGGTCGTCAATTACTATATAGAGAAGCAGATATTGGTGAGAAGAAAACTGTAGTTGCTAAAAGAGCCATTAATGAAATGAACTCAAATATTAACGTTGAAACTGTAGATAAAAAAATAATAGATGTGAATGATGTTGTTGAATTGACAGAAGGAATAGATATCATTGTTTGCGCTATTGATGAACCCCCTTTCCTTATACATAGAATTGTGAATGAAGCTATTGTAAAAGTTGGTTTGCCGTGCGTGTTTGGTGCCTCACAGGTTAGCCGAGGAAGAGTATACACTGTAATACCCCAGAAAACAGGATGCTTTGATTGCATGAATTTGAACTTCAGTAAAAATGACCCTAAATTTGTTGAACAATTTGTAGGTTTTAGAAATATTCAATTTGCTCCCCCATCCATAGCTTATGGTCCTGGTATCTTTCAATTAACAGCATCAATTGTAGATGAGTTAATAAGAGTGGTAACAAGATATGCTGAGCCAAAAAGTTTGGGAACGCAATATGAAATTAACTATGAGGACGGAAACTCGTTCACGCATAAAACTTGGCCAAGGTTTGAGAGTGAATGTCCAACTTGTGGTAAAGGAGATGTCTCCCAATGGGAAATATTTCAATATTATCAAGAGAAGAAATAGGCCGAGACTATACCGAAGCTCGTACGTTAAAACGTAAGCTAAACAATGGCGATTGGGTTTATGTATCAGAAGAAAATCAACTATTAGTGTTGAGTGATGAAGTGGCGAGACAAATTAATTCATCCGAACTAATCGAAGAAGAGGTACTTAATGAATTAGTTGAAAATAAAATTATGATAAAAAAAGCCGATCAGAGAGATGATTATAAGCCGCTATTTGTCGAGCCTAAGAATATCTTATTTAAAAGCTCCTCTTTCCTGATTGATGTTAACGGTATTGTTGCGTTTACGATTAGCATATTTTTATTCGTAATCAAGGGGTCTCCTTTTGGAAGTGCAGTAAATGTTTTGTTTACAAATCCTTTAAAATTTTTTCTAATTGCTATTCTTGTCTCAATCGTATCTACAACTTTTCATGAATTTATGCACATTATATTTTCAAGGAATTCAAGGAAAATCAATTTAAACATAGTTAAAGCCGTTGCTACGATACCTATGACTCATGTATGGACGTGGAGTAGGTTTGGTAGAATCACGGCGATCACTTCTGGAATGTCGTCGGATGCAATATTCTTGTTAGTTTTTTTGATTATGAATAATAAAAGTGTTGGAGTTAATTCTATTGCGGCATCAATACTTATAACAAGGATATTGTGGCAATTTATCATTATACAAAAAACAGATATTAACATTTTGATTTCTTTTGTGGTTGATAATCCTTTCTACTTTGAAGAGGTCGCAATTATGAAATTAATCATTATTAAAGTAATAAGCATAAGTGTGCTAGCAATGATAATTTGGTTATGGTTCCAACCTGTTATCAATCAATTTAATTAAGTCTAAATATAGGAGGTTTGCTTTGAATCAACAGTTAGAATTACATTCGCTAAGTAAAAAGTACAAGAAATCAGAGAGCTATGCAAATGATAATATAAATTTGCGCTTTAATAAAGGTGAAATAACTGCCATAGCTGGACATAACGGCGCTGGTAAAACAACAATGTTGAATCAGATTATAGGTATAACGAAATCAACAAAGGGCTCTATAACATTTAATGGTCTATCATTTGCGAGAGATAGTAAAATTGCAAGAGAATATGTCTCTATGATGCCTCAACTACATGCTCCCTTGGCAGGTATAACGATGGCTCAATCTGTCGAGTCAATAATAAGAATAAGAGGAGGCAGTCAGAAAATAGCTGAAGAAGAGTGTATTAAAATTTTAAAAGAATTAAAAATAGATGGATGGAAAGATATACCAGGACAGAAACTTTCAGGCGGACTTAGAAGGCTCACTTCATTTGCAATGGCCGTTGTATATCCTTCTCCAATAATAGTCCTTGACGAACCTACCAATGATGTGGATCCTATTAGACGGCAAAAAATATGGAGATATCTGAAAGAATTATCTAATAAGGGGCATATAATCATCGTGGTCACACACAATATTTTAGAAGTTGAAAAATATGCTGATAGATATATTTTAATGAATCATGGAAAGGTTCTTGAGGATAAGAACTTAAAAAAACAGTCTATAAAAATAAACGATCGAAATTATATGACTGTTAACTTTCTTAATCTAAGTGATTTGAAGAGTGTAATAGTACCGAGTGCAATTCAGACTAACATAAACGATGAGGAATTAATGATAGAAATGGAATTAGAGAACAGTCAAGTGTTAGAAGCAGTTGACTGGGTCATGAAATTAGTAATAGAAAGAAAAGTTCAAAATTATAAAGTTTCCCCAAAATCCTTAAATGAAACCTATGGAGAGTTAATAGATGAAAATGATAAAAAATTATAGAAGAAAATCAATGATTAAGGAATTATTTGCTTTAGTAGGGTGGAGTTTATTAAGACATAAATACTTATTGCCTGTTTTTACATTAACTCAAGTATTTCTATCATTAGCAATTGTCTACGGGTTAGCACTTCTAATACCAGATGTGAATAATCAGACAGCTATCTATCTGTCATCTGGAGCAACTACTCTTGGGATTATTGCGGTAGGGTGCGTTCTTGCTGCTCAAATAGTAAGTACAGCAAAACAGGAGGGCATTGTGGACTATCAAAGGACATTGCCAGTTTCTCGGTTGAACATATTAATTTCCGACTTTATAATTTGGGGAATGGCCTCACTACCTGGGGTGTTTATGTCATTTTTAGCGGCATATTTAAGATTCGATGTCCAAATTAGATTCTCAATGAAGGCCCTAGCTATTCTTAGTCTAATTCAATTATGTATGATCTCTATAGGTTTTGCTTTGGCATATTGGCTAACACCTAATGTAGTAGGATTAGCAACTCAGATAATTATGATAGGTGGACTTTTATTCTCGCCTATTACTTATCCAACAGATAGATTGCCTTCTGCTTTAGTGAACTTTTTTGAATTTTTACCATTTGTTCCATCGAGTAATTTGATAAGATCACTGTTTTATGAACAGAATACTGTTAATGTTTCTAATATTATTGTAGTTTGTTTTTGGTTCGTGTTAACTACATTACTTTCACTTATTTCATTGTCAAGAAGGGACTGAATTGCAAAATGCAAACAATAAATATAAATAATTTATATAAAAAAGTAAGTGATACATTCAATTTAAAGGTTGATCAATTAGATTTAGAAGTAGGGAAAATTTATGGATTAGTTGGTCCGAATGGTGCAGGTAAAACAACTTTGATGAAATGTCTATGTAGTTTGCTTAGACCTGATAGTGGAATACTTAAAATAGACAATCGGCAAGTAGAAATAGCAGACCCTAAAATATTATTGCAGGTGGGTACTAACTTTGTTAACTCAGATAGTTTAAATGGATTTATGCTTGAAGATATATACAATGACCATGCTTTTTATTACAAGTTAAAAAATTTGTTAATGATAGAGACTCTATTAATGGATGTTGGTCTAAATGTAAATAAAAAAAGAAAGTTTAATACAATGTCTTTAGGAATGAAACAAAGGTTTTTGCTAGGTCTTGCTACAGCTCACAACCCTTCATTAGTATTATTAGATGAGCCATTTAACGGTTTAGATCCTGATGGTGTAGAGTTATTTATTGAGAATGTTAAGACCTTGTCCGAAAATAGAGTGTTGATAATTAGTAGTCATATATTGAGAGATATGGAAACATTTCTTGATGACGTTATATTTATAGAGAAAGGCAATGTACAAGAACCAAAATCAATGGTTGAGATTCGAGAAGAGTATAGAGAGGGGTTGAAAGAGTATTATGATGAACAAAAGAGAAAACATGATTAGTGACTCAAAATTGAATGTTTATAGATATGAATTAGATAAAATTAAAAATGTTTGGTTTAAAGTTTTCTTAATTACACTGGTAATCCAAATGTTATTTTTTATGTTTTTCTCATTTGTGGGAATATTTGATGAAAGTGCTGATACGATCTCGTCATTTCAAGGAATTATAGCATTATCGAACACTGTTTCTATGTGCGGCATATCAATTTATGGAGCTGTATTACTAAGGAAAGAGCTTGTACGATTTTATGTTGGCAATCACCGGAATAGAACGTTTCTTTTTCCGATTGATCGAAAAGAGCTTCTCGTAAAAAAAACAAGTTCTTTTTACGTGATAATCTTATCTAGCTTTGGAAGTGCGCTTCTTATTTCATTTGTGACTGAGGTTTTGCTTAACTTAATTTTGAAGTTTCATAGTTCAAATTTATTTTTTGAAATTTACCTTGGTCTTATTACCATAGTTACAAGTTGTAGTCTACTATTCGTAATTTTGATATTGTCAGAAATAATTTCAATTTGGAAACAATCGGAAATTGCTTCAATAATAACGTCAGTGGTACTAATGCTAATATATTCGAATTTTTCTGCTATGGGCCTTATGAATTTTCCAACTATAACGTTCCTATTTTCAACGATTATGGGATTGATGCTTGTTTGGTTATTTTTGAAATTTTCTGATAAATTATGCGACATGGAAGTATACTAAAAAATGCGGTGATTTACTTGATTAGTTATCACCGCATTTGTTTCCTTTGTATACATTAAATATAACTATAGTTACAAAATATCTACGTTCTTTCGTCCAGTGACGTTGAATACCACCTAATTGTTGTAAGAGATCACCAATGTTTTTCATTCCTAAACCTTTATCTTTTCTATGTTTTCTTGTAAAAATTTCTTCAGAATTATAGTTATTCGATACTTCAATAAATAAATCATTATTGACTTGCTTGATAATTATATTGACATATCTGTCAATCGGCTTGATTCTCTTCGATGCTTGTATGGCGTTATCAATTATATTTCCAATTACAATAGTTAGAACGTCATTATTAATTTTTATATTTTTAGAGACAAATATCTGATGATCAACATTAATTTGATTCTTTCTTGCTTCAGCAAGCTTTTCATTCAATAGGTAGTTTAATACTCCATCGGCAGCATAAGTTTTTGTTGGTGGTTCTAAAATATCAAAACTACTCTTAATATAATCGATAGCTTCATTAACTTCTTCATTTTCGATAAGTCCGAGGATTGTTAAGTATTGATTCTTCAAATCATGTTTTAATTTTAAAACGTTAGTTCTGTTTCTCTTTATTTCATTTAAAATTCTATACTCCACTTCGATATTTTTTTTTCTCAAAGTAAGATCATATTGATTTTTTTGATATTCTATAGTAATTTTATAAAGAAAAATTACACAGATGTTTAAAAATATGACACTAATCGTAATAGTAATCTCAGAAATTTTGTCATTGTTGTTTCCTATTAAAAGCCCAAATAAAATGATTATTGATAGTATGGGAATAGGTAATAAAATCACAATAAATGATAAGTTTGTCGATAATTCAGACTTTGCTTCTTTAACTATTGAAAATTTAAGTATGACTATCCAGGCTACCCCAATCAAAGTTGTAATTGTTATTGAAGTTATGAAAAAAGTAGGGCTACCATAGGATGTTAATTCTGCATTTAAAATTATTTTCGTAAAGTGTAACGACAATACTTCACAGATTAAATTTATTGATATAAGTGTCATTGTCCATACGGCCGAGTCGAGATAAGGGACCGAGTGTAGCATAGCAATAGTGTAAGTTAAAATGAAACTTAGTAATAAGTTAAGATACGGTAAATAAATGTTCGGTATGTAAGCATTGGATAATATAATCGTAACCATGGCTGATATGATTATAACAATCCAGATGACATTATAAAATTCTCTATGATTTTTAATAGCTGTTGACCAATTAGAAAAAAAATAAGAGATAAGAAATAAATAAACTAACAAACTTAGGCTTCGTAATGTTATATCAAGCATTATATCTTTCCTCTCATGGACATAACTATACTTTTATGAGCGGCGGCTTTGAAGCGCCTACTTATTGGTATTTCAATACATTTTTCTTTAGAATCCATTAATAGGAAATTTTTTCCTAACTCTTTTATATAAGCGCAATTTATTATGAAAGAAGAGTGGACTTGCACAAAATTCGTATCAAGTTGTTCGTTTATCTGATTCGTTGACATATAGGGTTTGTAGATTTCTCCAACTGTATGAATCAATACTTGTCTTTTATCTTTTTCGAAATAAATGATATCTTTGGTTGGTATTTTATAAGTAACTTTGTTACTAGAAAATACAAAGTAATTTCTTTTTTTTCTAGCTGTTGTTTCAGTTTTTCCAAAACTTGGTGCAACCGATCTTCCGTAGGCGGTTTCAATAAATAATCAAAAGTTTGTACTTGGAAGACTTCTTCCATGTATTCTTTGTAACTCGTCAAAAAAACGATAGGTGATAAAATATCACGTTCTCGGATTTTTTTTGCCAAGTCTATTCCGCTCATTTCACTCATTTCTATATCTAAAATAAAAAAGTCAAAATTTTCTTGGTCAAGTTGATTGACTAACTTGAGAGGATTGTAGTAGGTATAGGTTTCAAATATATTTGGGTTATAATTAAATAGCATCGTGTTTATTTTTTCGGTTAACGTTGGATTGTCATCACAAATAGCAACTTTCAACAATAAAACCTCCTTTTTTTCATTCTATATATATTATGAATTAAATTATCTTTAAAAACAATCATTTTTTGTTAGCACAACTGATAAACCGACATAAGTAATCTGGATAAAAATATCAAAAATTCAGCTTACTGACAAACATTTAATTAGCATCTAAAAAATAATCATGTAAATTAAATGAACGGCGAAAACATCTGTTAGGGTGCTATCAATTTTTTTAAAATCTACATATGATTAAAACTTGATGCTATAATGTTACTAGTAAGGTTAATGTATACCATAGCGGTACTTGAGAAGAGTAGAAGTGTTTCTGATGAACAGATGGATTAGTGGAGATTGATACTGAACAGTCAATTGTTTAAAAAAGTGATTTTCAAACGGTAACAAAAGTATATTTAAAGGAACTCGAATTTTCAGAAAGTAGCTTCAAACTTAGTTTGAAAGAATAGCTTTCAGCTATAAAAAAGTTAAAAGGAGCCTGCCATGTTACAGAAATACATAGAAATTTTAACAAGAGACGAGGCCATCTTTCGTAAAAATCCAGATGGAACAGAAGTAAATTATTTTCTATTTCCAGAGTTTGAAATACATATAAATAGCTTGCCAGGAAAAACTGTGCAAGGTTGGCATAAGCATCACAAAATCGAGGAAGTTTTACTTGTGCAGTCGGGAAAAGTGAAAATAGAAGAGGTAGAAAATCAGCAAATTGTTTCAAGAATTTGTGCAGAAGGAGAACTTATTCGGATGCATAATAGTCTTCATCGGATTAGTAATCCTGATACGTTATCTGCATCATTTACAGTATTTCGTTTTGTTCCACAAGGGCAAAATCAACAAGAATGCATAAAAAATGATAAAGAAGAATTCTCTGATGCGGCAGTACAACGGCTTCTAAAAATCAATGATTCGTTGTGATCGTTATTTTTAAACTTTTCTTTTCCCCCTCCTAGAAAACACAAAACCGTGGTACAATAACTTACGTAGTAGACACACCTACTCCGAATGTCAAAAAAGGGCAGAAAAGTAGACAAGAAATTGTTTAAGGAGTAAAGTAAACTTACTTAAAATTTTGGGGGAAATAAAATGTATGATGTAATTATCATTGGTGCCGGTCCTGCTGGGATGACGGCAGCACTTTATGCATCACGGTCTAATCTTTCTGTATTGATGATTGAACGCGGTGCGCCTGGTGGGCAAATGAACAACACTGCTGAGGTAGAGAATTACCCAGGCTTTGATTCTATTATGGGTCCAGAATTGGCCTATAAAATGTATGAAAATGTAGAAAAATTTGGTACGGAAAATGCGTATGGCATTGTGATGGGCATCGAAGACCACGGATCCTATAAAGAAGTGATTTGTGATGACAAATCTTATGAAGCTAAAGCGGTAATTATTGCAACAGGCTGTGAACACCGAAAATTGGGTGTAAAAGGCGAAGAAGAATTTGCTGGCCGTGGTGTTTCTTATTGTGCCGTTTGTGACGGTGCCTTCTTTAAAAATAAACGCTTAGTAGTTGTTGGTGGCGGCGATTCTGCAGTTGAAGAAGCAATCTATTTAACACAATTTGCTTCTGAAGTAGTGATTGTTCACCGTCGTGATGAATTGCGTGCGCAAAAAATCATTCAAGATCGTGCCTTTGCAAATGAAAAGATTTCCTTTGTTTGGGATACAGTTGTCGAAGAAATTGTTGGCAATGAAATGGTCGTGACAGGTGTGAAAGCACGGAATGTCAAAACAGATGAAGTTTCTGAAATTGAAGCAAACGGCGTGTTCATTTACGTGGGGCTAGATCCATTAACAGAACCATTTAAGAAAGCTGGTATTACGAATGAGGCTGGTTGGATTGAAACAGACCAAGAAATGAGAACAAAAATTCCTGGTGTTTATGCCATTGGTGATGTCCGTGAAAAAACATTGCGTCAAATCACGACAGCGGTCGGTGAAGGCGGTATTGCTGGACAACAAGTATTTAACTATATTGAAGAATTAAAATAAAAAAATGCTTTTGCCTTTAAGAATAAGGGCAAAAGCATTTTTTTAATAGGTTCCTTTAATGACAAAATAAGAGCCGCGAATGGTTCCAGCTAATTTTGATTTTTGACGAGCAAATTTGAATTTTCCTTCAAATTCTGCAGGGATTGCCATACTATCTGAAAGTTTAAACCCAACGGCGCGTTTGCCTTCATCAGCTAATGTGTACATCACGTTAACTGCTAAGCCGTTTTCATAAAATACATAGGCCATTTTTATGCCATCTAAAGTGAAAGAAGAAATTTCAAGTGGCTTGTAAGGGAAATGTAACGCTCGTTCCAATAAAATTTTTTCAATCCAGGCCAATGTTTCTGGAGCTTCAGAGGCAGGGACGGTCGTAAAGCGATGTTTGTATTTATTCCAAAAATAGCGAGCTTCATTCGCTCTTAGTCCAGCAAGGGCAGGTGCCACTGGTGAACTTTCTAAACCAATAGTGGCTACTTCTTTAAAATCAACTGTATAAACCATGAATTGATACTCCCATCTTTTCTTTTAAACTAAGTATAACGGTAGCAGGGGTAACGAACAATTATTATTACTTAAAAGAATGAAATTGGGACAGAACGATCGGCTTCAGAAAATGTTAAGATTTCCGAATGCGTAGGTTCTGTCCCAAAGAGTATTTTAAGATTTGGTTATTTCGTGATAAGTTATACGCTTGTACTTATTTATTGGCATCTAAGGTAACTTTTTCATCTGCCGTAGTCGTTTTAACATCTACTGTATAAACAAGTTTATTGTTATTTTTGGTTAACTTCCAAGTCAAAATACGTGGAGAAAGTCCTCCAACTTCTTTTTTTGCTTTGGCTAAAACGTCGTTAACAGCGCCTAATTCTTTGACTTCAGCAGCTGAAAAGGCTGTCTCGTTTTCGCCAAGTTGATTTGCTTCAGTATTTTTGGTGACTTTTCCTGTTTCAGGATTCACGTAAAGTGTTTCTGTATCGTTGGTAAAGATATAGCTGTAGTCACTTTCTGGTTTTGTATCAAATTGGACATTTACTAATGGTTTGCTGTTGTCGGCTTCTTTTTCGTAGATTTCAGCAGCTTGCTGCAAACTAACTTTGTACTTTGTATCCGTGACGGCATCTTTTCCTACGCCGCAACTAGCTAAAATAAAAATAGCTCCTAAAAGTGAAAAAAATAGTAAAAATGGTTTTTTTAACATGAAATTACCTCGTTTCCTTTTATTAAGTATTCACAATCATTTAGTATACGGAGGTTTTATAAAAATTACAAACAAAAAATAATCCTTTAAGAGAAATTAAAGGATTATTTTTTGTTATTTATTCTGCACGTAAAGCAACTGCCGCATCTTTTTTCGCTGCCATTCGGGCAGGAATATGGCCACCAATCATGGTTAAGATTGTGCTAATTACAATCAAAATAATCCCGTGAATTGGATTTAAGGTGGCAACATTTTCTAAATCAGTCAGGTTATAGAGCACTGCATTGATCGGAAATGTTGCGAGAAAGGCAATCACAACACCAAGAATACCAGAGGCAACGCCTAAAATAGCAGTTTCGGCATCGAACACCCGGGTAATATCTTTTTTACGAGCTCCTAACGCTTTCAGAATACCGATTTCTTTGGTCCGCTCAATGACAGAAGTATAGGTGATAATCCCAATCATAATCATACTTGTAACAAGGGAAATCCCAGCAAATGCAATCAGCACATAGGTGATGGCATCCATTAAACCACCTGTTAAGCGGGTCATTGTTCCAGCTAAATCAGAATAGATGATTTGGTCTTTTTTATCTTTTCCTTTGTTATAAGCATCTAAATAATCAAGAATTTTATCTTTTGATTTGAAGTCGTTTGGATAAATCATAATACTTGAAGGGATTTCGTTCGCTCCTAAATAAGACAATAGGTTTTCTTTCGCGGAAGCATCTAATGTTTCGTTAGTCATAACGTTAGTGTTGCTGGCTTCTTGCGCTTTAACAATATCAGAGGTTTTGTTTTTGGCAATCATATTAGTTGAAAGTGCATCGCTATAAGCAATTCCAGGTGCTAATAGATTCATTGTTGAAGAATCTTTAATTCGCAAAATCCCTGAAATTGTTAATTCAGTATTTTCTGGGTTATCGTAAACAGCTTGCAAATCTTGGTTAGGAATGAAGTTGCCTGTCGGTAATTTGGTGTAAAATGCATTATTATTGGCTAATTTCATTTTTGTGCCAACAATGTCTGAAAAGGCAATCTTTTGATTATCTTTCACGTCAAAGCCAAGATTTTTTAAAGCATTAATATTGGTGGTATTGTTACTATCGACGATTAAAACGACATCGGTTTCTTTTTCTGGATAATTTCCTTCGAGTAACGAGTAATTGTCTTTTAAGAAATTGTTTTTTCCATTTTCTAGTTGTTTAGGAAAAGCAGAAACGCCGACGCCAGTTTGGGCAGCCATCATAGAAGCCATCACGTTTGATTGGCCGTCGGGTGCATCGTTTGAAAATTTGACAGCTTGTGCTTTCCTGTTGATTTCTCTTAATAAGTTCATATTGACTAGACGAGTATAGCCGATATTATTACTTAATTCAGGATCAATGTGATTGACATAGTCAATAAACTTTTGATCAATTAAATTCGTGTGTTGCGCACGGTCCGCATCGCTAATTTTAGCAGTCACTTCTTTTTCTTTCGGGAAGGTGCCTTTTTTGTCCTGGTTATTGAAACTTTCTGGATCTTGATCGGTCGCTATTTTAGAAATGGTAATCGGAAATTGCGCTAACGTTTCCGACTGAGTTTTATCAATTTGTTTCTGGAATCCTGTTGAAAGAGAAAGGACAATCGCGATACTGATAATTCCGATACTTGAAGCAAAGGCGGTTAAAAAAGTTCGCCCTTTTTTAGTGCGGATATTATTAAAAGATAAACGCAACGCAGTCGTGAATTTCATTTTGGTGCGTTTCAATTCGAAAGGTTCTTTTTTTTCATGTTCAATATGAGGACGCGAGTCATGACGAATTTGGCCATCTGAAAATTCAATAATTCGATCAGCGTATTCGTGAGCTAATTCAGGATTGTGGGTCACCATAATAACTAATTTTTCTTTCGAAAGTTCTTGGATAAGTGCCATAATTTGCAGGCTAGTTTCTGAATCCAATGCACCAGTTGGTTCGTCACAAAGTAAAATATCGGGATCATTAGCTAAAGCACGAGCAATGGCAACCCGTTGCATTTGACCGCCAGATAATTGAGAAGGTTTTTTATGGATATGGTCCTTCAAACCGACACGGATGAGTGCATCTTCGGCTTTTTGGCGTCTTTCTGCTTTTGAAATACCACTCAGTGTCATACCAAGCTCGACATTATCCAAAATCCCTTGATGACTAATTAAGTTGTAACTTTGAAAAATAAAACCAATTGAGTTATTCCGATAAGCATCCCAGTCGGCTTCTTTAAAATTTTTTGTTGATTTGCCGTTAATGATTAAGTCACCAGAATCGTAATTGTCCAATCCGCCAATTACATTCAACATCGTCGTTTTACCAGAGCCACTGGGACCCAGAATGGCTACAAATTCTTGTTTTCGAAAAGCGACAGAGACGCCATCTAAAGCTTTAGTGGTCGTTCCGCCGACAGTATAATATTTTTTTATCTCTTTGAGTTCTAGCATATTTTTCGCATCCTTCTTCCAATTTATCAACAACACAACCTTAAGTTAGTGTATAACGTAACATAATAGTTAACAAAAATCAATCATTACCATTTGATAATCAAGTGAATTTAGTATACACTAGGTGGGAAACGAGGGAGAACATATGGATAAAGAGAAGCATTCATCGAATTTAGATATTAGTGTCTTTACTGAAATTTTTTCATATATGAGCCAATTGCTTTTTAAAGACCTAGACTTGGAGGATCTAAAATTAACAAAGTTAGACATGTTAATTTTATTAATTGTGGCAACGAATGAAGGAATCAGTATGACAGAGTTAGCCAACCAAGTAGGAACGTCGAAAGTTCAAGTGAGTCGCTCTATTGCGGGGTTAGAAGAACGAGCGATTGTTCAACGTCGCCATAATCAAGAAAATCGCCGCGTGGTTAATGTTTATACGACAAAAGAAGGCGAGAAGCTCTTTAAGCAAAAAGAAAATCAAGTAAAACAGCAACTATCTGAAACGCTTAGTGTTCTTTCCTTAGAGGATTATCAAGAGGTCAATCAACACTTTTTGGCGGTCATGAAAATTTTGTCCAATTATCAAGCGCTACGAAGAAAAACGTGTAAGGAAAACAACGCCAAAAAATAAAAAACATCGTTTGGCTATAAACCAAACGATGTTTTTTCTAGCCTTTGACAGAGCCAGAAGTCACGCCTTCTACATAGAAACGTTGCATTAATATAAATAAAATAGTAATTGGAATGGCAATTAGCACACATCCAGCTGTAAAAGCCATGAATAGTGAATTGGCTGTTGATTTGGTCATCATCGAAAAGAGACCAATCGCAACGGTGTAATTTTCAACTTTATCACCCATAATAACTTTTGCGAAAATAAAATCCATCCAAGGGCCCATGAAGGCGGTTAAAGAAGTATAGACAATAATTGGTTTCGACAATGGCAACGTAATTTTTGTGAAAATTTGCCACTTGTTGGCACCGTCAATCATAGCCGACTCGTCTAAAGCCATCGGAATGGTATCGAAGAACCCTTTGGCGATGTAAAAACCTAGCGCCGAGCCTGCAGAGTAAACCAGAATTAAAGCGAATAAACTTTCAGTTAAATTTAAGGCTTTTAAAATATAGTAAACGGCAATCATGCTCATAAAACCAGGGAACATATTTAAAACGAGCGCCACTTTTAAAAAGGGTTTTCTTAAGCGGAAACGCAACCGGGACAGCGCATAAGCCATTGCGATTGTAATGAAAGTTGATAACAGACAGCTTGCGATGGAAACGAACAAGGTGTTCAAAAACCAACGGACAAAGGGGAAGTTGCCAGTCTGATTTGTTAATAATACTTTATAATTTTCTAAAGTGAATGTTTTGGGAATGATATAGGGAACAAATGCACCGCCTTCGCCACGAAAACTTGTTAAGATAATCCACACAATGGGGAATATCCAAAAAACTGCTAAAATGGTTAGAATGATGTAAACGCTGGTAAGTGCAGTGCGTTGTTTTTTCTGGTAACTTTTTGCTTTAGCCATAAGTTACGCCTCCTTAAATGAATTCGTCCGTGTATAGGCAATTAAACTGAAGACTGCGGAAAGAATGAAGATTAAAATACCAATCACAGAGGCTAAATTGTAATCCATTGTATCGACAGTCAATTTGTATAACCAGGTAACTAAAAGGTCAGTTGAGCCTGCACCGTAGAAGTTAGAATTGGCTGGACCGCCGCCTGTTAATAGATAAATGACATTGAAGTTATTGATGTTGCCAATAAACTGTTGAATCAGCGCCGGGGTCATCACAAATAGAATTTGTGGAAATGTAATACTTTTAAAAATTTGCCATTTATTGGCGCCATCAATTCTAGCAGCTTCGATTTGATCTTCAGGGAGATTTTGGATAATCCCTGTAGAGATTAACATCGTAGCAGGAATACCAATCCACATATTGACAACAATAATGGTTAATTTTGCCCAATTCGGATCTGTTAAGAAGGGGATAGAAGAATCGATTAAGCCCCAATTTAACAACAGAGCATTGATAGGTCCAGAACCATTTAAGAGGTTTCGCATAATTAAAAGTGAAACAAACGGAGGTACGGCCATCGTGATAACAAAAATAGTCCGCCAAAATGCTTTATATTTTAAGCCTTTTGTATTGATAAGCAAGGCTAAAATGATTCCAAAAAAGAAACAAGTTGCGGTTGCGAAAACAGCCCAAATCAAGGTCCAGCCAAGTACTGGAAAGAACGTTGAAGCCATATCGCCTGTGATTACATTGCCTAGATTTGCCAATCCAACCCAAGTAAAAAGATTTTTCGGTGGTAAATGGTTATGGTCGTAGTTGGTAAAGGCAATTGAAATCATATACAACAACGGCAAGATGGTAAAGAAAAGAACGCCTAGTAAGGGAATCGTCATTAAAGTTGCATGGAAACGTTCGTTTAACAAGCTACGTAAATCATCCATAGTTGTTGGAATTTTTTTGCCGGCTATCTTTAATTCATATAGGTGACGGGCGCTTTTTAAATTGATTACATATAAAATGATTAGCGATAAACAGACTAAAATTGCTGCAATTCCGAATAATAATAAGAGCATTGAATTATCGCCTTCTTTTAGAACTTCAATCCCTAAAGAATCATCATATACTAATCCTTGCTGTTGGGTCCCTAGTGTTCCTAGCATCATTAATGCGTGGAAACCATTACGGATTAACCAATAGATAAAGCCAATTTCAGCTGTTAAAAAGATGATTCCCTTTAACCACTGCTTGTTGGCGAAGTTTGCAGCACCCATAACTAAAAAAGATAGTTTTGTAGCGAAGTCGCCTTTTTTAAAGACCTCTCGAAATGACGTCTGGGCTTTCTTTTTCTTGAACATCTTCGTTCACTCACTTTCTACTTAAATAAAAAAGATAGAGGAAATGGGACAGCAGATTGAAGCTCGTCCCATTTCTTTACTCTTTTTATTCTTTTGCTTCTTTTGATGTGTCTTGGACTAATTTATCTAATTTTGCTTGATAGTCCGCAGGTTTGATATTGCCTTTGTACGTATCATTGATCACTGCATCCATCGCAGGCCAGAATGAAACGATTTCTGGGATTTTTGGCATTACCACAGAGTGGGTTGGTTGTGCCATTTCTAAGATAGCTTTTGCAACAGTATCTTGTGTAATTTCTTCGTTTGTTTGTAATTTTTTGTTTGAAGGGACAAAGCCGATTTCTTTAAAGTAAGTCATTTGTGCTTTTTCGCTGGTTAAATAGTTTGCTAATGTCATTGCGGCCAATGGTGCTTGTGTTTGTTGGTTGACAGCAAAACTACGAACGCCCAAGAAAGCTTTCATTTGTTTTTCTCCATTGCCAAAATCAATGGTTGGATAGGCAGCAGCCCCCATTTTGTCGCCAAGAGCTTTTTCTACATCGTTTTTAGACCAAGGGCCAGAAAGGAAGGCATCCGTTTTGCCAGAACCTAGATTAGACAATGCTTCTGTATTTGATTGGATCACACCAGGATTATTTTTTTGATCGGCAATCCATTGTAATACTTCTATACCTTGTTGGTTATTAAAGTTGGTACCTTTTGGATCTTCGCCATTTTCACCATATAAGTAATCGCCGTTACTCATAAATAGAGGACCGAAGATATAATTTGCGCCATCTTCGCCAAAATTGGTACCGATTTTGCCTTTTTCAGTTAAAGACTTCCAAGTTTTGATTTCCTCTGGAGAATACGTATCTTTGTTATAATAAAGAACTTGTGACTCTACGGCATAAGGGTAGGCATAGACTTTGTCTTTCCAAGTGACTCCTGCGACTGCCGAGTCGATATTGTTTTCTTTGACTTCTTTTTCATATTTTGTGTTAGGGTAAATCAGACCAGCTTCTGCCATTTGACCAATTTGATCATGTGGCATCATGAAAACATCTGCGGCAGCTTTAGGATCTTTTGCAATGTCTTTTTTAGCATCTGCCGAATTTCCAGCAGTTAAGTTAACTTTAATATCGGGGTTTTCTTTTTCAAAATCGGCGACAACTTTTTTAAAGACGCCCATATATTCAGTATCAACCCATAATTTTACGTCACCAGCTGCTTTATTTGCTGAACCGCTTTCATTTTCAGCTTTCGTTTTTTCTGCGCCACCACAGGCAGTAAGTAAAACCGCGGAAGCACTTAAAAGGATACCGCCCATTAAAATCTTTTTCCAATTCGCTTTCATTTTTGAACCCTCCAAAAATTATTTTTTACAAGTCTTATTATGCAACCGATTGCGGAAATAATCAAGTGTTTTTCATCGAGAAAGTTAAAAAAGTTTTTTTGTTATAAATAACATACTGTTTATTTAAAGTGGTGTATACCACTAATTAAGCATTTTAAATAAAAAAATAAAAAAGGGTATACAAATGCAATCGTTTGCGCTAAAATGTGTTCGAGTATTAGAAAATACACGAAAAGCGACAATTAAAGGAGAGAATTAAATGAACACTGCTGCAATCTACCATCGTCCAGAAAGTGAATTTGCTTATCTTTATACAGAAGAAACCATGCATATTCGTTTGCGTACGGCAAAAGGCGACATTGCCTCTGTCCAATTAGTGCAAGGAGATCCTTATCTTTTAGGGAAAGAAAAGTGGTACCAACAGTCGTTAACCATGGAGAAGTTAGTATCTACGGAGTTATATGATTACTGGTTTATTGCATTAAGTGCAAAATTTAAACGCCTTTCATATGCTTTTACTTTAGTAGGGACGGATGGCTTGACGGCGTTTTATGGCGAACACGGCATTTATCCTTTAGAAGAAAAGTATTTAGCGATGGCGAATAATTATTTTCGGATGCCGTATTTTCATGAAATCGATCGTTTTAAAGCACCTGAATGGGTCAAAGAAACGGTTTGGTATCAAATATTTCCAGAGCGTTTTGCAAATGGTGATCCCGCCAATGATCCTGAAGGGACGTTGCCGTGGGGATCTAAAAGACCGGATCGACAAGATTTTTTTGGTGGGGATTTGCAAGGGGTGCTAGATCATCTTGATTACATTGAAGATTTAGGTGTTAATGGCTTATATTTTTGCCCGATTTTTGAAGCGTTTTCTAATCACAAATATGATACGATTGATTATTTAAAAATTGACCCAGCTTTTGGTGATGGCGCTATCTTTAAGCGCTTAGTCGAAGAGTGTCATCGACGGGGCATTAAGATTATGTTGGACGCCGTTTTTAATCATATGGGGGACACTTCGCCTCAATGGCAAGATGTGTTAAAAAATGGCCAGGACTCAATTTATGCCGATTGGTTCCACGTAAATGAGTTTCCAGCTAGCTATGAAGAAAGTGCTGATTTTGAAGAAGCAAGCAACATTACCTATGATACTTTTGCATTCACTCCGCATATGCCTAAATTAAATACAGCAAATCCAGAGGTGCAAGCCTATCTTTTAGAAATTGCTCGTTATTGGATTGAGGAATATGATATTGATGCCTGGCGTTTAGATGTGGCAAACGAAGTGGATCATGCGTTCTGGAAAAAATTCCGGCAAACATGTGATGACGCAAAAGAAGATTTTTATATTTTAGGAGAAATTTGGCACTCGTCGCAAAGCTGGCTCCAAGGAGACGAATTTCATGCAGTGATGAATTATGCATACACAGATGCGATTATGGGCTACTTTGTTAAGCAAGAACTGTCCTTGGAAAAGATGCTTTCTGAAATGAACAACCAGTTAATGCTCTATCGACAACAAACGAATCAAATGCAGTTTAATGTTTTAGATTCCCACGATACACCACGCTTATTGCATGAAACGAAAGAGGATAAAGAGTTGATGCGCCAAGTATTAGCGTTTACGTATATTCAACCAGGTGTCCCTTGTCTTTACTATGGTGATGAAATTGGTATGACAGGTGATATGGATCCTGATTGTCGTCGTTGTATGGTTTGGGAGGAAAATCAGCAAGATTTGGATTTGAAGGAATTTGTAAAATCATTGATTGCCCTTCGCAAAAAGTATGCGGCTGTTTTTTCTGGTGGAACAATCGATTGGACAGGCACTTCTTTTGAAACGGGGTTGATTAGACTCGCTTGTCGTTTGGAGGAACAGACGATTTATGGGATTTTTAATACTGGCCAAGAGACACAATTTGTCGATAGAACTGATCGAGAAGTTTTGCTAAGTTCTTCTATCGAAATTGCTTCAGAACAGATAATGGTTTTACCAAAAGGTTTTCTTTTATATCAAGCATAATAATTAAGCAAAGGAATGTGAAGAAGAATGGAAAAACATTGGTGGCAAGAAGTCGTGGTTTATCAGATTTATCCTCGCAGTTTTAAAGATAGCAATGGAGATGGCATTGGAGATTTACCAGGAATTATTGAAAAATTGGATTATTTGGAAACGTTAGGCATTGGGGCTATTTGGTTATCACCAGTTTATCAATCACCCAATGATGACAATGGTTATGACATTTCTGATTATGAAGCGATTATGACAGAGTTTGGGACGATGGCGGATATGGATCGTCTAATTGAGGAAGCGAAAAAGCGAAAGATTGAAATTATTATGGACTTAGTGGTTAACCATACGTCAGATGAACATCGTTGGTTTATTGAAGCGAAAAAAAGCAAGGAGAACCCCTACCGAGACTATTATGTATGGGCTGATCCTGCTTCAGATGGCGGTGTGCCTAACCGATTGAAATCTGCCTTTTCGGGTTCGGCGTGGACGTTTGATGAAGCGAGTGGGCAATACTATTTGCATTTGTTTAGTAAAAAACAACCAGATTTAAATTGGGAAAACCAACAAATGCGTCAGTCGGTTTACGAGATGATGAATTTTTGGATTGATAAAGGAATTGGCGGTTTCCGTTTAGATGTAATTGACTTAGTGGGTAAAATTCCAGGAGAAGAGATCACCGCGAATGGACCTCATTTACATCGTTATTTACAAGAAATGAACGCCGCGACATTTGGAGGCAAAGAGCTGTTAACTGTAGGTGAAACATGGGGGGCCACACCTGAAATTGCAAAAATGTACTCTAGTCCAGAGCGTCATGAATTATCCATGATTTTTCAGTTTGAACATATGAGCTTGGATCAACAACCAGGTAAAGAAAAATGGGACCTTCAGCCAATGGAAGTTGCCAAGTTGAAACAGGTTTTTGCAAAATGGCAAACAGAATTAGGAAATGATGGCTGGAATTCTTTATTTTGGAATAACCATGATTTACCGAGAATGATTTCACGTTGGGGAAATGATCAAGAATATTGGTTGGAAAGTAGTAAGTTATTCGCTATTTTACTGCACATGATGAAAGGCACACCTTATATTTATCAAGGGGAAGAAATTGGTATGACCAATACGCCGATCACAGATATTCGTGAAGCACGGGATATCGAAACAATTAACATGTACCATGAGTATTTGGAAAAAGGATATTCTAAAGAAGAAATTTTGCTGAAAATTAATACTAAAGGTCGCGACAATGCACGCCGGCCTATGCAGTGGACCGCTGAAAAAAATGCTGGCTTTACGACGGGTACACCTTGGATTGATGTTAATTCCAATTATCAAACGATTAACGTCGCTGCTGCTTTGGCAGATAAAAATTCACTATTCTATACGTACCAAGAAATGATTCGTTTGAGAAAAGAACATCCTTTAATTGTTTGGGGCAACTTTGAATTGCTAGAAACAGTGGACGAAGTGATCAGTTTTTATCGTACCTATGGTGAGGAACGCTGGCTTGTTGTAACGAACTTTTCTGACAAAGTTCAGCCATTTTCTGCAGACGTTCATGTAGAACAAGTAATGATTGAAAATATGCCGACAGATGTCACTGCTTTAGCAGACTATTCGTTAGCGCCTTGGCAAGCATTTGTTGTGAAAGTGAGTCAATAAGATGGAACAATGGTGGAAAAATGCTGTCGGTTATCAAATTTATCCTCGGAGTTTTAAAGATAGCAACGGGGATGGCATTGGTGATTTGCAGGGAATTATTGAGAAATTACCGTATTTAAAAGAACTAGGGGTCGATTTTTTATGGTTAAATCCGATTTACACTTCGCCAAACGTTGACAATGGTTATGATATTGCGGATTATCAAGGGATTCAGCCAGAATTTGGTACGATGGAAGATTTTCAAGAACTTTTGGACCAAGCGCATCAATTAGGTTTGAAGATTATTCTTGATTTAGTGGTCAATCATACAAGTGATCAACATCCGTGGTTTGTTGAAGCGAAAAAAAGTTTAGATAATCCGTATCGTGAGTATTATTTATGGGCCGATGCGACACCAGATCGTATGCCGAATGAATGGCAAAGCTTTTTTGGTGGCTCGACTTGGACGTATGACGCGGGTACAAAGCAAGCATATTTTCATGTGTTTGCAAAAGAGCAACCTGATTTGAACTGGAAAAATCCTAAAGTTCGTGAAGAGATTTATGCGATGATTCGCTGGTGGTTAGATTTGGGAATTGATGGTTTCCGATTGGATGCGATTAGTCATATCCAAAAAGAACCTTGGGATTTTAAAATTACCACGAATCCGTGGGCTCCATTTATGAATGTAAAAGGCATTGAAGACTATATGCTGGATTTGAAAGCTATTTTTGCTGAGTATGACATCATGACAGTGGGGGAAGCTAGTGGCGTTTCAAGTAAAAAAGCGGTGGGATGGACCAATGATGCGGGCTATCTGAATATGATTTTTGAATTAGAGCACAATGTTCGAGAAGGAAAGCCAGGAGAAGAACGGTTAAATATTTTAGGCTATAAAAAAGTAATGGCTCGCTGGCAAAAGCATTTAGGGACAGAAGGCTGGAATGCATTATATGTAGAAAATCATGATAATCCCAGAATCAATTCAATTTTAGGCAATGAAACCTCTCATTCTGCTAAGGCGATTGGAACAATCGCCTTGCTCTTGCGAGGAACGCCGTTTATTTATCAAGGACAGGAAATCGGCATGGTTAATTATCCGTTTCAACAGATTGACGAGTTAGATGCTAAAGATTCCCATAACCATTATCGTTTGCTTATAGAAAATGGCTACGATGCGAAACAAGCATTAAAAGAAGTGGCGCATTGGACGCGGGACCATTCGCGTACGCCTATGCAGTGGACGAGTCAAGAGGCAAGTTCATTCACCTCGGGGCATCCGTGGTTAGCAATTCATCCCAATTTCAAAGAAATAAATGTGGCTGACCAAGAAACGGATGCACAATCCGTGTTGAATTATTATAAAAAGTTAATTGCGCTGCGGAAAGAAAATCCAGTCTTTACAGATGGACAGTTTGAACTATTAGCGCCCAATCATCCGTCTGTTTTTGCTTTTTTAAGAAAAACAACTGAGGCAACAGCGTTAGTGATTGTCAATTTAAGTGGAGAAAAGTGCCAATTTGACTTGCCGAATAAATTACTAGGCAGAAAGTGGCAACAATTATTAGGGAATCAAGATTTTACGGTGAAGAAACGGATGCAGTTAGCACCTTATCAGGCAGGCGTATTCCAATAACTGATTTGTTCTATAACGAGTGCAAGAGGCTTACTTTTAAGTGGGGCTCTTGCACTCGTTTTTAGGAACTTCAACAACCGAGAGACTTCGTAAATAATTGAATTTTTACAGAAATGCGTTATACTTACTTTGAGTAAGTTATTTAATTTTTATGAAAGTAGGGGGAAATGATGCCGAAAACACGTGTAGAAGCATTTACAGATGCAGTGATTGCGATTATTTTAACGTTATTAATTTTAGAATTAAAAATTCCTGAAAAAGCAGATTGGTCTGCTCTGACTCAATCTGGACACAAAATCATTATTTATTTAATTAGTTTTGTTACTTTATTGATTTATTGGAACAATCATCATCATTTATTTCAAAGTGTCCGTAAAATTGATGGACGTGTCCTTTGGATGAATAATTTATTAATTTTGACGTTGACGTTTTTCCCGTTTGTTACTGGTTGGGTAGGTGAACATCCATTTTCTTGGCCGCCACAAGCTTTGTATGGCTTAGTAGTATTAGGAGCTGATGTTGCTTATTATCTAGTGGTGCGGGCATTGATTCAGGCAAATGGGCCCAAATCCGAAGTACAACGTTTGTTTGGCCACTATCCAAAATTAACGCTTTCGATTGTGTTGAATATTATTGCGTTGATTGTAGGCAAACTAGTAGCGCCAATCGCTGTTCTGATTATTGATACGATTGTTTTAGTTATGTGGTTTATTCCTGAGCGAAAAGCAGAAATAAAGGAAACTTTAAAGTAGTTATTTTTTATTTATAACAAAAAAGTCATAAATCTTTTGACAAGAATGTCAAACTCCTCTATTATAAGAAGTGGATAAAAACTGAATAATTGTTAGGTGAGGCTCCTATTTGGACAAATGCTGCTGCCGCGAAAGGATCGAGAGACCCTTAGTTGGTTGAACAGGAATAATCGTGAAGGTTATTCATAATGTAGCTGATACATGTTATCTACGCCCTATAGTGCTAAAGCTCAACGATAGAGAATCTTATTTAAAGATGGTATTTTGGGACGTACTCTATTGTTGAGTAGGTCCTTTTTTGTGTGTTTGGCAAAAAAGCAATTATTCACTGGAAGTATAAATAAGAAAAAGAAAGGATGACTGTCATGGAAGACCCTGGAAGTGAACAGAGAAACAAAATACAGTCACCAACGAAAGGAGAAGATTTTAGCACTCTTTTCGGCAGGTGACCACAACCTTGGAGGAAAAGAAAATGATGAACAAAAAAACAATGGATATGAGAAAAGCAACAAAAGATCAAGAATTACGTAAATTGGCGTTGCTTTCTGAACGGGAATTAATGATGGAATTACGGACATCTGAAAAAGGACTCTCGAATGAAGATGCCGAAAAAAGATTAGAGGAATTTGGACCAAACGAAGTTTCTGCACAAAAGCCAACCCCAGCAATTATTTTATTTTTAAGTGCATTCAAAGATCCATTTGTCTATGTCTTAGCCTTATTGATGGTCGTTTCAACTTTAACGAAAGATTTCGAAGCCGCTATCGTGATGGGCGTGATGATTTTAGCCAGTGTCTTGATTGCTTTTATACAAGAATATCGTTCTCAAAAAGCGAGTTTGGATTTAAAAGAATTAATTGAAAACACCGCTGCAGTGACACGGGAAGGAATTACGAAAGAAATTCCAATGGACGAAATTGTTCCAGGAGACATTGTAACTTTAGCTACAGGAGACATGATTCCTGCAGATGCCGTGTTGATTTGGACCAAAGATTTATTCGTTAATCAATCGTCGCTAACAGGCGAATCCATGCCTGTCGAAAAATTTGTGGATGCAGGTGTGGATCGTCAACAAACAGAGGTTTCTGCATTAGATATGCAAGACCTAGTGTTTATGGGCACAGATGTCTTGAGTGGACAAGGAAAAGCGATTATTTTAAAAACTGGGCAACATACATTTTTTGGTGATATTGCTAAAAATGCTACAACACAACGAGGAAAAACTAGTTTTGACTTAGGCTTAGCAAAAGTCAGTAAGTTTTTATTACGAATGGTAATGATTTTGTTTCCAATCGTTTTCTTGATTAATGGTTTAACTAAAGGTGCTTGGGGCGAAGCGTTTTTCTTCGCGATTGCCGTTGCAGTTGGTTTGACACCAGAAATGTTGCCAATGATTGTTACGAGTAACTTAGCCAAGGGTGCATTATCCTTATCGAAACATAAAGTCATTGTTAAAGAATTAGCGGCTATCCAAAATTTGGGTGGTATGGATGTGCTCTGTACAGATAAAACTGGAACGATTACCGAAGATCGTGTAGTTTTGGTTCAACATTTGAATCCATTAGGTGATTTGAGTGACGAGGTTCTAAATTTAGCCTACTTAAATTCTTCTTATCAAACAGGTTGGAAAAATTTAATGGATATTGCCGTTATTAATTTTTATGAAGAGCATCAATGGAAAACGCCGTTTAAAAATGTCACTAAAATTGATGAAATTCCTTTTGATTTTTCCAGACGCCGCTTAACGGTTGTCGTGAATGCAGATGATCATCAATTGATGATTACGAAAGGCGCCGTGGAAGAAATGGAAGAAGTGTGCACGCATGCGCAAATTAATGGCGAAATTGTACCATTAAGCACTGCTGTACGAGAAGAACTACGCCGAGTGAATGTTCAAATGAACAAACAAGGGATGCGTGTGTTAGCGGTAGCTGTAAAAAAAGATGTCCATAAAGAAGCAGTTTATTCAGTTGAAGATGAAAAAGAGATGACATTGATTGGATTTATGGGTTTTCTTGATCCAGCAAAAGAGTCAGCCGTCAGCGCTATCCGCTCCTTACATGAACATGGTGTCAACGTGAAAGTGCTAACGGGCGATAATGACATTGTCGCCAAAAAAGTCTGTAAAGATGTAGGTATTGAAGTTTCCCATGTGTTATTAGGTTCTCAAATTGAAGCAATGACAGATGAAGAGTTGCGGGCGCAAGTGGAAGAAACTAATTTATTTGCCAAATTAAATCCGATGCAAAAATCTAAAATTATTGAATTGCTACAAGCAAAAGGTCATACGGTTGGTTTTATGGGGGATGGCATTAATGATGCACCGGCATTACGAAAAGCTGATGTGGGCATTTCAGTAGATACTGCAGCTGATATTACTAAAGATGCTAGCTCGATTATTTTACTGGAAAAAAGTTTAAATGTACTGGAATCTGGTGTGATTGAAGGACGAAAAGTATTTAGCAATATGATGAAATATATTAAAATTACCATCAGTTCTAATTTTGGGAATGTCTTTTCAATTTTAGTAGCCAGTGCCTTTTTACCATTTCTACCAATGCTTTCCTTACAACTCTTGATTCAAAATTTGATTTATGATGTGGCTCAGTTGACAATTCCTTGGGATAATGTCGATGAAGAAGAGTTATTAAGCCCTGTTCGGTGGGAAACGAACGGACTAGCGAAATTTACGGTATGTATTGGCCCGGTAAGTAGTATTTTCGATATTCTAACGTATCTTGTCATGTGGTTTGTGTTTAGCGCCAATAGTTTGGCAACTCAACATTTATTCCAAACAGGTTGGTTTATGGTGGGACTTGTTAGTCAAACGTTAGTTGTTCATATGGTCCGGACGCGGAAAATACCATTCATTCAAAGTCGTGCGTCAATGCCTGTGATGTTAAGTAGTTTAGGCGCAATTTTACTCGGTTTCTTGATTGTAGCAACGCCTATAAGAGAGGTTTTTGACTTTGTGAAACTTCCGGCTAACTACTGGCCATGGTTCTTTGGAATCATCATTGCGTACATGTTAACTGTTGAAGTAGCTAAACGTTTATATATTAAAATTACCAAGGAATGGATTTAGTAAAATCTACTGAAAGAGAAAAGAAATTGCTAAGCTGTATTACTCGTTTTGCGAAAATTTGGTGATTTTAAGCAATGAATGTTCGTGATAAAACCTAAGGTAAAGTATTTGGCAAAAAAACGAGCCAAAAAAAATAAAAATTAACGAAAAAAACTTTGTTCTCTAAAAAATAAAAAACCGCATGCTGAGTAGGTTACTCGGCTGACGGTTTTTATTTTTTGGTTTTTTTCAAGATAATTTTCATGAAAACGCAAAGTTCGGAAATCAGATTACTAGCCAGTTCGGGGATAAGGGGGCTCAAATTAATAGAACTGTTATATAATATTTTTAAAATAGAATATAACAGTTGGGAGAAAAATAGTACAGAAGAAGTGTGGAACAGAAACCGTTTTCTTGTTTGTGAAAATTATCACTAAACCGCAAAAACATGCGGTTTTGCTCTTTTGTGAAAAAATGAAGAAATTAGAGTTTTTTTCTTGCGCTTTTTCGAATTTAGTGATAATTTGTTAAGTGTAGTCGATAAAAAGTAATACAGTTTCGCACTCTGTTTTACTTTTATCGAAATTAAAGAAACGTAATAGAGAGGATTGTGTGACAAAATGGCAAAGGCTAAGAAACAAAAACCTATTGACTTTAAAGAGCTAATGGCTAAAGTCGACGCTGATTTCCCAACTTTCCAAATCTTGGATCAAGATGGAAAAATTGTGAATGAAGATTTAGTACCTGATTTATCGGATGAGGAATTAGTTGAATTAATGACACGCATGGTTTGGTCTCGTGTGCTAGACCAACGTTCTACTGCATTAAACCGTCAAGGACGATTAGGATTCTTCGCGCCAACAGCTGGACAAGAAGCAAGCCAATTGGCAAGTCAATTTGCAATGGAAAAAGAAGACTACTTATTACCAGGTTACCGTGATGTACCTCAATTAGTACAACATGGTTTACCATTAAGAGAAGCTTTCTTATGGTCTCGTGGTCACGTAGCAGGGAACTACTACGCGGAAGATTTAAATGCATTACCACCACAAATTATCATCGGTGCTCAATACATCCAAGCAGCTGGTGTTGCTTTAGGATTGAAAAAACGTGGAAAAGAAAATGTTGTCTTCACTTATACTGGTGACGGCGGTTCTTCACAAGGGGACTTCTATGAAGCAATTAACTTTGCTGGTGCTTACCAAGCAAACGGTGTCTTCATTATCCAAAACAATGGTTTTGCGATTTCTACACCTCGTGAAAAACAAACAGCGGCTAAAACTTTAGCTCAAAAAGCTGTTGCAGCAGGAATTCCTGGTATTCAAGTTGATGGTATGGATCCATTAGCAGTTTACGCAATTGCAAAAGAAGCACGCGATTGGTCAGCTGCAGGAAACGGTCCAGTTTTAATTGAAACATTAACTTATCGTTATGGTCCACATACTTTATCTGGAGACGATCCAACACGTTACCGTTCAAAAGAAATGGATGACGAATGGGTACAAAAAGATCCATTGACTCGTTTCCGTAAATATCTAACAGATAAAGGCTTATGGTCTGAAGCAAAAGAAGAAGAAATTATTGAAAAAACAAAAGAAGAAATCAAAGTAGCGATTGCAGAAGCGGATAAAGCGCCAAAACAAAAAGTTTCTGATTTCTTGAAAAATATGTTTGAAGTTCAACCTCAAACAATTAAAGAACAAATTGCATTTTATGAAGCGAAGGAGTCGAAATAAAAATGGCACAAAAAACTATGATCCAAGCAATTACAGATGCCTTAGCTCTTGAATTAGAGAAAGACGAAAATGTCTTAATCTTCGGTGAAGACGTTGGTAACAACGGTGGGGTTTTCCGTGCAACTGAAGGTTTACAAGAAAAATTTGGTGAAGACCGCGTCTTCGATACACCTTTAGCTGAATCTGGTATCGGTGGATTGGCTTTCGGTCTTGCCTTGCAAGGTTACCGTCCAGTTCCTGAAATCCAATTCTTTGGTTTCGTTTTTGAAGTATTTGACGAAATCGTTGGTCAAATGGCTCGTACGCGTTACCGTATGGGTGGAACTCGTAATATGCCAATTACTGTTCGTGCCCCATTTGGTGGTGGTGTTCATACACCAGAACTTCACTCAGATAACTTAGAAGGATTAATCGCACAATCACCAGGTGTTCGTGTTGTTATTCCATCAAACCCTTACGATGCAAAAGGGCTATTAATTTCATCTATTCGTAGCAACGATCCAGTTGTCTACTTAGAGCACATGAAATTATACCGTTCATTCCGTGAGGAAGTGCCAGACGAAGCTTATGAAGTGCCTTTAGATAAAGCGGCTGTAACTCGTGAAGGAACAGACGTATCAATCATCACTTACGGCGCTATGGTTCGTGAAGCGATTAAAGCAGCTGATAGCTTAGCGAAAGACAATATTTCAGCAGAAATCATTGACTTACGTACAGTGGCTCCTTTAGATGTGGAAACAATTATTAACTCTGTTGAAAAAACTGGCCGTGTGGTTGTCGTTCAAGAAGCACAAAAACAAGCTGGCGTTGGCGCTATGGTTGTTTCTGAAATTTCTGAACGTGCCGTATTATCATTAGAAGCACCAATCGGACGTGTATCTGCTCCAGATACAATCTTCCCATTCGGACAAGCAGAAAATATCTGGTTACCAAATGCGAAAGATATCGAAGCAAAAGCTAGAGAAATCGTCGAATTTTAATAGTTATTCGAAGTAGATAAACGAAGAATTAAACAGGTGGAATACGGCTATAGGCATGAAATGTTCAGCTACTATAGTCGTTTCCCCGCGTTTTGCTCCTAAGAAAATAGACAGATCCAACGAAGAAGGGAAGACTTAAAAAATGGCTTATCAGTTTAAATTACCGGATATCGGTGAAGGGATTGCCGAAGGCGAAATCGTTAAATGGTTTGTAAAACCTGGCGATACAATCAACGAAGACGATACGTTATTAGAAGTACAAAATGACAAATCAGTGGAAGAAATTCCATCACCAGTAACAGGTACTGTAAAAAATATCGTTGTACCAGAAGGAACAGTTGCAAACGTTGGTGACGTGTTAATCGAAATCGACGCACCTGGTCACGAAGATAACGATGCAGCACCAGCAGCTCCTGCACAAGAACAAACACCAGCACAACCTGCTGCTGTACCAACAACAGAAGCAGCTGGCGGATTTTTCCAATTCAAATTACCAGACATCGGTGAAGGAATTGCCGAAGGCGAAATCGTTAAATGGTTCGTTAAAGCGGGCGACACAATTAATGAAGATGATTCATTATTAGAAGTACAAAATGACAAATCAGTAGAAGAAATTCCATCACCAGTAACAGGTACTGTAAAAAATATCGTTGTACCAGAAGGAACAGTTGCCAATGTTGGTGACGTGTTAGTTGAAATTGACGCACCTGGTCATAATTCAGCAGCACCGGCAGCCGCAGCACCAGCTACTGACGCTCCTAAAGCGGAAGCATCAGCTCCAGCCGCTTCAACAGGCGTAGTTGCAGCCGCTGATCCAAACAAACGCGTTTTAGCAATGCCATCTGTTCGTCAGTATGCGCGTGAAAAAGACGTTGATATTACACAAGTAACTGCAACTGGTAAAGGTGGCCGTGTCATTAAAGCGGATATTGATGCCTTTGTCTCTGGTGGCTCTCAAGCAGCACCAGCTACTGAAGCTGCCGCAACAGAAGCAGCACCTAAAGCGGAAGCAGCAGCACCTAAAGCAGCGCCAAAAGCCTTTACTTCTGATTTAGGCGAAATGGAAACACGTGAAAAAATGACACCAACACGTAAAGCAATTGCTAAAGCAATGGTTAACAGCAAACACACTGCTCCTCACGTAACATTACATGATGAAGTAGAAGTTTCTAAATTATGGGATCACCGTAAGAAATTTAAAGATGTTGCTGCTGCAAATGGTACAAAATTAACATTCTTACCATACGTTGTAAAAGCATTGACTTCAACTGTTCAAAAATTCCCAATCTTGAATGCATCAATTGATGACGCAGCACAAGAAATTGTTTACAAAAATTACTTTAACATTGGTATCGCTACTGATACAGATCATGGCTTATATGTACCAAATGTTAAAAATGCTAATACGAAGAGCATGTTTGCTATCGCTGATGAAATCAACGAAAAAGCAGCATTGGCTATCGAAGGTAAATTAACTGCACAAGATATGCGTGATGGTACAATCACAATTAGTAACATTGGTTCAGTCGGTGGCGGCTGGTTTACACCAGTAATCAACTACCCTGAAGTTGCTATTTTAGGCGTTGGTACAATTGCACAAGAACCAGTTGTTAATGCAGACGGCGAAATCGTTGTGGGACGCATGATGAAATTATCATTAAGCTTTGACCACCGTATCGTTGACGGCGCAACTGCTCAAAAAGCAATGAACAACATTAAACGCTTATTAGCTGATCCAGAATTACTATTAATGGAAGGATGATTAACAAATGGTAGTAGGAGATTTCGCCATTGAACTAGATACAGTCGTAATCGGAGCTGGTCCTGGAGGATACGTTGCCGCAATTCGTGCCGCAGAAATGGGTCAAAAAGTTGCGATTATCGAACGTGAATACATCGGAGGCGTTTGTTTAAACGTTGGATGTATTCCTTCAAAAGCTTTAATTGCTGCTGGACATCATTACCAAGAAGCACAAGATTCTTCAACTTTTGGTGTAACAGCTAAAGGAGTCGAATTAGACTTTGCAAAAACACAAGACTGGAAAGATAACACAGTTGTAAAATCATTAACAGGCGGCGTTGGCATGTTATTGAAAAAACACAAAGTAGAAATTATTGAAGGCGAAGCATTCTTCGTTGACGAAAATACATTGCGTGTTATTCACCCAGACTCAGCACAAACTTACTCATTCAATAATGCTATTGTAGCAACAGGTTCTCGTCCAATTGAAATCCCAGGATTCAAATTTGGCGGACGCGTGTTAGATTCTACAGGCGGTTTAAACTTAAAAGAAGTTCCTAAAAAATTCGTTATTATCGGTGGCGGTGTCATCGGTGCTGAATTAGGTGGCGCTTATGCTAACTTAGGTTCAGAAGTAACAATTTTAGAAGGTAGCCCATCAATTTTACCAACTTATGAAAAAGATATGGTTAAAGTTGTCACAGACGACTTCAAGAAGAAAAACGTAACAATCGTGACTTCTGCAATGGCTAAAGAAGCTGTTGACAATGGCGATAGCGTCACTGTTAAATATGAAGTTAACGGAAAAGAAGAAAGTGTTGAAGCAGATTACGTAATGGTCACTGTTGGACGTCGTCCAAACACAGACGACTTAGGCTTAGAACAAGCGGGCGTTGAAATTGGCGAACGTGGTTTAATCCCAGTTGACAACCAAGGACGTACTAACGTGAAAAACATCTTCGCAATCGGCGACATCGTACCAGGTGCTGCGTTAGCGCATAAAGCAAGCTACGAAGCAAAAATTGCTGCTGAAGCAATTTCTGGTAAGAAAGTTGCAGTTGATTACAAAGCAATGCCAGCTGTTGCCTTTACTGATCCAGAATTGGCAAGCGTTGGTATGACTGTTGCAGAAGCAAAAGAAGCGGGAATCGAAGCAAAAGGCTACAAATTCCCATTTGCTGGTAACGGCCGTGCAATCTCTTTAGATAAAACTGAAGGATTCATGCGTTTAGTTACAACTGTAGAAGACAATGTCATCATCGGTGCACAAATTGCCGGTGTCGGTGCAAGTGACATGATTTCTGAATTAGCTTTAGCTATTGAATCTGGCATGAATGCAGAAGACATTGCTTTAACAATCCACCCACACCCATCATTGGGCGAAATTACTATGGATACAGCTGAATTGGCTTTAGGTTTACCAATTCATATTTAATAGTATCACTTTGTCGCACGACAGATATAATGCGCCTTTTGCACTTGTTGCATTAGCCACAGCAAGTGCAAAAGGTGTAAAAAAACAACGACTTCTCGGAGTCGTTGTTTTTTTATGCTCTGTTCTTTCTTTTACGGTATTTAAGAGGTGTTTCACCCGTTTCTTGTTTAAAGATACGGACAAAATAGCTATCTTCAACAAACCCTAAATCTTCACTGATTTGGGCGATCGTTTTATCTGTCTCCAAAAGAAGCTGTTTAGCCCATGTGATTTTTAATTGTCGATAAAATTGACTAAAGGGAATACCAAACTCCTCTTTTAATAAACGACTTAAATACGTCGGTGTCAAATGAACAAGGTCTGCCAGTTCTTGTAAATTTAAACGCAGCGATTTGTTTTCCCAAAGGGCATCTAAAACCGGTTGTAATTGCTTATTTTTAGTTTGATAGGCACTTGAAGGAGTTAATTGAGCAGTTAACAAAGTTTGTTGAATATCTTTTTGGATCATATTCAATGGCTCCAGCTCTTCTTTTCGCGAACTAATCTGTAAGGACTGTTTGTACGTATTGATTAAATAATCTTTTTTGATGGCTTCAGAAATAATATATTGGCTTAGATCAGCGATTAATGTCGCGCTCTTTTCTAAGTCTGCTAGTTCTAAAACAGGGTATTGTTGATACAGCTCTTGGTGTGTTACTAAAAATTCTTGAATGAAGGCATCATTCATGGTTAAAACCTGTTCTAACTCTTCTTGGTGATCTTCGAGCAAAACTTCACCAGCCATAATGGCTCCTACATACTGGTCATCAACAATAATGGGGATGGCCATATCAACGATGTTAAAGTGACAACGGTAGATAAAAGGCTGACCAGTGCGAACAGCTTCCAAGCCACCACGAGCATCACATTTTTCACAAAGTTTCGAGAGCTCAGGGGAGTGACGTACCAGTTGGCAAAAGGGTTGAACTTGACTATGTTTCGTCACAGGTCGCCCTTTATAATCGACTAAAATAATGGCTAAACGAGTGCTTAAGGCCAATGATTCTTGCAATTTTTCCCACTTTTCTAAATCTAAAATATTTTTTAATTCTACAGTCATAAGGCAATCCTTCAATCTAAAGTTTAAAAATCATAATATTTTATTATTTCACAAAATAATTCTATCATTTTTTGCAAGAAAACGATACCAAAAGTTCAATGCTTTTTTGATGAAAGCGTTTTATACTATGTATGTAAACAAAATATAGGAGGCTATCAACATGAGAAAAGCATTGATTTTACCAACGAAATATGTTCAAGGGGAAGATGAATTACTAAACTTAGGTTACTTCGTTTCAACTTTTGGAAAAAAAGCGTTACTAATTGCAAATCCTGCTGACGTTGATCGTGTACGTCCACAATTGGAAGAAACAGCGAAAAAGTTTGACATTACCTTCGTAGAGGGTGGCTTTAGTGGAGAAGTAACGCGTGAAGAAACAAAGCGCTTGCAAAACGTTGGACAAAAAGAACAAGCAGACTGTATCATTGGTTTAGGTGGCGGTAAAGCAATCGATGCTTCAAAAGTCGTAGCAGAAGGTGAAAACTTAATTATTGTACCAACGATTGCGGCTCAAGATGCACCAACTTCGCATTCAGCTGTACTATATCATGAAGATGGCTCATTTGATGATTATGCTTACTTTAAACAAAGTCCAAGCGTCGTGATGGTTGATACAAAAGTGGTTGCCAAAGCGCCAACTAGATTTTTAGTTGCTGGAATGGGGGATGCCTTATCCACATATTTTGAAGCACGCGCAACACACAATTCATATTCTCGGGTTAATGCTAGTTTGCCAATGGGTTCAAGAGAAGGCTTAACGCCCGCTGCTAGCGGCACATATGCAGCTTTGGCCATGGCGAAACTTTGCTGGGAAAACCTCCAGGAAGATGGGTTAAAAGCGAAATTAGCTTGTGATGCAAATGTGGTTACTGAATCATTGAATAAGATTATCGAAACAAATATCTTACTTTCAGGCTTAGGTTTTGAAAGTGGCGGTTTAGCTGCAGCGCATGCGATTCATAACGGTATGACAGTCTTACCTGGTGCGCACAGTTATTTACATGGTGAAAAAGTAGCCTTTGCAACGATTGCACAACTTGTATTAGAAGATGCAGCAAAAGACGAATTAGAAGCTGTTTTAGACTTTAGCGCTTCTGTAGGTTTACCATTAACGCTTTCAGACATTGGTGTCGATGAAATCACTTATGAAGAAGCATTGGAAGTAGCCAAAATTGCTTGCATTCCAGAAGAATCAATTCATTCAATGCCATTCCCAATTGTCGTTGAAGAAGTAGCGAATGCAATCATTGTTGCAGATAAAGTCGGACAAGAATATAAAACAAGACATAAATTAGATTAAGGAAGTGTCCACATGAAAGCAGATATTTTACTCGTTTCACATAGCAAAATGATTACAGATGGTATTAAAGAGATGATTGAACAGATGAATGCCAGTGAAGAAATTACGATTCATTCACTTGGTGGCACATCAGATGGTTCATTAGGTTCAGATCCAATGAAAATCATTGACACGATTAACGAAGCGGACTCTGACCGAGAATTTTTAATTTTTGCCGATTTAGGCAGTGCCGTTTTAAGTTCAGAATTAGCTTTTGATATGCTAGAAGAAGACCAACAGAAACATTATCATTTAGTCGATGCACCATTGGTTGAAGGTGCCTTTGCGGCAGCAATTACTGCAGGTGTCTCAGATGATTTGACGCAAATTTTAGCAGAAGCTCAAAATGCTGGTAAGAAAGGGTGGAACTAAATGAAAAAAATTATTAATGAACCTGGTAAAATTGTCGAAGAAATGCTCCAAGGAATTGTGAAAAGCTATGGAAACCTTGTTCATCAAGTCGAAGATTCTCGCGTGATTGCTCGCAACGACTCAAACAAACAAGTTGGGTTAGTATCTGGTGGTGGAAGTGGTCATGAGCCTGCACATGCTGGGTTTGTTGGTGATGGAATGTTAAATGCCGCAGTTTTAGGTGATGTCTTTACTTCACCAACACCAGATCAAATTTTAACAGGAATCCAAGCGGCAGACCAAGGGGCCGGTGTTCTGTTAATCGTAAAAAATTATACAGGCGATATTTTGAACTTTGAAATGGCCAAAGATATGGCTGATATGGAAGACATTCATGTAGAAATGGTCGTTGTCGATGACGATATTGCAGTCGAAGATAGCACCTATACCGCTGGAAAACGCGGCGTTGCCGGGACTGTTCTTGTCCATAAAATTTTAGGACATCATGCCCGCCAAGGTGCTTCTTTAGAAGAGCTCGTTTCTTTAGGAGAAAAGATTGTAGCAGCCACGAAAACAATTGGAGTGGCTTTAAAAGCAGCTACTGTGCCTGAAGTTGGCAAACCAGGTTTTACTTTACCAGAAGATGAAATTGAATTTGGCGTAGGGATTCACGGAGAACCAGGCTATCGTCGTGAAAAAATCCAACCATCGAAAGAGTTAGCGAAAGAATTAGTTGAAAAAACATTAAGTAGCTATGAACAACAACCACAAACAGTGGGGGTACTTGTCAATGGCATGGGCGGCACGCCATTAATGGAACAATTTGTATTTATGAACGACGTGCTAACATTATTAGAAGATAAAGGTGTTCAAGTGACCTTCCATAAAGTGGGTAACTATATGACGTCTATTGACATGCAAGGATTATCTTTAACGATGATTGACTTGGCGACAAAAGACTGGCAAACAGCGCTAGAAAGCAATGTAACAACAATTTCTTGGTAAGGGTGATAAAAGATGGAATTAACAGTAAAAGACATTCAAACATGGTTAGACAATTATTCAAAAGTTATTGAAGAAAAAAAAGACTATTTAAGTGAATTAGACACGCCGATTGGTGATGGGGATCATGGTAACAACATGGCTCGTGGTATGGCTGAATACAAAATTGCGTTTGACAAAAAAGTACCAACAACAATCACGGAGACATTTAAAGTCCTATCCATGGCTTTGATTTCAAAAGTTGGCGGAGCTTCTGGTCCTTTATATGGTACTGCATTTATGAATATGACTAAAGCGACAAAAGATTTGGAAACCATCAGTTCGCCAGAGCAATTAAAAGAAATTGTTCAGCAAGGTCTAGCTGGGATTCAGATGCGTGGCAAAGCTGAACCAGGAGATAAAACGATGGTTGATGTCTGGGCACCTGTTGCTGAAGTAATTGGAACGGAACAATTTAATGAAGAAAAAATTGAACAATTTGCTGAAGCAACAAAAGATTGGGTGGCGAAAAAAGGACGTGCCTCTTATTTAGGGGAACGAGCAATTGGTCATATTGATCCAGGAGCAGCATCTAGTGCATTATTATTTGAAGAACTAGTCAAAGTAATCAATCAATAACAGTGAGAAAAAAGTTTAGCAAGTGCCTCTCTTGAAGCGCTTGCTAAACTTTTTTATAAATAATGGTTTCTTTTGTTCATCTATGGGATAATTTAAGTAACAAAAAATAACAAAGATAGACAAATGGGGGATTTAAAGATGAAAAAGCATGTGATTGTGGGATGTTTATTAATCGTTAGCTCAATGTTTGTAAGTGCTTGTGGAAATTCGTCAGACGTGACCACGGAAAAAACCAGTGTCACAAAACAAGTCGAAGCTACGGGACAAAGCACATCCTCTTCTGTAGACCAAACCAAGTATGATGCCATTATTACAGAAGCTAAAAAGTTAACGGCAGAGGGGCAATATAAAGAATCAGAAGAAAAATTAGCTACGATCCCTGTTAGCGATTTAGGGAAACCACACTATTCGATCGTTAAAGAAACGGTTGAGAAACTAAATAATCAAAATAATGAAGGCTTAAAAAGACAAGAAGAAGTCGCGGTTGAAAAGCAAACGAAGTCGAGTCCGGCACAAACAGAATCACTTAAACCGATTCCAGATGAGTTTGCTAAATGGGCAACCACGTATCTTTTTTATTATCCACGAGGAGATCAAAAGCAAGCGGGGTTAATCATTGAAGCGAATGGAGCGGTCACGCAGACGAATACGAATGGCGAAATTTACACAGGAAAAGCCGAAATAAGTGGAGCTTCGGGCACTATTTTAAGTTATGATACGACTAGTTATCGCCCGACGACCCAACCAGCTACAAAATCGATTACTCCAAATGTTAAAATCACTGTTACTTGGAACAATGGCGGCGGTGTTGATGTTTATTATGGCTACGTTTCTTATTCACAACGTTTAGCTTTGACAGATGGTATCGCCGTGACAGACGGGGTCAAAGAAGTTTGGCTTTCATAAAAAGAGCTAGACATTCAAGCAAAAACTTGAATGTCTAGCTCTTTTGTTGATTGAATCGGGGGATTTAAATACTTAGTTTCGATAAGAACGAACGGTATTATTAATAGCAGAAATACTATATTTTAATTCATCTTCTAACGTTTGATCAATGTCTGTGTCTAAAGTTTCTGCAAACATGGCTTCATATTCAGCGATAGAAAGTTCTGTCCGATTATCCAGCAGTGCTAAATGAGTTTCTTTTTGTAAATGATTTTGATAGCCAGCTACTAATTCACCAGTGAAAAATTCAGCGACAGCACCAGAACCATAACTGAATAAACCAATTTGATTGCCTGCGGTTAAAGTCGTTGCATTTTCTAAAAGGGAAATGAGTCCCAGATAAAGTGAACCCGTATACAAGTTTCCTACGCGACGACTATAGATGATACTTTCTTCATAACGAGCTAAAATTCGTTCCTGTTCTGCTTCAGTTTGGTCGGAGATTTTTGCTAATAAGGCTTTTTTGCCCATTTTTGTGTAAGGAATATGGAACGCTAAAGCATCATAATCTGCAAAATCAAGACCGGTTCTTTTTTTATGTTCATCCCAGACTTGGGCAAAAGATTGGATGTAGGTTTCGTTTGACAAAGGACCATCGACCATAGGATACGGGTGGCCTGTTGGACGCCAGAAGTCATAGATATCTTGCGTCAGCATCACATTATCCTCTTTTAAAGCCAAGATGCGCGGTTCACTAGCAACTAACATTGCAACCGCCCCAGCTCCTTGTGTAGGCTCACCGCCAGAATTTAAGCCATATTTTGCAATATCTGCCGCTACGACCAAGACTTTTTTATCTGGATGTAAGGCTACGTGATTCTTAGCTAACTGTAAGCCTGCTGTTGCTCCGTAACAAGCTTCCTTGATTTCGAAAGAGCGAGCGAAAGGTTGAATCCCCATTAAACGATGTAAGACAACTGCGGCCGCTTTTGACTCATCGATACTGGACTCAGTCCCGACAATCACCATATCAATGGCCTCTTTATCTTCTTTGGTCAAGATCGCTTCTGCGGCATTGGCTGCAAATGTCACAATATCTTGGCTGATTGGGTTCACCGCCATTTGGTCTTGCCCAATACCAATATGAAATTTTCCAGGGTCTACATTTCTGGCTTCAGCCAGTGCCGTCATATCAATATAATAAGGGGGCACAAAAAAACTAATTTTATCAATCCCAATTGTCATTTCTTTAACTCCTTTACGATAAATAGATTCATTATATAAAATAGCACGAAATGAACCAAAATGGGGAATTTTTGTATTAACTTCATAGATTATTAAAAAATATCTTATAAGTCTGTTAACATTCAGTAATTGGCACTTGTGATTCTGGGATTTTATGATATATTTCAAGATGGAGGTGCATTTAGTTGAAAACAGTAGTTATTATTGATGCATTACGAACACCAATTGGAAAATATAAAGGCAGCTTAAGTCAAGTAAGTGCCGTAGACTTAGGAACACATGTTACAACACAACTTTTAAAAAGACATTCCACTATTTCTGAAGAAATTGATCAAGTAATCTTTGGAAATGTTTTACAAGCTGGAAATGGCCAAAATCCCGCACGACAAATAGCAATAAACAGCGGTTTGTCTCATGAAATTCCCGCAATGACGGTTAATGAGGTCTGCGGATCAGGAATGAAGGCCGTTATTTTGGCGAAACAATTGATTCAATTAGGAGAAGCGGAAGTTTTAATTGCTGGTGGGATTGAGAATATGTCCCAAGCACCTAAATTACAACGATTTAATTACGAAACAGAAAGCTACGATGCGCCTTTTTCTAGTATGATGTACGATGGGTTAACGGATGCCTTTAGTGGTCAAGCAATGGGCTTAACTGCTGAAAATGTGGCCGAAAAGTATCATGTAACTAGAGAAGAGCAAGATCAATTTTCTGTACATTCACAATTAAAAGCAGCTCAAGCACAAGCAGAAGGGATATTCGCTGACGAAATAGCCCCATTAGAAGTGTCAGGAACGCTTGTGGAGAAAGATGAAGGGATTCGCCCTAATTCGAGCGTTGAGAAGCTAGGAACGCTTAAAACAGTTTTTAAAGAAGACGGTACTGTAACAGCAGGGAATGCATCAACCATTAATGATGGGGCTTCTGCTTTGATTATTGCTTCACAAGAATATGCCGAAGCACACGGTCTTCCTTATTTAGCTATTATTCGAGACAGTGTGGAAGTCGGTATTGATCCAGCCTATATGGGAATTTCGCCGATTAAAGCCATTCAAAAACTGTTAGCGCGCAATCAACTTACTACGGAAGAAATTGATCTGTATGAAATCAACGAAGCATTTGCAGCAACTTCAATCGTGGTCCAAAGAGAACTGGCTTTACCAGAGGAAAAGGTCAACATTTATGGTGGCGGTATTTCATTAGGTCATGCGATTGGTGCCACAGGTGCTCGTTTATTAACGAGTTTAAGTTATCAATTAAATCAAAAAGAAAAGAAATATGGAGTGGCTTCTTTATGTATCGGCGGTGGCTTAGGACTCGCTATGCTACTAGAGAGACCTCAGCAAAAAAAAAACAGCCGATTTTATCAAATGAGTCCTGAGGAACGCCTGGCTTCTCTTCTTAATGAAGGCCAGATTTCTGCTGATACAAAAAAAGAATTTGAAAATACGGCTTTATCTTCGCAGATTGCCAATCATATGATTGAAAATCAAATCAGTGAAACAGAAGTGCCGATGGGCGTTGGCTTACATTTAACAGTGGACGAAACTGATTATTTGGTACCAATGGCGACAGAAGAGCCCTCAGTGATTGCGGCTTTGAGTAATGGTGCAAAAATAGCACAAGGATTTAAAACAGTGAATCAACAACGCTTAATGCGTGGACAAATCGTTTTTTACGATGTTGCAGATCCCGAGTCATTGATTGATAAACTACAAGTAAGAGAAGCGGAAATTTTTCAACAAGCAGAGTTAAGTTATCCATCTATCGTTAAACGCGGCGGCGGCTTAAGAGATTTGCAATATCGTGCTTTTGATGAATCGTTTGTATCCGTCGACTTTTTAGTAGATGTTAAGGATGCAATGGGGGCAAATATCGTTAACGCTATGTTGGAAGGTGTGGCCGAGTTGTTCCGTGAATGGTTTGCGGAGCAAAAGATTTTATTCAGTATTTTAAGTAATTATGCCACGGAGTCGGTTGTTACGATGAAAACGGCTATTCCAGTTTCACGTTTAAGTAAGGGGAGCAATGGCCGGGAAATTGCTGAAAAAATTGTTTTAGCTTCACGCTATGCTTCATTAGATCCTTATCGGGCAGTCACGCATAACAAAGGGATCATGAATGGCATTGAAGCTGTAGTTTTAGCTACAGGAAATGATACACGCGCTGTTAGCGCTTCTTGTCATGCTTTTGCGGTGAAGGAAGGTCGCTACCAAGGCTTGACTAGTTGGACGCTGGATGGCGAACAACTAATTGGTGAAATTTCAGTTACGCTTGCGTTAGCCACGGTTGGCGGTGCCACAAAAGTCTTACCTAAATCTCAAGCAGCCGCTGATTTGTTAGCAGTGACGGATGCAAAAGAACTAAGTCGAGTAGTAGCGGCTGTTGGTTTGGCACAAAATTTAGCGGCGTTACGGGCCTTAGTCTCTGAAGGAATTCAAAAAGGACACATGGCTCTACAAGCACGTTCTTTAGCGATGACGGTCGGAGCTACTGGTAAAGAAGTTGAGGCAGTCGCTCAACAATTAAAACGTCAAAAAACGATGAACCAAGACCGAGCCTTGGCTATTTTAAATGATTTAAGAAAACAATAAAAAATAGTTCAGCAGAAATTATTCTGCTGAACTATTTTTTTTCACATTAGGTAGCCGTTTCAGGCCACGAATCGGTTTTACTTTTAAGACATCTAAGAAGAAAGTGAATACAGGGATTCCTACAATAAGTCCCCATACACCAAAGAGACGCTCACTAACTAATAAGATGACAAACGTATAAAAGATTGGTAACTCTGTTTTACTAGACATGAATTTAGGATTTAGCACGTAAGATTCAAATAAATGAACGATTGTAATTAAAGCTAAGATATAAATCACATCGTTCAAGCCACCTTGGGAATAAGCGATGAAACTTAGCGGAATGCAAGAAATAATCACACCAGCAACTGGGACTAAGCTCAAAATGAAGATCATAATGGCTAAACTAGGTAACTGAGTAAAGCCGATTATTGCCAAGGCCAAGGTAGTAATGACTGTATTCACCACAGCAATGAAAAACTGAGCTTCCATTACGACACCAAATGTGTTAACGAACTTGTTGGCGAAATAATAGATATCCTGAAAAAACCAATCAAAATCACTTTTTAAAAATAACTTAGAAAAATCAGCCATTTGCTTCTTCTCAATCATAAAGAAGAAACTTAAAATAAAGGACATGACAAATGATAAACCGACAGCGCCAATATCTTGAATGTAGCGTAAAATCATTGAAGCGCCATTCTGGAGTTGAGAGAGTAAGTTAGATTTTTCCAAGTATTGATCAATAAATTGCAATACTTGATTTGTATCTGTATGTGGACTTTGATAAAAATCAACTACAGAATTAATCATTTGAGTCGTTTGGTTAACTAGAACGGGAACATATTTAGTAATCGCTAAATAGATTAGAAAAACAACCAATGCATAGGTTAAGAGAACGATGACAATCGTCGGGATTTTCATATAGCGTTGAACAAAATGGACCAAACGAACAGCTAAATAGGTAAAGATAAATGTTAAAAGAATTGTTGTAATCATGCTTCTGGATAAATAAAGCACAAAAATAATCAAAGCAAGGACGCAAAAACGTCGCAAACGTTCATTTTGAATAAATTTTTGATACAAACTCATAGGGGAAACTCCTTCTTTACTGAATAATCAATCCTGTTAAGAATAACATAACCATACCGATGGCAGCTAGGCCGCAAACAATAATATGGCGACGTTTGTACATCACTACAATGGCGATGAACTCTCGAATAAACGCGTTAGGTAAAAAATAAAAAGCGGTTTTTGCACCAATGCCATCAGCTTTTAAGCCAGCCATTCGAGCGAAAAGACCCGCTCGGAAAAGGTGATAATTGTTTGTAGTAAAAATGGCTTGGAAATTAGCATTTCCAAAATCCTCAATCATTGTTTCTTTGGAAAAACGCATATTTTCCAGGGTGTTTTTTGAATGAGCTTCTACTAAAATATCATCATCAGGAATACCTTGTGTCAAAGCATACATTTTCATCGCGACACTTTCAGGAAGTAATTCATCGGGACCTTGGCCACCAGACATGACGATTTTTGGTGGATTTAACGTTGCGCGATTTTGAGCCTTGTAAAATTGAATGGCTTTGTTGATGCGGGCTTGCAATAACGGCGGCACAATCTCACCATTGATTAACCCCGAACCTAACACAACAATATAATCCTGTGTATATTTTGGCTGATTAAATTGATACAACGTAGAAACAGTTAAAAAATTATAAAAAACAAACGCGAAATAAGTCAAAATAAATGGCGCAATAGTTAAGGGTAAGGAGAGCCACGTTGGTAACAACGATTGAAAAAAGAAATTATAGATTAATAGTAATGTTAAGCCAATTGCCAGCAACAACGTCAACAAGTTCCCTAGAGACCGACCTTCTTTTCTCATAACAACGACCGCATTCCAATAAAGGAAAATAATTAAGGCATAGAGTCCTAAAGCCAAAGCGATAAAAATTGCCAGCAGGGCAATAATTGCTAAGGTGATTAGAAAGTAGTTGTTTGTACGAATCGCAGTAATCCCTAAATAAGTCGCTAGAACCACAAGAAAAATATTAAATAATGTTCCATTCAGTAAACGCCTTTTTTCTTTGAAGTAGAAGAGCGCAAACAAGCCAAAAAAAGCAATGGGAATTAAAAAGAAGGCTGTGCCACGAATGATTTCTAAATATAAAACATATGAGAAGAACATAAAGACGGTCCAGCCAAACATCCACGGCAACCAATCGTGTTCTTTTTTCTTTTTCCGCCACGAGGGAATGAAAAAGAGACCCAATAAATAAACACCTAAAAAGGTTAAATCACCATAAAATTGCATAAATAAACTCCTTTAAAACATTTTTCCTCTTCAGTATAACGAAAACTCTTCAAAAAAAATAGAGGAAGCACTTAGTTTCAGAAAGTTTTCTCGTTCTTTTTTTATAAAAAAAAACCTGACGATTAACGTCAGGTTTTTGAGTCAGTATTGTTTAATTAAGCTTTAGTAACGTTAGTTGCTTGAGGGCCACGTTGACCTTCTTCGATTTCGAAAGTTACTGCTTGACCTTCTTCTAAAGTTTTGAAGCCGTCACCTTGGATAGCTGAGAAATGTACGAATACATCGTTTCCGTTTTCTGCAGTGATGAAGCCAAAGCCTTTGTCTGAGTTAAACCATTTTACTGTACCTGTTTCCATAATAAATATCCTCCTAGATGTGTGTTATAACACATTCATATTTTGCAATTACTTGAAAGGTGAAAAATGTGGAAGATGTTTATTTGAAACAGCTACCCATATTACCGAACAAAAACTACATCTATTACTATAGCATACTAACTGGTTTTTGTATAGCGATAACCTTATTTTCTTTTTTATCGGATGTTTTTTAAAAACTAGAAAGTGAAGATAAGGCTGTTATAGTGCTGTTTCAATAAGACTCAGAAAAAAAGCCCATTGTAAGGCGCTTTCTTACAATGGGCTTTTTGCCTGTTTTTAATAACGGAGGATAGCCGCTAAAGATTTTTCATCTGGTGCAGCTTTTTGGTCTAAAACAAAAACTTGACCGCCGTTTTGAATGACTTGGTAGGCAATGGTGTTTAAAAGTTTGCGACGATCATACTCTTCAGATGACATTTCATTGTTTTCAGTAACAAAGAGTGACGTTGCAATAAAAAGATGGGAAATTTTGCCGTCAGCTGCCGCTGGCGAAATATCTGTAAATTGATCTAAGAATTTACGATCTAGTAATTTGTTATAAGAAGCTGTTTCTTTTTCTGTTAACTCTGCAGCTATTTTTTCACTAGCGCTGCGGATATCTTGAATGGTTGCTTGTGCAGGTGAAGCAGCAACTGAAATTGAGCAATCATAATAAGGGTTTTTAGCAATCTTTTTAAAGAGTGTTTGGTTTTCTGGTAAAGCATAAAGATAAAGCGGTAATTTTTCAGGATTATCCAGTTGATCTTTTAAGAAAGTATCGACTGCTTGATAGTAGTTCACCCAATCAATTTCAACTTCTTTATCTTTAGTATTGATGCTATGATAAGCGACACCTTCTTTAGAACCGTTAGAACTACCTTGAGTTGAAAAGTTTAAATTACCACCCGTTAATTCATCACCTAAAGCTGTGACCACGTCTGTTGGTGCATCTTTAGGCAATTCAACAGGAGTCACAGTCGTATGATCAACCTTGTAAAGTTTCATTGAATCACGATTTAGAGCAAGTAGGTAATAATGGTAGTTAAATTGTTTGTCTTTGACTAGTCCAAGTAAATAAGGAATCGTGTCCACGTAATATTGATCGTCAACGGGCACATCTAATCGTTGAACAAAGGTGTTCTCTGGAGATAAGATGATTGAAACACTTGCTGTGCCGTTGCGCCAGAAGGAAGCATCAGCTAGAAGTGCGTCAATTTTTTCTTGGAAAACAGCCCATTTTTCCTCAGGAAATTTTTTTTCAAAGCGTGTTTTTGCCGCTTTTGCAAAATTTTTCAAAACAAGCGAATCTTTTTCTACGTTTTGATGAGCGACATGGGTGTTAAACAAGAAAGTAACAAACGGTCCATGAACTTCTTCAGAAAATAATGTTGATAAGCTATCTTTTTTTTGATTTGCCATAATAAAATCCCCCTTCTAAAAGTAAGTGTAGCACAGGAAATCGAATGTTTAAAACAATATGTTCAATAAAAGAAAACGCTTTAAAGAATCTAAATAAAGGACTGTTAATGGTGTTCTAATAAAAGTTTTATAAAAAATATAGCTGAAACTCATGATAAAAAAGGCACAAACCACTATACTTACGTTATGCCAATTATCCCGAATTGGTTTTTTCATACTTACTCCTACCAAGAGTAAATAACAACCTTCATTTCCACCACAGACGACGGTCGTGGTGGTTTTTTTATTTAGGTTCTAGTTTTTGCTATTAATTGACTAGGAGAAGTGAACGCTCTTTAAGAATTTGTCATTTCAAATTTACGGAACCGCAAGAAACGATTTGCTTCTTCCTCTAACTGAGTAATTTCTTCTTCTGTTAACTCTTCCGTAGTAATGTGAATATGTAACTCTTTTTGTGTGCTTGTCATAGGTGCCTGATGATTGATCTCTGTTTGTTGGGTGCGGCCCATTAAATAGTCCAAGGAAACAGAAAAATAGTCTGCTATTTTTAAAAGATTCTCTACTTTAGGCGAAGAGGTATCCCAACGACGAATTTGTCCATTGGAAATGCCGACGTTTCTTTCTAATTGGGCGAGGGTTAATTGCTTTGACTGAGCTAGTTGTTTAATGCGAGAAATTAAGGTCATTTCAAGTCCTCCTTGTGTTTTCCGTTTGCTAATTTTAAATTAGCGTAAAAGCGAATGGTTGTCAATTGCGAGCGTGTAATAAGAAGGTGAACATCTCATGAGTGATTTTTTAGAAAATTTCCGATGAAAAAAAGAAGAAATAGAGTTATTATTAGTAAGTAAACTGTTTTGGAGCGAGAGGGGATGAATCAATGGAGAAAATTAAAAGTTACCAAGAGGATTCTGAAGTGCAGAAAAATCGTTGGTGGATCTTAGTTTCTGTGGCTATGTTTACCTTCATGTCTACATTAGATTCCAGCATTGTAAATATTGCTTTACCGACTATTTCAAAAGAAATGTCCGTACCCATGAATCAAGCGGAATGGGTCGTATCTATTTATTTAATGGTTGTCTGTGCTTGTTTATTATTATTTGGAAAAATTGGCTACAGTTTTGGAAAAATAAAAGTTTATCGAATTGGCACGGTTATTTTTACGATTGGTTCGTTACTTTGTGGCTTTAATCAATCGCTGAGCTTTCTATTATTTGCGCGAGTCGTTCAAAGTATTGGTGCTAGCATGACCATGGCGACCAATTCAGGAATTATTACGGAAGTATTCCCTTTAAATGAAAGAGGGCGGGCGCTTGGTGCAGTAGGTGCCTTTGTCTCTTTAGGCGCGATTGCTGGTCCTGGGATTGGTGGATTGATCTTATCAAACTTTTCTTGGTCGTATATTTTTTGGATTAATGTTCCTGTGGGGCTAGTTACAATTTTAATTGGCGAAAAGTTTCTACCAAAAGATATTACAAAAACAAAAGAAAAAATCGATTTTTCAGGATTTGCTTGTATTGCCATTGCGATTATGACGTTCTTCGGTGGGATTTTCCTCGGACAAGAGAGCGGGTTTGGCTCGTTACAATCCTATTTATTGTTCATTATTGCAGTAATCGCATTAGGATTATTTATAATGGTTGAACGAAAAAGAAAAAGCCCACTTATTAAGTTCGCAATTTTTAAAAACAAAATTTTTACATTAAGTTTATTGTCCGCCGTTTTAATTTTTGCCTCAAACTTTTTTGTAAATGTTGTCATTCCATTTTATTTGCAGGATGCACGCAAACTAAGTGCTAGTTATGCTGGTCTATTAATGATGGTATTTCCGTTATTAATGGTGGTTGGGGCTCCTCTGAGTGGCTATTTGACGGATAAAATTGGCCCAGCTATTTTAACGTTTGGCGGATTGTTGCTCTTGTGCTGTACGTCGTTAATGTATATGTTTTTAGATATGAACTCGCCCATCTGGTATTATGTGATTGCAACAGCCATTATGGGCTTGGGAAATGCACTTTTCCAGTCTCCAAACAATACAATGGTTATGAGCAGTGTTGAAAAGCAAGATTTAGGTGTAGCAGGAAGTATGAATTCTTTTGCTAGAAACTTAGGGATGGTCATTGGGATTGCGTTGTCAACGACCATTTTATATCGTGGTATGAGCGAAGCCTATGGTGAACGAGTAACCACGTATCTGGCTAATCGCCCAGATATATTTATTGTGGGAATGCGTGAAACCTTTTTTGTCGCCTTTCTATTATGTGTGGCGGCCTTTATATTAACGATTTTACGTTTTCGGAAAACAACCAAATAAGTAAAAAGAAACAGACGAGAAAGATTCATGATTTTTCTCGTCTGTTTCTTTACTAGCTAAGAAAATAAGCAAATGCGATTGTATATTTCTAATTCTCTGTTACAATAAAGAAAGTAAACTGTACTAAACTGTACTACTTTTAAGAATGAATTTGACGATTAATTATCATAAGAGTGTGTAGAAAATACCGTAGGAGGAATACAAATGGAACTGATAGGACATGGACATTCATGTATTGAAATTCGTCTAAACGACGGCACGAACCTTTTATTTGATCCTTTTATTAATGGGAACCCTTTAGCGGACGTTTCACTTGAAGATTTACACCCTGATTACATCTTAATCACTCACGGACACAGCGATCATATTGGCGATATGCTAGCAATTGCTCAAGCCAACAAGGCAACAATTATTGCGATAGCTGAAGTGGCTACGTATGCACAGTCGCAAGGGGTAAAAGCGCATGGAATGAATCTAGGTGGGCGTTATGTCTTTCCTTTTGGTTCGGTTAAATTTGTGCCAGCTTTGCATAGTTCCGGTTATGAAATAGACGGCGTAATGACCTACATGGGCGAAGCAAGTGGGATTATTTTAGAAGCAGAAGATAAAAAAATTTATCACGCTGGTGATACGGCGTTGTTTTCAGATATGCGCCTTTTTGCAAAAGACAAATCCATTGATGTAGCGTTCTTACCAATTGGCGATAATTATACGATGGGACCAGAGGATGCGCTAGAAGCAGTCTCTTACTTAAATCCCAAAATAACAATTCCAATTCATTACAATACCTTTCCTGTTATCCAACAAAATCCAGCAATATTCGCAGAGCAAGTAGTTGGCGGGAAAGTATTAAACCCAGGAGAGACGATCCTAGTTTAGGAGGAAATTATGGCGACGAAACATGATCAAATTTTAAAACATATTGAAGAATTACCAATTGGCGATCGAATCTCTGTTCGAAGCATTGCCAAAAGTTTAAGTGTTAGTGAAGGAACAGCGTATCGGGCCATCAAAGATGCAGAAAATATTGGGCTTGTTTCCACCATTCAACGTGTTGGTACGATACGAATTGAGCGGAAGTTAAAAAAACATATTGAAAAATTAACATTTGGTGAAGTGGTCCGGATTATTGAAGGGGATGTGTTAGGCGGTAGCTCTGGTCTAGACAAAGTCCTTAATAAATTTGTAATTGGTGCGATGACAGAAACCGCGATGACGCGATATATTACTCCAGGCTCCTTAATGATTGTTGGTAACCGCCAAGGTGTGCAAAAGCTTGCTTTAGAAAATGGGGCAGCCGTTTTAATTACAGGTGGATTTGAAACATCTGAAGAGATTGCGCAGTTAGCAGATCGTCTGGGTATGCCTGTCTTGAGAACCACATATGATACATTTACTGTGGCTACTATGATTAACCGTGCTTTAAGTGATCAGCTGATTAAAAAAGACATTTTACTCGTCAGTGATATTTATACAGCGCTTGAAAAAACCAATTATTTGTTGACAACTCAAACGATTGCAGATTATCAGGCATTATCTGAAAGTACCCATCATTCTCGTTTCCCAGTAGTAAATAAGAAATTACGTTTAGTGGGGATTGTCACAGCCAAAGATGTCATTGGTAAAAGTGAACATTTAACCGTGGATAAAGTCATGACAAAGGACCCCAATGTTGTGAAAAAGATGATGAGTGTAGCGAGTGTCAGTCATCAAATGATTTGGGATGGTCTAGAAGTCATGCCGGTGGTGGAAGATGATTTAGCGCTTGTTGGAATTGTTTCTCGCCAAGATGTGATGAAAGCCATGCAATTGGTGCAACGACAACCACAAATTGCAGATACAATTTCAGATCAAATTTCCGGGGAAGTGATGCCTGTTGAAGAAAATGGCAAAGAAACAACCCGTTTTCGTTTTTCGGTTGCGCCCCAAATGGTTAACAGTGTTGGTACCATCTCGTTCGGTGTCCTAAGTGAAATTATTTCTAACGTGACACAACGAACAATGTTGATGAATCAAAAAAGAAACGTATTAATTGAACAAGTGAATCTACATTATTTGCGGCTAATCCAGCTGGAAAGTGAATTGGACATTCGTCCACGGATTTTAGAAATTGGCCGTCGCTCTGCAAAATTAGATATTGAAGTTTATTTAGAAAATGTCATTGTGGCAAAAGCAATTGTTGTTTGCCAAGTGATGGAGAGAACGTAGGAGGCTACAAAGAATGGACGTAGTAAAAGAAATTATGGCAGCAATTAAACAATATGAAACAATTATTATTCATAGACATCAAAGGCCCGATCCAGATGCAATTGGCTCACAGGTTGGGTTAGCAGAACTCTTAAGAGCGAGCTTTCCTGAAAAAAATATTTATCAAGTAGGCGGACCAGTGGAAGGCTTAGAGTTTTTAGCTGAAATGGACGTTATTACTGACGATGTCTATCGAGGTGCATTAGTCATTGTAACAGATACTGCAAATGCTCCACGAATTAGTGATGCGCGTTTTTCTTTAGGCGATCAATTAATTAAAATCGATCATCATCCGAATGATGAACCCTATGGAGATTTAGTTTGGGTGAATACAAATGCAAGTAGTTGTAGTGAAATTATTGTTGATTTTTGGCAACAGCATTTAGCAGAATTAACGATGACAGATAATGCAGCTCGTTTATTGTATGCTGGGATTGTGGGGGATACAGGACGTTTTCTTTATCCTTCCACTTCGGCGCATACACTCGCTGTCGCTGCGCAATTGCGTACGTTTAACTTTAATGCCGCAGACTTAAATCGTGAGTTAGACCAAATGCCTTTAAAGGTTGCTAAATTAGCGGGTTATATTTATCAAAATTTAGAAATCGACGCAAATGGCGCTGCTCGTGTCGTTTTACCACAAAGTATTTTAAACAGTTATGATATTGTCGATTCTGAAACGGCAGCCATTGTTTCAATGCCAGGAAAAATTGAAGATGTTCTCTCATGGGCAATCTTTGTTGAACAGCCGGAAGGTTATTATCGCGTTCGGTTACGTTCCAAAGGACCAATCATTAATACAATTGCTAAAAAACATCATGGCGGCGGCCATCCTTTGGCAAGTGGCGCTAATGCACGTGATGCGGCTGAAATTGAAGTGATTTACCAAGAAATCCAAGCAGCTTGCCAAGAGTGGGCTCAAAAATAAATAAGCAATTAGAAAGTAGTTATCGGACGTTGATAAATCATTAGGACTACTTTTCATTCACTAGAAAATAAGGTAAAATGAAAAAGAATTATTTTTTACAAAGGAGAACGTTAATGACAGAGCAATTACCAAACTGCCCTGAATGTGGGTCGGCATATGCCTATGAAGATCGCGGATTATTTATTTGTCCAGAATGCGGTCATGAATGGTCACCAACAGAAGAAGTTGCAGAAGAAGGCTTAGTAGTCAAGGACTCAAATGGCAATCTTTTAGCGGATGGTGACAGTGTTACTGTAATCAAAGATTTGAAAGTTAAAGGTGCCAGTGGCGCAATTAAACAAGGCACAAAAGTGAAAAACATTCGTTTAGTGGAAGGTGATCATAACATCGACTGTAAGGTAGATGGCTTTGGTCCAATGAAGTTAAAATCAGAGTTTGTTAAGAAAAATTAAATTTCATTTGAATGATGAGACAGTAAGAGTCTAGGACACAACCATCGTCCTAGACTCTTACTAATGTTTATCGGTCTTGTATTTTATCATTGTACGAAGGCCGTGCCAAGCGTTGTAAAGTGTGAGGATTAACCCGATACCTAAAGGAATCCATAACCATTGCGGAGAATAAGCGGCATCTTTTAACGTTTCAGGGTTGATGGTCCATGATTCTTGCAATACTTGGAAACTAAAAACCATGAGAAATGTTGAAATAAGTAACAAAATAAACCGTAAATAATGAATCGTTGTTTGACGGTGAATCAGTGCAAAGAGTAAGTAGAGCACAAGTAAAAATAGCGGCACTCCAAACGCAAAATATGGCTGTAACATGAGAACGTCCTCCTTTTTCTTAATGATACTGCAAAGGAGAGGATTTGCAAAATAAAATTTATTGTTGGTACATTTTTTTAGAAACAAGTATAGTGTTATTGAGGCATTCATACTTGAAATTGTTTATCTTGGAGGAATTTTTATGGCAGTATATAGCGAACCAATTAAATGGGCAATCATTATTTTCCCGTTTCTAGCATTTTTTATTTCTGGGGCATTATTAATCTATGAATACCGCAAATATGGTTCCTTTGTTTGGACACGAGCAATGATTTTGTATTCATTTGTTTTTTATTTATTATGTGCCTATTTCTTGGTGATTTTACCTTTGCCATCTCGGGCAGAAGTGGCTCAATACACAGGACCAACAATGGAACTGCGGCCTTTTCATTTTATTTCAGGGATTTTAAACGAAACTGTTTTTTCGCTCAAAGATCCAAGTACGTATTTGCCAGCATTAAAACAGCATGCCGTTTTAGAACCACTGTTTAATGTTTTATTAGTTTTACCTTTTGGTGTGTATTTACGGTATTATTTCAAATGTTCATTTTTAAAAACAGTTCTTGCGAGTTTTTTATTGTCATTATTTTTTGAATTAACACAGTTATCTGGCCTTTATTTTATTTATCCACGTTCGTATCGCTTGGCGGATGTCAATGATTTAATTAATAATACCGTCGGAGGCATAGTTGGTTATTGGTTGACGCCACTCTTTACCTTTTTATTGCCAACAAGAGAAGAAATTGATGCCACCTCTTATGAAAAAGGGCAGACAGTTAGCCTGTTAAGACGTTTCTTTGCATGGGGGATTGATTGGTTGGTGATTGGCTTTGTGCAAGGCCTGCTCGTTTTTGGACTAAATTTCATTCCAGCTTATAAAAATTGGGCAACCAATTATCCGATTTTTTCAGATCGGATGTGGTTCTTTATCATGGTTTTTGCGGTCTTTATCGTCATGATGAAACTGACAAACGGTCAAACGTTAGGGAAAAAAGTTGTTCGCATTCGGGTGGTTGAAACAGGACATGAAAAAATTCGTTTAAAAGCCTTGTTTGTTCGCTACGGTTATTTGTATTTTGTGTATGGTTTAATTAGTATTTATCTAGCCAATGCCACTGATTTATTGAATTCTTCTAATCGGATGTTGCAAATGGTGTCACTGCTTCTGTATTTGTTCTGTTTAATTTTATATTTACTGTTTTTGATCAACGTTTTGTTAACCTTGATTCGTAAAAAACGGCGTTTGTTTTATGAAAAAGCCAGCCATACTTATACAGTCAGTACATTAGAAGTTGCGAAAACAAAGGAATCAGCAGGTGAGTAAAAGTTGTTTTTGTGTTATAATGCCAAAGTGCATAAAGAATTTAACGAGAAGAGGTGAGGCAAGTGCCTTCATTTAAACAATTTCAATTTCAACCTTTTATCAACGAAGCACTCGCAGAAAAAGGGTTTGAAGAACCAACAGAAGTCCAAGAAAAATTAATCCCAATCATTAAGAAAGGGAAAAGTGTCATTGGACAATCGCAAACAGGAAGTGGAAAGACGCATACTTTTTTACTTCCATTAATGGATAAAGTTAAGCCAACTATCGACGAAGTACAAATTGTGATTACTGCGCCTAGTCGTGAATTAGCCAATCAAATTTATCAAGAAGCGCAGCAACTGGCTCGTTTCAGTCAACCAGAAATTCGCGTGTCAAATTTTGTTGGCGGAACAGATAAACAACGTCAATTAAATAAATTAAAGCATCAGCAACCTCATGTGGTGATTGGTACACCAGGGCGTATTTTAGATATGATGAATGAACAAGCCTTGAAAGTGCATACGGCTTTTGCCTTTGTTGTCGATGAAGCAGACATGACATTAGATATGGGCTTTTTAGCAGAAGTCGATCAAATTGCTGGCCGTTTGCCAGAAAAATTACAAATGCTCGTTTTTTCTGCAACCATTCCAGAAAAATTACGACCATTCTTAAAAAAATATTTAGAAAATCCAGTGATTGAACATATCAAACCAAAAGCAGTTATTTCAGAAACAATTGACAATTGGTTGATTTCCACCAAAGGAAAAAACAGCAATCAAATAATTTATCAATTATTGACTATCGGGCATCCTTATTTAGCGATTGTTTTTGCAAATACTAAACAAAGAGTTGATGAAATCACCGATTACTTAAAAGATCAGGGCCTAAAAGTTGCCAAAATTCATGGAGACATTACACCACGCGAAAGAAAACGTGTGATGCGTCAAGTTCAAAATCTTGACTACCAATATGTGGTAGCTACTGATTTAGCCGCACGTGGGATTGATATTGAAGGGGTTTCACATGTCATCAATGCAGAAGTTCCACATGAATTGGACTTCTTTATCCATCGGGTTGGCCGCACAGGACGTAATGGATTGAATGGGACTGCCATAACATTATATTCACCAGCAGATGATGAAGCGATTACTCAGATTGAGCAATTAGGTGTTTCTTTCAAACCAAAAGAAATTAAAAATGGTGAGATTGTAGAGACGTATGATCGCAACCGTCGAACAAAACGAGAAAAATCTCGAGAAGAATTAGACCCAACGTTAATTGGTTTAGTGAAAAAGAAAAAGAAAAAAATTAAACCAGGATACAAGAAAAAAATTAATTGGGCAATTGAAGACAGCAATAAGAAAAAACGTAAAATTGAACGTCGTCAAAAAGATCGTTCTGCTAGAAAAGCAAAAAAGAATTCTTCTAACTAAAAACGTTGTGGATTATAGAAAGTAAGGGACGAGAATCGTAAAGATTCTCGTCCCTTACTTTTTTATATGATAAATATTTAAGTCACTTTTAAAATAACTCTTTTTTTAAAGTGACTATTGCTAAAAGTAGAGAAATTTACCAATTAATTGTAAAGATTTTTGTCGAAAACATCAAAATGTTAGTGTTAAAGATCAACATTTTGATGTTTTCTCAAGAAAAAAATAATAAAATTACAGAATTTTTGGCGTGTTTTAGCAAAAAGTAGGAAGTTTCGGCTCTTTTTTTGTTAAAAAATCGGCTTTATTAGCTGATATTAAAGGAAATTCATTTTTTTTTACGGAGGATAAAAAAATTTTACACACAAAAAAATTCATTTTCTAATATAATATAAATAACCACCAAAATAAAGAATAAAGGAGCTAAGAGAGATGAAGATAAAAAGGTGTTTATTAATCAATCGCTGGAGGAAACACGCAATTTGGTAACGTAGTTTGGTTGGTGCGTTTAGTTATTGGTAGCAGAGAGAATTTTTAGGAGGAAAGAAGAAATGAGAAGGATTTTGGTATTAACAAAGAACATTTTAGTTGAGCAAACATTTCAGCAGCAATTACAACATTTAAATTATGAAGTCTTTTGTACGAACTGCTTTGAAGAAACTATAGAACATGAGTTAACTTTTTTTAATTATTTTGATGCAATTGTATTAAGCGAAACACTTTCTCAGAACGATTGCTTGAGATTATTAGGAAGTCTTTCATCGTTAGAGAAGCCGATTTATCGACGTTCACAATCGATGTGTAATAAACGTGAAGCGGAGATTTGGCAGGAAAGAGGTATTATCCGGTGGTTAGGCCTCAAAGATTCATTGGAAGATATTCGTGAAAAAATTGACACTGTCGATCAAAGTTTTGCCGAAGTCACAGCCGAGCTACTTGATGACCAAGTAAAAAAGATTCGCTTTACAAAAAACGAGCAACGCTTTTTAAAAATCTTGTATCAGCATGCCCACGAAGGGTTGGATCGTGATCAAATTTGTCGCTTGCTTTGGCAGAAAGAACCAGATGCTTCTACAAAATCGCAGCTGTCTTTCGTATGTAAACGAGTGAAACAAAAATTTAGTGATGCAGGTATGAACGAAGAGATTATTACAACCTCTTGGGGAAAAGGGTATCAAATAAATGAACAAATTTTGCCTTATTTAGAGCAAACGTTATTTGAAACAGCTCAGTAAGGAAAGATTCCTACGAAAACAATTGACTTTTTAGCAGATCTTTCTTATACTTTTGACTATAAGCTAAAGGATATGAGGAATCTTATTTTGATCACAGAAAGCCGTTCATTGCTGAGAGAAGGGCATCAGATAAATTTACTTGCTCCCTTTAGATGGACTTGATAGAAATATCAACGCGACTCTGCGTTATAGAGCTTAAGAGGTAATGATCCAACATCATTGCAATCAAGGTGGTACCGCGAGCAATCGTCCTTGACTGCAATGGTGTTTTTTGTGTTCACAATCTGCCACTTAAGAGGGTACAAAATATAAATAGTTAATTATTAATAGAAAGTAGGAAAATCAATGAAAGAATTAACAAGTAGTCAAGTTCGCCAAATGTATTTAGACTTCTTTAAGTCTAAAGGACATTCAGTAGAACCAAGCGCTTCTTTAGTACCAGTAAACGATCCAACATTATTATGGATTAACTCTGGTGTTGCGACCTTGAAAAAATATTTTGATGGCTCTGTTGTGCCAGAAAATCCAAGAATTACGAATGCTCAAAAATCTATTCGTACAAATGATATTGAGAATGTTGGGAAAACGGCTCGTCATCATACAATGTTTGAAATGTTAGGGAACTTCTCAATTGGAGATTATTTTAAAAATGAAGCGATTCACTGGGCCTGGGAATTTTTAACTGGTGCTGAATGGCTTGCTTTTGACCCAGAAAAATTATATGTGACTGTTTATCCGAAAGATACAGAAGCAAAACGCATTTGGCGTGATGAAGTTGGTTTATCTGAAGATCATATTATTGATGTAGAAGATAACTTCTGGGATATCGGTGCTGGTCCAAGTGGTCCGGATACGGAAATCTTTTATGATCGCGGCGAAGAATTTTTAGATATTCCAGAAGATGATCCAGAAAATTATCCTGGTGGCGAAAATGAACGCTATTTAGAAATTTGGAACTTAGTGTTCTCTGAATTTAACCATACACCAGAAGATACGTATGAACCATTACCACATAAAAACATTGATACGGGCATGGGCTTGGAACGTGTTGTATCTATCATTCAAGATGCACCAACAAATTTTGAAACTGATTTATTTATGCCAATTATTCATGCGGTAGAAGCTTTAGGAACTAACGTGAAATATGGAGATGCACCACAAACGGATGTTTCCTTTAAAGTGATTGCTGACCATATTCGTGCTTTATCCTTTGCAATTGGTGATGGTGCGCTTCCTTCAAATGAAGGTCGTGGCTATGTGTTACGTCGTTTATTACGTCGTGCGGTAATGCACGGGAAAAAATTAGGCATTAATGAAGCCTTTTTATACAAATTAGTGCCTGTTGTTGGCGAAATCATGGTAAGCTACTATCCAGAAGTATTACAACAAAAAGACTTCATCGAAAAAGTGGTTCGGACAGAGGAAGAACGTTTCCATGAAACCATCAATGAAGGTTTAAGCATGTTAAATGAGGTTATTAAAGAAGTTAAAGATGCAAAAGGCGATACATTAGATGGAAAAATTATCTTCAAACTTTATGATACTTTTGGCTTCCCCGTAGAATTAACGGAAGAAGTTGCAGAAGATGAAGGCTTGAAAGTCGACCATGCTGGGTTTGAAACAGAAATGGAAGCACAGCGTGAACGTGCTCGTTCTGCCCGCAGTAAAGAAACTTCAATGGGTGTTCAATCTGCTTTATTAACAGATATTAAAGTAGAAAGTAAATTTGTTGGCTATACAGAATTAACACATGATAGTGAATTATTTGTTATTATTCAAGGTGACGCACTAGTAAATGAAGCATCTGTAGGAACAGCCGAATTAATTTTTGCTGAAACACCATTTTATGCTGAAATGGGTGGACAAATTGCTGACCGCGGCTATGTAAAAAATACCGCAAGGGAAGTCGTTGCCAACGTGGTGGATGTGAAAAAAGCACCAAACGGTCAATTTTTACACAAAGTAGAAGTTTTGGCGCCATTAGCAGAAGGTCAAATTTATCAATTGCAAGTGGACGAACGGATGCGGACACGTATTTTGAAAAACCATACGGCAACCCATTTATTGCATCGTGCTTTAAAAGATGTGTTAGGGGAGCATGCCAACCAAGCAGGCTCATTAGTTGCACCAGGACATCTACGTTTTGACTTTACTCATTTTGGGCAAGTTACATCAGAAGAACTAGCGCGGATGGAAGCCATCGTTAACGAAAAAATCTGGGAAGCTATTCCTGTTGTCACAATTGAAACAGATATTGATACAGCGAAAAACATGGGCGCAATGGCGTTATTTGGCGAAAAATATGGCAAAGAAGTCCGTGTAGTTAATATTGGGGATTACTCTATCGAATTATGTGGTGGAACACATGTTGCTAATACAGAAGATATCGGGATTTTCAAAATTGTTTCTGAATCTGGGATTGGTGCAGGAGTACGCCGTATTGAGGCAGTGACGAGTAAAGAAGCGTATCAACTTTTACAAGAAGAAGAACGTCAATTGAAAGAGATTGCTACACTAGTTAAATCACCTCAATTAAAAGAAGTGGTTACGAAAACAGAGCAATTGCAACAACAATTACGTGATCTACAAAAAGAAAACGAACAATTGGCAGGCAAATTAGCGAACCAACAAGCTGGTGACATTTTTAAAGATGTCAAAGACATCAATGGTGTTCGTTATATTGCCGCTCAAGTCAATGTTAAAGACATGAATCAATTACGCCAATTGGCTGACCAATGGAAACAAAAAGAATTGTCTGATGTACTAGTTCTGGCAACTGCACAAGATGAAAAAGTAAGCTTGTTAGCGGCTATGACAAAAGACATGAACGGAAAAGGCTTAAAAGCCGGTGACTTAATCAAAGCAATTGCGCCAAAAGTTGGCGGTGGTGGCGGTGGTCGTCCTGATATGGCTCAAGCTGGTGGGAAAAATCCAGCAGGGATTGCGGATGCCTTAGCAGAAGTTGAAAACTGGTTGGCAAATGCCTAATTAAAAATGTTTTCCCTATTATTAATATAAGGAGAATGCTCTTTATAGCAATAATGACAGCCCTCTTCAAAGTTATGAAATTGATTTTGAAGGGGGTTCTTTTTGATAAGTGATTACGGAGAGAAAACAGTAGATTGCACGAATGTGTAAGTTTTCATCTTCAATTGACAATGGTATAATAAGCAACGGAGGAATCAAAAATATGAATGAAAATCAATTATCAAAACGTCTCGCAACGGTTGGTGATTTAATCCCTAGAGGAAGTCGCTTAGCAGACATTGGTTCAGACCATGCTTATTTACCAGTTGCTTTAATGTTAGAAAATAAACTGTCTTTTGCTGTGGCTGGGGAAGTGGTGGAAGGCCCCTATCAATCTGCCAAAACCCAAGTCAGTAAATCCAATTTGACGGATAAAATTATCGTACGTTTAGCGAACGGGCTAGATGCAATTGAACCTGAAGATCAAATAGACGTCATTAGTATTTGTGGAATGGGCGGCACATTAATCCGAGATATTTTAGAAGCTGGACGCAAAAAAAATCGTTTAACAGGGAAGGAACGCCTTGTTTTACAACCGAATATTGGTGAACCAACTTTACGCCGCTGGTTAATGGTAAACGACTACAGTATTATTGATGAAACAATCGTGGAAGAAAACCGTAAATTGTATGAAATTATCGTAGCCGAAAAAACAGAGCAATCCGTTTCTTATACGGACCAAGAATTACTATTTGGGCCAGTTTTAATTAAAAAACAAGGACCGGTTTTTACTAAAAAATGGCAACGAGAATTAAAACAGCGCAAAACTGTTCTTGCACAACTAGCAAAAGCAAGTGGAGAACATATTGAAAAACAAGCGAAACTACAGCAAGACCAACAATTAATTGAGGAGGTACTGACCAATGGCTGTGAACGGTAAGACATTGATTCGACGCTTCAATGACTATTGTCCCGAGTGGCTAGCAGAAACGGGAGATCCTGTGGGCTTGCACATTGGTACGTTAGATAAACCAATTGAAAATGTGATGGTTACCTTAGATGTTCGTCCTGAGGTCGTTGCAGAAGCAATTGAGAAGCAGGTTGATTTGATTATTGCGAAACACCCACCTATTTTCCGCCCAGTTAAGCGATTAACCACAGATAATTTTCAAGAAAAAATGTACGCTGATTTATTAAAACACGATATTGCTGTTTACGCAGCGCATACTAACATGGATATTATTGACAATGGCTTAAACGATTGGTTTTGTGAATTATTGGGAATTAAACAGACCACCTTTTTAACTAAAACACATACTGTTCCTTATAAAAAATTAGCCGTTTTTGTGCCAATTGATGAAGCTCCGCAAATGAGAGAAGCTTTAGGTCTAGCTGGCGCCGGGTCTCAAGGTGATTATTCTAAAACAAGTTACTCTTTAATTGGAACAGGACGTTTTACACCAACACAAGGAGCAAATCCAACGATTGGCGAAATTGGTCAAGAAAGTGTCGTCCAAGAAGCAAAAATCGAAGTGATTTTCCCTGAAACTAAACAAGAACAAGTTCTTGCAGCTATGTTACAGGCGCATCCTTATGAAGAACCGGCGTATGATGTTTATACCATTGAAAATCAATCAAAAGAATTTGGTTTAGGTCGGGTTGGAGTATTAGACAAGCCTGTGAGATTCTCTGATTTTGTACAGCAAGTTAAGGAAGCTTTCCAATTGGATGGCTTGCGGGTCATTGCAAAAGATGATACTAAAATGATTCAACGGGTAGCCATTTGTGGTGGAAGTGGTGAAAAATTCTATCATGATGCATTACGTAAACAAGCCGATGTCTATATTACTGGTGATGTGTATTATCATACGGCACATGACATGATTGCTGAAGATTTACCAGTTATCGATCCTGGTCATTACATTGAAGCGCTTTGTAAGCCAAAACTTGTGGAATTAATGAATCAATGGAAACAAGAAAATGAGTGGGCTGTATCCATTTTTGAATCAGAAGCGAATACCAACCCATTTCGTTTTAAATAAAAAAATGAAGATTAAAGGAGTGTTCTTTTATGTATGAAAATCTATTACCTCGTTTTTTACGCTATGTGAAAACAGAAACACGCTCAGATGCAACTAGCACAACGACACCATCAACACAAACACAAGTAGCCTTTGCACAAACCTTAAAAAAAGAATTAGAAGAATTAGGGATGAGCGATGTTATTTATAACGAAACAAATGGTTTTGTGATTGCTACGTTACCTAGTAACGTGGAGAAAGACGTTCGTTCAATCGGCTTTATTGCCCATATGGATACGGCTGATTTTAATGCAGTGAATGTTTCTCCGCAAATTGTTGAGAACTATGACGGAGAATCAACTATTCCTTTAGATAAAGAAGGCAAATTCACTTTAAATACGAAAGACTTTCCTAACTTAAAAAATTATCGTGGTGAAACACTTATCACAACCGATGGTACCACTTTATTAGGGGCTGATGATAAATCAGGTATTGCGGAAATAATGACAGCCATGGAATATTTAATTAATCACCCAGAAATTAAGCATGGCACCATTCGTGTGGCTTTCGGTCCTGACGAAGAAATTGGTGTAGGTGCCGACAAATTTGATGTCGCTCAATTTAACGTGGATTTTGCTTATACAATGGATGGTGGGCCAGTAGGTGAATTACAATTTGAAACGTTTAATGCGGCGCAAGCAGAAATTACAATTCAAGGGAAAAACGTTCATCCAGGAACGGCGAAAAATACAATGATTAATGCGTTACAACTAGGAATTGATTTCCATAATGCCTTACCTGCTGACGAAGTTCCAGAAAAAACAGCAGGTGAAGAAGGCTTTTATCATTTAGCAGCGTTTGCTGGAACGCCAGAAGAAGCTACAATGACGTATATTATTCGCGATCACAATCGCGAGATTTTTGAAGCACGTAAAGCTAAAATTAAAGAAATTCAGCAAACATTGAATGCACCATTTGATGAAGAACGAATCAAAGTTGATTTATTTGATCAATACTATAATATGCGAGAAGTGATTGAAAAAGATATGTCCATTGTCGAAATTGCTAAACAAGCAATGGAAGAATTGTCAATTCAACCAATTATTGAACCTGTTCGCGGTGGAACGGATGGCTCAAAAATTTCTTATTTAGGGATTCCAACACCAAATATCTTTGCTGGTGGCGAAAATATGCATGGCCGTTTTGAATTTGTTTCATTACAAGCCATGGAAAAAGCGACCAATGTGATTATTAAAATTGCTGAATTAAATGCAAAATAAATGAGGTACTCAATAGGAAAGTAAGAAAACGGGCAACCGAGAGCTTACTTTCCTGTTGTAGTTTCATGAGTCATTGAAAATTTTTTTGCAATTAGAATCAGAACAAGGTATCCTAGTACAGTAACTAGTTAGGAGGCCAGAAAGAATGCTTCAGTGGATAGTAATCATTTATTTCCTCGTCATTAATTTAGTATTGTTTAGTATGATGGGTTATGATAAAAAACAAGCAAAACGTGGGGACTGGCGTATTCCAGAACGCCGCTTATTGACGATAGGACTTGTCGGTGGCGGTCTAGGTGGGCTAATGGGACAAAAGAAATTTCATCATAAAACCCAAAAACCAGTTTTTGCATTGTGTTATTCAATTGGCGTAATCGCGATGATTAGTTGCATCTATCTAACGTTTAAGTAAGAACAAAAAAGGAGAAGCGATGAAAGGAAAAGTAAAAATTGGCTTAAATATGTTGTTAATGATTATCGTTTTAGGCGTAATCTTTTATGTCATGGATAATTCATTAAGTGATATTTTTGCTCAACTGATGGAAACGAGTTGGCTGGTGCTGATTGCTGTTATTTTTTTTGGAGTAGTTTATCAATTTGCAGAAGGGCGCTCAATCAAGGAAATAGCTCGTTATTTTAACAAAGACTTTACAACAGTGGATGGTTTTTTTACTTCTTGTTATGTAGCATTTTATCGGATTATTTCATTTGGCACGGGAACCTTGCTTTCAGAAATTTATTTTTATAAGAAAAAGGGAATTCCTGTTTCTAAAAGTGTGGGGATAACGGCATTACATATGATTATGTACAAAGCAGCCGTGATTTTTTTAGCAATTATTGGTTTGATTATTCAATTTTCCCTGTTTTATGAAAATGCGCCTAAGATGATTCCATTCATTTTAGCAGGTGTTATTTTAACATTAGTAATAATTGCAGCATTACTTATTTTATCTAGTAGCTTAAAGTTGCAAGTTTTATTGGTTAAGTTTGCCAATCGTTGGTTTAAACGACCAAAACTAAGAGATTGGGTGGATAATTGTAATTTACAAATCTATTCCTTGCGGGCGGCTGTCCAAACAATTACACAAGATCGCTCAGCGTTGCTTCGAATCTTTTCATGGAATGTATTTAAATTATTATTTTGGTACATTATTCCTTACATTGTTTTAGTAGAAAATCACCCGAATATTGATTTATTATTAGTGATGTCCTTTACCAGTTTTGCTGTTATTCTTTCAGGAGTTATTCCAACACCTGCTGGCATTGGTCCATTTGAATTTGTTTACTTATTGTTGTTTAAACCATTGGTCGGCAATGTTGATGCTGTAGCATCTGTTTTACTGTATCGATTTGGTAGCTTTGTGTTACCCTTTTTGATTGGCTTGGTTTATGTCGCCATTGAGAAACGAAAATCATTACGCATTGAGATTGAAGAAATAAAACGTCAAACAGATGAATAAGGTAGAACGAGAAAAAGAGTCGCTCTTTTTCTCGTTCTTTTTTTTTAAAAGGAATTGACTTGTACGAGGGATGTCTTATAATAGACTTAATACATGACTAAAAAATATTTTTTTGAACTAATAAAAATTATGGTAAAGGGGTGGCGAAAATTATTGCTGATTGTACAGCAGTGCTGTTATGCGGCGGGAAAAGTTCACGGATGGGATTTGATAAAGCATTATTGAAAATTCAAGGCCAATACGTGATCTTGCAAACAGCTGAAAAGTTAATGGAACTGTTCGAAGAGGTTATTTTAGTAACGAATGATAGTCAAAAATTTCCTAAGGCGTTTAGAAAATGCACAATCATTCAAGATATGTATCTTGGAAAGGGGCCATTAGGTGGGATTGTGACAGCAATGAACTATACTCAGAAAGCTGAAGTGTTTGTAATTGCCTGTGATATACCAACTTTTTCTCCTAAACTTGTGTATCAGTTAGCCTCTAAGCGTGGACAAAATCAAGTAACAATCTTTGACTTTGAAGGTCGTCAAGAACCATTATTTGGCTTTTATCGATGTTCTTGTTTACCAACATTTCAAAAACAGCTTGCGCAAAATAACTATCAGATTCGGCAAGAATTTGAGCATCTATCTGTAAAAACGGTGCAACTATCAAAAGAGAATCAACTTAAAAATGTCAATCGAAAAGAAGAATTGTCTCAGTGGTATCGATAAAAAGGAGGAATCGTAATGGATTTTTTCAGTAGTGAAGAAATAGTTGCAAGCTTAGGTGATAAGGCAAAAATGAAAGGGAAATTATCGTTTGTTCGACTCTGTATTTTAGGCATCATGGCTGGTTTTTGTATTGCACTGGGTTACTTGGCGTTTATTCGTATCACTGGAACCGCCCCCACAGAATGGGGAAGTTTTAACAACTTTCTGGGTGGAGCTTTATTTCCAGTTGGATTGATAGCGCTTACTTTTGTTGGTGGTGAGTTAGCAACAGGCAATATGATGGTAATGACATTAGGCGTATTACAGAAAAAGGTTCGAGTGGGCACTCTTTGTTATAACTGGCTAGTTGTTTTATTGACCAATTGTCTAGGCGGATTTCTTGTGGCGTATTTATTTGGCCATATTGTTGGGTTAACTGAAGGTGCGTTTCTGGATAAAACAGTCGCAGTTGCTCAGGCGAAAATTGCTGATCCACCGCTAGTTGCTTTTGTTTCAGGGATTGGCTGTAATATTTTTGTTTGTTTAGCGGTTTATCTCGGAGCGTTGGCAAAATCATATTTAGGTAAAATGTTTGGCTTGTGGTTTCCTGTCATGGTTTTCGTTGTTTGTGGGTTTCAACACGTGGTCGCCAATGCGTTTATTATTCCAGCGGCAATTTTTTCACAAAGCACCACAATCAGTTGGTGGGATTATTTGCAAAATACACTATGGGTATTTTTAGGCAATGCAGTAGGTGGCAGTCTTTTTATGGCCGTACCATTGATCTTTATGACAAAACCAGCAACTGTCAAACCAAGAGTTGAGAAAACGATTCAGACGGAGGAGCTCTATGGCAATTGAGATACCAAACATGATTCAAATTGGTTCTACTGGTCGGAATAGTGGCAAAACGACATTAGCCGAAGCCCTTATTAAACAGTACCAAGAAGTCTATCCAATTTATGGCTTGAAGATTATTACGATTAGTGGTCAACGAGGGGTGTGTCAACGAGGCACAAAAGGATGCGGAATTTGTACCAGTATTACAGCTGGTTATGAATTAGTAGAAGAGCAAGAGACGATTGGCAATAAAGATACCATGAAATTATTAGCTGCAGGTTGTCAAAAAGTTTTTCTATTGAAAGTTTTTCAAGAAAATTTGGCGGAAGCCATTCAGCAATTTCTGAAAGCTGTGCCGGCCCAAGCATTAATCATTTGTGAATCAAATTCATTACGTAATGTTGTACAGCCAGGACTATTTCTTATGATGAATAACCAGAATCGCCAAAAAGAATCAGCAAAAAATGTTATAGATAAAGCCGATTTTTGTTTACTATCTGCTGAAATACCAAAAGAATTGCGTATCTATTATCAAGGAGAACAACTTCAAGTTTCACTAAAAAGGGGGAATAAAAAGGAATGTGTGCATTAAGCTTAATTGAAAAAGAAGCGATTATTCTAGCAAACGATGCTGATCCACAACGAATTTTAAATATTTTAATTGAATTACAATTTGCTTCAGAGGAAGGGTATATCGATCAGGAAACAGCTCAATTAGTTGCAGAGCATCTACATTTAACGGAAGCGCGAGTCTATGAAATCGTCAGTTTTTATGCCATTTTAAAGACGGAACCGCAAGCGAAGTATGTCTTGAAGATTTGTAACAGCACACCGTGTCATTATACTGGTGGGGCGATGGTTGCAGAGGTATTAGAAACCATTTTAGAAGTGCCAGAGAATCAGCCGACCCCAGATGGCTTATTTATGTATCACAGTATTCCTTGTATCGGGGCTTGTGATTTAGGTCCAGTAATTAAAATTAAGGACACCGTTTTTAGTCAACTAACAGAAGAGAAAATTTATCAATTAATTCAACATTTACAAAATGATTGCTATGAAGGACTGTAGGAGGTGAGTCAATGCTTAAGAGAAACCAACCAATGTTATTAGAGAGAATGGGGAAAATGCAATCTGCGACCGATGTTTCTGAATATTGTAAATACGATGGATTTGATGGTTTAAAAAGAGCAATTTCACTATCGGATGAAGAAATTTTAAACGAACTGGATATTGCGCACTTAAGAGGTCGCGGTGGAGCAGCCTATCCTTTAGGAAAAAAATGGCGCCATCTTTATCATGCAAAAGGAACCACAAAGTACATTGTTTGTAATGCTGATGAAGGCGAACCAGGGACCTTTAAGGATAAAGTACTTTTATCTGAAGATCCATTGAGTGTGATTGAAGGAATGATCATTGCTGGCTATTTATTTTCAGCAAAAGCAGGTTATATTTATATGCGAGGAGAATATCGCAGAATCCAAAAAACATTTCAAGAAGCACTGGATAATGCACGACAAGCTGGCTTTTTAGGGGAAAACATTTTAGGAATTGAAGGATTTAATTATGATATTACGATTATTTCTGGTGCTGGCGCCTATATTTGTGGGGAAAATTCAGCACTTTTAAATTCAATTGAAGGAAAAACGGGGCGGCCGCGTGTCAAACCACCACACTTAGCAGATGTTGGTTTATATTTGCAACCAACATTAGTAAATAATGTTGAATCATTTGCAAGTGTTCCTGTAATTTTACGAGAAGGTGGACAAGCCTTTTTAGAGATGGGTACTGCCGATGGTGGCGGAACAAAGCTAATTTGTTTGTCTGGACATATTAAAAATCGGGGCTTATACGAGGTCAACCTTGGAACACCATTAGAAGAAATAATTTATGGCGAGCAATACGGCGGAGGCTCTGCAACTGGTCGATCATTAAAATTTATTCACTTCGGTGGACAATCCGGTCCAATTGGTGCTGTCGCAACGTTAAGGGATTGTTTGTATTCCTACGAAGATTTATGGGCCCATGACTTATCTGTCGGCTCTGGTGCAATTGTAGTAATGGATGATTCAGTCAATGTTGTGGACTATTTAGTACACGTGGCGGCCTTTTTTGCTCATGAGTCCTGTGGTAAATGCACCCCTTGCCGATTGGGAACAACTAGGATTTTGGAATTATTGAGTAAATTCAATCGGAACGAGGCAACAGCTAGTGATTTGCCACGATTGGAAAAGATGCTCACGCATGTCACGCGATTATCAGCTTGTGGTTTGGGCCAATCCGTCGCAAATCCAATGAAGAGTGCATTGGATTTGTTTCCAGAAGAATTTGAAACGACTGCTGAAACAGAAATCTATGCCACCAGCAAAGGAGGTTGGTAAAAATGAAAACAAAGTTGCATACGCAAACAGTTACATTGTCTATTGATAACCAAGAAGTAACTGTGCCTAAAGGGACTACCATTCTCGAAGCAGCGAAAGGGCTAGGTGTTGAAATCCCAACGCTCTGTCATTTAAAGGAATTAGCGCCTGATGGTTCTTGTCGGATGTGCGTGGTTGAGGTGGAAGGCGGCCGACGTGGTGGCTTAACAACTGCTTGTACGGCACATTGTCAAGAGGACATGGTTGTGTCAACACATTCTGAAAAAGTTGCTGATTCCAGACGTTTTATTCTTGATTTATTATTGAGTAATCATAAATTAGACTGTTTTTCTTGTGGAAAAAACGGGGATTGTCAATTACAACAGTATGCGCTAGATTATGGGATTGATGCCACTAGCTTTACCGAGGGAAAAAGAATGCCTTGCCATCAAGAAGATACCAGTAATCCATTTTTCTCTTATGATCCAGAAAAGTGTATCATGTGTCGTCGTTGTGCTCGTGTCTGTCAATTGCGGCAGGGAAGAGATGTACTCAGTATTGCTAATCGTGGCTTTGAAACAAAAATGATGCCGAATTATGGGCAGGCGTTTGATCAATCTATCTGTGAATCATGTGGCAATTGTGTCTCTTCCTGTCCTACAGGAGCGTTAACAGCAAAAGATACGAAAGAGTACCGCAAATGGGAAACCCAGAAAATTCCTACAACTTGTCCACATTGTGGGACAGGCTGTCAGATGAATTTACTCGTTAAAAATAATCGTTTGGTGGGTGTTGAACCTCTGGATGGACCAGCTAATAAAAATTTACTTTGTGTGAAAGGAAAATTTGCTTCATATAAATTTGTTGGGTCAGGAGATCGCTTAACGGAGCCATTAATTAAACGGAATGGGATTTTTGAACCTGCTTCTTGGGAAGAAGCCTTAACGCTTGTTTCGTCAAAATTTAACGAAATTAAAGCAGAAAACGGTCCGGATGCTCTTGCTGGTTTTTCGTGCTCTAGAGCGACAAATGAAGATAATTATGTCTTTCAAAAAATGGTGCGTGCTGCTTTTGGTACCAATAATGTTGATAACTGTGCCCGTGTTTGTCATTCGGCTTCGGTCCATGGTTTAGCCCAAACCTTAGGCTCTGGTGCGATGACTAATCCTATTGCTGATATCACTGAAGATGTCGACATGATTTTATTAGTAGGTTCCAATCCAGAAGAAGCTCATCCAGTTATTGGTGCGCAAATTCGCCAAGCCATCCAAAGAGGAACGCAAGTTGTTGTTGTTGATCCGCGGAAAATTAACTTAGTGAAGGATAGTGCGCTGCATTTACAAGTTCAGGCGGGAACGAATGTCGCATTTGCTAATGGCATGATGCATGTGATTTTGAAAGAAGGTTTAGCAGATCGCCATTTTATTGAAGAACGGACAGAAGGATTTTTAGATTTAGAAAAAATGGTGGCTGATTATACGCCGGAAAAAGTCGCAGAAATTTGTCATATTCATCCAGAAGATTTAATTCAAGCAGCACGCATGTATGCAAAAGCAGAGAAAGCACCAATCATTTATTGTTTAGGCGTAACGGAACATTCGACAGGAACTGAGGGTGTTATGAGTATGTCTAATTTGGCAATGTTGGTTGGTAAAGTTGGAAAACCAGGCTGTGGTGTCAATCCTTTGCGAGGTCAAAATAATGTTCAAGGTGCTTGCGATATGGGCTGTATGCCTTATGATTTCCCAGGCTATCAAAAAGTCAATAATCCAGAAGTAATCGACAAATTTGAAAAAGCTTGGCATGTGCCGTTAAATCGAAACACAGGTTTAACTTCTACTAAAGTCTTGCCAGCAGCAACGGCAGGAAACGTCAAAGGCCTTTATATTTTTGGAGAAGATCCAATTGTTACGGATCCAGACACAGGACATGTTCGTCAAGCTTTAGAAAGTTTAGACTTTTTAGTCGTTCAAGAATTATTTATGACCGAAACGGCTGCTTATGCAGATGTTGTTTTACCTGGCATCAGTTATGCAGAAAAAGATGGGACATTTACAAATACAGAACGGCGCGTGCAAAGAGTCCGCAAAGCTGTTGAACCAAGGGGACAAGCGCGAGAAGACTATGAAATTTTTTGTGAAGTCATGACACGGATGGGCTATCCTTGTGCGTATGAATCTGCAAAAGAAATTATGGAAGAAATTTCAGCTGTGACGCCTTCGTTTGGTGGAATTAATTATGAACGTTTAGAGAAGGAGAGCTTACAATGGCCTTGTCGTAGCTTGACAGATCCAGGCACGCCGATTATGCATGTGGGCAGTTTTGCTCGTGGGAAAGGTTTATTTAAAGCAATTCCGTATAAGCAAGCACAAGAATTACCAGATGAAGAGTACCCGTATTTAATGTCGACAGGCCGAATGCTTTACCATTACAATACCCGAGCAATGACAGGACGAACGGAAGGGATTAACCAAATAGCGAATCACTCTTATATTGAGATAAATGCCGTCGATGCACAAGCTCTGGGAATCCAAGAAGGTGACAAAGTTGAAGTTCATTCTCGACGTGGCAAAATCGAAACCTATGCGGCTGTCGGAAATCGAGTATTTCCGCAAGAAGTCTTTATGACATTCCACTTTCCAGATGGGAATGTTAACGAAATTACCAATGCTGTATTTGATGATATCGCCACAATTCCTGAATATAAAGTTTGTGCCGTTGCGATTAAACCAGTGAATAAATAAAAAAGGATGGTTAAAACATGATCGAGTTGGAAGAAGCACGAGAGAAAATGACCCAACATATGAAGAGTCAATGTGAAACAGAAGAAGTGGCGCTGCTTGATTCCTTGGGGCGGATTAGCGGAGAAACCATTTTTGCAGAGACAGCGATTCCTCATTTTCCTCGTGCCGGGATGGATGGGTATGCCGTTCGTGCAGTAGAAACACGAGGTGCGACTGCTGAAAGCCCAAGTTGTTTAAAAGTCGTTGGTTCTTTAGTGGCAGGGGATTCCATGTTTTATTGTAATCAGACGAATAACTGTGCGATTAAAATAACGACAGGTGCTTTTATTCCAACCGATTTTGATGCTGTAGTGCCACAAGAATGGACGGATTTTGGGCAGGACCATGTTAAAATTTTTCGCTCTGTCACTGCGGGCCAAAACTATGCGGAAATTGGAGAAGATATTGCTTTTCAGCAAAAAATTTTAGCAAAACATCAACAGATTAATAGTCGCATGATTGGTCTGTTGGCAATGCAAGGGATTGATAAAGTTGTTGTATTGAAGCGCATGAAGGTGGGGATTTTAGCGACGGGTAGTGAGTTAGTTTCTTTGGAAGAACCGCTGTCAGTTGGGAAAATTTATAATAGTAATCTCTACATGTTAGCAGCTTTTGTCAAAGCGAGTGGCAATGAAGTAATCCACCTAGACCATTGTTCAGATGACCCTGAAGAATTAGCGAAGAGGCTGATTGAGATTTCACCAAAACTTGATTTATTAATTACTTGTGGTGGTGTTTCGGTAGGTGAAAAGGACAATTTACCTTTAGCGATTAAACGTATCGGAGGAACAGAGTTGTTTCATTTTGTAAATATGAAACCTGGAACCCCAGTTATGGGAAGTCAATTTCAAGAAACACTCATTTTAAGCGTTTCAGGCAATCCGTTTGCGGCAATGGTTAATTTACATCTTTTTTACTGGACATTATTAGCTACTTTTTTTAATTGTGTCGAGTTAAATCTAAAGGAACGAACAGTAATTTTAGCGCATGAATTAGCCCCCAGTAGACTACGTCGATTTTACCGAGCGAAAGAAATAGATGGCAAAGTAAATTTAGTGACAAAAAGTCATCTTTCATCCAATTTATCAAATACTTTAGAAACAAATTGCCTGCTAGAACAACCAGCTGGTGTGTTACTCAAAAAAGGCGCGCTTGTAAAAGTCTATTATTGGCAAACTTGATGACAACCTGACCTAAGATTAGTATGAAAGTAAGAGCCTGGAACAAAAATCACTTTGGATTTTTGTTCCAGGCTTAAAAATTGATAAACGGCGGGAGCAGAAGCAACACTACGCGTTGCTCCGATCTCAACAACTTCTAAGGTGTTTTCTCGACATGCGTCTCGTCACAGTACAGCCTTCAAAAGAGCTACAGCTCTAAGAGTTGCGATGTTTCACTGTGAAGCATGAACAGATGAAATCATCGTACCTACTTGGTGAAGGTCCTTCGGAAATAAGCCGAAATTGTTGAGAATCACGAAGAACGTAGTGATTCGATGATGAACAATACCTACTTGGTCTCCAAAAATTAAAGAACACCGGATAGGTATCATGCAACATCAATTCGTTCCTCGTTGTGTTTTATGACAATTTTCGGAAATTCCTTCTTATTGCTGAGAAACACTATTTGCAAAGCAAATAGATGTTGAACAGTACCTACTTGGTTCTCGGAGTTAAGCACTTCTGTCCCGACCTCTTATTGCTTATCAAGTTTTAAGACTTAGACAAAAGTCTGGTCAGGCTAAGCGAAGCACGTAATTTTTGTCGCTTAACTTTTTTAACTTCGATTTCTCACTAAAAAAAATTATGGATGACAGATTGTTTTTTTGATGCAAGAGTGATACACTTGAAAAAGAAGTATTGTGTAAACGTTAACAAATGTCAAATGTGAGGTGGAGAGATGGTTCAAAGTAAGGAATTTACGCACTTGAATACACAAGGAGAAGTGCATATGGTTGATATTTCGGAAAAAAATGACACTCAAAGAACAGCCCTCGCTTATGGAGAAATTCACATGTTGGAAGCGACAGCAGAAGCGATCCAGACCCAAATGATTAAAAAAGGTGAAGTATTACAGGTAGCAAGAGTAGCTGGGATTACCGCCGCAAAACGAACGTTTGAATGGATTCCTTTGTGTCATTTGGTTGCTTTGACAAAGTGTGAAATTCAGTTTAATTGGCGCAATCAAACTTGTTTAGAAGTACGTTGCTTTACAAAAACAGTGGGTTCAACTGGCGTTGAAATGGAAGCGCTAACAGGTGTGCAGACAGCACTCTTAACAATTTATGACATGTGTAAAGCAATTGATCGCGGAATGACAATGACAAACATTGGTTTATTAGAGAAAAATGGTGGACGCAGTGGTCATTTCATTCGTTCTTCAATTAAATCAAAGGAAAGTGATGAGTGAACAGCATGAAAGATGCATTTAACCGTGAAATTGATTATGTTCGTTTGTCTTTAACAGATCGTTGTGACTTACGTTGCACGTATTGCATGCCAGCAACAGGTCTTTGCTTTTTAAAAAAAGAGCAGCTTCTAACAGATGATGAGATTATTTTTTTACTGAGGATATTAGCGAAAGAAGGCATCAAAAAAGTTAAATTAACAGGTGGTGAACCGCTTGTTAGACCAAATTTACTCTCTTTAATTAAAAGGATAAAGCAAATCTCAGGCATCGAAAAAGTAACCCTAACGACTAATGGCATGAAGTTAGCTCGTGAGGCTCAAGGGTTAAAAGAGGCGGGCTTGGACGGCATTAATATTAGCTTAGACACTTTGGATCCAGAAGAATTTCGAGAAATAACAAGAGTTGGTCAGTTAAGGAATGTTCTGGCGGGCTTAGAACAAGCGATTGATGTGGGATTACCTAATATCAAAATTAATACTGTAGCTAGGAAAGAGCTAAGTGAAGCAACAATTGTAGAACTGGCTGAAATCGCTAAGAAAGAGACTGTGCATCTTCGTTTCATTGAAATGATGCCAATTGGATTAGGGAAGGAGCATCCAGGTAAGCAACAAGAAGAAGTAGAAGACATTTTAACCAAACATTATGGAACGTTACAACCATACCAAAAACCATTGGGCAATGGCCCTGCTAGTTATTACGCCTTAAAAGATTTTAAAGGAAAAATAGGTTTTATTAGTGCATTAGGGCATTGTTTTTGCGAGACGTGCAATCGAATTCGAATTACTGCAGACGGCCATTTAAAAACGTGCCTGCATTCTGCAGACGGCTACTCGTTAAAGGAAGCTTTAGCTAAGGAACAAACAGCAGAATTGTTAGGGATTATCAAGAGTGGCATTGCCTGTAAGCCTGAAAAACATCTTTTCTTGGAACAACAAGGAGAACAACGATTTATGTCACAAATAGGAGGGTAAGCATGAAAACAGGAGAAATTATTGCAATAAATATTAGCCCACGAAGAGGCACACAGAAAAAGGAAATTCCTGAAGTCAACTTAATTAAAGGTTTCGGATTAGAAAATGATGCGCACGGCGGGAATTGGCATCGACAAGTCAGTTTGTTATCTTTTGAAGAAATAACGGCTTTCAATGAAAAAGGAGCTCGGGTTGGCAATGGTGCTTTCGGGGAAAACATAATCGTCTCAGGGATTGATTTACGTCAATTACCTGTTGGAACGAAAATGAAAATAGGCGATTCCGAATTGGTGGTTACTCAAATTGGGAAAGAGTGCCATAAACACTGTCAGATTTATGCGCGAGTGGGCGATTGCATCATGCCTAGAGAAGGAATCTTTGCAGTTGTTGTGACAGAAGGTCATATTAAAAAAGGAGACCAGTTAGACGTTGTTTAAAGTGGGCATTGTAACATTAAGTGATCGTTGCTTTCAAGGACTTGCTGTCGACCAATCGGGTTCCTTGATTCGTGAACAGTTACCTGCGCTCTACCAGGTAACCAAACAAACCATTTTACCAGATGAAGAAAATCAATTAGTAGAGCTATTGCAAGAGTGGTCTAAGACCTGTGATTTGATTTTAACGACAGGCGGCACAGGGTTGAGTGAACGGGATCGGACCCCAGAAGCTACCTTACGTGTAGCAGAGCGAATCATTCCTGGGATCAGTGAGGGCTTGCGTCAACTTAGCTTGGAAAAAACACCATTTGCTATGTTAAGTCGAGGCGTTTCTGTTCAAAGAGGACGCACGCTCATTGTTAATTTGCCTGGTAGTCCAAAAAGTGTAACAGAACATTTGCATTTTTTGTTGCCTGTTTTGCCCCACGCTTTGGATTTAATCACAAATAAAAAAATCATACATGATGAGGAATAAACCATGAAAACAATTCGAACAGAAGAGGCAGTTGGCCTTCCGTTGAGTCATGATATTACGCGAATTGACTATGGAAAGACCAAGGAAGTGTGTTTTAAAAAAGGACATATAGTTGTTCAAGAAGATATTCCAATTCTTTTATCATTAGGGAAAAAACATCTGTTTGTTTCCTTGGATCCAGCAGAAATACATGAAGAAGAGGCAGCGACATTTTTGTATAACCTGTTAACAGATGACTCATGTCAGCCGAGTGAAGTCCATGAAGGAAAAATTGTTGCTAAAGCTAGCACGAGAGGTCTTTTAAAAGTCAATCGAGAAAAATTAATTGCTTTAAATGAAATTGAAGGTCTTGCCTTGTCAACTAAAATTACCAATATAGAAGTTCAGAAAGATGAAAAAGTTGCAGCCTTTCGAGTGATTCCACTAACAATTTCTAAAAGCCAATTAGAAAAGGCATGCCAGTTCAGCACGTCTGAGCCACTAATCTCTGTGAAACCTTTCAAAAAAATACGGGTCGGGATTGTAACTACTGGCAGTGAAGTTTACACAGGATTGGTTGAGGATGCTTTTTACCCTGTGTTAAAAGCCAAGTTCTCCGCGTATCCTTTAGTTACGATTGTCAAGCAAGAAATTGTCGATGATCAGCCGCAAAAAATTACTGTTGCAATCAAAAAGATGTTAGCACAAGGGCTTGATCTGATTGTTTGTACAGGTGGTATGAGTGTAGATCCTGATGATTTGACACCGTTAGCAATTAAGCAGACAGGTGCTGAAATCGTAACCCATGGGACACCAGTCTTACCAGGCTCAATGTTTTTGCTGGCTTATAAAGGAGAGCAAACGATCATTGGCTTACCAGGTGGTGTTTTATTTTCAGAAAAAACGGTTTTTGATTTGTTGTTACCAAGATTAATGGCCAAAGAAGTGATTAAAAAATCTGAAATTATTGACTTGAGTTATGGCGGGTATTTATAAAAGAAAAGAGGCGTTCAAATGTCTAAACAAAAAAAGACTGTGTTCTTGCTTAGTTTATTCAGTTTAGTTGCCCTAATTGCTGCATGTACAAATCAGCCGCAAAAAGAAACAGTTTCAACAAAAAAAGAAGAAATAACCCTTGCGGCAGCAGCTAGCTTAGAATCAGTCATGGAGAAGAAAATTATTCCAGCCTTTGAAAAAGAGCATCCAGATATTCAGGTAACTGGAACCTATGATAGTTCTGGAAAATTACAGATGCAAATTGAAAAAGGCCTAAAAGCCGATGTATTTTTCTCGGCTTCGACAAAACAAATGAATGCATTGGTTGCAGAAAAACTAATTAATAAGAAAAGTGTCGTTCCTTTATTGGAAAACCAGCTTGTTCTTATTGTGCCTAACCAAGATCAAGCAAAGTGGCATGATTTTTCTGATTTAAAAAAAGCCCAAATGATAGCAATTGGTGATCCTGCGAGTGTTCCAGCTGGTCAATATGCCGAAGAAGGCTTAAAAGCTTTAGGTGCTTGGTCCTATGTAGAAAAACACGCAAGCTTTGGTACGAATGTAACAGAAGTCCTTGAATGGGTAGCGAATGCAAGTGCAGAAGCTGGCTTGGTTTATGCGACAGATGCAGCAACCAATTCAAAAGTAGCGATTGTTGCGGCCATGCCTGAAGCTGCTTTGAAGAAGCCAATCATCTATCCAGTTGGTAAAGTTGCCGCCTCTAAGAAACAAAAATCAGCGGATGCTTTTTTAAATTTTTTACAGAGTCAACAATGCAGAAAATATTTTGAAAATATTGGCTTTAAGTTAACAAAGTAGGTGGGAAAATGGATGTTCGACCAATTCTTTTATCTTTTCAGACAGCAATAATCGCCATTTTATTTACTTTTATTTTAGGAACAGGCGTTGCATATATTGTTTTTCGTTTGAAAAATCGTAAATTAAAAATTCTTTTGAATAGTTTATTTACGTTGCCATTAGTTTTACCGCCGACTGTTTTTGGTTTTTTTCTCTTAACTATTTTTGGTGTTCAGCAACCAGTGGGCCAGTTTTTACTTGATTTTTTTGCCATTCAAGTTGTTTTTTCGTGGCCAGCTACGGTTATTGCTGCCGTTGCTGTTTCATTTCCTTTAATGTATCGTTCAGCCTTAACGGCGTTTGAACAAATGGATAGTGAATTGTTGGCGGTAGCCCAGACACTCGGATTTTCGGAAAGTCGATATTTTAGAAAAATTGCGTTACCTTTGTCGATGAACGGTCTCTTGGCCGGTGGCGTGTTAGCCTTTGCCCGTGGGTTAGGCGAATTTGGAGCGACGACAATGTTAGCAGGGAATATTGCTGGCAAAACAAGAACGCTTCCTTTAGCTATCTACTCTGCTGTAGCAAGTGGGGATTGGCGCTTAGCCAATCAATATGTTGTGATTATGTTATTACTTTGCCTGATTATTTTATTTTTTACGGAATTTTTTAGTCAGCGCGCTTGGAGAAGATCGGAATGAGATTAATTGTTGATATTCAAAAAGAATTGAAAAGTCATACTTTGCAAATTCAGTTTGAAACAAAGACGCAAACAACAGGAATTTTAGGTGCTTCTGGTTGTGGCAAGAGTATGTTATTAAAATGTATTGCGGGTGTTGAGACTGCGGATAAAGGTCAGATTGTTTTAAATGATCAAGTCTTATTCGATGCTGAAAAAAAGATCAATTTGTCGCCGCAACAACGAAAAATTGGTCTTTTGTTTCAGCAGTATGCGTTGTTTCCTCATTTATCGGTAGTAGAAAATCTGACGTGCGTGACAAAAGATTTACAATTGGTCACTCAATTGCTTGCGTCTTTTCACTTAACTAAAGTCCAACAACAATATCCTAGTCAACTTTCTGGAGGACAAAGACAACGAGTGGCTTTTGCGCGAATGCTAGCGGCTCAGCCGGCTTACCTATTATTAGATGAGCCATTTTCCGCATTAGATGCACCCTTAAAGGAAGAGCTGCAAATTGAACTTCAACAGCGATTAAGTAATTTAAATCAACATGCCTTAATTGTGAGTCATAGTTTAGATGAACTGTATAAGTTATGTCAGAGTTTAGTGATAATCACAAAAAACCAAACACTTTTTGGTGCAACAAATCAATTATTTAACCAACCTCAAACGATTGAAGCAGCTAAACTCACTGGTTGTAAAAATATTTGGCCTGTCAAACGCATAGATGCGCACAGAGTCCAAGTGATTGGCTGGCAACAAACACTAACGGTTACACAAGAAGTTCCTATTTCTTGTCATTCTATTGGTATTCGGGCCCATGATTTCACAACAGAACCGCAGGCAACCAATCAAATCGAAGTGCATCACTTACAAACATTGTCAGCACCTTTTGAACAAAGTGCTTGGTTTCAACACCAACAAACCAAAATTTGGTGGAAAGGGAGCAATAGACTCAATCCGAAAGTTATTACTCAGTTATCCATTCCACCTACAGCAATTATGCCATTATGTCTATAAAATAGAAAAAGATTACGTGAAGCGGTTGACATATGATTGCATCTTCATTTATAATAGATTTATGAAAGGTTATTCATGTAAACGGAATAATCGCTATTATATAGGGAGTGAAGGTGTTTAAATGCAAAAGAGTTATAAACTAGAAGGACTTGATTGTGCAAGTTGTGCAGACAAAATTGAAAAATCTGTCCAAAAAATTCACGGAGTAGAAAAAGCGCGTGTGGACTTCATGGCTGAAAAGATGACACTGGAAGTTGAATCAGGACATGATTTAGAAGTCGAAAATGAAGCGCGTGCAGTGATTGGTAAGTTAGAACCAGATGTCAAAGTTATTTCTTTAAAAGATGTCAAAGAAGAAGAGGGACGTAATCCAAATAAGAATCGCTTAATTCGTATCATTATTGCATTTGTTTTATTTTTAGCACTTATTATCATTAAGCCAAGTAATAATTGGGTTGCTTTGGCGTCTTATTTAGTCGTTTATGTCTTAATTGGTGGCGACATTGTCAAACGAGCGGTAACGAATATTTTTCGTGGGGAAGTGTTTGATGAAAATTTCTTAATGTCTGTGGCAACGATTGGGGCATTTTTTATTGGGGAATATCCCGAAGCTGTGGCAGTAATGTTGTTCTACCAAGTCGGCGAATGGTTCCAAAGTGCTGCGGTTGATCAATCCAGAAAATCAATTGCCAAATTAATGGATATTCGTCCAGATTCAGCAAATCTTTTAGTAAATGGACAAATAAAAGCGGTCGCTCCAGATACAATTGAAATTGGGCAACAAATATTAGTGAAACCAGGTGAAAAAGTTCCATTAGATGGTCAAATTATTGATGGATCAAGTATGGTAGATACCTCTGCGTTGACTGGTGAATCCGTTCCAAGAACGGTCAAAGTCGGCGATGAAATCTTAGGTGGTTTTATTAATAAAAATGGGGCCTTGACTATTAATGTTACGAAAAAATTTGGGGATTCAACAGTTAGCAAAATTTTAGATTTAGTTGAAAATGCTAGCAGTAAAAAAGCCCCTGCAGAAAACTTTATTTCTAAATTTGCTCGTTACTATACACCAGTTGTCGTTGTTTTAGCTGTCTTATTGGCAGTGATTCCACCATTTATTTTCCCTGATACTTCTATTAATGAATGGGTTTATCGGGCATTAACGTTCTTGGTTATTTCTTGTCCATGTGCCTTAGTCATTTCTGTTCCTTTAAGTTTCTTCGGTGGAATTGGCGGAGCCAGCAAACTAGGTGTTTTAATTAAAGGGAGCAACTATTTAGAAATTTTAGCGAATACGGAAACGATTGTTTTTGATAAAACTGGTACGCTAACAAAAGGAAATTTTGTGGTTCAAAACATAACTAGTGTTGTTTTACCTGAAGAAGAGTTGTTGCGTTTAACAGCAACAGCAGAACAATTATCCACTCATCCTATTGCTATTTCTATTAAAGAAAGCTATGGCAAAAAAACTGTTCCAGCAACAGCAATTGAAGAGGTTGCCGGACACGGTATCAAAGCCACAATTGAAGGCAAAACAGTTTTAGTCGGTAATGCGAAGTTAATGAAACAATTTGGTATCGAAGCACCAGAAGTGAAGGAAGCGGGAACTTTAATTTTTGTCGCTATTGATAATCAATTTGCAGGCTACTTAGTGATTGCGGATCAATTGAAACCAGACGCCATTTCAGCAATAAAAGAATTAAAAGCTGAAGGGGTCAAACAAACTGTTATGCTGACTGGAGACAATCAACAAGTTGCAGAAGCTATTGCAAAAGAAGTTGGTGTTGATAAAGTTTATGCAGAACTTTTACCAGATGGCAAAGTGGATCGTTTAGAAGAGTTGTTAAAAGCATCTTCACCTAAAAACAAAGTTGCCTTTGTTGGTGACGGCATGAATGATGCACCTGTTTTAGCCCGGGCTGATGTTGGGATTGCCATGGGTGGTTTAGGAAGTGACGCGGCAATTGAAGCTGCTGATGTGGTGATTATGAATGATGAACCAAGTCGTATCGCCTCTGCGATTAAATTATCAAGAAAAACATTGAGAATTGTTAAACAAAACATTATCTTTGCAATTGCTGTTAAAATCATTGTCTTGGCACTAGGTGCATTAGGCTTGGCTTCAATGCAAGCAGCAGTGTTTGCTGATGTTGGTGTAACTATTATCGCTGTTTTAAATGCTATGCGTTGTTTACGTGTAGAAAAGATGAAAGATAATAACTAAGCCTTAAAAAGTACAGCTGAGACAAACATTTTTAGCTGATTATCAGGTTTTGAGCGTGGGACAAAAATCACTTTGACTTTTTGTTCCACGCTTTTTCACCTACACAATTTCTATTCGTTCTTAAATTGCCAGAGTTCTTGTAAAGAAATCTTTAAATTTTTCGCTTTGTGGCATATAATAAGAGAGAATTTGTACGAAAATTGCGCTTCGCTTTTTTTTCATGGTACAATAAGCAAGAATGGATTGATTTACAGGAGGGAACCTCAACATGGCATCAAATGAAAAAACACGATATAAAGCAATCATTGCAGACCATACGTATACAATTATTGGCCAAGAGTCAAAACAACATATGGATTTAGTCACAAAAATTGTCAACGAACAACTGGCGGAAATTAAACATCTTTCTCCGCAAACTGATACGGAACAAGCTTCTGTTTTATTAGCAATTAATGCAATTTCAGATCAACTAAAAAAACAAGAATATGCTTTAAAATTGGAAAAACAAGTAGCAGATTTAAAACAGAAAACCATTCGTTTGGCTGAATTAGAGAATCGTGTGCGCCGAATGGAAATTATCGAAGAAGAAGCACGGGATGTTTTGAAAAAGAATGGACAAGAAGATGTAGAAATTCATAATCATGTGGAAGCCCAACAAATTTTGAATGAAAATCGAAAACAGCAGATTCAAAATAAAGGTGTTTCGGAGTAGTTCCTGAAAGGATGACAAGATGTTAACAATACTTATTTTATTACTTTTAGCCTTTGGATTTTATACAGGAGCTAAACGAGGCTTGATTTTACAAGTGCTCTATTCGGTAGGTTACTTAATTTCATATTTTGTTGCTCGAACTTATTACAAAGAGGTCGCTTCTCATTTAGAATTGTATATTCCATATCCATCGGTTACGCCAACGTCAAAGCTTGTCTTTTTTAATCAAGAGATTTCTTTAGACTTGGACAAAGCCTTTTATTCAGCGGTTGCGTTTCTATTATTGCTGTTTGCAGGCTGGTTAGTCGTTCGTTTTTTAGCGATCTTTTTACATGGATTAACATTTATTCCAGTTTTGAAACAGGTAAATGGACTATTAGGTGGCGTATTAAGTGTTCTTGTGTTATACGTGGGTCTTTTTCTAGTGTTAGCTACGGCGTCAATGATTCCGTCAGATATTGTCCAAAATCAGTTTCGATCAAGTGGCTTGGCACGAGGCATTGTAAAAAATACCCCAATTCTAACAAAACAAGCATATGAATTATGGGTTGAACCAATTACGAAATAAAGCTGAATGGGACTGAGATAGAGATAAGAAGTAAGTGAGCAAAGCGAAACTTCTTATGTTATGTCTCAGTCTTTTCAACAAATGAAAAAGTTAGAAAAGTAGGTGGAAAAATGAATCAGCGTATTCTATCAACATTAGGGTTTGATAAAGTAAAACAACAGTTGTTGCAATTTATTGTGACAGCTCAGGGGACAAACGAAGTTTCGGAATTATTACCGATTGCTGATGAAAATAAAATTCAATCATGGCTAAATGAAACACAGGATGGTTTAAAAGTTCAACGATTACGTGGTGGAATCCCCATTCCTAAATTAGAAAATATCCAACCACACATGAAACGGATTGAAATTGGTGCGGATTTAAATGGCATAGAATTAGCACAAGTAGGCCGTGTCTTGTCGACTACTTCAGAACTGACTCGTTTTTTTGATGAGTTAAGTGAAAATGAAGTGGATTTTGAACGTTTATATATGTGGCGAGAGCAACTAGAAGTTTTGCCTGAATTAAATCGCCAACTCAAACAAGCCATTGATGATGATGGCTACGTCACAGATGAAGCTTCGCCAGCTTTAAAGGCAATTCGGCAAAATATTCGTCGTAGTGAGCAGACCATTCGAGAAGAACTAGATAGTATTATTCGTGGGAAAAACGCACGTTATCTGAGTGATGCCCTTGTTACTATGCGAAATGAACGCTACGTAATTCCAGTCAAACAAGAATATAAAAATATTTTTGGTGGCGTGGTTCACGACCAAAGTGCTTCAGGACAAACCTTATTTATTGAACCTAAACAAATTTTAGAAATGAATAATCGTTTGCGACAACAACAAATTGCCGAAAGAAATGAGATTACTCGCATCTTGGCAGAACTGTCGGCTGAGTTGGTCCCTTATCGCCGAGAAATTACGCATAATGCTTATGTCATCGGTAAACTTGATTTTATTAATGCTAAGGCGCGACTAGGAAAAGAACTAAAAGCAGTTGTTCCAGAAATTAGTCAAGCAAATCATGTAGTTTTTAAACAAGCCCGGCACCCACTATTGGATCCAGAAAAAGCTGTAGCCAATGACATTGTGATTGGAGAAGAATATCAAGCAATTGTGATTACAGGGCCTAATACCGGCGGGAAAACCATTACTCTGAAAACGTTAGGTCTTTTACAATTAATGGGTCAAGCTGGATTACCTATTCCAGTTGAAGAAGAAAGTAAAATGGGGATTTTTACAGAAGTATTTGCGGATATCGGGGATGAACAATCGATTGAACAAAGTTTAAGTACTTTCTCTTCACATATGACGAATATCGTGTCTGTCTTAAAGAAAGTCGATCATCAAAGTTTAGTACTATTTGATGAATTAGGTGCTGGGACAGATCCGCAAGAAGGGGCCGCTTTAGCGATTGCCATTTTAGATTCATTGGGCGCTAAAGGAGCCTATGTGATGGCAACAACCCATTATCCTGAATTAAAAGTGTATGGTTATAATCGAGCTGGAACAATCAATGCCAGTATGGAATTTGATGTAGATACCTTGAGTCCAACCTATCGTTTATTAATTGGCGTGCCTGGCCGAAGTAATGCTTTTGAAATTTCGAAACGTCTTGGATTAGACAATAGTATTATTGAAGCTGCAAAACAAATAATGGACGGTGAAAGTCAAGATTTAAACGAAATGATTGAAGACTTGGAAAACCGTCGTAAAATGGCCGAAACTGAATATTTAGAAGCTCGCCACTATGTTGATGAATCGGCCGCTTTGCATAAAGAACTGAAAGAAGCCTATCAAGTGTTTTTTGAAGAACGAGAAAAAGAATTACAAAAAGCGCGGAAAGAAGCAAATAAAATTATTGCAGAAGCGGAAGAAAACGCAGAAACCATTATTTCTGATATTCGCAAAATGCAATTGGAAAGTGGCCAACAAGGTGGTGTCAAAGAACATCAGTTAATTGATGCGAAAACACAGCTTTCTCAATTACACCATGAAGAAACCAAGCTTGCTAAAAACAAAGTGCTGAAGAAGGCGAAAGAGCAGAAAAAATTAAAAGTTGGCGATGAAGTAATTGTTAATACCTACGGCCAACGAGGGACCTTATTAAAAGACAACGGCAAAGGACAATGGCAAGTCCAATTAGGCATTTTAAAAATGAACGTATCTGAAGAGGATATGACGCCTGTCGCTCCACAAAAAGAAGCAAAACCAAGAGTTACAACGGTTCGTTCTGCAGAAAGCAGCCATGTTGGCACGCAACTAGACTTACGTGGCAAACGCTACGAAGAAGCATTGGCAGAAGTTGACCAATACATTGATGCTGCGATTCTAGCGGGCTATCCACAAGTAACCATTGTTCACGGCAAAGGAACAGGTGCATTAAGAACCGGAATAACGGAATTTTTAAAAAATCACCGCAGTGTGAAAAGCTATGAATTTGCGCCACAAAACCAAGGTGGTAATGGTGCGACTGTCGTAAAATTCCAATAAACAAGGACTTACAATAAGTAAGCAGAACACTCGCTATCTTAGAGATGACATGTTATACTAAGCATGTAATAAGAGTAAAGAGTAGGAGGTTTGTGAAATGACACAAGCAATTACCGATAAAGATTTTGCAACAGAAACAGATGAAGGATTAGTCTTAATCGACTTTTGGGCAACTTGGTGTGGCCCTTGTCGTATGCAAGCACCCATCTTAGAACAATTATCTGAAGAATATGATGAAGACGAAGTAAAAATCGTCAAAATGGATGTGGATGAAAATCCTGCAACACCAGCAAGTTTTGGAATCATGAGCATCCCAACATTGCTATTGAAAAAAGATGGCGAAGTTGTTGAAAAAGCAGTCGGTGTTCATACAAAAGACCAATTGCAAGCAATGATTGCCAAACACTTATAAACGTTGATTAGTCATTACGAATAGTCTGATTCAGTCTGAAGAGAAATCATTAGCGATTGTCTTTTCAGGCTGTTTCTTTCGTACATAAAGTAGCGGCTTTTTTTGTTTAATTACAAAAAGAGGTGTATAATAGATGAAGTATTTTGTTAGAAAGGAAGTATCGTATGAACGAACGAATAAAAAATAAATTAGCACTGCTTCCTGATCAACCTGGTTGTTATTTAATGAAAGATAAAAACGGCACGATTATCTATGTTGGGAAAGCCAAAATTTTGAAAAACCGTGTCCGGTCTTATTTTCGTGGTAGCCATGATACTAAGACAGAACGATTAGTCAGTGAAATCGATGATTTTGAATATATTGTGACAGAATCGAATATTGAAGCACTTTTATTAGAAATTAATTTAATCCATAAAAATAATCCCAAATATAACATCATGTTAAAAGACGATAAAACCTATCCTTTTATCAAAATCACAAACGAAAAATATCCTCGTTTAATGATTACTCGAAAGGTTTTAAAAGACAAAGCGTTATATTTCGGGCCATATCCAGATGTAAATGCAGCGAATGAAACAAAGAAACTGTTAGATCGGCTTTTTCCTTTGCGAAAATGTAATCCGTCGCAAAAAACACCTTGTTTGTATTACCATTTAGGACAATGTCTGTGTCCCTATGCTTTTGATGTGGATCCGCAAGTCTACAAAGATATGGTGGAAGAGATTAAAGGGTTTCTCTCTGGTGGACATACAGAAATTCAAGACCGCTTACAAGAAAAAATGGCTTATGCAGCTGCACATATGGAATTTGAAAAAGCTGCAGAATTTCGCGATCAAATCAAAGCGATTGAAACAGTTATGACTCGCCAAAAAATGACGAATGTGGATTTAATTGATCGTGATGTGTTTGGTTATGCTGTTGATAAAGGCTGGATGTGTGTCCAAGTATTCTTTGTCAGACAAGGAAAATTAATCGAACGTGATGTATCGATTTTTCCATTTTATGATGATGCCAGTGAAGCATTTTTAACTTTTATTGGACAATTTTATCAAGAGAATGAGCATTTTGTGCCAAAAGAAGTCTTGATTCCTGATGACATTGATAAAGAAAGCGTCGAAGCTTTATTAGTTACGAAAGTCTTGCAGCCGCAACGGGGAGAAAAGAAAAAACTGGTTAAATTAGCCAGTAAAAATGCTGCAGTTGCTTTAAATGAAAAATTTGATTTGATTGTACGGAAACAAGAACGAACAATTGGCGCAGTTGAAAAATTAGGCAATGCGATGAACATACCTGCGCCCATTCGAATTGAAGCATTTGATAATTCAAATATTATGGGAACAAACCCTGTTTCTGCGATGGTTGTGTTTATTGACGGACGGCCAGCTAAAAATGAGTATCGAAAATATAAAATAAAAACCGTCCAAGGTCCTGATGATTACGCTTCTATGAGAGAAGTCATTTATCGCAGATATTCACGAGTTTTAAAAGAAGGCTTGCCTTTTCCTGATTTAATTTTAATCGATGGTGGTAAAGGCCAAGTCGATGTTGCTAAAGATGTGTTAGCCAATCAACTAGGAGTCGATATTCCTGTAGCTGGATTAGCCAAGAACGACAAGCACAAAACGAGTGAACTTTTATTTGGTCCAAACTTAGAAGTTGTACCATTGGAAAGAAACTCACAAGAATTTTTCTTGTTGCAACGAATCCAAGATGAAGTCCATCGTTTCGCCATCACATTCCATCGTCAATTACGTAGTAAAAATAGTTTTGCTTCCAAATTAGATAACATTGAAGGCTTGGGACCGAAACGCAAAAAAAATCTTTTAAAAGAATTTAAATCGCTTAAAAATATTACGTCAGCCAGTGTTGAAGAATTAAGAAAAGCTGGGTTACCTGAAACTGTCGCAAAGAATGTGTATCGTCATTTGCGTCAAGAAACAACCTCTGAGATAGAAAAATAAATGAAAATGAACCAGACAAATTAGGTGCTTTTCCTAATTTGTCTGTTTTTTTTATTCAATTTTTTCATGAAAAGTTGAACTTTCAAGAAAATATGATAACGATTTCTTTCGTGATATACTAAAACTAACTTAAAAGAGAGGACGTCTGATCATGAAAATACTAACACCCGTTTATCAAATAAAATTTAAAAAAGTACCAAATCAATTACTGATTGATGAGCGTTTAATAAATGAATTGGGTACGTGGCTGAATCGTACAGGTCGAATTTGGGCCTGCCAATCATCAAAATCGGCAAAGGAATTTAAAAATACATTTTATGAAAGTACAGGCTTGTCCGCAAATGAAGTGCATATTTCTGCCGAGACGGATGGTCTTTTTCGTTTAGCAGAAAATAAAGCGTCTGATTAAAGTGCAGCATCTTTCCATAACAATTGTCATTGACAAGCCAACACAGTAAAGATACGATATGAGTAACTAAACAGCGGTTTAGAAAAAGTGAAGGGGGCGTTTATGTGTTAGAGGTAAAAGAGTTAGTCAAAACCTTTGGGGATTTTAAAGCAGTTGATCATGTATCCTTTACGATACCGGACGGGAAAATTTTAGGATTAATTGGCCAAAATGGTGCCGGGAAAACAACTACGTTTCGCTTGATTTTAAATTTTTTAACACAAGATAGCGGGTCGGTTTTATGGAATGGTCAACCATTAAACGAAAAAGAATACAATATTATTGGTTATTTACCAGAAGAACGGGGTTTATATCCTAAAATTACGATTGAAGACCAACTAATTTATTTCGCTTCATTGCGGGGGAAAACTAAAAAAGAAATTGAACCTAAAATTGACTTTTGGATGGAAAAATTTCAAGTTAAAGGCAAAAAAACGGATAAAGTTAAATCTTTATCAAAAGGCAATCAACAAAAAGTTCAATTGATTGCGACACTTATTCATGAACCGAAGTTAATTATTTTAGACGAACCATTCAGTGGCTTGGATCCAGTTAATGCAGAATTATTAAAAGACGGCATTATTGAATTGAAAAATCAAGGTTCTTGTGTCATTTTTTCCAGTCATAATATGGACAATGTGGAAAAAATCTGTGACCATTTAGTCATGTTAAAAAATGGACGCATGGTTTTAGATGGTCAGGTTCATGAAATTCGACAACAATTTGGTCGAACAAAATTATTTTTAGAATCACCGTTATCTGTTGAGGAAGTTGCTGCTACAGCAGGTGTGAAAGAAGCACACTTGCGACAAGATGGCGTCTTAGAAGCGACATTAGAAAACGCTGAAGTGGGCAAAGTGTTGTTTGATAAAGCGACAGCCAACGGCTACATTCCAATGTTTAATCAACAACCACCAACATTGGAAGAAATTTTCAAAATGAAAGTAGGTGGGCAAGATGAGTAAATTTTGGATTATTGCGACTGATGTCTATAAGAAAAATGTGAAGTCGCTGTCTTTCTTAATCATGATTTTAGCGCCATTTCTTCTTGTAGGAATTGTTTACTTAGCGGGCTCTCTAGCTAGCGGTTTTTCAGGAGATACTACCATTGGTCTGGTTTCGGAAAACCAAGCGCTGGTTAAAGAGTTGACAAAGAATAAAACAGAGGACTTTTCTTTCAAAGCTGTTTCTTCTGAGAAAAAGGCCCAAGAACAATTAAAAGACGAGAAAATTGATGCCTATTTACTTTTGGACACTACAGATAATCAGATTTCTGGTCAGCTTTACTCTGAACGCTCTTTAGGAAATGCAACCGAGATGCTAATTCCTCAAATGTTAAACCAATTACAAACAATGGCGAATGCCAATCGTTTAAACCTAACAGCTGAGCAAGTTGCCATGTTGAATCAACAAGCAACATTTAAAAAAGCCAAAATTAGTTTTGATGAAAATGGCAAAATAAAAACAGGAGAAGATAACACAGGGATTCAAATGGCGTTAGCAATGGGGATAACAATTTTGTTATTTGTCTTCATCAGCAGTTATTCTTCAATTATTGCCCAAGAGATTGCTTCTGAAAAAGGCACTAGAATCATGGAAGTTATTCTCTCTAGTACAAAAGCGCAAACCCATTTTTATGGCAAATTAACTGGGGTTATTCTAGTAGCTTTAACACAAATTTTTATTTACGGAGTGGCGTTTGTTCTCGGCTATTCTCAATTGAAAAATCTTGATTTTATGAAAAGTCTATTAAGTGGTATTTCACCACAAAGTATCTTTTCATCAACCTTTATTTTTACATTAGGCTTTTTCATTATTGGTATTCTCGTTTTTGCTGTTTTGGCAGCACTTTGTGGTTCTCTTGTTTCCAAACCAGAGGATACAGCAAAAGCAGTTCAGCCCATCATGTATATTGGTTTAATCGGTTATATGATTGGCATTACGTTTGGGACGAATGATCCACAAAATATCGTGGTGAAAGTGACTTCCTTTATTCCGCTGATTTCGTCATACATTATGCCAGTACGCTTGGCGACCGAAACGGCATCAACAATGGAAGCAATTGTCTCATTAGTGATTTTGGCAGTTTTTGGAATTATTTTAACAATCTTCTCTGCTCGTTTATACAAATCAAACGTTCTTGTATACAGCGAAGGCGGCATGATTCAATCCTTAAAACAGTCAATTTCTATTTTAAAAAATGAACAAAAGCATAAATAATTTTTGTTTAACTCTAAAAGGACCCGGTAAATCAGTCAAAGTGACTGATCTGCCGGGTCTTTTTTAGGCACCGTTCGTCGTTCAACTAGACGAACGGTTAATTTTTTTTCAGGAATGTTCGTCTGATTTAATTGGTTGTATAGGTAAATAAATGAGTTTTCGGCTTGATACTGAATGGCATAATCAACAGTCGTAATATGCATCAATTCACTGACATAACTATTATCAAAGCCAATGACAGCGACATCGCGAGGAACGGCATAATTTAGATTTTCAAGTTCTGAAATAAACTCAGCTGCTACGTGATCATTATAAAAGGCCAAAGCTTCTGGCTTTTCGGTTAATTGTTGCCAGTAATGGGCAATTTTGCGACCAGAATGGTTAGTATACTGATCATTAATCAGCCACTCAGCTTGCCAAGGTGCCTGAGTGTTTTCATAAAAATCTTTCATTGCACGTTTTCGTGCGTGCGTGTTTAAATTTTCGGGATTACCGAGGACATGACCGATTTTTTGGTATCCTTGTTGTTGTAAATATTCTAAGGAACGATAGTAACCAGAGTAATGATCAATGTAGGAAGAGTATATATTAGGTGAATCGATACGATGCCAGGTTGCTAAAGGGCCATACGCGCTGTAAGGCTCAATCACCGACCATTCATTTGTTCGTGTCAATAAAAACAAGCCATCTAATTGTTTGTATTTTAATTGGTTCAAGGCATCAATTTCTTTCTGTTGATCGCCATCTGTAAAAAATAAGGTTACGGAATAATTGTATTTTTTGGCAATTGAAATAAAGCGATTCAAGAAAATACCTAAGGAACCTAAATAGCTAGGGGCTAAAAAGCCAATAGTTTTTGTGGCACCTGCTCGTAAATTCCGCGCCACATAATTCGGGGTATAATTTAATTCTTTCATTGCTTTGAGAATTTTTTCTTGACTATCGGCACTCACATATCCTTTTCCAGAAATTAAGCGAGAAACAGTCGATTTCGAGACACCGGCAACTTTTGCTACATCAATGATAGACGTCATTTTTTACCTCCAAAGTGGAATGTATTCTTATAAGAAGTATAGCATACATTTTTTTGAAAATAGTGCTTGACATGGGAACATTCCCATAATTTATCCTAAAGATGTAAACGATAACAATTTAATCAAGGAGGAAGAAGACGGATGACAAGAGGAGCATTAAAAATTGCAACAATTGGTGGCGGTTCTAGTTATACACCTGAATTAATTGAAGGATACATTAAAAGAAAAGATGAACTGCCAATTAAGGAAATTTGGTTAGTCGATATTGAAGCTGGTAAAGAAAAATTGGAAATCGTAGGTGCAATGGCGAAGCGCATGATTAAAGCTGCTGGTTTAGATTGGGAAGTTCATTTAACCTTGGACCGTGAAGCAGCCTTAAAAGGGGCGGATTTTGTTTCAACACAGTTCCGTGTAGGATTATTAGATGCTCGCATTAAAGATGAACGGATTCCTTTGTCCCATGGAGTATTAGGCCAAGAAACAAATGGCGCGGGAGGAATGTTTAAAGCATTTCGAACAATTCCTGTCATTTTAGCTATTATTGACGATATGAAACGCCTTTGCCCAGATGCTTGGTTAGTGAATTTTACTAATCCAGCTGGAATGGTTACGGAAGCTGCAATTAAACATGGCGGTTGGAAAAAAACAGTTGGCTTATGTAATGTGCCGATTGGTCATAGAAAACAAGCGGCCGAAATGCTGGGAATTCCAGAAGAAGACTTATTCTTTAAATTTGCTGGAATTAATCATTTCCATTGGCACCGCGTTTGGGACAAAGAAGGACAAGAGCGAACACAAGAACTCATTGATTTAATTTACGGACCTAAGCAAGAGCAAGAAAGTCATTTGAAAAATATTTTTGATGCGCCGTTCCATTATGAACAGTTAAAAGATTTAGGAATGTTACCATGTGGTTATCATCGCTATTATTATATTGAAGATGAGATGTTGAAGCATTCCGTCGAAGAGTATGAACGGGGCGAAACAAGAGCACAAGTGGTTAAAGAAACGGAAGGTCGTTTGTTTGAATTGTATAAAGATCCCAAACTAGATTACAAACCAAAAGAATTAGAAGAACGGGGCGGCACACACTATAGCGATGCAGCTTGTGAAATGATCGCATCAATCTATAATGATAAACGAACGGATATGGTTGTTTCTACTGAAAATAATGGGACAATTACTGATTTACCGTATGATTGTGTTGTAGAAGTATCTGGACCTGTGACAGCACATGGCCATGAACCTTACAACTGGGGGGCCTTTCCGCCAGCAGCACGAGGAATTATTCAAAATATGAAAGCTATGGAAGAAACGGTTATTCGAGCAGCCATCAATGGTGATTACGGCGCAGCATTGCATGCTTTCACTATTAATCCATTAGTTCCTGGCGGCGTCATGGCGAAGACCTTGTTGGACGAATTATTAATTGCCCACAAAGCACATTTACCGAATTTTGCAGATGCGATTAATAAAATTGAAGAAACACAACCAGAAACAGTCACATATGTGGCCGAATTAATGAAAAGTAATTAAAAAATATCGCACGCTAAAGATTCGTTTAGTGTGCGATACTTTTTTTAGAATAGGAAGCAAAGGATTCCGTTTTTTTCTTGACAGTAAAATGATAGGTTTGTTGCCGGAACAGCCACTGAATACCAGAGTAAATTAAAATTTCAGCAATAATAAATGTCGAAAGTTTCTGTGCGGAAAGGAATAATAGCGTTAAAATTAAAAATAAGACGACACAGGTATAAAAAACGTGCTGTAATTTTTTAGAATTGATAATCGTGATTTCTTTGGTATCTTCAGTAACTTCAATGCGCCGATAAAATTGGAACCAGCCTTCATAGAACGTTAAAACATCACCAGGATCAGCCTCAATTTCAATAGGTACATTAGTAAAAAGTTTCCCTTGATGCACACCATTTTTATAAAATGTAAAATAGCGTAACGCGCCCCAAGCTGATGTTTTTCGTGTCAATGTAATCTTCATGGTTTTCACCTCCGTCTTTATTTTGCCATAGTTTCGGTAAAATTGTATCCTACTAAAGTCCGATTCTCTGATATTAGGGTCAGAATTGACAGATTACCCGATGTTGCGCAAGCAAAACAAGAGCGAAAAATTATTTTTCCTACTAATAATCAGTTCTCTTTATACAATCCATATCCAATTAGAATTGAAAATTTAACTTTCGCTTATGAGAATCGAACAATTCTTAACCAAGTGAACGTTCAAATTCCTTTAAACGAAAAAATAGCACTTTGTGGAAAAAATGGTGCTGGGAAGAGTACTTTCCTTCAACAAATTGAAGCCCGTCACCCGGCCATTTACTTTTCTCCCAAAGTCCGGTTAGGAACGTATCATCAATTAGATTATCGATTAAAAAATGATGAACCACTGTTGACTTATTTATTGAAGCGGACAAATTATTCTGAAAAGATTGTGCGTTCACTTTTATATCGGCTAGGTTTTCAACAAGAAAATTTACAGACAAAGATATCTTCTCTAAGTGGTGGCGAAGCCATAAAAATTACTTTGGCGCAATTATTTATAGAACCAAATAATATCATCTTATTGGATGAACCCACCAATTTTCTTGATTTAGACACAATCCAAGCACTTGAAGAATTTATAAGTGCCTATCAAGGAACAGTAATTTTCACCTCGCATGATGAAACGTTTGTGGAAAAAGTAGCCACCCGCACTATTTATTTAGAAAACGGGAAAATTATTGATAAATAAAAAAAGTAGACAAAAAGTCGCTATTTTAGCGACTTTTTGTTTAGACTTCTTCAATTGGTAAATAGGTGTATTCTGCAATTTCTGCGGCATGGGAGCCAGCAACATGTCCAGTGACAAATGCAGCTGTAACATTGTAGCCTCCAGTATAGCCATTAATATCTAAAAGTTCACCAGCAAAAAATAAACCATTGACTAATTTGCTCTCCATTGTTTTAGGGGTCACTTCTTTGAGGGAAATCCCACCGCCTGTGACAAAAGATTTTTCCAAAGGCAATGTTTTCGTAACAGTGAACTGAAAGTCTTTCAGTAGTTCCACAAAGGAAAGACGTTGCTTTTCTGTTAGTTGTTTGGCAGGCACTTCTTCAATTGCTAGTTTCTCTAGATAAAAAGTGAGCAGACGTTCTGGTATTAAAGAATGAAAGGCATTTTTTGCCACTTTATTTGGCTGTTCCTCAATCATGTAATCAACATTTTTCAGCACTTCTTCAAAAGATTTTGTCGGAAACACATCCAAGGCTACCGTGACAGGTTGATTGCCGTTGCGAGTTAATTCTTGGTTAATAAAACTAGAACAGCGGAGCGCGGCAGGTCCTGAAATGCCAAAATGTGTAAACAGCATATCCATTTGATGATTAACTAAAGGTTTTCCTTTTTGGTTCAAAACAGTTAAATTAATATCTTGTAAAGAGAGACCTTGCAACGTTTTATCAAGGATAAAAGGTTCTTCAGAAATAATAGGCGATTCGGTAGGGTAGAGTGGGCTGATAGTATGCCCCATTTTTTTGGCTAGTTTATAGCCATCACCAGTTGCTCCTGTGGAAGGATAAGTGCGGCCGCCAGTTGTTAATACAACACATGGTGCATAAATTTTTTCCAGTTCGGTTTCAACGCCAATTATTTGATCGTCTTTTCGTAGTAATTTTGTGACCTGTGTTTTTGTAAAAACAGTGACTCCTAATTCGTTAATGCGGTTAAATAGCGCATCAACAATTGACTTCGATTTATCTGTAACAGGGAACATGCGTCCGTGATCTTCTTCTTTTAAGTGAATACCATTGGATTCAAAAAAGTTCATGATATCATAGTTATCAAATTGTGAAAATGCGCTGTACAAAAATTTTCCATTCCCAGGAATAAATGAAATGATTTCTTCTGCGGGCCGATTATTGGTTACATTACAGCGACCGCCACCAGTCATTAATAATTTTTTCCCAACACGGCGATTTTTTTCAATCAATAATACTTGAGCACCAGCTTCTGCGGCCGCAATCGTGGCCATCATACCACTCGTCCCAGCACCGACAATAATTACATCAAATTTCTTCATAGTTCTCCTCCAATTCAATAGGTAGTGTACCATAATTACAGGATTTTTTCTGGATTTAAGGAAAAAAATAAATAAAACTAAGGAACCAGCTAATTGAAAATTTACTAACTGGCTCCTTAGTTTTATAAGAACTCGTTTACAATTTTTATTATTTTTTCTGAATGATTAGACACATCTAATGGTGATTCGATTGAAATTAATTCTTTTAATCCGTTGTTTAGTTCTATTTTCATACCATTATTATTCATGTAAAATCTTAAAATCCATTTTCTGATATTATTATCTAGGAGTACATTAAAGTAACTTTTATTATCTCGATAAAATATCCTATCCAACACTACTGTATCTTTTAAAATGAGTTTAGAAATTGTGTAAACTTCTAATTCTTCAGGAGTAGTAACTATATTATTCTCGATTTCATCTTCAGGCTGTTCAGACAAATCATCTTCTTTGTCCGAAACAGAAGTATTTAATGCAGCACTTAACTTTTCATTTACTTTTTCATTGATAAATTGATTTATTCCTTTTTTTATTATAGGTGTAAACTTATCTAATGTTTGTTTAGTTTTTACTCCGCCATAAATTTCTCCAACAAAATATTTTACAAAATCTTCTGAAGGGTCTAAAAGCTGATCTGATAAGAAAGCTTTAAATTTATTTAAATATTTCAATTCAGAAGCGCTACTTGTAATTTTATCAATATCAAATGTGTCTTTATGGAATTTAGCAATTTCTGGTATTTGTGTATCCTTCAAATTAGTTATATCAATAGTTAAAAATGGAGAGACGTCCATTTTGTTGGGTTCTTCCAAATCGGTAAAAAATTTATATTCTTTACCATTTGTTAATATTCCAAATTTTGATGTCGTAGTCCCAAAATATCTAAATAATTGAGAATCATGTTTTGTTAATTGCTCGTTGACAGATTTTGCTTCAATTAACATAGTAGGAATACTATCAATTACTATCGCATAATCTACTTTTTCCCCTTTCTTAATCCCTACATCAGCAGTAAATTCTGGAACGAATTCCAAAGGATTAAAAATGTCATAACCCAGTATTTGAAAGAAGGGCATAATTAAAGAAGTTTTGGTTGCTTCTTCGGTAGCAATATTTTCCTTTAATTTTGTTACTCTTTTACCTAACGATTTTAAATCATCTTTAAATTTTTCCATTTCCATAAATATTCCTCTTTTCTTTAAATACATCTTGATGTATAAGAGTGTATTTAATGCAAAATATCAACAAATTTTTATCTTTGCTTACTAATTTTATATTACATACTTTACAAAAATATGTCAACGCTTTCATTAGCGCAATAAAAATGCAAAAAAGAAATAAATAAAAAAATAAACGTTTGACTATGGTAATTTTTGAATTTTCAGTTAAAATAAACCTATAACAATGAGAGGATGATTAAATGGACGCAAAACAATATGTTAAAAATATTCAAGAAAAAATTCACCAATTAGACCAAGGTCAAACAGAATATTTACAAGCAGTCGATGAGTTTTTACCAACCGTAGAAGGTTTTTTAGAAAAAAATCCTCAATACATTGAAGCAAATGTTTTAGGTGTCTTGATTGAACCTGAACGTATTTTTCAATTTCGTGTGCCGTGGCAAGATGACCAGGGCAACTGGCATGTGAACAGAGGCTATCGTGTCCAATATAATTCAGCGATTGGACCATACAAAGGTGGTTTGCGGTTTCATCCAAGTGTGAATTTAAGTGTGATGAAGTTTTTGGCCTTTGAACAAATTTTTAAAAATAGTTTAACTGGTTTGCCAATCGGTGGCGGCAAAGGCGGTAGTGATTTTGATCCAAAAGGTAAGTCAGATGCTGAAGTGATGCGCTTTTGTCAAAGTTTCATGACCGAACTTCAAAAACATATTGGTCCAAGTACAGATGTTCCAGCAGGCGATATTGGCGTAGGCGCTCGTGAAATTGGTTATTTGTTTGGCATGTATAAACGCTTGCGTAACTATGATGCAGGAGTGTTGACTGGAAAACCTTTAGGATACTGGGGAAGCCAAGCAAGAACAGAAGCGACGGGTTATGGAACGGTTTATTTTGTTAAACATTTATTAGCAGATAAAAACGATACGTTTGAAGGCAAAAAAGTCGCTGTTTCTGGTAGCGGGAATGTCGCAATTTATGCCATGGAAAAAGCAACTGAGCTAGGCGCCACAGTAATCACATGTTCCGATTCGTCTGGTTTTGTCTATGATCCAGAAGGAATTGATGTGGCGTTAGTAAAAGAACTAAAAGAAAAAAATCGTGAACGCATTTCAAAATATGTTGAAACACGTAAAGGCGCAACTTATTATGATAAAGAATCTGTTTGGGATTTCGAAACAGCGTATGACATTGCGTTACCATGTGCAACACAAAATGAAATCAACGAAAAGCAAGCCGCTATTTTAGTGAAAAATGGAGTGAAAGTCGTGGCAGAAGGCGCAAATATGCCTTGTACACTAGAAGCAGTCGCCGTTTTTGCTAAATCAGCTGTAATTTATTGTCCAGGTAAAGCCGCTAATGCAGGTGGTGTTGCGGTTTCTGCATTAGAGATGAGCCAAAATGCTGAACGTTTAGCTTGGTCCTTTGAAAAAGTTGACGGTATGCTAGATCAAATTATGCAAAACATTTATGAGACTTGTCGTGATACAGCTAACGAATATCAGGCACGAGATAACTTTGTTTTAGGTGCGAATATTGCTGGCTTTGAAAAAGTAGCGGCAGCGATGCTGAGTCAAGGACTTGTTTAATAACAAAAAATGCTAGGATTTCCTAGCATTTTTTCTTGGTTTGTTTGATTAAGAGAATAAATATCTCTAATTAAATAGTTAAAATTAAACAATTGGTCTATCCAAAAGAATTTGCTTGAAAAAATGTCTAAAAACACGTAAAGTATACATGTAGTAAGTTTACTTTCGAGGAGGAAAAGGAATGTCACACATTCAATTAGATTATTCCAAATTAGCACCATTTGTTGCTGACCATGAATTGGAATACATGCAAACACAAGTCACTGCAGTGGACAAAGCATTACGTGAAGGTACAGGAGCTGGTAATGATTTTACTGGCTGGATTGATTTACCAGAAAACTATGACAAAGAAGAATTCGCGCGCATTAAAAAAGCAGCAGCAAAAATTCAATCTGACTCTGAGGTATTAGTAGTCATTGGTATCGGTGGTTCATATTTAGGTGCCCGTGCAGCAATTGAATTTTTGACACATTCATTTAATAATCTATTATCAAAAGAAGAACGGAAAGCGCCACAAATCTTCTTTGCTGGAAATAGCATCAGCTCAACTTATTTAGCTGATTTAATCAATGTGATTGGTGATCGTGATTTTTCTGTCAACGTTATTTCAAAATCTGGAACGACGACAGAACCAGCGATTGCTTTCCGCGTCTTTAAAGAGTTATTAATTAATAAATATGGCAAAGAAGAAGCCAATAAACGTATTTATGCGACAACTGACCGTGCTAAAGGAGCAGTAAAAGTTGAAGCCGATGCGGAAGGTTGGGAAACATTTGTGATTCCTGATGATGTGGGCGGTCGTTTCACTGTTTTAACGCCAGTAGGTCTTTTACCAATCGCTGTTAGCGGTGCGGATATTGATCGTTTAATGGAAGGTGCAAATGATGCACGTAAAGAATACGGCGCAACGAGCGACTTAAAAGAAAACCAAGCCTATCAATATGCTGCGTTACGTAACATTTTATATCGCAAAGGCAAAACAACTGAAATGTTAATTAACTATGAGCCTGGCATGCACTATTTCTCTGAATGGTGGAAACAATTATACGGTGAATCAGAGGGAAAAGATGGCAAAGGTATTTTCCCAGCAGCCGCAGACTTTTCAACTGACTTACATTCTATGGGTCAATATGTTCAAGAGGGTATGCGTAACTTATTTGAAACAGTGGTTAAAATTGAAAATCCACGCCATAGCATTTCAATTCCAGAACAAAATGAAGATCTAGATGGCTTAGGCTATTTACAAGGAAAAGAAATTGACTTCGTCAATACAAAAGCGTTCGAAGGTACGTTGCTTGCTCACACAGATGGTGGTGTGCCAAACATGATCGTTAAAGTGCCAACAATGGATGCTTATTCATTAGGTTATGTTATGTACTTCTTCGAAATTGCAGTGGGCATCTCAGGTTACTTAAATGGGGTTAATCCATTTGACCAACCAGGTGTTGAAGCTTACAAACGCAACATGTTCGCTTTATTAGGTAAACCAGGTTTTGAAGAATTAGCAAAAGATTTAAATGCACGCCTATAATTTAAACAGAAGAAAAGAGCCAGAAACGTAAGTGTTTCTGGCTCTTTTCTTCTGTTTAAATTATTTTTCCAAAGGTTCGTTCCATTTTTTAGGACTCCAAATAGTTCCTTCCAATGCAACTTGAAGACTTTCATTATCATCTTCTAATTGTTCAATATATTTGATGGTTTCCTCGATAATAAAAGAATTGGGCTCTTCGCTGATTGACTGAAGTTGTTCTGCTAACCATGTATTTCTCATTTTTCTTCACCTCAAAATGTAGTCTATCATAGGTGAGCTTTTTAGTAATGAAACTTGCTTATTGGTTTTCCTTTAAAATAGCATAAATTCGTTCAATATCCGCTTGAGTACCTCTTAATTCATAGTCAGCTAAGAAGGGGAAGTTAAATTGTTCCGCATACTGTTTAGCTGTCAGGCAGTATTGGTGGTTAAAGTTTTTATTGCCGCTGCCCACCACGCCAGAGCAATAACGATAATTATTTTCAAAAGCAAGATATTCTCGCATGACTTCTGTTAAAATTTCGGTATTGCCGTTGTTGATGCCATCGCCACCATCTAAATAGGTAGGCACAAAAGTAAAAAATGGTTCTGTTTCTACTTCTAACGGAGAATTTTCCGAAATTTCTTTGAAAGTAATCGTAGGATTTTTTTCGTTTTGCTGATGTTGCTCTTCAGCATAAGTTGTTAAACGTTGAACAAATGAGCGTGTATTACCAGAGATTGAAATATATCGTATATTCATCAGAGATCCCTCCAAATAAATTTAATTGTTTACGTAAGTATAGCACATCTATGTGAAAAAAATTCAAGATCAATAATTATAAAGCGAAAAAAATAATGCCTTTTTATTACCTATTATAAAAGTGAAAATTTGTTATTTTAATTCATTTGGGTAAGTATTGAATTTTGCGAAAAACTTTGCTAAGATGGTAGAGTATTGAATAAAGAATGGTTGGGCGAAAGCTTCAAGGATTCAGTTCTTCAAGGGGTGAGAAGAACAATTTTTGAGTTTGCGCCTTTTTGCATACCTAAAACAAAAGGGCTGAGCGTATCTCTATTTCGCTAGTCCTTTTTCTTATATGCTAAAGGTGTAAAAACTAAGGAGGTGGAGACAATGGTACAAGAAGTACTAGAGCAAATCAAGGCAGCGGAAGATGCGGTGGAAGAGCATCGGCAACAAGCTAAGATGAATTGTCGTTTATATGAAGAACAGAAGCAAGAACGTTTAGCTAAACTACGTCAAGAGAGTGAAGAAGCTGTTGAAAAAGTGCTGACGGATTCACTAGCAACGCAAGAAAAGATGTTACAACTTGAAAAAGAACAACTTTTAGATGAAACAAAGCGCACTGAACAAGCGCTTCACGAACGTTACGAAGCGAACAAAGAACAAGTCATTGATTCAATTATTGAGAGGGTGAAAGACGTTTATGGCAGTTAGTAAAATGGAAAAAATGACAATAATTGCCGCTGCCGAAAAAGAAGCAGCAATTCTACAAGCCATTCAAGGCTTGCAAATTGTCGAAGTAAAACGGATTTTTCATTCGCCTGAAGAAGAACAAGCCTTAAAGAGTCAATATTCTTTTTTACAAGCAGAACAGTCAACTGAACAGCTACGTAAATATGAAACGATGCTACAACAATTGCAAGAGCTTCTTTTATTTTTGACACGCTCTTCAGGAAAAGGCTTAAAGATAAAAAGAAAAGTCTACACCTTAGAAGAGTTGGAACAAACCTTTGATGAAGAAACATTACAAAGCTATTTGACGGAATTAAAGAATATTCAAGAATCTTTGAAACAAATTCAAACGGATCGTCAAGGATTAGAAGCTGAAGAAGAATTATTAGGCCGCTGGCAATATCTGGATATTTTACCGCATAAACAGCAGTTAAAAAGTAGTTATGTCGTTCATGGTTCGATAAATCTAGCCAATAAAGCCAGTTTCTTGAGCGCTTTGTCTCAATGGCCAACGGTTTATTTTGAAGAAATTTATCAAAGTATGCATCATAGTTACTTTACACTCGTTTACCTGAAGGAACATCAGCAGAGTGTAACCGAGTTATTAAACCAATATAGTTTTGAACCACTCCAATACCGTTATGATGTTCCACCTAAAGAGGCATATCAACAAGTCAAAGAACGATATGAAATTTTACAAAAAGAAGAAAAAACCTTAAAGCAACAACTGGCTTCTTATCATGATTTCTATGAAACGTTTTGCTTGGCTGAAGAAGTCTTATTGGCGGTTATCCAAAGAGAACAAGCACGTCAACATTTGTTAAATGCTTCATCATTTTTCATCTTGCAAACGTGGATTCCAGTCGAAGAAAAAGCCGAGATTTTGACAGCGATTGAAGAAAAAGTTCCTAAGGACGAAATAGCTCTTACTTTTGAAAATCCTACGAAGGCGGAAATTGAGACGGATATACCAGTTAAATTAGCGAATAATAAATTGGTGCAGCCGTTTGAAATGTTAACAGAGATGTATAGCTTACCAAAATATGAAGAAGTTGATCCGACACCTGCGATGATGCCGTTTTATCTAGTCTTTTTTGGTATGATGGTAGCGGATATTGGCTATGGCTTACTGATGCTACTCTTGTCTATTATTGCTCTGAAAGCATTTGTTTTACCGAGAGGCATGAAACGTTTTGCCGACTTTTTCTTGATTTTATCATTTCCAACAATTATTTGGGGCTTCATTTACGGTTCGTTTTTCGGTGCAGCATTACCGCCAATAATGTTTGGAATCAAATCACCATTTCCGATTTTATCAACGACCGAAGATGTAAATACGATTCTTATTTTATCGGTTATTTTTGGGTTTATCCAATTGGTTGTCGGTTTAATGATTAATGGGATTCAGTTATCAAAACAAAAGCGCTATTTAGATAGTATTAACGAAAGTTACGCTTGGTTAGGGATTTTGTTTGGTTTAGCATTGTTAGTCGTTGGTAAATTAGTGGTTAAAAATGAAGGCTTATTTACAGCAGGTGCGATTTTAGCTAGCCTTTCTGCCATTGCAATTATTGTGATTCCAATGATTCAATCGAAGGCCAAATTAAAAGGCTTAGCCAAAGGACTGTATGGACTATACGGTGTGACAGGTTATGTCGGTGATTTAGTTAGTTATACACGTTTGATGGCGTTAGGAATTGCTGGGGGAAGTATTGCTTCAGCGTTTAATATGCTCGTAGAGTTCATGCCGCCAGTTGCCCGTTTTAGCGTGGGCATCTTGCTGTTAATTGTTTTACATGCGTTAAACATATTCTTATCGTTATTAGGTGCTTATGTTCATGGCGCACGTTTGCAATATGTTGAGTTCTTTGGAAAATTTTACACAGGCGGTGGCCGGGCGTTTAATCCGCTAAAAACAAAAGAAAAGTATGTCAATGTTGAGAAAAAATAGAAAATTATTTATTGGAGGAAAATAGAGATGATGGATTACTTAATTAATAATAATGGTGGAATTGTTTTTGCAGTATTAGGAATGGCGATGGCGACAATTTTTGCTGGGATTGGATCAGCCAAAGGGGTTGGCTTTACTGGGGAAGCAGCAGCAGCTTTAACGACGGAGCAGCCAGAAAAATTTGGTCAAGCGTTAATTTTACAGTTATTACCAGGTACACAAGGACTATACGGTTTCGTTATTGCTTTCTTAATTTATATTAACTTAGGAAACGATATGAGTATGGTTCAAGGGTTGAACTATTTTGTAGCAGCTTTACCAATTGCTTTTGCAGGATTGTTCTCTGGGATTGCCCAAGGTCGTGTGGCCGCTGCGGGGATTCAAATTTTAGCGAAGAAACCAGAACATGCAACAAAAGGAATTATCTATGCTGCCATGGTTGAAACTTATGCCATCTTAGGGTTCGTAATTTCCTTCTTACTTGTATTGAACGTCAAATAATTGAGGAGGCAGATGGATGGATGCCATTGAAAAAATCATCAGTGAAATTAAGCAGCAAGGAAAGCAAGAAGTCGAAGCCTATGTCACCAGTGAACAAACGCGCATCGATCAAGAATTCCAAGCAGCACAACAAGAAATTTTGCTGAAGCAAGAACATGAAATAGAAAAACGACAACAACAATTATTAAAAGAATTTAAACAACGCCAACAACGGCAAACACTAGAAATTCGTCAGGATGCATTAAATAAAAAACAAGCATATCTTAACCAATTATTTGACGAAGTGGTCTTAAAGATGAGTGAATGGTCAGCGGAAGAATTTCAACAATTCATGAAAGCACAATTAGGTTCACTTGAATTAACAGGAAAAGCGACCATTCTTTTAGGAGAGTATTCTCAAACGAAAGTGACGCAAGAATGGCTGACCGCCCTTTCTGATGCTACTGTTCAATGGGAGCTTTCAGAGGAAGTTGTTCCAAAAGAAAGTGGCTTTATCGTTGCAAAAGACGGTTTGGATTATAATTTTCTCTTTTCAGCATTAGTTGAAGAGATTCAAAAAACAGAAGGCTTTAAAGTAGCAGAAAAACTTTTCAGTTAAGAAGGGAGGACGTAGCATGAGAAAACCAACGTATCATCAAATTAATCCGCTGATTCGTTTAAAAGAAACGGAGCTGCTTTCTGAGCAACAGTTTCAACAACTTTTAGAAGCGGAAACAGTTGAAGACGTTAAAAATATGTTAAAAAGTACGGTTTATCAACCTTATTTAACCGAAACTTTTGAAGAAAAATTTGACTACCATTCTTCTGAAGCGCTGGGAAATCTTTATCGCTGGTTATATGAAATGGCTCCAGAACCAGCTGTAGTAACGTTGTATACGATGCGTTTTACCTTCCATAACTTGAAAATTTTGACGAAAGCTGAGCAAACAGGTAAAGATTTTGATTATCTTTATTTAGAGGATGGTCGTTATTCTCTAAACACAGTCAAAAGTGCCATTCATACAAAAAACTCTTCCGAACTTGAGCCAGCATTATTAGAAGTGATTCGTGATGTTTTTGCCTATCTGGAAGAGGGCGGTTTACCACAAGCAATTGATATCCTTTATGATCGAGCATTTTTACAGCAACAACGAAAATTGGCGGATGAATTGGGCTATGAAGAGTTAACGAAGGAAGTCATCGCTTTTATTGATTTAACCAATCTATCAACGATGGCTAGAGGGATTGTTCAACATCAAAACAGTAACTTTTTATCAACCGTGCTTTCTAGCGCTGGCAGTCTCTCAAAGAAAGAACTGTTGACCTATGCGGAAAAGTCACTTGTAGAATTTACAGCATTTGTCAGAACAACGAATTACGGACAACTATTAGAAAAGATTATCAATAAAGAAACCAATGAATTAAATTTATTGGCTTTTGAAAAACTCAAAGATGATTACCTGACCTCAATGTATGAAAACGGTCGAACGGTCGCTTTTGGGCCGCTCCCATTACTAGCCTTTTTGAATGCGAAAGAAGTTGAATGGAAAAATTTGCGTTTAATTTTGGTCGGAAAACATAGTGGGTTTTCAAATGAAAAAATTCGAGAAAGGATGCGAAAAGTCAATGGGGTATAAAATTGGTGTCATTGGAGACAAAAATTCAATCTTACCATTTAAACTGTTTGGCTTTGAGGTCCATCATGCCATTTCAGAAATGCAAGTTAGAGAAGCCATTGAAACTATGGCAAAAAATAAGTTTGGGGTCATTTTCATAACGGAAGAAGCCTCTACTTTAGCAGAAGAAACGATTGAACGATACAAAGAACAAGTGACACCAGCGATTATTTTAATCCCAAGTCATAATGGTACAATCGGAATCGGTTTAAGTGAGATTGAAAAAAATGTTGAAAAAGCAATTGGACAAAATATTTTATAATGCAAAGGAGAATGAGCGTGCAAATTGGAAAAATTGTCAAAGTTTCAGGTCCTTTGATTTTAGCTGAAAACATGTCAGATGCTAGTATCCAAGACATTTGTCATGTAGGAGATTTAGGCGTTATCGGAGAGATTATTGAAATGCGAGGCGACGTCGCTTCGATTCAAGTATATGAAGAAACAACAGGCATTGGACCAGGAGAACCAGTTATTTCAACAGGAGAACCATTATCTGTTGAATTAGCCCCAGGTTTAATTGCCGAAATGTTTGATGGTATTCAACGACCATTGGATACATTTCAAGAAGTAACCCACAGTAACTTTTTAGGCCGTGGCGTTAAAATTGATGCGTTAGATCGTGAGAAAAAATGGACGTTTGAACCGACTGTGGCAGTTGGTGAAGAAGTGTCGGCAGGTGACATCGTCGGTGTGGTTCAAGAAACAGCGATTATTCAACATAAAATTATGGTGCCTTTCGGCGTTTCAGGAACGATTGCCGAAATTAAAGCAGGGGATTTTGCCATTGATGAAACAGTTTATTCAGTGGAAACGGCTAAAGGAACAGAAAGTTTTAGCATGATGCAAAAATGGCCCGTTCGGCGGGGACGTCCCATTTTAGAAAAACTAAGTCCCAAAGTACCGATGGTGACCGGACAACGCGTAATTGATACCTTTTTCCCAATTACGAAAGGCGGAGCGGCAGCAGTTCCAGGACCATTTGGCGCTGGAAAAACAGTCGTTCAGCACCAAATTGCCAAGTGGGCCGATGTCGACTTAGTCGTTTACGTTGGTTGTGGGGAACGCGGGAATGAAATGACAGATGTTTTAAATGAATTTCCAGAATTAATTGATCCAACAACTGGTGAGTCTTTGATGAATCGGACGATTTTAATTGCGAATACGTCAAATATGCCGGTAGCGGCACGGGAAGCCTCGATTTATACAGGGATTACCATTGCAGAATATTTCCGTGATATGGGTTACTCAGTCGCAATTATGGCGGATTCTACTTCTCGTTGGGCAGAAGCGTTACGAGAAATGAGTGGCCGGTTAGAAGAAATGCCTGGTGATGAAGGCTATCCAGCCTATTTAGGTAGCCGCTTAGCTGAATATTATGAACGAGCAGGACAAGTCATCGCGTTAGGAAAAGATCATCGTGAAGGAAGCATTACGGCGATTAGTGCGGTTTCGCCATCTGGTGGGGACATATCAGAACCTGTCACCCAAAATACGTTACGCGTTGTTAAAGTATTCTGGGGCTTAGATTCTCAATTAGCACAAAAGCGTCATTTTCCTTCTATTAACTGGTTGCAAAGTTATTCTCTTTACTCCACAGAAGTAGGGCAATATTTAGACTTGGAATTGCAAGGAAACTGGGCCGCTATGGTAGCTGAAGGGATGCGGATTTTACAAGAGGAATCTCAACTGGAAGAAATTGTTCGCTTGGTTGGGATTGATTCCTTGTCGGATAAAGACCGTTTAACGTTGGAAACAGCCAAATCATTACGGGAAGACTATTTGCAACAAAATGCTTTTGATGACGTGGATACGTTCACTTCTCGAACAAAACAAGCGAAAATGTTGCAATTGATTCTAACTTTTGGTGAAGAAGGTCAAAAAGCCTTAAGTTTAGGCACTTATTTCTCTGAGTTAATGGCGGGAACAGTTGAAATCCGCGATCGCATTGCTCGTAGCAAGTATTTACCAGAAGAAGAATTAGAAAAATTGGATCGTTTACAAGCAGAAATTAAAACAACGATAAAAGAAATCATTGCTGAAGGAGGAATGACGAATGATTAAAGAATATCGTACAATCAATGAAGTCGTTGGTCCTCTGATGATTGTTGAAAAAGTGGCAGGCGTAAAGTACGAAGAATTAATTGAAGTACGCATGCAAAATGGCGAAATTCGCCAAGGGCAAGTTTTAGAAATCAATGGAGATAAAGCGATGGTCCAAATTTTTGAAGGAACGAGTAACATCAATATTCGTGATTCAAAAGTTCGCTTTCTGGGACATCCTTTAGAATTAGGGGTTTCGCCAGATATGATGGGGCGCGTTTTTGACGGCTTAGGTCGCTTAAAAGATAATGGACCAGAATTATTACCTGAGAAAAAATTAGATATTAACGGCGAAGTTATCAATCCAGTTGCTCGTGATTATCCCGATGAGTTCATCCAAACAGGGATTTCAGCGATTGACCATTTAAATACCTTAGTTCGTGGTCAAAAATTACCTGTTTTTTCAGCATCTGGCTTACCTCATAAAGAATTAGCGGCACAAATTGCCAGACAAGCCAACGTGTTAAATAGTGAAGAAGAATTTGCCGTAGTTTTTGCGGCCATTGGGATTACCTTTGAAGAAGCGGAATATTTTATGGAAGATTTCCGTCAAACAGGCGCAATTGATCGTTCAGTCTTGTTTATGAACTTAGCGAATGATCCAGCCATTGAACGGATTGCAACACCTAGAATGGCTTTGACAGCCGCTGAATATTTAGCTTATGAAAAGGGCATGCATGTCTTAGTTATCATGACGGATATGACCAATTATTGCGAAGCGTTGCGAGAAATTTCAGCAGCACGCCGTGAAGTTCCAGGACGTCGTGGTTACCCGGGTTATCTTTACACGAACTTAGCAACGTTGTATGAACGAGCAGGCCGAATTCGTGGCTCAAAAGGTTCCGTAACACAGATTCCTATTTTAACAATGCCAGAGGAGGATAAAACACATCCAATTCCCGATTTAACTGGCTATATTACAGAAGGGCAAATTATCTTGTCCCGGGAACTATATAAGAGCGGTATCCAACCACCAATTGATGTCTTGCCATCACTTTCCCGTCTTAAAGACAAAGGAACTGGCGAAGGCAAAACGCGCGGGGATCACGCAGCGACGATGAATCAATTGTTCTCAGCCTATGCACAAGGGAAACAAGCCAAAGAATTAGCTGTCATTTTAGGAGAATCAGCTCTTTCTGATGTCGATAAAATTTACGCAGCTTTTGCCCAACGTTTTGAAGAAGAATATGTCAATCAAGGATTCGATACAAACCGTTCGATTGAAGAAACGTTAGATCTTGGGTGGGAACTATTAAGTATGCTACCGAGAACAGAACTAAAACGAATTAAAGAGGATATGCTCGATCAATATTTAACTGAAGGGAAGTAGAAAAATGGCTCGATTAAATGTTAATCCAACCCGTATGGAACTTTCCCGATTGAAAAAACAGTTAACTACGGCCACGAGAGGTCATAAGTTGCTGAAAGACAAACAAGATGAATTGATGCGACGGTTTATTGCGCTAGTCAAAGAAAACAATGAGTTACGTATTCAGGTTGAACAAGAAGTGACGGATGCGTTATCAAATTTTGTATTGGCAAACGCAACGTTGAACGAAGCCTTTATTGAAGAGTTAGTGGCAATTCCAGCCGAAAAAGTTGAATTAGAAATTATTGAACAGAACATCTTAAGTGTGCCAGTTCCTAAAATGATTTTTGATTACGATGAATCGGTTCAAGAAGCACCCTTAGATTATGGCTACGTGAATTCAAACAGCGAGCTTGATCAAGCTTTTGCTAAAATTTCAAGCATTTTACCGAAATTATTAGCACTTGCAAATGTTGAAAAGACGTGCCAATTATTATCAAAAGAAATTGAAAAAACGCGTCGTCGTGTCAACGCCTTAGAGTATATGACGATTCCGCAATTAGAAGAAACAATTTACTACATTCAAATGAAATTAGAAGAAAATGAACGTGGCGAAATTACACGTTTAATTAAAATTAAAAGCATGAACAAAGAAAATTAGTGGTTAGAAAGAACGAGTGCGAAGCCAGTTGGTAGCTTTCGTGCTCGTTTTTAATAAAAAAGGGAGTGGAAAAAATGAAAAATGAAGAACGCCGCAAAGCGATTGCACTGAATTGTCAAAAATACGAAAGTGATTATGCTCGCTTGGTGGAACCAATCAATGAGCTACTGTTAAACTTGGGAGCGGCTATTTCAGAAGAAGCCGCGAAGCAAATCATTCTGAATGTAAAACGCTATCATCACGGCGTGAAATATCTTCCTGAGTGTCATTTAGATGAAAGTAACCAGTTTATCGAAGATGGGCTTGAAGCTCTCAAAAAGGGAGATTTAGGCAACGGTGCGTTACAACTATTTGGGGCTGGCTTAAACTTTGCTAGTTTTGCAGCAAAAGCACAAGGAACCAAAAAAATTGATGCCCACCAAATGTTGGCAGAACGTTTTACGAAGTTGTTGTCTGTACAAACGGATAATGATAACAAACAATAAGAAAAATACCCTTAGTTTATTAAGACGACTTAATAAACTAAGGGTATTTTTTTAACTGTTATTGATTAGGATATTCAGACACCTGTAATTGCCATAACTTATCTGTCACTGAAGCAATAAACGCAGCACTCTTAGCATTATCAGGTCCTTTAGTAAAAATTGCTAAAGCAAAGGGGTGAGGTGTTTCTAAAATCCCCATATCATGAATAAATTCATCATAGGAACCAATTTTATGAGCAACTTTTCCTTGAGTTGTGGGAGTTTCCATTCTTTCATGGAAAACACTTTGTTTCATAGAATCATAAATCGCTTGGTAATCTGGTTTTGTTGCTTTTTCAGTATATAATTTTTGTAGAATAACTAGCGCATCTTCCGAAGAAAATTGTGGTTCTTCAATCGAAGGTGACTTGTGCAAATAACGCTGATACATTTCTCGTTTTGCTTTTGCATCACCACCCAATGTATCATAGAGCATATTTTTAGCGATATTATCAGAATAGGTGATGGCATATTCTTGTAACGTTTTTAATGGATATTCTGGTTGGATATTATAGGCAATGATCCCAGTTCCTTCTTCATAATCTTCTTCGGCGTTATAGGGAATCAGGTCTGTCCATTTTTTTTGACCAGAAGCAACCGTGTCAGCGACTAACATCGTCAGTGGCACTTTAATAGTACTAGCTGTATAAAATTCATGTTGGCCATTCACGGAACGCTGTTCGCCAGTTTCTAAATCCAAATAACTAATCCCGACCGTTCCTTCAAATTCTTTGACAGAAGCGACGAGCAGGTCATTTATTTTATCAAAAAATACTGTATTTGCTGAATTATTTTCTTCCTTGTCTTTCGTATGTTTCTCATGTTTGGCGGAATCAATTGTAACTTTTTGTTCAGATTCTTTGGCATAATCTTCGCCACGACTTGAGAAGAAGAAGCCCACAATTAGGAAAAAGCAAAGAAAGAAAATGGTGCCGTAAAGTGAGAGTTGCTGTTTGTTCAATGTAAAACCCTTTCCGTTTCTCTAATAGATATTTTTCTCAACTCCTCCATTTAATCATTTTTCGGATAAGAGTGCAAGCGTCTTTTTAACGGCACTACTGGTTTTGTTTCATTTGTTTTTGGAGTGCTTGCGATTGCTTTAATAGCTCTTTACCGATAGTGGTATCTTTCACCAATAGCCGCTGTAAGGGGCGATCGATGACTTGTTTGATGGAATGAATGTCTTGATTATTTAAAATGGCTGTTTCTTTACTAGAAAAAGATTTATGCGCGGTCAGTTGTAACCCGAACGAGTTGTACAACAATGTATAACCAGCAATTCCAGTAATTGTCTGATAAGATTTTGAAAAGCCGCCGTCAATTACGAGAAGCGTGCCATTTGCTTTGATTGGTGATTCGCCTTTTGTTCGTTTAACTGGTGTATGACCATTAATGATATGTCGATTTTCACCAGTCACTTCAAATTCATCTAGGATTCTTTCACAAACTTCAACTGTATCACGCAAAGAGTAATAAGGATTCTTTTCTTCGTAATGTGTTTCTTTTTCAGCGAGAAAATAACGCTCGAAGGTTTTCATAGCTCGTTTGCCAAATAATGAGGAACCTTCGCCACACCAAAGATACCATAAACAATCTGTCGCATAGTCATCTGTAATAGCAGGCTGAGCGTATGCTTCTTCTAACATTTTCTGAAAGAAGTCAACTAAAGCTTTTCCTGAATAGGAGTGGCCTTTAAATGTATAAGCTTGAAAAGTACCGTCCGCATTCAGAGGCAGACAGCCATGAATCAATAAATTTTGATTATACACAAGGTAAAGAGAAGCTTTTTCCATTAGAAAGCGCATGTGTTTTGTTAACCGCGGTGAAGACTGAAATTGCGTTAATAAATCATCAATTATCTGTTTTTCCTCACGTGTTAATTGGTAAGGCTGCTCTTCAGAAACGGTTTGGAAACAGCTGTTAATTAATGTATAACGACATTCGTCAAAAGTAATAGTTTCCCCTTGAATCTTATCTAAGCGTAGCCGATGTGCCAAGTTAAAATCAGGGCGTCGACCAATAATTTGGCCTTCTAGTTTTTCTTGAATAATGGCAATGGCTTGTTGCACACGCATCGCTACTTGTTTTTCATCTTCAGTTAACGCACGATAGGGATTTTTCTTGGGTGCAAAAGCAGGATTTTCTTTATACGTTTCTAAACTAAATTTTTTTAAGGCGGTTAAATCGATAGCATAACGTTCTTCTAACAAATCTAAATTTCCATAGCGAGCACAAATACGCACTACATTGGCTAAACAAGCCAGTGAACCACTATAAGCAGCCAGCCAAATCATATCGTGATTGCCTAGTTGAATATCCAAGGAGTGATAGGACATTAATCGGTCCATAATTTTATCTGGTGCTGGCCCCCGATCATAGATATCCCCAATAACATGTAGGTGATCAATAATCAGACGTTGGATTAGATAAGCTAATTCTGTCACGAAACGTTTGGCTTCACCTAGTAAAATAATTTTTTCAATAATTTGTTGATAGTAACCGTTTTTGGTTGTTGTTTCATCATATTGATAAATCAATTCTTCGAGAATATACCCATAGGTTTCAGGAAGGGCTTTGCGAACTTTAGAACGTGTGTACTTCATCGAAGAAGAACGGACGATTTCAACCAGACGGCGAATCGTTAATAGCCACCATTCATAAGAGAGGGCGCTTTCATTTTCTAAAAGTGTTAATTTTTCTTCTGGATAGTAGATAATAAAACAAAGCTCGTCCATCTGATGGGCATTTAATTCTTGTTTAAATAAAAATTGAACTTTTTCTCGGATTCGCCCAGAACCATTTCTTAAAATATGGTCAAAAGCTTCAAATTCACCATGTAAATCACTGACAAAATGTTCTGTTCCTTTCGGTAAATTCAAAATTGCTTCCAAATTAATAATTTCTTCAATTTGTTGATCGCGGTTCAGTGTAGCCAAGTCCTCTGCCTTCTTTCTTTTTCGTATATACCAATTTTGATTTAAAAGATTAAAGTCTTGATAATAAAGGTTTTTTATTTGTATGCCAATTATTGTAGGCTATTTGGCGAAAAAAAGCAACAGGAGAAAGTCAGAGAAAAATGTGGAAAATTATAGGAAGCTACTGGGTTTTATGCTATGATTTTTAATAAAACAAAATGAAGGGGCGGGAAAACATGTTATTTGGTACAGCAAAAATGAATCGGGAAAATCATTTAGAAATCGGTGGTTGTGACACCGTAAAGTTGGCGCAAAAATTCGGGACGCCGTTATTTGTCTATGATGTCGCTCATATTCGCGCACAAGCACGTGGTTTTAAACAAACGTTAAATCAATTAGGTATCAAAAATAAAGTGGTTTATGCAAGTAAAGCATTTAGTTGTTTAGCTATTTATCAAGTGTTAAAGGAAGAAGATATTGCTTGTGATGTTGTCTCTGGTGGAGAACTATTCACAGCTTTAAAAGGGGGCATGGAGCCAGCGGAAATTGAATTCCATGGAAATAACAAAACCCCTGAAGAATTACGTTACGCCTTGGATAACAAAATAGGTACAATTGTCATTGATAATTTTTACGAAATTGACTTGTTGGAAGAATTATTAGCTACACGAAACCAAACACAAAAAGTTCTTTTTCGGGTGAGTCCTGGTGTGGATGCAGAAACCCATGATTACATTTTGACAGGCCAAGAAGATTCAAAATTTGGTTTTGATGTTGCAAGTGGCCAGGCAACAGAAGCGCTCGTTCGCCTTTTATCAAATCCCTCTTTTGATGTGCAAGGGGTCCATTGCCATATTGGCTCGCAAATTTTTGCTGTGGAAGGCTTTTTAGCTGCTGTTGAAAAAATGTTCACTATTTTAGAAGACTGGCGGCAAGTCCATCAATTTACAGCACGTGTTTTAAATATGGGTGGTGGTTTTGGTGTGCAGTACACGCAGCAAGATGAGCCATTAGCACCAGCAACATTTGTTGAAAAAATTGTTTATTCCTTGAAAGGTCATTGTGAACAATTAGGGTATCCACTGCCTGAGCTTTGGATTGAACCAGGCCGCAGTTTAATTGCCGAAGCGGGCACAACGATATATACAGTTGGCGCGCAAAAAGAGGTTCCTGGTGTTCGTCATTTTGTTTCCGTAGATGGTGGCATGGGTGATAATATACGGCCTGCTTTGTATCAAGCGGTTTATGATGGATTTCTAGCGAATCGTGATGGGCATGATTCAGTCAAGAAAGTCACAGTGGTTGGTAAATATTGCGAATCAGGAGATGTCTTACTTCGAGATATTTTATTGCCAGAAGTTAAAGCAGGGGATTTATTGGCCATTAGTAGTACGGGGGCTTACGGTTATTCAATGGCAAGTAATTACAACCGAAATCCTCGACCAGCGGTGGTTTTTGTCGAAGATGGACAAGCAAAATTAGTTGCTCGCCGTGAGACATATGAAGATATGACAACGTTGGATTGTTGATAGATTAAAAGTAGCCGCCTCTTTTTGAGACGGCTGTTTTTTTTTCAAAAAATAACAAAATGTAAGGGTGATTTCTTTCAGAAATGAAAAATCCATAGTATATTAAATGAAGAAGGAAATACTTTAGAAGAGGGTGTGATTTGCAGATGAAATGGCTCCTCGGGTTACTGATCATTTTTGCAATAATTGGCGTTGTTTTTTCTTTTTACATTGCCAATTATTTTTTGAAAATTGCGTTGCTTAAAGACAACCCTTGGTATCATAAAAAAGGGCATCGGTTATTAAATCCTGATAATTTTCAAGAACGTGAAACAAGATATACAAAAATAGAAGAACAACAAAAACAAGAAGGCGAAGCTTTTTGGACAGAGCCTTTTGCTGAAGACCGTTGGTTGAAAATTAAAGATGAAACATTGTATGCACGGTGCTTTATTCCTTATCCAGATAACCATCGTTGGGCGATTTGTGTGCATGGTTATCGTTCAAACGGAAAACGCGATATGGCATATACTGCATTACGTTTTGCAGAAGAAGGCTACAATGTTTTAGTTCCCGATTTGCGTGCGCACGGGAAAAGTTCAGGGGATAAAATTGGGATGGGATGGCTGGATCGGTTAGATTTATTAAGTTGGCTTAGTGAAGTTCTTGCCATTGATATGGAAGCAGAAATTATTTTAGTGGGCGGTTCCATGGGAGCGGCTACTGTCATGATGGCAAGTGGTGAAAAGTTACCAACGAATGTCCGCGGATTAATAGTGGATTGTGGCTACACTTCTGTTTATGATGAATTTAAATACGTCCTACATGAATCTTTTCATTTACCCGCTTTTCCTATTTTAACAATTGCTAATCAATTAGCATTAAATAACTATGGCTTTCAATTGAAAACCGCTTCTTCCGTGAGACAATTACACAAAAATACGTTGCCGACATTTTTTATTCACGGTACAGGTGATCGCTTTGTTCCAATGACAATGTTTGAAGAAAATTTAGCGGCAACTCAGGGGATAAAAAAAGGTCTCATTGTTGCTAAAGCACCACATTTATCTTCAAGTGTCTACGAACCTGAAAATTATTACAGTAGTATTTTTGAATTTTTGGAAGAAAACTGTCCTGCAGTAAAAACAACATCCGACTAAAAAAGACATGGTTTTTCATGATTCCATGTCTTTTTTTTGTCTGACTCGTTTAGTTAAATTTAAAGTGCTTAAAAAGAAAAATAACGGCGCCAAACTACCAAGGCAAAGAAACCATTTCATTGAATAAGTTAACTCTTGCTGTAAAAGAGATTCTCGTATATAGCTGAAACCTTCGCCATGGACCCGCAAATAAATATAAATGTAAGCAAAAAGAATCACTAAAGGCAAAATACAGACTTCTAATATTTCCAAAAGATAAGGAAAGGTTTTATTTAATAATTTGAGGCGTGTCTTATTCAATAGATAAGCAAAAATGAAAATTGACCATAAAAAACCAAAAAAACTAATCAAATAAAAAATCAGATTCGCACTTCCTGCGTTCATAAAAGCTTTCGGGAAAAGTAGTCTGCCGATGAATGTATTTTTAATTGTAAAAGGAACATCAAAAATGGAAATATAAAGACAAAAAAGTACTAATGTTAACAAGGCATGCCAAATCTTTTTCTCCATTTCATTTAAAAAATATCTAATTACTTGGTACATTTCCATAAACTGTCGCTCCGTGTTTGAAATAATCGTAGTTTTGACTATACCATAGCTGTGCTCAATTTTCTTGAAAAAAATACACGCAACCAGCCTCGACTATACGAAACACACAGAGTGTCTAAAAAATAAGTTGCCGATCGCATTTTTTCGCATGCTAGTGTTGCACTTCTGTTTCGTTGGTGTTTTCTAATTGATGATTTGTTGATTAAAAAAGGGCAGGAGGGAGCGTTTTTCTAGTATAATAATATAAAAGAATATAGAGAAAATCGTAGGATGGGAGTTATTCAAAGTGGCGGAGATTACAGTTAAGACAATTTCAGCGAAAGATGATTTAAAGAAGTTGCTTTTGGGTCAAGAGTATGACCACCAGCAGCCGGTTAAAAATATTTTAAAAGCTAGAACATCGAATGTCCATATTGAAAAGTACGAGGTTGTGGAGGATGTTTTTTTAAAGTTAACTGGGAAGGCGACCGTGCACAAAGATATTATGAACTCATTTTGGACAACGTATAAAATTATGTTACAACTTGTTTATCCCGATTTCTTTAGACCAGCGGAAGTAATTGGGGAAAATCAAGAAAGCTATTTAGAAAAACCTTCTGAACAGAATTTGCTTGCAGTAAATAGCAAGTATCCGCCTCATGATTCCGGGGCATCGGCTGTGATTTCGGACCGATATTTAACTTATTTTGACCAAGCTTTTCCTGACTATTTACCAAATCCTGTACCCAAAAAATATACATGGAATGAATTCCTTCTCGACAATTTTACTAAATTTGATCGAGTCCATCAGGACCCACAATTAAAGCGTTTTGCCGAACTTACCCATTCAATTGGAAACATTACAGTAGTTCCACTAGGATTTAACAGTGGAAGAAGCTTATCGTTTAAAGATTATTGGGATTATTCTTTAGAACAACTTTCGATATTTTTAGCTTCGTTTCATTCATGGGAAAGCTACGTTCATACGTATGAGATGCAACCATTTTTAAATGAACAGTATCAACCAGTAGCGCTATGGAAAAATCATTTGAAAAAAGACTCGTTTATCTTACCTCAGAATCTAGAGGAGATAAATGAATATTTAGTTCAAGTAAATCAACGAATAGAAAAAAGAGGGCAGCGAATAGTGAATAGGTTGTAATGAAATAAGAATCGACTTTTCACTAAACGTTGAAAGTCTCGAATCTTGTGCTCTTTTATTGACTCAGGAACAGAGAACGATTAAACTACTAGATTAGTATCAAAAAATAATTGCGTATAGGGATAACCAGTCGCATGTTTAAATGACTTTTAGGTCTTATGTAAGTAACAAAAGTTATTAGTACGAAGCAATCATTTTAGAAAGGAGCTTTTATGCAATTCACATTATTAAATCAAGGAAATCAAGCCTATTGGGAAGCAACCTACATAGAAGCTTTTCCAGAAGAAGAGAGACTGCCGTTTGATCAATTATTGACGTCTTCTCAAGCAGGAAAATTTCATTTGTTTGTTATTCAAGAGGCGGATGAGAACGTGGGGATTTTGTTAAATAGTCAAATTGCACCTGAAGCAACCTATGTCTTTTTCTTTGCAATTGATCAGCACCACCGAAACCAACGATTAGGTTCAACCGTGTTAGCGTTATTGAAGACACGTTATCCTAAGGGGGTTCTTTTGGAGAGTGAAGAAATTGGCAAAAATGCAGCGAATGAAGCCCAAAGAGAAAAACGTTATCAGTTTTATGAAAGAAATGGCGTGCTGGATACAGGGTATCTGATTATGGATAGAGGACTCACTTTTCATATCATGTTTGCTGGAGCATCAGGCTTCAGTGGAACGCAGCTACAGTTTTTATTAGACTTCCATCCAGTAGCAAAAATTTGGAAAAAGCCAAGTATTGATGGCATCAGGTAATTTTTATCAAATAAGTAAATTAAACAAACAAAAAAACATATGAAAGAACGGACCAATCGGTTCTTTCATATGTTTTTTATCATTAGCCTCGAAATAACTAGCGAATACCCAAAGCAATTCGTGCGTAACGGCTCATTTTATCCGTTGTCCAAGCAGGGTACCAGACTAATTTTACTTCGATATTATTCACTTCAGGAATATCTTTTAAAACACCATGGATTTGTTCTGTTAAAACATCTGCTAACGGACAACCCATTGTGGTTAAGGTCATTTTGATGACAGTATCACCAGTTTCTTCTGCAAATTCAACTTCATAAATTAGTCCTAAATTAACAATATCGATGCCTAATTCAGGGTCAATCACTGTTTCTAATGCAGTTAAAATATCTTCTTTAATTGCTTCAACTTCTTCGGTTGAACGTTGTTGAGGTTGTTCACTCATTCGTCTTCTACTCCTTTGCAAGTTGCCTCTTTACTATCATACCTTTTTTAAGAATGTTTGTAAATGAGAAGTATCTCACATGTCATGTAATTTACTGATTTATTAAAAAAGCTCATAAAATTCGAAATTCATTTTATTTTAATTGAAATCTCATTATTTTATTGACATTAGAAAACAATGAGTTTAGAATGATCGATAACAATCTAAATTTAATTTTTGGATATTTTTAAAAAACTGAATTTTCAGTCAATTGGAAATATCAAAGGGAGGATTTTATGAAAATTAAGCAGGTACATGTTAGGGCATCGAAAATTAAACTGAAAGAAACTTTTACGATCGCTTTGGGGACGATAGAATCAGCGGATAGTGCAATTGTGGAAATTGAAACAGAAGAGGGATTAGTTGGATATGGAGAAGGAGGGCCAGGCATTTTTATTACCGGTGAAACGTTGGCTGGCACGCTTGAAACGATCGAATTATTTGGCCAAGCAATCATTGGCTTAAACCCCTTTAATATTGAGAAAATTCATGAAGTGATGGATAAAATATCTGCTTTCGCTCCAGCGGCAAAAGCAGCAATCGATATTGCTTGTTATGATTTGATGGGTCAGAAAGCTCAACTGCCTCTTTATCAATTGTTAGGCGGCTATGATAACCAAGTAATAACGGATATTACACTAGGTATTGATGAACCAAATGTGATGGCACAAAAAGCCGTCGAAAAAGTCAAACTAGGTTTTGATACATTAAAAATTAAAGTCGGAACAGGAATTGAAGCTGATATCGCAAGAGTAAAAGCGATTCGTGAAGCAGTTGGCTTTGATATCAAGCTCCGCTTAGATGCGAATCAGGCTTGGACGCCCAAAGATGCAGTTAAAGCGATTCAAGAATTAGCAGATTATCAAATTGAATTAGTGGAACAGCCAGTTAAAAGACGCGATTTAGAAGGTCTAAAATACGTTACTTCACAAGTTAATACGACAATTATGGCTGATGAAAGCTGTTTTGATGCTCAAGATGCGTTGGAATTAGTTAAAAAAGGCACAGTCGATGTTATCAATATAAAATTAATGAAGTGTGGCGGCATTCATGAAGCGCTGAAAATTAATCAGATTTGTGAAACAGCAGGCATCGAATGCATGATTGGTTGCATGGCGGAAGAAACAACCATTGGCATCACGGCTGCTGCCCATTTAGCTGCTGCTCAAAAGAATATCACACGAGCAGATTTAGATGCGACATTCGGTTTAGAAACTGCGCCCGTAACTGGGGGCGTATCCTTAGAAGCAAAACCATTATTGGAATTAGGAGAAGCAGCTGGATTAGGCATTTCTCATTAAAAAAGGAGTAAAGCAAATGAAGTATGATTTAAAGTATCTTAGTGTTCCTTTGCCTGAGGAAATTCAAAGGGTGAAAGAATTTGGCGATTTTGCAAGTGCGGATATTGCCATTGATTTTTGGTTGACAAAAGAACTTCCGCAGGCATTAAAAGAACGTTTGATAATTGAAAAAGATGTCATTAAAATGATGCGTATGAATGAGTATCCTCATAGCTTTGCAAAAGCTGATCAAATGATGAGAGACACTTTTCAGGATTATCAAACAGAGGAATTAATTCGTTTAAAAGAAACGGGATTAGTGGACTGGGTTTATATTGACGGTGAACCGTATTTCCAACTTCGATTTTTGGCCAATTTAATTAAAACAAATGCGGCATATGTTGCACGTTTGCGGGAAGCAGAAAGCAATCAATTAGAAATTCTCCGCAAAAAAGAACTAAAAGAGAACATCGAACAAATGCAAAAAAACGGTGGTAGAAAAGTGAAAACAACAATTAAAGCCACCATTCAGGTGAAAAAAGAATTTGAGCGTCCAGGTAAGCGTGTTCGTGTCCATTTGCCGCTGCCCAAAGCGTGTCAACAACAATCAGAAATTGAAATCCTAGCTACGTCACCTGAAGCAACCTATATTGCGGCAGAAGATGCGCCTCAACGAACACTGTGTTTTGAAACAATCTTAAAAGAAAATCAAACGTTTACAGTTGAATATTGTTATGTTAATCGGATGGTTTACCAACAGTTAGAAGAAAATAACGTAGACAAAATGCAACCAAGCTTTGATTTAGAGGAACAGTTACCGCATATTCGATTCACGCCTTATTTAAGAAATTTAGCAGATGAGATTGTGGGCGATGAAAGTAATCCCTTAAAAAAGGCACGCTTGATTTATGACTTTGTGACGACAAAGATTCATTATTCTTTCATGCGTGAATATTTTACAATTTCCAATATTTCAGAGTATGCTGCAACTAATTTAAAAGGTGACTGCGGCGTGCAAGCGATTTTGTTTATCACGCTTTGTCGGATTGCAGGGATACCAGCCAAATGGCAATCGGGATTATATGTTTCTACACATTATACAGGCTGTCATGATTGGGCACAATTTTATATAGAACCGTACGGCTGGCTCTTTGCGGATTTATCTTTTGGCGGAGGTGCTTACCGAGACGGGGATAGACAGCGGTGGAATCATTATTTCGGCAATTTAGATGTTTTTAGAATGGTCGCAAATAGTGAGATCCAGGCAGATTTTCAGCCGGCAAAAATGCAATTGCGTGCAGACCCAATTGACAACCAGCGGGGAGAATTTGAGTACGAAAATGAGGGCTTGCCCTACGCATGCTTGATAGTTTCGCAAGAACGGCTTTCCATGGAAGAGTTGCCGTTTGATTGACACATAGGGGGAATAGTATGAAAAAGTTAAAAATGATGGGGATTATGTTATTTGTTAGTACGGTCTTGGTAGGTTGTGGCACAACAGCAGAAACAAAAATAGACGAGAAAGCAACTGAGAAAACCAGTGTCTCGAAAAAAGTTTTAAATTTAATGGAGAACTCGGAAATCGGTTCAATGGATTCTATTTTTACACAAGATGAAGCCAGTATTAACGCACAGTCCAATGTCTTTGAAGGGTTATATCAATTGGATGAAAAAGATCAACTAATACCAGCTGCTGCTAAAGAGATGCCAGAAATTTCTGAGGATGGCAAACGATATACCATTAAACTAAGAGAAGATGGCAAGTGGTCCAATGGTGATGCTGTAACAGCCAATGATTTCGTTTTTGCTTGGCGTAAATTAGCGAATCCCAAAAACCAAGCCAATTACTTTTTCTTGTTAGAAGGAACGATTCTGAACGGAACAGCTATTACAAAAGAGGAAAAAGCACCAGAGGAATTGGGTGTCAAAGCACTTGATGATTATACTTTGGAGGTTACTTTGGAAAAGCCTGTACCATATTTTACGTCCTTATTGGCATTTTCTCCATTTTTCCCACAAAACGAAGCATTCGTGAAAGAAAAAGGACAAGCCTATGGCACTTCTAGTGAAATGATTGTATCTAATGGTCCGTTTTTAATGAAAAATTGGGATCAGTCAGCGATGTCGTGGGATTTTGTGCGTAATCCCGACTATTACGATAAAGAAAAAGTAAAATCAGAAACGATTCATTTTGAAGTTCTTAAAGAAACCAATACCGTTTATAATTTGTACGAATCAGGTGAATTAGATGTGGCTGTCTTAACAGGAGATTTTGCTAAACAAAATCGAGACAACCCAGACTATGAAGCAATCGAACGGTCAAAAGTATATTCCTTACGTTTAAACCAAAAAAGAAACGAAAAACCATCCATTTTTGCAAATGAGAATGTCCGCAAAGCTTTAGCTTATGCTTTGGATAAAAAAAGTTTAGTCGATAATATTTTAGCAGATGGCTCAAAAGAAATTTATGGGTACATTCCAGAAAAATTTGTATATAACCCAGAAACGAATGAAGATTTTCGTCAAGAAGCAGGCGCCCTTGTCAAAACAGACGCCAAAAAAGCCAAAGAGTATTTAGATAAAGCAAAAGCAGAGTTAAACGGAGATGTAGCCATTGAACTTCTTTCAAGAGATGGTGATAGTGACCGAAAAGTTGCTGAATTTATCCAAGGCCAGTTACAAGAAACGTTGCCTGGTCTCACTATTAATGTCAAAACAGTTCCTTTAAATAATGCGATTGAATTAATGAGAAAAGGGGATTATGAATTGTCTGTTGGCATGTGGGGACCCGATTATCAGGATCCAATGACTTTCTTAGAAAGCTCAGTTAGTGGTAACCGTATGAACTATTCTAGCCCAACGTTTGATCAACTAATTGAAGAAGCAACAACTAAATACGCAAATGATCCTGAAACTCGTTGGCAAACATTAATTAAAGCTGAAAAAGTATTGGTGGAAGAAGATGCCGCTTTAATTCCTTTATACCAAGAGGCTCGTAGTCAGCTTATACGACCAGGTGTCAAAGGTATTCAGTATCATAACTTCGGTGCAACGAGCACATATAAGTATGCCTATAAAGAATAAATTAGTGAACAAAAGTACCTTTAGCTGAAGGTACTTTTTTTCCGATAAGAGCTTCTTTTTTGTTAATAGTCAACAATTAATAAAAAAATAATTGAAAAAGGTTGACAAAAATAATGATACTCGTTAGAATAAGCACTGTTAACAAATGAATAGCGTTTTCATGTGACTAGATAATACTAGGCATGGAAGAATTTCGTAATACAATGTGGTGTACAATGGTTACGCAACATGTTTAACGGGATTGTTCTATGCTTTTTTTGTTGTTTTCACTGAAAATGTTAGAATTACTTCTGCAGAAGAGGGTCATTTATGAAAATTAAAAAGGTGCTAAATCAAAATGCTGTACTTGTTCTTGACGAAGGACAGGAGAAAGTAGCTGTCGGTAAAGGCGTCGGGTTTAATAAGACTAAAAATGATGTCTTATCTCGACAATTGGTGGAGCGGATGTTTGTGATGGAGCCAGAAGGACTGAAAAAACTTCAAGTATTGCTATCACAAATCGAAGACAAATACTTTTTAGCGAGTGAAGAAATTATCCAACATGCTGAAACGGTATTGGGTGAAAAGTTGAATGAACATATTAATATTGGGTTGAGTGATCACATTGCTTTTGCAGCTGAAAATATTCAAAATAATATTATTGTTCGGAACAAGCTTTTAAGTGAAATTGAGATTTTATATAGTGAAGAATTTGCTATTGCTCAATGGGCTGTAGAATATTTAACACAAACCTTAGAGATTCCATTTAGTTATGATGAAGCGGGGTATATTGCAATTCATATCCATAGTGCTCGCAGCGGGCGTACTGATAATAGTAAAAGTATCCGTGAAGTTACAATCGTTTCTGAAATTATTCATTTAATCGAGCAGGAATTGGCTATTGATATTCATGATGATAAAAATAGTCTCAGTTATTCACGTTTGGTGAATCATTTACGTTTGTTTATTCATCGCTTCCAACAAAATCAATACGCTGTTTTAGATGAAGAAATTTTGGAAGTCGTAAAGAAAAAGTATGCTGAAAGCTATGAAATCTCAAAAAAAGTACAAGTCTTATTAATGAGAAATTTTCATTATCAAGTACCAAATGAAGAACTTGGTTATTTATCGATTCACATTGAACGATTAAGAATGACCAAATAATAAAAATTAAATAGTTTATGTGAGGAGTTACGTATAATGAAAGCGTATATGCAAAGAATGGGACGTTCGTTAATGTTACCAGTTGCTGTATTACCGGCGGCTTCTTTATTAGTCGGTATTGCCAACTGGATCGTGGGAACAATCGGCGCTAGTCCAGCCACAACTTTTCTAATGAATGGTGGTTTGGCTATCTTAAACAACTTAGCATTATTATTTGCAGTTGGTTTAGCGTTAGGAATGTCAAAAGATAAAGATGGATCAGCAGCATTAGCTGGTTTAGTTGCTTATTTAGTGCCAAAAACTGTTTTAGCGCCTGCTTCTATCCAAGCCATTAAAGGCTTCAAGGATATTGCTGAAGTAAACCCAGCCTTCAACAGCATGGACAACAATGTCTTTGTCGGGATTGTCGCTGGTTTAGTTGCTGCGGCAATGTATAATCGTTTCTCTGGTGTGAAATTGCCAATGGCTTTATCATTCTTTAGTGGAAAACGTTTAGTTCCTATTATGTCAGCTATTTCGATGTTAGCAATCTCAGCTGTCTTATTCTTCTTCTGGCCAGTTGTTTATAACGGATTAGTTGCTTTTGGTAAAGGAATCTCTAGCTTAGGTTTCGTAGGAGCTGGCTTGTATGGTTTCTTTAACCGACTATTAATTCCAACAGGGTTACACCATGCCTTGAATTCTGTTTTCTGGTTTGATGTTGCTGGTATCAATGATATTGGGAACTTTTTAGCTGGTCAACAAGCGTTAGATACTGGTAAAGCAATTGTAGGACAAACAGGGATGTACCAAGCTGGTTTCTTCCCAGTAATGATGTTTGGTTTACCAGCAGGCGCGTTTGCAATTTATCAATGTGCACGTCCTGAGAAGAAAAAAGTTACAGCTTCATTAATGTTAGCTGCTGGTTTTGCGGCTTTCTTTACAGGCGTAACTGAACCTTTAGAATTCTCATTTATGTTCGTTGCTTGGCCTTTATATGTTTTACATGCGGTCTTTACAGGTATTTCTTTAGCATTCGCTGCGTTTATGCATTGGACAGCTGGCTTTGCCTTTAGTGCAGGTTTTGTAGACTTCTTCTTAAGTTTGAAAAACCCAGTCGCGAATCATCCAATGATGTTGGTGGTTCAAGGACTTGTCTTTGCAGCAATTTACTACTTCGGTTTCCGTTTTGCAATCACTAAGTTTAACTTAATGACACCAGGACGTGAAGAAGGCGATGGCGAAGAAACGCCAGATGTTGCAGAAGGCGACAACAAATTTGCTTCTCTAGCTCGTCGTATTTATGATGGTTTAGGCGCTGATGCTAATGTAACTTCTATTGATAACTGTACAACTCGTTTACGCTTAACAGTGAAAGATACAGGCAAAGTGGATCAAGCAAAAATTAAAGCAACTGGGGTTCCTGGTGTGAAAGTCATTGATGACACCAATATCCAAGTGATCGTTGGTACAGAAGTACAATTTGTTGCTGACGAAATGCAACGATTATATAACCACCAAGCGCCAGCAACACCAGTCAAAGAAACACCTGTTTCTAAACCAGTTGTTGAAGAAAAAGCACCAGTTTCAACAAAAGAAACTGAATTATATTCTGTAGCGAATGGGAAAGTTATTCCTATTTCTGAAGTACCAGATGATGTTTTCTCAGCAAAAATGATGGGTGACGGTTTTGCTGTCGTTCCAACAGACGGCGAAGTTTCAACACCCGTTGCTGGTAAAATTACTAGCATTTTCCCAACAAAACATGCGTTAGGTATCCAAACAGATTCAGGCATTGAAGTATTATTACACATGGGTCTAGATACTGTTGAGTTACAAGGTGGACCATTTACATTACATGTTGAAGAAGGCCAAGTTGTAAAACAAGGCGATAAAATTGCAACTATTGATTTAGCCGCATTAGAACAAGCTGGCAAAAAATCAGATTTAATTGTTGTTTTCACAAATCAAGATATCGTTGCTCAATATGATTTGCAAAAAGCGGGTCAAACGACTTCAATGAATGATGTAATCGGAAATGTTACCGTAAAATAAAAGTAAAAAAGGGCTAGCCGTAAGGCAGCCCTTTTTTTGATGAAATTCGATAAAATTACTTGTTATTCTATTCTAGGTGAAAACGTTCAATCTTGCGAAGTTACGGTTTGTTCACAAAAAAGTTACTTTTATTAAATAAAACTAAAGAAGTAACAAAAACTTCGCTTTTTTCAGTTATTTCAAGTAACATAGAACGTATCTTAAAAGAAAAAGTTTGGATGATTCGATGCGTAGAGTAAGAAAAATAATTTATAAAATCATGCTACTTTTGTTTGTTGGTTTAGTTGCTGGTCTTGGCTATCTTGGCTATAAAATACATCAAAATGTTGAAACGGTAATGACCTTTGAAAAACAAGTAGAAGCAGAAGTCAAAAAAAATAAAATACCTGAATACAAAACATTAGCTTTAGCGATTATCTATACAGAATCTAAAGGAAAATCTGGCGATATTATGCAGAGCAGTGAAAGTGTTTATGGACAACAAGAAGTGATTGAAACACCAGAAGAAAGTATCGCACATGGCGTCAAATTTCTCGCGGAAGCGTTAGCGAAAGCAAAAGAAGCTGGCTGTGATGAATGGACAGGCGTACAAGCATATAATTATGGACTGGATTATATTCAGTTTGTTAAAGAACGTGGCGGGAAACACACGACAGAGTTAGCAGAAGAATATTCAAGAGAAGTCCTTTCACCGTTGCTAGGGAATGACCAAAATACGAAATATCGTTATTATCGTTGGCAAGCGTTAGTTTACAATGGTGGTTACCTTTATCAAAATGGTGGCAATATGTTCTATGCGGAAATTGTCAAAATGAATCGTTGGTTTATTGAAAAGTTAAATTAAAACGAGAAAAGTCTAAAGAATTCTTTCAACTTACAGGAATTTTTTAGGCTTTTCTTGCAGTTTCATGAAAATGCAAGTAAACTAGAAGGGATGTAACTGATTAATTGAAAAGGTAGGGAAAGAGCTGGATGTTGAATAAAGTCGACCTGAAAAAAGGGTTAAGTACAGAAGAAGTTGCCAAGCAGAAAGAGTTAGGCCTTCAAAATAATTATGAGGAAAATGTAGCGAAATCTACAAAAGATATTATTTTTGATAACGTCATGACGTTATTCAACTTTTTAAACTTTGCAATCGCTGTTTGTTTACTATTTGTCGGAGCGTATTCCAATCTGGCTTTCTTAGCGATTATTATTGTGAACATGTCAATCGGGATTTTCCAAGAAATTCATGCCCGTAATTTAGTTCAAAAATTATCTATTGTGGCAAAAGAAAATGTTCATGTTGTTCGAAATGGCGTACAACAAGAAATTGATACAAAAGAACTAGTTATGGAAGATATTGTTATTATCTCTGCAGGGGAACAAGTTCCTTCTGATATGGAAGTTATTGACGGTAAAGTCGAAGCGAATGAAGCGTTGTTAACAGGTGAATCAGATTTAATTGAAAAGGAAATCGGCGATACCTTGCTTTCTGGAAGTTTCATTGTTAGCGGACAAGCCTATGCCCGTGTTATCCACGTTGGTGCCGAAAACTATGCTGTGAAAATCACCCAAGAAGCCAAAGTGCATAAACCAATTCAATCAGAGTTAGTCAATTCGATTCGTAAAGTCTCTAAATTTACAAGTTGGGTGATTATTCCTCTAGGGATTATTTTATTTGTTGAAGCTTTTTGGTTAAGAGATGCTGGCATTAAAACATCTGTTGTTGCTTCTGCAGCTGCTTTGTTAGGGATGTTACCAAAAGGATTAGTACTATTAATTAGTATTGCGCTGACAACAGGTGTCATTAAGTTAGCCAAAAAACGTATTCTAGTACAAGATATGTACTCAATTGAAACATTGGCCCATGTGGACACTTTGTGTTTAGATAAAACTGGAACGATTACAGAAGGTAAAATGAAAGTGCAAAAGGCGATTATCTTGCATGACAAATATGAAGAACTCTTCCCACAGATTATCGGAAGCTACCTATCTGAAAGTACGGATAATAATATTACAATGCAAGCAATTCGTGATCATTATGAAGTATCCAATCGATTTGGCGCAAAAGAAGTCTTGGCTTTTTCTTCTGAACGAAAATGGGGAGCTATTGAATTTCCAGAAATTGGGACAGTTTATTTAGGGGCTCCTGAGCGTTTGGTAGACGATAGTCGGTTGCCAGAAGCTGTTTTTACAGCACAAGAGAATGGGTATCGCGTCTTGATGTTAGCCATTGCGGAACAACAACCGTTAAACGAAACCAAAATGCCTTATTTAGAGCCATTAGCAATTCTAGAAATTGATGATCCAATTCGCCAAAATGCCAAAGAAACACTGGCTTATCTAAAAGAAGAAGGAATCGACTTAAAAGTAATTTCTGGTGATAATCCGGTGACTGTTTCAAATATTGCTCGTCGTGCTGGGCTACCCGGTTATGAGTCTTATATTGATTTGTCGACCAAAACGACAGAAGCAGAAGTGCGTGAAGCGGTTCAGCAATACACAGTGTTCGGACGTGTATCGCCTCAGCAAAAACGAACCATTGTACGTGAGTTGAAAGACACAGAGCATGTGGTGGCGATGACCGGCGATGGCGTCAACGATGTTTTAGCGTTACGAGAAGCGGATTGTAGTATCGCTATGGCAGAAGGAGATGGCGCTACTCGGCAAATTTCTAATCTAGTTTTGCTAGATTCTGATTTTACAACGTTACCAGATGTCTTGTTTGAAGGACGGCGTGTGGTAAATAATGTAACCCGAGTTTCCAGCGTTTTCTTCATTAAAACGATTTATTCGTTTATTCTCTCAATCATTTGTGCCTTAACGGCCATTGCGTTTCCGTTCATTCCGATTCAAGTGACCTTGATTGATTTAGCAATTGAAGGATATCCAGCCTTCTTCTTATCTTTCGAAGGGGACAAACGAAAAGTTGTCGGGAAGTTTTTACCAACGGCTTTGAAAAATGCGTCTGTTAATGCGCTTTTAGTTGTAGCGAATATCATTGCTGTTTATCTGATTGGACAAAATCAAGGATTTTCTTCTTTAGACACCACGACGTTAATGTATTATTTATTAGTTGGAATTAGCTGTATGGCTGTTGTTCGAGCATGTCTGCCTTTAAATCCACTACGCATTTTCTTGGTTTTCAGTACCATTATTGGTATTTATGTAGCAGCTATGTTATTTCACAACATTTTAGAAATTGGTTTCTTAACTTCGCAAACAATGGGTCTCTTCTTTATTATGATGGCCATTAATATTGTGGTGCGTGTAACAATTGGTTTCGTACAAATGAAACGTGCTGGAAAAACAATTAAAGATTTATAAAAAACAGAGGTTGAGCTAAAAGCATTCGTCTCCAGAAATGCAGTTCTTCTTTAAATCTTGAAGGAAGTCGGAGCAAGCTTGATGTTTAACTGATTATTTTAAGAGTTAGTGTCTGAGGCAGGAGTCAGGATGACTTTTGTCCTAGATACTTTCTTTTTTTTGTTGAGTTGAAACAAGATACTTGAAAAACAGAGATTATGTGATACAATAAATCATGTGTAAATGTGTCCATTGGAATTCGCACTGAAATGACAGTGCGTTTTTTAAACGGTCAATCACATGAGTTAGCACAATGCTATTCTTAGGAGGTGAGGACAATGGCACAACGCATTCCTCAGGAAGTCATTGAGGAAGTTCGTCACCGAACGAATATAGTAGATATTATTGGGCAGTATGTCCAGTTAAAAAAATCCGGTAAAAATTATATGGGTTTATGTCCGTTTCACGAAGAACGTTCCCCTTCATTTTCAGTAGCAGAAGACAAACAAATTTTTCACTGTTTTGGCTGCGGGAAAGGTGGAACTGTTTTTAATTTCTTGCAAGAAATTGAAGGCATTAGTTTTCCAGAATCCGTGAAACGTGTTGCAGATTTGGAACATTTATCTGTGGACTTTGATTGGTCAGAGCCGCGTGAAGTAGCGGATACCCCAGAACACCAACAAAGACGGAGTTTGTTACAACTGCATAGTAAAGCCGCAGAACTTTACCATCATATTTTAGTGAATACTAAAATTGGCGAACCCGCATTAAACTATTTATTAGAGCGGGGGTTAACACAAGAACTAATTGAGACCTTTCAAATTGGATTTGCGCCGCAAAAACGTGATTTCTTAAGTCAAGTTTTTAAAAATGAACAACTGGATGAAACGCTTTTTGAGCCTTCTGGGCTGTTTGTCCAAAGAGATAACGGTACGTTTTTGGATCGTTTCTATCAACGAATCATGTTTCCAATTAATGATCCCCAAGGCAATGTCATCGCCTTTTCTGGTCGCTTGTTAAAAACAGCTGATTTTCCAGGAGATGAGATGCCTAAATACTTGAATAGTCCTGAAACAACACTTTTTAATAAGCGAGAAACGCTGTTTAACTTTGATAGAGCCAGAAAAGAAATTCGTAAAGAAAATACAGTATTGCTTTTTGAAGGATTCATGGATGTTATCGCTGCTTGGCAATCAGGCGTAAAAAGTGGGGTGGCTTCAATGGGGACTAGTTTGACCAATGAACAAATTCGGCGTTTGGAGCGGGTCGCTAAGGAAGTAGTTATTTGTTACGATGGCGATAATGCCGGTGTTCAAGCCACAAACCGTGCGATTCAATTATTGCAAGAAAACAGTCATTTTGACTTGAGTATTGTCAGCATCCCTGAAAAGCTGGATCCTGATGAATATGTGCGGAAATATGGCGCAGAAGCTTTTCAAAATTTAGCCAATCATGGCCGAGAAACAGTTTTTAGTTTTAAAATGAATTATCATCGGTTAACTAGAAACATGAATAACGAAAAAGAACAATTGGATTATGTGAACGAATTGTTACGGGAGTTAACCAATGTTCAATCTCCTTTGGAACGTGATCGTTATTTAAACCAAATTGCTCAGGAATTTCAACTTTCTGTTCATAGTTTGGAAGAGCAATTCAATCAATTGAAGCAGGAGCAACGTTCAGTCCAACGGCAAGAAAGGCAACAATTTTATCAAGATGAAATGATGCCACCACCAATGGAAGAACCTGTTTTTGAAGAGAATCACGTCCAGAACAAGTTACCGTTAACCCAAGTTCAAAAAGCAGAACGTTCATTATTATTTCGTTTAATGAATGAACAAGGAGTACGGCAAACCGTTCAACAATTGCCAGATTTTTCGTTCGCTCATGATGAATACCAAGAATTATATTTCTTGCTAGAAAGTTATGCGACACTGCATCAAAGTTTCGACATTGCCGATTTTATTAATTTCTTGCAAGATAATCAAACCAAACAATTAGCAATTGAAATTGCGTATCAGAATTTATCGGAAGAAAGCTCTGAGCGAGAAGTTGCCGATTTATTACATGTAATTGCCTTATCAAGTATTGCAGAGGCAATTGAGCAGAAAAAGATTCAACAGCAAGAAGCAAAACGAGTGGGCAACCAACAGCTTGAAGCCGAATTAACAATGGAGATTATCCAATTGGCTCGACAGCTTAAAGCTCAACGAACATTTACTTAAGCAATAAATGAATAGAACTAAGCGTTTTGTTCATTTTATTTTGATAAGTCCCAGTGATTTATCAGTTATTTCAAGCGTGAACCGAAAAATGAAGGGGGCCTTCTTTCATGGAAAAAGAAACAAGTAAAAAATATGAAGCTGCAGTGGCAGCATTTATCAAAGAAAACAAGCCTAAAGGAACAGTGGTTTATGATGATTTAGCGAATCAATTAGCCACACCGTATACTTTGGATGCAGAAGCTATGGAAAAATTGATCCAAAAAGTTGAAGATGCTGGTATCAGCGTGGTCGATGAAAATGGAGACCCAAGTGAACATAGCTTGAAAAAAGATGAAAAAGAAGCGGAAAAGGCCCAAGCAGAAGACTTATCTGCGCCAACAGGTGTTAAAATTAATGATCCCGTGCGTATGTACCTAAAAGAAATTGGGCGCGTTCAATTGTTAACTGCCGCAGAAGAAGTTGAATTGGCACTTAAAATTGAAGAAGGCGATCAAGAAGCAAAACAACGTTTAGCAGAAGCCAACTTACGTTTGGTTGTTTCAATTGCCAAACGATATGTAGGTCGTGGTATGCAATTCTTGGATTTAATTCAAGAAGGTAATATGGGCTTAATGAAAGCTGTTGAAAAATTTGACTACCGTAAAGGATTCAAATTCTCTACGTATGCTACTTGGTGGATTCGTCAAGCGATTACGCGGGCAATTGCGGACCAAGCTAGAACGATTCGAATTCCTGTTCACATGGTTGAGACAATCAATAAATTGATTCGGATTCAACGCCAACTATTGCAAGATTTAGGTAGAGAACCAACGCCAGAAGAAATTGGTGCGGAAATGGATTTACCAACAGAAAAAGTTCGTGAAATCCTAAAAATCGCACAAGAGCCAGTCTCTTTAGAAACACCAATTGGTGAAGAAGATGATTCACATTTAGGTGATTTCATTGAAGACCAAGATGCTACCAGTCCTGCTGAACATGCAGCTTATGAATTGTTAAAAGAACAACTAGAAGATGTTCTGGATACTTTAACAGACCGTGAAGAAAATGTTTTACGTTTACGTTTTGGTTTAGATGATGGTCGGACACGTACGCTAGAAGAAGTCGGAAAAGTTTTCGGTGTCACTCGCGAACGTATTCGTCAAATTGAAGCAAAAGCGTTAAGAAAACTAAGACATCCTTCTCGTTCAAAACAATTAAAAGACTTTTTAGAATAAACATACCGTTTAGCGGCTCTTTTCGTGCATGCGAGAAGAGCCGCTTTTGTTTTTTAAAAAGTCTCTAAATGTCATTGCTAGTTATTGGAAGAAGGCGCAAGTTGTGGTAAATTAGAAGTAATGGAATATTAGCAGAATGTGAGGCGGAAGAATGACAAAAAAATGTCCGAAGTGCGGGAACGAATTCGATGCAGAATTAACGACCTGCCCAACATGTGGCTATTCACTAACTGACACAACAGTTGATAAAGAAGAAGTGGAAACGACTTCAACAAATATAGATTTTGAAACACAGGAAAATGAACAACACGAAGATCAATTAAATGAGAATATTGAATGGTCTGAGTTAAAAGATATGAGCTTAGGCCATGTGATGGAACTGTTTGGCGAATCACCAGAAGAAGAAAGTAATGATGACAAAAAAGAAGAGTCGACAGAAGATAACTTAATACTCTCTGATTCAGAGGATGTTTCTGGTCTAGAAGCATCGCTTCAAGAAGGGGCTAGTGAGGAGACTCATGATTCGGTGGAGGAGTCGATACCAGCGACAGAAGAGACGCCTACTCATTCAACAGAAGAAAAACTAGCAACGGACGAAGCAGTTAATTTAGAAGAAACAACAGAAGAAACAACAGAAGAAACAACAGAAGAAACAACAGAAGAAACAACAGAAGAAACAACTACTGTTGAAGCAGAAACAGCTGAGGTATCTGAGACAGTGAAGTCAGAAGAGGAAGCTTTAACAGAGATTTCAGGAACTGAAGTTATCTCTACTACTTCTGAAGAAGAAATTTTTTCACAACCACCGATAGAAGATCAAGATGTCACACCAAACGAAACTTTGCAAGCTTATATTCAAGCGCATCGAGCAGATACAGAAATGTCTGAAAATCCATTAGAAGAAACAGCAGAGACCCAAGAGTTAGAAAACAGCGGTGAGGCAGTATTAACCCAAGCCGAAACACCAACTGAATCCATTTCAGATTCTGAAGAAGGGCTAACAAGTGCAGCGTCGCTAGAGGAACCGAGCGAAGCTGATACAACCGAGGAAAAAGTTTCAGATTCAGGTGTGATACCACCGATGAATGAAACTGGGAATGCTCAACCAGCGCCTGCTCCAAAGAAACCATCAAAAAAAGTGGCTTTCGTTGCGCTTGCGGTTGTTTTATTAGCTGGAGGTAGTGCTTGGGCGTATCATGATCAAACGCAAAAAGCTGCCGCGCAAGAGGCGGCGGCACTATCCAAGAAAACAGGTACGCTGAAAGATGAACTAGCAGCCTTTTATACCACAAAGGAGCAAGTTTTTATTAAACCCGATATGGTGACTGTTAGTCCAGAAAAACTCTCAAAACAAGTCGCGGAAATTAAAGATTCAGAAGAGTATTCTCAATTAAATAAACAAATTCAAACATTGAAAGAGAAACAACAAACCATTCAACAAATCAACCAATTATTTGAGGCCCCGATTGTCAATGGCAATGAGTTGAAACCGGCGATTCTAGCTGCTGATCAACCAATTTCCGTAAAGAAATTAACAGGAAATGATCCGTTTGACCAATTGATGAACCAAGCAATCGATCAAGCGAACCAACAATACAACCAATTACAAAAAGCTAAAAAAGCGGTTGAGGTCATTTATAAAGATGGAAAAACTACCAATCAGCTGAATCGAGACACGTATCAAGCTGCTAAGGCAGAAGTAGATAAAGTAACAAGTGATAAGCTGAAAAAAGAACTGGTCAAACAAGTGACGACAGCTGACCAAGCGTTAACCAAGGTTGAAGAAGAACAGAAAAGAATTGCAGAAGAACAAGCTGCCGCAGAGCAAGCAAAACAAGCAGAAGAACAAGCGAAACAAGCTGCTGCTGCAAAAAAAGAGAACGCTAAGAAGGAAGAAACAGCAAAAACAGAAGCGAATGGCTACACGGCGCCGAACAGTGACGGGGTTTACACTAGTCCGCTTTATGCGCCAGATGCTGCCGATATCGCTGATAGTAGCAATCCAGCGTGGACATGGGCACCAGGTGTGAAAGAAAAAGTCTTAGACACAGTGATTGCTCGTGGCTATGTTGTTCCTGGTGGATATTCTTTAGAACCTGCCAAAATTGTGAATGGCGAAGGTTACTACAATCTTTATGCAACAAACAATCAATCAAAATTATTAGAAGGCACTACAGAGAAAAATGTTCACATGTATTTAGTTACAATCAATGCTAAAACAGGTTGGTTCAAAGGGAACGCTTCTCGTAATGCAGGGCAATAAAAGAAAATAGAAACAATCGAACAAAAGCGGAAATCTTTTGTTCGATTGATTTTCCTTGAGGAGTTAATGATAAATGAGAGAATTACTAGCAACAACATTTACCGGCATTGTGGTCGATGAAAATGAACAATTTTATTTTGTTCAAAAAAATGGCATCACATTCCGTTTAAAAAAAGAAGAAGGTACGCATGCTATAGGGGAGGCTGTAGAAGGGTTTGGTTATTTAAATCAAAAACAAGAACCAGCACTGACAACTACAATTCCTACTGTGCGCATTGGTAGCTATGGCTTTGGTACTGTCACAGGAACGAGACGTGATTTAGGTGTCTTTGTGGATGTTGGCTTACCAGATAAAGATGTCGTTATTTCGTTGGATGAATTACCAACCATGCGGGAACTTTGGCCTAAAAAAGAAGACCGAGTAATGGTTACTTTAAAAGTGGACAGTAAAGACCGCATTTGGGGCGAATTAGCAGATGAAAAAGTCTTTAAAGCCATGGCAAAACGCGGGAATGCTGAAATGCAAAACCAAAACTTAACTGGGCATGTGTATCGTCTGAAACTTGCAGGAACGTATATTTTAACTGATGATTTATACATTGGATTTATCCATCCTTCTGAACGTTTCCAAGAACCACGTTTAGGTGAAAAAGTAGTGGGACGTGTGATTGGCGTGCGGCCGGACGGCGTATTGAATCTTTCATTAAAACCAAGAAGTCATGAAGTAATCAGCGATGATGCGTTAATGATTCTAACTTTCTTAGAAAGAGCAAACGATCACCAAATTCCTTTCACCGATAAATCAAGCCCTGATGAAATTAAACAGACTTTTGGTATTAGTAAAGCTCAATTTAAACGCGCTTTAGGTCATTTAATGAAACAAAAATTAATTAAACAAGAAGATGGTAAAACAATTCTAATTGGCTCGTTGGAGCAATCAAAAGAAAAAAATTAAGGTAGCTAATTGAGAATATCTTGCAAATTACAGTTATTTCTTTTATAATTATTTTAATTTGATTGATAAATTAAGTTTCTTAATTTGTAATCATTCTAAACAAGGAGCTGTAATAATGGATTCGACTGCTGCTTTAAAAAAGACAAAAAAACAATTACATGAATCAGGCTTTAAATTAACACCACAACGGGAAGCAACCGTACTTGTATTATTGGAAAATGAAAAAGATCATTTATCAGCAGAAGAAATTTACTTCTTGGTAAAACAAAAAAGTCCGGAAATTGGTCTAGCAACAGTCTATCGAACGCTAGAAATTTTAACAGACTTAAAAGTCGTTGATAAAGTGAGCTTTAACGATGGTTTAGCTCGCTATGATTTAAGAAAAGAAGGCGCCAAACACTTTCACCACCATTTGTTATGCTTAGAATGTGGCACAATTGAGGAAGTGGAAGAAGACTTGCTTGGTGAAGTAGAGCAAATTGTTGAAAGTCGGTATCATTTTTTAGTCAAAGATCATCGCTTAACTTTTCATGGTATTTGTCAAAGTTGTCAAAGTAAACATTAAAAAAACTGCCTTGCATTAATTTATGCAAGGCAGTTTTTTATTCATTGGAATTATAAATTAGCGAATTTTTCCAATAAGCGAATCATTTGGCAAGTAAAACCATATTCATTGTCATACCAAGCCACAGTTTTCACTAATTGGAAATCGCCAGCTGTCGTTACTTCTGTTTGCGTTGGGTCAAAAATCGAACCTTCTGTCGTGCCGATTATGTCTCCAGAAACAATTTCACGATCATCATAACCGAAAGAAGGGTTATCAATGGTGTGTTTTTTCATTGCTTCATTTACTTGATCAGCTGTTACTTTTGTTTTTAAAATGCTAACTAATTCTGTTAAGGATCCATCCACAACGGGAACACGTTGGGCATGGCCTTGTAATTTTCCATTAAGTTCTGGAATAACTAAGCCAATTGCTTTAGCAGCACCAGTTGAATGGGGAATAGTATTGTCTGCAGCAGAGCGTGCCGCACGAAGATTTCCGCCACGAACAGGGCCATCTAATAGCATTTGTGTTGATGTGTAGGCATGGACAGTTGTCATGGTACCAACTTCAATTCCAAATTCATTATTTAAAAAGTAAGCCATCGGTGCTAGACAGTTTGTCGTACATGAGCCGGCAGAAATGATTTTATCGTTGGCATCAAGTGTATCATCATTGACGTTATAAACGATTGTTTTCATTGCGCCTGCAGGAGCAGAGATAACCACACGTTTCACACCTGCATCTAAATGAGCTTGTGCTTTTTCTTCAGAGGTATAAAAACCTGTACATTCAAGGACAATGTCTACTCCGTTTTCTTTAACCCAAGGGATTTTACTTGCATCTGGTTCTGCGTAGACACGGGTTTCTTCGCCGTCAACCACAATGCCATTTTCAGTGGCTGTCACGGTGCCAGGATAGGTGCCATGCGTAGAGTCAAATTGTAATAAGTGAGCCAACATTGTTGGGCTAGTCAAATCATTGATAGCCACAACTTCAATATCATCAGAAACTTCTTTTATTCGGCGAAAGGCTAAACGACCAATTCTTCCAAAACCGTTAATTCCTACTTTGACTGTCATAACAAAAATTCCTCCTTTAGATGTTTGTGTTTCTTTGGACCCTTGCTGAAAAAGTGATTTTCTTCAACTATCTATAGTATGAACCTCTAAAATTTTTTTGTCAAAAGACTGATAGCGAAGCGACAAAAAGAAAGCGAAAGATTCATGAGAAATTTTGCTTTTTCCAACGATAACTAACTAGAATTGCTAGACAAACGGTTGTTTTCCCGATACAATAATAAAGACTTTCGAATCACGCTTTTTGAGGTGATTAAAGATAGTAGAAGTAGAATAGGAGGACAAATTATATGTCCATGTTTTTAGATCAAGTGACGATTGATGTCAAAGCTGGTAAAGGCGGCGACGGAATGGTTGCTTTCCGTAGAGAAAAATATGTACCAGACGGGGGTCCCGCTGGTGGTGATGGCGGTCGCGGTGGCGACGTTGTTTTAGTTGTTGAAGAAGGATTACGCACATTAATGGATTTCCGGTTTAATCGTCATTTTAAGGCGACACCTGGAGAAAATGGTATGAGTAAAGGAATGCACGGTCGTGGTTCAGAAGATTTACTTGTCAAAGTTCCACCAGGTACAACAGTTCGTGATGCAGAAACTGGAGCCTTAATTGGGGATTTAATTGAGAATGGTCAGACCTTAGTAGTAGCAAAAGGCGGACGCGGTGGTCGCGGGAATATTCGCTTTGCTTCCCCAAGAAATCCTGCACCAGAAATTGCCGAAAACGGCGAACCGGGCCAAGAACGTAAAATCGAATTAGAATTAAAAGTTTTAGCAGATGTTGGCTTAGTTGGGTTTCCTTCTGTAGGGAAATCAACGTTACTCTCTGTTATCTCGTCCGCTCGTCCGAAAATTGGTGCCTATCATTTTACGACGTTAGTTCCAAACTTAGGGATGGTGACTACTAGTGATGGTCGAAGCTTTGCTGCAGCAGATTTGCCAGGCTTAATTGAAGGAGCTTCTCAAGGTGTCGGCTTAGGAACACAGTTCTTACGCCACATTGAACGGACGCGTGTTATTTTACATGTCATTGATATGAGTGGCATGGAAGGACGCGATCCTTACGAAGATTATTTGGCAATCAATAAAGAATTGGCTTCACACAATTTACGCTTGATGGAACGACCTCAAATTATTGTTGCCAATAAAATGGACATGCCTGAAGCAGAAGAGAATTTAGCGAAATTTAAAGAGCAACTTGCGAAGGAACGCACCGATGAGTATGCCGATGAGCTACCTATTTTCCCAATCTCTGGGGTTACTCGTAAAGGTATTGAACCTTTATTAAATGCAACAGCTGACTTGTTGGAAGTAACGCCTGAATTCCCATTATATGAAGATGAAGTGGTAGAGGAAGAAACCGTTCGTTATGGCTTCCAACCAGAAGGTCCAGAATTTACGATTGATCGTGAACCAGATGCTTCATGGGTTTTATCTGGTGAAAAATTAGAAAAATTATTTGAAATGACGAATTTCGATCATGATGAAACAGTAATGCGTTTTGCACGTCAATTACGTGGTATGGGTGTCGATGAGGCATTACGAGCACGTGGCGCGAAAGATGGCGACATTGTTCGGATTGGTAATTTTGAATTTGAATTTGTCGAATAAGCATAAAACCAGTTCACTCAGTGAACTGGTTTTTTATTTTAAAATTAGTATTAAATCACCGAATAGATTGAAATAATATTTTTAATAGCTTATAATTTTAAATGTAACAAAATAACAAACGAAAGGAGCGAAATTGAAATGGAAAACAATCAAGCAATGGTTCCTAAGTTTTCAGTTAAAAGTGCCGGTTTTCTTTTTAGTATGGGGCTCTTATGTGGTGTCCTGTTGCCGAGTGTTTTATTATGGACTTTCAATCTGCCGTTTAATATTGGTGCCATGATTTTTTTGCCTGTTGGGATTGCTTTTGCGTTAGCGTATAGTCATTATTTTATTGAAACGAAAACAGGTTTTTGTAAGCGTTTTATTTGGTTGTTTTTAATTTCTCTTATTTTATTAGAGCTTATCTCTTATTTATGGCTGATTAAAGGAGTTATTTTTTAAGAGAAAAACAGAGGAGAGTGTTATTTATGTTAGATAAACTGACTGTTTGGATTGAAAATCATCTAGCTGGACCAATGGCTAAAATTGCCAATCAGCGCCATTTACGTGCGGTGCGGGATGGGATTATTGCGACATTACCTTTAATTATTGTCGGTTCTTTTTTTCTAATTATTGCGTTTCCGCCGTTACCAGAATCTTGGGGCATTACTCAATTTTTAACAAGTAATGCTGCTACAATCTTATTGCCTTACCGAATGACAATGTACATTATGGCGTTATATGCGACTTTTGGCATTGGCGCTAGTTTAGCGAAATCATATAATCTTGATCAAGTCTCTGGAGGGATTTTGGCTACGATTGCTTTTTTATTAACATTAGTACCTGTAGCGATTCCTGAAGAAGCCAGTAAAGCAGCTGGCGTTTCGGGGTTTGTTTTACCAATGGCTAATTTGGGTGGTGCAGGGATGTTTGTCGGGATTGTGACGTCAATTATTGCTGTCGAAATCTATCGAGTGACAGATAAGTCTAAGTTCAAAATTACAATGCCTGATAACGTTCCACCTGCTGTTGCTCGTTCATTTGAATCATTGACTCCGACGTTAATTGTCATGTTATTGATTGGTTCAATCACTTATTATTTAGGCTTTGATTGGCACACATTTGTGGGGAACTTGGTGGGACCACTAGTTCAAGCAGCGGACTCTTTATTGAGTGTCTTGCTGTTAGTCTTTTTAACCACATTTTTCTGGTTCTTTGGGATTCACGGCGCTTCAATCGTAGGATCGTTGGCGCGTCCTCTATGGCTACAACTATTAGAGGAAAACACGACTGCTAAAGCAGCTGGCGAAGCATTACCTCGGATTGCGGCAGAACCTTTTTACCAATGGTTTATTTGGATTGGTGGTGCTGGAGCCACAATTGGTTTAGCTATATTATTAGCCTTCCGGGCAAAATCAGAATATGGTTCAAAACTAGGAAAAGCTATTTTAGCACCGTCTATTTTTAATATTAATGAGCCAGTTATTTTCGGTGTACCGATTGTCTTAAATCCTATTTTAATGATTCCTTTTATCTTTGCACCAATGGTTTTAGCAACGATTGCTTGGTTTGCCACAAAATTAGGTTTAGTAAGTGAAGTTGTCTTTACCGCTCCTTGGACCTTACCAGGACCAATTGGCGCCTTTATGGCGACAGGCGGCGATTGGCGTGCTGCTGTTTTGAATATTGTTTTAATTCTAGTGGCCATCTTGATTTACTATCCGTTCTTTGTAGCTTATGATAAAAATGAGCTTGCCAAAGAACAAGGCAAACAAATAGAAGAATAAAGAGTGTAGCCGTTTAGTGTCCAGAACAAAAGGTGATGACCTTTTGTTCTGGACCTATTTGTTTATAGGCGATGAAAATTCTCAATTTTTTTGAAATGTATAGAAAATTTTGAGAAAAGAAACGCATAAAAAAGTGTAAAATATTATATATATAATGAAAATGGTTTTCTTTTGTGTGAACATAATAAAGTTATTGTTAACTAAAAGAGAAAAGGGGTATGAAAATGGTTAGAACGAAGGTATATACAAAGGAAAAAATCTTAAACGTAGCTGAAAAAATTTTAGTAGATAAAGGTTTTTCTAATTTAACTGCTAGAAATATTGCAGACACTATGGGGATTTCTACGCAGCCAATTTATTTAGAATTTGTCAACATGGACGATTTAAAACGAACCTTAATTAAATCGTTATTTCATCGTATGCAATTATTTTATAAAGCAGATGTCGGTGCCTCAGACCCAGTGATTGCATTGGGTCTGAACTTTATATTATTTGCCCAAAAACATCAAAAAATCTATACGGCGTTATTTATGAAAGCACATGGTTATGAAGAAGAATTGCAGCAAATGCTTCAAGCTTTTTTTGAAGAGCGTTTATTATTGGATAAAAAATATGTACAAATGGACAAAGGAAAATTTGTCGAATTATTTCCTAAAATGGTGGTAATCTATTTAGGTTTAGCCACAGCGGTTACAATGAAAACAATTGACTTAACTAAGAATCAAGAAATTCAATTATTAAGTCAATTATTGATAGAAGAGTAGTGTTTTGTTATTTATTCAAAATAAAAAAATACGACATAAGTCTGAGAAAAAACTGGTCGTTGCGCCCGAGGAAGGATTGTTTAAAACTTGCTATACTTTGGAAGAAGTAACAGAGAATAATTACTCGGGAGGATTTATGTGATGAAATTTATTAAATTTTTAGTGGTGACAGCAATTGTTATTGGTGGTGGTTTATTTGGGGCGAAGTTTTACGCAGAGAAGAACTCTGGCGAATTAGCTGGTGTGTTAGATCAATTAAATCCATTGGTTAAAGAAGGAAATGTGTATGTTAAAACAAAGAAAGCCGATAGCGTTAATGGCTATGGAATTGCTAGTTATACGCAAGTAGCCGCAGATGAGGAAGGCAAAACGCGAGAAATAACTTTCACAGCGGACCATGAATTAAAAACAGATCATTATCTAAAAGTCTCAAATAAAGGGGCCCACATCAATACGTATGAAGAGGTCAATCAAGACCAAGTACCAGAAAAGGCATTACAAGCGATTCAAAAATAACAAAAAGTCAGAACGTATCTTCAGCGTACGTTCTGACTTTTTGTTATTTTTTTGCTTCTTGAAGAATATTGATTTTTTCAATTTTAACATCGGTTTTTGGTTTATCGTTGGCACCAACTTCGACTTTGGCAATTTTATCGACAATATCCATTCCTTTGGTTACTTGACCGAAAACAGTATGTTTTTTGTCAAGAGAAGGATAGCCGCCTTTTTTGTAAGCATCAATGATTGCTTTTGGATAATCATCATATAAAAGACCATCAGATTGATCATCTGTATTTTGGACAATAAAGAACTGACTGCCGTTAGTATTAGGTCCTGCATTCGCCATTGATAATGCGCCACGAATGTTATATAACTGGTTTGAAAATTCATCTTCAAATGGTTTATTCCAGATGCTGTTTCCGCCAGTTCCATCACCGCTAGGATCGCCACCTTGGATCATAAAGTTATTGATGACGCGGTGGAAAGTCAAGCCATCATAATAGCCATCTTTGGCATGTTTCATAAAGTTCTCGACAGTTTTTGGAGCCTGTTTAGGAAATAGTTTGATTTCAATATTTCCCATTGAAGTAACCATTTGGACTAAGTCTTGATCTTCGGCAACTTTGTCATTTAGTTGTGGTAAATCTAGTGAATTTAAGTCGACCGAATCCTTTGTTTTGCTTTCACTGGATTTAGCGATAGAATCACTCGTTGCGGTCGTGCCTTTATTATTGGTCGTGTTACAGCCTGCTAAAAGCAAGGTGAATGCTGCAACTGAAGCAACAGCAAGCATTTTCTTATGTTTCATCTGTTTTCCTCTTCCTTTCACACTGACAATTAGGTTCTTTTTTATCATAACAAAAGAGAAGATAACAAACCAGTGGAATTTTTATAAGATTTCCTATAGGAAAGGTGTAGACCACTTTTGTTTTTTTTGTTACAATGTAAGCAGATACATTATTATGTTTTACAATTTAGGAGGCAATCATATGGGAAAATTAGGTATTTCAATTTATCCAGAACGTTCAACATTTGAAAAGGACAAAGCATATTTGGATTTGGCTCATAAATACGGCTTTAAGCGTGTCTTTACTAGTTTATTGCAAATCAATGATGATCGGGAAAAGGTATTAGCAGAGTTTAAAAAAGTCGTAGATTACGCCAACCAATTAGGTATGGAAGTGATGGTCGATATTAATCCTGCATTGTTCGAACAATTAGGCATCTCTTATGATGATTTATCATTTTTCCATGATATGGGCGCTTACGGTATTCGTTTAGATCTTGGCTTTACTGGGCAAGAAGAGGCGAATATGACAAGAAACCCTTATGGCATTAAAATTGAAATTAATATGAGTTCAGGGACAAGTTATGTAGATAATATTATGGCCTACTCACCAAACACAGAAAATTTACTAGGCTCACATAATTTCTATCCACATCGTTATACAGGCTTAGGCTATGAGCATTTTGTTTATTGTTCAGAAAAATTTAGAAAATATAATTTAAATACGATGGCGTTTGTGAACTCACACGATGCTACATTTGGACCATGGCCGACACAAGATGGATTATGTTCTTTGGAAGACCACCGCGATTTAGAAATTGCAACGCAAGTTAAGCATTTAGTTTTAACAGGATTAATCGATGATATTTCTGTCGGAAATGCTTATGCCTCAGAAGCAGAATTAGCAGCAATGGCAGAAGCCTTTCATGCACCGTATCCTTCGATCAAAGTGGATACAGAACCAGAAATCACAGAAGATGAAAGAATTGCATTGTTCGATAACTTACACAGTTATCGTGGAGATCGTTCTGATTACGTTTTGCGTTCAACAATGACACGTGTTTACTATAAAGATCGTCCTTTCCCAGCTCATACAACGAGAGATATTGTTCGAGGCGATGTCTTGATTGACAACGTTGGCTATGGACAATACAAAGGGGAAACACAAATTGCTTTAAAAGAAATGAAAAATGATGGCCGTGTAAATGTGGTTGGTCGTATTTCTGATGACGAACGTTTCTTATTAGAATTTTTGAAACCATGGTCAAGTTTTAAACTTATTGAAAATAAATAATTTTTAGTTTCCTATAAATAGATAAGTGGAGCATAGCGTAAAAGGTAATATTTTTGTGCTATGCTTTTTTTGTCGCAACAAAATTGTCTCATTGTAGTGGTAAAGAAAGATGGTTGAATCTTTGAATGGTAGTTGTCAAAAAAAGGGTGACAACTTATAATGAATCATACAGTTTAAATAAAAGGAGTACGTAGATGAATCGATGGTTAAAAATTTTGATTGCGCTTATTGTAGTAATTGCAATTGGTTTAATTGCGGCAGGCTTATATTTTTATAATTATGCAGTAGTTCCAGGAAAGAAAGACTTTATAAATGAGAACACCCCAGGGTCAAAAGTAGTCCAGACACCTGAAGGCGCGTGGTTTAAAGATGACAAAAATCGACAAGAATGGTCAATTACTTCGAAAGATGGGCTACGTCTAAAGGCCATTTATTTACCAGCTGACAAAAAAAGTAATCGTACCGTTATTATGGCGCATGGTTATATGGGTTCGGCAGAAACGATGTCTGTCTTTGCGAAAATGTATCATGCTTGGGGCTACAATGTGTTAGCGCCAGATGCGCGTGGTCATGGGAAAAGTCAAGGAGATTATATTGGGTTCGGCTGGCCCGATCGTAAAGATTATGTCCAATGGATTGAGAAAGTTTTAACCGAAAATGGTCAGCAAGAACAAATCACTTTATACGGTGTCAGTATGGGTGCTGCTACAGTCATGATGACGAGCGGGGAAAAATTACCAGATAACGTGAAAGCCATTGTGGAAGATTGTGGCTATTCTACAGTCAATCAGGAGTTGCAATATCAATTGAAAGAGCTTTTCTATTTACCAAGTTTCCCATTAGTTAATGTTACTAGCGGGATTACGAAACTTAGAGCTGGCTATTTCTTTGGGGAAGCAAGCGCTGTTAAGCAATTGCAAAAGAATCATTTACCAATGCTCTTTATTCATGGTGAAAATGATACGTTTGTGCCGTTTAGTATGTTAGACGAAGTTTATAATGCAACCCAAGGACCTAAAGAGAAATATGTCGTGCCTGGAGCAGAGCATGCGAAAGCTTATAATAAAAACCCAGAAAAATATAAGGAAACAGTAGCTGCTTTTCTAGATAAATATATAAAATAACAAATTTATTCTTTACTAATAGTAGCAAAAACAAAAGACTTGTTCTTAAGTTAACGACTTAGTGAACAAGTCTTTTGTTGTCAGTTGATTTTTTTTAATAAGTTGGAATTTACCCATGCAATCTAGGGCATAATCTGATAGGATAGTACTAGAAATGAGGGAAGGATAATGGAAGAACAATTAGTCGATTATTTACACTATTTACAAATAGAGCGGGGCTTATCAAATAACACACGACGGAGTTACGAACGAGATTTAAAAAAATACGTAGCCTTTTTACAAGAACAAGGCCTGCATTCTTGGGACGAAGTTGACCGTTACATGATTACAGAATTTTTGCAATCCCTTCACGAAGAACAGCAAGCTTCAGCAAGTGTGATTCGGATGATTTCTAGTTTGAGAGGATTTCATCAATTTTTACGTCAAGAACGCTTAAGCGAACATAATCCGATGCAACATATTGACTCCCCCAAGAAAGTTCAAAAATTGCCAAGTACATTATCTGTTGACGAAGTGACTCGATTAATTGAAACGCCTGATACAAGTAAACCACTAGGTATGCGGAATCGTGCTATTTTAGAAGTGATGTATGCAACGGGCCTGCGAGTTAGTGAGCTAATTGAAATAAAATTAGGGGATCTGCATTTATCCATTGGTTTATTGCAAACAATCGGAAAAGGGGACAAAGAACGAATTATTCCTTTAGGCGATTATGCGATTCAATGGATTGAGCGCTATATGAACGAAGCCAGACCTCAATTGATTAAAAATCATCCGAATGAAACACACCTGTTCGTTAACCATCATGGTGAACCGTTATCTAGACAGGGCATTTGGAAAAATTTAAAACAGATTGTCCGAGAAGCCCAGATAGAGAAAAATATTACGCCGCATACATTACGGCATAGCTTTGCGACACATTTGTTGGAAAATGGCGCAGATCTTAGAATCGTGCAAGAATTATTAGGACATGCAGATATCTCCACGACACAAATTTATACACATATTACCAAACAACGAATGGCAGATGTTTACAAGGAACATTTTCCTCGGGCTTAATTTGCGAGAATGCCCACAAACGAATAAATTTATGGTAAACTAGGAAGTCGAGAAAAGAAAGTAGGTGTCGTTTTTGCAAGAAATTAATTTAAAACTAGATGTCTTTGAAGGACCACTGGATCTTCTACTACATTTAATTCAAAAATTAGAAATCGATATCTATGACATTCCCATTACAGCAGTAACTGAACAATACATGTCTTATATTCATGCGATGCAAACCTTAGAGTTAGAAGTCGCTGGAGAATATCTAGTCATGGCTGCCACCTTAATGGCTATTAAAAGTCAGATGTTGCTTCCAAAACAAGAGCTTGAAATCATTGATGATGAAGATTTTTTTGAAGAGGAAGACCCACGGGAAGCTTTAGTAGCTCAGTTATTGGAGTATCGGAAATTTAAATATGCAGCGACTGTTTTACATGAAAAAGAAGAAGAACGTAAACTCTATTATACAAAAGAACCAATGGATATGGATGATTATAAAGAGGAAGATACAACACTACCGCCTAATCAAATTAATACAATTGATTTATTTCTAGCCTTTCATGCCATGTTAGAAAAGAAAAAAAATCGCCAGCCTGTTGAAACAACTGTTGCCAGTGACGATGTTTCCATCGAAGAAAAAATCACCGTTATTTCAGAGCGTATGCGTCAAGTACAGAAAGGGAAGGCAGTGTCGTTTGATTCTTTCTTCGATTCTTATTCCAAACAAGAAATTGTGACAACGTTCATGGCTCTTTTAGAATTAATGAAAACGGGCGCGATTTATGCTGAACAAGAAAATAATTATAGTGAAATTTTGTTATTTAATACAGAAACCCAGCAGGAAGATACAACAGAGGTGGAGGAAACACAGTGACATTAGTTAGTCAAATTGAAGCAATTTTATTTGTGGTTGGCGAAGAAGGAATTGGCTTGGAAGAGCTTGCGTACTTATTAGAGAAGTCAACAGCAAAAACCTATGAAGAATTAACGAAATTGAAAGAACATTATGCTTCTGACAATAAATCGGCATTGAATATTTTAGAAGTCGGCAATCATTTTGTCTTAACAACGAAGAAAAAATATGCCTCATTACTAAAAAAATATGCGCAATCGCCTATGTCGAACGCTTTATCACAAGCGGCGCTAGAAACATTATCCATTATTGCTTATAAGCAACCAATTTCGCGTATTGAAATTGATGAAATTCGTGGCGTACAGACTTCTGGCTCTATCCAAAAGTTAGTTGCCCGTCAGTTGATAGAAGAAAAAGGCCGCGTCGATGGTCCTGGTAGAGCAATTTTGTATGGCACAACGAAGTATTTTATGGATTACTTTGGGTTGAAAAGTTTAGATGAATTACCAGATATCCAACAAATGGAAGATGAATTAGAAGAAGAACTACCAATGGATCTATTTTTTGATCGTTATCAAGAAACGAACCCAATGTCTGAAACAACAGAAGGCGAGGAAGTTTAAACAATGGAAAGATTACAAAAAGCAATTGCTCATGCTGGGGTGACTTCGCGTCGCAAAGCAGAAGAATTAATTGTCAAAGGTCGCGTAAAAGTCAATGGCCAAGTGGTCAAAGAATTAGGAACACAAGTAAGTAAACAAGATACCGTTGAAGTTGATGGTGTACCAATTTATCAAGAAGAATATGGTTATTATTTATTCTATAAACCAAGAGGGGTTATTTCTGCGGTGTCTGACGATAAAGGCCGTAAAGTAGTAACGGATTATTTTACAGATGTTACTGAGCGAATTTATCCAGTCGGCCGTCTGGATTATGATACTTCTGGGTTGTTACTTTTAACGAATGATGGAAGTTTTTCACAAAAATTAACCCATCCTAAACATGAAGTAGATAAAGTCTACGTAGCAAAAATTAAAGGTGTACCAACTAAACGGGATCTATTGCCATTAGCCAAAGGCATTCGCATTGATGGCAAACGCACAGCACCAGCCAATTTTCAAATTCTTTCAGCGGACATTAAAACAGGTAGCAGTGTCGTGGAATTAACGATTCATGAAGGACGTAATCATCAAGTGAAGAAAATGTTTCAAGCTGTTGGTTTCCCAGTTCAAAAATTAAAACGTGAACGTTACGGTGAGTTGACCTTACAAGGATTGCGACCAGGGCAATATCGTGATTTAACTAAAAAAGAAATCAGTCAATTATTAAATCAAGCCAAATAAGATAAAATGACTCGATCTCTTCGCGCTTATGGCGGAGGGATTGTTTTTTTTTGAGAAACGAAACAATCAATGAAATTTAATAAAAAGCTTAGTTAGTTGCATTCATTGTTCAAATCGGTTACACTAAGTAAGTAAAAAAATATAATACAAGGTTCGTCTTCAGGGGCAGGGTGTAATTCCCGACCGGTGGTTATAGTCCACGACTCGTTTTTAACGATTGAATTGGTGTAATTCCAATACCGACAGTATAGTCTGGATAAAGAAGATAGGGCTTATTTGAGACGCTTTTTCATCAGATAATCCTACTCTATTTTTCCCTGCAGAAAAATAGGGTTTTTTTGTATGACAAAGAAGCGAATCAAAAAGTTCGTTGAAGATGGGTCCTTAATTGGAGGATTTCAGATGAACAACAAGGTACAAAAAATGGTCAGCATTGCAATGTTGGCTGCAATCGGTACAGTATTACAATTTGTGGCATTTCCGATTATGCCAGCGTTTAGTTTTTTGAAAATCGATTTTAGTGATATTCCGATTCTACTCGGAATGTTCTTGTACGGACCGTTAGCAGGAGTAATTACTGCTTTTGTTCGTTCGTTGCTACACCTGTTCTTAACCGGACTAGCACCGCAAAATATGGTGGGAGATTTCGCTAGCTTTTTAGCAAGTAGTATCTTCACCTTGCCAATTTTTTATTTCTTTGGTAAAAAGAAAAATATCCGTACAAATCGTATAGTGGGCTTAGTAAGTGGGATTTTAGCCTTGACAATTTTCATGAGTATTGCGAATTATTTTGTCATTACACCCATTTACTTACAATTATATGGTGTGACCACACAACAATTTTTAGGAACATCTTTAGCAAGCTACGTGGCGATTGGTATTGTGCCATTCAACCTTATTAAAGGCCTCTTAGTCAGTGGTGTTTTTCTAGTACTACATGCGAAGTTATTGCCATGGCTATCAAAAAAACAACATACTATTCAGAAAAAAACACCGTTAACAAAATAAATGATAAAAAACCTGCTGTTGAACAATGTTTGACAGTGGGTTTTTAAAATTTACGCCTAAAAGAAAAGAGGTTGTCATAATCTGTCATCATTCTGTTAAAAAATACTAAACCATCTGCATTGTAATTTTAACTTTCCCTTGGTATGATAGAAATCATCAAAGAAAGAGGAGTTTTCCTGAGTGAAAAAGTGTAAAAATTGTCGTCATGTGAATCGTGATACGGAGTCCTTTTGTGAAGAATGCGGCGCTCCGCTAATGAATGAATCAATGCATCAAGAGGAAAACCAAGCACAACCATCAATGAATAAAGGGAACGAATCTACTCCTCTCAGATCAAAAAGAAGCTGGATCTGGGTGTTTCTTTTTGTGTTCATCGTTCTTGGAGCGGGTAGCTATTTTCTCGGGACGCATTATTTTTCTAAGGAACAACAAATTTCTCATTTTATTGAAGCGATTGAGAATGGTGATGCCCAAGAATTAAGTAAAAAAATGAGGACGAACGAGTCTGAATTTCAAGTGAATCCGCAAAGCATTAAGCCTTTAATCACTTATTATCAAAAAAATCCAACTGAGCTAAAAAAATTAGAAAAAGCGCTATTAAAGGATAAAAAGCTACATGGTTTAACTATTCGTGAAACAAGTCAAACAGCATTTTTCTTTCACCGTTATCAATTCATTTTAACGCCTGTTTCTGTTCAGTTAACGACGAATCAGCGCGGTGTGACGCTGGCAATGAACGGGCGGGAAGTGGGCACTTCCGACTCAACCACTTATCAAAAGGAATTGGGACCCTTAGCGCCAGGACAATATACTTTTACAGCCACAGTGAAAGATAGCACTGGCGAACCTGTTATCACAGAAGAGTATCGTTTATTAGAAGAGGAAAATTATATTTCTAGTATTCCTTTAGATTTTAAACGAATGAATTTTGTTGTGGAAAGCAATCTGCCAGACGCAGATATTTATATTAATGATCGGAAAGTTGGTACGCTAACAAATGGAAGCAAAACGATTGGCCCTTTGTTCTGGTCCAAAGGGATGACGATTCAACTTAAAAAGACGATTAATGGAGAAGAAATTCAAACATCAAAAGAAACGATTGGTGAAAATGATTTTGTCGAAGCGCTCTCCGATAATCCAACGCTACAATTGAATTTTCCGTTAGCTAGCGACTATGATGCCCGCAAAGCGCTAGAAACCTTTTATCAAGCATTTGCCAAACAAGTGAAAAGTCATACGGATAGTACAGAATTTGCTAAAAAATATCTCGTTGGTGGGGAAAATAATCCTCAATTTCCTTCTTTTATTGAAGCACTTGAACGATTACGTGAAAAGAAATCGACCGATGTTTCACCAGATTTTGAAGTGACCATTAATACGCTACAATTGGATGGTAAAGAAAATTACCATGTCAATTATTATTTAGAAGCCAAAAATTCTAAAGCAAAAGAAAATGGTCTTCGTTATGAATGGATCAATGGCCTAAATGATCAAATTCATTTAGTCAAAGAACCGCTAAAAGAAGGACAATTACAGTTTGTTTCGATAGATGAACAAACACTTGCTTGGCTCGAAAAAATACTCTAAGCAAAAATGAGTGCTAAATTATTTAGCACTCATTTTTGCTTATTTCTATTGCACGCGTGGGACATTTGCGGTACGCTTTTAACACATTCTCGCGTTCGTTTTCTGGAATAAATTGTTGTCGAGCATGCGGCTCGTCTTTAAAAAGGACAATCCCATGATCATCATAATCAAATATATTGGGCGCATAAACTTGACAAAGTCCACAAGCAATACATTTTTCAGGAACTAAACGTGATTGCATAAACAGTGACACATCCTATCTAAAAGAGGTTTACTATGGAAGCAACTTTTATTTTAGCGTTATTATCTCACGGATACAAGGTACGTGCATCAACTTTGTATCATCTTTTAAAAGGCAAACGGACTAGCTCTGTTTTGATTTATGGTTTTTTATATGATTGTTTACGATTCATTGGCTGGTGGCCAACGATTTCCGAACAAGCCTATTTTCAATTTCTTGAAAAACTTTCGAAGGCGAAACAAATTCAGTATCACAAAGAGACAAATGAGATTCAACTAACAAAAGAAGGGCAACTATTTTTAAAGGAGCACCATTTTTCGTTGCTGGATTATCCTGCAATTGATCTTTATCGTTTTGGCAGAAGTGATCGAGAAAGTTGGCAACTCATTCAATTTGCCGTGCAAGTGACTTCGTATTTATCATTTGAGGAAAAACAGTATATTCCACTTTTATCAACACCGATTCCGCAACTATATTTGAAACGATGGTTACAACAAGACAAGAAAGAGCAGCGCATTCAATCAATCAAAGAAGAACTGTTGCGAGGGTTTGAGTTACTACCTGAAGCAGAAAGCGACTATTTGGTTGCGCAACTTTCTGGTTATCAGCAAACTGGCAAAGTTCCTCAGCAATTAACAAGCCATAAGACAGCTCTTGAACAGCGTTTATGGCATACGCAAGCGGTTCATCATTTACTGCAGTTGATAATGTACGGAGGAAACTATCCTGCTTTACAAACGCTTGTATGGCCGTATATAGAAAAAAATCTAAACCAAAGTATGCAAGAAACCCAACGATTGTTAACGGAAGGCAAGACGCTTCAAGAAATTGCTGAGCAACGAAAAATAAAACCGAGTACCATTCATGACCATCTATTAGAGTTGGCTATTCAAGGGCAGCTGCAGGTGTCTGTTTATCTTGAAAAGGAGGCAATACTCCAAAACTTGGCTCAAACAGAACAAGATCCGCGGTTGTGGGTGTATCGGGATTGGCGAGCGCAAGAAGCGACGCTTTCTTATTTAGATTTCCGCTTATATCAAATCCAACAAATTTGGCAAGAAAAGGAGTGAGTATTGTTGACATTAGAACAAGAATTATTCACTCGATTTGGTTATGCAGCGTTTAAGCCTGGTCAAAAAGAAGTGATTACAAACTTACTTGACGGTATGAATACATTGGCTGTTTTGCCAACAGGCACTGGCAAATCATTGTGTTATCAATTTGTGGGCCAGAAGTTAGAGGGACTAACGGTAATTGTTTCTCCTTTACTTTCGTTAATGGAAGATCAGGTGCATCAATTACAAAGACAAGGAATTAAAGGTGCGGTTGCCTTAAACAGTACGTTACAATATTCAGAAAAGCGTTATATTTTAGCGAAAATGTTCCAATACGATTATCTGTTTTTAAGCCCAGAAATGCTTTTACAGCAAGAAGTACTTAGTGTGTTACAACGCCAAAAAATTGCATTATTTGTGGTGGATGAAGCCCATTGTGTTTATCAGTGGGGCGTCGATTTTCGCCCTGAATATAGTAAATTAGATCTGGTCCAAAAACAGCTAGACTTTCCTTTGACCTTGGCGTTAACTGCCACAGCGACACCCGTTGTACAGCACGCAATTATAAAACAATTATTTTCTCATGGTAGCTATCAAGAAGTTCTTTCTTCAGTGAATCGAAAAAATATTGGCTTGTTCGTGAAGGAAACGTCAGAAAAAGAAGAAGTGTTACTAGATTACTTATCTAAAACGGCTGGTAAAATCATTATCTATTGCGCCACGCGCAACAAAACAGAACAAATTAGTCAACTTATTCAGGCGAAAACCAGTTTTAAGGTAGCCTATTATCATGGGGGCTTGGAGGCTAGTGAACGTAGTCGCTTGCAAGAACAATTTATTGATAATCAAATCGATATTCTTTGTGCAACGAATGCTTTTGGGATGGGAATCGACAAACCTGATGTTCGTGGAGTGATTCATTTTGATTTGCCTGACAGCTTAGAAAATTACCTGCAAGAAATCGGGCGAGCTGGACGTGATAGTCAAAAAAGTTGGGCGCTATTATTGTATAAAAAAGGGGATGAATTTATTCATCGGTTTTTCTTAGAAGAGACAAGAGCGAATCGAGCGATCTTAAAATCGCTGATTGAAGGAGAAGAACAAGCAGGTTTGTTAGAAAATGCCACCGAGTTACAACAAAAATGGGTCCAAGGCTATTTAGCCAAGGATTATTCTTTTGAAGAGCTAGAGCATCGTTTAGAGGAGAAAGAAAAAGATCGTCAAGCGCAATTAAGAGGGATGCTGACGTATATTGAAACCACAACCTGTCGAAGAACGTTGATTCAAACCTATTTTCAAGAACCAATTGTAAAACAATCACTGGAAACTTGTTGTGATAATTGTGCGTTATTCTTTGACATTTACCAAGATTCAATAGTAAAATCGAACAAGACCAGCAATCAAAATGAAGAAGATTGGCGTTCTAAATTTCTAAAATTATTTAAAGAACGTGATTAATTCATTTTTTTAGTCGGCAGTTGGCAAAAGCTATGATATAATAACAAGCGAGAGAAGTTTAGGAGGAAATTAGCAGTGAGTAAAAAGGACAAAAAGAAAAACCAAGCTCGTGAGCCATGGGAACAATCAATTTATGAACCTGATCAAAATGGTGGTGGTTCTCGTTTAGCAAAACGCCAACAGCAACGAGGAAATTCATTATTTCTAACTGTTTTAGTTATTTTGCTATTATTAATTATTGCCATTCCAATTGGGACTTTCTTATGGATGATGCAAGACAAGAAACCGAACGAAAGTGCTAGCAAAAATAGCCAGCCATCTTCTTCATTAGTCCAATCATCATCAAAAGAGAAGAAAAAAGAAAGTACGTCAAAATCAGTGGAAAGCTCAGAACCAGCAAGCAGCCAACCAGCTGAAAATACAACACCTTCAAGTTCAGATGCTGCTGCACAGCAACAACAGGACCAACAAGCACAACAACAGCAACAGCAACAACAAGAGCAGCAACAACAACAAGAAGCTCAAAATCAACAACAGCAACAAGCGCAGAACCAACAACCTGTTTATGATACCGTTCAAAGTGGCGAAGGGGCACGTCAAGTTGCCGAACGTAACGGAATGACATTAGAACAAATTTTAGCGTTAAATCCTGGGATTGATACATCTGTGTTTTATCCAGGACAACCATTACGTATTAAATAATCCAGAAAAAGAGGTTTGGACAGCACTTTCAAGGGCTAAACCGCGACGAATGATTACATGAGAATGCCAATAAGCAGAAATTTCCGAAAGATGGTTTGCGTCTTTCGAGGGATTTCGGCTTATTGCTTTTTCGTTAGAGACTCGTCATCAGTTTAAATCCAAGTTCTTTTCTTCTGATTTTAATATAAAAGAAGAAGCGCATTTTAAAGGATGCATATCAGTTAAGGAGTTTTTTCATGGGGAAAATCAGTATTGCTATTGACGGACCAGCTTCGTCAGGCAAAAGTACAGTTGCAAAAATTTTAGCAAAACAATTGAATTATGTGTATTGTGACACGGGGGCCATGTACCGAGCGATTACGTATCTGGCCTTGCAAAATCAAATCGACATTCAAGCGGAAGAGCCATTAGTAGCGCTTTGTGTCAACCACACTATTTCTTTTCAGCAAGCAGAGAATGGCCAACGTGTTTTTATCGACGGTCATGAAGTGACCGAAGCGATTCGCCAGCCAGATGTAACGAATGCTGTTTCAGCTGTTTCAAAACATGCAAAAGTTAGAGAAGAAATGGTGGCGTTACAACAGAAAATTGGTCAAGCCGGCGGAGTTGTCATGGATGGTCGAGATATTGGTACTGCAGTTTTACCAAAGGCCGAAGTAAAGATATTCTTGGTGGCTAGCGTTGAAGAACGTGCAGAACGTCGTTTTAAAGAAAATCAAGAAAAAGGGATTGAGACGGATTTTGAAACCTTGAAGGCGGAGATTGAACGTCGGGATTATTTAGATTCAACGAGAGAAGTATCACCCCTTGTCCAAGCAAGTGATGCTGTGAAAATCGATACAACAGGGTTGACGATTGAAGAAGTCGTCGCCGCCATACAAAATGTGATTAAACAAAAAGGTTTTGAACTTTTTTAAAGAATTTTAAGAAAAATAGAAGAAATCGCTTTATTTTTTTACAAAAATCTCGTACTATGTAAGTATATATAGCTAAGTTTTGGAATTTTTGTTGGCATAGGAGGATAAGAGGCATGACAGATTTTGAAGACAAACAAGTAGCAAACAACGAAACAATGGAAGATGCAATGAACAGCGTTCAAGAAGTCAGTGTTGGCGATATTGTTAAAGGCGAAGTTTTAGCCATTGAAGACAAACAAGTTGTTGTCGGCATTGAAGGAGCGGGCGTTGAAGGCGTTGTTCCCGCAAAGGAATTATCGACTTTACCAGTTGAAGATGTACACGAACTTGTGAAAGTCGGTGATGTGTTAGATTTAGTTGTTATCACATCAATTGGCAAAGATAAAGAAAACGGCAGTTATTTACTGTCAAAACGCCGTTTAGATGCTAAAAAAGTTTGGGAAGAAATTGAACAAGATTTCCAAGCGGGCAAAGTAATCGAAGCACCTGTTACAAATGTTGTTAAAGGTGGTTTGGTTGTTGATGTTGGTGTTCGCGGATTTGTTCCTGCCTCAATGGTTGAAGATCATTTTGTTGCAGATTTTTCTGAATATAAAGGTCAAACACTAGCATTTAAAATTATTGAAATCGAACCTTCAGAAAACCGCTTAATTCTTTCACATAAAGCAGTTGTTGAAGCTGAAAAAGAATCGAAAAAAGAAGAATTACTTTCTTCCTTACATGACGGAGACGTTGTTGAAGGGAAAGTAGCTCGTTTGACAGATTTCGGCGCATTCATTGATTTAGGTGGCGTGGATGGTTTAGTTCATGTTTCTGAAATTGCTCATCAGCATGTGGGCAAACCAAGTGATGCGTTAACTGTTGGCGAAGACGTTCAAGTAAAAATTCTTTCAATTAATCCAGAAGAAGGACGTATTTCTTTATCTATTAAAGAAACATTGCCTGGACCATGGACAGATATCGAAACAAAAGCAGCCGCTGGGACTGTTTTAGATGGCACAGTAAAACGCCTAACAAGCTTCGGTGCGTTTGTGGAAGTTTTCCCTGGTGTGGAAGGATTAGTGCATATTTCTCAAATTTCTCACAAGCATATTGCAACGCCTCATGAAGTTCTTCATGAAGGGGATCAAGTACAAGTGAAAGTTTTAGAAGTTAATCCAGAGGAACATCGTATTGCTTTAAGTATCAAAGCGTTAGAACCAAAACCTGAGTCTCAAGAAGAACCAAAAGAAGAACAGGAATATGAATTGCCTGAAGAAAATACTGGCTTTACCATGGGCGATATTTTAGGTGACGCTTTATCTGATGCGAAAGAAGAGGAATAACACGTTACTTTCTTGAAATTTATGAGTTTGACATAGCCGTAAACAGATCGGCTATGTCAAACTCATTTTTTCTTGAATTGGTTAGAAAATCAGCAGAAACTAAAACTTTTCTTGCACTTTAAGGTTTGATTAGGTAAACTAGTAAGGATTGAAATTCTCAAGGAGGGAATCAAATGGCAAATCCAACTATTGCGATTGTCGGTAGACCGAATGTCGGTAAATCGACTATTTTTAACCGCATTGCCGGTGAGCGTATCTCGATTGTAGAAGATACTCCCGGCGTAACACGCGACCGTATTTATACAACTGGAGAATGGTTAGGGCGTGAATTTAGTATTATTGATACAGGTGGGATTGATTTAGGTGACGAACCATTTATGGATCAAATCAAACACCAAGCAGAAATTGCGATTGATGAAGCAGATGTGATTATCTTTGTTGCTAGTGGCCGTGAAGGAATTACTGATGCAGATGAGTTAGTAGCAAAAATTTTATATCGTAGTAATAAACCAGTGATCTTAGCTGTTAATAAAGTTGACAATCCTGAAATGCGTAATGATATTTATGAATTTTATGCTTTAGGACTAGGGGATCCTTTCCCAGTTTCTGGTAGTCACGGTTTAGGCATTGGCGATGTGTTAGACGAAGCAGTTAAACATTTTCCTAACACTTCAGAAGAAGAGGACGAAGATACAATTAAATTTAGTTTAATCGGGCGTCCAAATGTCGGTAAATCATCATTGATTAATGCTATTCTTGGTGAGGATCGCGTGATTGTTTCAGATATTGAAGGAACAACGCGAGATGCAATCGATACGTATTTTGAATCTGAAGAAGGTCAAAAGTTCTTAATGATTGATACGGCTGGTATGCGTAAACGTGGAAAAGTATACGAATCAACTGAAAAATATAGCGTCATGCGCGCAATGCGGGCGATTGAACGCTCAGACATTGTTTTAATGGTCTTGAATGCAGAAGAAGGTATTCGTGAGCAAGACAAGCGTGTGGCGGGCTATGCCCATGAAGCAGGTCGAGGTATTATTATCGTGGTCAACAAATGGGATACAGTTAAAAAAGATACAAATACAATGCGTGATTTTGAAGCGGAAATTCGTGATGAATTCCAATATTTAGATTATGCACCTATTATTTTTGTGTCTGCATTAACCAAACAACGTTTAAACAAACTGCCTGAACTAATTGAAACAGTAAGTATGAATCAAAACTTACGGATTCCTTCAGCGTTGTTAAATGACGTTGTAATGGATGCTGTAGCAATTAATCCAACACCAACCGATAAAGGAAAACGTTTGAAGATTTTTTATGCAACACAAGTGGCAGTCAAACCACCTACATTTGTTATTTTTGTCAACGAAGAAGAACTAATGCACTTTTCTTATGCCCGGTTTTTAGAAAATCAAATCAGAAAAGCATTTACGTTTGAGGGCACGCCGATTAAAATCATTCCGCGACGCCGAAAATAGTGCATTCTACCATACTTTTTTTAGATATTCAAATAAATTTATCAACTTTGAGAAAAAATGATTATTTTTTGAAAAAACTGGTTAAAATACACTAAAAACCTTGCTATTACAACTTTCTTATGCTATCTTGTTAACAGAATATTGAACCAGATCAATATTTGCTGTCTGTTTTTGGACCACTCAAAAATAGACGGAACTTTAGGTGTGTAAAAACATCGTATCTCTTATAGAGGAGGTGAAATGATCCATGGCAAATAAAGCAGAATTAATCGAAAACGTTGCATCTTCAACTGGTTTAACTAAAAAAGATGCTACTGCAGCAGTAGACGCTGTCTTTTCAACAATTCAAGAAACTCTTGCTAAAGGTGAAAAAGTTCAATTAATCGGTTTTGGTAACTTTGAAGTTCGCGAACGCGCAGCTCGTAAAGGACGTAACCCACAAACTGGACAAGAAATTCAAATCGCTGCAAGCAAAGTACCTGCATTCAAACCAGGTAAAGCATTGAAAGATGCAGTGAAATAAGACAGACAATTAGAACCCTTGGTTTCCAAGGGTTCTTTTTTGAATCATACATAAAAAATGTTATTTTAAGAGGTGGTCGAAACAGTACGCTAAAAGGCTAAATTGTAACGAACCTTGGGTGAGAAAAACGTGCTTCGCTCCGAGAATCAAGCGGGAACGGTTCGACACTCGCTCCTTGCTTTTTTGATAAAAAGAGAAAGATTTATGAATGAAGGACAAAAATAAGTTGTTGCCAGTAGCTGTTTTTTAGTGGTTATGCTAGACTTGGGGTGAAGGAAGAGGAAACAGTCTTAAGGTGGTGAATCAATGAAATACAACTATTCTAGAGGGGAAAACAAGGTCGCTATTATTTATGGAGAAACATTTGCTTCCGTCCTAAAAAAACGACCAGTAACGACGGAGTCAATCGTTGTTTTGGCGAATCAGCGTTACTATGATCTTTTTTCGGAGAAGATTAATTATGCCTTTGGGGAACAGTTGGGATTAAACTGGTATATTTGTCGCAATGATGTTCATTGCAATGACTTATCAGAATTAGAAAGTGTGTTACGTTTCTTAGCTGATTGGCCAGAAAATCAGGATGTTTTATTGATTGGTTTGGGTAATGAAGGGGTACTACAATTAACCGCATTTTTGCACCAAGTAAGTAAGTGTTCCTCCAAATGTTGGCTGATGCCTGTGTCTGTTCAAGCGTTACGGCAAGGGCTTTTACCAAGTGTCACAATTCAGCAAGCACAGCATGCAACCATGCATATAGAAAATCATTCAGAAGAAATTTTGTTTGATAGTACCTTGACCAATAAAAAAGGTGCCGCTCCTTTAATTGATTTGCTCGTTTTTATTCGAGCGGGTCTTGTCTGTGATTATGCTTATTTACAAATGCTATACCAAACGTATCCAGATAAAAAACGGTTGAATCAAACGTCATTTAATGGTATTTTAGACGAGTTGTTATCCTTTTATGAACAAGCAGGGGAAAAAGTGGATCAATTTGGCCGAGTTTTTGAAGCGGCCTTTGCTACAACCGAAAATGGCCATTTGTTATCAGGTCCCATGAAACGATTATTGGGATTATTGTTACAAGTTTTATGGAGCCAGCAAGTCAATCACTTTGATTTTCAATTTAAAAATTTTATCGTTTGGTTTATTCGCTTAGGTTTTCCGGTGGCGTTTCCAAAAGAAATTTTAAGTGCTGATTACGCAGAACAAGTCTTGGCTCACACAGAAACACTAGGTCCTCCTATGGTGTTGGAAAAAATCGGTCAACTAGGAGCAGCTTTAAAGCCAACGCCCGATCAACTGTTAACAACGATTGAAAGATACCAAGAAATTTTAAAAGAGATTTGAGGGGAAATTATGTCATATAGTGAAAAAATGGTTCAAGCATTACAAGCTGAAAATTTAGCAGAAGCACAGTTGATGTTTGAAGAAGCATTAAAGAAAGATGATGAAAATACCTTAGCTGATTTAGGGGAAACGTTATTATCTTTAGGTTTTCTAGAAGAAGCCAAACAAATTTTCCAACAGTTGTTGGAACAATTTCCCGATGCAGATGGCTTAAACATTCCATTAGCAGAAATCGCCATTGAAAATAATGAAATAGATGACGCATTCATCTATTTAGAAAAAATTCCAGAAACTAGTGACAGTTATGTCCAAAGCCTCTTAGTTACTGCGGATTTGTACCAAGTTTTAGGGATTCCAGAAGTCAGTGAAGCGAAATTAAAAGAAGCAGCCAATCTTATGCCAGAAGAGCCGTTAATTCAATTTGCTTTGGGAGAACTATACTTTACAAATGGTCAATTTGTCGAGGCTATCACTCGTTATCAAAGCATTGTAGAAAGTGGGACAGCGCAAATCTCTGCTATTTCCTTGAATGAACGCTTAGGGAGTAGTTACAGCATGTTAGGTGATTTTGAAGAAGCAGTTCCTTATTTGGAAGCCGCGGTCAAAGAAGAACAAACAGACGATCGTTTATTCCAGTTAGCTTTCACTTATTTACAGTTACATGAGAATCAAAAAGCCATTGCGTTGTTCCAGCAATTAAAAACACTAAACCCACATTATCAATCACTTTATCTATATTTAGCGGAAGCGCTCCAAGAAGAAGAGCAATTAGAGGAAGCAAAAGCGGTGATCGAAGAAGGAATTGCGGAAAACCCCTTCCAAGTAGAGTTATACCAATTTGCCTCTGAAAATGCCTATCGCTTACACGATATTGCTGGTGCTGAAAACTGGTTGTTAAAAGCTTTGGAATTAGGTGAGAAAACAGATGAAAGTCGTTTGACCTTAAGTAATCTCTACATCACGGAAGAGCGTTTTGAGGAAGTAATTACTATCTTAAATGATTTAGAGGAAACGGATCATCCTTATGCTGAATGGAACTTAGCAAAAGCGTACAACGAATTAGAAGACTTTGCCGTCGCTAAAGTTCATTACGAACAAGCAGCGCAAGAATTGTCTCACGAACCAGAATTTCTAAAAGAATACGCATTGTTCTTACGAGAAGAAGGCGAACTTGAAAAAGCAAAACACTTGTTGCACCATTATTTGGAACATGAACCTGGTGATGTCGACATGCAATCTGTGCTAGCAGATATGGAAGAAAGATAGGAAACGACGATGTTTGTTAGTTTATCAGAAAAGAAAAAATTTTTAACTTGGTTAGTGAATACAGTGCCTTTTGGAAGAAGAGAAGTACTGTGGATTTTAAATTACTTATTAACGCACGATGCGATTTTAAATAATGTTCATTTTGTTGAGAACGTAGAGAAAACCGATCGGGGGATCCGTGTGGTAGCGGATGGTTTAGGTAAGGAGCCGTTATTGCTTTTTATCCAAGCACAAGAATTTACAGATCCGGAACAAATTTTTCACGAGATTCGGATGAATTGGCGGAAAGCTCTTTATTTAGAATGTGTATTTCCAGAGGCTTGGCAAACGAGCCAGTATTTATCTGTTTTAGAAGATAATCCGTTTGCGCCATGGAATGAACAAGTGGATCAGGAAGTTGCCAGAGCGATTGATCAATATTTTAAGCAAGAAGAACAAACGCAGCGAATGGCATTAATTAAAGCTCAAATTGATGATGCTTTAGAAACAGGCAACAAAGAAGCGTTTTTAGAATTATCCGATGAATTAAATCGTTTGAAACAACAATAAATAAAACCCAGCATTTTCAATAAATGCTGGGTTTTATTTATTGTTTTAATTTAAAGCGCCGTTGTTTGCTGGGTTTTGCATAAGTAAAGCCTTCGCCAATTGCTTCATGTACGTTAATGATGGACACAAAGGCTTTTTCATCTATTTCATTAGCAATCCGTTTGACTTCCATTATTTCTCGAGGGCTGACTACCGTGTAGAGAACCCGTTTTTCCACTTGTGAATAAGCACCTTCACCATTTAAATATGTTACCCCACGTTCTAAAGAAGCCATTAAACTTTGACCGATTTCTTCGGAATGATTGGAAACAATTAAAATTCCTTTCGCAGCATAGGCTCCATCGAGTACAGAATCAACAACACGACTGAAAACAAAGGACACAATTAAAGTATACATCATTCGTTTGACATCAATATAGGTCAACGAGAGGAGTAAGACTGCAACATCAAAAAGTAACAACGAGCGGCCCATGCTAATCCCAAAGTATTTTTCGAAAATGCGGGCAATGACGTCGGTCCCACCAGTGGTTCCGCCTACGCGGTAAACAAGGCCACTCCCAAATCCTGCGGCCAAACCAGCTAAGAGAGCAGCAATCAATAAATCATGATCTAAATTAATTTCAACAGGAAATTTTTGCCAAAACCACAAAAATACTGATAACGACACGGTGCCAATTAGCGTATAATAGAGGGAGCGTTTGCCTAAAATTTTACCACCAATTAATAAGAGCGGAATATTGATTAATAATGTCGTATATGCTGGGTTAAAATGAAATAAGGCCCTTAAAATCAAAGTAATCCCCGTGACACCACCTTCGGCCAGGTCATTGGCAATATTGAAAGTAACCAAACCAAAGGCATAGATACAGCTTCCTAATACAATAAATAACACATCTTTAAAATAAAATCTTTGTTCTTCCATTTAATCACGTCCTTTTACAGTATAAACTGTATCATTCTCTATATAAAACAACAAGTAGAACCTTTCCAGATAGCCAAGTTTTTGATAAGATGTAGGAGGTAGAGTAAGAAAGGTTGGGGTAAAATGTCAGAATCAGAACAACGTAGTTTGCAATCGATGCAAACAGAAGTTGATGATTATATTCAACAGTTTAAAACAGGCTATTTTTCACCATTAGGACAAATGGCTCGTTTGACGGAAGAGGTCGGAGAATTAGCCCGTGAAGTCAATCATTATTATGGTGAAAAACAGAAAAAAGCAGACGAAAAACCAAAGACAGTATCAGAGGAACTTGGAGATGTCTTTTTTGTATTGATTAGCATGGCAAATTCTTTAGAGATTGATTTAACCGAAGTTTTTGAAGAAAATATGGCCAAATTTAACAAGCGGGATCGCTATCGCTTTGAAAGAAAGGATGGGAAAACACATGATTAAAATAATTGTCGCTGGGTTTAAAGGACGGATGGGCAGTACTGCTACACAAATGGTCTTAGAAACCGCAGACTTTGAATTAGTAGGTGTGTATGATCCTCATGAAGCACAAGAAACTGTTTCTTTCAATGATGAAACAGCAATTCCCGTTTTTCAGCGCTTAGAAGAAGTCCTAGCTGTCAAACCAGATGTTTGGATTGATTTTACGGTTCCTGAAGCCGCCTATCCAAATACACGTTTTGCGTTGGAACATGGTATGGCGCCAGTTGTTGGGACGACAGGCTTTACGGAGGAACAAATCAACGAATTGACAAACCTATCTCGAGAAAAAGCCATCGGCGGCTTGATTGCGCCAAATTTTGCAATTGGGGCAGTTTTAATGATGCAATTTGCCCAAAAAGCGGCGCAGTATTTTCCAGATGTGGAAATCATTGAATTACATCATGATAACAAATTGGATGCACCAAGTGGAACGGCTATAAAAACTGCAGAAATGATTCAAGAAGTTCGGCCAGCAAAAAAACAAGGGAATCCGCAAGAGGTAGAATCAATACCAGGGGCACGCGGGGCTGATTTCGAGGGTCTGCGAATCCATAGTGTCCGCTTACCTGGGTTAGTGGCACACCAACAAGTCCAATTTGGCAGTGTAGGTGAAGGGCTCACTATTCGGCATGATTCTTATGATCGGCGTTCATTCATGACAGGAGTGGCGTTAGCTTGTCGGCAAGTGGTACAGAGAACAGAACTACTTTACGGATTGGAACAGATGCTATGAAATTGACAACTATTCCAAACGAATTTAAAGAAGCCGCTCCCGTTATTCGTGAAATCAATGCACAGGGCTTTGAAGCGTATTTTGTCGGGGGCAGTGTCCGTGATGCTTTATTAAATAAACCAATCCATGATGTCGATATTGCGACAAGTGCCTATCCAGAAGAAATTAAGCAAATTTTTAAACGAACCGTTGATGTGGGTATCGAACATGGTACAGTCCTTGTATTGATGGAAGACCAACAGTATGAAGTAACAACCTTTCGTACCGAGTCAACTTATCAAGACTTTCGCCGACCAGATGAAGTCACCTTTGTTCGCTCCTTGAAAGAAGATTTAAAACGGCGAGATTTTACGATTAATGCCTTGGCGCTTGACAGCACAGGCGAAATCATTGATTTGTTTGATGGTATCGAAGATTTAACTAATCAAACCATTCGTGCAGTCGGTAATCCCCATGAGCGGTTTCATGAAGATGCTCTGCGGATGATGCGGGGCTTACGCTTTGCTAGCCAATTAGATTTTAAAATTGAAGAAAAAACCTTAGCTGCTATCGCTGAATTTCATCCTTTATTGGAAAAAATTTCAGTAGAACGCATTACAATTGAATTTGTAAAAATGCTTTTAGGGGTTAATCGACAAGGTGGCTTAGCTCCGTTTATTGAAACAGAATGCTATCAATATTGTCCCAAATTACGAGAACAAGGGGCTGGACTTTTTCGTTTAATGGACTTGCCTGCTCGTCAAATTGAAACAGAAGCAGAAGCGTGGACGTTACTTATCCAATCGTTGAATTTACCGGAAGCAGAAATTCGCTCCTTCTTAAAGGCTTGGAAACTTTCCAATCAATTAATTCAAAACGTTTCACAATTAGTACGTGGTCTGCGTTTTCGTTTGAGTAACGACTGGCAGCCAATGATGCTTTATGAATTAGGCGAAGAATCAGCAGTACTTGTTGAAAGGCTTTTATATTATTACCAACAAGAGAGTCAAGTACAAGTAACAAAAGAGTTAGTTAAGGCATTACCCATCCATCAAAGACATGAATTGGCCATTACAGGAAAAGACCTTTTAGCCATCTTAGAAGAAACACCAGGCAAATGGTTAGGGGAACTGATTGCTGAAATCGAGCAACACGTTGTTGAAGGTAGCTTAGAGAATAAACAAGAAGTTCTGCTTTCGTTTGCCAAAAAACAACGTTCAAAAGGAGAGAAAGCATAATGCCAACAGAAATGTTTACAAAAGAATTTTTGGTGAAAGAATCACAAACGGCTAAAATGCTCGGTTCTGGTGACTTAGAAGTTTTAGGAACCCCTGCTTTAGCTGCCCTGATTGAACAAACAGCCAAAGAAGCTGTGAAGGACCAATTATCAGTTGGGGAAACAACTGTCGGAACGGTGTTAGAATTGCGCCACTTATATCCATCCGCGGTAGGGGCGACAATCGTTGTTACGATGACCAGCATTGAACAGACTGCACACAAAATACGCTATAAATTTGTTGCTTATGAAGGAGAACGACAAATTGCCAAAGGTTCTCACCAACGTGCAGTAGTTGAGATTGATTCTTTTTTAAAAAGAATAACAAAAGATTAAGAATCTACAGCGAAAGTTTGTGACCGTTTATCAAAAGTATGGTAAACTAATAATGTAAGAAATTATTTTTAAGTAAGGAGATTTGTGCTATGGCTAGAGAAATGACAGGACTTAAATTTTATTTCAGAAATGGTGAAACTTGGACGATTGATCGTCGTTTTATTGGTGATTTATGGATTAAACATATTACAACAAGTTTTGGCCGTATCCATGGTAGTGAATTTGTTGAAATTCATCCATGTGAAGGGTTCAAAATTGAAATTTTCCAAGAAGGAGATCATGTTCAAACCCACGATATTAACTTAGGTGGCTTAGAATTAGGGATGTTCTCTCGTGCTTTAAAATATGAAGATATCGAACGTATGGAAATTCTTTACAAAAATGGCACACCAGATTTAGTTTATTTCCCTTACAAAGATAAAACAGATGAGGGCTTGGATAACATCTATCAATCTACAAAAGTCAGCGAAAAAACTAAAAACTTATACATTGTTATCGACCCAACACAAACAGTTGATGATGTATACGCTGAAGAATTAAAATAATTTTTGCCCCACAGGAATCAGTGAAATGACTGGTTCCTGTGGCTTTTTTAGTCTTTTGGCGAATAAAATAACATTGTTTTTAATGGAATAGTCAAAAAAATAAGCGAATAAGTGTTGACACATGTTTTTTCTAGCGGTATACTGTTAACAATTCTTAATTAAATCAGTTTTGGAGTGATTCTTATGACAACAACGAAGAAAAACCATACACAACTGAATAACTTTTACTTTAGCTATTTTAGATAGGTTTGTATTCATAACATTATGGGTACAGACAACAAACGTTTGTATCTATAATGGCTAGGGAAATTTAAGATGACTTTCAGCCATGTAGATTTAAGAAAATCTATAGTGGCTTTTATATTGCTTTTTTGTAGGGTATTCACTGTAGATTTTTCTTAAAATTTACTGTGAATATCCTTTTTGTTTGGCCAAAAATTAGGATTTCAGAAACTTACTAAAAAAATTTCGTAAAGGAGCACACAGGATGAAAGAAATAACTGGATCTACTCGTTTAGCTGGGCTATTCGCGAAACCCAGCCAACACAGTATTTCACCGTTGATTCATAATACAGCATTTCAAAATTTAGGAGTTGATGCTCGGTATCTGGCGTTTGACGTTGGACAAGAGACATTGCCACAAGCAATTGAAGCGATTCGAACGTTTCACATGTTAGGGGCCAACTTATCAATGCCCAATAAAGTGGCGGCTGTAAGTTATATGGATGAACTAAGTCCTACCGCCCAACTGGTTGGCGCGATTAATACGATTGTCAACAAAGATGGAAAACTTTACGGAGACAGCACGGATGGTACTGGTTTTATGTGGAGTTTGAAAGAGAAAAAGGTTGACGTTTTTCAGAATAAAATGACCATCTTAGGAACAGGTGGTGCAGCCTTATCAATCATTGCCCAAGCTGCTTTAGATGGCGTGAAAGAAATCGCCGTTTACAACAGGAAAAGCGCGGGGTTTAACGACAGTCAAAAAAAACTGGCAAATTTCACTGAACGAACCAACTGTGTAATTCATTTAAATGATTTAGCGGATACTGAAAAACTAGCAAAAGATGTTGCTGAAAGCGTCTTGTTAGTTAATGCAACGAGTGTGGGTATGCATCCACATGCGCATAGTAGTCCTATAGAAAATTATGCAATGATTCAGCCGAAGTTATTCGTGTATGATGCTATTTATAATCCCAGAGAAACACAGTTATTAGAAGAAGCCCGTTTACGTGGCGCAGAAACAAGCAACGGCTTGGACATGCTACTTTATCAAGGAGCTGCTGCTTTTGAACAATGGACAGGACAAAAAATGCCTGTATCAGTCGTGAAACGTAAAATTGAAAATAGATAAAAAGAGCGCCGTTTAAAGGCATGAGGAGAGAATATAATGATCGTAATTATGAAAGAAAATGCAACCGAAAAGCAAATGAAACAAGTCATTGATTTAGTAACAGGTGCAGGCTTAACTACTCAAACAAGTCAAGATAATGGAAAAACAGTGATAGGCTTGATTGGTGATACAGAAAAATTAGTTGAAGCAGAGTTAACAGCATTAGAAGGCGTGGAAAAAAGTGTCCGCATTTCGTTGTCTTACAAACTAACGAGTCGTTTATTTCATCCAGAGAATACAGTGGTTGATGTGAACGGTGTTAAAATCGGTGACGGCAGTATGACCATGATGGCGGGCCCTTGTTCAATCGAAAGCTTAGATCAGATTCGTGAATGTGCGCGAATTGCTAAAGCTGGCGGTGCAACAATTTTACGAGGTGGTGCATTCAAACCTAGAACGTCGCCATACGCTTTCCAAGGACTAGAAGAAGAAGGACTAAAATACATTCGCCAAGCGGCTGATGAATTAGATATGCAAGTCATTACAGAAGTGATGGATGAAGCGAATTTAGAACTTGTCGCAAAATACAGTGACATTTTACAAATCGGTGCGCGCAACATGCAAAATTTCAAGTTATTACAAGCGGTTGGTAAAACTGGAAAACCTATCGGCTTAAAACGCGGGATTGCTGGTACGATTGATGAATGGCTAAACGCAGCTGAATACATTGCTGCGCAAGGAAATTTCAATGTGATCTTCATTGAACGTGGGATTCGTACGTACGAAACCGCTACGCGCAATACACTTGATTTAAGTGCGGTGCCTTTAATTAAAAAATTAAGTCATTTTCCAATTATTGTTGATCCGAGTCATGGTGTTGGTATCTGGGATTTAGTACCGCCAATGGCCCGAGCAGGTGTTGCTTCAGGTGCGGACGGCTTGATTGTAGAAATTCACCCAGATCCAGCGAATGCGTGGTCAGATGGGCCACAATCCTTGAATGAAAAAACTTACCTACGTATGATGAAAGAAGTTCATATCATCGAAAAAGCAATGAAAGAAATTAATGCTTTAGAAGATTAGTAAAGACAGAGGAGTAGAGGACATGAAATTAACCGTAACGTTACCTACACATTCATATGATTTAACCATCGAAACAGGTGCCTTAGATAAAATTGGCACCTGGGTACGTAGCCTGTGGCAGCCACAACGGGTAGCGATTATTACCGATGAAACGGTGAATAAATTATATGGCGCAGCTGTTGAGAAAGAATTGCAAGCTGCTGGTTTTGAAACATCATTGATTGCTGTAGCGGCAGGTGAACAAAGTAAGAGCCTCGAAACAGCTCAACTGCTTTATGATTTTTTAGCGGAACAGCAATTGACTCGAAGTGATGGTCTAATTGCTTTAGGTGGAGGCGTTGTGGGAGATCTAGCTGGATTTGTCGCTTCAACCTATATGCGCGGTATTCACTTTTTGCAAGTACCAACAACCTTACTGGCACAAGTAGATAGTAGCATTGGAGGTAAAACAGCGGTTAACACTAAAAAAGCCAAAAATCTTGTTGGTACTTTTGCCCAACCAGATGGGGTTTTAATTGATCCTAATACACTTAAAACATTAGAACCTAGACGTGTTCGTGAAGGAATTGCAGAAATTGTAAAATCAGCAGCTATCGCTGATGTTGAATTGTGGCACCGTTTATCCTCTTTGGAAAATGAACAAGATTTAGTGGCACATGCAGAAGAAATTATCACGGCCTGTTGCAAGATTAAACGTGATGTCGTCGAAGAAGATGAATTAGATTTGGGCTTACGTTTGATTCTGAATTTTGGGCATACGATTGGCCACGCATTAGAAAATACAGCTGGTTACGGGGTGATTGCTCACGGTGAAGGCGTTTCTTTAGGAATGATTCAAATAACTCAAGTCGCAGAACAACAAGGGCTTTCTCCACTTGGGACTACCCAAGAGTTGGTCACCATGCTAGAAAAGTTCCATTTACCAGTAACGACAGATCGTTGGTCAGAAGAACGTCTCTATCAAGCCATTACACATGATAAAAAAACACGTGGGGGACAGATTAAAATCATTGTCTTAGAAAAAATTGGTCAAGCGAAAATTGTCTCTTTACCAACGGAAGAAATTCGAGCATTTTTAAATAGAGAAGGAGGAATTTAAGATGCGCTTTATTACAGCAGGCGAATCACATGGACCTGAATTAACTGCTATTATTGAAGGCTTACCAGCCGGCTTGCCTTTAAGTAGCGAAGAGATTAACCGAGAATTAGCAAGACGTCAAGGCGGTTACGGTCGTGGGGGACGGATGAAAATTGAAAAAGACCAAGTACGTATTACTTCGGGTATTCGGCATGGTAAAACACTTGGCTCACCAGTAACGTTGATTGTCGAAAACAAAGACTGGAAAAATTGGACCTCCGTGATGTCAGTAGAGCCAGTTCCTGAAAAACAAAAGAAAATCCGCCGCGTCAGCAAACCACGTCCAGGACATGCTGATTTAGTCGGTGGCATGAAATATCAACATGATGATTTACGGAATGTTTTAGAACGGTCTTCGGCACGAGAAACAACGATGCGTGTGGCGATTGGTGCGGTTGCTAAAAAACTCTTAGCTGAATTGGATATCCAAGTTGCTGGGCATGTCGCGGTATTAGGTGGGATTGAAGCTACGATCCCTGAAAATTTAACGATCCGTGAAATTCAAGAACGGTCTGAACAATCTGCCGTTCGCGTATTAGATCCTTCCGTAGAAGAAAAAATGAAAGAACTAATTGACCAAACCAAGAAAAATGGCGATACAATTGGTGGGGTAGTAGAAGTACTTGTGGGTGGCGTTCCAGCTGGCTTAGGTAGCTATGTTCAATGGGATCGTAAACTAGATGCCAAAATTGCGCAAGCTGTTGTAAGCATCAATGCTTTTAAAGGTGCTGAGTTTGGCATTGGATTTGAAATGGCGCAACGCCCTGGTAGTCAAGTGATGGACGAGATTGTTTGGGACGAAAGTACAGGTTATACCAGAACTTCCAACAATTTAGGCGGTTTTGAAGGAGGAATGACCAACGGAATGCCAATCATCGTTCGTGGTGTCATGAAACCTATTCCAACCCTTTATAAACCATTGCAAAGCGTAAATATTGATACAAAAGAGCCTTATAAGGCCAGCGTTGAGCGCTCTGATAGCACGGCAGTACCGGCCGCTAGCGTTGTTTGTGAAGCCGTTGTTGCAACGGAAGTAGCGAAGGCTATGCTCGAAAAATTTGATAGTGACTCATTTGAACAAATGAAAGAAGCAGTGAAACGTTATCGCCTATATACTCAAAACTTTTAATGGAAGAAAGTCGCAAGTATATGGAGGGAAAAAATGAAGAAACGTATTTTAATCGTAGGATTAGGGCTAATCGGGAGTTCACTGGCTTTGTGTATCAAAAAAGGGCATCCAAACAGTGAGATTATCGGTTTCGATAATCAAGCGGAGGCAACTGAATTTGCTAAGAAAACGGGTCTAATTGATGAGATAGCTGAATCTTTAACAAGTGGGGCAAGACGAGCAGAGATTATTTTTCTTTGTTCCCCAGTTAAAGCAACTTTAGTACAACTAGAAGAATTAAACCAATTATCACTAGAAACTGCTCTGATCACAGATGTGGGTAGTACCAAGGTGGAAATTAATCAGTTAGCAACAAAGCTTAACATGAAAAATTTTATTGGTGGTCATCCAATGGCTGGTTCACATAAATCCGGCGTAACAGCCGCTGATGAACGTTTGTTTGAAAATGCCTACTATATTTTTACCGATGACCATGGCGAAAAAAACAAACAGATTCAGGAGTTACAAACGTTACTAAAAGGAACGCATGCGAAGTTTATTACGATGCCTGCACAGGAACATGATGAAATTACTGGTGCTCTAAGTCACTTGCCACATATTGTTGCCGCAGCTTTAGTGAACGAAAGTCAGCAACTGAATACCACTTACCCTAGAGCGCAGCAGCTAGCGGCTGGAGGATTCAGAGATATTACTCGAATTGCTTCCTCTGATGCAACGATGTGGACGGATATTTTATTAAGCAATCGCTTAGTATTATTGGACTTACTAGAAAATTGGCAAAAAGAGATGACTACTGTTTGCCAATGGTTAACAGAAAAAAATGCCCCAGCTATTCGTAATTTTTTTGATAAGGCCAAAGAAACACGTGCTCAGTTGCCCATTCATAAAGAAGGCGCAATCCCAGCTTTCTATGATCTGTTTGTTGATGTACCAGATCAACCAGGAATCATTGCTGAAATTACGCAAATTTTAGGCGAAGCGGACCTTTCTCTTACAAATATTAAAATTTTAGAAACGAGAGAAGAAATCTATGGGATTCTTCAATTGTCTTTTAAAAATCAACCAGACTGCCAAGCTGCAAAACAAATTTTATCTAAAAAAACGAACTATACGTGTTACGAAAAATAAGAGGTGATGAGGGTGCAACTACGTACAAATGTGAAACATTTACAAGGGACTCTGATGGTTCCTAGCGACAAATCGATTTCCCATAGAAGTATTATGTTTGGAGCGATTTCTTCTGGAAAAACGACGATTACAAATTTTCTAAGAGGCGAAGATTGTTTAAGTACCTTAGCGGCGTTTCGTTCTTTAGGTGTGAACATTGAAGATGACGGGACGACAATCACCGTTGAGGGGCAAGGATTTGCAGGTTTAAAAAAGGCGAAGAATACAATTGATGTTGGGAATTCAGGGACAACAATTCGTCTGATGCTGGGCATTTTAGCTGGCTGTCCCTTTGAAACGCGCCTAGCTGGTGATGCGTCTATTGCTAAACGACCGATGAATCGTGTGATGCTTCCTTTAAACCAAATGGGAGCGGAATGTCAAGGGGTTCAGCAAACGGAGTTTCCGCCAATTTCTATTCGCGGGACTCAAAATTTGCAACCGATTGACTACACAATGCCTGTTGCAAGTGCTCAAGTTAAATCGGCTATTTTATTCGCCGCTTTGCAAGCCAAGGGCACTTCTGTAGTGGTTGAGAAAGAAAAGACACGTGATCATACAGAAGAGATGATTCGACAATTTGGTGGGACGCTTGAAGTAGACGGTAAAAAAATTATGTTAACTGGACCGCAACAATTAACAGGTCAAAATGTGGTAGTTCCTGGTGATATCTCTTCTGCAGCTTTCTTTTTAGTTGCGGGTTTAGTAGTCCCAGATAGCGAGATACTTCTGAAAAATGTTGGCTTAAATCAAACGCGGACAGGTATTTTAGATGTGATTAAAAACATGGGTGGTTCCGTCACTATTTTAAATGAAGATGAGGCCAATCACTCTGGCGATTTACTTGTAAAAACGAGTCAATTAACAGCTACAGAGATTGGTGGCGCTATTATCCCACGTTTAATTGATGAGTTACCGATTATTGCTTTGTTAGCTACTCAGGCTACTGGCACGACAATCATTCGAGATGCAGAAGAATTGAAAGTCAAAGAAACCAATCGGATTGATGCAGTAGCGAAAGAATTAACAATTTTAGGCGCCGACATCACGCCTACTGATGATGGCTTAATTATACATGGACCAACTTCTTTACATGGTGGAAGAGTTACCAGTTATGGGGATCATCGTATCGGGATGATGTTACAAATTGCTGCATTACTTGTAAAAGAAGGCACTGTTGAATTAGATAAGGCTGAAGCAGTTTCAGTTTCTTATCCAGCATTTTTTGACGACTTAGAACGTTTAAGTTGTTAACGAAGGAGGATAACGAACCATGGAAAGCATTGTTTTAATTGGTTTCATGGGTGCGGGTAAAACAACTATCGGCCAAAGTTTGGCCAATAAACTAAAGATGCCTCATCTTGATTTAGATACAGCGTTAATGGAAAAAATAGGACGCTCAATTCCTGACTATTTCGAAAAATATGGTGAAGCAGCTTTCCGAGAACAGGAAACCCAACTTTTAAAGGAGCTGTCAAAAAATACAGCCGTCCTTTCAACTGGGGGCGGGATTGTTGTCGGACCAGAAAATCGTAGCTTATTAAAATCTTTTCAGCAAGTGATTTATTTACATGCGACACCAGAAGAGCTGTTAAAAAGAATCGCAGAAGATACTGAAAACCAACGCCCCTTAGCTATAGAACGTTCTTCAAAAGAAATCATTACTTTATTTGAGTCTCGTAAAAATTTTTATGAAGAATGTGCGAAGATGACAATTGATACGACCAATCGCTCACCAGAAGAAATTATCAATGAAATTCTGCAACAATTAAAGGAGTAGAGAAACGATGAAAGTTGGTTATTTAGGTCCGATTGGTTCCTTTACGTACAGTGCAACGTTGGCTGCTTTTCCTGAAGCTACGTTGATGCCGTACGCATCGATTCCAGCTTGCTTGAAAGCAATTGAACAGCAAGAAGTGGCATGGAGCATTATCCCAATAGAAAACACGATTGAAGGAACTGTTAACGCATCGATAGATTATTTGTATCATCAAGCGCAGTTACCTGTCCAAGCAGAGTTAGTTTTACCGATTCAACAACAATTAATGGTGGCAAAAGAGAATCAAGCGATCTGGCAACAAAGTCAGAAAATTTTATCACATCCGCAAGCATTAGCTCAATCGCAGATGTTTCTAGCGAAAAACTTTCCAGAAGCGATTTTAGAAGCAACGCCTTCAACAGCTTACGCCGCCAAATACATTGCAGAACATCCAGAATTACCTTTTGCAGCTATTGCACCAAAACTTTCTGCGGAAATGTATGATTTGACCATTGTTGAAAAAAATATACAAGATTTATCGATAAATCAAACACGATTTTGGGTTCTTGGTTCTGAAAATTTAGCGATTTCTTTCCCGCTATCTGAGAAAAAAATAACGCTGGCGATTACGATGCCAAGTAATGTTCCTGGCTCTTTACACAAAGCATTAAGTGTGTTTAGTTGGCGAGGGATTAATCTTAGCAAAGTAGAATCGCGGCCGTTGAAAACAAAGCTCGGAGAGTACTTCTTTTTAATGGACTTAGTGAATGATCAACCAGAAAAACTAATTGAAGCAGCTTTAACAGAACTGGAACTGATTGGCGCAGAAATAAAAATTTTAGGGGATTACCCGATCTATGTTTTGTCCACACTTTAAAGAGTTAAAAATGAAAATGAAGCTTACTTATTAGATAAAGTGAGTTTCATTTTTTATTAAATTACATATTTGTAATAGGAATTTCCTGCGAAATGAGGTATCCTAAGAAAGGTGATAAAACACAGAGGTAAAGGAGTGACACGATGAGTCGTGTAGATCGTTATAAACATATTCATGAAAAATCGAGACCAGCAGAGCATAAAAAGACCTTTAATCCCCGAAAATCAATGGGTGAACATAGAGAAGAAGAACCAGAAGAACTAGCTGAAAGCCTTCAAGAGCCAGTTTACGAAGACAGCTATACTGAGGACAGTCGCAGAAGTGAGAGGCGACATCAAACAGATTCAGGTGGTGGCAACGGTTCTGACCAACCACCCCGCGGAAAAAAAGACAAGAAACCAAAAAAGAAACGTAAAAAATCAAAAACAAAACGCTTTTTCAAATGGCTAGTGATCCTATTGATTCTGTTATTTGCCTATAGTACAGTCATGTTTTTAAAAGGAAAATCTGCAGCAGAACATGATGACTCGTTGCCTCAAGAAAAAGTAGAAACATTTAATGGTGTCAAAAGTAGCAATGGGGCTAAGAATATTTTAATTCTTGGCAGCGATACACGTGGGGAAGATGCTGGACGAGCCGACACAATAATGGTTCTCCAACTAAATGGACCATCAAAAAAACCGAAATTAATTTCATTTATGCGTGATACATTCGTGGACATTCCTGGTGTCGGGCCGAATAAAATTAATGCCGCATACGCTTATGGCGGTGCTGAATTGGTTCGTGAAACGTTAAAACAAAACTTTAATTTAGATACGAAATATTATGCTAAGGTAGATTTCCAATCATTTGAAAAAATTGTTGACTCTATGTTTCCAAAAGGTGTCAAAATCGATGCAGAAAAATCACTGAATTTAGATGGTGTTGATATTGAAAAAGGGCAACAGGTCATGGATGGACATGTCTTACTTCAATACGCTCGCTTTAGGATGGATGAAGAAGGCGACTTTGGTCGGGTTCGTCGCCAACAACAAGTTATGTCAGCTGTAATGAGCCAAATGAAAAACCCAATGACTTTATTAAGAACCCCAGAATCACTTGGGAAATTAGTCGGCTATATGTCGACAGATGTGCCTGTTAGTTTCATGTTAACGAACGGACCATCATTGCTGATTAAAGGAAAAGCAGGGGTTGAGTCATTATCGGTTCCGGTACCAGATTCTTGGAATTTTGGTGAATCCTCTTATGCAGGCAGTATTTTAGAAGTAGATGAACAAAAAAATGCTGACGCCATCGAAAAATTCCTGAACGAATAAGGAAAGCATTTTAAAATATCCTTTTTTATGCTATATTAGAAACAACGTGGAAAATTAGTGAAACGAGGTTACAAAATGAAAATTGCTATTGTGACAGATAGTACAGCTTATTTACCCGAGCGCATTAAAGATCATCCGAATCTTTTTGTAATTCCCATCCCAGTCATTTTAGATGGAAAAATATACAACGAAGGCATTGACATTGAAGCAGATGAATATTATGCATTGCTAAATAATAGTAAAGAATTTCCGACGACTTCACAACCTGCTTTAGGAGAAGTGTTAGAGCTTTACAAATCAATCGCTGAACAAGGGTACGACACCATCATCAGCATTCATCTTTCTTCAGGAATCTCTGGTTTTGTTCATACATTGCACGGACTTACTGATGAAATCCCAGGCGTTGCTTTGTATCCATATGACTCAAAAATTACAAGTATGCCAATGGGACACATGGTAGAAGCTGCTTTAGATTTAACAGAAGAAAAAGCCAGCTTAGAAGAAATTTTTGCCAAATTAGATTTAATTCGTGATAATACGTATGCATATCTAATTGTAGAAGATCTGAACAACTTAGTTCGTGGCGGTCGCTTAACGAATGGCGCAGCCTTGATCGCTGGGCTATTGAAGATTAAACCTATCTTGACTTTTGAAGATGGAAAAATTGTATTATTTGAAAAAATCCGTTCAACAAAGAAAGCTTTTGCTCGTGCAGAAAAGATTATTGGTGAACGAAACGCAGGGATTGAAGCACCAGTTAAACTGTATGTGATTCATGCTAATAACCGCATCGTTGCTGAAAAAGAACAAGCAAAATTACAAAAGCTATACCCAAATGCAGAAATTGAAATCGGTCATTTTGGTCCAGTTATTGGGACCCATCTAGGGGAAAAAGCAATTGGTTTAGCGATTTCAGCTCAATAATAAAAGATGAGACAAAAGTAAACTACTTCTGTCTCATCTTTTATTCTATTATTTTGTCGTTCGCTGCTGTTACTCAGCCGAATACTTTTTGTTTATAAGAAAATGTAAAATTACTCCTTTTTATTAGAAAATATCTTGCAAATTAAGCAATTCCTTACAAAGTAATGTATACTAAGGAAGAGGAGGCGGTTAAATGAAAAGAAATATAGCCTTGTTGCAAAGCGAAAAAATGAAAAAAGTTCAAGCTTTAGCAAACTACTACCAAGAATCAATTGACTTACCGCCTGGAAAAAACCGTGAGGCGGTTATCAAAAAGATTAACGAATCAAAAAAAGAAATTAAAGAAATAAATGATATATTAACAGATATTCAAAAGAAAAAGAAATAAAGGAGTCGTTTGTGATTATCGATGGATTTACGTTATTGCTATTTTTATTTGTCGTCGTTATGTATGGTTACTTTTACTTCGTACGTAAAAGTATTGTAATTCCGGCTGCAAAACATCCTACAACAAAATATTTAGTTGCTTTTTTTAGTTTAATGATTCTGGCCAATGCATTTTCGGCAGGAGATAAAATTGAAATGATTCGAAGTGTGTTATATATTTTGATTATCTTCAGTTTTCTTTACGATGCAAGAGGTTTTGCGGAGGACTGTATTATTACGCATCCTTTTGACAATCGGGGCACGGCCTTTAAAGATATCGAAAAGATTGTCCTCGTTCAAAAGTCGAACGGTATTCGTTTAGGGTATTTAAAAAAAGGCAGAAGAGGGGTGGTTTTACGCTTTTCTGCGCCACTAGAAGAAATGGTTCTTTTTCTTTCAACACGGATGAATGAAGAGGCAGAAATTGATATTATTGTTAATGAAGATTAACCATGTTCAGCTCCTAGAAATCAGCTTTTCCCGCGTTAAGTTTTGTCTGAATTTCTTTTGAAAAAAAGAAAGCAATTTTGCTTGTACTTTTGGTAAAATTTGTTATAATTAGTCAGATTAAATTTTGGAAGGAAGTTGTTTCGGTGAGTGAAGAATTTGAAAAGTGTGTCGCTGACTTGAAAAAGAAATATCAAGCAATCCCTGAAGAAAAACGACAACACTTTGCAGAACGTATGCAAAAGAAAAATTTCTTACGCTACAAAAAAATTGAATTAATTAAAGGAGAACTTCTTCGTTTAGAAGCACGACGCGCTCAATTGGAACTTTGCGAACGCAGTTCTGAGTTAGAAGAAGTCGAAAAGAAAATTATTCTTAAAAAGAAAAAATTACTTAAATGTTTTGATCGGTAAGTCAATAAAAATTTAATATAGAAGGGAATGATAGGATGGAATTTACCTTTCTAATCATTGTTTTTGCACTGTCTATTACCTTCTCAAACATATTCAACCGGATTGTTCCCGTCATTCCGCTGCCAATTGTGCAAATTATTGTAGGCGTTCTAATTGGTTTAACTAAAATGGGGCAGGAAATTGAATTTGAGCCTGAAGTGTTTTTAGTAATGATTATTGCACCGCTTTTATTTAGAGAAGGGGAGCTAATCAATCTGAAAGCAATGATGAAAAATTTCGGGATGATTCTTTTCTTGGCCTTTTTTGGTGTGTTAATTACCTTAGTTGGAGTCGGCTGGACCCTGCATATGATTTTGCCTACTTTACCATTAGCTGCTTGCTTCGCTTTTGGAGCGGCTTTAGGGCCAACGGATGCGGTGGCGGTAGGTTCGTTATCAGGTCGAATTGACATTCCTGAACGTTCGATGAACATTTTATCTGGTGAAGGACTCATTAATGATGCATCAGGCGTTACAGCCTTTCAATTTGCTTTAGCGGCTTTATTAACGGGGTCATTTTCGCCGGTGGAAGCGGCAGGGACCTTGGTTATTTCCAGTATTGGTGGAGCGGTAGTCGGAATCGTGTTAGTTCTATTAAAACAGCAAATTGTTCATTTACTTGAAACTGCAGTGGCAAAAGATGTTACAGGCTACTTGTTGATTGAATTACTCTTGCCATTTATTGCTTATTTAATTTCAGAGTTGATTGGCGTTTCTGGAATTATTGCTGCTGTGATTGCTGGAATTATGCAAGCATCTAGTTTGAAAAAAGTTTCGCTTTTTGAAGCAGAGCTGTCAAATGTTGGCGAAAGTATTTGGAGTATGATTGAGTTCACCTTAAATGCCTTAGTTTTCTTATTCTTAGGAATTGAACTTTCTCAAGTGTTTTCGCCAATTTGGATTGACCAACAATATTCAAACTGGTTCCTACTAATGGTTGTTCTAATTATTAGCGCCGTTGTCTTTTTGATTCGTTTCTTAGCCATTTTCAGTGTTTACACGCTTCAACATGGACTTAAGAAAGTTAAAAACGCAATGAATGAAATGCTGATTTTAACTTTTGGCGGTGTTAAAGGAACAGTGAGTTTAGCCACCATCTTTATTTTGCCAACAGCGATTAACGGCGAGCATTTTAAAGAACGACCGTTATTACTATTTATTACGGCTTGTGTTATTTTGGTGACTCTGATTGGCGGGATTCTAGTTTTACCATTTTTAACTGATTCAGAGACGGAAGTGGAAAATGAAGAGTCAGTCGAAATTGATTTATTACGTGATGTCATTGATGTCTTAAAACAGCAAAATGAAGAGAATCCTCGTGGTGAAATGAATGCGGTCATTGAAAATTATCAAGATCGTTTAAAAGAATTGTATACCGAGCAGCTAAGTGCGGAACGAAAACAAGAAGTGCAAGAGTTGCGGACGTTAATTGTGTCCATTGAACGAGACGGCTTAGAAGAAAGTCTGAAACAAGGAGAAATTAGTGTCAGAAGTTATCGTATGTATCAACGCTTGATTACACGGATGCAACGGTCGATTGCCAAACAATTATTATCGATTGTAGGCTTTTGGTTATTATTTGCTCGACAAATCATTTCGATTCTTTTACATCCTAAGTTATTTTTCAATCGTGGTGAAGCTTCTGAAGAAGAAAAAGAATTACGAAATGAAGAACTAGAAAATATTCGCCAAGTTTTTCTAAGAAATTCTCAAGTTATTCTGAAGAGTTTAGATAATTTGCGCGGTGTCTATGATGATGATTTAATTGATTTCTTCATTGACGGACGCTTGGATTTAGCCCATAAGTTTGAAAAAGGCGAATTTATTGATTCGTATATTGTTCATACGGAGACAGACTATGTCAAAGACCTATTATTAGGCTTCCAAGAAGAACGACGGATGATTGATCATTACGAACAATCTGAACGCATTTCAATTATCGAAGCGAACGAGTTACGAAAAAATGTCAATTTATTAGAGAGTTATTCGATTAGCGGCGAAGTGAATAATGTTCCGCTGAAACGATTTGTTAAAAATTTTAATAAAGAATAAGTAATAGTGTATGAGATGAAACCAAGACGATTTTTATCTCATGCACTTTTTTTATAATCCAATTTTTGATACAATAAGCAAGACCAAAATAGAAGGAGTTGGTAGTGTCGGTGAAAGAATTAAAAGTAACAGATTTAACCAAAACATATGGGGAAAAAACACTATTTGATCATCTTTCTTTTTTGATTCATGAAAAAGATCGCATTGGTTTAATTGGGATTAACGGCACAGGGAAAACCAGTTTATTAAATATTATTGCTGGCGTAGATAGCGGTGATGGTGATCTTGCTGCAATTCAGCAGCCAAGTGATTATCAAATTGGGTACCTTTCCCAGAATCAAACATTTGACGAGAATATTACGATTGCAGAAGCCGTGTTTCAAGGAGACAGCCCAATCATAAAAGCAGTCAAAAATTATGAATTAGCGTTAGCTGCTTTAAGTGAGAATGGTTTAGACGAAGGGGTTCAAAGACGTTACACGCAAGCAGAAGAAGCCATGAATAAACAAGATGCTTGGACAGCAGATACCAATGCAAAAATTATTTTACAAAAATTAGGCATTCCCACATTGGAAAAGAAAATAGGTGAGCTTTCTGGTGGGCAGTTAAAACGAGTAAGCTTGGCGCAAGTCTTAATTGAAGCGCCTGATTTACTGTTATTGGATGAACCAACGAACCATCTGGATTATGAAACGATTGAATGGCTGGAAAACTTTTTAAATAACTATCGTGGTGCGGTTTTAATGGTGACCCATGACCGTTACTTTTTAGATCGAGTAACCAATCGGATTTTCGAACTTTCTTTTGGAAAACTGTATGAATACAAAGGAAACTATGAAACGTATGTGATGGAAAAAGCCGAACGTGAACGTGTCGCTGTAGAACAAGAAGAAAAAAGAAAACGCCTCTTCAAACAAGAACTAGCGTGGATGCGAGCAGGCGTTCAAGCACGAGGAACGAAACAGCAAGCAAGAATTGATCGGTTTCAGGATTTAAAAGAAAACTTGCATCAGGTACAAACCAATGGCACCTTAGAAGCAGACTTTGCCACGCAGCGTTTAGGGAAAAAAGTTCTGGAAATCAAGGAAGGAAATTATGCCATTGATCATAAACAGCTTTTGAAAGACTTTAATTTACTCATTCAAGCAAACGATCGAATTGGCATTACTGGTAAAAACGGTGCAGGCAAATCCACATTATTAAATATTTTAGCTGGCCGCATTCCTTTAGAGAGTGGTCTATATAGTATCGGTGAAACCGTCCGAATTGGCTATTATACCCAGCAAAACGAAGAAATGGATCCTAATCAACGGATGATTGCTTATTTGCAAGAAGCAGCAGAAGAAGTGAAACGCAGTGATGGAAGCAGCGTTGGGGTCGCTGAAATGTTAGAGCGCTTTTTATTTCCTCGTTTTATGCATGGTACACTGATTGGCAAACTGTCTGGTGGAGAAAAACGCCGGTTATATCTCTTAAAATTATTAATTAGTCAGCCTAACGTGTTATTATTGGATGAGCCAACCAACGATTTAGACATTGATACGTTGACCATTTTAGAAGATTATATTCAAACGTTCAAAGGAGCGGTAATTGCGGTTTCTCATGACCGTTATTTCTTGGATAAAACAATGGACAAATTGTTAGTTTTTCAAGGAAATGGTCAGATCCTATCATTTTATGGCACGATGAGTGAATATTTGGCGAACCAAAAAGAACAAGAAAAGGTCAAAGAAAAACCACTCAATAAACCAGTAAAAGAAGCATCGACAGAAAAGAAAGAAAAAACAAAGCTGACTTATATGGAACAAAAAGAGTGGGCAACAATTGAAGAAGATATCACACAATTAGAAACGAAATTAGAAACATTAACTGAAGAAATGAATCATCAGGGTGATGATTTTGTTCGTTTACAAGAATTGCAAGAAGCAGTAACAGCAACGGAACAATTGTTAGAAGAAAAAATGAATCGTTGGGAATACTTGAGTGAATACGCGGATTAAGAGACGGAGGGAATAAGATGGAAGAAGCATACTTAGCGCTAGGAAAAAAGATTTTAGAAGAAGGTCATTTTAAAGAAGACCGTACAGGAACTGGGACGTATAGTTTATTTGGCTATCAAATGCGTTTTGATTTGGCCAAAGGATTTCCCTTACTAACAACCAAACGAGTACCGTTTGGCTTGATTAAAAGTGAGTTATTGTGGTTTTTAAAAGGCGACACGAATATTCGCTATTTGTTAGAGCGAAATAATCATATTTGGGATGAATGGGCGTTCGAACGTTACGTAAAAAGCGCAGATTATCAAGGACCAGACATGACGGATTTTGGGCATCGTGTCTTACAAGATCCAGCGTTTGCAGAACAATACAAAGAAGAACATCAAAAATTCTGTGATGCCATTTTAAATGATGCAGAGTTTGCAGAAAAATATGGTGAATTAGGGAATATTTATGGTGCGCAATGGCGTCACTGGGAAACCAAAGATGGTAGCTTTATCGATCAATTAGCTAATGTGATTGAAATGATTAAAACCAATCCTGATTCTCGCCGTTTAATTGTTTCCGCTTGGAATCCAGAAGATGTGCCTTCAATGGCGTTGCCGCCTTGTCACACTATGTTTCAATTTTATGTAAATGAAGGAAAATTAAGCTGTCAACTTTATCAGCGCAGTGCCGATGTTTTTTTAGGTGTTCCTTTTAACATTGCAAGCTATGCTTTATTGACACATCTGATTGCACATGAAACAGGTTTAGAAGTGGGGGAGTTTGTACACACGCTAGGAGATGCCCACTTATATCAAAATCATGTGGAGCAAATGCAAGAACAATTATCACGAGAAGTTCGTTCTTTTCCAACGCTCGTTTTGAATCCAGACAAGGCTTCTGTTTTTGATTTTGATATGGAAGATATTAAAGTAGAAGGCTATGACCCACATCCAACGATTAAAGCGCCGATTGCCGTATAAAAAGGAGAGAGAAGCTATGTTAGCAGCCATTTGGGCCCAAGATGAACAAGGAGTGATTGGTAAAGAAGGCAAATTGCCTTGGCATTTACCCAACGACTTGAAATTTTTCAAGGAAAAAACAATTCATAATACATTGGTCTTAGGACGTGCGACTTTCGAAGGCATGGGATGTCGTCCGTTACCAAATCGAACAACGATTGTTCTTACCAGTAATCCGGATTACCAAGCTGAAGGCGTTTTGGTTATGCATTCCGTAGAGGAAATTCTTGCGTATGCTGACAAGTATGAAGGCGTGACCGTTATTGGTGGAGGTTCTGTCGTTTTTAAAGAACTGATTCCCGCATGCGATGTCTTATATCGGACGATGATTCATGAAACATTTGAAGGCGATACCTTCTTTCCAGAAATTGACTGGTCTGTTTGGGAAAAAGTTGCCACTGTTCCCGGCGTCGTGGACGAGAAAAATCTCTATGCTCATGACTATGAAACGTATCATCGAAACGATAAATAATAAAATGAAGGGAGGCATGAGCAATGCCGACATTGAAAGAAAAAATTATTCAAGAGAGTCAACGTTTAGGCATCGATAAAATCGGCTTTACTCATGCTGAACCATTTATTGAATTAGAAGATTCTCTGCATGAACAACGAGAGCGAGGATATAACTCGGGGTTTGAACATCAAAATGTGGAAGAACGAATTTACCCAGAAAAAACGTTTGAGCATCCTAAAAGTATTATCTCCATTGCTTTAGCTTATCCCACCAAAGCTCAGGAAAAAATGCCTAGAGATGAAAAGCGTGGACAATTTGCGCGAGCCTCTTGGGGAATTGACTATCATCACATTTTGCAGGATCGGTTGCAAAAATTAATTGCTTTTATTGAAGAGCAAGCTGCCACTGAAGCAGAAAAAGAACACTGGCGCTTTCGGCCACAAGTAGATACTGGCGAATATGTTGACACCGCTGTTGCTCAGCGGGCGGGTTTAGGATTCATTGGTAAAAATGGTCTACTGATTACCGAAGAATTTGGTTCCTTTGTATATTTAGGTGAGGTGACCACCAACATTCAATTTGAACCAGATGAACCTGTTCCAAATGGTTGCGGTGATTGTACTCGTTGTATCACAGGGTGTCCTACAGGGGCTTTGTTAGGGGACGGTCGAATGAATGCTCAAAAATGTTTGTCTTATCAAACGCAAACAAAAGGCATGATGCCTGAAGAGTATCGAAAAAAAATGCGTAACGTCATTTATGGTTGCGACATTTGTCAGCTGGTTTGCCCTTATAATAAAGGAAAAGATTTTCATTTTCATGAAGAGATGGAACCAAAGATTGAAGAAGTTTATCCCAAATTAGCACCGTTATTAACTATTTCCAATAAAGAGTTTAAACAGCAATTCGGACACTTAGCAGGCTCTTGGCGTGGTAAAAAACCATTGCAACGGAATGCTTTAATTGCGTTAGCGAATTTGGGCGGCCGTGAAGCTATCCCACAAATTATTCTCTGTTTAAATGATCAGCGTCCTGTCATTCGCGGAACAGCTGCTTGGTCGTTAGGTCAGCTCGCAAAAAGAGAACCCGAGCAAAGTTTAGAAGCTTTAAATTATCTACTTTCTGTAGAAACTGAAGAAGAGGTTATCGAGGAAGCCCAAAAGGCTATTCACTTGTTAACAAGCAAAAAAGGAAGCCGCTCAACGGAGTGACTTCCTTTTTTTATTAAATATGATTGCGATATAAACCAACAACTTTACCTAAAATTGTAACGTTATCTAAAAGAATAGGCGCTAATGCATCATTTTCAGGCTGCAAGCGGATATGATCTACTTCTCGGAAGAATCGTTTACAGGTTGCTTCATCTTCATCGGTCATTGCGATTACGATGTCGCCATTATTGGCATTCGATTGCTTACGAACAATCACTTGGTCGCCATCTAGAATACCTGCGTTAATCATACTTTCTCCTCGAATCGTCAACATAAATAAAGCATTTTCTTCTGTACGTAAATCAGGAGGTAACGGGAAGAAATCTGATGCTTCTTCCACCGCTAAAATTGGTTCACCAGCAGTTACGACACCTAACATCGGAATAGTTGTCGGTTGAATCCCAATCTTTTCCAAGCCTTCTGGTGTTAATTCGATTGCTCGCGGTTTTGTTGGGTCACGTAAGATTAGACCCTTTTTTTCAAGACGAGCTAAATGTCCGTGAACGGTAGAAGTTGAGGATAAATCAACAGCCTTCCCAATTTCGCGAACGGTTGGCGGATAGCCCTTTAATTCGACTTGTTCGTATATATATTTAAGTACTTCTAATTGTCTTGTTTCTGTACGTTTCGCCAAAACCCGCACCTTCTTTCAATTGATAAAATTAGTGTACCATAAAATGCGAACGAAATCAAACAAGCGTTCGTGTTTTATAAATATCAGAATATAGTTGTTTTTTTAAGGCAGTTCTTATAATATAGACAGTGAGAGTAAGGAGGGATTTTGATGTTATCGAAAGAAAAAATTGCCCGTATAAATGAATTAGCGAATAAAGCAAAAGTGGAAGAACTTAGTGCGAAAGAAAAAGTCGAACAACAAGAATTACGTAAAGAGTATTTAGAAGCATTTCGTGGAGGGATGCGTCACCATATCGAAGGAATGAAGGTCGTGGATCAAGAAGGGACCGATGTGACTCCTGAAAAACTAAAACAAATTCAACGTGAAAAAGGACTTCACAACAGAAAGTAATTGCTTTCATTGTCGAAATAAGCTACACTATGAATAAAGGTAAAAAAAACCTAAATTAGGAGATGATTTTTTTGTTTGACAAGACAGATCAATTGGGCGTTAATACAATCCGGACATTAAGTATTGAAGCCGTACAAAAAGCGAACTCAGGACATCCTGGTTTACCAATGGGTGCTGCCCCAATGGCGTATGCACTTTGGACAAAACATTTAAAGGTGAACCCAACAACTTCTAGAAACTGGGTTGATCGTGATCGTTTTGTACTTTCAGCAGGCCACGGCTCTGCAATGTTGTACAGCTTATTACATCTATCAGGATACAACGTAACAATTGACGATTTGAAAAATTTCCGTCAATGGGATAGTAAAACACCAGGGCATCCAGAAGTGCACCACACAGATGGTGTTGAAGCAACAACAGGACCTCTAGGACAAGGGATTGCTATGGCTGTTGGTATGGCAATGGCTGAAGCGCATTTAGCTGCAACTTATAATCGTGATAGTTTCCCTATTATGGATCATTATACGTACGCAATTTGTGGTGACGGCGATTTAATGGAAGGTGTTTCTCAAGAAGCAAGTTCAATGGCTGGTCATATGAAATTAGGTAAATTAATTGTCTTGTACGATTCAAATGACATCTCATTAGATGGACCAACTTCTAAAGCCTTTACTGAAAATGTTGGGGCTCGTTATGAAGCATACGGATGGCAACATATTTTAGTTAAAGATGGCAATGATTTAGATGAAATAGAGGCTGCGATTGAAGCGGCTAAAGCTGAAACAGATAAACCAACATTGATTGAAGTTAAAACAGTCATTGGTTACGGAGCACCAAAAGAAGGAACTTCTTCCGTTCACGGCGCGCCAATTGGTGAAGAGGGCATTACAGCGGCTAAAGCTGTTTATGGTTGGGAATATCCTGACTTTACTGTGCCAGAGGAAGTCGCTGCTCGTTTTAAAGAAACGATGATTGACGAAGGCCAAAAAGCAGAAGCGGCTTGGAATGAGATGTTTAAGAACTATGAACATGCGCATCCAGAATTAGCCAAACAATTTAAAGAAGCTTTTGCCAACCGATTACCTGAAGGTTGGGAACAAGAATTACCTAAATATGAACTAGGAACAAGTGCCGCAAGTCGTGTAACAAGTAAAGAAACGATTCAAGCTATTTCAAAAGTTGTTCCAAGTTTCTGGGGCGGTTCAGCCGATTTATCTGCCTCAAATAATACAATGGTTGCTGCAGAAAAAGATTTCGAACCTGGTCAATACGAAGGCCGTAATATTTGGTTTGGTGTTCGCGAATTTGCAATGGCTGCAGCAATGAACGGGATTCAATTACACGGTGGTAGCCATGTTTATGGCGGAACATTCTTCGTCTTTACTGACTACTTACGTCCAGCAATCCGTTTAGCCGCTTTACAAAAAGTTCCTGTAACTTACGTCTTAACGCATGACTCTGTTGCGGTGGGTGAAGATGGGCCAACACACGAACCAATTGAGCAATTAGCAAGTGTTCGTTGCATTCCAAATGTTCATGTGATTCGTCCAGCAGACGGCAATGAAACTGTTGCTGCTTGGAAAATTGCTATGAATTCTACGGAAACACCAACTATTTTAGTTCTAAGTCGTCAAAACTTACCTGTTTTAGAAGGAACGTTAGAACACGCTTCTGATTCTGTTCAAAAAGGTGCTTATGTATTGTCACCACAAAAAGGTGAACAACCAGCAGGGATTTTAATTGCGACTGGTTCTGAAGTAAATCTAGCAGTGGAAGCACAAGCGAAATTAGCGGAAGAAGGCATCGATGTATCTGTCGTGTCAATGCCAAGTTTTGATTTATTTGAAAAACAATCTGCTGAATATAAAGAAAGTGTGTTACCTAAAGCTGTGACAAAACGTGTGGCGATTGAAGCTGCAGCAAGCTTTGGTTGGGAACGCTATGTAGGAACAGAAGGCAAAACAATCACAATTGATCACTTCGGCGCTTCTGCACCTGGCGGTCTAGTTCTTGAAAAATTCGGCTTTACTCCTGAAAATGTGGTTAATACCTATAAATCACTATAAATAAACATTAAAAAACCTGAATGCTTGTGATAGCATTCAGGTTTTTTGCTTCATTTCTTTTTGGGAGCAAAGAGCATAAAGTGAAAAAATAATGCGAACAATTGGAACCCAATACCAGTTAAAGTAACACCAGACCAACCATAGTTTTGCCACATTAATGTACCAATCAATGAACCCAGTGAACCGCCGATGAAATAGAAAAACATAAAGACGGTATTGTTACGATTGCTGGCTTCTTCTCCCAAATTTTGGACGCGTGTTTGATTGGCTACTTGCCCAAATTGAGTACCGATATCTAAAACAATAATTGCTAAGATTAGTAAGACCACATGTGTTCCACCTAGAAAAAGTAAGATAAAACTACCGAACTGCATCAGCAGGCCAATCAAAACAATCTTCCGCTCTGGATAATAATCGGATAGACGACCAATGATGGGTGCTACGAAAGCCCCTGATAACCCAAAAATTGCTAAAATACCGACTTCTTTCGGTCCCCAATAATAAGCTGGACTACTAACAAAGAAAATTAATGTAGACCAAAAGATTGAAAAGGTTGCAAACATAAAAAAGCCATTGACAGTTGCTTCTCTTAACAAAGGTTGCGATTTGATTAGCTTAGGAAGACTTTTCAAAGAACCTAAATAAGTTAATCGATTTGAAGTTTGAGTATGTATCACTGTTTTGGGCAATTTTAATTGAAGTAGAACGACCAATGCTAACACGAATATTACGGCGATTAGGTACACTGTTCGCCAAGAAGCTGCACTAGCAATGAAACCCGAGATCGTTCGAGACAATAAAATTCCTGTCAATAGTCCGCCCAGCATTCGACCTGTTACTTTACCACGGTTCGCTGGTCCCGCCATGACCGCAGCATAAGGAATAATAATTTGGGCGACAATAGAGAGCAGCCCAATAAAAAAAGAAGAGAGTGCAAACAGGAGAAAACTTGGTGCAAAAAACGCAGCACTTAGAGACAGCGAGGAGAGCGCAGCTACTCGAATGATTAATTTGCGACGATCAACGACATCGCCTAATGGAACAAGAAAAAGTAAGCCTAGCGCATAGCCTAATTGGGTCAGCATAGTAACAAAACCAATAGAACCAATACTGACTTGAAAGGCCTGAGCAATTTGGGTGCCAATTGGTTGAATATAATACATATTGGCGACCACGACCCCGCAAGTTAACGCTAATAAAAACGTCACTTGATTTGTTAAACCCGATTGTTGTTTCTTCATCTAACCACCTACATTTCTATGTAATTCATTTTGTAATACAACAACTACTCGGCAATAGTTGTTTTGATTACAAAAACAGACTTCTCTTATAAAGTTTGTTCAAAAAGTGACAAGTCCATTAAAAATTTTATCACAATAAATAAAGAAAAGTAAGAGGATAAATAACAAAAATCTCATCAAATTGAAAAGAAGAAGTGGTTGTTTTCACAAGTGTGAAGAGGGTTAATTAAATACAAACAAGATTTCAATTACATTACAGAAATTTTAAAACTCAAAATTTAATACGTTTATTTCTTGTTTCAATAGGAAATTAACGGTAAAATAGAAAAGTGAGACAGTGAGGAGGAAAAATGAATGAGCGAACAGTTAACAAGAAGTAGTAAACATATTCAAAAAGCTCTTAAAAAGCAAAAAGCTTATAAACGTGCTACCGCCGTTGCGGGGACTTCAATGATTTTAGCACCTGTGGTTGGTGCTGCGGTACCTGCCCAAGCAGAATCAAGCCAGCAAGCATTTATTAATGAAATCGGAAATTCAGCAGCAGCCGTTGCCAATAGCAATGATATGTATGCTTCCGTCATGATTGCTCAAGCGTTGCTAGAAAGTAGTTATGGTAGTTCTGGGTTAGCATCTGCACCGAACTATAACTTGTTTGGTGTAAAAGGAAGTTATAATGGACAATCTGTTTATATGCCAACAAAAGAATATTTAGACGGACAATGGGTGACCGTCACAGCAGCATTTAGAAGTTATAATTCTTATGCGGAATCGTTCCAAGATCATGCCAATGTTATTCGTTCCACTGCTTTTGGGGATACATACCATTATTCAGGCGTTTGGAAGAGTAATACTAGCAGTTATCGCGATGCAACAGCCGCTTTAGCTGGAAGTTATGCAACTGATCCAGGCTATGCCGAAAAATTGAATTGGTTAATTGAAGCATATAATTTAACTCAATATGATTGGGGAGCACCAGTCGCTCAAACCACTAGTTATTCAGATACAACGGGAACCGTTGATACAACAATCGATACAGCGGCTTCTGCAACAGCAACAGCAGAAACTGTAGCTAGTCAAAGTTACACTGTCGCAAACGGCGACACATTGTGGGACATTGCTGCACGTTTTGGAACGACAGTTGATAATTTAATGTCACTAAATGGATTAACATTGGATTCTGTTTTATCGGTGGGTCAAACCATCCAAATCGGTTAATTTTGCAATTATTTAGTTGAAGAAAGACCTTACAAAAGCAGTAGTTTTTGTAAGGTCTTTTATCGTGAAAATAGGTAGGGCCAGCAGCAATTATTTGATGAGCATAATCCGTTTTTTTATTTAATTTTTCACAAACTAAAATTCGTTTTTCTGGTAGAAATCGTTTTTTTGAGCTATGCTTAGAGAAAGAATTATTATATTGTTTGTAAAATTGGAGGATGTAGGATTATGACTAAAGGTTATGTAAAATCAGTAACAGAGTTAATTGGTCAAAGCCCAGTTGTGAAATTAAAACGGATGGTACCAGAAGGAGCTGCAGATGTTTTTGTTAAACTAGAATTCTTTAATCCTGGTGGCAGTGTGAAAGATCGAATTGCTTTAAGCATGATCCAACAAGCCGAAGCAGATGGTCGCCTAAAACCTGGACAAACGATTATTGAGCCGACTAGTGGTAATACAGGCATTGGGTTAGCAATGGTAGGTGCTGCGTTGGGATATCCAGTTAAGATTGTGATGCCAGATACTATGAGTATTGAACGCCGCAAATTAATGCAAGCATATGGGGCTGATCTATTATTAACCCCTGGTGCCGAAGGAATGAAAGGGGCAATTGCAAAAGCCACAGCATTAGCAGAAGAACACGGATACTTCATGCCTTTGCAATTTAATAATCCAGCTAATCCAATGGTACATGAACAAAAAACAGGAAAAGAAATTGTTGATGTCTTTGGTAAACGTGGCTTAGATGCGTTTGTTTCTGGTGTTGGCACTGGAGGAACCGTTACAGGAGTTGGCCATGAATTGAAACGGATTTTTCCAGATATTGAAATTGTTGCAGTAGAACCAACAGAGTCGCCTGTTTTAGAAGGTGGCGAACCAGGTCCACATAAAATCCAAGGAATAGGCGCTGGTTTTGTCCCAGAAGTTTTAGACACCACCGTTTATCAAAAAGTTGCCGCTGTTTCTAGTGAAGACGCATTAGAAACTGCTCGTTTAATGGGGCCAAAAGAAGGCATCCTTGTGGGGATTTCAGCAGGGGCAGCAATTAAAGCTGCCATTGATTTGGCAGTTGAATTAGGCGCAGGCAAACGTGTCTTAGCGCTGGTTCCAGATAACGGTGAACGTTATCTTTCGACAGCTCTTTACGAATTTCCAGAATAAAAAACACGCCAAAAAACGAGCATTTCTCTTAGTTTAGTAAAATGCTCGTTTTTTCCACGAGAATCCTACAATAATTCTTGTCAATCGTAATAAGAAATAGTATTATTTAAGAAAGATAGACAGGGGAGGGATACAAAGATGGACAACGTATTGGTTAAAAATGCACTTGCTGAATTAAAAGAAGCCAATATCCGAATTACTCCGCAACGTTATGCTATCTTGGAATATTTAATCGAAAATCATACACACCCAACAGCTGATGAAATTTATCGCGCACTAGAAGATCATTTTCCAAATATGAGTGTAGCAACGGTTTACAACAATCTACGTTTATTTACTGAAATCGGTTTCGTTCAAGAAATGAGTTATGGCGATGCATCTAGTCGTTTTGATTTTAGTTCGAAGAAACATTATCACGTGATTTGTCAAAAATGTGGTAAAATCGTTGATTTTCATTATCCAGGGTTAGAGGACGTTGAAATGGCCGCTAGTAAATTAACAGGCTTCGAAATTAATGAACATCGTTTAGAATTATATGGATTATGTCCAGATTGCCAACAAGCACAACAGGAGAATGTGTAAAAAATTACATACTGTTAAAAATTTATCAAAAGATAAGTCACTTGTCTAGGCAAATTTCACAAGCGTAAGAGTTTTCACTCTTACGCTTGTTTTTTTGTGTGGTTATTGACTTTTAAATTCTTAAAAACAAAAAATTAACTAGCTATTATTAAGAATTAGCAACAGTTTGTGAATTTTTTTATATGCGATTCACAAGCATAGAACTCGAATAAGCTTGATTCCTCTGATATATTTTAAACAGACAGAGGGAGACGTCACCTCTGCAAAACAAAGATTGTGAAAGAAGGGATTTACAACATGAAAGTCGTAGTCGTAGGATGTACCCATGCTGGAACTTCAGCAGTTAAAAGTATTTTAGCAAATCACCCGGAGGCGGAAGTCACTGTATATGAAAGAAATGACAATATTTCCTTCCTATCTTGCGGAATTGCCTTGTACGTTGGAGGCGTAGTTAAAAATGCTGCTGATTTATTTTATTCAAATCCAGAAGAACTGGCTTCTTTAGGAGCAACAGTGAAGATGGAACACAATGTTGAAGAAATCAACGTGGACGACAAAACTGTTATAGCGAAAAACTTACAAACGGGTGCAACTGAGACCGTTTCTTATGATAAATTAGTGATGACAACTGGTTCTTGGCCAATTATTCCACCAATTCCAGGAATTGATGCTGAAAATATTTTATTATGTAAAAACTATTCACAAGCCAACGTGATCATCGAAAAAGCGAAAGATGCCAAACGTGTCGTTGTCGTTGGTGGCGGTTATATTGGTATTGAATTAGTAGAAGCTTTTGTAGAATCAGGTAAACAAGTTACTTTAGTTGACGGGTTAGACCGCATTTTAAATAAATATTTAGATAAGCCATTCACAGATGTTCTAGAAAAAGAATTAGTTGATCGTGGCGTTAATTTAGCTTTAGGTGAAAATGTCCAACAATTCGTAGCAGATGAGCAAGGAAAAGTAGCAAAAGTTATTACACCAAGTCAAGAATTCGAAGCAGATATGGTGATTATGTGTGTTGGTTTCCGTCCAAATACAGAATTATTAAAAGATAAAGTTGACATGTTACCAAATGGTGCAATTGAAGTCAATGAGTATATGCAAACAAGCAATCCTGATATTTTTGCTGCGGGTGATAGTGCAGTTGTTCACTACAACCCAAGTCAAACAAAAAATTATATCCCATTAGCAACGAATGCTGTTCGTCAAGGTATGCTAGTAGGTCGTAATTTGACTGAACAAAAATTGGCTTATCGTGGCACACAGGGAACTTCTGGCTTATATTTATTCGGTTGGAAAATTGGTTCAACAGGTGTGACAAAAGAAAGTGCCAAATTAAACGGACTAGATGTCGAAGCAACTGTTTTCGAAGATAACTATCGTCCAGAGTTTATGCCAACAACTGAAAAAGTTCTGATGGAATTAGTCTATGAAAAAGGAACACAACGCATTGTTGGTGGTCAATTGATGTCTAAATATGATATCACACAATCTGCCAATACTTTATCATTAGCGGTCCAAAATAAAATGACTGTCGAAGATTTAGCGATTTCTGATTTCTTCTTCCAACCACATTTTGATCGCCCTTGGAACTACTTAAACTTATTAGCCCAAGCCGCTTTAGAAAATATGTAATTAATAATAGAAAAAGGATGAAGAACAGAAGTTCTTCATCCTTTTTGTTAGTCACTAAGCGCTCCAGTTGTTTGGTTCATTAATGCCATTAATTGCTCTTTCGTTGTTCGTTTGATAGAAAGAGGGGGGAGATTATCTAAAGAAAAATAAGCACAATTCGAGGTTTCAATGTTTTTTTCAAAGGGATGATTTTCTAAAATCTCACAAGAAAAAATCATTTTATAGTACTGAAATAGTTGAGGAATGTCTTTTCGTTTATCTGTATCATAAACAGCAAGCAATTCTTTTGCTGTAACAACTAAGCCAGTTTCTTCCAATACTTCTTTTTCAATATTTTCTTTAGGGGAGCAGCCAATTTCGGCATAGCCACCAGGTAATGACCATTCTTTGGTCCGTAAATCTTCAACTAATAAAAAACGATTCTCTTTTTTTATCAAACCGCGAACATCTACTTTCGGTGTTGGATAACCTTCCTCTTTAGTTAAGATTTTTTCTAAGTCGGGCAAGACAGTCGCTTCGTGTCCGGTTGCGCTAATAAGTTGTAACGTAAGTTCCCGTAGTTCTTGGTAACGTTCTTGATCAAAAGCATCTTTCCCGTAAAAAAGACCTGCATCTGCCAATGCTAGCAACCGCTTGTAGATGTTTAGATAATCCATATACGCACGCTCCTCATAGACTTAATACGTTTAGTTTAACAGAAAAAAACAAAGGAAGGGCAGATTTAGCGAGAAAAGGAGTCGGTTTAAGGAAATAATAAAGAATAAATGACTAACTTACATTTTTAAACTACCTATGCTATTATTTAATAAAAAAGATTGGGTATACAATAATTTTGTTATGTAAACAAAAAGGAGGTTGTAAATTGAAAGAATTTACAATTATAAAGGAAAAAAATGCAGATAAAAAGACTCAGGTAGCACAAGAAGTATTGTTTAATCTTCCAGAATGGTTTGGCCTTGAAAAAGAGACCCGCAAGTATATCGATATAGCTAGCACTTTACCTATGTGGGTGGCAAAGGATGTAGAGAATAAAATACTCGGTTTTATAACACTTTCAGAAACAAGTAAAGATACAGTAGAAATCCATTGTATGGCAGTTAAAAAGCGGTATCATCGCAAAGGTATCGGCAAGTTATTGATAGAAAGCGTGGAAACGTATTCTAAAAATAACTATTTTTTTATTCAAGTCAAAACAGTTGACGAAGGAAATTATTCCGTGTACGATCATACTATTCGTTTTTACGAATCATTGGGTTTTAAGCGCCTTGAGGTTTTTCCGACATTATGGGACGCTTGGAATCCTTGTTTAATTTTAATTAAACACTTGATTTAATCTACAAAGGAGTTTTAGTATGTCAGTATTTATTAGAGAGTGTACCGTCGCAGACGTACCAGAATTAGAGGCCATTTGCCAAGAGACTTTTGCAGATACTTATGGAGATGGCGAAAACGAAGAGGATTTACAGGCACATTATGAGAGGAAATTTAGTCCAGCAGTTTTAGAAAGCGAAATCTTACATAAAGATTCGCAATATTTCTTTGCTTTTTATAATAATGAACTTGCAGGTTATGTGAAATTAAATCACGGTGATGCTCAGATTACCTATCAACATCCACAAGCGTTACAAGTTGAGCGCATTTATATTCGTAAATCTTTTAAGCGTTTAGGCTTAGGCAAACATTTGATTACGAAAGCAATTGAATTAGCGGAAGAAGCAGAAAAAGAGACGGTTTGGTTAGGTGTTTGGGAACATAATCATCCAGCGCAAAAATTTTATCAATCATTGGGCTTCGTAAAAACAGGTGAACATGATTTTTATATGGGAAATGAACGCCATACCGATTATACAATGACGAAACAGTTAAAAGAGTCAACGTAAAGCAAAAACAAGGAAACGGACGCAATGAAGCCGACGATTCCTTGTTTTTTTTATCTTAAAATTGTGAAGGGGATTTTCCATAATATTTTTTGAATAATTTACTAAAATGATAGGCATCTTCGTAACCAACCGTTTTTGCTACTTCTTTGACACTTAAGGAATCATTTTTCAGCAATTCTTTCGCATGGTTTAAGCGGATTTGAATTAAATAATTGATTGGCCCAACGCCTGTGGCCGCTTTAAAGGTTTTCGACAAATAAGTCGGGGTCACATATAGCATTTCAGCTAACTGTTCCAAAGTAATTTCTTCGTCATGGTGCGTTTCCAGATAATAAATCGTATGATTGACTAAATTTCGTTTTCTTTTTTCCGTTTTCGATAGCCGAGTTTCAATTTTATTTTCTTGATCAACTGCTAAGCTTCTTAAAATATAAACCAATAGCTCAATAACTAAAGCTTTAATTTGTAACGCTGATTCAACTTCTTGATGGTTTAATTCATGAACAATTTGCCAAGCTTTTTCTAAAAAAGCACCATGTAAATGACTTAAATCTAATAAAGCTGATTTATTTGGAAATACGTTTCGCGCTAAGCCTTCTAAATAGAGATTTGAAATGCCAATGTGTAGTTGATGTGAGTAAGTTCCTGCTTTTTGTTGCTCACCATGTTCCGTTCGCGGATTAAAAAGAAACACCGTACCAGCAGTGGCATGGTACTGTTGCCCTTGAACAATATATTCAGATTCACCTTCTAAAAGAATAGATATTTCCAGAAATTCATGATGATGACAATTATAAGGGTGGGTCTCTTCGTTCCAAGGATCGAAGGCATATAAAATTTCAGGATTAAACGTTCGACTATTTGTGTAGTTCATAAAAAATCACTCCTACTTGTATCCGCTTTCTATACTATATTGTACATCAAAATATACAAGAATGCCCATTTCTTTTCCTATAAAAAAACAGTAATCTTATACACGTCCATAAAAACAAGAGAGAGTAGGGGAGAAAATGAATAGTTTTGAATGGATTTGGCAATATGCTAAAAAAAATAAGAATAAGTTACTGCTAGCTGTTATTTTTGTCGTTATTAACGCTATTTTAATTGTTATTATTCCATTGTTATCTGGCAGAATTGTAGACCAAGTAATCAATCAGGGGAAGATTGAAGAGCTTGTCCCAATTCTTGGGATTATGATTGGGGTGACCGTTATTCGGACAGTTGTTCGTTATAGTTATCAAGTCTTGTTTGAATCGGTCGGACAATCTGCGTTATTTGACTTAAGAAAAGATATGTATATCAAACTTCAAGAATTAGATTTTGATTTCTTTAATCATACACGTGTTGGCGACATTATGGCGCGAATGACAGGGGATACAGACGCTATCCGCCATTTCGTTTCTTGGGTCACTTATAACCTTTTAGAATGTATTTTATGGTTCATCGCAGCCGTGATTGTGATGGGGACGATCAATTGGCAATTGATGCTGGCATTAATTTTAATTACGCCTTTGATTTTTCTGTTAACACAAAAAATGTCGAAGGAATCGCATCCGGTATTTTTTGAGATTCGGGAAAGTTTTTCTCGGTTAAATTCAATGGTCGAAGAAAATATTGGTGGAAATCGGGTGGTTAAAGCTTTTTCTCAAGAACCTTATGAAATTGAAAAGTTTAACAAGCACAATGAAGACTATAAAAAATGGAATATGGCTTCCGCAGATGTCTCTAAAAAATATTTACCGTGGTTAGACGGTTTTGCAGGTAGTTTAAATGTTATTGCCTTAGTTCTTGGTGGCCTCTTTGTAATTCAAGGTCGGATGACAATTGGTGATTTAGTGGCCTTTAACGGTTTTCTCTGGATGTTGAACATGCCGATGCGAATGAGTGGCTGGTTGATCAATGATGTGCAACGCTTTACGGCATCGTCCATTAAAATTCGTCAGTTATTAGCAACGAAACCGAAGATTCCCATTGCTCGGGAAAAAGAAGCAGAACCAATCCAAGGCTATGTGACGTTTGATCACGTGTCCTTTCATTTTTCAGATGATCCAGAAACCCCCATTTTATCGGATGTTTCATTTTCAGCAAAACCTGGTGAAACAATTGGTATTTTAGGGGAAACTGGTTCAGGCAAAACCACTTTAGTTAACTTAATCGCTCGGTTCTATGATCCAACCAAAGGCACTGTTTATATTGATGGAAAAGATGCTAAAAGCTATTCTGTTCGTAAATTGCGAGAAAATATCTCCATGGTTATGCAAGATGTCTTTCTTTTTTCCAATACGATAGAAGATAACATTGCTTTTGGTAATACATTGGCTAACTTGGAACAAGTGCAAATGATGGCTGAAATTGCTGATGCCCATAGCTTTATTTCCAGAATGCCTGAAGGTTATGCAACAATTGTTGGTGAACGCGGCGTTGGCCTATCTGGTGGCCAAAAACAGCGGATTTCACTGGCCCGTGCCTTAACCAAAGATCCAGCTATTTTAATTTTAGATGACACAACTTCCGCTGTTGATATGGAAACAGAATCAAAAATTCAAAAAGAACTAGGTCGTTTGACGGAAAAGAAAACGACATTTATTATTGCCCACCGAATTTCTTCTGTGAGAGAGGCCAATTTAATTTTGATGATGGAAAAAGGCCGTGTGGTGGAAAGCGGTACGCATAGCGAATTAGTCGAACAAAAAGGCAAATATTTTGACGTATATCAAAAACAATTAGGTCTGACAAAGGAAGGTGAGTCGCGTGGCTAGAAATACGTTTGATGTGGATGAGACTTTAGAAAAAGAATTTAATTGGTCTCATTATAAACGATTAGGCGCCTATATTAAGCCTTACAAAAAAGCTGTTTTTAAAACATTATTTGTCATCATATTAGCTAATCTGGCAAGTATGTTAGGCCCTTACTTTACTAAAATTGCGATTGACCAAGTAATTCCACAAAAGAATCTCTCGTTACTCTTGATACTAGGGGCTATTTTCCTATTTTCCTTGGTGATTATTGGTTGGTGTATGCGTTATCGAATATATGCCATCACAGAAATTGGACAAGATATTTTAAAAGATATGCGTTTTTCAATTTTTGAGCATCTACAAAAATTACCATTTTCTTACTTTGACAGTCGGCCGCATGGAAAAATCTTAATTCGGGTGGTCAATTACATCAATACGTTAAGTGATTTATTAAGTAACGGATTGATCAATTTAATTTCTGATTTATTTAATGTGATTATCACCTTAATTTTCATGTTATTTATTGATGTGAAATTAACCTTATACAGTTTACTGCTATTGCCTGTGTTGTTCGTGATGGTTCTGTTTATTCAAGGGAAACAACGGAAAGCTTACCAAGAGCTTAGCAATAAACAATCAAACTTAAATGCCTATATTCATGAAAGTATTTCAGGAATTAAAATTACACAATCTTTTGCACGAGAAGATGAAAATTTCCAAATTTTTAACGAGGTAAGCGAAGAATATCGTCAATCCTTTATGAAAGCTGTGCGTGTCCAGTATTTATTATGGCCAGCAGTGCAAAATATATCCGTCATTACGACTTGTTTTATCTATTTCGTAGGAATCCGTCAATTAGGTGTGTCCGTTACTACTGGGACGCTAATTGCTTTTATCGGTTATATCAATAACTTTTGGAATCCGGTCATCAATATTGGTAACTTCTACAATTCTCTGATTACTGCAACTGCTTATTTGGAAAGGATTTTTGAAACGATGGATGTTGTTCCAGAAATTCAAGATGCGCCGCATGCTATTGCGTTGCCGCCAATTAAAGGAACCGTCGACTTTCAGCATGTTTATTTCCGTTATGAAGAAGGAAAAAATATTTTGACCGATGTTAGTTTTCATATTGAGCCAGGACAAACAATCGCCTTGGTTGGGCCAACAGGTGCGGGTAAAACAACAATCATCAATTTGTTAAGTCGTTTTTATGATGTGAATGAAGGGGCCGTTAAAATTGATGGTTATGATGTTCGCGATGTGACACTCCGTTCGTTAAGGAAACAAATGGGGGTAATGCTTCAAGATACGTTTATTTTTTCAGGAACAATTATTGAAAACATTCGGTACGGAAATTTAGCAGCCACAGAGGAAGAAGTTATCCAAGCCGCAAAAATTGTTCGTGCGCACGACTTTATCAAGGATTTAAAAGATGGCTATGAAACAGTTGTGGAAGAGCGGGGTAGTACACTCTCGGCAGGACAACGCCAATTAATTTCATTTGCTCGTGCTTTACTGGCAGATCCCAAAATTTTAATTTTAGACGAAGCAACCTCCAGTATTGATACAAAAACAGAAGAATTGTTACAAGAAGGACTACAACAACTTCTGAAAGGACGGACATCGTTTATTATTGCTCATCGACTTTCTACCATCAAAAATAGCGATAAAATTTTCTATATTGATGGTGGTCGTATTGTGGAAGAAGGATCTCATGATCAACTAATGGCAAAACATGCGTTATATCATCATTTATATCAATCGCAATACGACTTATTAAAGAGCTAGATGATAAAACAGAGAAAATTCTTAGTTGAATCTTTCTCTGTTTTTCTGTATCGTAACCTTAACAAAGGAAAAAATGATGAGGTGCCAAATGAATCGGAATTTTGAAGTAGAATTAACAACATTATGTATGATTAGAAATCAGAAAAATGAAATCCTTGTGCAAGAACGACAAAAAAAGGATTGGCCTGGTTGGACGTTCCCTGGCGGACATGTTGAAAAAAACGAGGGCATGGAAACAGCCATGGTTCGCGAACTCCTTGAAGAAACAGGATTAGTGCTGAAACCACAATTAGTAGGTGTTGCAGAATGGCTGAATGATTGTTCGGGTGCGCGGGAATTAGCCACATTATTCATTGCAGAAACAGCGGCTAAACTACCAGAAGAAACGGAACAACCCTTGTTTTGGGTCACTGAAAAAGAATTGCGAGAAGGTCCTTTAGCTGGCAGTTTAGCAGAACTTTTCCCAGTATTTTTTGGCGAAAAGCAATTTTATTTTAAAAATAATACAGCTTAATGATTCAAACCTAAAAGATTAAATCAATCCCACTTATTAAAAGAGAGGAAATCTAAAATTAAACATTGCTATTTATAAGCAATGTTTGCTATTCTTAATAAAAGGGAATTAATTTTTTATATAATGAGGGGGAAAAAGTGTGTTAAAAAGAAAAGTGGGGATTATTACAGGCGTTTTCTGTTCAGCTTTGTTACTGACAGGCTGTGGCAAAAGTGCGAAAGATGAGTTCATTCAAGGGATCAGCAATCAAAACGCACAAGAATCTGGGGTTTGGGATTTCTCTATGTCAATTAGTGACATGAAATTTTCACAAGAAGATGGTGCACAAACGAATCCTATGATCGGGATGCTCATCACGCAAATCAAAGACGCATCGCTTTCTGGGAAGATTCAAGTAGATGCCAAAAAAGAAAAAGCATTCAACTTAGAGATGAAATTAAAAGCGATGGGCATGGATGTACCGATTTCATTGGTTGGATCATTAGATAACGAGGGCAAAGAGCCAAAACTCTATTTAGCAACAGATATGATGGAATATATTGTCGCTGTCGCAGACTCAATGACTGACGGTGCTATTGATAGTTCTCAGTTAGATACAGAAAAACTAAAAGGAAAATACATTGATCTTTTAGCCATGAACGAGGAAAGTACGAAAGAATGGCAAGATACAATCAAAGAGTATCAAGAATCGGAAAAAGAACGAAAACAGTCTGCTAAGGAATACAAAGAGTTTTTAGAAGGATTAGACAAGGATACGTTCGAGAAAAAAGTGGATACCATTACCCATACGTTTACAAAAAAAGAATTACAAAAGTTAATCAAAATTACGACAGAAACATCTGAAAAAGGTAAAGAACAAGATCCTTTCGAAAAAATCAAAGATGTTTCTGCCAAAGTTTCTGTTAATACAAAAGAAAATAAAACAAATATGTTGATTAATGTGAAACCGCAGCAAGACAAGAACGTTGACATGGGACTTGAATCATTATCTAGTAAAATTAGCATTACACAAAAAGCCAAAAAAGCGACGATTTCAATGCCTAAGAAAGAAAATATTTTATCAGAACAAGAAGTTGAAAAAATTTTTTCCGATAGCACCTCTATGACAGGTCTATCGACTGAAGACACGACTGTTGCGATCAATCAATAACGCTGAATGACCAATAAAAACGGCCGCTCAAAAAAAGTAACGAAAGACCTAGCATGATTGGGATGCTAGGTCTTTTTTTGAATAAAAAAACAGCATTTTAGTTTTCTTTGAATTATTGGTTGTTATTTTAGATGGTGTAAACAGTTTAAAATTAATACATTTGTTTTTGATTTAAATTCTACTGCTATTTTTAATCATTCTATTAAATAACAAATGTTTTCGAGTGTTTTTAAGCATTATTTTTGTTATGCAGAGTGGTTTTTTTATACAATGAGTATAATTTTAGATGAAGGAGTGTTTTAGGTGAAAAATCAACATTTAACTACGTCACAAGGAAGTCCAGTTGGCGATAATCAAAATTCGCTAACTGCAGGAGAATTTGGACCTGTCCTAATCCAAGACGTTCATTTATTAGAAAAATTAGCTCATTTTAATCGTGAGCGCGTACCAGAACGGGTTGTTCATGCCAAAGGTGCTGGTGCTCATGGGATTTTCAAGGTGAGCCAATCAATGGCACAATATACTAAAGCCGATTTTTTATCTGAAGTTGGCAAAGAAACACCTTTATTCGCTCGTTTTTCAACTGTAGCTGGAGAGTTAGGTTCATCAGATACATTGCGTGATCCTCGCGGTTTTGCGCTTAAATTCTATACAGACGAAGGAAATTACGACTTAGTTGGCAATAATACGCCCATTTTTTTCATTCGTGATGCAATTAAGTTTCCAGATTTTATTCATAGCCAAAAAAGAAATCCACGGACGCATTTGAAAAGTCCAGAAGCTGTTTGGGATTTTTGGTCTCATTCACCTGAAAGCCTTCATCAAGTAACAATTTTAATGAGTGATCGTGGCATTCCGCTATCGTTCCGTCATATGCATGGTTTTGGTAGCCATACATTCAAATGGGTCAATGCTGCTGGAGAAGTATTTTTTGTTAAATATCACTTCAAGACGAATCAAGGAATCAAAAATCTAGAGAGTCAATTAGCAGAAGAAATTGCTGGGAAAAACCCAGATTTCCATATTGAAGATTTGCATAATGCGATTGAAAATCAAGAATTTCCTTCTTGGACATTATCTGTGCAAATTATCCCGTATGCAGACGCGTTAACAATGAAAGAAACTCTTTTTGATGTAACAAAAACGGTTTCTCAAAAAGAGTATCCGCTGATTGAAGTTGGCACGATGACTTTAAATAGAAATCCAGAGAATTATTTTGCAGAGATTGAACAAGTAACCTTTTCACCAGGGAATTTCGTTCCTGGTATTGAAGCTTCTCCAGATAAATTATTGCAAGGACGTTTGTTCGCTTATGGGGACGCGCATCGTCATCGCGTGGGCGCTAATAGTCACCAATTGCCAATCAACCAAGCAAAAGCACCTGTAAATAACTACCAAAAAGACGGCAATATGCGTTTTGACAATGGCAATAGCGAAATTAATTACGAACCAAATAGTTATACTGAAACACCAAAAGAAGATCCTAACGCGAAAATTAGTTCCTTTGAAGTTGAGGGAAATGTTGGTAATTATAGCTATAATCAAGATCACTTTACACAAGCAAACGCTTTGTATAATTTGCTGCCAAGCGAAGAAAAAGAAAACTTAATTAACAATATAGCGGCATCTTTAGGTCAAGTGAAAAATCAAGAAATCATCGCGCGTCAAATTGATTTGTTCACTAGAGTAAATCCGGAATATGGAGCACGTGTCGCACAAGCAATTAATCAACAAGCATAATTTATATAACGTACGTGACAAAACCAGTCTAGATAAACTAAGGACTGGTTTTGTTTGCTTTTCAATGCTTTTTACTCTACTTTGTATAATGTATATTATGTAAACTAGAATAAAATAAAAAACTTTAGCCGATAAATTGCACCTCTCTTTCGACTAATTAATTTACCCAACTAACCTTACAAGTTGTTTGCTAAGCTAGTTGGGTTTACTGTTTATTTAAACCTTGGATTGTTCATTTCTTGATGAATTTCTTTGCTCGCTTCATATAGAAACAATGTTTGTTTTTTACTTGATGCATAATCGACAATGGGTTTTGGATAATTTTCTCCTAAATGTACATGATATTGCGTTTGTAAAGCTTCGTTCATTAGATTTGGTTGATGAATATACTTTTGTGGCACTTGCTTAAGTTCTGGAACATATTTTTTGATGAACTGGCCGTCATTATCAAATTTTTTTGACTGGATAATTGGATTAAAAATCCGAAAATACGGGACAGCGTCCGTTCCTGTCGAAGCAGCCCATTGCCAGCCACCGATATTATTGGCGGCATCATAATCAATCAACATTTTTTGAAAGTATTTTTCACCCCAACGCCAATCGATGTGTAAATTTTTAACTAAAAAAGAGGCAGTAATCATTCTTAAGCGGTTGTGCATCCAACCAGTTTGATTCAGTTGTCGCATTGCGGCATCAATTATAGGGTACCCCGTCTCCCCTTTTTGCCACTTGACAAACATTTCTGGGTCATTTGTCCATTGAATATAACGAAATTTTTCTTGAATAGCTTCCTCTTTTTGTTGTGGAAACGTACTATAGATCATATTGTAAAAGTCGCGCCAAGCTAATTCTTTTTTGAAGGTTTCTTTACTTAAGCTAGAAGGCGCAGATGCAAGCTCTTGCCAAATGGTGCGAATCGAAAGTTCTCCCGTTCTTAAAAAAGTAGACAGATGACTCGTTTGATCCTGATAAGGGAAATCACGCTTATTTTCATAGGATCGAAGTTTTTGATCAATAAAAGTATTTAAGCACCTTCTGGCTGTTTTTTCGCCGACACTATAGTGTGTTAAAGGAATCCTCGCAATCTGTTCACGATAAGCTGCTTCCTCTTCTGGAAAAAGACACGCACTAAAAATTTTTTCAGCTGTATAGGAAACAGGAATCGGTGTTTCTTTAGGCGCCTCTTTCCATTTATTGTAATAGGGCGTAAACACTTGGTACTTGCTGCCATCGTTCTTCTTAATTTCTTCAGAGCCATGCAAATAGGCATCTTGAAAAGAGAAAGACTGAATATTATTTTCTTCAAAAAAGCGCATAGCTTGCTGGTCCCGCTTTGCCCCAAAGCCACAAGTATCTTCATTAAAATAAATGGCCTGCCAATCGGGTAATTTGCGTTTCAAACGTGAAAATAAATCTAACGGTTCGCCGACCATGATTTGTAAATGTGCCTCTTGATCGATTCGTTCTTTAAACGAGGCTAAACTTGCAAAAAAAGCGTTATGATTAGCACTTTCTTGAATAAATTGTTGAGGATTCATTTGGAATAATAAAATCAATTCATCAGCTGCAGAATTTTGTAACGCGTGTGCTAATGCTTTATTATCCTGTAATCGTAAATCACGTCTAAACCACATTACTGTTTTCATTTTTAAATCCTCCTAAATACTTCGTCTTGCTTATCGTAACCGTGACTGCTGATTTTTAAAAGCAACTTGCCTAGACTTTTCAAAAAGCCGATAAAAACTGGGTTTTCAGCTTTTATCGGCTTTTTGATTAAATTAATAGGAAATATTAAAAGCTTTCATATCTTTCTCAATATATTGTAGGACTTCTGTATTGCCAAAAAATTGTGTAAAATAATAGGCTTGACGATAGTCATCGGCTGTGTCTTCCCCGAGCATTTGTTTGTTAAAGGCTTTTTCATATAAAAGATAATCTAGCAAATAAATGGAGTGTTTGTCACGACAAATCTGAATCCCTTTTTCGCTTAAAATGACACTTTTTTGGTAATCTTTTATTTCCGAGTAGAATTTAGCAGAATTATAATAAATTCTACAACGCTCCAAGGAACATTCTAATTTAAATTGTTCCAATTCTTGTAATGATTTTTCGTAATACACTTGCGCTTTTCTCATATCTTTTTCCAGTTCATATAGCGTACCTAGCGCATTCAGGCTTAAAATGTTGTAAATATTGACTTTACGGTCAATTTCCGCGCCCCGATATAGGTAAAACAAGGCCTCTGCTTTATCTTTTTTTCCTAATAAACAAGTAATTCCCTTATAATATAACAATTTAGTCGTTAGTTCATTATTAGATAAGATAAGACCTTCAGGCACTTCTTGTAATAAATTGTAGGCCTCTAAGTGAAATAACCGTAAAGATAAATCCTCGACTTTGTTTAGTAGATTTTCAATTTTCTTTTCTTCAGAAATCATCATACATTCTTCTACTTCTAAATCTAATCGGAGGCAAATAGATGAGAAAATATCTAAACTGTCACATAGATTACGGTTTTCAATATTACTAATTGTTGCTTGCGTACAGATGCCGTTAGCCAGCTCTGATTGTGTGATTTTTTTAAGTTTTCTCGCTTGTTTTATTTTGTCTCCTGCTACCTTCACGAACAGACCTCCACTTGTATTATTATGTAAATTCATTAAAAAATGTTATACTTTGATTATCAATTAAAGGAGGTACATGCTATGTTTGATTTACTTGCATTATTGACTGGAACATCAACTTATGGCAACGTTCCCCATGTTTAATTAGTCAATGCGTGTCAAGTATGGTCTTCCATACTTGGCATGTTTCCTTTAAAACTGACTCAATCATACTACAAACGGACAGACAAATACAACAGAAAATCATTGGTTTTTTATTAAGAAAAAGAACAGCAAGAAGTGATAACTACTTCTTGCTGTTCTTTTGTTTAGTTAGGTGTATTTAGATTTAAAATGATTTGTTCCGGCGTAATTTCATTATGATCTGACATCATTGGCTCTACGCTTAAATAACTTGAAGTATTTGTAATGATAACCATGACAGTTGAGTCAAGCCCAGCTTCTTTAATGGCTTTTCGATCGAACGTTCCTAAAAGATCTCCTTTTTTAACACGGTGACCTTGGGTTACTTGTGTCTGAAAGACCTCCTGCCCCAATGTGACAGTATCAATTCCTATATGAATTAATACTTCAGCTCCTGCGTCCGTTTGGATACCATAAGCGTGCCCAGTTTCTGCAACCAAGTTTAATAAACCATCTGCAGGCGCGTAAACCTTGTTCGCTGTTGGCATGATTGCTAAACCTTTGCCCATCATCTCGCTTGAAAATACTGGGTCATTAACAGCAGTAAGATTCATGGCGTAACCAGTTACCGGAGAAAAAAGTTGTTCATCTAAGGTATTGTGTTGCATTTCAAAGACTTCGCGTTCTTCCTCTTCGATTACTTTATCTGAAATCAAAACTTCTTGCGGAATTGCAAATAAACTGGTTAATGCATAACATACACCGACAGATAAAAGTGCGACTAATAAATAGATCACTAATTGATGTGCACTATAGATATACATTAAGAAAGAAGGAATAACGGCTAATCCATAAGAATTTGATTGAATATGAAAAATAGCTAAAATTGCTCCGCCTAAACCTGATGTAAACAAGACACATAGCAGCGGTTTTAAGTTCCAACGAATAAGTAATCCAAATAACACAGGCTCACTAACTCCAAATAATTGAGACAACATAGAACCAATGGCTGTCGACTTCACTTTGCTATCTTGCGCTTTTTTCGCAAAGGCTAAACAACTGCCAACGTTAGCAAACCCATACATGGCACATATTGTAATCAATGCATTAAATCCTGTATTTGCTAATAATGATGTTTCTACCATAGTTAGTGTATGATGAATACCAATCAAAACCATTAAAGGATATGAGGCACCAATCACGAAACCACCTAATCCTAAGGGCAACCCAATCAACCATTGGACAACATCTACCATGCCTAACTCAACGGTATGCAAAATTGGGCCAATTCCGAGAATCATGATTAAAAAAGTAATTAACATAGTCATAAAAGGTGTAAAAATTTGATCGAGAATATTCGGCATCTTTTTTCGGAAAAAAAGTTCAATCTTTGCGCCAATTATACCAGCAGCAATTGCACTTAAAACGGACCCTTGTGCACCGACAACTGGGATAAAACCAAAAGCCATAATAGCTTTCACGCCAGAATCTGGTGTTGCAACTGCATAAGCGTTTGGTAAAATGGGTGATACCATCATTAAACCAATAACAATCCCGATTACAGGCGTCGCATTAAATGCTTTAAAGGTAGACCAAACAATCAAAGCTGGCAAAAAGGCAAAGACGGTATCTGTAATGACAGAGACAATTTGTTGAAAGCTTTCAGGAATATTGGCTACACTTGCTCCGAATAATTGTAAAAAAGTATCGTTAAAAATAACACCTTTTAACCCTAGGAACAATCCTGTTGCTGCAATTACTGGAACAATTGGAATGAATATTTCACTTAAAATGCGCATTGTTTTGCGCATGCCCGTTTCATTATTTTTTAAAATTGCTGTTTGCTCTGCTTTTGACACAACATTAATTCCAAGTTTTTCTATTTCATCATACACTTTAGTCACAATACCAGTTCCTAAAATCACTTGGTATTGACCACCATTATAAAAAACACCCTTGACTAAATCGATTTTTTCTAGTTGTTTACCATCTACTTGTTCGTGGTCCTTCAAAATAAAACGTAACCGCGTTTGACAATGGGTGACCGATATAATGTTATCCATACCGATTAATTGAATAATGTCTTTGGCTGCCTGCTGATAATTTTCTGCCATGTTATACTCCTCCTAGCTACTCATTTATAGTAATCAATAGTCCTTGATAGCTTTTTAATAATGTTCCCTGCTGAACTAATTGCTCTCGTTCTTCAGACTGTGTATCAAAAATAACTGTGCCATTAACTAAATAATGAGGGATTGGAACCGCCTCACCAAAATTAAAAAAGGCGTAAATCGTTTTTTCATTTAATTTGCGTTTATAAGCAATAACATTATCTGGAAGATTTGATAGTCCCTCAAATGTTCCATAAAGTAAGATGTCTGTATAGGGACTCTTTTGACGAAATGCAATCATCCGCTTATAGAAATGAAAAATACTTTGACTATTTTTTATTTCTGCTTCGGCATTGATTTCTTTATAATTATCCACCATTCCTAACCAAGGCTTGACGCTTGAAAAACCGCCATACATAGAATCATTCCATGGAAAAGGCGTGCGGGCATTGTCTCGACTACGCAAATTGACAAGTGACAAGGCTTCTTTGGGCGTAAATCCTTCTTTTATTGCTCGATAGTATTGATCAATGCTAGAAATATCATCGAATTCATCAATCGAACCCCTTTCAAAATTGGTCATTCCTAATTCTTGTCCTTGGTAAATAAAAGGCGTGCCCCTTAAAAAGAAATACATGGCGCCGAATGTTTTAACCGCATTTGGCTGTTGAGCCTGTTCTTTTAAATATTTCGTTGTCGCTCGAGGTTGATCATGATTTTCAATAAAATTTGCACTCCAACCAGCCTCTTGCATGGCTTCTTGCTGTTTGAAAATTAATGTGCGTAAATCATTCCAAGACCAATCGATTCTATAAAACCATTCGCTTCCTGATTTCACATCCAAATCAGCCCATTTGAAGTCAAAAATCATGTCGAAATACCCTGTTTCTCCAATAAATTCTGATAAATTTGGATAATTGACGCCGGCCGCTTCGGCAACTGTGACAATATCAAAGCCAGCAAAAGCTTTTTCTTTTAATTCGTTCAGAAAGTCACTCATTCCTGGCATGTTTCTACTCGCTTTTGTTACTTTGGCTAATTGATCTGCCCCATCAGCAGGTAAGTTTGTCCAAGTCAAATCTTTCTTAATAAAATTAATCGCATCTACACGAAAACCAGCAATTCCTTTGTTTAACCAAAAACGAATCATTTGATAGATTTCTTTGCGTAGTTCAGGATTTTCCCAATTTAAATCCGGCTGTTTTTTATGAAAGGCATGAAAGTAGTAGGCATCTTCCCCAGGTAATTTTTCCCAAACACTACCACCGAAGTTAGACCGCCAATTTGTAGGTGCTTCTCGTCCTTCTTTTATAATATAAAAGTCTCGAAAACGACTTTGAGGATTTTTTAAAACATCTTGAAACCAAGCATGTTCATCAGATGTATGGTTTACCACTAAATCTAAAATAACTTTTATGTTTCGTTTTTTTGCTTCTTCAATGAGTTCATCGAAGTCTGCCATTGTACCAAAATCGCTAGAAATACCATAATAGTCTGAAATATCATATCCATTGTCAGCCATTGGCGATGGGTACATTGGACTCAGCCAAATCAGCGTAATTCCTAAATTTTCTAAGTAATCCAGTTTTTGAATAATGCCTTGTAAATCACCAATTCCGTCATTATTACTATCCGAAAAGCTACGTGGATAAATTTGATAGGCCACTTCTTTTTGCCACCAATTTCTGTTCATTCTGGTTCTCCTCACTCTTAAACTAGTCCTGTTAATTTTTTCTGTAACCGTTTTTACATTTTGTATGATACTCGTTTTTGCGTAATATGTCAAACGTTTATCATAAATAAATGTAAATTATAATATTCTTTTGATTTAAATAGATTTATACATGTTATACGTTTGACTTTTTTCTGATTTGTTTATACTATTAGACTAACTACTATTTTCTAATAAAGGAGACATTACTTATGTCAAGCATCATGAACCAATGGACTGATGAATTACGTTATGCGCCTTATTCTTCTTGGACATCTGCTCACCTCGAAAATCTAACTTCTATTATCGCGCAATCTAGTTGGCGTTTTAAGTATCATATTCAACCACAGACAGGACTACTAAATGATCCCAACGGTTTTTCGTATTTCAATAACCAGTGGCATTTATTTTATCAAGCGTTTCCTTTCGGGAGTGTTCACGGACTAAAAAGTTGGGCCCACTTAACTTCCTCCGACTTAATTCACTGGGATTATGAAGGAATTGCCCTTTATCCCGACTCTGAATATGATTCTCATGGCGTCTATTCAGGCTCAGCTTTACCAATAGATAACCAACTATGTTTATTTTATACAGGGAATGTTCGTGATCAAACTTGGCAACGATTTGCATATCAAAATATTGCATGGCTGAATTCTTTAGGTGCGATCACAAAGGAAGCAACACCATTCCTACCAATTGACCCCAATTATTCTTCCCATTTTCGTGATCCGATGGTATTTCCTTATCAAGAAGGACTTGTTTTATTAATTGGTGCTAGTGATTTAAATGGACAAGGAAAAATTGTGGTCTATTTTTCTAAAGATCGAAACGTACACAATTTTCATCAACTTGGCGAATTGACGTTCACCGACCAAGAATTAGGCTACATGGTTGAATGCCCCAATTTGGTATTTATTGATGGCCAGCCTGTCTTATTATTTTGCCCACAAGGTCTATCTCCATCTGTAAAAAGTTATCAGAATATCTATCCGAATATGTACACATTGGCCGAAACGTTTGATTTGGAGAATCTTTCTTTAGTTCAGGCTGGACCTTTTGAAAATTTAGATGAAGGGTTTGATGTCTACGCCACTCAAGCCTTTAATGCGCCAGATGGTCGTGCACTTGCGGTCAGTTGGATTGGGTTGCCAGAAATCACTTACCCAAGTGATGTGGAGGGTTGGGCAAATGGCTTAAGTCTGGTTAAAGAACTCACAATTCACAACGGGAAACTATTTCAATATCCAGTTTCTGAAACAGAAATGCTTCGTCAATCCGCCACTACTTTATCAAATGGCTGCCATTTTTTATCTACTGCTTCTTTTGAATTAGAAGTGGATATTCCCAAAAATGAGATTGCTTTTATTCGGCTTTTAGCGAACGAAACGGGTTCAAAAGGACTTTTAATTACAATTGATACGATTCATGGTAAAATAACCCTTGATCGAACATTTGCTGGCCAACCTTTTGCTGAAAAGTATGGCACAATTCGTGAAACTAAAATTAGGAAAAATAAGTCAGTTCAGTTAACTATTTTTGTTGATTGCTCTGTTGCAGAAATCTATGTAAATAAAGGTGAAAAAACGATGACTGGTCGCTTCTTTCCAGATAAAGCGCAACAGTATCTTCATCTATCCAAGACGGCAAAAGCTTGTTTTTATGAGCTGGAAAATACGAATAATTAGGAATGATGGTGAATTTTGATGGTGGTTAAATTAACGGATGTAGCAAAGCTTGCTGGGGTGAGCCCGACAACGGTAAGCCGCGTGATTAATAATTATGGTTATCTTAGTCAAAAAACAATTGATAAAGTTCATCAAGCGATGGAAGAATTAAATTATCAACCTAATGGATTAGCCAGAAGCCTCCAAGGAAAAAGTACGCAGCTGATTGGTTTAGTCTTCCCTTCTGTTAGTCATCCATTTTTTGGTGAATTAATTGAAACACTGGAAAGAAAGCTCTTTGTTCAAGGATATAAAGTGATTTTATGTGATAGTGAAAAAGATCCAGAAAAAGAGCGCGCCTATTTACGAATGCTCGCTGCAAATAAAGTGGACGGTGTAATCACTGGTAGCCATAACTTAGCTATTAACGAATATGAAAATGTTTCACTACCTATTGTTTCCTTTGACCGTTTCTTGGCACCTGGCATTCCAATTGTCTCTTCGCAAAACTTTCAAGGCGGCCAAAAAGCCACTGAAGCCTTATTTGCAAGTGGTGCACAAAAGATTGCAATTATTACTGGTGCTAATAACACAGGCGCACCTAGCGATTATCGATTGGCTGGTTATAAACAAACGATGGAAAAATATGGCGCAGAAAAAACGATTCTACAAATTGATAATGGAACCTCAACAACATTAAAAAATCTAGAAATCGAACGTTTGCTTCAAAATAAAACTGTAGACGGCATCTTTTGTACCGATGATTTGACAGCAATTACAGTTATGAATATTGCTCAAAAATTGAAGATAGCCATTCCTGAAGAATTAAAAGTAATTGGTTATGATGGGACAAAATTAATCAAAAGAATTGCCCCACAACTATCAACCATTGTGCAGCCAATCGACGAGATGTGTGACGTTATGATTGACTTACTGATTCGTAGAATGAAGGATCCTGATGTTGCGCTCGAGGAAAATTATCCTATTCCGATTCAGCTATCATTGTCTGAATCCTGTTAAAAAAGACACCTGAAAAGGTGTCTTTTTTTATTCTTAATTCCTCATTTGCCCATTTCCCTTAATTCCAAAGCACAGAGATTAAATAATACAACAACATGATCCCTACAAATACACCGAGCATTAGTAAAACATACCACCAATTTTTGGCGCTATAGGTTTCATTTTTATCTTTTTCGGTTCGTTTCCCGGCAGCCCATTTCCATAAATCGTAATTATTCATCTCTCTCACCACCTTTAATGGGTTTGTTAACTTAAGTCTAACACGGAATGAGAGAACTTGAAAACAAAAGGATCACCCACTTATGCAATGGATGATCCTTTTGGGGCACTATTCTTCTGGTAACCCATTATTTTTAATCACTGATTGGTACCAATAAAAACTATCTTTTTTAATACGTCGTAAATCTTTTAACTCATGGTCTTCACGATTAACGTAAATAAAACCGTAGCGTTTTTTGAATCCTTGATGGGAACTTAAAATATCCATGACCGACCAAGGGCAATAACCAAACAACTCAACACCGTCAGAAATAGCCGCATGACAAGCAGCAATATGATCATGCAAATACGCAATTCGATAATCATCATGAATTTTTCCGTCCTCTGTTAGGTGATCTGGTGTGCCTAAGCCGTTTTCTGTAATGATTAACGGTAAACGGTATTGACGATAATAATCATTTAAAACTAAACGTAGACCAGTTGGATCAATTTGGGCACCATACTTAGAGGTTTTTAAATGTTGATTTTTTTCGATTTTGAAATAACCGTATAGATCAAAATCAATGTCCTTTTCTTTCGTACCCAATGGGTGTTGCTCATCTGTCGGTAAATAGCTAGCAACTAACGTCCGATAATAATTAAGGGCGATAAAATCTGGTTTAGCGGCTTTCAGAATTGCTTGATCTTCTGGCTGTGTTTCGGGATAAATGCCGCATTTGGTTAAATACTCTTGATAGTAACCTGGGTATTCGCCAAAACAATACATTTCTAGAGCATAATTCGTTTTAAAGTTATCATTCATACGAGCCGCCCAAACATCTTCAGGCTTATTGGAACTAGGATAAGTCATCGTTGAGGAAACAGAGGGACCGACTTTTCCCCCAGCAACCAATTGGTGACAATCATTCGTCGCTAACGCATGGGCGACAAACATATGGTAATCCATTTGTGCACGAATTTTTTCAACATTTTCTGGTGCAACATCGTACATATTCATTCGTTCATCAACACGAATCATTAAGTTTTGTTCGTTCGTAACTTGCCAATTTTTGACTCGATCACCAAACGCTTGATAACAAACTTGCGCATAGCATTGAAATGCGGAAACGCAGCGACGATCCGCCCAACCATTGTATTTTTCCACCAACGCAAAAGGTAAATCAAAATGATACAGTGTGACAAACGGCAAAATATCGTTTTCTAAAAGTGTATCAATGACGGTATTATAAAAATCGATGCCGGCTTGATTGATTTCGCCATCACCTGTTGGAATGATTCGTGCCCATGAAAGAGAAAAACGATAGGTTTTTAAGCCTAATTCTTTCATTAACGCAATGTCCTCTTTGAAATGATGGTAAAAATCGCTGGCGACTTTCGTATCTGCTTGTACAGCTGACTTTTTAAAAGAATTGTAATCAGCAACTGTTAGGCCTTTGCCGTCCTCATTCCAAGCTCCCTCAATTTGAAAAGCGGAGGAAGAAGCTCCCCATAAAAAATCGTTCTTAAATTGTTTAACCATTAGTTTTGCTCCTTTACTTGCATGAAAAATAAATTTGTTTGTGGTGTAATCTCTGTTTGTTTGGTTGTCTCAATTATAGCCATTTCCACAGTATTTGTTACGATGACTAAGACGGTTGGATCATAACCAGCAGCTTGGATAACTTGTTTATCAAAAGAGAGCAGTTTTTGTCCTAGTCTGACCCTTTCTCCTACTTTTACGAACGTTTCAAATCCCCGCCCTTTTAATTCGACTGTATTGATTCCAATGTGAAGGAGGATTTCAGCACCATTGTCTAACTTTAAGCCAATTGCATGATGAGTTGGATATAAAGCCGTCACTTGCCCATTTCCTGGTGAAACAATTTGTTCCTCTGTCGGATAAATAGCTAGCGTTTTTCCCATTTGTTGAGAAGCAAAGACTTCATCGTTGATTTGGTCTAAAGATACGAGTTGTCCTTGAACAGGTGCTTGAATCCGTTGCTTTTCTTTGACTGTCGTTGCCTCTGTCTTTATGCCGGGTTCTTGACGTGAATCGTCAAGCGGTAAATCATTAAAGCCTAGAAAAATCGTTAATAGAAATGCACCAAAAAAAGCAATGCCACAACCTAATAAATAACAAATAAAGGCTTTGGTTCCTGCTTCTGCATAAACTGGGATGGTCAAGAGTCCTTGGTTAGCGAAGGCTGTCCCATAGGAGCCGCCCCAGCCCATTAAGGCCCCACCTGCTGCTCCGCTAGCCACCGCATAAATCATCGGTTTTTTTAGCCGCAAGTTTGCACCATAAATGGCTGGTTCTGTGATACCAAATAATGCAGTCACTGTTGCAGAGGCAGCAACGGCTTTCAAGCCTTTATTTTTTGTGCGGACAAACACGCCAAATGCGGCGCCCGCTTGAGAAAAGTTCGCTGCACCAGCAAACGCTAGCAAATTTTGCCGTCCTGTTCGAGCGACATCATTAATCCCAATTGGCACAAGCCCACGGTGAGCCCCAAAAATGACTAAGACACACCAAATTCCGCCGATAAAACCGCCTAACAAGATGGGACTAAAATTCATTATATAATAATACAACCAATTCACGCCGTCACCTAAATAAATCCCTATCGGTCCAAATAATAATAAAGTGGCTGGAATCATTAAAAGTAATGATAGCGTAGGAACCATAATAATTTTTAGAACTTCTGGAATCACTTTTTCCAAAAAGCGTTGCACATAAGCTAACATAAAAATTGCAAGAATAATAGGAATTACCGTGGAAACATAATTGGCTTTGGTCACATGTAATCCAAACAAGGTAACCGCTGATTCTTCAGTCATTAATGAAACGATGGTCGGATAACATAAGGTGGCACCAATTACCATAGCGATATATTCGTTTGTTTTGAAAACCTTAGCAGCTGAATAACCTAAAATAACTGGCATAAAATAAAAAAGTGCATCGGAAGCGGCGCTTAAAATAATATACGTATTCAAAGGTTTTAAATCGACCTGGTAAAAATTGTTTGCGACCATCACAGCAATAGCTAAAATTCCTTTTAACATGCCTGAAGCGGCAATTGCTGGTACGACAGGTGTGAAAATCGCGGCAACAGTATTTAAAATTCGATTACCTAATGAATTTTTTTCTTTTGTGGATGTTTTGGTCGTAAGTTGCTGAGCCAACAAAGGTTCTAGAGCATTATAAACATGCGCGACTTTATTGCCTAAAACCACTTGATACTGCCCGCCACTTTCAACAACAGAAATGACACCTTCTGTTTGTAGTAAGGCTTCTTTGTTCGCTTGTTTCGTATCTTTCAATATGAAACGCAATCGTGTATAACAATGTGTGACATCCACGATATTGTCTTTGCCACCTACGTCTTTCAAAATTTCTTTTGCTATTGCTTGGTAGTCCATGATGACCACTCCTTATCTATAAAATAACAGCTCAATAAAAAAGATCAAATCACACATGCACGTTTCAGCAAACACACTCAATATTTGCTCGTCGTGAATGTCCCTTTGATCTGATCTACGTAATAACTATGTTTCTCACGATAGAATAGCTGATTGAATTTATTTTTAATTTACCATTATTTAGAGGGATTATCAATGAATTAGGTAGACCAACTCAGTGTTTTGTTACTAAAATCAGCAGTGAAAATAGTAGTTTACTACATTCACTGCTGATTCATTTGATTACAAGACTGGTGACAACAAGCGTGAAAAGTTTTGCTTGAAGCGTAGCCAGTACCCTTGTTTTTTAATTATCTCGTCGGTTAGTAAGACACTTTTTTCTATATCTTCTTCAAAGATTTGCGCTAATATCCACGCAATGTCGGGATTGTAAATAAACGTACTCACCTCAAAATTCAATGAATAACTGCGAATATCTTGGTTTGTTGTGCCAACCATAGCTAATTCATCATCAATCACCATTGTTTTTGCATGAATAAACCCACTATCATAAATATAAATTTTAATGCCGCGTTTGTGTAAGTAATTCGCGTAATATTGTGTTGCGCGGTAAATAAAGGGATGGTCAGGCATACAAGGAATCATAATTCGCACGTCGACACCTGAACGAACCGCCACTAACAACGCATTAATCATACTATCGTCAGGGATTAAATACGGTGTTTGAATCCAGACACTCTTTTCTGCAGAAAAAATCATCCGAACAAACCCGCTTTTCAAAATTTCTTCTTCTGAATCAGGACCATCTGAAACAACTTGTAAGGACAAATGCTCCACTTCATGATCTTCTGGTAATTTAAAATATTTTTCATGATACGTCATACGTTCTTCAGGATATTTGACTGAAGCATTCCAATCCATGATAAATATCTCTTGCAATGAAAATACGGCCGTCCCGACCAAACGAATATGGGTATCTCGCCAGTAACCAAATTTTTCGGTGACATTCAAATATTGATCCCCAACATTGAACCCGCCGGTCCAGCCAATTTTCCCATCGATGACAACAATTTTCCGATGCAAGTGATAATTTAGACGTGTTTTACGGATCATATCGCGAGAAGTAATAAAGGGAGCTACTTTTCCTCCAGCGTCAACGTAACGAGCAAAAAACTTTTTATTTGCGCCGGGTGAACCCCAAGGATCGTAAATTAAGTAAACTTCCACGCCTTCATGCAACTTTTCGATTAATACATCTAAAAATTGATTGCCAATCGTGTCATTAAAAAACGCATAATATTCCACATGAACGGTTTCTTTCGCTGCACGAATATCTTCAAATAATGCTTGGAATTTTTCTTGGCCATCTGTGAATAATTGTAAACTATTTCTTTTGGCCAACGGTGATGCGTCCATATTCCGGAAATAACGATTTAAAACTTTCGCATCATAAAGTAAATCATAACGTTTATCGCGCCCTGCTTTTTTGTTATCGATGTCCACTTTTTCTTTAATTCGTTGAACCATTTGTTTTTCATCATCAGACAATTTAAAAACTTCTTGTCCATCGATACCCCGCCCACAGAATAAGTAAATAATAAATCCGATACCAGGCAAGAAAATCAACGTCATCATCCATGCTAAAACGCTGGAAATACTACGAGGTTTTCTAAAAACAGTAATTAAGGCAGCAATAACGTTAATTACTAATAAAAATAACAAAATCCAAACAAAAATTTTCATCGCTTACCTCCTTCTTACTTCATACTAAGATTATATCAAATAACAGTTAAATTAGGCGAATAATATGAGCGAGTATTCAAAAAAGAATTCATTTCTATAAGTGTTTCGCCTTTGATTCTCAGTTTTTCTGTACTATAATGAGGGCTAGATGTAAAGATTTTGAAAAGAGGTACTTATTTTATGGTCGTTGATTTGAAAATGTTAGCTATGATTTTTATCATTAATTTTGCGTATATTACCTTAAATACTATTCGTTTTATGTTAACGATGAAAGGTTATCGGGTTATTGCACCGCTGGTTAGTATGGCTGAAATAACAATTTATGTCTTAGGGCTAAGTATGGTTCTGAATCGGTTAGACAATCCTTTAAATTTACTTGTTTATGCGCTTGGTTACGCTGTTGGCATTAGTGTAGGAATTAAAATCGAAGACTATTTGGCCTTGGGTTATATTATGGTATCGGTTATCCTCCCTTCTACTACTGAACAATTTCATTTACCAGAAACACTTCGTGAACACGGCTATGGTGTTACGCAAAGTGTCGCCTACGGACGCGAAGGAGAACGAATGGTTTTAGAAATCCTTTCCCCAAGAAAAAACGAACGTACATTGTACAAATTAATCAATCAATTAGAGCCGAGAGCATTTATCATTTCCTATGAGCCTAAGTTCATTTCTGGTGGTTTTTGGACGAAAAAAGTTCGCAAAAGAAATGACGCCATTTCTCACTAAGAAGCGGCGTCATTTCTTGTTATTGATTTTTAGTTTACATAATAATATTATCGTAACTTTAATTTATTCTAAGATAACTTAGAGAGTTCGTACCTAGTTGCTCAATCAATTGTTGCATAAAAACTAAGCGTTCGATGGCCGATCGGTTAGCAATTTTTTCATAATAAAATGCTAGAATATCCGACTGTGCTTCTAAAGGCTCGGCTTGTTCCGTTGCTACTGGTAAAAGGAGTTTTAAGTGGTCCTGGTCAATCGCAATCACTTGGGTCAGGTGCAAACTTTCTTGAAAAATATTAGGCACAGTACTGACTTTTCGGCCTCGCAGAGCTTGTTTAATGACTCTTCTCGCTTGCGAAAGATAGTATTCAGGATTTACGTCCCCTAGCAAGTCATATAAAGCGCTGAAGGCTTCTGGCAAGGATTGCTCTTTGCCCAAGTAATCAAAATAACGAGGCATTGTTGGAACCTCTGTCTTTTCTTTTTCAAGCGTAATTATAGATAGTTGTGCCGAGGCCAATCTTTGTTTTTGATAAAATGAGGGGCCACCGCTCACGCCAAAAAAATAGTCTTCCTCTTCTGGAAACACTTGTGGCCAAAAAGATTCAGCTAGCCAAAATAATTGCTCTGTTACAGTTCCTTTAAACTTAGGAAGTTCGTCTTCAGCCAAGGTCAAACTCGCAACTTCAGCTGCCGTATAAATAGGAAAATTCAAACGATATTGACGATTTTCCCGAATGATTAACTGACAATCAATCATTTCTGATAAAAATTGTTCTAACTTGGCTTCTGTTGCAAAGGCCGCTTTTAATTGTCTTAAAATGATTCTTTCTTCCCGATGTTCATACATAAAAGTAACAAGAGGGAAAAAAAGTGATTGGTTGAGCAAATGATTGTATTGTTTCGTTTGTTGCGGAGAATGATAGTAAATTGCTAAATCATTCATGTTAACGCCCCTTTACTAGTGAAGCGCCTAAGCAACAAGGAATTTATCGCGTTGCTTAGGCGCTTACGGTTTTAGTTAAAGACTTCTGTTAATTGTGGTACTACTTGTTTTTTACGAGAAACAACGCCGGGTAAGAACGCACGATTGTTAACTAATGTTACATTGAACGCTGCTTCAATTTTGGCTTGTTCCGCACCAATCGCTAATAATTCAGAATCACTGTCTAGGATATTCGTAATAATTAAGACAAACAAGTCATAATTATTGGCTGCATTTTCTGCGGCCATAGCTGCTTCTAATTCAGCTTGACGATCTAAAACTTCTGCTAAGTCGACGGTATTTACTTGGGCAACGCGAACTGTTTTGCCGTTCATTGGGAAGCTCTTAGCATCTAAATCTAAAAGAACTTCAGCTGATTTATCGCTTAAGTTTGTTCCTGCTTTTAATAAGTCAAGACCATAGCCTTCTAAATTGATTTCAGCAATATCAGCTAGGGCGTGCGCTGCATCGATGTCTTCTTGTGTGCAAGTTGGTGATTTAAATAATAATGTATCAGAAATAATCGCTGAGACCATCATACCAGCAATTTGAGCTGGAATTGTCACGTTATTTTCTTTAAACATTTTATAGATGATTGTACTGGTACACCCTACTGGTTCTGCACGATAATACAATGGATCTGCTGTTTCGAAGTTGGCAATCCGGTGATGATCCACTACTGCTAAAATGTTTACTTCAGCGATATCTGAAATGCTTTGTTGGAATTCGTTATGATCCACTAACATGACTTGGTTTGTTTCGCTAGCTGCTTCAGTGACAACACGTGGTGCTTCAATATTGAAGTAATCTAAGGCATATTGAGTTTCTTCACTTGGTGTTCCTAAAGCGACAGCTTCTGTCTCTTTTCCTAATTCTTTTTGTAAGTAAGCAAAACTAATTGCTGCTCCGATAGCATCTGTATCAGGATTTTGGTGTCCAAAAACTAAAATTTTTGACATAATACACACTCCTTGGTTTTGATTCACTCTTAATGATAACAAAAAATAGAAAAGAAACAACAAAAAAATTGTCTTCTTTTCTATTTTTTCGTTTGTTAACGTGCTAGATAACCTTGATAGTCCTCGACATGTAGTAGTTTTTTCGCATTTTCAACACGGTCATTTTTAGGAGGCTCAATTCCTTCTAATGGATAAGGAATACCTAGTTCTTCCCATTTGTACTTGCCCATCGTATGGTAAGGAAGCACTTCAACTTTATCTACATTGTTTAATGTTTTTATGAAGGCATCCAGACGGATTAAATATTCGTCGTAATCACTACGTTGAGGCACCAATACGTGGCGAATCCAAACAGGTTTGTCAATTTCAGATAAATAGGTAGCCATCTCTAAAATATTATCATTTGATTGCGTTGTTAACAGTTTATGCTGCTCGTTATCAATATGTTTGATGTCGAATAAGAGTAAATCTGTGTACTTCATCAATTCATCAAATTGACTAATGAAGGGTTCTTCCCGAGTAAAAGGTTTGCCACACGTATCTAAGGTTGTATGAATGCCTTGTGCTTTGGCTTTTTTAAATAAATCGATTAAAAAGTCCATTTGCAATAGCGGCTCGCCACCACTGACAGTGATACCACCCTTTTCGCCCCAATAAGAGCGAAAACGTAATGCTTCCTCTAATACTTCGTCAGTCGTCACCACACGACCACCGGAACCAATTTTCCAAGTATCTGGATTATGACAGAATTGACATCTCATGCGACACCCTTGTGTAAATACGATAAAACGGACACCTGGGCCATCAACGGTACCAAAATTTTCTGTTGAATGAATTCTACCTGTAACTGGTGTTGTCATAATGATCCCTCTTCTTTCAAACGAAAAGGATGACACGTTAAATGTCACCCTTTCAGTTAAATAATGTAAATGTTTTTTATAGTCTGTCGTGTGAAGTTCTTGAAATAACGTCTGCTTGTTGTTCAGGAGTTAAGTCACGGAATTTCACGGCATATCCAGATACACGGATAGTTAAGTTTGGATATTTTTCTGGATGTGCTTGTGCATCTAATAATAATTCGTTTGTAAATACGTTTACGTTTAAGTGGTAACCACCTTTATCGAAGTAGCCATCTAATACGTTACGTAAGTTGTTAATTCTTGTGTCGTCGTCTTTACCTAAACCATTAGGGTTGATGGTTTGTGTATTAGAAATACCATCTAAAGCGATTGTATATTCTAAACGAGCTGTTGAGTTTAATGAAGCTAACAAGCCATTTTTCTCACCTAAGAATTTACCGTCTTGATAACTTGGGTTCGCACCTGGTGCAAGAGGTTTGCCGGCACGACGTCCGTCAGGCGTGTTCCCTGTTGCTTTACCATAAACAACGTTTGAAGTGATTGTTAATAATGAAGTCGTTGGTTTAGAGTTACGGTATGTGTGTTGACGTTTAATTTGTGTCATAAAGTAATCTAAAATCCAGTTAGCCATTGCATCGGCTTCTTCGTTATCATTTCCGTATGTTGGGAATTCTTTTGTTGGTACATAATCAATTGCCATACCATCTTCGTCACGGATTACTTCTACTTCACCGTGTTTAATTGCCATGATACTATCAGTCGCATGAGAGATTCCGGCAATACCAGTTGCGAATGTCCGTTGTAAATCAGTATCCATTAAAGCTAATTGTGGTGCTTCATATGCATATTTATCATGCATGTAATGAATAATGTTTAATGTGTTAACATACAATTCAGCTAACCAGTCTAAGATGTCTTTATAGCGTTCCATGAATTCATGGTAATCTAATTTGTCACCAGTCATTGGACGATATTTTGGTGCTACTTGCATTTTAGTTTTTTCGTCGACCCCGCCGTTAATTGCATAAAGAACAGCTTTCGCTAAGTTCGCACGAGCGCCGAAGAATTGCATATCTTTACCCATAACTGTTGCAGAAACACAACATGCGATTGCACAGTCGTCAGAACCCCAGTTTTCACGTAATAAGTCATCGTTTTCAAATTGGATAGATGAGCTTTCTTTCGCGATTTTAGCTGCATATGTTCTGAAGCCTTCTGGTAAGTGAGAAGAATACAATACAGTTAAGTTCGGTTCTGGAGATGGTCCCATGTTTGTTAATGTGTGTAAGATACGGAAGTCATTTTTGGTAACTAATGAACGACCGTCAATACCCATACCAGCAATAGATAATGTTGCCCAAATTGGATAACCAGAGAATAATTGGTTGTATTCTGGTGTACGTGCAAATTTAACCATACGTAATTTCATGATTAAATGGTCAATCATTTCTTGTGCTTCAAATTCAGTGATTAAACCAGCTTCTAAGTCACGTTGGATATAGATATCTAAGAATGCTGAGATACGACCAATTGACATTGCCGCACCATTTTGAGATTTAATGGCACCTAGGTAACCAAAGTATAACCATTGGATTGCTTCTTGCGCATTTGCAGCAGGACGAGAAATATCGAAACCATAAGAAGCAGCCATTTGTTTTAAGTCATTTAACGCACGGTATTGTTCAGAAATTTCTTCACGTAAGCGAATAACATCGTCTGTCATTTCTTTGTTACCAGTGTTATCATGATCTTTTTTCTTTTGTTCCATTAAGTAGTCGATACCGTATAATGCGATACGACGATAGTCACCGATAATACGGCCACGGCCATAAGCATCTGGAAGACCAGTAATGATTTTGTTTTTACGTGCTAAACGCATTTCAGCTGTGTAGGCATCAAAAACACCTTGGTTATGTGTTTTTCTGTATTCTGTGAAGATTTTTGTCATTTCTTCGTCAGTTTCATAACCATTTGAAACTAAGGCATTGTTCGCCATTTTAATACCACCGAATGGCATAAATGCTTGTTTTAATGGTACATCTGTTTGTAAACCGACAATTTTTTCTTCTTCTTTGATTAAGTAACCAGGTTCATGTGACGTAATAGTTGCTGGGATATCGCTATCCATGTCATAAACGCCATTTTTTTCATGTTGGATTTCAAATAACTCTTGTAGTTTTGTCCATAATTTGTCAGTGCTCGGAGCGATTGGTTCTAAGAAACTGTCGTCGCCTTTGTACTCTGTGTAGTTGTTTTGAATAAAATCACGAGTGTCAACGCTTGTTCTCCATTTGTCGCCTTTAAAGCCTTCCCATTGTTTCATGAAGTGTTTGCCTCCTTAGTTAACTGCTACTTGATTGTATGTAACAGCTTTATGTGATTAGTATAACACATAACCTTTTAGATGCAAGCGTTTTTTTATTATTTATTGCACTTTCTTAATAAATAAATGGGGAGCAAAGATTATAAACGCTGATATATAAACATTTATACTTGTGAAAATAAGAACGATTTATAGTTGTTATCACTTGTGAAAAATGTACTTCTGTATTAAAAACAGCAGGCATCTGTATTAATACAGATGCCTGCTGTGGAGATATTTATAACACAGTTTAGTTTGTTTGTTCTTCTTCAATCACTGCAGAATGCATCTCGTGGACTTCCATTACTTGGCCATCTTTTAGTTCATCGATGACAAAGGAACCGTTGGATGTTCGTTCACTGATTGGATAGTTTTTCGACTGAATAACTTCTTGTGTGCCTTTTTGCGTAGTAACTAATAAATCTAAATCGGTACTTTCAGACATAAAGACAACACGATGTGGATTTTTCTTCAATTCCCGTAAGACCATTAATCCACGTTTTGCTCGTCCTAATTGTGTTAATTCTTGGGCTAACATACGTTTAACACCGCCACGTTGGGTAACGATGACAATCGGTGTATCCCCTTCAGAATGAACCAGTAAACCATTAACGACATAATCGTCTTCTTTGAGGTTCATTGATTTAACTCCAGCCGCTTTACTACCCACGACTGGTACTTCATATAATGGATAACGTAAGCCAAAACCGCGATTGCTAACGAGGAAAACATCCAATAAGTCTTGATCATTTGTTAAATAAACATTGGTAATTTCATCTTGGTCTGATTTTAATTTCATACAAGATGTCGGGCGGCTCTTATACGTGCGCCAAGGCTCAAAATCAGCCATTTTGGTTTGTTTAATCATGCCAGCTTTTGTAATGAAAACAAAGGTTTTTGTCGGACTTAACTCTTTATAAGGATATACAGCAATAATCGATTCATCGATAGCAAGATTTAAAATGGTTTGAGAAATATGTTCGCCAATTTCTTTCCAGCGTAAATCTGGCAACTCATGGACGGGGCGATAGATCATATTCCCTTTATTTGTTACTAGTAAAAGATGATCTAATGTATTGACTTCGCCAGCATATAGTAAAAAGTCGCCTTCTTTCATGCCGATTTCTTCTGGTTTTGATGCTGTATAAGAACGAATACTACTCCGCTTGATATAGCCTTCGTGCGTCACGGTTACGACCACGTCTTCCTGCGCAACTAACACGGCTGTTTCAATCTTGATTTCTTGGATTTCCTCTTCAATTTGAGTTAAGCGTGGATTACCATATTGCTTTTTAACTTCGCGAAGTTCTTTTTTCATGACTGAGAATAGTTCTTTTTCATTGTTTAAAATATTCAATAACTCAGCAATTTGTTGTTCTAAAGTTTTCGCTTCTTCTTGTAAATCAGTAATATCCGTATTGGTTAAACGGTATAGCTGTAAAGTAACGATTGCTTCAGCTTGTTCTTCAGTAAACGCATAGTCGGATACTAAGTTCTTCTTCGCATCTTTTTTATCTTTACTGCCACGGATTGTTGCAATCACTTTATCTAAGATAGACAATGCTTTAATTAAACCAGCAACAATGTGCTCACGTTTGCGAGCTTTGTCCAACTCAAATTGACAACGGTTAATGATAACTGATTTGCGGTGCGTAATGTAACTTTCTAAAATCCGTTTTAGTCCCACTTGTTGCGGGGTCATGTTGTCAATGGCTACCATGTTAAAGTTGTAATTGATTTGCAATTCAGTGTTTTTAAATAGATAATTTAAAATACCTTCTGCATTGACATCTTTTTTTAGTTCAACAACAATTTGCAAGCCAGTTCTGTCACTTTCGTCACGAACTTCGGCAATGCCGTCTACTTTTTTATTTAAACGGATTTCATCCATCTTCTTCACTAGCGTTGCTTTGTTGACTTCATAAGGAATTTCAGAAATGACAATTTGTTGTTTGCCGCCTTTTAAGGGCTCAATCTTTGTCTTCGCACGTAAAATTACTTTACCACGGCCGGTTTCGTAGGCTTTTTTAATTTCTGCTTTTCCTTGTAGGATCCCACCTGTTGGGAAATCTGGTCCTGGAATGTATTCCATTAATTTCTCTAAACTTGCATTAGGATGATCAATTAAATACACAGTTCCATCAATAATTTCCGCTAAATTATGCGTAGGAATTTCTGTTGCATAGCCTGCTGAAATCCCCGTTGAGCCGTTTACCAATAAATTAGGATATTTGGCTGGTAAAACAGTGGGTTCTTTTTCTGTATCGTCAAAATTCCAGACGAAATCGACGGTATTTTTGTCGATATCTTTTAACAACTCACCACTTAACTGTGATAAACGAGCTTCTGTATAACGCATCGCCGCTGGTGGGTCGCCATCCATACTTCCGTTGTTTCCGTGCATTTCAATTAGTACTTCCCGTAATTTCCAGTCTTGACTTAGACGGACCATCGCTTCATAAATACTACTGTCGCCATGGGGATGATAATTCCCCATAATGTTTCCGACAGATTTTGCTGATTTACGAAAGCCTTTATCAAAGGTATTGCCGTCTTTATTCATTGAAAAGAGAATGCGGCGTTGTACTGGTTTTAGCCCATCTCGAATATCTGGTAGGGCCCGTTCTTGAATGATGTATTTGGAATATCTTCCAAAACGATCGCCCATTACTTCTTCAAGGGTTAATTCTTGAACTTCTTGGCGTTTTTCCAAAATTGTCACTCCCTACTCTATGTCAAACAAACTGATTTCAGTGTCATCGGTTTGTTCTGCTTCTTTTGTTTTTTCCGCATCTAAAAGACTTTCTCCTGTTGGTGCAGAAGTGTCTTCTTCTGAACGATCTAAAATACTGCCATCTTCTTCCAACGTAAATTGAACATGTTGCTCAATCCATTTTCGACGAGGTTCGACTTTGTCGCCCATTAATGTGGTCACACGGCGTTCTGCTTGAGCTGCATCATCAATCCGAACACGAATTAAGGTTCTAGTTTCAGGATCCATCGTTGTTTCCCAAAGTTGTTCTGCATTCATTTCCCCCAGACCTTTATAGCGTTGGAGCATATAGCCTTTACCAACTTTATCAATCACTTCTGCCAATTCACCATCGGTCCAAGCATACTCAATGACTGATTTTTTTCCAGTTCCTTTAGAAACTTTATAAAGAGGTGGTAAGGCAATATAGACTTTGCCGGCTTCAATTAATGGTTTCATATAACGATAGAAGAACGTTAATAGCAACACTTGAATATGGGCACCATCGGTATCCGCATCGGTCATGATGATGATTTTATCATAATTACAATCTTCAATTGAAAATTCAGGACCAACGCCTGCGCCAATCGTATAGATCATAGTATTGATTTCTTCGTTTTTCAAGATGTCTTGCATTTTCGCTTTTTCCGTATTAATGACTTTTCCTCGTAGCGGTAAAATGGCTTGAAATTTCCGGTCGCGTCCTTGTTTTGCTGAGCCACCAGCCGAGTCTCCTTCGACAAGATATAGTTCATTTTTCTTAGGATTTCTAGATTGAGCCGGTGTTAATTTTCCAGAAAGTAACGATTCACCTTTTTTCCGTTTTTTACCGTTCCGGCTTTCTTCACGAGCTTTGCGAGCCGCTTCGCGGGCTTCACGGGCTTTAATCGCTTTCCGAATTAATGATTGACTCATTTCACTGTTTTCTTGTAAATAGAAGCCCATTTGTTCGCCTACGACGTTATCGACAACGGTTCTTGCTAAAGGTGTGCCTAATTTCCCTTTGGTTTGACCCTCGAACTGTAGTAAGTTTTCTGGTACTCGAATTGAAAGGACAGCTGCTAAGCCTTCACGGAAGTCGCTACCTTCTAAATTTTTATCTTTTTCTTTTAATAGTCCTACTTTACGTGCATATTCATTGTACGCCTTCGTCATTGACGTTTTCATACCGACTTCGTGGGTACCGCCATCTTTTGTGCGGACATTGTTAACGAAAGATAAAACATTTTCAGAATAGCCATCGTTGTATTGGTAAGCTAATTCAACTTCAATACCTTCTTTGGCTCCTGAAAAATAAACAACGGGTGTTAATGTATCTTTTTCTTCATTTAGATAGGCAACAAATTCTTTAATGCCTTCTTCGTAGTGGAAGACTTCTTCTTTGGGTTCTTCCCCACGTTCATCCGTTAAAGTAATTTTGACGCCTTTTAATAAGAAAGCTGATTCTCTCAAACGTTCTGCTAAAATTTCGTAAGAAAAATTTGTCGTAGAGAAAATGGTGTCGTCAGGTAAAAAAGTAACAGAGGTACCGTTGCGTTTTTTTGTTTTGCCGATTTTTTTTAAGGTACCAACTGGTTTACCGCCGTCCTCAAATCGTTCCATGTATTCAACGCCATCACGAACAATATGAACTTCTAACCACTTAGATAAGGCATTAACAACACTGGCACCCACCCCATGGAGTCCGCCTGAAGTTTTATAGCCACCTTGGCCAAACTTACCACCCGCATGTAAGACAGTAAAAATGACTTCTACTGTTGGGATACCAGAAGCATGCATCCCTGTTGGCATTCCGCGGCCAGAGTCTGCAACACAAATACTATTATCTTTTTGGATAGTTACGTTGATTTCATTCCCGTAGCCAGATAACGCTTCATCGACTGCATTATCGACAATTTCATAGACTAAGTGATGGAGTCCACGGCTATCGGTTGAACCGATATACATACCAGGTCTTTTCCTCACTGCTTCCAATCCTTCTAGGACTTGGATAGAGGCATCATTGTACTCATTGTTAATTTTTTTAGCCAAAGAAAAAACTCCTTATACTTAGATTCTCGTTTAGTTAATAAGCGTACATTAACTATTTCTTAAAGAATTAGAAGAAGAGTGAGCCGGTTTCTTGCGTTTTCCGTTCGCTCCTTCTAAAACCATCATTACAATAATACTCTATCTGGGTCAAAAAAAAAAGAGCTTTCCGTTCAGGACGCTCTTTCTTTATAAAATTACACGTGTTTATTCAGCATCTGCCATTTTTGCCAATTCAATTTTAATACAACGGTCCATAATAACTTGACGACCTTCATTTAATAACAAGTTCGCTGCCTCTTCGTTTTCCAAACCTAGTTGGGCCCAAAAGACAGGCGCTTCTGTTTTCAATGTTTCTGCGGCCACTTCTGGCAAAAATTCACTCCGCCGAAAGACGTCAACAATATCAATCTTTTCAGGAATCTCTGTTAATGTCCCATAAACCGTTTCGCCAAGCACCGTTTCACCTTTTAAAACTGGATTGACAGGTAACACACGATAGCCATGTTGCTGTAAAATTTCCGCAATTTTGTAACTCGTGCGGTCGGGCTTGTTACTCAAACCAACCACCGCAATATTTTTTGCTTGTTTTAAAATATCAAAAATTTGATTTTGACTTGGATTCTCAAATGTCATTCACTCAACCCCTTTTTTCGTTCTTATTTATTATAACGCTGAGTAAAGGGTTTTGGCAAAATTATTCTCTGACTGCCGGTAAAATAATTATTGGCTTTGCCAATCTGCTGGATAAGTCACGTAGACAAAGCGGGCATCACCCGTCACTGAAAATTGAATTTTGCTACTTTTCGGGATTAAAATAATTTCACCGGCTGTTGCAGAAATTTTACGTCCGTCAATCAGTATATCCAGTTGTCCTGAAATAATATAATCAATTTCATCGTATTCTAGTGTCCAATCGAAGGTGGTATCTTTCATCACCATTAAACCGCAACCAAGGCGCGGGCTTTCTTCTAAAGAAAACAGATCTTTTGTGTAAACAATGTCTGCTGGGTTGCCTGTATCTAAGCGATCGTCTTCTGTTACGTCAATTTCGGGTAATTTGATGGACATAATTCCACTTGGATCCACTTGTTTAGTCGGCATTAATTTTTCTGTGACAATTTGTCGAACAAGCGTTTCAATCATTTCACGATTTAATTCTGTCATATTTACACCTCATTATTTCACTTCTGTTTCGGGTTTCCCTAGCATTCGATTTGCCATAAAGATAGCCACAAAAATGGCGGTAATCCCTCCAACTAATTTTCCAACAATCATTGGAAAAATCATTTCTTTTGCTACGCCTGCAGTAAAACCAAGGTGGTCACCTAAAACGAAAGAAGCCGAAACAGCAAAAGCGATATTAATAATTTTTCCTCGATTATCCATGTCTTTTAACATTTGGAACATGGGAATATTGTTAGCTAATGTAGCAACCATTCCTGCAGCCGCTACTTCATTCATTCCTAAAACTTTTCCTAGTTTCATCAATGGTTTATTAAAGACTTTCGTAATCACAGCGACTAAACAGAAAGCGCCAGCTAAAGTTAAAGCAATCCCGCCAACGACTTCAATTCCTTCAGTAACTGGTGCAATACCAGGAATCACTGTAATTCCTAATAATAGTTGAATCGCCCCCACAACTAAACCAAAGATAGCGACAATCACTACGCCTTGACCAAAAATTTGGAAGCCTTTAATCATGCCTTTTGGCGCTAACCATAAACCTAAAATAATTAAAGCGGCAACAATAATAATTGGAATTAAGTTAGGAATAATCAATGACAATGGCATGCCAGCTGTTAAACCGCCTGCTAATAAACCAAAAGGAATTGTAATAATCCCGCTCAAAACACCTGTTGCTAAGAATTGTTGGTCATCTTTTTGGATAATGCCAAGCGCTACTGGAATTGTAAAGACTAACGTTGGCCCCATCATTGCACCTAAGATTGCCCCCGCAAATAAACCAGCTTGTGGATCATTGGCTAATTGTTGCGCTAACGCAAAGCCGCCCATATCATTAGCCAATAAGGTTGTGGCAAACATTGCTGGATCAGCCCCTAGTAATTCATAGACAGGAACGACAATCGGGCTTAAAAGATTGGCTAAGACAGGCGCTAAAGTGATAATCCCTACCATAGAAAGCGCTAGAGAACCCATAGCCATAATCCCTTCCTCAAATTGCTCCCCTAAACCTAGTTTGTTGCCAATACATTTATCGATTCCTCCAATAATCATGAAAAGAACCATAATATACATAATAATTTCATTAATGCTCATGTCTCGTCCTCCCTATTCTTCCTCTGTAGAATCAATGACACCAACAATCATTGCATCAATTGGGACATTCGGATCTTCTGCCGAAATACGGGCAGCATTGCCTTGACTAATTAACACTTTGTCCCCGACACCAGCTCCAGCGTTGTCAGCAGCAATTAAAAATCCTTGCTTTTCGTCCTCTTGATTCAAAATATCAACCATCATAAATTTCCAGCCATTTAATTTTTCATCTTTTCTTGTTGACCAAAGGCTACCAGTCACTTTTCCTAAAAGCATCGTTTTTCCTCCTTACGTCAGCAATTGATGTTTCCTAGCATAATCTTTCGCTAACGGGGTTAAATAGGCGTTTTTACTTAAAGAAACACCTGATTCTGTCATTCTTATCAATTGTTTTTCAGTAATGTAGGTTCGTTTGGTCTCAGCCAAAGAACGAAGTTGTTTTTGACAGGCCGCCTGAAACACAGCGTAATTTTCTGAATCATGATAAAAAATCAGCCCAAACTGTTGGCACATGTCCACGTTTTCCTGAATCGTTTGTTTCAAACGATACTTCAATCGTGAATTTTTAGTCACTGAAGGTATTGGGGTTAAAACCAATACCGGCTTACCTTCAAATAAGAATGCTAAGATGTTTTTGACTAATTCATCCGTTTCCTGTAAATGCGCAATCGCGTTTACTTGGGAAATCGTTAGCCTCTTTACAACCAAACCTCGTGCTAGCTTCTGCTCCTTGGTTACCCAATTTACATCAGGAAAACGAACAAACATTTCTTCAGGAAATGCTTCTTTTGCTTCTGCTAAAGCCACTGAATAAGACGACGACAGCAATTGTTGGCAAATTCGATCAGTAATCTGTTGAATCAAATTTTCCATTTCAGAAACGTTCATTGTCCTTCCTCCTTTTACTTAAGAATATAGCCACGAGCTCCTTTGGTTAAGCCGCAAGCGTTGGCTTCATCGTAGTCAATATGCATGTACGTTGCAAATCGCGGACTGATTCGCACAACTACATCATCAAAGATTAACGGACGTGTGCCTTCCACTTTGACTTGCACAATTTGGCTATTGCTTACTTTATTTTTCAAGGCGTCTTCGGGTGTCATGTGAATATGACGTTTGGCAACAATTAAGCCGTGACTTAATGTCACAACTGCTGATCCGTTCATCAGCGTGACACCTGGTGTCCCTTCTGTCTTGCCACTCTCTCTAACTGGGGCGTTAATTCCTAAAATACGTGTATCCGTCATAGAAACTTCAACTTGTGATTCGCTACGTTCAGGGCCTAAAATAACCACATTTTGAAAAAGTCCTTTAGGTCCAGCAACCGTAATTCGTTCTTTACAAACGAACTGTCCAGGTTGTGATAAATCTTTCACTTTTGTTAGTTGATATCCTGGTCCAAATAATGCATCAATCTCTTGACGAGACAAATGAACATGTCGGCCAGAAGCTTCAACTTCAAAAGTATTTTGTTGTTGTTGCTGAATTCGTTTAACAACTTCTTCAACAATTTCATTCATTGAATCCAATTTGTTCATCTCCTAGTTTCGTGATATTTCAGCCATGGTGCTAATTAATTCTGTAGCCCAAGATTGAAAAAGGCCGAACAGTTGTGATTCTCCTTTTAACTGGAGAATAATTTTATCTAGTTGTAATTGAATTTCTTTTGAGGAATAGCGCCATTGTCTCTGTTGGTTAGTTAGAATAGTTACCTTTGATTCCAAAATGACTGGTTCCATTACAAGCGACTGTTCTAAAATAAATTTCTCTAACCACAGTTGTTGTTGTTCGAAATATAACCAACCTTCTGTTGATAACGCTTCATTCGTTAAGAAAGGCAAATACAATAGATGGCTTAAGTGCCGAATCTCATAAATTGTTTCTTTTGATAAATGTTCTTGTTTTTGTGAGGAGGCCTTCACTGAATGAACCTCAGAAAGCAATGGGTTTGTTGAAGAGAAGCTGCTATTAATCCGATGCTCGCGTAGATAGCTTTTGGCGGCTGGCGTCAGAAAACTGCCTACAGGAAACACAAAATCCGTGCCATCTTCTAGTTCTTTTTTAAGCCTTTTGTTGCGAAGCATATCTTCTGTAATAACTGTCATAACACCCCTCCTCAATGAAAGTTTAGGACAGAAGTAATGAACCTACCTCTGCCCCAAAAAATCAAAATTATAATTCAGTTGTTGCGTGTGGTAAAATAGCGTCTACTTCTGTATGTGGACGTGGAATTACATGGACAGATAATAATTCACCAACACGTTCTGCTGCAGCAGCACCAGCATCTGTTGCTGCTTTTACAGCACCAACGTCACCGCGAACCATTACTGTAACTAAACCGCCACCGACTTGTTCTTTTCCAATTAAAGTAACGTTTGCCGCTTTCACCATTGCATCGGCTGCTTCAACAGCACCTACTAAACCACGAGTTTCGATCATTCCTAAAGCATTTGTACTTGACATTATAATTTCCTCCTAAGATGTATGTTTTATTTTTAAAAATTTGGGACAATTATCAATTTGACTTAGGTCCCAAACCCTAAATCCAATAATTTATTTGTTTTACTCTTACTCGCTCGTTTCTTGTTAGTTTAAGCGAGCTAAAACTTGAGCTACCACGGCATTTACTAGTTCTTCTTGATTGGTTGTTTCGCAAGAAGTAGCCACAGATGTGGTTGATGTTTGACCAAATTCTTGACGAATCTCTTCTAAATCACGCACGCCATATGCAACACGACGTAAATTGAACAGATTTTCAACCCCAATATTATCAGAAGTTGAGCTGCCACCAACTGCGCCACAACCAAGTGTTAATGCTGGCACTAAGTTAGTTGAAGCACCAATTCCGCCAAGTGTACCAGAGGTGTTAACAAGCAAACGAGAGACGGGTTTTCTTAAGCCAAATTCACGAATGACTTCTTTGTTTTCTGTGTGAATACCCATCGTATGACCCGCACCTTCACCTTTCAAAATTTCAATTGATAACGCGCAAGCTGCTTCCCAGTTTTCAACTGTATAGAAAGCAATAATCGGTGCCAATTTTTCTCTTGAAAATGGATATTTCAAGCCTACATGTGTTTCCTCGGCAACAATTAAGCGGCGATCTTTTGGAATAGATAAACCAACTAATGAAGCAATATGTTGAACGGAACGACCCACGATTTGCGGGTTCATTGTACCGTTTGGTCGTAAAATAAATTTAGCTAATTTGTCGGCTTCGGCTGGACTTAAGAAATACGCGCCCTGCTTAATTAACTCTTCTTTGACCGCTTCACGGTTGACAGTTTCAACAATAATTGATTGTTCCGATGCACAAATTGTACCGTTATCGAAAGTTTTTGAATCCATTATTTGTTTCACTGCATGAGGAACATTTGCGCTTCGTTCGATGTAGGCTGGTCCATTACCAGGCCCAACACCGATTGCTGGTGTTCCAGAAGAGTACGCTGCTTTAACCATTGCGTTTCCACCAGTAGCTAAAATTAAATTTGTTTCTTTATTTTTCATTAATTCGCTGGTCGCTTGCATGGTTGGCGTTTTGATGACCGAGACACAACCTTCTGGTGCCCCTGCAGCAATAGCCGCTTTTTGGATAATTTCTACTGTTTCAATAATCGATTTCAACGCATTGGGATGTGGTGAAAAAACAATGCTGTTGGCAGCTTTTAATGAAATTAATGCTTTGTAAATGACTGTTGATGTCGGGTTGGTAGAAGGAATTAATCCTGCAATTACACCAACTGGGACAGCAATTTCAGTGACTTTTTTGGCAGCATCATCATGGATCACACCAACTGTAGCTTTGTCCTTCATTTCGTCATATACTACTTTTGAAGCGAAAGCATTTTTGATGATTTTATCTTCATAGATACCAAATCCTGTTTCTTCATTGGCCATTTTCGCTAACTTTTCTCGTTGGTTAAACGTAGCCTCTGAAACTGCTTGGACAATCGCATCGATTTGTTTTTGCGAAAATGTTGCTAATACTTGCTGTGCCTCTTTGGCTTTTCTGATTAAATTTCTTGTTTCTTGGATGGAACGTAAGTCTTTATCTACTAATTCCACTCGTCTTCACTTCTTTCTATTTCCGCCATGATTGCTTGAATTAAAGCTTCTTTATTGGCAAATTTAATCTCACTTTTCTTTAAACTACTTAGGTTCATTTTGTAGGCTTGTTTGCGTAAATCAACCACGCGTTGTGTTTCTAATTTTTGGCGTATGCCAGTGTGTTCTTCCGAATCTGGTGTTTCAATCTCTTCTTCAATTACTTCTACTTGTTCCATCGGTTCAGGTGCTGATTTGGGTTCTGGATCTGATAAAATCACTTCCGTTTGAGCATCAACCCGTGAGATCACATGATGAGCAATTAAACAATTTAATTCTTTAGCTACTTCCGTTCCTACTTCAACGGCAGCTTGAACCGCGGCAACGTCACCAATCAGTTCCACAGTTGTTAAACCGCCATTAATAATTTCAGCTTTTAACAAAGTAACGTCGGCGGCTTTCAATGCCGCATCGGCCACACTAATGGCACCTAAAAATCCTTTGACTTCGACCATTCCTAATGCTTTCATTCAGGTCACATCCTTAATAACTCAACGGATTGTCAGCGATATTTTGAATGACTTGTTCAAACGCACTGCAAGCAGCTTTACATGCAGATTGACTACCTGTCAATAAGGCACCGCCAAAGTTCGTTTCAGAAGGTGGGCCATAAAAGACACCCATTTGAACATCGGCAGCTTTCATTGCTGCATCTAAGCCAACCATTGCTTCTAGCGGTGGTGCAATCAGATAAGCAATCGCTTCACCTTCAGGAATATTCGCTTGTTCAGATAAAAAGCTACCCGTTCTTGATACTACATGTGCAAAATAAACAATACTGTCATCTTCGTTAGCACTATAGAAGCTGGCTTCTTCTTCAATGACTTGCGTAATGACACTCAAGCCACTATTGACTTCAGCAGGACTCGGACCAGCAATAATGCCAATCACTTCACCGGCTAATTTGGTTGAAGCATTTGCTGCGCCAGCATACATACTTTTACCGTAAACTACAGTAACATCGGCGGCTTTGGTTGCTTCATCTAATGCAACATAAGTGACATCATCACAATCGGAAGTAACAATTCCTAATGAGCGATGTTCTGGTTTCAATGATAATTCTTTTGCTAATGCCGGATCGACATTGGGAATGACTTTCATACTTAGGACATTTGCGCCTAGACGATCATTTTTCATGAGAAATCCTCCTTTATTCAGCTTCTTTTAAATCAATACCAGATTTTTTCTTGTCTAACATTTTTTTGATAATTTCGGCAATGTAGGCCCCTGCTTCAACAGCCGGTGTCCCACCTTTGTGAATATTTGAAATAACTGTCCGCCGTGCTTCTGGCATACCGACAGTTGGTTTGTAAGCAATGTAGGCACTCATAGATTCAGCTGTTACTAAACCAGGACGTTCGCCAACTAGCAAGCAAACAACATCAGCGTCAGTGATTTCACCAATTTTATCCATTGCTGGCACGCGACAATATTTAACAAAAACTACATTGTCGAAATCTAAGTTGTACATGTTTAATCCTTGTTTAATTGCTGGTAGGACTTCTTTAATATTCGCTTCGATAGCAGCTGAACTAAGGCCATCCCCTACGACCATTTGGATTTTGGCTTTTGGTGTCGTATTTTTCCGAATGATTTCACTATTTTCTTCATCAAATTGACGACCATAATCTGGACGTGTTAAATATTCATCTTTACTGTTACAGATTGTTTTTGTAGAAATAAAATTCATTTCTTTTACCAAGTCTTCGCTTACGTCTGAAAAGACCGCATCTTGTGCTGCCGCATGGTCCGCTCGGAAACGTAATGTTGAACTAGTCATATAACGCGTCCCTGCACGACCAACGCCTAAACGAGCTGGCGAGAAAGCTTTCATTTTTAATAGTGCTTCAGGATCTACGGCATTTTTCAATAGTAATTGTTTACGTAAATCTACTTCAGTAATGTCAGGAATTAGGCCTTCTTCAATTTCTGTCGTTTCAGTGACATGTGTTGTGACTGGTTTTTCTTCAGCAGTCACAGTGGCAGTCGAAACCGCTTGATTGTCAGCGACCATTTCTGTTAAAATTCCGGCAATCATTTCTTTTAATTCTTTTTCGTTCATTTGTATTCTCACCTCGTTTATTTAATAAATACAGATGCATCGCCAGCGCGACTTGTTAATTTTCCGTTTTCCATTAAGCCCATTTTTTCCATCCATTCTTCAAATTCTTTAATTGGACGTAAGCCTAATGTTTCACGAATCGTCGCAGTTTCATGGAACCCAGTTGTTTGATAATTTAACATGACATCATCGCCATGAGGAATCCCCATGATATACGTACAACCAGCTGTTGCTAATAACATTGCTAAGTTTTCCATATCATTTTGATCAGCTTTCATATGGTTGGTGTAGCAGACATCACAACCCATTGAAATTCCAGTTAATTTGCCCATGAAATGATCTTCTAAACCAGCGCGGATGACTTGTTTTGAATCGTAAAGATATTCTGGTCCAATAAAGCCGACAACGGTATTTACAATATACGGATCAAATTTTTTGGCTAAGCCATAACAACGCGCTTCCATTGTCACTTGGTCTGCGCCAAAGTTCGCTTCAGAAGAAAGTTCTGAGCCTTGACCTGTTTCAAAATACATCACATTAGGACCAGCTGCTTGACCACTGTGAAGCGCTAAATCTTGTGCTTCAGCTAAAATTTCTGCATTTAAACCAAATGCTGTGTTCCCTTTTTCTGAACCAGCGATGGATTGAAAGACTAAGCCAGTTGGCGCGCCTTGACGCATGGCTTCCATTTGTGTCGTTACGTGAGCAAGCACGCAAGTTTGTGTTGGAATTTCCCATTCGCTACGGAACTCTTCAAATTTGTTTAAGATCCGTTTAACACTTTCTGTAGAATCATCAACAGGATTCAAACCAATTAAGGCATCACCGGCGCCATAAGAAAGACCTTCCATAACTGATGCCATAATGCCATCGACATTATCGGTTGGATGGTTCGGCTGTAAACGATTTGAAAAAGTTCCGGGACGGCCAATTGTTGTGTTGGCGGTTTTTTCAATATTGATTTTTTTTGCGCCAACAATTAGATCCATGTTGGACATTAATTTACAGACAGCAGCAATCATTTCAGAAGTGAGTCCACGGGAAATTCGTTTGATATCAAAATCGGTTGTTTCCGAAGATAAGATAAATTCGCGTAATTCTGCAACTGTCCAATGTTTAATACTTTCAAAAATTCGCATATTGACTTGGTCAATAATAATGCGTGTCACTTCGTCTTCGTCATAATCAACAACGGGATTGTTAAACAAGTCATTTAAAGACAATTCCGATAAAACGACTTTCGCTGCCACGCGTTCTTCGGCTGAATTAGCAGCTACGCCAGCTAACTTGTCGCCAGACTTTTCTTCATTGGCTTTGGCTAAGACTTCTTTAACGGATGTAAATTGATAGACTTTGCCAAATAGTTTGGTTTTTAAAATCATCTTTGTGTCGCTCCTTTTTAATTAAATACTAAGGTCTTAACAATGACTGGAAGGACGGCCCCTTCTGCCACTGGTAAGCCGATATCTACATAATCACCGTTTTCTACTTTGACCGAGTCAAGACAGATAAACGGATAGTCTTTTGGCAGATGGGCACTTAAGGCATGCCCTAAAGCTTTCGCCATGTCTTCATCCACCATAACAATAATGGGAATTTGTTCAGCAACTAAACTAGCTAATCCTTCCACAATCCCTTGACCATAGCGTTGAATATCAGCAAATGTTGGATTGCTCATGCCTCTAATTGCTAGGGCAATCTGGGGTGTTTCTTCAATACGATGCCAATTGAGTTTTTCTTGGATTCGCTGGCCTAATTCTGTCACAGTAAGGGTTTCATCCTCTTGCGCTAATTTTAGAATTGGGATATTTTTTACCGGCAAAATTTGCTCACGATAAGCGATCGTGCTTCCGCTAATTTCAGCAGTATGTGAACCTGCTCCGACGACCGTCGCTCGAATTGTTTCTGCGCTTTCTAAGACTTCTTTTTCCGAAAAAATCAGTGACTTTCTCAAGTATTTCCCTAAAAGTAAGCCGATGTCCCCATATTTAAAGAGATTCGTACTTGTCGTATTTAAGCAATCAGCCACACCACCAGAAAATGTTACAATTGGTAATTCCTCACCTTTTCGTAGTGGATGGTTGGTTACTAATAACTGGTAGAACGGACTTTGTGTCCCCAAGCCAATGCTATTTTCTAACACGGCAACTAATTCCGAAATAATTGGCAGTAAGTTTTGTTCGGTGGCTTGGTCACCAAGGTGCAAGGTTAGCCCTTTTTTATTTATAATTTCTTGAATTTTCGGAGCTATATAGGTGATTTTTTGTTGTTGATCTAATTTAATTAAGCGTCCGCCAATGTCAAAACAAGCCGTGTCAATCACTTCACCATCTTTAAAGACAGCTAAATTTGTCGTTCCACCACCAATATCTAAATTAACCACCGGTCGGCGTTTCGTCTCAGAATAGGTTTGAGCGCCAGCGCCTTTTCCGGCAATGATACTTTCTAAATCGGGACCAGCCGTAGCAACGACAAAATCACCTGCGTAGCCACTAAGTGCTCGTAGCACATTGTTGGCATTGCTTTTTCGAGCAGTTTCACCTGTGATAATTACCGCACCCATTTGAATATCTTGTTTATGAATGCCTGCTTGGCGATATTGCTCCGCTACAAACGCTTTGATAGGTTCTGCATCAATTTCTGATTGGTTAAGTAAGGGTGTAAAGATAATGTCACTTCGGTAAATGACTTTTTTATCAGAAATGCTGATACGTGGTACTGTAAACGCAGAGGCAAAATTTTCAACAGTTAATTCTGACAAGACTAATTGGGTTGTAGACGTCCCTAAATCAATCCCTACGGTTAAAAGTGTTTCCTTCGACATCGCCTGACTCGCCTCCTTTTGCATACAAAAAGGCACTTAAAGAATCGTTAGAAAATTTCTTTCTACTTTTCTTTAAGCGCCTTTGCTTAATCAATGAACAACATCACTGGTGTTCTGTTCGAAATAGAAACAGGTTTTAGTTCCCTGTTTATTGGATTCAATTGTAATTTTTCCTTTTAATTTATCTTTTACGTAGCTTTTGACAATCATCAAACCTAAACTGGTCTCGTTACTTTGATGAACGTCATATCCTTTACCATTATCTGTAACAGTAATGGTAATCATTTTATTATCTAATGTTCCACTAAGTTTAACAACGCCACTTGTTTGTGGCTCAAATGCATGATCAAAAATGTTTTGTAATAGTTCGTTGACAACAAGGGAAATGGTGACCATTTGTTCGCTAGAAACCATAATGGCTGGATCAACATCCATCATCATCTCAATGGGTTGTGCGCCTTGAAAAAGATGTCTAAAATTATACATCACTGCTTCCAATGTTTGCCGTAAAGCAACGTCATCTTTGACTTGTTTTGACAGCAATTCATGGGTGGCTGCAATCGCCATAATTCGATTGACACTTTCATGAAGGACTTTCTTTGCTTCGGGGCTTTGCGTTCGCCGTTCTTGAATACGCAATAAGGAAACCACCGATTGCAAGTTATTTTTAACACGATGATGAATTTCACGAATCGCAACAGATTTGGAAATAATTTCCGCTTCTTTTTCTTTAAATTCTGTATTGTCTTGAATAATCATAATCAGTTGTTCTTCTGATGCCAACCACACTTTCCGAACCTTAAAATAATAATTAAGGTAGGTCGTTTTGCTTTCAATTGGTTGATTACTCATTTTATATTTCATTTGATACAACACATATTCAAAAGTTGTATAATCAATGGACAAATTATCATAACTCATTCCAATGATATTGTCCCGATAACCAAGTTTGCGATAAAGCTCTTGTGCATTGTGATTGGTAATTAATAAGTGACCCGCCGCATCAAAAATCAAAACGGCTTCTGCCAATTGATCAATAAATAATGCGTCGACTTGACTAGTTGATTTCGCTACTTTTGCTAACTGGCAGTTATTTAGCTCCTCTTTTTGTAAGTCCGCTTGAATCTCTTCATCTGCCGCAATCTCGACAATAATGACACCAATCGTTCGATGTTCATTGCGAATGGGATAGATATTTTGCTTAATCAAACGATTTTCCTGAGTCACTGCTAACAAACCAATGCTATTTAAGCTAGTCTGCATGGTACGCAGAACACCAGGTTCATTTTTTAATAAAGCTTCCATCCCGACGACATCTCCGCTATATAAAGAAGTTGTCTTCGCAGGCGGCTTATGATAAACGACTAGTGCTTGCTGTGACATTTCCTTATACACATCAATAAAAACATCTGCACTTTGATAGAGTGTCGTCGAAGAAAGATAACGTGCTGTACGTTGTAATTCTTTAATGTCTGATTCTGAAAGATTGGTATATTGGTGACATAATTGCTCTAATCGTTTCATTTATTCATCATCCATTACAATCAATTCTGCAATTTCACTCATACGTGCGCGTTTGTTCATACTTAACGTACGCAACATTTGGTAGGCTTCTTCTTCCGATATATGATTTTCTTTTACAAGAATACCTTTGGCTTTTTCGATAATTTTACGTTCTTCTAATTTTAAACTTAATTTATCGATTTGATTTAGTAACAGCTGCGTTTGTTTGCCTCGTTCAATGCTCATTTCAATTGTAGGTATTAATGATTTTTCGTCTAGAGGTTTAACTAAATAACCCAGTGCACCTAATTTTTTAGCCTTGTCCGTATTTTGTACGTCACTGTATGCAGATAAAAAGACAATACTACTGGCTAGTTGGTCTTGAACAATTTTTTTACCTGCTTTTAGACCATCTAAAATTGGCATTTGAATGTCCATTAATACTAGGTCAGGTTGTGTTTTTTTACATACTTCAATTGCTTCAAAACCATCGGCCGCTTCACCGACTACTTCGTACCCTGCTTCTATCACAATATCACGAATATCGAGTCTCGTAATAGGTTCATCATCGACTATTACAATTCGTCCATCCATTTTCTTCACGCCCTTGTCCTTTCAACGCTATGTTCTGGTAATTTTACAAGTTACAGAAAAGTTTAAAATCTGTTGTAAACCTTCAATCACCGCTTGTAAGGCTGCTTCCACTGAGCTTACGTCACCAGAAATGACTACCGATCCAGAAAAACGATCAATAAAACCGATTTGGATATCTCCGCTTTTAGTCGCAATATCAACAGCGATAATTGCCGCTTCGCTCGGAGTGATTGTCAAAATACCTAGTGCATTGCTGGTGCCTTCTGGCAACCCTAATTTTGTATAAATTTCTTTATTAGGACTAGCAATGATGTGCGCTAACGTTACTTGTTTCCCAGGAACATATTCTTGAATCATTCGTTGTTTTTCTTCCAACCAGACTCGCTCCTTTAATTTAGCAAATAAAAAATCCTCAATAAAAAACGTAAAGGTTCCACTTTCGCTTTCTACTAAGGAGCTTCTTTGCTCTTAAATTTTGAAGCACGCCGTTGTGCTACCCACATTATATGTTATCGATTTCATCCTGTCAATCGCTTATAAGATAGAATTTAAAATTTTTGTCACTTCTGCTGCTGTTGGTTGGACAGGATTTGTTTTGGTGCAGCCATCCATCAATGCGCCTTCAGCTATTTTTGGGATCGCAGCTTGGACTTCTTCTTTTGGTAAACCATAGTCACTAAAAGTGGCAGGCATGTTTAATTTTTGACGGAGTTGCTTGATTTGTCGAATAAATTGTTGAACACCAATCCGTGCATTGGTTGTCTGTGTATCATTTAGACAATTTGCTAACTGCGCATAACGTTTAGCTGTTGGTTCGTTGGTGACTTTGCCATTCGCTAAGCCACTGTTATATGCAATGACTTCAGGTAAGAGCATTGCATTCATTCGTCCATGTGGCACATGTAAACGCGCACCGGCCGCATGAGCAATACCGTGATTCAAGCCTAACGAAGTAACATTAAACGCCATCCCTGCCATACATGAAGCTAAATGTATATTTTCACGGGCTTGTTGGTTGCTACCCTCATTAAAGGCTATTTCTAAATTGTCGAATACTAAGCGAACGACTTTTTCGCACAACGCATCTGAAATCGGATTTGCTTCTGTTGAAACATAAGCTTCAATAACATGCGTTAAGACGTCCATTCCTGTATCCGCTGTGATTTTTGGTGGCACACTCATCACTAAATTTGTATCTAAAATCGCAATTTCTGGTTGAATTTCATCTGTTACAAGCGGGATTTTGGTGCCAGTTTCAGCAACCGTAATCACTGAAAAATTCGTAACTTCTGAACCAGTTCCACTAGTTGTAGGAACCGCAATAAACTCAGCAATCTGAGTTTGCAAAGTACGTTTGCCAAAAAATTTCATTGCTTTGGCCGCATCAATAGCAGATCCCCCACCTAAAGCTAATATCGTATCTCCTTGAAATGTCGCTAACTGCTTAATTCCCGCAGCGATCTTATCAATTGGTGGATCGGGGATGATGTCACTAAAAATTTGCCATTCACTTTTTGTTAAATGCTTTGTCACTTCATTCACAAATCCAGAGTCAACCATGAATGGATCTGTGACAATGAAAACACGTCTATCATGAAGTGTTTCCAAATTGGCTAATGCGCCTTCTCCTACCCATAGTTCGGTAGGGAAATGAATTGTTTTCATCTCAATTCCTCCTTAATAAAATACAAAAAGACACTTCAAACAAACGAAAAATCATCTGTCTGAAGCGTCTTTGCTTCCTTATGTATACGCCATTGTACACGAAACCTTATCCATAGAGTACAACGCCTTTAATTAATTGTCAATAAAAAAAGGGAATATAGCAGTACGTCATTGTACCTGAAATCTCCTTCAACATTGAAAGACCAGCCCAAAATTCCCAAAAGCACTTCCTCGTGCCATTAATTGGATTAATACAAATATCTTGGGCTGGATTTTCAACACAAGCGTTGTTAAGAAACATCCTGTTTTGCCTCGAAACAGCATGCCCAATAATGAAAAAATGAAAAGACCTGACTTAAAAGCAACCTTGCTTCTTCACAGTGGCGGGACCGTGCCAGATTCTCACTGGCTTCCATTCATATTTTTCATAAAATATTCGTTTAATCTATCTGAAATTTACCATAAGTTTTTTAGAAAAGCAACTGTTTACAATCCATCTTCTTTAATTTTATGGAAAACCTTTTCGCTTCGTTCATAAAAAACATCAGGTCGTTGTGCTTGAACATTTAAATAGCGAGCCAACGCATAAAAATAATCTGATAAACGATTGGTAAAAATTAATACCTCTTCGTTAATTTTGGCTGTCCAATTTAAACGAACAATGATGCGTTCTGCGCGCCGTGCAATCGTCCGAGCCACATGAACCATACTGGCTGCTGGGGTTCCGCCAGGTAAAATAAAACGATCAATATCTGGTGATTGTGCAGTGTAGAAATCAATCCGCTGTTCTAGCCAATGCACACTTTCCTTTTGTAATTTAAATGGTCGTTGTGCTTCAATCGGTGTTGACAAATCTGTTCCCGCATCAAAAAGTAAATGTTGTAAAGCTTCTAGTTCTTCTTTAATTTCTTGATTTTCTTGTGGAAGTTGGCTGATAATATAGCCGACCCAAGAATTCAATTCATCAATCGTTCCATAACTTTCAACTCGATCAGAATCCTTAGCGACGGTTGAGCTGCCGACTAATTTCGTCATTCCCTTATCGCCAGTTTTTGTATAAATTTTCATTCTGCTTCATCCTCCTCTAAATAATCTACTAATTCTTGCAAGCCAATTTTTTCAACAGAAGAAATTTCAAAAATTCTTGTTGCACCCGCACTTTTTAATTGTTGCCGAACAATCTCTAACTGCTGAGAATCTTGTGCTAAATCAATCTTGGTTAAAATACCAATGATTTCTTTCGGGAAAATACTACCAAATCCTGGTGAAAAAACTTGTTGTGTTTCTACAGCACTTTGAACCAAACCAATCACATCTGCTTCTGCCGCTGTGACGTTTAACGCATTATAATATTGTCGATGCAAAATAAACTCGCCCGGTGTATCAATCATTTCTGTATGAAATTCCACCGCCTGTGTTTTATCATAAATTAATTCTTTGCCTTGCAGAGCTTGACATAACGTGGTTTTGCCACAACCGATAGCTCCCATTAAAATGATTCGTTTCATCGCTACCTCCATAAAAAAGGAGCCCAAAGCAAGTACCATCACGTACTTAGTCTTGGGCTCCTTTGCCGATTTGTTAAAACACGCCATTGTGTTTCTGATTCTTTGCCTTTATCTTACCTGTTTCCAAAAAACTTGTCAAAATTATTGAATAGTTTCCCAAACTTTATGTTGTTTCTGAAAATAGGAGACAATATCTGTTTCAAAAATTGTTTGTAAAAATTCTTTGGAAGCCAACGTTTGAAAATCACCTTGCGCGGCCACTTTCCCTTGCTTCATAAACACAATTTTTTCACTTAGCGTTAACGCTAAACGGATATCATGAAACACCCCGATTAACGTTTTCCCTTCTTGCGCACTCCACTCATTTAACTGCTGAATCAATTCTTGTTGATACCGAATATCCAAATGATTATTGGGTTCATCCAATAAAATAATTTCTGGATCTTGTACAAATAATTTAGCCAAAAATACTCGTTGTTGTTGTCCTCCTGAAAGCTGATTGACAACTTTATCTTTTAAAGGCAATAAACCCGTGCGTTCTAAATAATAAAGGACTCGTTCTTTTTCTTGTTTAGAAACAATAGGTAAAAAACGTTGTGCTTGTTGTCGATACGCCCCCATCAAAACTGTTTCGTAAACCGTATAATCAAAAGCAACTGTCGTGAATTGACTCATCATCGCTACTTTCGTTGCCAATTCCTTCCGCTTTTGTCCATGAACTTCTTGACCATCAATTAAAACAGAACCACTATAAGGGACAAGTCCAGCAATCGTTTTTAAAAGTGTCGTTTTACCGCAACCATTTGGACCTAAAATACAAGTTTTACTACCTGTCGGAAAAACGAGGGAAATATCTTTTAAAATGGGGGTTTGTTGGAGCGTTACAGCTGTTTCTTTTAATTCAATCATGCAGCAACGCCCCTTTTTTTAAAGTAAATATACAAGAAGAATGGCGCTCCGATCAAGGCTGTTACGGCCCCGATGGGAATTTCTCTTGGTGATAAAATCGTGCGGGCAATTGTGTCCCCTAGTACCATGATGGTCCCACCTAAGATTGCTGAACCGGGAATCAGCCAGCGATGAGTCGCCCCTAGATAGCGACGGACAATATGTGGCGCTATTAAATCAACAAAACCAATCACACCGACAAATGAAACCGCACTTCCTGCTAGTAAACTAGCCAAAAGAATAATGCGTAGTTTTGCTGTTTTGACTTCTACTCCCGCTAACATCGCATGTTCTTCTCCTAAACCGAGAACATCCAATGCGTTGGCATCAAACCAAAGAAACAGACTACTGACAAGCAAGATTGGACAATAAATAGCAATTTTTTGCCAATTACTGCCAGAAAAACTACCCATTTGCCAAAAGACTAATTGTTTCAAATAATCTTGGAAAAGTGCTGTAATCAACGTCAAAATAGCACCGACAAACAAGGTCATAATCATCCCCACTAAAACAACTGTTTGATTAGACATTTGACTATCCATTGTTTGCGTAAATAACAAAACTAAAAAGACCGTTGCTAAGCCAAAGATAAAACCAGTTAAAGGCAATAAAAATGCCCCTAAAATCGAAGCAGTTACTCCAGTTACCATGATTAACGCAGCGCCTAAGGATGCTCCCGCTGATACGCCCAAAGTATATGAAGAAGCTAAAGGATTACCTAAGAGTGATTGCATCACCGTGCCACTTACTGCTAAGCCTGCGCCCACGAGATAGGCCATCACGACACGCGGTAACCGTACATTCCAGATGATTCCCTCTAAAATCCCGTCTTCTGAAACCGTCTTTTTCACTAAAATTTGAAGCAAATCCGTTAACGAAATCTGAACACTTCCAATTTTAATACCCAAAAAGAGCATGCTCATACTGATCAAGAGCATCAGTATGAGACACGTTTTTTTACTCATCTTTTAAATCCTTGTATTCCTCTGGATAAACAGCTTTTGCCATTTGTTTTAATGCTTTGGTAATGTGGTTATTTGGTAAAGAGCTAGACATGTTATCGATTTCGAAAACTTCTTTGTTTTGAACTGCAGGAACGTTTTCCCAGTTTTTACGAGCTAAAATTTCTTTGGCGGGATCTTTCATATAGTTAACATTGGTTAAAATGACTTCTGGTTTTGCAGCAATGGCCGCTTCTTCTGTCACTGGTAACCAGCCTTTTTCATTTGCCAAAACATTTTTTGCCCCAATTGTTTCAATCATTTCATTTAAAAACGTCCCATTACCAAAGCTGTAAATGTCTGGTAAGGCAGCTACTTCAAACAAAACAGTTTTTGGTTTTTTAATGGTTTTACCAATTTTGGCCACTTCGTCGATTTCTTGATCCATTGTTTTGATTAACTTTTGTCCTTTTTCATGTTCAGATAAGCTATCCGCGATGAATTGGACGTCTTCTTTGATTGCTTTGATACTTGTACTAGTGGGGATATTAACGACTGTAATTCCAGCATCTTCCACTTGCTTCCAAACACTTTCTGAGCTAGCTAAATTGATGTCATTCACATAAACAATTTGTGGTTTCAAGGCAATCAATTTTTCTGCATCGACAGCCATCATATCCATTTGTGGTAATTTTTTTAAATCAGTCATCATTGTACTACTTTGAGTATCAACTGCGATTAATTGGTCGGTTTTACCTAAGTCTTCAATCACTTCTGTTGTTGATGGTACTAGGGAAATAATTTTGGTTGCTTCTTTGGGTAAAGTAATTTCTTTGCCGCTACGGTCTTTGGTTGGTAACGTTACTTCTGTTTTTTCAGAAGAGGTAGTTGCTTTCTTTTCCTGTTTGCCACACCCTGCTAAGCCAAGTGTTGCTACTAAACCTAAAGTCATCATTGTTAAAGTAAATTTTTTCATTTTTTCATCCTCGCATTCGTCTATTTTATTTTGGGGAAAATTTTCTGAAATGAACCTCCTTTGTCTCAACGTCAAAACAATACAAAAAAACCACTTTTTTCTCCAATAGAAAAAAAGCAGTCACTTAACTATGCTAATGATATACTCAGCCAGTTATCTTCAAAGCCCCTTCTTTTTCCTACAAAAGAATGATTAGACTTATCAAGCCGGTATCCTGACTTAGCTTCTTCTTACTCCCAATCCTTCCAGAATAATCTGTGGTCTTATTGGTTTCATCCACCATACAGTAGGTAGGTCTGTAGAGGATTCGCACCTCTTTCCCTGACACTTCATAAGTACATATATATTGTATCTTCGTTGATAACTAATTTTCAAACCAGTGATTAGACGTCTTTGTCTAATGACACACATTTATTATAACGGTTATCAACCATTTGTCAACGCTTCCTCAAGCAAAAGAAAAACTTTTCTTGTTTTAGTTATTAGACGTTGTTCCGTTTTTCTATTCATGATAAAATAAATCCTAGTTTGAATAAGAAAGAGGTTAACTTGATGAAAATCGTCATTTTGTTACTTGTTGCCTATTTATTAGGTTCAATTCCCTCAGGTGTTTGGATTGGCAAACTTTTCTTTAAAAAAGATATACGCCAATTTGGGAGTGGGAATACAGGAACAACCAATACATTTCGTGTCTTAGGGAAACCTGCCGGAATTACGGTATTATTAATGGATATCTTGAAAGGAACGTTAGCCACTTCATTACCCTATTTGTTTGGTTTACAAGGCGTGAATCCGCTCTTCTTTGGGGTAGCAGCTGTTTTAGGGCATACCTTCCCTATTTTTGCCAATTTCAAAGGTGGTAAAGCCGTAGCCACTAGCGCTGGCATGTTATTAGCATACAGCCCCACATTTTTTATTTATTCTGCTCTTATTTTTGTGATTTGTCTGTATCTAACCAGTATGGTGAGTTTAACAAGTATGATTAGCGCTGTACTAATTACACTTTCTACTATTATTTTGCCTTTCACTGTCCCAGCTATTTTACCAACATTTAACTGGTTATTAACCGTGATTGCGATTGCTTTGACTACTTTTATCTTTGTCCGTCATCGTGAAAACATTCAGCGAATTAAAAATGGAACAGAAAGTCGCCTTTCTTTTGGCTTACGTGCAAAAAAATAAAGAAAAAGGCTGTGAACATTATTTGTTCACAGCCTTTTTCTTTATTTTACACTAATCATATACTGTGTTTTAAATAGTTCGTTAGCTGGTAACTTATTGATGCCAAATTTTTCAGCAAGTTGGCCAGTTGTGTCGACAGCATCAGCAATCCCGCACCAAGGTTCGATACAGACAAAAGGCGCTTCTTTCGGTGTCGGTGACCAAATCCCCACATAAGGCATTTCTGGATAACTCAAAGTGACTTGATGGTCACTTTCGTCTGTGGCAATTGTAATCGCTGTTTGACCTTTTGTTTCAAAAATCATTGCATCATTTTCAAATAATTGATGCGTTAAGTCAAAGCTGGTATTCGTTTGGGCTAGCGTTTTATTCGCTAAATCAATAAACGGGCCTGCTAAGGGAATTTGTGTCCGTGATTTTTTAGGTGAAAAACTTAGATAATAATCTTCAAACGTTAGTGAAGATTCTAAAGGTACATTAAAGGCTGGATGACCACCAATCCCAAAATACATCTCTTCTTTCCCTGTATTTTCTACTTGGTAGTTTACAGTCAATTCTTGGTGTTCTAATGTATAAGTAATCACTAGTTCAAAATCAAAAGGATACTTCTTCTTGGTTTCTTTTGTTGATTTTAGTGAAAAAGAAACTTCTTCTCCACCTTTTTCAATCACATCAAATACTTGATCACGAGCAAAACCATGTTGAGTTAAATGATACGCTTGATTTTGGTACATATACGTATCTTCTTTTAGACGACCGACAATCGGAAAAAGTACGGGCGCATGGCGGGCCCAAAATTCAGGATTTCCTTGCCAAATATATTCAATGCCGGTTTCTTTTGATTGTAAACTTACTAATTCTGCTCCTTCTTCAGCAAATGTTGCGATTAGAAATTCATTTTCAATTTGTACAGTCATTGCGTTGTCCTCCTAGTTGATACGAGCAATTGCTTATTTTTCCAACTCTTTAATAAATTGTTGATTTAACACTTTTAAATAAGTCCCTTTCATACCAAGAGAACGTGATTCAATAATTCCAGCTGATTCTAATTTTCTTAAGGCATTCACAATTACGGAACGAGTAATGCCTATTTCATCTGCAATACTTGAAGCAGTTAAACGACCTTCTTCGCCATCTAAGGCTTCAAAAATGGCATGGACGGCTTTTAATTCACTATAGGAAAGAGTGTTGATGGCCATTTGCACGGCAGTCGCACTGCGAACTTCTGCTTCAATTGTTCTGGATTGATGATACAAAATTTGCATGCCGACAACGGTCGCACTATATTCAGCTAACACTAAATCATCCTCGTTAAAGGATTTTTCAACACGCGCTAAAATAATCGTACCCAAGCGTTTGCCAGCACCGTACAAAGGCACAATAGTGGTTAACCCAAACGGATACAGCTCTCGTGATTCAAAAGGAAATGCAGTTAAATCACTGTCTATTGGAATATTGGCTTCGGTTACTTTGAGCATATCCACGGCCTCGGTGTATCCTTGAGGAAATTTTTTCTCTTTAAACATATTTTTGATACGGGCATTATTAACATCTAATTTTTCAGTATACCCCAACAAATCCCCTGAACTGCTAATAATATACGCATTACTTTCTAAAATATCCCCTAAAATCATTGCCATTTTGTTGTACGGAAGTTCTGCTTGTACGTCAAACAGATTGTTTTTTTGCAAAAGCTCGTTCACTTGACGTGTTTTTTCTAATAATGTAGCCATCTTTTCTCCTCCAGCCTTTTTTATAAGATGTAACGACTTAAATCTTCATTTTGAACAATGTCATTCAATTTTTCATTGACATATGCTTCGGTAATCGTAATTTCACCCATTTGCATATCTGGTGCTTCATATAATAAATCTTCTAATAAACGTTCTAAAATTGTGTGTAAACGACGCGCCCCAATATTATCTGTATCACGGTTTACATCATAAGCGATGTGTGCTAACCGTTCAATTGCTTCTTTTGTAAAGATGACTGAAACATTTTCTGTGCCAATTAATGCTACATATTGTTTAATTAAAGCATTATTTGGCTCAGTTAAGATACTTACGAAGTCATCCGCCGTTAAATCATCTAATTCAACTCGAATTGGGAAGCGGCCTTGTAATTCTGGAATCAAGTCACTTGGTTTTGACAAGTGGAAAGCACCTGAAGCGATAAATAAAATGTGATCCGTTTGTAAAGGACCATACTTCGTGTTAACTTGGGAGCCTTCAACAATTGGCAAAATGTCTCTTTGTACTCCTTCACGAGAGACTTCGCCCGAATTTTGTTGGCTTTTAGAGGTGATTTTATCAATCTCATCGATAAAAATAATTCCGCTTGATTCAGCTAAACGAATCGCTTCACTATGAATATCAGCGTCATTGACAATTTTTGCTGATTCTTCTTTCACTAATAAGTCTTGTGCTTCTTTCACCGTTACAGTACGTTCGATTTTTTTCTTTGGTGACAGAGCGCCTAACGTTTCATTTAAGTCGATACCCATTTGTTCTAGGCCATTGTTCATAGCTGGCATCGTTTTCTTCGGTTCTTCAATTTCAATTGTTACTTCACGATTATCTAATAGACCTTTTTCCAGCTGTTCCAAAATTGTTCGGCGATTCGTTCGAATATCTTCCGTTACTTCTTCTTGTGCTTCTTGCTGTTGCTGAGCCATGTTAAACATGTTCATCATTTGTTCAAATTGATTACCGCCAGCCTGTTTTTGTTCTTTTTTAATTCCAGGCACTAATACTTTGACTAAACGTTGATTGGCCTTTTTTAACGCTTGCGCATACACGCGACTGTATTGTTGTTTTTCAACAATTTGGATCGCATTTTCTACTAAATCCCGAACCATTGATTCGACATCCCGACCGACATAGCCTACTTCTGTAAATTTGGTTGCTTCAACTTTTACAAAAGGCGCATTGACAATTTTTGCGAGACGACGAGCAATCTCAGTTTTACCAACACCTGTTGGTCCAATCATTAGTAAGTTTTTAGGCGTAATATCTTGTTGCATATTTTCTTCTAATTGCAAGCGACGATAGCGGTTACGTAAAGCTACCGCCACTGATTTTTTGGCAGCTTGCTGTCCAACAATATATTGATCTAGTTCTTTGACTATTTCTTTTGGTGTTTTGTTTAATTCATTCATGGATTTTCCCTCGCTTATAATTCTTCTACAATGATATTATGATTCGTAAATACACAGATATCTGCAGCAATATTTAAGGCATTTTTAGCAATCTCTTTCGCTGGCATTTCTTTATCGCCAAAGTTTTTCATGGCTCTTGCAGCGGACAAAGCAAAATTACCGCCAGAACCAATTGCTAAAATACCATCGTCTGGTGTGATGACTTCCCCAGTTCCTGAAACTAAGAGCATTTCTTCCTTATTCATCACAATCAGCATAGCTTCTAATTTTTGCATAGACTGTTGTGTCCGCCACTCTTGGGCTAACTCAACCGCAGCTCTCGTTAAGTTTCCGTTGTATTCATTTAATTTTCCTTCAAACTTTTCTTCTAATGTAAAGGCATCTGCCACACTTCCTGCAAAACCGACAACGACTTCATCATTGTAAATACGGCGCACTTTTTTGGCCGTACCTTTCATAACGACAGATTCCCCCATTGTTACTTGGCCGTCACCAGCCATTGCAAATTTTCCATCTTTTTCGACTGCACAAATTGTTGTAGAGTGAAATTGTGATTCAACCATTATTGTTCCTCCTAGACGTTTACCTCCATTATGCACGAGGATGAAACGTTCGATAATTTTTTTGTAAACTTTCTTTTGTCACATGCGCATATATCTGAGTTGTTGATAAATTAGCATGTCCTAATAATTCTTGAACTGTCCGCATATCGGCGCCATTATTTAATAAGTGTGTCGCAAATGTATGGCGTAACATGTGGGGATGAATTTCCGCATTTAATGAACTTTTTTTAATTAGTTGGTTTAAGACATATTCAATCCCTGTTGGCGTGATTTGTTCACCATGATGATTAACAAAGACATACGGATGCTTTTTTTGATATTTTGTCATTAATAGCGCGCGGCCATTCTCTAAGTAATCCTTTAAGGCGTCTTGTGCAAATGAACCAAAAGGCACATAGCGATCTTTATTTCCTTTTCCGTGAACCAATAAAACAGAAGCTTGAAAGTCAACTGCGTCCACCGTTAAGTTCGCGCATTCACTGACCCGAATACCAGTCCCATACAGAACTTCTAGCAACGCTTGATTTCTCAAATCAAGCGGTTGCTCCCCTTGTGCGCTCTCAAATAATGCATCCATTTCTTTTTCATAAAAAAAACGGGGCAACCGTAACTGTTTCTTTTTCATATGAACATAGGAAAAAGGATTTTCTTGGATTGCTTCATTTTTTAATAAGAATTGATAAAAAGAACGCAAACTGGCAATTTTTCGACTAATCGAATTGCGGCTATATTCCTGATCATATAATTCGCTCAAATAAGCCCGAACATCCAAATGTTCTACAGTCAAATAATTGTCATTACCTGAAGTCTTTAAAAACGAAAAAAAATGTTGTATATCTTCTTGATATGCTTTTTTTGTTTTTTCTGAATAGCCTCTTTCGACAATAAGATAACGAGCAAATAACTCAGGCCAATTCTTTTCTTCCATGTGATAGCCCTCCTCATTCGATTACAAAGTAACTTTAGCATAACCTTTTTCAAAAGACAATTAAGTTGTCAGAATTTAATCAATATTTCTAAATATGTTCACAATTTTAACTATTCTTTAGCTTTTGTTATTTTTTTCTAAAAATTAAAAGACTGAGTATCATCGCATTTCTTAGCAATGATGCTCAGTCTTTTCTCATATTTTTTCTAATTTAGTCTAAAGATTGGATAACTTGAGCTTGAACATCTAAGGCCCGATTAGCAATCGCTTCATAGCGTTCTTTTTTGTCACGAATTCGTTCAGGTAACTCTGGGAAAAGCCCAAAGTTTGCATTCATTGGTTGGAAATGTTTGCCTTCTGCATGTGTAATATAATAAGCCATACTTCCTAAAGTCGTTTCGCGAGGGAATTCAATCGGCTCTTCCCCTTTGGCAAGACGAGCTGCGTTAATACCTGCAAGTAAACCACTTGCCGCGCTTTCAACATATCCTTCAACACCAGTCATTTGTCCAGCAAAAAACAGATCGTCACGTTTTTTTGATTGGTAGGTTGGTTTTAGCAACTCTGGAGAATTCATAAAACTATTACGATGCATGACGCCATAGCGAACAAATTCAGCATTTTCTAATCCCGGAATCATACGGAATACTCGTTTTTGTTCACCCCATTTTAAATGCGTTTGGAAACCAACAATATTGTATAAAGAAGCTGCAGCATTGTCTTGACGTAATTGAATTACAGCATAAGGGCGTTTACCTGTTTTAGGGTCTTCTAGTCCGACAGGTTTCATTGGGCCAAACAACATGGTTTTAATACCACGTTGCGCCATTACTTCGATGGGCATACAGCCTTCGAAAAACTTCTCTTTTTCAAACGTGCGTAAAGGAACCACTTCTGCATTGACTAGCGCTTCATGAAAAGCATTGAACTCTTCTTCAGTCATCGGACAATTTAAGTAAGCCGCTTCCCCTTTGTTATAACGAGATTTTAAATAAACTTTATCCATGTCAATTGTTGATTTATCAATAATTGGTGCTGCTGCATCGTAAAAATAAAAGCCTTCAGAACCATTAAATTCTTGAATTTTTTGAGATAAGCTTTCAGAGGTTAAGGGCCCCGTTGCAATAATTACAATCCCTTCTGGAATATCAGTGATCTCTTCATTTTTGATTGTAATTAATGGATGACTTTTAATTTTTTCAGTGATTGTTTCAGAAAAAGAATCACGGTCAACTGCTAAGGCGCCGCCAGCTGGTACAGCGGTTTGATCTGCACTACCAATAATGATTGAATTTAAACGGCGCATTTCTTCTTTCAAAACACCTACCGCATTGGTTAAACTATTTCCACGTAATGAATTAGAACAAACTAACTCTGCAAAATTTTCTGTTTGATGCGCTGGTGTCTTTTTGACAGGCCGCATTTCATATAAATCAACTGGTACGCCAGCATTGGCCACTTGCCATGCCGCTTCACTTCCGGCTAAACCGGCACCAATAATTGTGACTTTTTTTGTCATGTATAAAAATTCCTTTCTATGTCAAGAAGTTAAGAGCTGTCTCTTACAAACTCAATTCATTTTACTAAAAGAGAAGACCGAAGTAAATTCTTCGGTCTCAATTTTTCTTATTTTTGGACGTTTTCTTCATAATCGCCATTGATACAAACGACTTGTTTGCCGCCTTTAACTTTTTTCTCTACTAAATATTGCCCACATTTTGGACATGGCCGGCCTACTGGTTTGTCCCAAGAAGTGAAGTCACACTCTGGGTACCGACTACAGCCATAGAAAATTCGATTTTTCTTTGATTTGCGTTCGATAACTTGTCCTTCGTGACACACAGGACACGTCACGCCAATTTCTTTGACAATCGCTTTTGTATTCCGACAATCTGGGAAATTACTACATGCATAAAATTTCCCGTAGCGACCCAGTTTAATCACCATTGGATGTCCACATAGTTCGCAGTCAAAGCCTGCTGGTTCATCTTTAATTTGGATTTTTTCAATTTTTTCTTCGGCATTTGTTAATTCTTTTTCGAAGGGCTTGTAGAAGCGATCGACAACTTCAACCCATTTTTCTTGGCCTTCACCGACTTTATCTAGGTCCGTTTCCATTGTCGCTGTAAAATGTGTATCGACAATTTGTGGGAAAAACTCTGAAACTAGGGAATTCACAATTTCACCTAATTCCGTTGGTTCAAACCGTTTATTGGTTAGCTTCACGTAATAACGCCGTTGAATGGTTTCTAATGTTGGCGCATATGTTGATGGTCGGCCCACACCATTTTCTTCTAAAGTCCGGATTAACGTGGCTTCACTAAAACGAGCCGGTGGTTGAGTAAAGTGTTGTTTCGGTTCGATATCGACCGATTTAACAACGTCACCTTCCACTAATTCAGGTAAAATATTTTCCTTGTCTTCTTTACCATCATCGCGTCCTTCAACATATACTTGCATAAACCCTTTAAATTTCACTTTAGAGCCATTGGCAATAAACGTTACGCCGTTTTGTTGAAGCGTGACCTTCATGGTATCTAAAATCGCTGGTGTCATTTGACTAGCAACAAAGCGCGACCAAATAAGAGTATATAATTTTAATTGATCTTTATCTAAATACTTCTTCATTTCATCAGGTGTTCTTAAAACGCTTGACGGACGAACCGCTTCATGGGCATCTTGTGCACCTTGCGTATTTTTTGCTTTGCGGCCGCCATGTGCTGAGAACTCATCTCCGTAGGTCTTTTCAATGAATTCAGCAGCTTCTGCTTTGGCGGAATCGGCAATTCTGGTTGAGTCTGTACGCATGTAGGTAATCAGCCCCACAGTGCCTTGTTTCCCTAAAGCAATTCCCTCATACAATTGTTGCGCAACCATCATGGTTTTACGGGTACGGAAATTTAATTTACGTGCCGCTTCTTGTTGTAAACTACTGGTTGTAAAAGGTAATGCAGGATTACGTTTCCGTTCTTTTTTCTCAACTTTTGTAACATCGTAATCTTTACCGTCAATTCGAGAAGTGATTTCTTTCACCGCTTCTGCATTTGGTAATTTTTTCTTTTTACCATCTACGCCCCAGAAATTTGCTTTGAATTTCTTGCGACCTTTTTGGAAATTCCCATCAATGCTCCAATATTCTTCAGGTTTAAATTCTCGAATTTCATTTTCTCGATCAATAATCATTTTTAAAGCAACAGATTGCACACGACCAGCACTCAAACCTTTTTTGACTTTACGCCATAAAATAGGACTAATCGAGTATCCAACTAAACGGTCTAAAATGCGCCGTGCTTGTTGTGCATCAACTAAATCAACGTTGATGGTTCTAGGTTCTTTAAATGCCGCTTTTACTGCTTCTTTAGTGATCTCATTGAATACCACACGGTTTTTATCTTTTAAATCAAGGCCAAGAAGATAAGCTAAATGCCAAGCAATTGCTTCACCTTCTCGGTCCGGATCGGCTGCGAGATAGACTTTTTCAGCTTTTTTTGCAGCCGCTTTTAAACTTTTGATGACATCGCCTTTTCCGCGAATCGAAATATAATGAGGTTCATAATTATTTTCAATATCAATCCCCATTTTACTTTTTGGTAAATCGCGAATGTGACCAACACTGGCAACCACCTTGTAGTTTCTTCCTAGATATTTTTCAATTGTTTTGGCTTTGGCAGGTGATTCTACAATCACGAGATACTTATAGGCCATTCAATTAGCTCCTTTCGTGTTCGCTTTCCTACTATATAATATATGTAAAAAACGCACAAATCGTAATACATCATATGCTATATAGAATAGGTTTGTCAAGACTAGGCTTTCTAACATTTCTGTCATTTCTGTTTGACTGTCCGAATTTATAAATAAAAAATGCCTATGATTTATAGATTTTATCCTAAAGCATTAAAATACCCAAAACATTCCAAATAAAATGAGTCAAGACAGCAGCTTCAAAGCGACCCGTGCGTAGATAGACCCAACTTAACGCTAAACCCATGCCCCAATAAATAATAAAACTACCTATATCTGTGGGCGTGTGCACAAGTGCAAATAAAATAGAAGAAACGAGTATGCCTATTTTTGAAGCTGGCTTGAAAAACGCTTGAATCCCGACACGAAAAATTCCCTCTTCGAAAATTGGCCCAATCACACCTGCAAAAATAAGTATAAGCCCTTTAGGAATGGCTTGGACAATTTCTTCAACACTTTGTTGGTTAGAGGTCGTCTCTAGTCCTTCCAGACGTAATAAGAAATCACCAAGTATTCCCACACAAACGATTATCACCAAACCTAACAAGACCACTGGCAAGGTTTCTTTGATTCCTAAAAAAGTCCAAGTTATGAGCTTTTTCTTTTTCAAAAAAGCAACAAATAGATAGACGAAATAGGCACCAAGTCCAACAGCCACTAATCCACTAACAAAGCGAAACCAAAAATTTTCTGTAGAAAATTGAACAACTGAGACCATCATCAAAGGAATTTGATCCAAAATCAAAAAGCCCAGTAGCTGCATACCAAACAACCATCTTTTTCTAACAACCGTTTCCATTTAGACACTCCTAACTACCAACCAAAAGATTAAAATCTGATTAAATAGTACCGAAGTGAACGTAGGTTGTCAATTCACAATTAGTAAAAGTCACAATTCTTCACAAATATCATCAATTGTCTGAACACATTTAGCGCCGTCCTGAATTAATTCATGGCAGCCTGTTGAAAAAGACTGGAAAATACTTCCCGGTACGGCAAATACCTCGCGCCCGTAATCCATCGCCGCTTGTGCAGTAATTAAAGAGCCACTATTCTTACGAGCTTCCATCACGCAGACCCCTAAAGATAATCCAGCAATAATGCGATTACGTGCAGGAAAATGATATTTTTTCGGTCCACTCCCATTCACATATTCTGTTAAAACAAGCTGATTCTGCTTCATAGTTTGCTGTAATTCTTTCTTTTCATACGGATAATATACATCTAATCCAGTGCCTAAAATTCCAATTGTCTGACCCCCGTTCTGGATGGCCATCTCATGGCTACGACTATCGATACCTTTGGCAAGACCACTGACGATTGTGAATCCTTCTTTGACTATTTTAGGAACCAGAGCTTCAGTCACTCTTAACCCATACGAAGTGGCATAGCGAGCGCCGACGATGCCAATTTTCCTTCTGCTTAACAATTGTAAATTTCCTCTATAAAAAAGAATTGCTGGTGGATTATAAATTTCTCGTAATAATTTAGGATAGACGGCATCTAAAATTGTCATAAATTGGTGTTGGCATTGTCGTATATATAACGCTTCACTATGAATCGTATGGTGTAACCAAGATTGTTCAAATAATTCACGATATTTCTTGATTTCAGCAATTCTAATAATTTCTGTACTGGAAAAATCAACACGCTTTTGTGCGATAGCTGCTTGTAACACTTTTAAGATACCTAAATTGCCAATTCCTTGGCATACCGCTAATTTAAATAATAATTGTCGTTGTAAAATTTCCAACAAAAAACACCTCTTTCACATCTTCTTAAAATAAGAATACGTAAAAAAAGTGTTTTATTTTTAAATCATATCTTTTATTGGCGCAAACGTACGTCGATGAATGGGTGTTACACCGTATTTTTCTAACCCGAGAAGATGTTCTTTTGTTCCATAGCCTGCATTGTTTTTAAATCCATATCCAGGATATAATTCATCATATTCTTCCATTAATCGATCTCTTGTTACTTTTGCAATAATACTAGCTGCTGCAATCGAAATGGAGCGTGCATCCCCTTTAATCAAACTTTCTTGTGGTTGGGGAACGTCTAACTGCATTGCATCAATTAATAAATAATCTGGTGTAAAAGCTAAATCGTCAATTGCCATTTTCATCGCTTGTTTAGTTGCTTGATAAATATTAATTTGATCAATGACTCCTTGATCAGCGATACCTAACCCGATAGCGACAGCCTGTTCTTGAATCTGGTTATATAACGTTTCCCGTTTTTTAGCAGATAGTTTTTTTGAATCATTTAAGCCTAATAATTGACAATCTTTCGGCAAAATAACTGCAGCTGTCACAACAGGACCAGCTAATGGTCCGCGGCCTACTTCATCAATTCCTGCAATTAAACGATGGCCTTTTTTATAGGCCGCTTCCTCAAATTGACTCATTTCTTTAAAAAGTTGCCACTCTTTTTCTTTGGCTAACTGGCGACGTTCCCATTGTTTGATCGCTTGTTGCACTCCTGAACGTTCATCTTCTCGCCAGCTTGCTAATCGTTCATCGGTTGCGTCAGTGACAGTTAACAACGCTTCTTTGATTGCCTGAATCGACTCTTTTGCCATGTTATTCGTCTCCTAGTTCTTCCCAGCGGTCCAAAGTATACGTACCTAATTTTCCACTGCGAATTTCTAAAATAATCATTTCGCTGGCTCGATTATAATCATCTCTAAAACCACGTTTTTGGCTAATTAACATCAATTGTTCTGGGGCAGGTAAAAATAGCTCTTCCTCTTGTAAACCAAATCGTTCCGTCAAACGTTGCGGATAAAAACGTGCAAAAAATTCTAATCCATAAATCGCCAAATCATCTAAATGCAATAATTGATCTTTTATAGCGCCAGTTAAAGCTAATTTTTTCCCAATTTCCTCATCTTCAAATTTTGGCCAGAGAATCCCTGGTGTATCCAGTAATTCCAATTGGGAACCAGAGCGTAACCATTGTTGTCCTTTTGTCACGCCTGGCTTGTTCCCAGTTTGCGCAATTTTTTTTCCGACTAAACGATTCATTAAGGTTGACTTACCAACATTGGGGATCCCAATACACATGGCGCGAATCGCACGCGGTTTCAAGCCTTTCGCCTGTTCACGAGCCAATTTTTCTTTTAACGCTTCCTTGGCTGCTGGCACAATTTTATTGATTCCTTTATTTTGTTGGGCATTGATAACTAGGGTTTGGTACCCTTTCTTTTGAAAGTAATGTTGCCATTTTTTATTTTGGTCGTTATCTGCTAAGTCCCCTTTATTTAAAAGGACTAATCGTGGTTTTTGTTGGACAATTTGGTCCATCATTGGGTTACGGGAAGAAAGCGGTAACCGCGCATCAACTAGTTCAAATACAATATCGACATATTTGATTTTTTCAGAAACTTCTCTTCTTGCTTTGGCCATATGGCCGGGAAACCATTGAATGGTCATAATCTGTTCAAATCCCTTCTTTAACACATTGTTTCTTTGATTCAATTCTTCAACGAGTCCTGTGTTCCGCGTAGATTCTTGCGAAAAAACACCTTCTCTAGTTTAACATATTTTTCACGGATTTGATTTATTTTCTGTAGTGTTCTTTAAAAAACAAAAAAGCTGAGCCAAACTCACTTTGGATTTTGTCTCAGCCTTGTACACTGGCAAAGTATAGAAAGAAGTAGGTCAAGCTCTTCTCAAGACCGACTCAAGAGTATTTCTGTTTTTACTTGTTATTTAGCATGAAGTAAATTTTCTTTACAATGAATTAACTCTGTTAAAAACTGACAGTACGGTGTAGCAATCCCATAGACTTTCCCTTTGCGAACAATTGCTCCATTGATATAATCAATTTCGGTTAAACGATGATTGGTTATTAAGTCCTGATACATCGATGGATGGTGCAAACCAATTGTTTCTCGATTATAACACGAGCGGATTTGTTGAAGAACTGCTTGTTTATCTAACGTAACTTGTTCCGCTTCAGCGACTGCTAAAAATTCATTAACTATTTGTTGAACAATTTGATCTGCTTGCTCTGTTTCGCCAAAGTCTGCCATATTACAATCCAACAAAGTACATAAACCATTCATTGTTCCATTTACGCAAGCCTTCTTATAAATGGATGATAAAATATTCTCTGAATAACGTGCATTTAAGCCAGCGTTATTTAATACCTTAATGACTGCTTCTGCCGCTTGTTCACTTTGCGCTCCTAAATTTTGTAAATCAATCGAACCATTGCCAAATAATTTTACTTTGCCAGGTCCTTCTAACCCAGCGGTCCACATTGTGTTTCCTAATAAAATATTTTCGTAAGGCACGTATTTTTTGATAATATCTTCGTGCCCAATTCCATTTAACAAGCATAAAACTTTCGTATTTTTATTAAGGAAATGTTCTAATGCTTCAAGCATTCCTGCCAGTTGCATTGCTTTTGTAAATAGGATAACTAAGTCTGCTGTAAAATCGATGCTTGCTACTTCTGTCTGAGGATAAATAGGAATTTTAGCGGTCACCACTTCGCCATTAAAATCAGCAACTAACCCGTTTTTTCTTATTGCTTCAATATGTTCTGGCCAACCATCGACAAAAATAACATCATTTCCTGCTTGATGTAACATTAGTCCAAAGCGACTGCCCATAGCGCCAGCACCTGCGATAATAATCTTCATTTCTTTTCCTCCGTTCAATTTTTTATTTTTAGGTAAAAATCTGCTAAGAAAATCTCTATCTCTTACTTTTATAGCAATAAAAAGGCAAAACATATGTTATATTATAAGTGATCTATTTGTTATTTTTTATCCAAGCGCATTTATGTAAGCGCTTTTAAAAAGAAGGGGAGTTTCTGATGAATATTCAGCTTTTAAAGTACTTCATTGAAATTGTTAATACCCGCAGTTTATCGGCGGCCGCTCGCAATTTATTTGTCACCCAACCAACACTTTCTTTAGCATTGAAAAAAATGGAATCTGAGTTAGGCACAGCGTTGTTTGATCATTCTGATCAACCGTTTCAATTAACCGATACAGGTGTTTATTTATATGAACATGGCCAAGAAGTTGTTTTTCAATTCGATCAATTGGTAACAGATATTCGTGAAATGAACCAGAAACCAGTTAAAAAGCAATTGCGTTTAGGCTTAACTACTTTATTTGCTGTACAATTTATGAAAGAAATTTCACGATTTTTAACAACCCATCCACATGTGAATTTAATATTACAGCAAGATGGCTCGCCAAAATTACAAACGATGTTAGCAAATAAAGAAATTGATATGGGACTAATTTCTTTCCCAAATACCTTACCTGAAATTATTCATATTGAACCTTTAGAAACGACTACCAAAGGCTACCATGTTTATGTCGTGGTACCAGAATCAAATCCTCTCTCCCAATATGAAAAATTAACTTTTAAAGATTTGAAAGATCAACGATTTTCATCGTTAAGTGATAATTTTATGATTGGTCGCCTACTATTAGATCGGACTCGGAGCTTCGGTTATGAGCCGAATATCATTTTGCATAACGATGATTTACAAGTACTTCTTTATAGTTTACAAAAAAATAATTCGATTTGTTTGCTGCCGATTGAATATTATGAAGTGGGAAAAAGTCAGGGACTGAAATGGATTCCTTTAAAAGATAAGTTTGACTATTTCCCCATCGGCATTGCTTTGCGCCGCGATTTTAGTCTGACAGAAGATGTTAGAGATTTTATCCAAATCATTAAAGAAAATTAATGGATAATCTAGCCTTGATAAGCAAAGACGACTTTACTATCATAAAGTTTCAACACTTTTTCAAATAAGAATTTTGAGAATAAACCCGCGACAATTGGAACAACAAACCAAGAAAAGAGTAAGGGTAAAATCCCTAAGCCCGCATCCAATGAAGCAAGTGGTCCCACGAGTCCAACCAAGCCAAATCCAGCCGATTGTGGGGTTCCTGAAATGTTGAATAGAACCACAGGAATTGCTGAAATAGTCGCTGTAAATAAACAAGGAATTAAAATAATTGGGTATTTAAATAAGTTAGGCATCATCATTTTCATACCGCCCAAAGAGACAGCCAGTGTCACTCCCGATTGGTTGACATTCCAAGAATTAATCACAAGAACAACAGTTGTGGCTGCAATTCCCATTGCGGCAGCACCTGCAGACAAGCCATTCAACTGAATCGCCAAACCGATTGCCACAGTAGTGATTGGTGAAATAATCAGTGCAGCAAATGAACAAGCAATTAAAATACTCATGATAATTGGCTGGAAATCAGTAAAATTGTTAATCACTTTACCAATGGCGACCGTGATCTGTGTCACATATGGGTAAATCAACATGCCAAACAAGCCTGCACCTACTCCAACAACGATCGGTAAAGCAATGATTTCCACTGAACCGAATTTTTTATCGATGACTAATAAAAGTAAGACTGCAACAGAAGCGGTAATCATAATATTAATGATGTCACCAGTGCCTGCACCAATAAAGCCTTTCACTTCTGAATTAAATTTAATCACGCCAGAGCCAGCAAATGCTGCACCGCCAGCAATCATCATTTTCTGTGGCGTTAAGCCAAATTGAAAAGCAATCAGTCCACCAATAATTAAAGGGGTGGCTAGTTGGAAAATTTGCGCCGCATGAATAATCATTTCGATAATCTTGTATTCTGCAAAATATTTTAAAATGGCTCCTAATACAGCATTGGGAATTAAGGCGATAATGGTGCCGGAAGCTGTTCCAGCTAACACTTTGTTAAAAAATATTCTTGGGGTTAATTGAGCATCCAGTTTATCAGTGGGCATTTTCAACACTCCTATTGATTATTTTTGTTTTTTTTAAACAAGTTTGAGAATGATTGAACTTTCTATTAGATAAAGAGCAGCCTCAAAGAAGAGCGCTTATTTCTTTGAGGCGCTTTTTATTTAACTAAAGCAAGGAACGATTTTTAATATACATCCGTATCCGCATTATATTTCGCTAAATTATCTTTAACATCTCGCAAGAACTTACCTGCTTGTTGTCCATCTAAAATTCGATGATCAATAGAAAGACATAAATTAACCATATCTGCCACTTTAAAGCCTCCATCTGCGGTTGGCACAAGGCGTTTATTAATTGACTCTACTTGTAATATCGCAGCTTGTGGATGGTTAATAATTCCCATCGATTGGACGGAACCTAGTGTTCCAGTATTATTAAGAGTAAAGGTCCCTCCTTGCATTTCTTTGCTTGCTAGCGTTCCTTGTCGGACTTCTTGTGCCAAGCGATTGATTTCTTTAGCTAGCCCTGCAATCGAATAGTTATCCGCTTGTTGAATCACTGGCACGTAAAGATGCTCGTCTGTCGTTACAGCTATGGATAAATTAACATCTTTATGATAAATAATTGAGCCATCATCCCAAGATGTATTGATTTTTGGATTTTTCTTTAACGCTTGAATGACTGCTTTGGCAAAAAATGGGAAGAAGCTTAGAGACAGGCCTTCTTGTTGTTTAAATTCATCTTTTAATGAATTTCTAAGTTGGACTAAGTTGGTCACATCCGCTTCCACCATTAACCAAGCGTGAGGGATTTCGTTGACACTTTGGACCATTTTTTTAGCAATTGCTTTACGTACAGGATCTGCAGAGACAATTTTATCTGTGGTTGTTTCAGTTGGACTAGCTGTTGCGGCGCTTTCATTTTGCGAAGCAACTGGCTCCTCTGAAATTGAAGGGCTAGTTCCTGGACTCACTGTTTTCTCAGGTGTTCTTGCCTGTGTTGGTGTAAAGTTTGTGACATCTTTTCTAGTAATCCGACCATCACGACCTGTCCCTGTAACTTGTGTTAAATCAATCTTTTTTTCTTGGGCAATTTTAAGGACTGCTGGGGAATAACGACCATTATTTTTTTGATGGGACGTCGCAGTGCTTGTTGTTTCAACCGTTTCATGTTCTTGTGCTTGTTCCGCACTTGCTTCTTTCACTGGTGCTAAAGTAGCTTCTTCTGTTTTTTCGGTTGTTTCTTCTGTCTCTAACGTCATCACCGCTGTTCCGATGGGCACATCTGTATCTAGAGAAATCAGAAATTCTTTTACTACACCATCAAAATCTGATGGGACTTCCGTGGTGACTTTATCAGAAACGACTTCCATTAAGGGATCATAGCGTTTCACTGAATCTCCTGGTTTAACTAACCATTGGACAATGGCTGCCTCTGTGACACTTTCGCCTAGATGAGGCATTTTGATTTCTTTTGTGGCCATTTATTTTTTCCTCCTTGCTTCAATTAAAATTCTGCTAATTCTTTCATTGCTGCTAATACTTGCTCTTCATTGATTAAAAATTCTCTTTCTAAAGGTAATGCATAAGGCATGCTTGGACAATCAGGTCCTGCAAGTCGTTGAATCGGTGCATCTAAATCAAAGAGAGCATCTTCTGAAATCATTGCCGCAATTTCACTCATCACGCTGCCTTCTTTATTGTCTTCTGTTACGAGTAAGACCTTCCCTGTTTTCTTAGCTGCAGCTACTAATGTTTCGCGATCTAAAGGATATAATGAGCGAACATCGACGATTTCGGCATCAATTCCTTCAGCGGCTAGTTTTTCCGCCGCAGCTAAAGCTAATTGCAAGGTCATGCCGTAACTAATCACGGTTAAATCACTACCCGTTCTAACGACATTGGCTTTGTCAATTGGTACGATATAATCATCTGCAGGCACTTCATCTTTTAGTAAACGATATAAACGCTTATGTTCGTAAAAAATGACTGGATCATCGGAACGAATCGCTGCTTTAATCATCCCTTTTGCATCATAAGGATTAGAGGGGGTCACAACTCTTAATCCTGGTTGTCCACAAAAAACTTTTTCTGTAGACTGAGAATGATACAGCCCACCACGAACACCGCCGCCATAAGGTGTCCGATAAACGATTGGCGCAGTCCAATCGCCTTTTGTTCTATAGCGCATTGTCCGAGCCTCTGATAACAATTGATTGGTTGCAGGCAAAATGTAATCCGCAAATTGAAATTCACCAATTGCGCGATAGCCCATTAAACCTAAGCCGACAGCTAAACCACCAATTAAGCCTTCTGTTAACGGTGTATTAAAACAACGCTCGTCACCGTATTTAGCAGCCAAGCCCTTTGTTACACCGAACACGCCGCCTTTGTCGCCGCCGACATCTTCTCCAAAAATAACTACTTTTTCATCACGAGCCATTTCTTCAGAAATTCCTAAGTTAATTGCTTCTAAATAAGTCATCTCAGCCATTATATTTCTTCTCCTCTTCTCTTATTTTGCATACACTTCTTCTAAAATTGATGTCGGTACAGGATCTGGCATTGCTTCTGCTTCATCCGTTGCTTGATTGATTTCTGCACGAATTTCTTCATCAATTTTGGCAATGTCTTCGTCTGTTAAATAGCCCTCTTCTAATAATTGTTTTTCAAAAAGCTTCACTGCATCGTTCTTTTTCATTTCTTCAATTTCTTCTTTTGAACGATAAACAGATTGATCATCGTCAGCGGAATGAGAAGTCAAGCGAGAAACCATTAATTCAATCAATTTTGGTCCTTTTTTCCCGCGAGCCGCTTTTACTGCTTCTTTAAATGCTAGATAGACTTCAGTAAAATCACTACCATCAACGGTTACACCTTCAAAGCCATAAGCTTTCGCGCGATCGGCCATTCGTTTATTGGCATACTGTTCTTCAATTGGGACAGAAATCGCATATTCATTATTTTCAACAACAAAAATGACTGGTAATTTTTTTACGCCTGCAAAGTTCATAGCTTCTTGGACTTCTCCTTGATTGGCAGAGCCTTCCCCAGTGGTGGTCAATGCAACAAAATCAGCTTTTTGAAGTTGCGCTGCATAACCAACACCTGTCGCTAATGGCATTTGTGTACTTACTGTTGAAGAGAAGGAAACAATATTATGCTCTTTTGAACCATAATGATTCGGCATTTGACGACCATGGGAAGAAGGATCCGCTTCTTTTCCAAAAGAACCCATTAAAATATCTTTGGAGGTCATGCCCCAAACCAAGCACGCGGTCATATCACGATAATACGGTAAAAAATAATCTTTTTGAGGATCAAAAGCCATCGCCATCGCTACTTGTGCAACTTCTGCCCCTTGACCAGAAATATTGAAAGAGGTCTTACCAATCCTTGTTAATTGCCACAACCGTTCGTCTAAACGACGTCCTCGTAGTACTTGACGATATGCCTGAATCAATTCTTCTTTTGATAAACCCGATTTTTTAAGCGTTTTCATTTTCATCAACCTTTCTCTATTTGTGAATCGCTAAGCCATAAGTATCTAAGGCTGCTTCTTGCAATACTTCTGTCATTGTTGGATGCGCATGGATTGCTTCACCAATTTCAATGGGCGCGGCATCTAAATACATGGCAGTACTTGCTTCGGCAATTAAATCCGTGACATGTGGCCCAATCATAGAAACCCCTAATAAATCATCGGTCTTCTTGTCACGAATTACTTCTATAAAGCCATCTGTTTCTCCATAAACAAGTGATTTACCATTACCATTAAAATTAAAGGTACCAATCACTACTTCTTTATCTGCTGGTAAAGTTTCTCTAGTATAGCCGACACTTGCTATTTCAGGATTTGTATAAACACCTCGAGGCACGTTTGTATAATTTAAAGGTTCAACTGTCTCGCCTAAAAGATGCTGAACAGCTAACTCTCCTTCTTTCATAGCCACATGTGCTAGTTGGAGTGTATCGATACAATCACCGATCGCATAAATATGTCCTTCTGTGGTTTGATAAAATTCATTTACTTCAATGCCTTTGTCAGTATATTTCACTGAGGTATTCTGTAACCCTAACTTATTGATATTGGGTTGACGCCCAATTGCTACCATGACTTTGTCAACAGCGAGGCTTTCTTGTCCTGCAACTTCTACTTGAACCTTCTGCCCGGTAACTTTCGCTTCTTGGACTTTGCTACCTAATAAAATGTTGATTCCTCGTTGCTCTAAACGTTTCTTTAATTCTTTAGAAATTGTTGCACTCTCATTTATAAGTAAACGATCCAAAAATTCAATGATAGTTACGTTGACACCTAAACTATTTAATAAAGAAGCCCACTCGACACCAATAACGCCACCACCAATAATTGCAATTGATTCTGGTAATTCTTCTAATTCAAGCATCCCATCAGAAGATAAGATAAATTCTTCATCTAATGGCAAATTAGGTAACGTTTTAGGACTAGAGCCTGTCGCAATAATGACATTTTTAGGAACGATAATTTCTTCTTCCCGTGCTGGATCATTAAACGTAACCGCCACTGCGCCAGAGACTGGTGAAAAAATAGAGGGACCTAAAATCGCACCTTCGCCTGCTAAAATTTTGATTTTATTTTTCTTGCATAAGCCTTCAACACCTTTGTGCAACTGCTCAACAATTCCTTCTTTTCGTTGTTGTATTTTAGAAAAATCAATGGACGCTGCCTCTGTTTCAATCCCAAAAGAAGCCGCTTGTTTTAAGGTATCAAAAACCTCTGCGCTTCTTAATAAAGCTTTTGTAGGGATACAGCCTTTGTGCAAACAAGTGCCACCTAATTTGTATTTTTCAACAATTGTGACGTTTAGCCCTTTTTGTGCGGCTCGAATTGCTGCTACATAGCCTCCTGTTCCGCCACCTAAAATCAGTAAATCTGTTTGTTCCGCCATTTTGATCACTCCTGCTCAATTTTTGCTTCACTATAATTTAAAGCTTGTTCTTCCCCTGTTAATACTCGATTGACGCCTTCATATAAAGCAGCCATCTCCATTTCACCTGGGTAAACCTTAATTGGTGCAATCCAAGTGACTTTTTGACTAATTTCTTGAACAACGGTTTGCGAATAGGCTGCGCCCCCTGTTAAAATAATTGCATCAATTGTGCCTTCAAGAACCACGGCCATCTCGCCAATACTTTTTGCGATTTGGTAACACATTCCTTTTAAATAGTAATTTGCTGTTTGATCACCTGCAGCTATTTGTGCTTGGATATGCCGTAAATCTGTTTCACCTAGGTATGATTTAAGGCCGCTATTACCCGCAATTAGCTTTTTCACTTGGCTAATCGTTAACTCCTGTTCAAGTATCCATTGCGCAAATTCAACGAGCGGTAAGGCACCACTGCGTTCTGGCGTATAAGGACCTTCACCATCAAGCCCATTTACCACATCCACCATGCGGCCTTTTTGATGCGCCCCCAAGCTAATGCCCCCACCTAAATGAACAACGATAAAATTGCTTTGCTCATATGTTTTCCCTAAATCCTCAGCGATTTTTCGAGCGACCGCTTTTTGATTTAAGGCGTGACCAACGCTACGCCGGTGAATGCCTTTTAATCCGGAAATCCTGGCTAATGGCTGTAGCTCATCTACAACAACAGGATCGACAATAAAGGCTGGCACGTGATATTTTTCTGCAAACTCATTAGCTAAAATCGCCCCTAAATTTGAAGCATGGGTATTAAAGCGTTCTGTCCGCAAGTCTTCTAGCATTTGTTGATCGACAAGATACGTACCGCCAGGAATAGGCTTAAGCAAACCACCACGCCCCACGACAGCGGCTAATTGTGTGATGTTATGTGTTTCTAAAAATTCCGCGATCATTTGTTTTCGAAATGGTGTTTGACTGACAACATTTTCAAAAGGTGCCAATTCTTGGACGCTATGTCTAAGCGTTTCTTCTGCCAAGCAATCATGATTAGCAAAAAGCGCTAACTTCGTGGAGGTCGAGCCAGGATTAATAACCAATACTGTTTCCATTGTTTTCTGCTCCTTTTTTTAAACTTGTCTCATGGCAAATCTTAATGAATGGAATTTGCTTTCTGTTGAATCGCTTCTAGATGTTAAAACGACTGGGACTTTTGTGCCAACAATCGTTCCTCCCACTTTGGCGTGCCCAAACAAGGTTAATGATTTGTATAAACAATTTCCAACATCAATAGTTGGGACCACTAAAATATCTGCATCCCCCATGATAGGACCGTTGTAACGTTTATGCGCAACCGCTTCTTCAGAGGTCGCTAAATCAAGCGAAAGTGGCCCAAAAACCGTAGCCTCTTGTTGACCATTAAAATGTGCCGTGACTTCTTTTGCTAAAACAGACGAAGGCATTTTAGGATTGAAATTTTCCGCTGCGCTTAACAAAGCAATTTTCGGGTGATGCAATCCCAATTTTTGGGCGACTTCTTTAGCATTTTCAACAATTTCAATGAGGGTTGCTTGAGTGGGAGCGATATTCATCGCACAATCGGTTAACAAGAAGGTTTTTCCTGCAGGCAGCTCCACCATTGCTACATGGGAAAGAATCGGTTTATTTTTTAATTGATGCTCACTTTTCAACATTTCTTTTAGTAATGTGTGGGTCTGAATAATTCCTTTCAATAAAATTTGTGCTTGACCAGTTGCGACTAAACTGACAGCTTCCTGTGCTACCGCGGCCTCATCTGAGCAATGAACATATTTCCAGAGATTTTCAGTATCAAGATTTTCATTTGTATCAAATACAATAAACTGCAATGGTTGCTCGGCTTCTTTTAGTGCTTTTTTAACTAGCTGTAAAATCTCTGGTTGTGAACCTCCTGCAATTGAAACAGTGATCATTTTCTCACCTCATTTTTTCTTCTTTACACTTTAAATCTACCTCAGTATGTAAGCGCATACAAATTGTTAATTTTTATGTCCTTATTAATATTTTTTATAGAGAAGGAAAAGCTTAGTAAATCAAGCTTTTCTTTCTCTAAACAATTGTTATCTAATTTACTTTTCATGAAAAAACTTCTTTTCTAAGAATGAAAGGAAAACTTATGCTTCGGCACAGCTGTTTATTTATGTCAGATCCTAAAGCATGTTATACTTTAGATACTTATTTTTAGGAGGAATTAAATGGCACTACTACTATTCTTTTTGTTTATCGCCCTACTAGGATTTGGTATATTAAAAATTAATAACCGCAGTATCCTCGGCGGTATCACTCTGGCTTCTGGCACCTTATTGTCATTAGTCACCTTACTATTTATCGGACTAGACAAAATTTATTTACATTTTAAGAATGGCGACCTAATTACTTTGGCCATTGCTTATCTATTAATTCCCGCTGTGTTTATCGGCATTTGCCTTTACTTTATTTTTAACTCACGTACGATGCAAACGAAAGAAGGCAAAAGTGTCACGGCTAAATTGTCTGCTGGCCTAGGGCTGAACTTATTAATTGCTTTACCCGCCTTTCTATATTTATTATCAGTTGGCACAGCGCAAATACCTTATGTGCTTTTTCTGTTCTTACTTTTTCTATTGTTAATGGATCTTTTGCTGACCTTTCTATTTGCTGCTTACGTCTTGTATTCATGGATGTACCAAATGATTCCTTTAAAAAAAGCGGTTGATTATATCATTGTTTTAGGTTCGGGAATTCGTAGCGAGGAAGTACCTCCACTTTTGAAGAGTCGGTTAGATAAAGGGATTGAATATTATGAAAAAAATCCCACCGCTAAATTTGTAGTCAGCGGTGGTCAAGGTCCTGACGAACCTGTGGCCGAAGCTTTCGCAATGAAAAAATATTTGCTTTCACAAAATATTCCTGCAGAAGCAATTTTGATGGAGGACCAATCCACAACCACTTATGAAAATATGTTGTTTTCTAAAGCAATAATTCAGGCAGATTGGCAAAAGATGCCGTCTGATTCTAAACAACCCTCTGTTATTTTTTCAACAAATAACTATCATGTCTTACGAGGAGCTATGTATGCCCATCGTGTCGGCTTAAAAGCTGAAGGTGTCGGGGCGCCAACTGCCTTATATTTTTTACCAACTGCTCTAATCCGAGAATACATTGCCTTACTGGTTCATGATAAGCGAATTGTGCTTTTTGTTTTTCTACTTGTCACTCTTCTTTTAGGAATCAGTATCTTACCCATCTAAAAAAACAGCGACTCACATTTTTGTGAGTCGCTGTTTTTATTCTTTTAATATAAAAAGGTTTAATGAACGTAATTGGCTATCAATGCAATCAGCCATAAATGAAGCGGATAGAATCCGTAAAATAAATATTTGAAAAATGGTGCTTTGCTTCCTCTCTCACCATTGTAAAGCGATATAAATGGTAACACAGTGATAAACATAAAATCAGAATTATAAGCTAACATTTCAATTGTCGTTGGCCAATCTCCCAACCATTGAAAACTTGTAACTAAGAAAAAGAGCGCTAATGCACCATATAAACAGTTCCGTAAGACAAGTCTCTTTCTGGCTAAATACGTAATCAACATAAAAGGTAACATCACAATGCCACCTTCAGCAAACATTGCTCCTATTCCTAAAATTGCTAATATACTAATCAATAAAACAATTTTTAAACTGATTTTTGGCATCTCTAGCATCGCTTTTGTCACAATTAACATACTGACACCAAGGGCTAAGGTGAAGAAAATATTGTTGTGAACAGCAACAGCTGGATTATTCACTAAATGATTTAGAAGCGTATTTCCAACAAACATGATTGCTGCCCAAATATACAAACGACCATTGTAACGATAAACATTCCGTGTATAGTTGAACCCTTCTACAGCCATGTAACCAAAAAATACACCGACACAACGAGTAATTACATGAAAAATCAGTGCCCATTCTGGCGGAACAAAATAACTAATATGGTCAAGAACCATTAACCCCATCATCAATAACTTTAAGCGATTTGCGTTCATGAATCGTCTCCTTTATTTTTTCTACAGAAACTATCATATCTTTTTATATAACAGAAAACAACGAACATTCTTGTTAGATTCAACCATTCTTTTTGTCACTTCCGTTAAACTTGGTACCGCAAAGATAAATCTTCAAATAAATAATGTTGGTATTTAAATTGTTCAAAATGAATTTTTCGAATTTCTTGCTTAATGGCTGTTAAGCATTCATCGACCGTCATCAATGATTCTTCTTTCAGAAGCGCCTCTTCTATTAATAATTTGCATTGGCAATCAATCAATAAAAGTTGACTATAGAATGTGTAAAATGTTTCTTTATTTAATTTTTCAATCAAATTTTTAGCTTGATTCTGCAGCTTTTGATAACATTTGGTCAATTTTTGATAATCCATTAAATCAACTAACTGACCTTGTTTTAACATGTTACTAAAGTCTAAATCCCAAAGCATTTCTTTAGTCGGCTGTTGCAATAAATAATACATAGAATGACTACTAATAATTTCAGTGGTCGGTTCTTCAATTGTTTCATAAAAAGTCACAAAATATTCTCGCTCAATCACAGTAATAATTTCTTCTTCTGAAAGCTCAAAATCTTCTAAATTTTGATAGAATATCAATAATTTAATCCGCTCATCTATTTTATTCAGCGAAGCGACTAATTCAGGAAAAAGAACCGACTGACAATTCTCTACTAATTCTCTTGCCTTATTTTGTTCATTTTTATAAAAGCTGTATAACTTTTTCCGCTGTTTTAACGAGTTTAGTAAGTTATCGGGTATATTCCAGTAATATTGTTTCTTCATAGCATTCCCACTCTTCTTTTTTATGTACAATTTTACAAAATTGGTCTTAGCCAATTTCGTCTCTAGTTATTCTATCAAAAAAGTGACGCTTTTTTACTGACAATAATTACTCGTTTTACGCCCAAAAAGTGAAAATTCAGCTGTTAAGTAGTTATTGGGGCTTGTTTCCCGCGGGCCGAAAAAACTTTTTCCTTTTAAAAGTCCAGAAAAAGACCTACACTAGATATAGACATATAGACAAACGTTGGAGGGATTTAAATGGATTTACACTTAACGAATAAATTAGCATTAATTACTGGTTCAACCAAAGGAATTGGCAAAGCAATTGCGATTGAAATGGCTCGTGAAGGGACCGATGTCATTATCAATGGGCGCAATGAAGCCGAAGTAATCAAAGTTGTTGAAGAAATACAAACAATGTTTCCAGATACTCATCCTCAAGCAGGAACTGCCGATATTTCCATTGAAAGTCAACGAACTACTTTACTTGAAAAATTCCCTAAAGTCGACATTTTAGTGAATAATATGGGGATTTTTGAACCAATGGAATACTGGGACATCGATGACGCCACTTGGGAAAAATTTTTTACTGTGAACGTGTTGTCAGGCAATGCATTAGCAAAAGCTTATCTACCTAAAATGCTTGCACAAGATTTTGGTCGCATTATTTTCATCGCTAGCGAAGAAGCGGTGATGCCTTCTGGCGAAAAGCCCCAATATAGCATGACAAAAACGATGAATCTTTCCTTAGCTAAAAGTTTATCCAACTTAACTGTTGGCACACATGTCACCGTTAACACGGTTATGCCTGGCTCGACCCTTACCGAAGGTGTAGAAAAAATGTTGGAAGATATGTACGCTGATTCAGACATTCCCAAAGAGGATTGGGAAAAAGATTTCATGAAAAATCATCGTTCTCGTTCACAAATCCAACGGCTCATTCGACCAGAAGAAATTGGTCGTTTTGTTACCTTTGTGGCCAGCCCGGATTCTTCTTCCTTCTCAGGCGAAGCCTTAAGAATCGATGGCGGCTTAGTTCCAACGATCTTCTAAATTAAACAAAAAAGACAGCCAGCAAAAATTCACATTTTTTGCTGGCTGTCTTTTTAAGCATATTAATTGATTACTTACCAAAAGTAAGTTATATTTATCTCGAATTCGAAATAAAAAAGAGGTGAAACAATGAGCCAACAGCAAGAAGCTTTAAAAGCCTATATTGGTTTATTAAGAACCAGCCATCAACTAGAGCAACTTGCCAAGCAAGATGTCACTTGTTATGACTTAAACATTACAGAATTTTCAGTATTAGAGCTGTTACTCCATAAAGGTCCTCAGACCATCCAAAAAATCAAGGAGAAAATTTTAATTGCTAGCAGTAGCACCACTTATGTTATTGACCAATTACATAAAAAAGGCTATGTAACGCGCACCCCCAGTGAAAAAGACCGACGCATTACTTACGTTGAATTAACAGAAGCTGGAAAAACATTAATTGAAGAAATTTTCCCGACGCATGCAAAGCGAATTGCAGAAGCATTTGAACAACTCTCTTCCGAAGAATTAACACTTCTTCAAAAAACTTTACGAAAAATAACAAATGAAACGAAATGAGGAAATAATGATGAAAAAAGAAGATCAATTATTAGGAATCCACCACGTTACAGCTATGACAAGTGATGCAGAAAAAAACTATCACTTCTTTACGGACGTTTTAGGGATGCGTTTAGTCAAAAAAACAGTGAATCAAGATGATATCTATACTTACCATACCTATTTTGCCGATGATTTGGGTACACCAGGTACAACCATGACCTTTTTCGATTTTCCCAATAACCCTAAAGGATTAAAAGGAACCAATACAATTTCAAGAACAGGGTTCCGGGTTCCTTCAGATGCAGCTTTGACTTATTATGAAAATCGCTTCAATGAATTTGCTGTCAAACACACAGGTATTTCTGAAGAATTCGGCAAAAAGGTCCTTCGCTTCTGGGATTTTGATGATCAAGCGTATCAATTAATCTCTGATGAATTAAATCAGGGCGTTGCAGCGGGCACCCCTTGGAAAAAAGGACCTGTCCCTACAGAATTTGCGATTTATGGCTTAGGACCTGTCGAAATAGCTATTTCCTATTTTCATGAATTCAAAGAAGTCTTTGAAGAAATTCTAGGCTTTCACGTAGTGGCACAAGAAGGCAATCGCTATTTACTTGAAGTTGGCCAAGGTGGCAATGGTGCCCAAGTCGTTTTGGTAGACGATGATACTAGCTCACAAGCACAACAAGGATATGGTGAAGTACATCACGTTGCATTCCGCTTAGCGGATCGCAAATCACTTGGGACTTGGCAAGCGCTCTTTGATCATTTAGGCTTACAAAACTCTGGCTATGTCGATCGTTATTACTTTGAATCATTGTATGTTCGCATTGGACATATTTTAGTCGAATTAGCCACCGATGAACCAGGATTTATGGGGGACGAACCTTACGAAACATTAGGAGAAAAGTTATCTCTTGCGCCATTTTTAGAAAACCGTCGTGAGTATATTGAGAGTGTGATCAAGCCTTTCAATACAAAACGAGCCTAAGGAGGAAAAAACATGCATTCAATTTTTAAAAAAGGACATCCTGAAGCACCTGTCTTTGTGCTACTTCACGGTACAGGTGGTGATGAAACAGCTCTCCTACCAATTGCTCAAGAACTAAATAAACAAGCTACTGTGCTAAGTATTCGTGGTGATGTTTCAGAAAATGGAATGAATCGTTATTTTAAGCGCCTAGCGGAAGGTCATTATGACTTAGAAGATCTAGAAAAACGCGGCGAGGCGCTTCATAAGTTTATTCAACAAGCCGCTAACGAGCATCAATTTTCATTGGATAAAATTATTTTTATTGGCTATTCAAATGGGGCCAATATCGCTATTCAATTATTGCTTACTCATCCCGATAGTTACCATCAAGCTGTCCTCTATCATCCCATGTTTCCTGTTGAATTGACCAATCAACCAGACTTGACCGACACTTCTGTTTTATTATCTCTAGGAGAGCATGACCCGATTGTCCCACTTCCTGAAAGTATGCGTGTGATTCAATTATTTCAGAATCATGGAGCAACCGTACAAGAGGTTTGGACACAAAGTCATCAATTAACTTATCAAGAAATTAAGGAAACACAAACTTGGTTGGCACATCTGCCCTCTTAACAAAAAAGTGAGGTCGGGACAGAACCGTTTAGCTCCGAGAAATAAGAAGAAATTTCCGAAAATTGCTCTTTAATTTTTGGAGAATTTCGGCTTATTTCCGAAGGAGTTAGTTCTGTTCCCGCCGTTTATCAGGTTTTGAGCCTGGGACAAAAATCTCTTTGGATTTTTGTCCCAGGCTCACTTTTTCTATTTTAAGATAATTCACTGTCTGAGCTTCTTTTTATTCTGCCATTTGAACAACTATTTTACCAACTGCATGGTGCGTTTCACTGAGTGCATGTGCATCATAAATCCCTTGTCTAGAAAAAGGGAAAACTTCACCAATAATTGATTTCACTTTTCCAGCTGCCATCAAATCAGCAATTTTTTGTAATTGTTCTCCATTTGGTTGAAGCCAAATACTTTCAGCAGAAATATTTTTTTCGGCTGCCAATTGTTTATCTTCAATGCCCACAATTGAAACAAGACGACCTGTGTTTGGTTTTAAGACGTCAAAACTATTTTTTTGAACCTCACCACCCATTGTATCAAAGACCAAATCAACATCAGTTAATACCTCTACAAAATTCGTTGTATGATAATCAATCACTTCATCTGCACCAATTTTTTTCAGTAAGGCATGATTTTTTGCGCTAGCGGTCGTGATGACATGTGCGCCCGCTTCTTTTGCTAGTTGAATCGCATAAGTACCGACCCCACCTGCACCAGCATGAATTAAAACAGTTTCTCCTTCTTTAAGGTGACCATGATCAAACAATGCTTGCCAAGCGGTTAAACCAGCCAACGGAACGGCAGCCGCTTCTTCAAAGCTAATTGTTTCAGGGATTTTTGCTAATAAATGATCATCCACAATCGTTACTTCTGCATAGGTACCAAAACGAGTGGTTTCAGGACGAGCAAAAACTTTATCGCCAACTTGCCAATCCGTTACTTGACTCCCCACCTCTGTAATCACACCAGCGACATCCCAACCAAGAATAATCGGAAAGGACCAATCAAACATCTGTTTTAAATATCCTTCACGCAATTTCCAATCAATCGGATTAATTGATGTCGCGTATTCTTTTACCAACACTTGATGTTCCGATAATTCTGGCAGTGTTACTTCTGCTTCTTCAAGTACCTCTTTACTTCCGTACTGATTAATCACAACAGCTTTCATAAACCAACTTCCTCTCATTTGTTTCATTTTTCACACTTTTAGTATACGCCTATTGCCTTCTTTTTATATAAGAATATGCTTTAGTTAAATTGAGAGAAAGTAGCTGTTTTTAGTCTATTATTCATAACGTAAAGATTCAATTGGATCTAATTTGGCTGCTCTTCGAGCTGGTAAAGTTCCTGCTAAAAAAGCAATAAACATAATAACTAAGATAATCATTAGTGAAGATGGCAATGAAAATTGAATTAATTTAAATCCTGTTAAAGCCTTTAAAAAAGAATCCGTTGCCAAACGATTAACTAAATTTCCAACCCCAACAGCTCCTAAAATGCCTAACATTGAGCCAAAAAAGCCAATTAAAGCCGCCTCAACACTAAAAATTGTAAAGACTTTCCCATTGCTAAGACCCATGGCTTTCATTAAACCAATTTCTCGCGTTCTTTCTTGGACAGACATATACAGCGTGTTAATAATGCCAAAGCTTGCAGCTAACAAGGCAATTGCACCAAACATGGTTAAAACACCAGTGATTGCATTGATTATATTACGAATCATACCAATTTCATCTTCGACAGTAGTCGCTAAATAGCCAGCTTTATCTAAGTCTTTTTTGATGTCCTTAATCTGCTCTGGCGTGCTGTCTTTTTTAACTTCAGCAATAATCATCGCGTATTGATTTTTTAAATGTTCTGGAAGATCTGCTTGATTGATTGAGACAACTTTATCAATCAATGCTTTATTCATCAGCGAGAGCCCATTTTGAATGACACTGGTATTTCTAACGCCAACAATTTTTGCTTCAATAACTTGCTCTTGTCCTTTCAAGGAACTTGAGATACCTAATTGAACTGTTTCTCCCACGGCAGCTTTACTAGATGTATAGCCGAGTGCCTTTACATATTCTGGTGACAAATTAATTTCGAAGTCCTGGCTCGTTTGCGAAACTTTACGGCCAGCCGCTAAATCAATGGTCATCTCATCTAGCGCAGAAGTTGCTGAAAATACATATTTATGCTTATCTGCTCCTTTTATATAATCGATAGCAACGGATTTCATTGGTTCCACTGATGTAATATCCGAGATTTTTTTAATCTTCTCAATATCTTTTTCAGCAAGCATACTTTGTTGTTGAATCGTACTGGTTTTTTTCTCTGGATTATATTTACTTGGTTCTGTTCCGTTACCAACATTCATCTCCATTTTTGGCTGAATAAATAGCTGATTTGCACCACCGACACTGCCGACTTGTTTGTCAATATAATCATTTACACCAATATTGACTCCTGTAGTTAAAGCTATGGTAAATGCTCCAATAAAGATTGCAATAATGGTCAATACGGTTCGGCCTTTATTACGCATTAAATTGGTACTAGCTGATTTTAAAATATCTCTAAATTTCATTTACTCATCTCCTCCTACAATCAAGCCGTCTCGAACATGAACTTGCCGATCACAACGTGCTGCTAAATCTGGATCATGTGTCACAATAATTAAGGTAATTCCTTTATTTTTATTTAAATCAAATAATAATTCTTCAATTTTCTTCCCAGTGGCAGAATCTAAATTCCCTGTAGGTTCGTCCGCAAAAATAATTTGCGGATTATTAACTAAAGCACGCGCTATGCATACCCGTTGTTTTTGACCACCAGATAAATTATTCGCTTTGTTTTGAACTTTATCTTCCAAACCGACTGCTTTTAACGCATCTAAAGCCATCTTTTTCCTCTTGCTACCGGAAATTCCACCAATTTTTAATGGTAAAAGAACATTATTTAAAACTGTATCCTTGGCATTCATAAAGAATTGTTGAAAAACAAAACCAAATTCTTCATTTCTCGTTTTATTCAGCACTTTCTTTCTAATACTAGTAACATTTTTACCATTTAAATAAATATCTCCTGAAGTTGGTTGATCTAACAATGCCAAAATGTGCATAAATGTTGATTTCCCAGAGCCACTTTTACCAATTATGGCCACAGATTCACCTTTTTCAACTTTTAAATCAACACCTTTTAACGCATCAAATTTTGTTTCGTTCTTTCCATAACTTTTTTTAATATTTTTTGCTTCAATTACCGCCATGTTACCCCTCCATTTTTCATTCTTTGTCGTTTACTTATTTACAAAGTTTTTTACTCTTTTCATACTCCTTTCTTCTCTTTCTATTTTGACGGAAGCCCTTTCCTTTGTCATGGTACTTCCGATGTATCTCTCAATTAAAACAATAAGAACATGTTCCAAATTCACCTCATTGAACATGTTCTTATTAATTAGTTATGCATTTACGCGTTTAATTTCACGATGTTTATTCAATAAATAGGCCAAACCAAGATTAATGCCAACAAAGCAACTGATTGTCAGAAGAAGTGGTAGGACAGTAAAACCAGTGGATTGATAACCAACCATTGCTTGCAAGACATGGAGCATTCTCAGGCGCATTGGTGCCCCCCCTAATTGTGCAATCGTGCCCAGTAAAATAGGAATCATTAATAACAGCAATAAAACAATGAGTTTTTTTACGCCATCTATCCGATCATTAAAGACACCTGCTAACAAGCCAAGTGAGCCGCTAAGCATTAGTAAGATAAAAAAGAGCAACCACGACATGAAAAAGTTTCCTTGCGCATAGACATCAATTAATTTCATTGATAATTGAAAATGAGAAATGAAATTGCCGCTAAATACTTTAATCAGTACAAGTACAGCCAAGGATCCAACCAAAGATAAAATAGCATTACTTACAAAATTCACCAAAAAAATCGTCCAGCGGGAAAGCCCGTTTTGAATAAACAGTTTAAAATCTGTGTTTACCCCTAAAAATGATAGTATCCCCATAAAAACCAGACAAGGAATTACTGCATCAGAGCTGACAGTGTTCACGTCGTTAGAAAAGAGCAACCCAATAAGAGGAAAAAGAATGCCGAACAAAGCATAAAAGCCAAAATAAATTGCTAAGGAACGGACTTGATAAATAACACGATACCGCAAAGCTGTTTTAAATTTCATTTTACTTTTCCTTCTTTCTATTGGTTAATTGTACAAAATATGTTTGTAAATTTAGCGGCGCAATTTGAACCTCTGCTTTTTCAGTCGGCAAGTCGCCGTACACGTAAGCCGTAACTGCTCCACCTAAAGTGTCCATGCCTAAGATTTCCAATGACTGAGTATAGCGCTCTACTTGTTCTTTCGGCCCAGAAACAATGCGACCGTTTTTCAAAATTGTTTCAATAGATTCTGCGCGAATCAATTTTCCTTGATCAATGATGATAATATCTTCTAATAAATTCGCAATTTCTTCAATCAAATGGGTGGAAATCACAAACGTACGGGGACGTTCTTGGTATGTCTCAATTAAATAAGTATAAAATAATTCCCGATGATTGGCGTCTAAACCTAAGACTGGCTCATCTAAAAAAATATACTCACAGGGGACGGATAGCGCCACTATTAGTTTAGCAATACTCCGATAACCAGTTGATAATTTTTTGAATGTCTTTTTACTATCTAAACCAAAATCGCTTAACATTTGTTCGGCCAAAGACCAGTCAAAGGATCCATAAAAACCTTCAGTCGTTTTAAAAATATCTTTAATTTTTAACTGAGGAGGAAACAAATTATCTTCACTCATTAAGTAAATATGAGTCAAAGCAGCCTCATTATCGGTCACTGTTTCTCCCGCCAATTGAACGGAACCTGAAGTGGCAAAACTTCGATTATTTATGATATTTAATAACGTACTTTTACCAGCCCCGTTTCTGCCTAAGAGCCCATAAATCGTTTCTTTTTCAAAAGTAATTGAAATATTATCTAGTGCTTTTTTTTGATGATATTTTTTACTTACTGATTCCACCCGCAAACTCATGCTTCATACCCTCTTTCAATTAGTTGTTTTAATTGTTCAGCTGTAATCCCTAATTTTTTAGCTTCTGCGACAACTTCTAAGACTTCTTTATTTAAAAATTCTTCTTTCCGTGCACTTCTTACTCTCTCTTGAGCGCCTGGTAAAACAAACATGCCAATCCCCCGTTTCTTTTCAATCAGCTGTCGTTCTACTAATAAATTCATTCCTTTTAAAACGGTGGCTGGATTGATTTGGTAACTTTTTGATATTTCTGTGGTTGAGGGAATTTGTTCGCCTTCTAAGTAAGCGCCATTAAAAATTCCTTCGGCAATCTGATCGGCTACTTGCTGAAATAAAGGCTTTTCCCCCGAAAAATTAAATTCCATTTTTACACCTCGCTTAAACGGTTAACTACTTATGTAACTAACTATATATCTTAGAAATTCTTTTGTCAACAAAAAAACCATTGTTTCCAAAGAAATTTTTCTTTGAAAACAATGGCGATACTTTTGAGTTTATTGAATGGTTTCGTTCTTATAGGGTTCCATTGTATAACAATTCATCGGTTGTTTCGTTGACAATTTTTAAGCGATTTTGTTTTTTTATCAAAATACTTTTATAGGTCGTTCCTGTAGCCTTTTCTTCCATCACAAGAATGCGTTTATACTCATTATCAGTGACTTTCTTAATCGTTGTTTGATTCAAGGACGGAATTTTTTCTTTTAGCGTTTTTTCTTCCGCCAGACCTTTTAAGATTTCTGATTCTGTAGTGGAACTTGTGGATTTACTAGAATCGCTTGATACACCTTCGTTATTAGACGCACTTTCAGATGACTTGCGACTTGATTCGGTTACTTTAGGCTGTGATGATTCACTGGTATTGGTTGAATTCATTTGGGTTTGGGTTTGATTCCCACATGCACCAATTAGCAACCCAACGCCTAAGATAGAGCTTGCTAAAATAGTTTTTCTAATCATTTGCATGACCTCCTACATCTATCATTACTTTAACCTTAACATTTTTCAGCTAAGAGAACAATTTTTCAGATTAGAAAAGACCACTAGTCGTTATTTAAATAAACGAACTAGTGGTCTTACTTATTTAGGAATGATCTTCATATGAGTGAGTGGGTAATAAACAAATTGTGCTTTCCCTAAGATTTGATCTGCATGTATTGCACCAAAAGAACGGCTGTCTTTGGACATACGGCGATTATCACCAAGTACAAAATAGCTATCTTTAGGTAATTTTTCTTGCATTAACAATTCTTTTGAATCAAAATTCGTAGTGTAAGGCATCGTTTCATGATCTTTTTTTCTGTTTTTAGTTAAATAGGGTTCAGCGATTGGCTGATTATTGACATATAATTGATCGTTTTCGTAACGCACAGCTTCTCCTGGTAAACCAATCACACGTTTAATCAGAATCGATCCTGTGTCTGTTTTAAAGACCACCACATCAAACCGTTTAATGGCGGAGAATTTTTCCATCACAATCATATCTCCTTGATTCAAGGTTTTTTGCATGGAATGGCCATCCACCCGAACAGGAATCAGGAAAAATCCTCTTAAAATAAAAACGGCTACGATTGCTGGTACTAAGATTTTCAGAAAGTACATTAAATACCCAACATAATCACGTTTCTTCTTCAACTTCGTGCCACCTTTTTTCTAGTTTTTTTGAATTTCCTTGACTGCTGTATCGTAAGCAGCGTCATTTTCAAGAATTAATTTACCTAAAGTGGCTTCAATTTTTGTGGCTGTTTCATTGTCGATTTCTCCAGTTATAGGCAAGCCATTTTTCTGTTGAAGATCGCTAACCGCTGCTTTTGTTTCTGCGGTGTAGTTTGCATTGTTTTCATCAACAGGATACGCTAATACAGCTAAAATAGCATTTAAGTTCTGAATATCTTCAGATTGATCTCCTTCTTTTAGCGTTTTATCGCGAGGAATCAATTTTAAATAGGCATACTCGGGGTAATCAGCTTTGATGGTTGGTTCAATTCCTTTTTCGTTGATCCATTCGCCTTTTGGTGTTAACCATTTTAAAACAGTCAATTTTATTTCGGTTTGGTCATTTAAATCCTTCACCGTTTGGACCGTTCCTTTGCCAAATGTTTTCGTTCCAATTAATGGGACATTCGCAGATTCATGCAGTGCTGCAGCAAAAATTTCGGATGCACTGGCACTATTGCCATCAATGATAACTGCAACAGGTTCTTTTACTTTAAAGCCGTCGTCTAATTCTTTGGAAGCAACTTCTTTCATCGTACGTCCTTTTTTGTCTTCAAATTGAACAATTATTTCGCCATTTTTTAAAAACATACTGGCCATTCGCTCTGCTTGATCTAGCAGTCCACCAGGATTTTGGCGTACATCAATTACAAAGGATTTAGCTCCTTTGTCTCGTAAATTCGTGATTGTTTCTTTCAATTCCTGATATGTTTTTTTACCAAAGGACGTAATTTTAATCGAGCCAATTTGTGCATCTTTTTTGTCTAACTCACCTGTCACTGTTTTAACGGGAATTTTCCCACGTTTGATTGAGATATTTTTAGTTTCTCCCTCTCTTTGGATAGTCAATTCAACGGAAGTTCCTTTTTTACCTCGGACTTTTGAGACGACTTCTGCTAGTTTCATCCCTTTTGTAGCTGTACCATCAACTTTTTCAATAATATCGCCTTCTTTGATTCCCGCTTTTTCAGCTGGGGAATCTGCTACAGGGGCCTCTGCTACAACTGGTTCGCCATCTTTCATTGTCATAGTGGCACCAATTCCTTCAAAATCGCCAGATAAGCTTTCGTTTAAATCATTGGCAGCAGATTCATTTAGATAAGTTGAGTATGGATCTCCAATGGCTTCAGACATGCCTTTTAAGGCGCCTTCAACTAATTCATTTTTATCTACTTCACCTACATAATTGGTACTAATTTCATTATATAAATCCTGCACTTTGCTTAAATCAGCATTGGTAATTGCCCCTTCTTGACTCATCTTTTTAACACGATGATCAAAATAAATATAACTACTTCCTCCAGCTAAAAATGCGACACAGAGGAGCGAAATAATATATTGATAAAAAGGAACAGTTCGTTTGTTCTTCATAGATTTCATCTCATTTCTAACAAATTCGTCACTACTTTTGTTTACTATAACATGAATGAAAAAAGAGGAAAAGCTTTGTTTGCTTTTCCTCTGGATTTATTTATTGTTTTCAAGGTACTTTTCCCATAACTCATCAAAGATGTCCATGTTGCTTAAATAGTCAGCATTCATTTCTAAATAAGAAGAAAGTTCATGATAATCCTCGGTTTGTTTTGGAAACTGAATATCTTTGGCCGCTTCATTGGCAAAATCAGTTTCAGAATCTTTAGCCGGACCTTTTAATGTCATTAAGTAATGGTAAAAGCTTCGTCTCATGTAAATTAATCACTCCATTTTTCTTCGATAAATTCACTTCTACGTTGATGGGACAATCCATAACGCAAAGCGTCTTTTTTATAAAAGTCTTGATGGTATTCTTCAGCAGGATAAAATGGTGCTGCTGGTTCGATGGTGGTAACAATTGGTTCTGTAAAACGGCCGCTATTAGCTAGACGTTCTTTACTTTTCTCAGCAATTTCTTTTTGTTCTTGAGAACGATAAAAAATAACTGGCCGATAATTATCGCCGCGGTCTTGAAACTGACCGAAAGCATCAGTAGGATCCGTTTGTTGCCAATAAATGTCCACTAATTGTTCGTAAGAAATAATCGCTGGATCAAAAGTGATTTCTACTGCTTCCGTATGGCCTGTTGTGTGTGTTAGAACCTGTTCATATGTTGGATTAGGCACGTGCCCACCTGTATAACCCGAAACAACTGAGATAATTCCTGGTTGTGTATCAAAAGGCTGCACCATACACCAGAAACAGCCGCCTGCAAAAATTGCTTTTTCTTCCATCTCTAACACTCCTTTTTTATTTCTCTTTTGGCAAGTATATATTCATCCGAATGTCATCGTCAACTAAATTAATCTTTTCTGCTCGAACAAATAGACCATTTTGCATTCTAAACTGATCTAAACGTAATAAAACAGTTTGATCATCTGGATTGATTTCAACCCATTTAGGTAGTTTGTAAGAACGTTTAGCAAATTTCAATACTTCTTTAATTGGCAAGCCTAACGTTCCTATAGATAAACTTTTTGCTTTTAATTGTACATTACCATTCGCCATCACGTAAGGATCAAAATATAAGTAAAAAGGAATGTCATGCCCTAACACCTGAAATGTTCCATTTAATAAAGCATCATTTTCTAAATAAAATTTATATTTGATCTCCGAACCTTTTTGAAAGTCGGCTAAATAAAAGTCAATCAGTTTGTTCACTTGTTGTTTTTTTGACTGAATGGTGACGACTGGCTCGCCTTCTTTTTCAACAATTGCTGGTATTTTCTTTAAATCTGGTTCGCGAACTTGTGTTGCTCGAAATGTCACGAAAGCTACACTACCAATGACTAAACCCACTAGAACAAGAAAAGCGATTTTCCAGGGATTTCGTTTAAGATTGGTTGGTTGTGTCTTTTTAATTGATTTACTTGTTTTTGGCTTTTCTTCATTCATTTTATTCACTACCTTCTGATTTGGTTATCCATTCTTTCTCTGTCTTGACCATTTCATCCCGGACAGCTCCGGCCATAATTTGGTAGCCAAGATTATTCGGATGGAAGCGATCTTCTTCATATAACAAATTGTTTAAATCCTCTTTGCTAGCACTACTTCCTGTAGTTTCTGAGTCGCCACCGGTTACGCCAACTTCATCGCCACGACCTTTATAGAGTAAATCATTGATAGGAATGAAATAGGCTCGTTTTTGCTCTTGAACCATTTCTTCGGTTGCTTGATTCCAGTTATCAACGATTTCTTGCATTTCTGTAATTTCGGAAAAGTTTAAGTAGAAGGGATTGTAAATTCCTAAGACATAAATAGGGGCCTTCTCGTTGTACTCTCGGATTTCTTCAAGTAGTCGTCTTACTCGGCGTTGATAGGCTTTTTGTGGACGATTGAACGAGCTGACTTTCAAGTCGAAAATATTACTACTAATTACTTTCATTAAGTCATTTCCACCAACCGTTAGCGTAATCACGTCCGCAGAGGCAAGGCCCTTTTGAATTTCAGGTTTCTCTTTGATTCGTTTTAAAATTTGATCACTACGATCCCCATTTTTCCCAAAATTGTCTGTTTGAACACCGTTCAAGTTGTAGTGTTCTTTTAAATCATCTGCCACAATAGGAACAAAACCTCCACTATTCGTCAAATCGCCAATTCCTTCAGTTAAAGAATCACCGATAGCTGTATAATGAATGACTTCTTTTTGATTTTTTTGAGCAGTTGTGGCCACTTTCTCTTGCTTTAATAGTGGCTTTGCTTTGGGGATGGCCACACTTAACAATGTAAAAACACCTAGCGCAATGAGGATAGGTGTTAAGACGGTCAGCAAAATATGCTGTGTTTGTTTTTTCATCTTCGTCACTTCCTTTTAAATAAACCAACAAGAAATTTTCCTTTTCTTGTTAGAAAGAGGTTGCGTCTACTCATTTAAGAGCGAGACCCAACCTCGTTATTTCTTAGTCTGTATAGTACATAATAGCAAAGGCATTTTTTCCTGTATGTGTTGCAATGACTGGATTCGTATGTAATACGGGAATATCCATGTCTTTAAAGATTGCTTGTAATCCTTCTTTGAATCCATTTGCTAGTTCTAGCCCATCCGCATGAGAAATGCCAATTTGTCGAACATTTGGAATCTTACTTAATTCTGATTTCAATTCGTCAAACCATTTATTAAACGTTTTAACGCCTCGGCCTTTCGCTACAGGAATCAATTCCGTATTTTCAAAGTCCATGACAACTTTCATATTAAAAATGTTTGATAATAATCCTGTTGTACGGCTGATTCGTCCACCTTTAACCAAATTATCCAATGTTGAAATGCCAATGTATAATTTGGTATTTTGTTTGACGCGTTCAATTTCAGCTAAAATTTCTGGAACACCCGCTCCCGCTTGTGCCAATTTTGCTGCTTGAATGACTTGGAAAGACAAACCTTGGTCTGTAAAATCGCTATCAATCACCGTTACTTTACTTGATGATAAGTTGCTAGCTTGACGGGCCGCTTCAACCGTTCCACTTAAGCCTTTTGTCATGTGAATCGAAATTACTTCACTGCCATCTTCACCTAAGCGATCATATAATTCTACAAATTCACCAATTGGTGGTTGACTGGTTTTGGGTAAGGCCTTCGCATTAGCCATCATGTCCATAAATTTTTCGCCTGGCAAATGATCATCATCTGGATAAACAACGCCATCAACCATAATTGATAAAGGCATCATATGGATATTTAATTCATCTCTAAGACTTTTTTCCATCGTACATGAAGAATCCGTTACGATTTTAACGTTTGTCATAAATTTATCACTCTTTCTTTAAAAGGAACCTGTTTTCATGGTAGAATACCATTAAACGGTTAATTATCTAGTTATAGTATAACAGACACTGCCGAATTTTTCATCAAATTAAAATAAAGGAAGTGAATTTATTGGAAAAAACGCATTTCTCAAAAAAATACCTAATCGTGAACGAAGTCTTAAATGCAGTTACACATGGCATAGGCGCAGGTTTAAGTATTGCTGGTTTAGTCATTTTACTTGTTAAAGGGGCTCGTTTAGGCTCACCAATTCACGTGGTATCTTATGCTATTTATGGCTCCATGCTGATTCTACTTTTTTTATCTTCAACGTTATTTCATAGTTTAATTTTTACTAGAGCCAAAAAGGTCTTTCAGGTCTTCGATCATAGTTCTATTTTCTTATTGATTGCTGGCAGCTATACGCCGTTTTGCTTAATTAGTATTGGCGGTTGGTTAGGTTGGACCTTGTTCAGTTTAGTCTGGTTAATCGCCATTGTCGGTATTGTCTATAAATCCCTCACGTTGCATAAACAAGAAACAGTGAAAAACATTTCAACGATTATTTATATTGTTTTAGGTTGGCTCTGTATCATCGCTGCTCGTCCGTTATATGAATCTCTTGGATTTACAGGAACAGCGTTATTGGTCGCAGGGGGTGTGTCTTACACATTAGGTGCCGCCTTCTATTCATTGAAAAATGTGCGGTTTATGCATGTGGTTTGGCACTTGTTCGTCATGCTTGCAGCGATTCTCATGTATTTTTCTGTTCTCTTTTATACGTAATCACAGCACAATAAGAACACGATGCTCAAAGCATCGTGTTCTTTTATTGCCCTAAATCTCTTTATTATAAAGGATTATTCTTCTTTTCGAATTATTTTAACATAAATTAGTAGAAAAGACTTTACAAAACGAACATACATTCGTATAATAACAATACGAACACTCGTTCGAATCAAATGAAGAGGTGATACACATGGAAGCAATTCGTCGTGTTGGATTTTTATTTTTTGTATTGGTTATAGGTATTTTTTTGGGAACATTAGGATTACGTCTTGCTTTTATGATCGTGACGCCGTTATTTATTCTTTGGTTTATGTCATGGGATGAGAAGCGTTATACACGTACACGTAAACAACAGCAAGCAAGATACGTTTATCGTAAGTTCCCTTAATAAATAATAAAACGGTGTGTTCCCCCCAAGCTATGCTCCGTTTTTATAAATATGTCAAAGAAAGAGCGAAGGATTAAATTCCTTCGCTCTTTCTAATTAAATTAGATTAGTATTCCATTAAGGTAACAATATCGTAGCCATCAATTTTATCGCGGCCATGTAAATCCATTAATTCAATTAGGAACGCACAACCAACCACAATACCACCTAATTGTTCGACTAATTCGATGGTTGCTTTAATTGTACCACCAGTTGCTAGCAAGTCATCACAAATCAAAACACGTTGACCTGGTGTGATGGCATCTTTGTGCAACGTTAATGTATCTGAACCATATTCTAAGTCATAAGTCACTTCGATGGTTTCACGAGGAAGTTTTCCTTTTTTGCGAACCGGAGCAAAGCCAACCCCTAATTCATAAGCCACTGGACAGCCGACAATAAAGCCACGAGCTTCCGGTCCTACAACCATATCAATTCTTTTTTCTTTCGCGTAATCCACGATTTGTTTCGTTGCTTCACGATAGGCATCCCCATTAGCCATTAATGGAGAAATGTCACGGAACACGATCCCTTTCTCAGGATAATCTGGAATGCTTGCAATGTAATCTCTTAAATCCATTTTTATTTGTCCTCCTCATTCCACAGCCATTGTTGTATTGTTTGACAATCACTGTAAAGTAGAAATTCTTCTGTTTTTATTTTTTTCAATCGTTGTTGGTACACTTGACTTTCAGTCAATGGTCGATTGTCGGGTTTCTCAATACTGTTTAAAACACCGCTTTCTATTGTAACAAATCCTAAGTCAAAAAACACCTGTATCATGAAAATTAATAATTTTTCTTGGATATTTAAGTAATTTGCCACCTTCGATAGCTGAGAACGTAGATTTACTTCTTTTTGCTGCAAAATAAATTTATACAATGTTGCAAATTGTTCACGTGAAGCCATACCGTTTAAATAAGCTTCTTCTGGTGAAATAAACATCATGTATATACGTTGTATCTCAGTTGCTTCAACAATTTCTTTAACCGTGATTGATTCCACAGGACAGTCGACAAAAACCAGTTGTTCGATTTGATTTTGAGAAACAGCTTCCACCAATTCTTCTTGGTTTGACCAAACAATAATATTAGCGGTTGGATCTGAAATGAATTTTTGATTTTTTTCATCAAACAAAAGATAAGCTGTTGCTTCTGAAGGAATTGGTTTCGTTTGATTATTTTTGCCACGAAAATCAAATAATTGTCTTCCAGATACAGCAAAATCAGTCACCATTAATTGTGGTTTCTTACGACCATTCCATTCATTGATGGAAAGTTGGCCTGCCACATCGGCGGTTCCTTGTGCTAGTTCATCCGCTTGAGGCCCCATTTGAAAAGCAATTGCATCCAATTGTGCCCCTTCTTGATTCATTTGAAATTTCAGATGTGTATTATCTGCACCAATTTGCCGAATTTGCGTAGGCGTGATTTCCTTAAATACAAAAGTTGGCACAGTATTATCAGTCCCAAAAGGCGCCAAAATACGCAATTGATCAATAAAAGTAGTCGTTGCCTGCGAAACCGCTATGCTCTCACTAATGAGCAACTCTTGTCCATTAGCCATATCAATTTGATTTTTTTCAATAAAGTGTGCCAAATGTTCTTGAACAAAAGGAATATTTTCAACAGGTAAAGTCATTCCCGCTGCCATATGATGCCCACCAAAATGAGTGAATTGCTCACGCACTTCGTTCAACGCCTCATAGAGATTCAATGCGCTAATGCTACGTCCAGAGCCTTTAGCGGTCGTACCAGATTCATCTATTGCTAAAATAATGGTTGGTTTCCCCGTTTCTTGCATAATGCGGCCCGCGACAATCCCTAAGACGCCTTCATGCCAGCCTTGTTTCGCTAAAATATGGACCGGCGCATTCGGGTCGATTAAATCCAGCGCTTCTTTGGCAATCGTCGTTACAATGTCTTTTCGTTCATTGTTTTGTTGATCGATATATTTAGCGATTTCCAGCGCTTGTTCTTCATCAAATGTAGTCATCAATTCAACACCTGGTGCGGCTTCCCCTAATCGACCTAATGCGTTTAAACGAGGTCCAATGGTAAAGCCAATTGATTCTTCTGAAACAGCTTCCTTTTTCACACCCGCTTCTTGTAATAAAACGTCTAAACCAATTCGATCACCAGTTTGAATCATTTGAAGGCCCATTTTGACAAACGTTCTATTTTCATCGGTTAATGAAACCAAGTCAGCAATTGTCCCAATTGCTACCAAATCTAATAACTCAATTGGCAATTCACCAAGTAACGCAGTAGCGACTTTGAAAGCCACACCAACACCAGCTAAATCTCCAAAAGGATAGTCACCTTGCGGATGTCTAGGGTGGACAATCGCAAAGGCTTCTGGTAATTGTTCAGGCAATTCATGATGGTCAGTAACGATTACATCTACTCCTTGTGCCATAGCGTAGTTAATTGCTTCATGTCCGGCTACACCATTATCAACGGTTACAATTAATTGGACTCCTTGTTCAATTTGTTCAGCAAATACGTCTTTATTAGGTCCATATCCATGAACAAAACGATTCGGTAGAAAGTACTGAACCATGCCACCGACTAATTCGATTGCTTCTTTCATAACCGTGGTACTAGTGATGCCATCTGCATCATAATCCCCATAGACAAGTATTTGTTCACCCGCTTCGACGGCTTGCTGGATGCGGGCTACCGCTTTCTCCATATCATGCATTAAGAACGGATCATAAATATCTTCGATAGTCGGATGTAGAAACTTACGTAATGCTTCTTCTGTCCGGATATTGCGGTGCCATAAAAGTTGGCCAATTAATGGATTAATTTGTTCTTTTTTTAATTGTTCTATAAATTCTACAGGTAATTCTGTCTTTGTCTGTAACTGCCATTGATAGTTTGATTTTTTCACGACGTCACTCCTAACCAAGTAATTATAGCAAAATTTTTCCAAAAACTAAAGAAAGCATTTTTTTAAATCTGAGAAAAAAAACTGTGATATCTGTTAGATAAATAGCAGATATCACAGTTTTATTTTAAAAGAAACTTAGCAATAAAGTCTCTTCCTTATTTTTGATCCTCTTCATTCACACGAGGTTTCACATAACGATCAATACGACTACCTGACACAGGCGTTGCGTCTACTTCTGTGTTTGATGTTTGTTCGTTGACCACTGGTTCTGAGACTTGTGGTGCTGCCGCTTGTTTGGCTTGCAAATCAGCCAATTGATTATCAAAAGAACGTTGAACTTTTTCCGTTTCTTCTTTGACTAATTTATCCATATCATTTTTATAAATATCCAACTCTTTTTGTACAGCTTTTAATTCTTTACGTTGGTTCCAAATAGTGGTTGTGGAGGTTAGTAACCCAACTAGTGCGCCAATAATTGCAGAACCTAAAATAATTAAGATTAACGGTCCACTAATTTTAGTAAAACCAAAGTTTACTGGAACAGCTTGATTATTTAAAACAGCAAAAATAACAACAATTAAGACCAACACAAGGCCCAAAATAACACGCCATTGATTTTTCATGACTTGATCGACTCCTTTATTTTTTATTTAAAATATTTCCCGCTATGAAATCTCCTAAATGTGGAAACAATGTATAAAAGCGGGCAGCTGCTTCCATGACAAACGGACGATTAATCTCACGTCGAGAAGTCCCCATACTCCCAACCACTTCTTTCGCTAATTTCGTAGGGTCCAAAACAATTTTATCCACCGCAGCTAGATAAGTGCCTGTCGGGTCCGCTTTATCAAAGAATTCTGTTTGGATTGGTCCTGGATTGACAGTCGTTACTGCTACACCCAACGGTTTCAATTCTAAACGTAAAGCATTTGAAAAACCTAACACAGCAAATTTCGTTGCAGAATAAACGGTTGATTTAGCTGTAGCCATCTTCCCAGCCATTGAAGCAACGTTGATAATATGTCCTTGCCCAGCTTCAATCATTTTAATAGCTACTTTTTGAGTAAACGTCATCATTCCTAGAACGTTGACATCAAACATTTGGCGTGCAACAGCCAAGTCAATTTCAACAAAATTTTCAAACAAGCCAAAACCAGCATTGTTGACTAAAACATCTATAGGACCAACTTCTGCTGAAATAGCTTCAACCACACGTTCAACACTTTCTGGATCGGCAATATCTAATTGATAAGAAAATGCTTCTCGTCCGCTTAAAGTGGCACACTGCTCGCGAACTTTACCAATCAAATTAATTCTGCGGGCGCAGACAACGACGACCGCTCCTTGTTTAGCTGCTTCATAACAAATTTGTTCACCTAAACCAGCTGAACCTCCAGTTACGACAACGACTTTATTTGTTAAATCCATCTAAGCTCCTCCTTCATTGGCAAATGGAATCTCAATGATATCCATATCTTTCACGATTTTTGTATTGGGGAAAATTTCTTGGGCTTCTTCTTGAAGCTGATAGGCCTCTTTGGTTAAATAACGGGCACTAATATGCGTTAAGATAAGTTGTTTTACTTGCGCTTCTTTTGCAACTTCAGCTGCTTGTTGACTGGTTGAGTGGAAGTAGGCTTTTGCCATTTTTGCTTCGTGTTTATTAAACGTACTTTCATGGACTAAAACATCCGCTCGTCGTGCTAAGGTTACACTATTTTTAGTTTTGCGAGTGTCTCCTAAAATCGTCACGATTCGTCCAGGTTTACGCTCTCCCACAAACGCTTGTCCATTAATTTCCTGTCCATCAAAAACAATCGTTTCACCACGTTTGAGTTTGCCATACAACGGCCCAGAAGGAATCCCTAAAGCTTGAAGTTTCTCTACTTGTAATTCTCCTTCATGCGCTGCTTCCTCAATTCGATAGCCAAAGCTCGTGATGCCATGGTCCAAGATATTACAGCGAACAGTGAATTGTTTATCTTTAAAAATAACGTCATTCTTTTTCGTTAATTCAATAAATTTCAGTGGATAGGACAACCGCGATTGCGAGACCCGTAAAGAAGTCTTGACAAAGTCAGCAATCCCAACTGGTCCATAGATTTCTAAAGGTTCTGTCCCGCCCTGAAAAGAACGACTACTTAACAAACCAGGTAAACCAAAAATATGATCGCCATGTAAATGTGTAATAAAAATCTTTTCAATTTTTCTTGGGCGAATACTACTTTTTAAAATTTGCAATTGAGTCCCTTCCCCACAATCGAAGAGCCAAACTGCATTTCGTTCATCTAATAATTTCAACGCAATTCCTGTGACATTGCGATGTTTTGCTGGCACACCAGCGCCTGTTCCTAAAAATTGTATTTCCATCTGCTACCATACTTTCTTTTAAACTTCCTTTTTATTTTAGAAGAAGTTTGCTCCTTTAGCAAATAATAATTTATCTATTTTCTCAAAGTTTTCTTCTTATTTTACCGTATTTTACGATAAAATAACAAAAAATTAGCAAACTACCATAAAAAACCGTGATTTCTTAGTATTTTAAAAGACTGTTTCCCTTTATTCAGAAAACAGTCTTTGATCCTTATTCTTCTTTCGATGTCGCTTCTTTATGTTGTTCTTTTTTTGCTTGCCACGATTGTTTCGCTTCATTTGCAACTTCGTTCGCATCGTTAATTTCTTGTTGGACTTCCTCTAAATCAAGCCGCGTGATTTCGCCACCTAAGTCAAACATAACCAACTGGTTGAGTGGACGGTTGTCTTCTTCTTCTGCAATTAATAACAATCCCGTTTGTCCTTCATCAATCTTTTGAATCACATGTTCAAAAACCGTTTGTGCTTCTTGAATTTCTTTGGCGTCTTTGCTTGCACCATACATACTTCCAGCAAACCAGCCAAAAAGAATGCCCAGAGGACCACCTAATATGCCTACTAGCATTCCAATCATGCTATCTTTTGATGTATGATTGTTGCCTGTAAAATCGATAAAATCATTGATTTTAAATTGATGCTGGCCATCATTAACATGCGTAACAACCGCCATTTGCTCACCTTTAAGCTGTCTTTCTGCCTGCATCTTTTTTATTTCGGAAAATGCTTGGTACGATTTACTTTCAATATCAAAGTTCATAATGATAATTCGTTTTGCCATACAAATCGCTCCTTTATTCTGGATACATCTATTTTAGCAAGAAAGGCCTGTCTCTAGCAATGAAAACTTTTTGGTTATGTATAAAAAAAGAAGATAGCTAGGCTACCTCCTTGTTAATGCTTATTTACCATCAAGAATATTTAAACGGACCTTTTTCGGACCATCGATACGTACACTATAAACAATTGTCCGAATTGCTTTTGCAACACGCCCTTGTTTACCAATGATACGTCCAATATCTTCTTTGGCCACAGTCAAATTATACTCGAGGAAATCAGTTGATTCCTCAATTTCTAATGAGACTGCTTCAGGTTGACTGACTAACGGACGGACAATAGTTAAAATTAACTCTTTCACATCTGCCATATTCAATCACCTTATTTCTTAACGTTTTTAGCTTCATGATGTTTTTTCATAACGCCTTCTTTTGAAAGGATGTTACGAACTGTATCAGAAGGTTGCGCACCTTTAGATAACCAATCTAAAACTAAATCTTCTTTTAAAACTACTTCTGCAGGGTCTTTCAAAGGGTTGTAAGTACCTACAGTTTCGATGAAACGTCCATCACGAGGAGAACGAGAATCAGCTACTACAATACGGTAAAAAGGACTCTTTTTAGAACCCATACGTTTTAAACGAATTTTAACTGCCATTATTAAATACACCTCCATTAACTTAATCACAAGAGTTAGTTTAACAGATTAACAACAACCTGTAAAGAGTTTTTTCTTGACACCTTTACTTTTTTTCAATTTTTTTAGCCAATTTGCAGGAAAACAAACGAAATAATGAAGAATTTTTACAAAATTTGATAATAGTTGTACTGGTTTCTCACTTGAAAGCCTTCTGTTTGATAGAGATGAAGCGCTGCTTGATTTTCTGTTTCAACTTCTAAAAAAATAGTCGCTGAGGCTGACTTTTCTAAAATCATTCGGAGCGCAGACTGTAAAACTTGACGGCCAAGACCGCGACCTCGTTGCGTTTTTGTCACAACAAAGCCATAAATCCCCCATTCGTTTTCAAAATGATCCAAACGTAGCGTGGCTAAAAGTTGATTGTTTTCTTTATAAATAAGTGTTCGTTGAAGGTCCTCCGGCAAAGGCGTACCTTCTAGTAACCTAGCCAAGGAATCCAAATCAGCCACTTGCGGTCGGAGAAGTGTCAGCTTCGCCAACGCCTGTGAGTAAGTTTTTCCTTGAAAAACCAGATACTGTTCTGAAAAAGCTGGCACAATTCCTTGTCTATTAAAATAATTCAGGCCAACAGATTGCTTGTCGTCCATCACGAGAAAGACTTCTTTCATTCCCCACAAAGCTGCTTGCTTTTCGAGTTCTTGAACAAGTTCTTCAAAAAATGGCCCTACATTTGGCGCAACAATCGTCGCTTCCAAGGTTTCCCCATCAAAACAATACCCTACGATATATGCTTGAATGGTTTGTTCCTTCCTGTATAAACCATAATAAGTATAAGCTGATTCCTCAGGAAATGTTTGTTCCAATTTATAAAAAGTTCCTTGTTTAATCATTTCCTTGTTTCTTAATTCAGTCAATGTTTGTTTCTCCAACGGTGTTAACTGTCGGCGCCAATTTATTTTTTTATTCAAGCAGTTGCTCCTTTAATCATCCTTTTACTAGCTATTATACGTGAAGTTACGAAGTTCAACAATGTACAAGGATAAAACGTTTGCGCTTTTTTCGAAAAAGTACTATCATAAAGTAAGTAAAAGAAAAATGGAGGGATTTACATGACAAAAAAAATTGGTATTTTTGTAGGGAGTTTAAGAAAAGATTCATTTAACAAATTGGTAGCAAAAACAATGGCGGACTTATTTCCAGCTGATTTCGAACCTGTTTTTATTAACATTGGTGATTTAGAATTATACAATCAAGATTTGGATGATGAAGGAACCCCCACCGAAGCTTGGACAACATTCCGTGAAGAAGTCAAACAAGTAGATGGTGTGATGTTTGTAACACCAGAATATAACCGTTCAGTACCAGCTGTTTTAAAAAATGCATTGGATGTCGGTTCACGTCCGTATGGCGAAAGCGTTTGGGATAAAAAACCAGGACTTGTGGTGAGTGTTTCACCAGGTGCAATTAGCGGATTTGGTGCGAACCATCATTTAAGACAATCATTAGTCTTCTTAAATGTTCCAACTTTACAACAACCTGAAGCCTATATTGGCGGTATTACGAACTTAATTGGTGAAGATGGTAAAATTATTGATGGCACTGTTGGCTTCTTACAATCAATTGTAGATGCTTACGTGGATTTCTTTAATCGCTTAACTGCCTAATTGAATCAATCAAGAAAAAGTGAGGCAACTTTTTACAGGTTGTCTCACTTTTTTTATTTTTTTGCTTGACCTTCTCGTTACGTAAAGGTTTATGATAGATTTTGTCAGGAGGAATGAATGATGGAATATACAATTAAAAAAATGGCTTCACTATCTGGCGTCAGTGCACGGACGTTACGATATTATGATGAAATTGGTCTTCTTCAACCAGCCAAAATTAATTCTTCTGGTTATCGAATTTACGGGCAAGCCGAGGTGAATCGTTTGCAACAAATTCTTTTTTACCGTGAATTGGATCTGAAACTAGATGAAATTAAAGAAATTTTGGAGCAACCTGACTTTAATGTTGAACAGGCTTTATACGAGCATCAACAAAAACTATTGGAAAAGCGCAATGAAATTGATCGTCTTTTAGCCTCTGTTCAACAAACCTTACACCATTACAAAGTAGAGATAAACATGTCAGATCAGCAAAAATTCGAAGCATTCAAACAACAAAAAGTTCAAGAAAACGAAGAAAAATATGGTAAAGAGATTCGGGAAAAATATGGCAACGAAACGATTGAACAAGCCAACAAAAAATATTTAAACTTGACGGAAAAAGACATGCAAGTAATGCAGAACGTGGAAAAAGATTTATTTTCTAAGTTAGCCATGTATCAAAAATCACCCAAGTTGACTAGCCAACTTGCGCAAGAAATTTTCCAATTACACAAAGATTGGTTAATGTACTCTTGGTCAAGCTATTCGCCAGAAGCACACAAAGGGTTAGGCCTTATGTATGTTGGCGATGAACGATTTACGTCATATTATGAACAACACGGTGCTGGTTTTGCCGAAGCATTAAACGCAATTATCCAAAACTACGCTTAAACAGAAAGTGCGCCATTAGTCTCTTCGACTGATGGCGCACTTTCTGTTTCTTCCAATAATTAACTAAAGCCTGTTTATCTTTTTTTCTTTTTCTTCTTTTTGTTTTTCTTCATCATACGATTCATGGCCATTTTACCTAGCTTGCCTTTAACGCCGCCACCTAACATTTGATCCATACCAGGAATGTTCATATCCCCTTTGGACATTTGTTGCATCATTTTTTTGGATTCTTTAAATTGTTTAATCATACGATTGACTTCAACCACACTATTTCCTGAACCAGCTGCAATTCTGCGGCGGCGACTAGGATTTAATAGATCAGGATTTTCACGTTCTGCAGGGGTCATTGATAAGACCATCGCCCGTTTCCGTGCCACATCTTTTGGATCGACTTTGACATTTTCAATACCAGGCATGTTACTCATTCCAGGGATCATTTTTAATAAGTCTTCAATCGGTCCCATGCCCATAACTTGATCCAATTGCTCAATGAAATCGTTAAAGTCAAAACTGTTTTCTTTCATTTTTTGAGCAAGTTCTTCTGCTTTTTTCTCATCGTAATCTTGTTGCGCTTTTTCAATTAGCGTCAACATGTCCCCCATACCTAGGATACGACTCGACATACGATCGGGATGGAAAATTTCTAAATCGGTTAATTTTTCACCAGAACCGACAAATTTAATCGGAGCGCCCGTTACTGCCCGAATTGACAGTGCGGCCCCCCCACGAGTATCGCCGTCCATTTTGGTAATAACAACCCCAGTAATTCCAAGCTGTTCATTAAAACTATCTGCAACGTTGACAGCATCTTGCCCCGTCATCGCATCAACAACTAACAGAATTTCATTGGGATTAGCCAACTCTTTAATTTGTTTCAATTCGTCCATTAAAGCTTCATCAATGTGTAAACGACCGGCCGTATCAATTAAGACATAATCATTTTTCTTTTCTTTTGCTAACGCTAACCCTTGACGAACAATTTCCACTGGATTAGCATCTGTTCCCATATCAAAAACGGGAACTTCTAATTGTTGACCTAAAACCTTCAACTGATCAATCGCTGCTGGACGATAAACGTCACCAGCGATTAAAAGCGGACGAGCGTTTTCAGTTTTCATTAAGTGTTTTGCTAATTTACCAGTAAAAGTTGTTTTACCAGCCCCTTGTAACCCTGTCATCATAATCACTGTCGGGATTTTTGGAGATTTATTCAGTTCAACCGTTTCTGAACCTAACGTTTTCGTTAATTCTTCATCAACAATTTTTACAATTTGTTGGGCGGGTGATAAGCTTTCTAATACTTCGACTCCTACTGCCCGTTCTCTGACGCGTTTTGTGAAATCTTTGACCACTTGTAAATTAACGTCGGCTTCTAATAAAGCCAAACGGATTTCTCGCATCATTTCTTTTACGTCGGCTTCGGAAACTTTTCCCTTACGACGGATTTTACTCATTGCCTGTTGTAGGCGGTTTGTTAAACTCTCAAAAGCCATAGTTTCATTCCTCTATTTCTTGAATTTGTTCAATATATTTTTTGATTTCACTATCTTTGGGATAAGTTTCTTGAACATACTGCTGTAGTTGTTCAAGATATTCTTTCCGTACAACATAGTTTGAATAAAGATGTAACTTTTTTTCATATTCTTCTAAAATTTTTTCGGTTCGTTTAATGTTATCATAAACCGCTTGGCGACTAACCTCATATTCTTCCGCAATTTCTCCTAAAGAAAAGTCATCAGCATAGTAAAGCTCCATATAATTCATCTGCTTTTCCGTTAATAATGTCGAATAAAATTCAAATAACGCATTCATGCGGTTTGTTTTTTCCATTTCCATGAGCCGTGCTCCCATCTTCAATCCCTTATAGGTTACCGATTTCATAGGGAATAGTCAATCTTTTTTTACTAAGTTTTTACCTTTTAAAAAGAAATGTCCGCAAGTTGCCATGTTTCTTCAGAATAAACGGTCATTCCTTGTTGAATAAAATAAGCAGTTGCGACTCCAACTCCAGCTTTTTTAATGCCAGAAAATTGTCCATCATAAATCAGCTGGCTGCCACAGCTGGGACTTTTTTCTTTCAAGATCAAGGTTGTAATTTGTTGAGTTTTTAATTTTTGATACGCGCGCTGTGCCCCTGCTTTAAACGCCTCAGTGACATCTTCCCCATTATCCGTATATACATAAGCAGTATTCGCCCAAACATCAAAGCCGTCCCCGCCAATGATTTCTGCTGGCGGACGTGGAATGGGCAACTCTCCTAAAACTTCGGGACAAATCATTATTGCTTTTCCATTAGTTACAAGTTGTTTTAACGCTTCTTGTTCTTGAGATTTTCCATCGTAACGGCAACAAATCCCACCTAAGCAACTACTAATACCAATCATTCGCTTCTCCTCATTTCATTTCTCTATTATACCATGAGTTGACTTTTCTCAAAAGTAGCATTCTCGCTTACTTTAAAGTACGTTCTTCCTCTAAAAATATGTTAAACTAACAATAGTGAAATATACACTTATTTTCAGAAATTTCTTGAAGGAGTTATGTAAATGAAAAAAGTTCTTGTCGTCGATGATGAACCATCGATTTTAACTTTGTTAACCTTTAATTTGGAAAAAGAAGGCTATCAGGTGACTACTTCCGAAGATGGTAAAAACGGCTTCGAATTAGCTTTGTCTAATCAATATGATTTTATAATTTTAGATGTAATGCTTCCTGGTATGGATGGCTTAGAAATTACCAAAGCACTTCGTCGAGAAAAAATTGACACGCCTATTTTGATTTTAACTGCCAAAGATGAACAAGTAGATAAAATCATTGGCTTGGAAATTGGGGCAGATGATTATTTAACAAAACCTTTTAGTCCCAGAGAAGTCCTAGCACGCATGAAAGCTATTTTTCGTCGTTTAAAACCTACCACGACCGAACCGCTTCAAGAGGACACACCTAAAGCTCCGCTTGTGATTGGCGAGATTCGTGTGAATGAACAAAATTATGAAGTTTTTGTGCGCAATCAGCCCATTGAACTAACACCGAAAGAATTTGAATTACTCGTTTACTTTATGAAACGCAAAGATCGGGTCATTAATCGGGAAACCTTGTTGGAACGAATTTGGCAATATGACTTCGCTGGACAAAGTCGCATCGTCGATGTCCACATTAGTCATTTACGTGATAAAATCGAGCCCGATCCTAAACGGCCCGTTTACTTAGTAACTGTCCGTGGCTTTGGCTACCGTTTTCAGGAGCCAAAACGATGAAAAAGAGACTGCGGATTGAATATTTTTTAGTTGCGGCAGTCATGCTTTTATTATTTGTCGGGAGTATTGCAGCGACCAATTTTTTCTTTCAAAAAGAAATGGTTGCTCAGCAAGAAACCTATTTAAGAAGAAAAAATACCCTTTTAACAGACCAGTTGCCCCCTTCCGTTTTCGAAAAAGGGCAACTGACAAACCAACAACAACTCCTTGTCACCCATGCGTTAGATGATGCAGAAGAACGGGTAACTTTGTTGCAAAAAAATGGTACCGTCTTTTTTGACAGCAGCCAAAATGAACCGCTAGAGTCGCACAAAAAACGACCTGAAATCGCTGCGGTTCTATCAGGAGCTGCCTATGGTTCAGCTTTACGAAAGAGTAAAACGTTAAATAAAGAACTTCTGTACGTTGCCACGCCTGTTTTAAAATCAGGAGAAATCGTTGGTATTATTCGGATTTCGGAACAAACTGCGCTATTTTCTAAAAATATCCAATCTTTTCGTCGCTATATTATCTTTACATTTGGCATCTTGTTCCTACTAATTACCTTGTTTATCTTTTTATTGTTACGGCAAAAAAATCAACCGCTAGTGACCGTCTTACCGATTCTGAAACGAATGCTTAAACATCCAGATGAAAATCGATCCATTATCCAGCAATCTTCTGAATGGAATGAACTTTACGAAACTATTAACTTACTGAGTCAACAAGTAAGTCAAACGTATAAAGCGTATACGTCTGCGGATGAGCAATTTCACGAACTTTTAGATGAGTTGATGATTGGTGTCTTTATCATTGATACGCAAGGACGGCTTCGTCTGTTGAACCCTAAAATGCAGGAAATGTTAGGACTCTCTGCTAAAAATATGCAAAGCAATTATCTTGAAGTGATTCAAGACGCCGATTTGATTCATTTAATCCATCAAGTCGTTGCTGAAAAAAACAGTTTACATCAAGAAATCACTGTGACACAAGGACCCACACCTTTACGCTTAGATCTTTCTCTTCGTTACTTGGATGATCAAAGCGCCAATGATTATCAAGTGTTAGGAATTGCCTATGATTTAACGCGCGTTCGCCAACTAGAAAAAATGCAAAAAGATTTTGTATCAAACGTGTCTCATGAATTAAAAACGCCTGTCACTTCTCTTTTGGGCTTTACCGAGACACTCATAGACGGTGCCAAAGAAGATCCGGAAGTCCTTGATCAATTTTTGCACATCATGCAAAAAGATGCCCAGCGTCTGCAACAATTAATTCAAGAAATTTTAGAACTTTCTCGGGGCAGCGCAACAATTCCTTATGCAGAACAAGAAATTACTTTAGAAAAATTTATTACAGAAATTCTCGGCTCTTATCAGCAACAATTGGTAGCAAAACAGCTGAAAACAGTCGTTCATGGTCTGCCAGAGAGCCAGTTTTTCACCAAATACGAATTGTTTTATCCAATCGTGAAGAATCTAATTGAAAATGCCATTCAGTATTCCCAAGAAAATGGTCAGATTACTATTTCTTATGCTATAGAAAATCAGCAATTACGTTTATCTGTTCAAGATACTGGCATTGGCATTAGTCAAAAAGACCAAGAACGGATCTTTGAACGGTTCTATCGTGTCGATAAAGCACGTAGCCGTCATTCTGGTGGCACCGGTCTAGGTCTAGCTATTGTCCAAAATTACACAGAATTATTAGGCGGTAAAATCGCCATTGATAGTCACTTAGGCTTAGGGACCACTTTTACAATCACCTTGCCTTTAACAAAAAAAGAAGCCTAAAAAAACTCAGCCAATCCTGTTTATTGGCTGAGTTTTTTTGTTTATTTTTCAGTTACTTTTCCATTTACATCACGTTCTACTTGCATGTCTGTGATGGCTAAATAACCTAAGTCTTTGACAATTGTTTTTTGAACATCATCGGTGACCATATAGTCTAAGAAGGCTTTTACTTCTTTATTAGGCTCCCCTTTTGTATACATATGTTCATAAGACCAGATTTTCCATGAATTGTCTTTCACGTGTTCTTCTTTTGGTTCAACACCATCAATGCTTAAGGCAACAGTGGAATCATCCATATAAGAAAAAGCTAAATAGCTGATTGCTCCTGGTGTTTGTTCAACAATTTTACGAACTGTTCCCGAAGAATCTTGTTCTTGTGATTGAACTGGTTTAGCTCCATCTAAGCCCCATTTTTCAAATGTTGCTCGGGTGCCACTTCCGTTTGCGCGGTTTATTACGACGATTTCTTGATCTTTGCCGCCCACTTCTTTCCAGTTTTTGACTTTGCCAGTAAAGACATCAATCAATTGTTGCTTCGTTAAATTCTTCACGCCGACTTCTTTGTTGACCACTGGTCCCATACCAACCACGGCCACCCGATGATCGACTAATTTAGAGGCATCCACGCCATCTTTCTCTTCGGCAAACACATCGGAATTTCCAATGGTCACTGCGCCATCTGCAACTTGTGAAAGTCCTGTTCCGCTGCCGCCACCTTGGACAGAAACTGTATAATTAGGATGTTCTTGTGTAAATTGATCTTTCGCAGCATCTACTAACGGTTGTAAAGCGGTGGAACCAACAGCGACAATTTTAACTGGTTTGTTACTATCCGCTTCGCTGGATTTTTCAGTTGTGCCTCCTTGAGCTCCGCACCCAGTTAATAATAACCCTAGACTCAGCATAGTTGCTGCAATTACACGTTTTTTCATCTTTGCACTTCCTTTTCAATTAGTTACAAGTTTAGTCTACCAAGACTCTGTTAATTCTGTTTCAATTAAATGTAAATAAAAGGTAAAGGTGTGTAAAGAATCTATAAAGGCTAGTGCGTTACGCGTTGTGTCGCCATGTAATGTGCAATTCGTTCCATGGCCGTTGTTAATTTATCCATATCGGACGCATAACTAATTCGGACGTATCCTTCTGCTTCTGGACCAAAAGAAATACCTGGAATCAACGCTACTGCTTCTTTTTGCGCTAAATCAATACAAAATTTCATAGAATCTTGTTCATAACCAGTAGGAATCTTAGCAAAAATATAAAAGGCGCCATTTGGACGCGCAACCTCAAACCCCAATTGAGTCATCTGTTCATAAACAAAATCGCGCCGTTTCCGATACTCTTCTTTCATAATTTCAGCATCATGCATTCCTTCGATTAAGGCACGAACAGCCGCTTTTTGAGACACTGTTGCAGCCGCAGTAACTAAATACTGATGAACTTTAATGATCTCCGCTGTTAAAATCGCTGGTGCAAAAATAAAGCCAATCCGCCAGCCTGTCATGGCATGTGATTTCGACAAACCGTTAATTAAAATCGTTTGGTCACGTAACATTTCAGCAATCGAAACATGACTCTCATCATAAGTTAACTCACTATAAATTTCATCGCTAATCACAAAAATGTCGTATTTTTTTAGAACATCAGCAATTGCTTGCAACTCTTGGCGGTTATAGGTGACACCAGTTGGGTTGCTAGGATAATTTAAAATAATTGCTTTGACTTGTTCCCCATGCTCGGCCATTGCCGCTTCAATCATTTCAGGGGTCAAGACAAAATCGTTGTCTCGTGTGTCCAAATATACCGGCTCCGCCCCCGCCAATGTAATAATTGGTTCATACCCTGGGTAAATAGGTGCTGGCAATAGCACTTTGTCACCTTGTTCTAAAATTGCTAATAACGAAGCTGAAATCGCTTCTGTTGCTCCAACTGTTACTAAAATTTCTGTCGCAGGCTTGTAAGTCAAATGGTACTTTTCTTTCATAAAATAAGCGGCTGCTTCACGGACATCTAACAAACCAGACATCCCTGTATAATGAGAAAAATTCGCATCAATTGCTTCTTTGGCTGCTTTTTTGACATGCTCAGGTGTGTTAAAATCCGGCTCTCCTAGCGTTAATTTTAAAATACCTTCAATTCCTGAGACTTGTTCGTCAAATTGACGAATTAAAGAAACAGCAATTTTATTTACTTGACGATTAAAACGATTGGTTAAATCCATTTAGCTTCACTCCTTCAGTTGACGTTATAGTAGCACAAATTGACCGTAAAATGAATGATTTTCTCATTGTTTCGCTAGATTTTTATTATAAATATCTCAAAAAAACGAAAGAGAAGAAAATAGGAGAACTTTGCCCTTTTCAACAAAGTTCTCCTATTTATTTATTTTTCGAAACGCCATGTCCGAATTTCAAACGGACGTAATGGTGCATCAACTTCTATCGCCGGTGTCAACGGTTCTTCTAATACATTTGTTAAACAAGTCGCTGGTTGTGTCTCTTTGTGAAGTTCACAAGGAATATTTTGCGCTGTTAGATTAAAGCCACGAACGACTAAATGATTCGTTTGCTCTTGACGTTTAACGGCTGTCCAACCAATTGGTCCTTCTACCGTTGTCAAATAGACATGGTTCGGTGCTAGTTTACCTTCATGACGCGCAGTAGTAGCTGCAGTAAAAGGAATTTGTGCACTATAGGCTTGTTGATACGTAGCAAAGCGTTCTTCTGGTTTTCCATGCAATGACAAACCATATTTAAAGGTATATTCTCCTTGGCATTGTGCTTCTGGTGTCGCAAAATAGCCCCAATCACCTAGTTCGCCAACACAACGAATTAATGTGACCGCAATGGTTCCATCTGCTAAGACTTCATACTCATTTAAGCCTTCATTAAAGATAGTCACGCCTTTGTTTTGGTCATGAACATTCACAAACGCTTGTTGGTGCTGCGGGTTTGTTGGATTTTCCCATGTGTCGCTTACTTGATTTGGTCGTGTCACGACTTCATAAATACTATCCGCTTCATGTGTTTCTGTGACCATGCCAGTTGGGAAAAGCACGCGTAAACGATGATCTTTGATTTGATTATTAATGGTTGTTTCAAAGAACAATTGGTTACTTTCTTTGATCATTGTAACCACTGTCGTTATTTCGAACGGGCGAAGCGTCGTTGAACGTTGTGCATGGCGTTCTCTAAACTCACGAACAGCCTTTTGTTCTTCTTCTAATCGTTCATCTGCTGCAACTGGTAACATGACGGTTTGTTTAATTTGATAACTTGCTTTTACAGGGGAATTTTCTTTATTCGTGATTTCAGCCGTTACATTTTCGGTTGTAATTCCTTGGTCTTCGGTCGGTTTGAAAAAGATATATTCATTCCCAATGTCGCCAGTATCTTCAAATGTTAACAATTTTGAAAATGTTTCTCCTGTTTTTTTGTCAGCAATGGTTAAGCTACCATTGTTTTCAATTTTCACTTGAATAAATTCGTTTTCCATTTCATTTGTTGCTGGTTGAGCCAAAAGACTTCCTTCAAAAGCTTTCGTTTCTCCTTGAATCAATGCAAAGCTATCCCAAGAGAATGGCGCCATTTCTTTGACAGATAATTCGACCGTTAAGTATTTGGCCATGTACGGTTGACGGAAGGCATCTTTAGGTAAATCGTAACCAAAACGAACATCTTCTTTGACAATACGGCTTGCAACGGCTTGTCCTGTTGGATCAATCACTTGATAATCTGGGGTGGCTTTTTGTTTTAATTCATGATAAAGATCTTCAGGTTTTCCTGTATAAAATGGCAATCGTTCAATCTCCACTTCCACAGTGACAACCTCCGTTTTCTGATAGCCACTAGTATTAAATAAAACAAACGGGTGCGCTTTTTCTGGGAAAACACTTGTATCAATTGCTTCTGTTAATTGTCGTGTTGCTTCATCTGCTAAGAAATGCCCGACATCATTGGCATTTTCAAAGCGAGTCATCATGCCTCGGTGAACCTCGTCGACAGAACAGCCACAAATACTATCGTGCGGATGGTTTTGAAGCAATGTTTTCCAAGCATAATCAAATTGGTCATGTGGGTAGTCGCCAGTTACTTCGTAAGCCATCGCTGCTAAAGGTTCTGAGATATTTTCTAATTGGCGTTGGACTTTTGTGTTCCACTGTTTTAAATAGACGCGAGCAGAAGAAGTATTGGCTAATGTGTACCAGCCATCCGTTTCTTGACTCGTTAATTCACCTGTTACTGTTCCTAAATCTTCTGGTAACTCCTCTTGAACAGCTTTCAAATAGTCATCGAAATTGGAATGAATAAATTCATATTCTGGGAATAGTTCATTGGCTAAAGCGATGGCCTTAGTAATATCTCTTTGTACCGGTTGGTGGTCGACCCCATTCATCATCAATAAATGGTTTGTGGAAGCGTAACGTTCCACATCAGCCAATTTTTGTTTCCAAAAAGCGATTGCCGCTTCTTTTTCTGAAGGAATTTCGTTCCCGTTACTATACCAGTTTGCAAAAAGCAAGCCGAAAATTTTGGTTTGGTCCGGACCTTCCCACCACATTTCAGAATATTGTGAGCTATAGTCGCTTTCTAAGACTTGATTATCAAAGCCAATCGGTTTCACCCCGCGTCCAAAGGCAGCCGCAGGCAGATTTGCTAATTGCATCATTTGAGGTGTTTGACCCATGTTACCAAATGTATCTGGGAAGTAACCTAATTGAACTGGTGCTCCCCATTTTTGACTTTCTAAATGCCCAATCAGCATGTTTCGAACATTGGATTCAGAGCTAATTAAAAAGTCATCTTGTAAAATATAAAATGGTCCGATTTTTAGTTTGCCTGCTTGGACAGCTTTTTTCACGGCTTCTTTTTTCTCTGGGCGAACTTGTAAATAGTCGTCTAAGATAATCGTTTGTCCATCTAAATGGAAACTGTTAAACTCTGGATCATTTTCAATTAAATCTAATACATTATCCACTAATTCAATTAAGCGCATATGATGTTCTTCATAAGGAAGATACCATTCACGATCCCAATGACTATGGGAAACAATATAGACTTTTTTCTTTGTCATCACTTTTCCTCCTATTTTTCCACTCGGATGTCAAAATAATCCATAACTAATTCACAAAACATCATATTAGCCCATGAAAACCATTCTCTTGTATAATTTTCAGGATTATCTACATCAAAACCTTCATGCATCAAATGAGTCCCCGCATCTGTGGCAACCAATAAATCTAAAATTCGTTCTTTTTCTGCTTTATCTTTGGTTGTCATTCCTTCCATTGCTAAAGCAATCGGCCACACGTAATTTTCTGGTGTATGCGAGCTACCAATCCCTTTTGCGTATTTGCCTTCATAGAAGTAAGGATTTTCTTTACTTAATAAGGTTTGACGCGTTGTTAAATATTGTTCATCCTCTGTTGAACAATAACCCAGATAAGGGGCTGCTACTAAATTGGGAACATTACTGTCATCCATCACGCTTGCATTGCCTAAGCCATCCACTTCATACGCATAAATCGTTTCGTTATTTTGATTTTTTGTTCGTCCAAATGTTTGAATGCCTTCTTCAATCTCTTCTTGTAATTTTTTAGCAATCGCCACAATCGTAGCATCTTCTAAAACATCCGAGAAAATTTCTTGAATATAGCCTAAAATTACGACTGCAAACATATTAGAAGGAACTAAGTAACCATATTGGCAGGCATCATCACTAGGACGGAAGCCTGACCATGTCATCCCTGTTTTGCCAACTGGCGTTCCTTTCCCTGCTTCAACCAACGTATCTTCTTGACGCCACGTATCTCGTTCAAATAAATAAGGTGACTGTGCGTGATCTTGTTCTGTTGTGAAAACGTTGAGAATTTTTTTGACGCCTTCCACAAAATCTGAATTAAATTGTTCGGTCATCCCAGTATTTTTATAAAGTAAATAGGCTAATTGGACCGGGTAACATAATGAATCAATTTCATATTTCCGTTCCCAAATCCAGCCATTCATTTCGGTCTTATCAGTTTGATGGCCTGCATGATTATCTGTTTCATTAAACGCATTGGCATAAGGATCAATGCAAATATAACGAAACTGGCGTTTAACCAAACCAGCAATCATTTGAGCAAGGTCTTCGTCTTCTTTCGCAATCACTAAATAGGGACGAACTTGTGCTGTTGAGTCTCTCAACCACATTGCTGGAATATCGCCTGTTAATAAAAAGGTAGTACCATCTTCTTGACGTTTCACTGTTGTTAGTAAAGTATTGGCAAAGGCCGCCTGAAAGTTTTTTGCCCAATCTTGATGTGCTTCACCGCATTTTTCTGTAATTGTCTCCATAAATGTTGCTACGGATTTTGGAACTTCTGTATAAACCATTCTCGTCACCTCTTAAATTTGATATATCATTTCACAATTGAATTATAGCGTTTACATTTCACTTTGTCTAGTGATTTCGATCATTTTTTTCATTTTAAAACCAATTAATTTATGGTAAACTATAAATAAGATATATCTTATTGTGAGGTGAAATGAATGAAGCAACCATTATATCAACAAATTATTGATTATTTACAAAATGAAATTGATTCAGGGCGATTGCCTGTTGGAGCGCAAGTGCCTACCGAAAAAGAATTATCGGCTCAGTTTAACGTCAGTAGAATTACGTCCAAACGAGCGCTAACTGAGTTGGAAACGCAAGGCGTAATCCAACGTCACCAAGGAAAAGGAAGTTTTGTTCAAGCACCAAAGCATCCTCTCCATACTTCTTTAAATAAAGTTCTTTTTTTATTGCCTTTTGCAGACGATTTATCAGTAGGAAATTTCTATAGCGGTTTGGCCCCTACTATTCAAGCAGCTGGTTTAGAAGTCTTTATGACCTCGCCTAATTTTTTGAGAGAAAAAAATGCTGCGGACATTGTGAATGAGTTTGCTGGGCTTGTCTATTATGCTGCTACTAGTAATGACTACCTCGACTTACTGTTTGAGTTGGCTTTGATGAATTTTCCAGTTGTTGTCTTGGATAAAAAGATCCATGATTTACCTTTTGCAACCATTCAATCAGACAACTTTGCTGGTGGTAAAACAGCAACCGAACGCTTAATTGGCTTAGGACATACGAAAATTGGATATATCCTTTCAGGAAGTCCGGCCCTACAATCCGTTCGGCAACGTTATTTAGGTTATCTCCAAGCTTTAAAAGAAGCCAATCTGGCGTTCCATACAGCAATCACAGAAACCAATCTCTTAGATGAACACAACTTTAAACAGTATTTTGAGGCACACCAACTCACAGCCGTGGTCTGCGATAATGACTTCAGCGCGTTACATTGTTTACGAAACTGTAAAAACATAGGTATTCATGTGCCAAAAGAATTATCGATTATTGGTTTTGACGATATTCAAGCAGCAGCATTTGTCGAACCGCCATTAACAACCATGGCGCAAGACTTTAAAGAAATGGGAAAACTAGCTGGCGAAGTGTTATTACAAACGATGCAACAGGATGTTCAAGTCATAGAAGACATTCAAGTGCCTGTCACATTAATTGAAAGAGAAACCATTTCTACTGTTTCAAAATGAGCCAAAAAAGAAGGAACTATCAGTCAACTCACTGATAGTTCCTTCTTTTTATTCCTTAGCGCTAAATGTTTTGGTATCTACCTCTTTTTTAAACAACGCTTTTAGTTCTTTGATAAAGTAGCGACCAATCGGACTGATTTCCCGATTTTTGGGAAAGAGTAAACAAATACGATTTTCCAAAGCTGGCGCCAATGGCACTAACCGAATTTCTTTCTTCGTAAAACCCGTTACGACTCCTGAACCAGAAGCATAAGCATTGGTTTCTACCAACAAATTCATCAAGGTTCCACGATCTGTAGTATGAATGACCGATTCCTGTTCAGGAATTTCAACTAAATCTTCAGAAAAATAGGAAAAATTGCTTCCTTCTTGATTAAAGCGGACTTGTGGATAGGGAACTAATTCCTCTAAATGAATTTCTTTTTGCTTGGCTAAAGGATGATGATTTCCTAAAAAAATGTGTGTATTAAAAGTACTAATTACCTCGTAGGCTAGATTAGCTTGTTCTAAATACCGTTCAATACTGACACTATTTTGTTCATTTAAATAAATAATCCCCAACTCACTGTGAAATCCTTTGACGTCTTCAATTACTTTTAAGGTCGTGGTTTCAAAGACACGAAAATCTTTATATTGATCCCCATACTTTTTAAGAACTTTGGCAATTACCTCACCTAAAAAATCGTAATGTTGCGAAGAGATGGAGAATCGTTCGCTGGTCACTGTCTCGCGATAGCGATTTTCCAATAACTCCATTTGAACTAAGACTTTCTCTGCTTGTTCTAAAAAAACCATTCCTTCTTCTGTTAAAAAAGCGCCCTTATTGGTACGTAAAAAGAGGGAAATCCCTAGTTCTTCTTCTAATTCCCGAATACTATTTGACAAGCTAGGTTGTGTAATAAATAGTTTTTTGGCTGCTTCCCGAAAACTCCCATTGTTAGCTATGGCAGCAACATACTTCATTTGTTGAATATTCAACACTTTTTCCTCCACACACTAATCATTTGAAAAATAAATCTTACGCCCATTCAACGGCTGAAGGGGCCGATTGTTAAAGGCCAACATTCCTTCCTTGATCTTATTTAAAAAGGCTTGATCCATTTTTTGAATGGTATCAAATACAAACCATTTCACTGGACCCTTAGTTGGCGGTGTTGTTAACGAGCCTACATAATGGTAGTGTAGACGCTCCTCTGGTAAAAAGATTGACGGATTAAACCATTGTTGGTGCGTGCCGTTTTCCCAGTCCATCGGATGATTCGCTTCTGAAAAACGATTTTCTTCCTCTGTGATGGTAAACAGGCAACCGACAACTAAATTTTCGCCAGCATCGTTCATATGAACCAAATGGAATTCTAGCGGATACTGCTTTCCCGATAGCAAATGTTCGCTAGGCATATGAAAATGGATATCGGTTAAATGATACGCAACATTTTCAAACATTACGTAACTTTCCGTATTTGGTGGTACAAAATGAAACGTATTTTTGAATTCCTTTTCAGTGAATTCTTCTTTTTTATAATGAAACGTAATCTGAGAATTTATTGTCTCAGCACTTTCTTTTTCTAAAGCAATTGGCGATTGATAAGCAAACTTAGCACCTTCTGCAAACCAGTCACATAGCGTATGCCAATGTTCTGGTCCATCGTTGCCTGTATAGCTCCATTCAACGTCCATATTTTTTATTTTTTTCATACACTCTTCCTTCATTTCCACATAGTAATCAGGTAAAACTCATGTTAAAACTCTATCCTAACATCTTTTCTACGTCAAACAAAAGAACTTAGATCATTACGCTCCTCGGCAAATGACCTAAGTTCTCCTACCGTTAAATCTGGTTACTTAAAATGACACTAAAAATCAGACGACAAGAACTATCTTTAGTTCAACGGTTATTTGCCCCAGTTTTCAGGATCTTTTTTCCATTCTTGTAATAAGGTAACATCTTTTTCTTCGATATAGTTTGCTTCTAATGCAGCATCAATTAAAGTTGAATAATTGGTTAACGTTAGTAACGTCATCTGTTTATCTGCAAAATTTGCCGTTCCTTTGGGTAACTCATAAGTGAAGATTGCCGCAACGCCTAAAACCGTTGCTCCTTCACGTTCCGCCGCTTCTGCCGCTTCTAACACGCTACCGCCTGTTGAAATTAAATCCTCGATAACTACCATTTTTTGTCCTTCAGAAATTCGGCCTTCAATTTGATTCCCTTTGCCGTGATCTTTGGCTTTACTGCGGATATAAACCATTGGTAATCCTAAAATATCGGCTACCCATGCCGCATGTGGAATCCCTGCGGTAGCTGTCCCAGCAATCACTTCGACTTCTGGGAAAGTCTCTTTAATTTTTGCCGCTAAGCCTTCTGCAATTTCTTTACGCACAGCAGGATAACTCATCGTGATACGGTTATCACAATAAATCGGGCTTTTTATGCCACTAGCCCAAGTAAACGGCTCATTAGGGTTTAAAAATACCGCTTCAATATCTAATAAATCTTTGGCAATTTTTTTTGCTACTTTTGTCATGTTACTTTCCGCTCCAGTCTTTTTTGATTTCTTGATAGGCTTCATAAGGATTTTCTGCTTGGGTAATAGGTCGGCCAACAACGATATATGTGGACCCGATTTCGCGAGCATGTTGCGGCGTAACGACCCGTTGTTGGTCACCTACTGCACTTCCTGCTGGACGAATACCAGGTGTTAAACAAATAAACGTCTGCTTGGTTGCTTCTTGAATACCACGTGCTTCTAATGCTGAACAAACCACGCCATCCAGACCCGCTTTTTCCGCACATTTAGCATAATGAATGACACTTGTCTCTAAAGAAACGTTGATTAATTGATCATGGTGCATCTCTTCTTCACTAGTAGAAGTCAACTGGGTTACAGCAATTAACTCAGGAACCTTAGCGCCTGGCTGAGTCCCTTTGATTAGACCTTCCTTAGCTGCTTGCATCATTCGAACGCCCCCTGCTGCATGGACATTGGTAATGGCAACGCCTAATTTTGCTAAATTTGTCATCGCTTTTTCCACAGTATTCGGAATATCATGTAATTTTAAATCCAAGAAAACATCGTGCCCTTGTTCTTTAAGCCAGCGAACAATCGCTGGTCCTTCTGCGTAAAAAAGTTCCATCCCCACTTTAACAAACAAGGCTTCTTCCTTAGGGAATTTTTCTAAAAAAACAGCCACTTCTTTTTGCGTGGGAAAATCTAACGCAATAATTGGTCTATCGTGCATTTTGCTGCTCCTCTCTCACTTCTTTAATTAATTGTTCCAACGATTCAATACCTAACTCTTCCATTCGCTTAGGTAATCCGTCAATCAACTTCGGACAAATGTATGGATCTGTAAAGTTGGCCGTACCAACCCCGACAGCGCTAGCACCTGCCATGAACATTTCCAAGACATCGTCCACTGTTTGAACACCGCCCATTCCAATAATTGGCAACTGAGAAACACTGGCGACTTGTCGGATTAAGCGAATAGCAACAGGTTTAATGGCTGGTCCAGATAGTCCACCAGTTTGATTGGCTAAAATAGGTTTTCTCGTTTTTAAATCAATGCGCATCCCTAGCAATGTATTAATCATAGAAAAACCGTCTGCACCCCCTGCTTCAATTGCTTGGGCGATTGGCACAATGTCCGTTACGTTTGGTGATAGTTTAACATAAATCGGAACAGAGGCGACTTTTTTGACTGCTTGTGTTAATTGAAAAGCAACCTCTGGATCTGTACCAAAAGCTATGCCGCCATGTTTCACATTAGGACAGGAAATATTCAGTTCAATTGCTTTGACGTTAGGCGCTTGCCCAATTTTTGCGCAAACAGCCACATAGTCCTCTTCGCAAGCACCTGCAACATTTGCGATAATCGGTAAGTTAGGGTATTTTTCTAATTTCGGTAATTTTTCTTGCATAACCACGTCTAAGCCTGGATTCTGCAATCCAATGGCATTTAGCATACCACTAGGTGTTTCAGCTACACGTGGTGTGGGATTTCCATATCGTGCTTGGGGCGTTGTTGCCTTAATCATAATTGAACCTAATTGATCAAGGTCATAATAGTTAGCATATTCTTCCCCGAACCCAAAGCAACCACTGGCGGGAATAATTGGATTTTTTAATGTTAAACCTGGAATTGAAACAGCTAAAGGATTTTTCATCATAAGATAACCTCACTTGCTTTAAAAATCGGACCTTCATCACAGACCTTGACACTTTTTGCTCCAGTAGTGTCTCCTTTTTTATGGCAAACGCAGGCATAGCAAGCCCCAATTCCACAGGCCATCCGTTCTTCTAAAGAAAGGTAAACGTGTGGATGTGTTGGAAATAAAGAATCAATTGCTTTTAACATACCATTCGCACCACATGCATAAACTGCATCAGGGATCCGTCCTTTTGCTAACGCTTCTGACAATAAACGGCCCACGTTGCCATGAGCGCCAAACGAGCCGTCATCTGTGGCAAAATGTGTTTCTCCTAATGCCATAAATTCTTGTTGGTAATAAGCAACCTCTTTTGATGCATAACCAAGAAAATGAATCACTTTCACGCCTTTTTCATTAAGTTGCTTTGATAATTCATACAATGGGGGAATCCCGATTCCTCCGCCAACGATAAAAGCAGTCTGACCAGCTGCTACGGTAGTTATATCAAAGCCGTTTCCTAAAGGACCTAAAATATCTAATTGTTCACCAGCCTTCATGGTGGCAAACACTTCCGTTCCAGCGCCTTCGACTCGATAAATCAAACGACAGGTTTCGTTCGAATGATCAATTTGGTTGATGCTAATCGGTCGCCGCAAAAGTAAATCTGCACGCGGAACCTTGATATGCACAAACTGTCCAGGTCGTGTCATCTCTTTCACTAACTCGCCTTGTAAGTCTAACTGATAAATCCGTGGCGCTAACTGTTTTTGAGCTACAATGGTCATCATTTCTTGCTTTCTCTGCATCAGTATCCTTCACTCCTTTATTCTCTGATTCCCCTATAAATGATTTTCTATTTCTTCGTAAAAGAATCTGGAACAGTCCTCCTCAGACGATTGTTCCAGATTTTTGCTTAAATGGCTTCTGTCGTAAAGTCTCTTGATTCTAAAACTTTTAAAATCGCATTTGCTGTGTCAAGTGAGGTAAACAATGGAATCCCATGTTCGACTGCTTCCCGACGGATTGAAAACCCATCTTGGTTGGCACTGGAACGATTTTTATCCATGGTATTGATTACCACTTGTGCATTCCCATTACGAATGACATCCAGCACGGTTTCCCCTTCAGGATTAGAAATTTTCGTCACTTTCTTAACAGGCAACTGATGCTTCGCTAAAAAGTCAGCGGTTCCTTCCGTTGCGACTAAACTATAGCCAATTGCTGAAAAACGCTTAGCAATTTCTAACGCCTCTTCTTTTGTTTCATCAGCAATGGTGAAAAGTACAGCCCCATAACTTGGCAAATGCAAGCCAGATGCTTCAAAGGCTTTATACAAGGCTTTTTCTAAATAATAATCACTACCCATAACTTCCCCAGTTGATTTCATTTCAGGCCCTAAGTACGTATCTACTTTTTGTAGTTTCGTAAAGGAGAATACAGGGGCTTTCACATGAACTTGTTTACTTTCAGGATATAATCCATCTTGATATCCTAGGTCAGTCAATTTCTCACCAAGAATCGCTTTTGTAGCAACTTGGGCCATCGGAATCCCTGTGATTTTACTTAAGAAAGGAACTGTTCGACTCGCACGAGGATTCACTTCAATCACATAAACACGATTTTCATGAATAACAAATTGAATATTCATCATACCTACACAGTTTAAACCAAGTGCCAGTTTTTTTGTATAATCGGCAATCGTTGCTTGAATTTCTTGAGAAAGATACTGCGGTGGATAAACCGCCATTGAATCACCAGAATGCACGCCAGCTCGTTCAATATGTTCCATAATCCCTGGAATTAGTACTGTTTCACCATCACAAATGGCATCAACTTCACATTCCTGTCCCAATAAATAGCTATCAACCAAGACAGGATGTTCTGGAGAAGCTTTGACTGCGTGTCGCATATAATCTTCCAAATCCTTTTGATTTTCGACAATTTCCATTGCACGACCACCTAAAACATAACTTGGACGAACTAAAACGGGATAGCCGATACGATCAGCAATCACGACTGCTTCTTCTGCACTTGTGGCCGTATCTCCTGGTGGTTGAGGAATCGCTAACTCTTGCAAAGCTTGTTCAAATAAATCACGATTTTCCGCACGATCTAAATCTTCAATCGTTGTTCCAAGAATTTTAACGCCTTGTTTTGTGAGCGGCTCAGCTAAATTAATCGCTGTTTGTCCACCAAATTGGACGATCACGCCAATCGGATTTTCTAAATCAATCACATTCATGACGTCTTCTAAAGTTAATGGCTCAAAGTATAATTTATCAGAAACAGAGAAATCTGTTGAAACTGTTTCAGGATTACTATTCATAATAATTGCTTCATAACCAGCCGCTTGGATCGCTTTGACAGAATGAACCGTTGCATAATCAAACTCGACCCCTTGACCAATGCGAATGGGACCAGAACCTAATACTAGTACAGAAGGCTTTTTCGAAACATTGCTTTCGTTTTCTACTTCATACGTGCTATAAAAATAAGGCGTGTGTGATTCAAACTCTGCAGCACACGTATCCACCATTTTATAGACGGGCACAATTTGATTGGCTTTGCGGAAGTCAGCGATGGCTTGTTCTGTTTGTCCCCAAAGTGCTGCAATTTTTCGATCAGAAAAGCCATTTTGTTTGGCTTCTTTCAAGACAGCTACGTTGTCCACGTGACTTTCAAGGGCCGTTTCAATTTCGATAATGTGTAAAAGTTTATCCAAGAAGAATAAATCAATTTTCGTTAAACTTTGTAATTCTTCGATGCTATATCCTCTACGAATGGCTTCTGATAAGTAGAACAATCGATCATCTTGCGCATGGACCATTTTCTTCGTTAATTCTAAATCACTGACATGACTTAGTTCTGCTAACTCGTTGTGATAAGCACCAATTTCTAAAGAACGAACTGCTTTTAATAAGGATTCTTCAATATTGCGGCCAATTGCCATGACTTCCCCGGTTGCTTTCATTTGTGTTCCTAGTTCTCGAGCACCTTTTTCAAATTTGTCAAAAGGCCAACGAGGAATTTTGGAAACAACATAGTCCAAAGCGGGTTCAAATTCGGCATAAGTGGTTCCAGTAACTGGATTTTTCATTTCATCTAATGTTAAACCAACAGCAATTTTTGCGGCTAACTTCGCAATGGGATACCCTGTGGCTTTACTAGCAAGTGCAGATGAGCGAGAAACACGAGGATTCACTTCTATCACATAATAATTAAAGCTATGTGGATCCAAAGCTAATTGAACATTACAGCCACCTTCAATTTTTAATGCACGAATAATTTTCAAAGACGCATCTCGCAACATTTGGTATTCATAATCTGATAAGGTTTGACTCGGAGCAAAAACAATCGAATCCCCAGTGTGAATGCCGACAGGATCAAAGTTTTCCATGTTACAAACCACAATCGCATTATCAGCCGAATCACGCATCACTTCATATTCAATTTCTTTAAAACCAGCAATACTTTTTTCAATTAAACATTGTGTAACTGGTGATAATTTCAGACCGTTTTCGGCAATCTGACGGAGTTCTTCTTCCGTATCGCACATGCCGCCGCCTGTTCCACCTAAGGTAAATGCGGGACGAACGATAATTGGATAGCCAATTTGTTTGGCAAAAGCCACGGCTTGTTCCACCGTATTGACAATTTCACTTTCTGGAATCGGTTGTTCTAATTCTTCCATCAATTGTTTAAATAAATCACGGTCTTCCGCTTGGTCAATCGCACTGAGCTTTGTTCCTAGCAATTCTACATTTAGCTCATCTAAAATTCCTGATTCCGATAATTCCATCGCCATATTTAATCCAGTTTGACCACCTAATGTTGGTAGAAGAGCATCAGGACGTTCTTTTCGCAAAATTCTTGAAACAAATTCTAAAGTAATCGGTTCGATATAAACATGATCCGCGATTTCTTTATCGGTCATGATGGTCGCTGGATTTGAGTTTACTAAAACAACTTCATACCCTTCTTCTTTTAGCGCTAAACAGGCTTGTGTGCCTGCATAGTCAAATTCTGCTGCTTGTCCAATAATGATTGGTCCTGAACCAATCACCATGATTTTCTTAATGTCCGTTCGTTTTGGCATTAGTTTTGCTCCTTCCATGCATCCATTAATTCCATAAATTCGTCAAATAAATGAAGACCATCGTGCGGTCCTGGAGCCGCATCTGGGTGATATTGCACAGTAAAAGCTGGATAATCTCGATGACGCACGCCCTCAACTGTTCCATCATTGACTTCCACGTGGGTCACAAGTAATTTTTCTGGATCAATTGTTGCTTCATCTACGGCATATCCGTGGTTTTGTGAAGTGAAATCAATGCGTCCTGTTGCAATTTCTCGTACAGGATGATTCAAACCGCGATGTCCAAACTTCATCTTATACGTATCCGCACCATTTGCTAATGAAAATAACTGATGACCTAAGCAGATGCCGAAAATTGGAACTTTTCCTTGGATTGCTTGAATCATTTCAATAGCTTCAGGCACATCTTTGGGATCTCCAGGCCCATTTGTCAACATGACACCATCGGGACTTAATTCTAAAATCTCTTCGGCCGTTGTATTATAAGGCAACACGGTTAAGTTGCATTGCCGTTTTGATAATTCTCGCAAAATACTATGTTTCAACCCAAAATCAACGACGACCACATTACGCCCAACACCCGGACTCGGATAAGGCTTAGTGGTGGAGACTTGTGCCACTTGATTTTTCGGCATGACTGTCGCTTTTAATTGATCAAACGCATGCGGCAAATCATCCACGGCATCAATGATGCTCCCTTTCATTGTTCCAGCTGATCGTAACTTACGAGTCAGCGCACGCGTATCAATTCCTGAAATTCCCGGAATCCCTTTGCGCTTTAAAAATTCATCCAAGGTCATTTGTTGACGCCAATTTGAAGCAACCCGCGCATGCTCTTTAACAATGACACCTTTACAGGTTGGTGCAATGGATTCATAATCATCTCGGTTGACCCCGTAATTTCCAAATAATGGATACGTAAAAGTAATCATTTGTCCATTAAAACTTTGGTCAGTAATTGCTTCTTGGTAACCTGTCATGCCAGTAGTAAAAACAACTTCTCCTACTACATTGCCTTCTGCACCAAACGCTTTTCCTTCAAATACTGTTCCGTCTTCTAAAATCAATAACCTTTTCAAACCTACTGCGCCTCCTCCGACCAAGCTAATGCTCCGTCAACAAATGTCATAAGTGTCTTTCCTTTGACTGTCCACCCTGTAAATGGTGTATTGACAGCCATTGATTCAAATGCTTCTGCATCAATTGGTGCAGCTGTTGCTAAGTCAAAAACTGCAATATCTGCTGGTGCACCAATTGTTAGTGTTCCTGCGTTTAATCCAAAAATTTCTGCCGGTTTCACTGCCATCCAATCAATCACTTGTTCTAATGTGAAAATGCCTGTTTCGACAAAGTTCGTATAAATCAATTGGAAGGCCGTTTCACTACCGACAATACCAAAAGGTGCGTTTAAAAATGATTGTTGTTTTTCTTCTAAACCATGGGGCGCATGGTCGGTAGCAATACAATCAATCGTGCCATCTAACAAACCGTCAATCAATGCTTGTCGATCTGCTAAACCACGTAATGGCGGGTTCATTTTCCAAAACCCTTCGTCACCAGGAATATCCTCATCGACTAAAATTAAATGGTGTGGCGAAACTTCGGCTGTTACGTGAATCCCTGCTTTTTTAGCATCCCGAATAACGCGCACGCTTTCTTCTGTTGAAACATGACAAACATGATAATGAACGCCTGTTTCTTTTGCTAAAGTAATATCCCGAGCAATTTGTGAAGCTTCCGTTGCACTTAAAATCCCTGGTAGGCCTAATTTCTTAGAAACTTCTCCTTCATGCATCACACCACCAAATAATAAAGATTCATCTTCCGTGTGCGCAACAAGTGCCATATCTAATGCAGCCGCTTCTTTCATGGCTAAGTACATCGTTCCTGCCGTTTGGACACCAACACCATCATTCGTAAATGCAAAGGCGCCCGCTTCTTTTAAGGCCTTCTGATTGGTTAAAACTTCACTCCGTAGCTCTTCTGTAATGGGGGCATATTGTAAAACTTTCACGACTGCATCTTTTTGAATTAAGTCGTAAACCTCACTTAATTTTTCAGCCGTATCTGGTACTGGATTCAAATTGGGCATTGCGCAAACCGTAGTAAAACCACCGCGAGCAGCAGCTTTACTACCCGTTTTAATCGTTTCTTTATACGTAAACCCTGGTTCTCTAAAGTGAACATGCACATCCACCAAGCCTGGCGTGATTAGTTGCCCGTTCGCATCAAACACTTGCTCAAAATCTGCTTCGTCAAACGATTCTCCGATTGCGTGAATCACACCATTTTCTAGCCAAAGTGCTGCCTCAATCAATTGATTCTCTTTTTTGATGATTTTCCCATTCTTAATTAACGTCTTCATTTCTCCACCTAGGCCTTTCCATGTAAAATTGCTTCTAAAATTGCCATGCGCATAAAGACTCCGTTACTCATTTGCGCGACGATTCTTGATTGCAGACTTTCCACTAATTCATCTGCCAGTTCAACATCCCGATTGACTGGCGCTGGATGCATAATAATTGCGTGTTTCTGTAAACGAGTTGCCCGTTCGTTGGTTAAACCATATTCCAAATGATAGCCTTCTTTTGAAAAACTTTCCTTACCATCATGACGTTCGTGCTGCACGCGAAGCAACATCATCACATCGACTTTTTCAACAATTTCATCTAATGGCACATATTGTCCATAGACATCAAACTGATGATCGTACCACTCTTCTGGACCTGAAAAATAAATTTCAGCGCCTAAACGGTTTAATAACTGCATATTTGATTTAGCAACGCGAGAATGTGTAATATCTCCCACAATCGCCACTTTCAAGCCTTCAAATCCACCAAATTCTTCATAAATAGTCATCAGATCCAATAAACATTGTGTAGGGTGTTGTCCACTCCCGTCCCCACCGTTAATAATAGAACATTGAATCGTTTTACTTTGAATCAATTCATCGTAATAATTTTCTTTACCATGACGAATGACTGCTACATCTACACCAATTGCCGACATCGTTAGTACTGTATCGTATAACGTTTCTCCTTTTTGAACAGAACTTCTACTTGCTTCAAACTCAATCACTTCTAAGCCTAATTTTTTCTCAGCTACCTCAAAACTTTTATGTGTTCGAGTACTATTTTCAAAAAACAAGTTTGTTGCAAAATATTGACGTTCTTCTGGGTGCCATTTTGCCCCCTGTTTAAATTCTCCTGCGCGACGGATTAACCCCATGACTTCACGGTCGGTTAAAGCCTCAGCAGTTAAAAGATGTTTTAAACTAATTCGTTCAGATGTAATAATCATTCGTCCAGTCCTCCTACTGTTCTTCGCTACGTGCGTTTTCCGGTAAAATTAAATTCAAAACAATTCCTAAGACGGTTGCTAATGCCATTGAAGACAATTCAAAGGTTCCTACTTTGAAGACTAAGCCACCAATGCCGATGACTAAAATTACTGAAGCAATCAATAAATTCTTTTTCTTATCAAAATTAATCTTATTATCGATTAAGATTTTCAAACCACTTGCGGCAATCACACCGAACAAGACGAAACTAATTCCTGAAATAACTGGTCCTGGGATACTTAGAATCAAGGCACTTAATTTTCCAACAAAGCCTAAAGCTACAGCGAACACCGCGGCTCCACCAATCACGAAGACACTGTGTACTCTTGTAATTGCCAGCACGCCGATATTTTCACCATAACTTGTAACTGGTGGTCCACCAACAAAACCTGCTACAATTTGCGCTAAGCCATCTCCCATTAAAGTTTTAGATAAGCCTGGGTCTTGGAAAAAGTTGCGCTTGGTTAACTTATTCAAGACCATTAAATGACCAATATGTTCTGTCATTGTTACAAAAGCAATTGGTGCCATTGTTGTAATGGCATTTAAATACAATTTCGGTTCATATTGAACAAAAGGTACTTCAAAATTCGGTAAAGCAAACCAAGCAGCTTCTTTAATAGGGGTTAAGTCAATAATTCCGAAAGCTAAAGCGACTAGGTACCCACTGACAATTCCCAAAAGAATTGGAATTAATCCTAAGAAGCCTTTGAAAAACATGTTGTAAAAAATGGTTAAGCCTAAAGTAATCAAGGCTACGGCAATATATTTAAAATCATAAACGTTGTTGTTATACATTGCGTTATTTGCGGCATTAGCTGCCAAGCCTAAACCGATAACCATCACGACAGGTCCTACAACGATAGGCGGTAAAATTTTATCCAACCAGTCAGAACCAATTTTTTTAATGATTAATGAAACGATTAGGTATACCAAACCAGTTGTCATAGCACCTTGGGCAATGGCTGGATAACCATCACTCTTCATTAACATCTGCATCGCTGCAATAAAAGCAAAGCTACTGCCAAGATAAGCGGGGATTTTTCCTTTTGTAGTAATCAGATAGACCATTGTTCCTAATCCTGAACTGACTAACGCAATCCCTGGGTCAATTCCCACTAAGATTGGTACTAAAACCGTTGCGCCAAACATCGTAAATAAATGTTGTAAACTTAGGCCAACCCAGTGAAAAGCTTGCGGTCTGTCTTTAATATCTAAGACTGCATCCTCATTTCGAAATTCTTTTTCTGACAACGTTGTTCACTCCTTTTTATTCGTTTCCTTTACTGATCATAATACGATCTGCGCCGTCACGCTCTTCCATTTCCACAATAATTTCCTCAGTTTTTGATGTTGGAATATTTTTTCCTACATAATCGGCACGAATCGGTAATTCCCGATGCCCACGATCTACTAAGACTGCTAAAGAGATTTTTCTCGGACGACCTAAATCCATAACAGCGTCCATCGCAGCACGAATGGTCCGGCCCGTGTACAAGACATCATCTACTAAAATAACTTCTTTACCTTCAATTGAGACTGGTACGTCAGAAGAATGTAATTCAGGTTCCTCCATATCTTTCACATCATCACGATACAAAGTAATATCTAATTCACCAACTGGCACGTCAATATCTTCTAATTGTTTTAAGCGTTCGGCTAGACGTTGTGCAATGTATATCCCACGCGTTTTAATTCCTACTAAAACAATGTCTTGAATTCCTTTGTTTCTTTCAATAATTTCATACGAGATTCGAGTAAGCGCTCGTTTCATTGTGACTGCGTCAACAACTTCTTTCTTTGGCATAATAATTTCCTCCTCATTTCTTTTTTATCTACGTCCTCGCTGTCTTGGGGTCAGCGATTCTTCCTTCAATTGAGCAGCTGAAAAATAAGTGGATTTTTATTGAAATTGTCCTGTTATTTTTTCCAACAAAAAATCCTCCTACCCGTATGAGGATAGGAGGATGTTGGTTACAGTTTAAAAAGGTACAAGGGTACCATGTAGCCCACACAACTTACTAACTAAGCGCACCTAGTGTTCTTTTGCATGATTCCTTCTTAGCCTCACGGGACTAAACTTAAAGGTTACAGTTATTTAGTTATTTTTCTTCTTAAAAAAGAGTTTACCTCTTCTTCAGAAAAAAATCAATGATTATTTCTTAATTGGTGTAAAGTTTTTTCAAAAACTTCTGGTAAAGGTGCTTCAAAGACTAATTGTTCACCTGTAGTAGGATGTGTAAAGCCTAATAACTTCGCATGTAAAAATTGTCCATTGCCAGGCAATGTTTTTTTCGGTCCATATAATGGATCTCCAGCTAATGGATAACCGATATATTTCATGTGAACACGGATTTGATGTGTCCGGCCTGTTTCTAGTTGTAATTCAACTAAGGTAAATGCATCAAAACGCTCTAAAACAGTAAAATGCGTGACTGCTTCTTTACCGCCTTCAATGACCGCTTGCATTTTTCGGTCAACCTTGGAACGACCAATAGGCGCATTTATCTCTCCCTTATCGTGAGGAATAACACCGTGGACCAAGGCGACGTATTTGCGTAACGATGTTTTTTCTTTTAGCTGTTTCGCTAATGATTCATGGGCTTGATCATTTTTAGCCACCATCAATAGCCCCGAAGTATCTTTATCAATTCGATGAACAATTCCGGGTCGCACCACATCATTAATCGCCGATAAGTGATCCGCATGATGAAGTAATGCGTTCACTAATGTACCATTGGGATGCCCTGCCGAAGGATGAACAACCATGCCTTGAGGTTTGTTGACGACAATCACATCATTGTCTTCATAAACAATGGTCAAAGGAATATCCTCTGCTACCATATCTAGAACTTCTGGTTCAGGAATTGTTACCACAATTTCATCGCCTGCTGTAACTTTGTAATTTGCGCGGACCGTTTCACCGTTAACTGTTACGTGTTTTTCTTTTAACCATTGTTGAATTTGCGAGCGAGAATGATTGGGTAAATGTTCACTTAATACTTTGTCAATCCGGCCTTTTTCTGTTTGAATCGTTACGTTAATTTGTTCCATTTTTGCCTTCCTTTGCTGCTTTTTCATCTAAAATCAAATAAATAAATATACAAATAACGCCGACCACTAACGTACTATCTGCAACATTAAAAATAGGAAAATTCATAAAATCCGTTTGGAGCATGTCCACCACGTAGCCTAAACGTACACGATCAATAAAATTCCCAATGGCACCTGCTAAGACAAAAGATAAACCTACAGAATACCAGATACTTTTTTTATAATTCTTAATTAATAAATAAATAATCACGACACTAACAATTACTGTGATGACATAAAAGAATATCATCTTTCCTTCTAATAAGCTCCAAGCAGCTCCGGTATTTCTTAAATGGGTCAGCGACAAAAATCCAGGAATGAATTCTTTTGTTTCACCCAAAGAAATGTTTTGGACCGTCAAATATTTGCTCCATTGGTCAAGCCCTACTAATAAGGCACTGATTAAAAAATATACTACTAACAATCGCGTCATTCCTTTTCTCTATGAATACTTGCTAAATCTCTTGGTCGAACAATGCCTACTAACTCACCATTAGGATGGCCACTTTTACTAATAAGCACAGCTTCTAAGCGTGGCTGCTCCCGAAACATTTGTTCAACTTCAAAAACGGTTGCTTCAATTGAAACAAATTGATAGTTGCTGCGTTTATAATTTGATGCCAACAATTCTCGCACCGTTCGGTTGGCAATGTGAACTTCGCCTTTGGTGCTCTCAATGGCAAACCATACACCAATCCCTCGAACCGTGATTAATCCTTTAAATACACCTTTTTCATAAATCGGAAATTGAGAATATTGTTTTTTTGCAATAATCGTTAATAACGTTTCTAAAGAAGTGGTGATTTCAAAAGCTGTAACACGTTTCGCAAATTTAGGCACTACTTTTTCTGGTTTTGTTAAAGCTTGTTCAATCGTTTCAATTCGTTGAACTGCCCATTCGTTTGGCTCTGCAATTACAAAATCATCAGCAATTCGCTCATGAACGATGGCATTTCTTAACTGAGCCATTTGAAGCAAATCCTCTTCAAATTGAGCAATCTGTCCTTTTTCTTTTCGGGAAAGACGTCTTGTCATTTCACTGAATCCCATATTGACAGGATTGTTCAGTCTCTCTCTCATCCACTTTTCAATGCGATTAAAGTGTGCTAAAAATGTATCTGCTCGTTCCCCCATAGTCGTTGCTCCTTATAATAAACTACGCAATAAATTTCCGTCATTATTTTTTATTGAGCTACTTTTAAGTATATACTAAAAATAGGTCTCAGGAAAGAGCGGCTTTAAAAGAGACCGCTCGCTTGACCCGTTTCGTCCACATCCATATTTAACGCAGCAGGAACTTTCGGCAAGCCAGGCATCGTTAAAATGTCACCCGTTAACGCCACGATAAACCCTGCACCGATTTTTGGAACTAGCTCACGAATCGTAATCGTAAATCCTTCTGGCCGTCCTAATTTTTGAGGATCGTCAGAAAGTGAATACTGTGTCTTCGCCATGCAAATTGGTAATTGATCCCAACCATTTTTTGTAAAGTCTGCAATTTGCTTTTGTGCTTTCGGAGAAAAAATCGCCTGTTCCCCGCCGTAAATCGTTTGTACAATGGCTTGAATTTTTTCTTCAATTGTTTGGCGAGGGTTATATAAAGGTTGAAACTGTTTTGTATTGGCTTCAATCTCTGCTACTACTGTTTTCGCTAGATTCGTGCCACCTGCGCCACCTTGCGCCCAAACACTTGTTAACTCGACGGGCACGCCTAACGCTTGGCATGCTTCTTTCAATAATTGAATTTCTTTTTCTGTATCCTGTGTAAACTCATTAATTGCAACAACTACTGGTACATCATAACGTTGCATGTTTTGAATATGTTTTTCTAAGTTGGCAAAGCCTTTTTGTAACGCTGGTAAATTTTCTTCTGCTAACTGATCTTTCGCCAAACCGCCATGCATTTTCAACGCGCGAATCGTTGCCACAATCACAACGGCATCGGGTGCTTTCCCTAAAGAAGGTACTTTAATATCTAAAAATTTTTCGCCACCCAAGTCGCCACCAAAACCTGCTTCTGTTACGACATAATCCCCTAGATGCAAAGCCGTTTTTGTCGCTAAAATACTGTTACATCCATGAGCGATATTGGCAAAAGGACCACCGTGAACAAAAGCTGGAGTTCCTTCAATCGTTTGAACTAAATTAGGTTTTAAGGCGTCTTTTAATAATAAAGTCAGCGCACCTGCCACGTTTAAATCTTTAACCGTCACCGGCTCTCTTTGGTCATTATAGGCGACAATAATCCGACTTAAGCGTTCTTTTAAGTCCGTTAAATTTTGCGCTAAACAAAGAATCGCCATAATTTCGCTTGCCACAGTAATATCGAAACCGTCTTCTCTTGGTACACCTTGGAAAGGACCGCCTAAACCAACAACGACCTGTCTGAGCGCACGATCATTTAGATCCACTGCCCGTTTCCAAATCACCCGTCGAGAATCAATCTTTAATTCATTTCCTTGCTGTAAATGATTATCTAGTAACGCAGCTAAGGCATTATTGGCTGTCGTAATCGCATGCATATCACCAGTAAAATGCAAATTGATTTCTTCCATTGGTAATACTTGTGCGTAACCGCCACCTGTTGCGCCACCTTTAATCCCCATCACAGGACCTAATGATGGTTCTCTTAGGGCAATAACTGTTTTTTTATTGATTTGATTTAATGCATCTCCTAAACCAATGGTCACGGTTGATTTTCCTTCTCCTGCTGGTGTTGGATTAATCGACGTAACGAGGATTAATTTACCTTCTGGCTTCGCTTCTAAGGATTGAAGCGTTGGAAAATCTATTTTCGCTTTGTATTTTCCATAAAGTTCGAGCGAATCTTCTGAAAGACCGATTGTTTCGGCAATCTCTTGAATAGGTTTTAATGTTGCTGCTTGTGCAATGTTAATATCTGTCTTCATAACGGACCCCTTTTCAATTCTTTATCGTCTTTGTGACACATTGTTTCTTTTAAATTATAGCTTGTATTGAATAGAATGGCTAGAATAACCTTTTTTAAACAACCCAACCATTGACGTTTGGTAGCCTTTTCTCGTATAATGAAAGTGTCTTTACAAATCTAAAAGGAGCGTGAATTGGATGCAAAAAGGAATTGTCAAATGGTTCGATAACAGAAAAGGTTATGGTTTTATCGTTTACAACGAAGAAGATGAGATTTTTGTCCACTTCACTGCTATAGAAGGTGACGGATTCAAATCACTTGATGAGAATCAATCTGTAGAATTCGAGATAATGGAAGGCAATCGTGGGCTACAAGCAGCACATGTCAAAAAAATAGATAACTAAAAAAGCTGAACCAACAGCGCTTAGCTCCAAAAAGTAAGTAAACGTAGCGTTTGTTTCAGCTGATTATTTTAAGATTTTGAGAGTGGGTCACCAGTCGTTTCGACTTATGACTCACTCTTGTTTTTTTCTTCTTTTTTATGAAGGCCCAAAGAATGATCTTCTGCTACCTTCAATTCAGGCTTTTTTACCTTAAGTGCCTCAAGAAATAACGGAATCGTTTTCTTTTTCATTAAAAAGACTTTTGAGCCTTCCTTAAATTCTGAGGAAAAAATTTCGATGCTTTTTTCATTGTAGGTTACTTTTTCTATCTGAGAAAGCGGAAGTGCTTTTTTGCGAAACCACAAAACATCTCTGACAATTAAAGATGTTTCTGTCATATTAAAAGACCGCGCAATTCCTAGATAAGCAAACACAAAAAATGGAACCATCACCAGATTACTAATCAAGTAAGGACCATTATTTTCCAATGCTAAAATTAAACTAATAAATAATATACAAAATGTGCAAGACCAGTAAATAATTGTTGATGCTAATTCTGGCTGCCAATAAAATTTCTGTTTTTTCATAAAGTGCCCTCACTACTTCTGGATCAACGCCGCTAAATTTAAATATGTTATAATAGTAACATACTTTTTTTAAGAACAAAAAGAAATTAGGAGTAATTTTATGTTAAGAATTTATGTAGATGCGGCAACAAAAGGCAATCCAGGTGAATCTGGCGGCGGTATCGTTTACCTCACCGACCAATCGCGGCAACAATTGCATGTGCCTTTAGGCATTGTTAGTAATCACGAAGCCGAATTTAAAGTGCTGATTGAAGCTTTAAAACAAGCGATTGCCAATGAAGACAATCAACAAACCGTTCTTCTCCACTCAGATAGTAAAATTGTTGTCCAAACAATTGAAAAAAACTATGCTAAAAATGAAAAGTACCAGCCTTATTTAGCAGAATATCAACAACTAGAAAAGAATTTCCCTTTGCTCTTAATCAAATGGCTACCTGAAAGTCAAAACAAAGCGGCCGATATGCTCGCACGGCAAGCATTACAAAAATTTTATCCCAATAAAAAGTAGCACTGTTTACTTAATGCTTTTCCTTTATTAATTTGATAATTAAACACGTGGAGCAAAAATCCCTAGTGATTTTTGCTCCACGTTTAAAAACAGATAAACGGTTCTGTCTCAACCTCTTCTTATAACCACTTATTCTTCTGTCGTTATTCCCGCAAATTGTCCATTGGTTAGCGAAAGGATTGCTTCAGGAGCTAATTCAATTTGCATGCCACGTTTGCCTGCAGAAACAATAATTGCAGAATATTGTTGAGCTTCTTCAGCTAAATAGGTGGGAAATTGTTTTTTCATCCCAATTGGTGAACAGCCCCCACGAATATAGCCTGTGGTTGCTTCTAAATCTTTTAAGTGAAGCATTTCTACCTTTTTGTTGCCACTAGCTTTCGCTAATTTTTTTAAATCTAATTCTTGATTACCAGGAATGACAGCCACGACTGGACCTGTTTTATTACCTACTGTAACCAAGGTTTTAAAAATTCGTCCTTTATCAATACCTAAACTTTCAGCGACACTTTCTGCACTTAAATGATCTTCACTCCAAGCGAATTCATATTCTTTATATGGTACTTTATGTTGTTCCACCATGCGCATCGCATTCGTTTTTTGTTGTGTTTTTTTCTTTGCCACTTTTTTCACCTTCTGAATCACTTGTTTTGTTCGAATGTCTTTAAATAATTTCTTAATACTTGTACGGATAGTTGGCCTGGTGCAGACGCTTGCTGGGCGGAGCCAAAAGTTAGTGCCGATCCGAACAGTTGACCTGTTACGCGACTAATCATCCCTAACTGTCCCATTGACATAGTAACGATTGGGACGGATGCATAATGGGTGTACATTTCATTGGTTGCTGAAAGTAACGTAAGTACATCTGTCGCATCTTGTGGCATCACAGCTATTTTACAAATATCCGCCTGACGCATTTGCATTTGGCGTAACCGTGCGACAATCTCCTCTTGCGACGGTGTTTTCTGAAAGTCGTGATTACAGAGAACAATTTTAATCCCCGCCTTTTTAGCTTCGTGAATTAACGTATCTGCCGCCAGCGGATTCGCAAATAATTCAATATCTAATAAATCCAACGCACCTTTTTTCACTAATTCATGATACAAAGCAAAATAATTTTCCTCGGAAAAAGCCATTTCGCCGCCTTCTTTTTGTGTACGAAAAGTTAACAATAACGGTTTTTGCCCCAACCGTTCCATTACTTGTTGTGAAAGATTACATACATCGGAAAAATCAGCGACATTTTCATAATAGTCTAAACGCCATTCCACCAAATCACAATCTAGTGTTTGGCTCGCCGTTGCTTCGGCCAAAATATCCTCGGCTGTTCGAGCAACAATGGGCACCACAATTTTGGGATTGCCTTCACCTATTCGCACATTTTTGACTATAACTGGCTTCACAGTTCCACCTAACTTCCTCGTTTATTTTTCTCTCTTCATATCATACCATTTCTCTTCTTTTTTGCAATTTAAAGAGCTACAAAGACACCTAGAATTAGGAATTTCCTAACACTAAATGCCTTTGTTTGGGTTATTTAACTCTTTCTGTTGTTACGTTAAACTTCCGTACTTTGTAACTGATACATATCCGCATAAAGGCCCCCTTCTGCCAGTAACGTTTCGTGCGTTCCTCGTTCTACAATCTGCCCTTTGTCTAAAACTAAAATCAAGTTTGCATCACGAATCGTCGAAAGGCGATGCGCAATCGCAATTGTCGTTCTTCCTTGTCGCATTTTGGCTAATCCTTCTTGAATCAATCCTTCTGTTTCTGTATCAATATTAGCGGTTGCTTCATCTAAAACTAAAATTTTGGGATCAGTTACAATTGTTCGTGCAAACGAAATTAATTGACGTTGTCCGCTAGAATAACTCGCTCCTCGTTCAATGACTTTCGCATGATAGGTATTGGGTAACGTGTGAATAAATTTATCCGCCTGAACAAATTCCGCAGCCTGTTTAATTTGTTCATCTGTGATGTTTGGATTCAGTAAACGGATATTTCCAGCAATATCTCCATAAAACATGAAAGCATCCTGTAATACCAAGCCCATCTTTTCCCGTAATTCTGTCATGGGAAAATCACGAATGTCACGATCATCAATTAAAATCTGCCCTTCATAAAATTCATAGAAACGCATGAGTACATTAATAATTGAACTTTTACCACTTCCAGTATGACCGACTAAAGCGACGGTTTCCCCGGGATTTGCAACAAAGCTAATATTTTTCAATACTTCGTTTTTGCCGTCATAAGAAAAAGTAACATTACGAAATTCAATTTTCCCGCGAATAATTTCCCCATTCGCACCTACTGATTGTTGCGGTGTTAATTCTTCCGTATCCATAATTTTTAAAATACGACTACCTGCGACAATCCCATCTGTAAAGATACTTAGGAAGTCCATCATTTGTGTCATCGGATTAAAAAAAGCTTGGACATACGTTACAAAAGCATAAATCATTCCCGCTTCTACAGGAGAATGTAAAGCATCGATGCCAAACATAGTTAAGGCCAATGCAATCGCCAACGTATACAACAAATTAATGATGGGACTTAATAATAACGAATTCATACGAATCATTGCTACTCGTGTTTTTAAATAGTCATCATTGGTTTCTTCAAATTCTTTTTCCAAACGTTTTTCTTGGCGAAATTGTTGAATGATTTGCATACCAGAGATGTATTCATTTAGTTTGGTGTTTAATTGACTTAATTTTTCCCGCATACTGCGATATAATTTTGAACTAAATTTTTGGTAATACCAAATTACAACTAATAAAATTGGCAAGAAAATTAGACAATAAAATGAAATTTCTGGACTGAGTTGAAACATTGCAAAAAATGACGAGATTACGGCAAAAATTCCTGTAATCACCATTAGGAATACATACCAGAATTCAAACAATGTTTCTGTATCGTTGGTAACACGAGACACCGTCGAACCCGCTGGTGTTTGATCAAAATAACGCATACCTAAAGTGTGTAATTTTTCAAATAATTTCACTCGTATATATTGATACGTTTTTAAAGAAGCCATCGAATACAAATACCATTGGAAAAACCAAACAATACTTTTGACAATGACACCAAAAAAATAAATAGCAGCAAAAGTTAGAATCACTTGCATTGTAGCAGTTTTAGGCGTTAAATAATTATCCATAAAAACTTGAATGACTCTAGGCAAAAGAATATTGATAATTGATAAGCCAAATGCAAAGAGAATAGCTGTGTAAAACATGCGTCGAAACGGTTTGGCAAAACGAAACAAACGCTGAACAATCGTTAATTGTTCTTTCAGCGGTAACTCTCTGGACCATTCGGATTGATACTTTTCTTCCATTAACTCTCACTCCCTTCAATTTTCGCTTCTAATTGCTGTTTTTCCCACATCCGCTGATACCAACCCTTCTGAGTCAGTAACTCCTGATGTGTCCCCCGTTCAATAATTTTCCCTTCATCCAACACTAAGATTTCTTTTGCATGCATGACACTACTTAAACGATGCGCTGTAATAATAGTGGTTTTTTCTTGGCGCGTTTCTTTTAGATTTGATAAAATCGCCTCTTCAGTCTTCGCATCGACTGCAGATAAGGCATCATCTAAAATTAACAATTCTGGTTCAACAATCAAGGCCCGTGCAATAGAAATCCGTTGTTTTTGTCCTCCAGAAAGCGAAACGCCACGTTCCCCAACCATTGTGTCATAGCCTTCAGGGAATGCTTTAATTTCTTGGTTAATAAATGCTAATGCTGCCGCTTGTTCAACTGCTGCTTGTTCTAAGTCTGGTTTAGCAAAACGAATGTTATCTCGTACCGTCATGGAAAAGAGAAAATGGTCCTGTGGCACGTACCCCATTGCACCCATCAATGCATCTAATGTGTAATTTTTAATGTTATGTTTTCCAAAGGAAATCGTTCCTTGGTATTGGTCATATTCACGCATCAACAATTTCAAAATAGTGGTTTTACCAGCGCCTGTTTTGCCAACAATCCCCAAGGTTTCTCCTTCTTGCAACGAAAATTGGATATTTTCCAACGCCACCGTCTCTTCTTTTGGATAAGAAAAAGAATCAATCTTCATTGAAATTGTCCCTTGCGCCATTGTTTTGATGGCATCTTTTCGTTCGATAATATGCGTTTTTTCATGTAATAATTCGTTCACACGATCGTAACTAGCATTCCCACGTTCTAACACATTAAATAAGCGCCCAATCGCAAACATTGGCCAAACTAGCATCCCAATATAGGCAATGAAAGAGACCAACTGACCTAAACTAATCGTTCCTTCCATGATGAAACGACCACCAATAATAATTGTCAAAACATAAGAAACACCAATAATCAGCGTAATAAACGGATCAAATAGTGCATCTAAAAAGTTCGTTCGTTTATTTTTGACGATAGCATCATCAATTTTCTCTGTAAAATCAGCAAGATCTTCTTTTTCTTGCCCAAATGTTTTAATGACTTTAATTCCAGTGATACTTTCTTGTGTTTTATCATTAATCGCTGAAAAAGCAGCTTGTGAATCTCGAAAGGCATCATGCAACTTAGAACCTAGAACTCGTGAGGTGACCGCTAATAAAGGCAGCGGTAATAAAGCAATTAATGTTAAGCGCCAATCGACAAATAGAACCATTGCGATAATCGTTGTTCCTCCCGTAATCACAGAGTCAGCAAATGTTAAAATCCCAGCTCCAGCCACATTTTGGATGGCATTTAAATCATTGGTTGCATGCGCCATCAAGTCACCTGTCCGATATTTCTGATAAAAGATGCTATCCATTTTTGTGAAATGATGAAATAATTGAGTCCGTAGCTCTTTTTCCAAACGAGCGGCACTCCCCCAAATATGCATCCGCCAAATATAGCGAAAAAGATATTGGGCAAGCCCAGCACCAACCAAGAGTGCAACCCACACGATAATTTTCGTTAAGCGAATTTCTTTGTTAACGATTTCATCTACAACGACGCCAATAACTTTGGGCGGGACTAATTGAACAAGAGCGACCATCATTAATGAGAAAACCCCAATAATATAACTTTTTTTCTCTTGCTTAAAAAACCAGCCTATTTTTTTGAATATGGACATTCAGTTGTCCCTCCTTTACTTTGTTGTTCTACGAAGACTACTTTCGAGCTAGAAGGTTTCTTCGTTATTGTTGTTTTTGATTAAACGTTTCGCTCTTTTCCTCCTAGATTATCCTATTCTCCCGCAAAACAACAAAAAAACGGACTGAAAATCAGCCCGTTTTTACACTTATTCATGATTACCTGAATAACCTTTACTATTTTCCTTGGTTTTTCATTTGTTGCATCATTTGTCTAACCTTTTTCTCTGACGGTTTTTGACCCATTGATGCCATCATCATGCGTAACATATCCTCATTAACGGGAGGATTTTTTTTGAAATAATCTTGCATATATTTGCGTGCAAGGAAAAAGCCCCCTGCAGCGCCTACTAATAAAGCGATTACTGCGATTAATACTACCCAACCTGTTGCCATTGAAACTCTCTCCTCTCCGTATAGTTTTGCTCTCAATGAATTATTTTACTAGAAATAGCAAAAAAAGAAAAGTTCTTTTTGCGGGATTTCTCTTAAATAATGAAAAAAGTCTGATTTTTTTGCAAAATAGTGATTAAAAGTCAAAAATATACGCTCTTAAATGTCAATAGGACCTTTAAGAGCGATTGTTGCTTTAGTTTTGTCCTTGAATTTTTTCTAATAATTCTGGATCAAATGTTTGATTTTTTAACATCGCAATTTCAAAGCCGTAAGGGGCCTTTTTATTTTTTTTGTCTTCTCCGACATAAGGTGTTTCTAAAATTTTTGGTAAAGCAGTTAATTTTTCATGGTGAACCACACCGTTTAAAGCTTCAAAACCAATAGTGCCAAAACCAATATTGGCATGACGATCTTTATGTGAGCCCATAGGATTTTTAGAATCATTCACATGAATGACTTTTAAACGATCCAATCCGATAATTTTATCAAATTCAACTAATACGCCATCAAAATCATCTTTTACATTATAACCTGCATCATTAATGTGGCAAGTATCCAGAGTGACAGAAAGCTTATCATTTAGCGTAACTCCGTCAATAATCGCAGCTAGTTCGTCAAACGTACGGCCGATTTCGGTTCCTTTACCAGCCATTGTTTCTAAAGCGATTTGAGGGATTTGCTCTTTCCACAAGACTTCGTTTAGACCTTTAACAATTTGTTTGATGCCGGCTTCTGGACCTGCGCCAACATGCGCACCTGGGTGTAACGTGATTTGCGTTGCTCCCAACGCTTGTGCTCGCTCAATTTCTTGTCGCAAAAAGTCAACGGCAAAACCGAAATTTTCCGTTTTGATTGTATTGCCTAAATTAATAATATACGGGGCATGAACGACGATATTACTTAAATTGTGTTCCTTCATAAACGCTTGCCCAGCTTCAATATTCATTTCTTCAATCGGTTTCCGGCGCGTGTTTTGTGGCGCACCTGTATAAATCATAAAGGTTGTTGAGCCATAACTAGCCGCTTCCTCGGCAGAGCCTAATAGCATTTTCTTGCCACTCATACTAACGTGTGATCCTAATAACATGTGGTTCCTCCTAATAATTCTTCTTTTTCTTTTGGTAGTGTTGATACTGTTGCAGCCATTCTTCAAGCGTGATTTTTGTTACTAATTCGCCAATTAGTTCATAGGGTATTCGCTTAGGATTAGTGAAGCGAAGACAACTTTTCCCCATGTTTAGCTTTGTTGACACTTGTTCCTGATAGGCTTCTTGAAACCAACTTCGGACGGCTTCATTTCCCATTAATCCCATGTGATATAAAGCTACTTGCCTTTTAGTAGCGCCTAAACTGATAAATGGTAACGGCTCATCACCACGGTTGAGATAGCCTTCTGGAAATACTGAAAGCGGCACAACAAAGGTTGGCATGCCATATTGCATTGTTAATTCAAATCCTGCTGGCAAATTTTGCGAAACGGCGTCTAATACTTGCTGATAAGCAATTCGCCATTTTGGTTCGACTGTTTCGATGTATGCTGTAACTGTTTCAATTAACTGCGCCATTATTTCTTCCTTTGCTGATAAAGAGCTTTGGTTTTATAGCCTTCTTTTAAAATGGCTAACATTTCAGTTTGCCGCTTTTTCCGTGTCTCCGCTCGCTTTGCACTAAATACATACCGCGCCCACTCTTTTTGATAACCAGGCGTTAATGCAGCGAATGTCGCTGCAGCAGCTGGTTCTGTTTGTACCAACGCTTCAATTTCTGGTAAATATTGAACATAATCCCCAACAGCAGAACTGGTCTGATTCTTCGCTGGCTTTTTAAGAACATTCTTCATGCCGACAACCGTAAAAGTCTCATCTAAACTAACCATGCGATTAAATTTTAAGGTTGAGCCTTTAATATACCCATCTGCCTCGTTTACTTGTAATGTTGGAAAAATTTCATCTCGGTGGACAAAGGTTGGATACATTTTATTGCCTTTTTTCGGATAAGCCACATATAACAACCCATTTTCTACTAAATGTTGACCTTCAATCACCATTGAAACAATCTCTTGAAATTCCGCCATCGTTTTCACAAATGCAAAAATCAGCTCAACTGGTTCTGAGGGTAATTGCTGCGCGGCTGAAGCAAATTCAGATAGATACTCTCCCTGTGGTCTATTTAAAGTAACTAGTTGCTGATACTTCGTTAAGTTTAACTTTTCGACAATTGATTTCATAACCTACTCCTTATAGCGACTGCACTTTTTATTCTAGCATAGCACAAGTTATCTGTAATTGAATATGCCCAATAGTAAAAAAGAGTTTTTTGTAACATTTGTCCTTTTGATTTTCAGCTTTTTATTTCAATACTATCTTGACAAAGGACTTTTCTTACAGTCCTCCTTATTGTTGATACAACAATACCCACCCATTACTTTTCTAATATAGTCTATAACAAATTTGAATTTTTATTGTAGACTTTTGTGAACATTGATATACTATCTTTATCGTCTATATGCTTTAACCAATACTTTTCCTTAATGAATCACCATAGAGAGGAATAATAGTCTAACTTTATTAGTGATTAACACTTTGGACATTCACAAAAAGCTTGAAGCAATAAATATATTAGCAATAATAATTTTACTGGAAAGGTGGTGAAATAGAGTGGGAATGTTTACAAAAGGACAAAAAAGTGCTGCAGAATCTATTTATCAAAAAGAAATAAAAAAATTTTTAAAACCTAAAGATGGTTTAACTCATCTAGTTATGGTAAATAGTTTTAGTAAATGGATTAATCAAAATTTTGGCTGTGAGGACAAATACACTACGCAAATTGATGAAATAATATCTTCTATGCAGTTAGATGGTTATGAAATTGTTGATATAAAAATTGATTCACTACAAAATCAAGGTCTGTCAGGATCTATGGAAGGTTTCCATACAGTAATATTATACAAGTAAGGATTGGCTATCTGTAGTGAGACTTAAAAATTAGACAGAATACCGACCAGAGAAACTTGGTCGGTATTTTTATATAATAAACCGTTCAAGATAATGTTGGTGACTATTGATTCTAGTACTATAAGCAAAACTTTATAAAAAGACTTGCTTACATTAAGGTAAACAAGTCTTCCTAAAGCAAAATATTAAGCTAGTATTAACTGTTAACTATTATTTTTAATTTATAAACCGTATAAGATTGAAGTTCACAGTGTTTTAGTATTTTAACAAGAAATATTTTTTCTTCCCGCGACGAATCACAGTAAATTGTCCTTCAATTTTATCAGTTTCTGTCAATTCAGCTGCTAAATCTTGTCTACGTTCTCCATTGACGTAAATCGCTCCATTTTGAACATCTTCACGGGCTTGACGTTTGGATGGTTCTATTTTTGAGGTAACTAATAAGTCGACTAAACTTAATTGATCCTCTGGTTGCACCTCGTACGTTGGTACATCTTTAAAGCCTTGTTTAATTTCTTCTGCTGTTAAGCTTTGGATATCCCCGCTGAATAAAGCTTCTGAAATTTTAACCGCTTGATGATAGGCTGCTTCACCGTGGACTAAAGTAGTCACTTCTTTGGCTAACGCTTTTTGCGCAGCACGTTGACCTGGGTTCGCTGTAAATTCTTCTTCAATTGTTGCAATTTCATCCAATGTTAAGAAAGTAAAGTATTTCAAGAATTTCACGACATCACGATCATCTGTGTTAATCCAGAATTGATAAAATTCATATGGCGAAGTTTTTTCCGCATCTAACCAAACTGCGTTTCCTTCTGTTTTACCAAATTTGGTACCATCTGCTTTTGTAATTAAAGGCATAGTTAAGCCAAATCCTTGAACTTCTTGTTCTCGGCGTAATAATTCAATCCCTGAAGTAATGTTCCCCCATTGATCACTGCCGCCTAATTGCAATAAACAACCTTCTGTTTCGTACAATTTCAAGAAATCATACGCTTGTAATAATTGATACGCAAATTCAGTATAAGAAATTCCTGTTTCGATTCGGCGTTTCACGCTTTCTTTACTCATCATATAGTTAATTGTAAAGTTTTTTCCAACATCACGTAAGAAATCAATTAATGAAAGCTCTCCAAGCCAATCATAGTTATTTGCTAGAATCGCTGGATTTTTTTCATCTTCAAAATCGATAAAACGTGACAACTGGCCTTTAATACTTTCAGACCAAGCTTTCACTGTATCAAGTGTGTTTAAACTACGTTCTGCATCTTTGAATGATGGATCACCAATCATGCCAGTTCCGCCACCAACTAAAGCAATGGGCACATGGCCATTTTGTTGGAAACGACGTAACATAAGAATTGGCAGTAGATGCCCGATGTGTAAACTGTCTGCCGTTGGATCAAAGCCGATATATAATTTAACAGATTCTTCATTTAATTGTTTTTGTAAGGCTTCTTCATCTGTGACTTGGTAGACCAACCCACGGGCTTTTAATTCTTCAAAAAAAGCTGAATTCATGATTTTCCTCCTATAGTAAAACATAATAATAGATCAAATTCCCCTATTCATAGTAACCGATTCTGTCACACTTGAAAAGTCAAAAAATGAGATTTCCCTATTTTCTCTTAAGTTTTTTCAACAAAAAATGGCAATTGGTGTAGAAACTATTCATAGAAGCTTTTTTTTGCTATAATAACACAGAATGTATCATTTTATTGAGGTGAAGCTTTTGAAAAATAATTCAAGTAACAATAAGCAAAAACCAACGACCTCTTCTGGCGGCAATGTCTTTTTACTTATTTTAAATGTCATTATTCGCGTTTTTCAGTCATTAGTGGTTTTTGGGGTTATTCTGATTGTCTTAGGTGGCTCTCTTGGCTTAGGTATCGGAATGGGCTATTTTGCTTTTCTAGTTGAAGATACACAGCCCCCAACGAAGGAAGAATTGCAAAAAGAAATCAGTGATATTACCGAAGTGTCAAAAATGACTTACGCAGATGGTACTCCGATTGCTAACATCAAATCAGATTTAATTCGGACACGAATTAATGGCGATCAAATGTCTCCATTGCTAAAAAAAGCCATTATTTCAACAGAAGATGAATATTTTGAAGAACATCATGGGGTAGTACCAAAAGCGCTAGTTCGAGCGTTGATTTCTGATGCGACAGGTATCGGCGGTTCTTCTGGTGGTTCAACATTGACTCAGCAATTGGTAAAACAACAGATTTTAACTGACGAAACGACTTTTAAACGGAAAGCCAACGAAATTTTATTAGCTTTACGTATTGAAAAATACTTTTCTAAGGACGAAATCGTGACAACTTATCTAAATGTCTCCCCTTTTGGTCGTAATAACAAAGGTGAAAATATTGCAGGCGTGGAAGAAGCAGCCAAAGGACTCTTTGGTAAAAGTGCCAAGGACTTGAATCTTCCTCAAGCGGCCTTTATCGCAGGACTTCCCCAAAGTCCCATTGTTTACACGCCCTATACTAACACTGGTGCCTTGAAAGACGATTTGTCTTTAGGAATGAAGAGAAAAGATTTTGTTCTTTTCAGTATGTACCGAGAAAAAGCTATTTCGCAAAAGGAATATGAAGAAGCCAAAGCTTACGACTTGAAAAAAGACTTTTTACCAACTGAGCAGGCCAATGTCAATACAGAAGGCTATCTATACTATACGGTGTTAGATAAAGCAGTTGAGATTGTCATGGATTTAGATATGAAGAAAGCTAAAGTTAATCGTGATGATTTAGATCAAGTTGGTTTAAATCAATATAAAGAACAAGCACGTCGCGAAATCCAGTCGCAAGGCTATACAATCCAATCGACCATTGATCAGAATATTTACAACACGATGCAAACCGCTGTCGCAAATTATGGTTATTTGCTTGATGATGGCACTGCAGATGTCAATGGGAATACAATGATTGAAACTGGCAATATTTTAATGGATAACGCTACTGGTCGTATCCTCGGTTTTATCGGCGGCAGAAACTTCGATATTAATCAAAACAACCATGCCTTTAATGCCGATCGTCAAGTTGGTTCTACGATTAAACCAATTTCTGTCTATGGCCCTGCGATTGATCAAGGACTCATTGGTTCTGAAAGTCGTCTGGCCAACTACCCAACGACTTATGCTGATGGTCGTGAATTTGTTAACTCAACAACTGTGGATTTAAATCAATTCGTGACTGTTCGGAATGCCTTGAATTGGTCTTTCAATATCCCTGTCGTTCATGTTAATAATGAGCTAAGGAAAAAAATGGGTGATGATAATTTTTCTTACAATCACTACTTAAGTAAAATGAACTATCCAGCTTCAGATGCTTGGGCTTACGAATCTGCGCCATTGGGTCCAGTAGAAACAAATGTTGTAACTCAAACAAACGGTTTCCAAGCGCTTGCTAACAAAGGGAAATATCAAAAAGCCTACATGATTGAAAAAATTACAGACAATAGCGGACATGTGGTCTACGAACACAAAGATGAAGGAACGCAAGTTTATTCACCGGCGACCGCTTCTATTATGAATGACTTGTTGCGTTCAGTGGTGGATTCTGCGAATACGACAAAATTCAAACCAACGTTAGCTGGCTTGAATCCTCATTTAGCCAGTGCTGATTGGGTCGGAAAAACTGGAACAACTGATGAGTTTAAAGATTCATGGCTGATTGTCTCTACTCCAACTGTGACACTAAGTTCTTGGACGGGACATGATCTACCAGCGCCAATGACGACAACCAGCGGCGACAATAACGGGAATTATATGGCGAACTTAGCTAATGCGCTGTACTATGCGAATCCAGAATTGTTTGGCATTGGTCAAAAATTTGAATTAGACCCAAGTGTCATTAAATCAAAAGTTTCTGAATTTACTGGTGAAAAACCTGGCTCAATTACCTATAATGGTGCTAAGTTCAATACACCTGGCAAAACAACGACTTCATACTATGCCAAAGATGGTGCACCACAAAGTACCTATAAATTTGGAATCGGTGGAACAGACAGCAATTACGCTTCTTACTGGGGAAATCTTGCTCCACGAGCCACTACAAATAATAACAACAATAAAAACAACGATAATAAAAAGAATGATAATTAACTCGCTAAAATGAGCCAGAAAAATACGTTTTCTGGCTCATTTTTAAGTATCAAAAAAAGGCTAAACTAAGAGTTACCGCTCTTTGTTTAGCCGTTTAATTCAATTTATTTTGTTGAACCTTTTTGATCAATTCCATAAGGTAAAACAACTGTTTTTTCTTCAATTTCTTCTTTGTTCATTAGTTTTGTTAATAAGCGCATTGACACGGCACCGATATCATATAAAGGTTGTGTAATACTTGATAGACGTGGACGAGAGACTTCTGTAAGCAATGAGTTATTGCTTGTAATGATTTCAAATTCTTCTGGAACTTTCACACCAGCATCTAGCATCCCATCTAATAAACCAATCGCTAGCTCATCATCTGTAACAAAGGCAGCTGTTGCTCCACTGTTACGGACACGCTCAGCCAAATTAATACCTGCTTTAAATTTATATTCAGATTCAAAAACTAAGCCTTCATTATAAGACAAGCCATTTTCCGCTAAGGCTTCTTTGTAGCCTTTCATTCGGTTTTGACCATTAATTGGATCGATTAATGCACCACTAACAAAAGCAATTTTTTTGTTCCCATTTTTCGCTAAAGTCGCTGTTGCATCTTTCGTTGCTTCTGTGTAATCAATATTAACGCTACCAACTTGTTCGTCTGGATCAATTGAACCTGCTAAGACAACAGGTGTTTTTGAACGTGAAAATTCACCACGAATATCATCTGTAATGCGATGACCCATAAAGATAATCCCATCTACTTGCTTGGCAAGTAAATTGTTTAATACAGTAACTTCTTTTTGATCGTCTCCATCTGAATTAGCTAAAATGATATTATATTTATACATTGTAGCCACGTCGTCAATGCCACGTGCTAATGAAGCAAAAAATGCATTACTAACATCTGGAATAATGACACCCACTGTTGTCGTTTTTTTACTTGCTAAACCACGTGCGACTGCGTTAGGACGGTAATCTAAGCGATCAATCACTTCTAAGACTTTTTTACGCGTTGCTGGTTTTACATTGGGATTACCATTGACAACACGAGAAACAGTAGCCATAGATACATTTGCCTCTCTAGCAACATCATAAATTGTAATTGTTTGTTTTTCCATGTTTCTTCTCCTATAAATATGAATTTGTTCTCATTTTCTGAAAACACTGTTTACATTTCTTTCCTAGCCTAGAATATCAAAATTCTTCTATTTTTGCAACCGTTTTATCGTTTTTTCATGAAAATTTACTTTCCATTTCAAAAGGAACTTTTTGTCATTTCATGTTATGATAGTACTGTGATTCACTTCAGAATAAAAGAAAGAAGGATGTTTTATGAATCAAGAAAAAATTGCCGATTTAAAAAATTGGATGCACCAAGAAAAGATTGACTTCACTTATATTAGTGATCCTGGTCATATCGCTTACTTTTCCAGTTACGAAAGCGAACCTCATGAGCGCGTGTTAGCTTTGTTTATCGCTGCGGACGACCAATCATTTTTATTTACACCTGCATTAGAAGTCGAAGATGCCGAAAAGAGTAGTTGGACTTATCCCGTTTATGGTTATTTAGATAGCGAAAATCCTTGGGAAAAAATTGCGGCTTTATTAAATAAACGGACACAAGGCACACCACGCTTTGCTTTAGAAAAACAAGCTCTTTCTTTAGCTCGTTTCGATCAATTGAAAACCTATTTCCCAGCTAGCGATTTTTCGCATGATGTTACGCCTTTAATTGAAAAACTTCAATTAATTAAAACAGAACCTGAAATTCAACGTTTACTAGAAGCTGGTAGTTGGGCTGATGTCGCTTTTGAGATTGGCTTCAAAGCAATTCAAGCAGGCGTTGCGGAACAAGAAATTGTTGCAGAAATCGAGTATCAATTAAAACGTCAAGGTATTCGCTCAATGAGTTTTGATACGTTAGTCTTAACAGGAAAAAACGGAGCTAGTCCTCACGGGGTACCTGGCGAAACAAAAATTGAGCCCCATGACTTAGTGCTATTTGATTTAGGTGTCGTTCATAATGGCTATTGTAGTGATGCCACACGAACAGTCAGCTACTTGGAACCTTCTGATTTCCAAAAAGAAATTTATGGAATTGTTTTAGAAGCACAATTAGCAGCAACTGAAGCGGTGAAACCTGGTGTTACAGCAGGCGAATTAGATGATATTGCTCGAGGTGTAATCACAAAAGCTGGTTATGGTGAATATTTTAACCATCGCTTAGGCCATGGCATTGGAACCACTGTCCATGAATACCCATCGCTGGTTCATGGCAATGATTTAGTCATTGAAGAAGGTATGTGTTTCTCTATTGAGCCCGGTATTTACATTCCTGGAAAAGTAGGCGTTCGTATTGAAGATTGTTTACACGTAACGAAAACAGGCTCCGAACCATTCACTAAGACAACCAAAGAATTGCAAATTATTCAATAGCATAAAAATAAAATGAGGCCATCAGTCAACCGGACTGATGGCCTCATTTCTAAATTTTAAGGTAAGCCGCTGAACAAAAGCAACACGATCCGTTGCTAACTTTCATAAGCTAAACGCTTGTTACCCTTTAAATTCTTTTTTTACGTCTTTCGCTGCATCTTTAACATCTTCTTTTGCTTCTGCAGCTTTTTCAGGAACATCTTTGGTGGTTTCTTTTGCTTCATCGACACCAGCAGAAACAGTTTCTTTGGCTGCTGCCGCAGAATCTTTAACGTCAATATAGATATCTTCTGCTGCATCTTCGGCAATTTCACCTAAATCTTCTGCGTGATCTTGAGCATCGTCAGCTGCTTTTTTAAATTGATCAGATAAATCACCTGTTTGTTTTTTAAAGTTATCAAGCATGTCGCCAGAAACACCTTGTGCCTTATCTAATGAATCTTTTGTTTTTTCTTTGACAGAACCTGCCAAATCAGAGGCTTGATCTGATAAAACGCCGGCTTTTTGTTTTGCGATTTCTGTTAATTCTGTTCCTTTTTGAACAGCATAATCTGTGTAATCTTGCGCTTTGTTTTTTAAATCATCTGTTTGATTTGATAAATCATCACGTAATTCTTTACCTGATTTTGGTGCAAGTAATAATGCGGCAACGGCTGCTGCTGTTCCACCAATTACTGCTCCTAAGAAAAATCCGCCTTTTTTAGCCATAAAAATCTCCTCCAATTAGTTATTTGTTTTTTTATTTTTTGAACGCATTGCTCTAAAAGCAGAACCGCCTACTTTACTCACTAAACCAGCTTTCGCTGTGCTTTTCCCTACGGTTCCTACCTTTGTAATCAAATGTTTACTTGAGGTGTTCAATTCAGAGACACTTTCGCTTAAATCAGCAACGGCCGTAAACAACGGATCAATCGTTGCCACTTTTTGATTCACATCTGTCAATAGTTCATTGCTTTTAACAAGCAAGCCTTCCACTTGGCGACTCAATACATTCACATCGCTAGTCACGACTTTGATTGTTGTATTTGTTTCATCAATTGTATCTTCAATTTTTGAAACAACTTGAGAAACTTTATATAACACAAGTACTAAAAAGATGACTAAAACAACAAATGCTACCGCTGCAATTAAGGCAGCAATTTCCCCACCTGACATATCATTACTCCCCTCTGAAATTTTATTTATAATCTTAGGATAACACCAACTTATATTTTTCACAACTCATAAAGCTAAGAATGACAATTTATTTTATAAAATTCTCATGCCCTTTTCTTTAAGAAAATAAGCGTAAAATTTCCTTCTAACGAATTGAAATTTTACGCTTATTTTTATTTATTTTTCTTTTGGTTGCTCTTTTTTCGCTAATTGAGCACCTAAATTAATAATGTATTCTCGTAAATTATCTTTTACTTCTGGATGAGTCAAACCATATTCAATGCTTGTTTTCATAAACCCAAATTTATCGCCAACGTCGTAACGTTCTCCTTTAAACTCACGAGCAAAAACGCGTTGTGTTTTATTTAAAGTGTCAATCGCATCTGTTAACTGAATTTCGTTACCAGCGCCTGGCTTTTGATTTTCAAGTACATCAAAAATTTCAGGGGTTAATAAATAACGGCCGATAATCGCTAAATCACTTGGTGCTTCCTCAGGTTTTGGTTTTTCAACAAAGTTCTCGACATTGTATAGTCCTTTTTCGATTTCTTTTTCTGGATTGATAATACCATATTTTGAAGTATCTTCATGGGGTACTTTCATTACCGCAATTGTCGAAGCATGTGTTTGTTCGTAATCATCCATTAATTGTTTCGTTAATGGCACTTTATCTTCCATTAAATCGTCGCCTAACATCACGACAAAAGGTTCATTGCCAACAAATGCTTTCGCTTGTAAAACAGCGTGTCCTAAGCCTTTCGGATGGGATTGACGAATAAAATGTAAATTAACATCCGTTGTTTCTTCGACTAATTTCAATAAATCGGTTTTATTTTTTTCTTTTAAATTATTTTCTAATTCAACATTTGAATCGAAATGATCTTCAATCGGACGTTTGGCTTTGCCTGTCACAATTAAAATATCTTCGATTCCTGAAGCTAGTGCTTCTTCTACAATAAATTGAATCGTTGGTTTATCAACAATCGGTAACATTTCTTTTGCCATCGCTTTGGTAGCCGGCAAGAAACGTGTTCCTAACCCAGCTGCTGGAATAACTGCCTTTTTAACTTTCATCTTTTTTCCTCCTAAAAATCAAGTGTAAATTCGTTTTCGGTTTTGCCATCGCGCAACATGATTTCTTTTGCTGCTTGTTGTACATCTTCGTCATTGTACAAGACATTGTAGATTGTTTCTGTGATTGGCATTTCGACTTCTAGTTGTTGTGCCAATTCATAGGCTGCTTTAGTTGTTGAAACACCTTCCACAATCATGCCCATGTTTTCTAAGACTTCATCTAACTTATGGCCTTTTCCTAATAAATTACCCGCACGCCAATTTCGAGAATGGACACTTGTACAAGTAACAATTAAATCCCCAACACCACTTAAACCAATAAATGTTAATGGGTTTGCTCCCATCGCAACCCCTAAACGACTAATTTCTGCTAAACCACGAGTCATAATTGCCGCTTTGGCATTATCACCAAAGCCTAAGCCATGAATCGCTCCGGCGCCCAAAGCAATAATATTTTTTAAGGCCGCCCCTGTTTCTACACCAATCACATCATCATTCGTATAAATTCTAAAGTAATCATTCATAAACAACTCTTGCACATACACAGCGTCTGCTAAATTTTCGCTTGCTGCTGTAATGGTTGTAATGTCATGAACAGCGACTTCTTCTGCATGGCTTGGACCAGATAAAACCACAATCCCTTGCCGTTTTTCTGCTGGAATCTCTTCCGCTATCACTTCTGAAATCCGCTTATGTGTACCTTGTTCGAGCCCTTTACTTGCATGAATAATAATTGGTTTTGTTTTTAAATATTGGGCCACTTCTTGTGCTACTGAACGAATGGCTTTAGTTGGTACCACAAACAGTACCGCATCCACATCTACTAAAGCAGTGGCTAAATCAGTGGTTGCCTGAATTGAAGTAGGTAAGATTAATTCTGGTAAATAATGTTTGTTGGTATGTTTTGTATTTATTTCATCGATTTGCTCTGGTTTATTTCCCCAAATACAGACCTCGTGTCCATTTTCGGCTAATACTTGAGCTAAAGCTGTCCCCCAGGAACCTGGTCCTAAAACAGCGACTTTTTGTTTCATCGGTGAAACTCTCCTTTCGCTAAACAACGTTGCTTCTCTAGTTTACCATATTCTTCGATCAAGTTGGATTAAGAAGTTGTTATTTTTTTCTTTTGTTTCTCCCGATTGTAAAATTTCAAATTGGGATTTCTTCTACGAACGATCACAATAACAATTGCTGCCACGAACATCACTAAAGACAACAATTGTGAGACACGAATATTACTAAACGCATACAAACTGTCCATCCGTAACCCTTCGATGAAGAAGCGGCCGAAAGAATACCATATTATATAACCTAAAAAGACTTCGCCTTCTTTTAAAAAGTGTGGCTTTTTGCGTAATAACACTAAAACGATAAAGCCTAAAACATTCCAGACAGATTCATATAAAAATGTTGGTTGATGATACGTTCCGTTGATATTCATGTTATCAATGATAAACGATGGTAAATGAAGATTTTCTAAAAATTGTCTGGTGGTCGCTGGCCCATAGGCTTCATGATTCATAAAGTTGCCCCAGCGACCAATTGCTTGCGCTAAAATCACACTTGGTGCGGCAATATCTAAAAAAGTCCATGTAGAAATGAAACGATGACGCGTAAAGAAAAACAGCGCCAGTCCCCCACCAATAAGACCACCATAAATCGCTAAGCCACCATTTCGAGTAAAGAAAATTTCAATCGGATTGTCTACATAATCTTGCCATTGAAAAGCGACGTAATACAAGCGCGCGCCAACAATTGCTGCAGGTAATCCCCAGAGCATAAAGTCAAAGACATCATCTTCTTTTAAACCAACACGAACGGCTTCACGACTACTTAGCCAAACAGCTAAAGCAATCCCTGAAACAATAATAATTGCATACCAATAGACGGGAATACCGAAAAGGCGAAATGCAATTGAATTTACTTGAGCTAACATCATCACATCTTCTCCTTCTATTCTCCTGAATTTTCTTCAATCAAACGGGTTAAGCGCTCTTCGAACGTTTTTGTTGCATCATAGCCCATTGTTTTCGCGCGGAAGTTCATTGCTGCCACTTCAATAATAATGGCCACATTTCGGCCGGTCTTAACAGGAATACGAATCTGAGGGACATCAACGTTAGCTATTTCAACCATTGCATCATCACTACCGAGGCGATCATATTTCTTGTCTTTTTCCCACGCCTCTAAATAAACGACCAATTGAACTTGCATAAAGCCACGGACCGCACTAGCTCCAAACAGGTTCATGACGTCAATAATTCCAATACCACGAATTTCAATTAAATGCTGCAAAATTTTTGGTGGCTCTCCCACCACGGTTAATTCATCTTGCTGATAAACATCGACACGATCGTCTGCGATTAGCCGATGTCCACGTTTAATAAGCTCTAAAGCTGTTTCACTTTTACCAATACCGCTATCTCCTTGAATCAAAACACCAAGTCCGTAAACATCAACTAAAACCCCATGGACACTTGTCCGAACAGCTAAACGGCCATCTAAATAACTGGATAGTTCCCCTAGTAAACGGGAAGTTGAAATCGGTGAACGTAATACAGAAACCCCATTTTCTTTTGCTGCTGTAATTAATTCTTCGGGGATTTCTAGTCCTCTGGATACTATAAAGGCTGGAGTATCTTTCGCACATAAACGGCGCATCACTAATAAACGCTCTTCAGGCATCATTCGTTCCGCAAAGGTAATTTCTTTGCTCCCAAATAATTGTAAACGGTCATGGGAATAATAATTAAAATACCCAGTTAATTCTAAACCTGGCCGGGAAATTTCACCAGTTTTAATTGTTCTATTTAAGCTTTCTTCATCTCCATATACTACTTCTAAAGAAAGATTTTCTATCAGTTGATAAATCTTTACCACTTCTGTCATATCGAATGTCAGTCCTTTCTGCTACTTGTTATATTTTATCATTTAAAAATACAAGTTTCTAGCTATTCACTAGATAATTCCTAGAATTATCATATTTCAAAAAAATGAAACTATTTTTCAGTGAAATTACCTATGCTATTTCTGTTACTTGACTATTTCAGAAAACTTTGTATACTTGAAGCCGATCCTTTTAAGAAAAGAGGAAACTTATGAAAGAATATTTAAAGGAAAAAGCCCATCAATTACCGTTAACGCCTGGTGTTTATTTAATGAAAGACGCAACCGACACAATTATTTATGTGGGTAAAGCCAAAAAATTAAAAAATCGCGTGTCGAGCTATTTTATTAATAGTCATCAACATTCTCGAAAGACGATGCGTTTAGTCAAACAAATTATAGACTTCGATGTTCTCCATACTGACACAGAATTGGATGCGCTCCTCCTAGAATGTCAACTGATTCAACAGTATCGGCCGCGCTACAATCGCCAAATGAATGCTTATGAACAATATTCTTATGTATCGGTAGCCGTTAATGAGCGGCAATTAGAGATTAAACTCTTAAATATTCCCACTAAAGAGAACTGTTTTGGTCCTTATTCGATTCGCCGAAAATTAAACCGTTTAAAAATAATTTTGGATAGTATCTACGATCTCGTCCCAACCAACTATTGGCATCAAACCTTTCAAAAAGAGAGTGCCATTCCGACCGAACTATTTCAACAAGAATTGTTCGACTTTTTCCATAATCAAGGACGAGAACCAATCAAACGAATTGCTCAACAAATGCAAGAAGCTGCTGAAAAACAAGCCTTCGAAAAAGCGGCAAAACTCAAAGAAGATTGGCTCTTTCTGACGCGCTTTGCAAACCAAAATCAACGAATTAGTCAAGCTAACCAACGAGATTGGCAACTGATGTGGTTACCTTGTCAGAAAAAAATCAAATACTATTTAATTTACCAAGGCTTGGTGGTAGCAACACGTGTTGTAACTAAACAAACGTTTCAAAAATATTCATCGCTTGAACTAGCAAAAAAAATCATGCCCAAAAAACCACCGAAAACAATTGAGCATTACTCGAAGCAACAAGTTGATTTTTTAAACATTTTATATGGCTATATCAGCCGCCATCCAGAATGTCACCTAGAAAATTTAACCATCGAAAAAGCCTGAAGAACGCATTTTATGCTACGTTCTTCAGGCTTTTTTATTCATATTTAGATAAATTGTGATCCGTAACGATCGTATTGACAATTGACATAATTACAGCCATTAGCACCGCTGCCCAAAAACTTGAGAAGCCAAAGTTCATTTCCCCCACAAAAAACGAGGTCATTTGTAAAATCGCTGCATTGACGACAAAGCTAAATAGACCAAACGTTAATAAAGTAAATGGGAGCGACAAGATTGTTAAGACTGGTTTCACCAACATATTTAGGATTGAGAGAACAAAGGCGGCAATAATTGCAGGCATTATGCCTCTCACATGAATCATGCCAGGAAAAACAACTGATAAAGAAATGAATGTCAGTGTATTAACAACCAATCGCTGAAAATATGTCATTAAAAGTCACTCCATTCGTCATCATCAATTTTTTCCGCTTCTTTACGTTGCTTTTTATTGGAAGCATAAGGATTTTCATTGCGAACATTTCTATTATAAGGATTTTGATGGCCGTAGCCGCGATCGCTTCCTGTTCTTCCAGAAGGGATCAAGACTGCTAAGGCAATGTATAAGAGAATGCCTGGAAATCCTGCTGAGAAAAAGCTGAGCAAGACATAAACAACACGAATAATTGTTGGGTCAATTCCTAGCCAATCAGCAATCCCAGCTAAGCTTCCTGTTAAAACCACGTTATTCGGAGATTTTGTTAGTTTTCTTTTCATATGTTTTCACCTCGTCTACTAAATTTTACACTAGAAAGGCTGATTCGTCAGCCCATCTAGCTTAAAATTATTAATTATTTATCCGTATCTTTTAGGAAAATACTTCCCGTTGTTGTAGAAGCATTAATTTGAGCCATTGATTCTTCCAGTACACGTCTAAAATGTAATTGTTGATTGCCGCGATCTTTCTTTTCACGAACAACTTCAATATCTGTTAAACGGCTGTTAATACTACCTAAATTCGTTTTCACTTGCCCTTCAACGCCTAAGTCATTTGGCAAGGCCAACTTGATATTCCCATTTGCAGAGCTTGCTTCAACACGGCGAAGCGTTTTTTCTTTAGCTGTAATGCGGATATCTCCATTAATCAGAGAGACACTTAGACTTTCTGGTGCCGCGGAAATAGACACATCACCATTGACTGTTTCAATAATGTTATCTAAAATCGTTCCTTCTAGGACTTTAATTTCACCATTCACGCCTTCAATTTCTAACATAGTTGCATCAATTTTTTTAAACGTAATCGTCCCATTCGTTGATTTTGTGTAAACATCTTTCGCTGTTAACTCTTCTACTAAGACATTTCCGTTTAATAATTTAACAGATACATGATCGTAAGTGCGTTTTGGTAAATAGAACGTTAAATCTGCTTTCACCCGTTTGTTTGGCACTTGGAAAGAAATCGTTTCATCATCCACATCAATGTCACTTCGTTCTAAGAAAGCTTCCATTGGTGAATCTCCTGCCATTTTACCATATAATTTGATTTTTGCTTCGACTTTCACATCTTCTTGATCCCAAGTTTTGAAAACCACGGTACCATTTGCTACCTTGACATCAATTAAACTTGCTTGTGGATTTGGATAGTTAAACTCATGTTCAAACTTAGTTGTTGCCACACCAGGAACTTTCATTTTAATGTCTTTCCATTCCACATTATCATTCATGGTATCACTGAAAGAATTAAATGTTTTTTTCAAGAATTCTCCCACTTGGCCGCCAACTTCGGCAACTTTGCCGCCGACTTGGTTAAAGGTGTCTGTGGCTTGATCTTTCCACTCTTCAGAGAATTGAGAAGAAACTTTTTCTTTTGTATCATTCCATTGACCTTTCCATTGTTCTTTACGAATGTTTTTTAGTTCTTCTTCCAGTGCTGTTTTTTCAGTACTTTGAGTCGCTAATTTTTCTTCTAATTGTGCAAGTAAAACGTGCAAGTCTTTTCGTTGAACTTGTTCATCTTCTGTTAATGCATCTAATTCTTCTTTTGTATCTAATGTTCCAATTTCTTCTGCGACTTCTTTAATTTCTTCTTTGATGCCGGCAATTTCTGCGTTGACTTCGTCCAATTCAGCCGAAGCACGATTGGCTTTTGTTGCTAACTCATCAAGAATTCTTTCTAAGTTTTCACGATCTTTTTCTGCACTGTCCTGTGTATTTTCTTCAAACGAATCAACAGTAGGTCCTTCTGATTCGCCTTTTTCTAATGCATCCATTAAATCTGCGACTTGATCTTCTTTATTTGTTGTTCCAATATTTTGTGTATCAACTTTTTCAGCAGCTTTTTCGATTTGTTTTTCATCTTTTTCAGTTGCCATATTTTCTAATAAAATTAACGCTTCTTCTGACGTTAGAATACCTTTTTTCACTAATTCTAATACGCGTTCTCTTTCTTTCATGGATATTGCCTCCTTAGCAAATTTTTCACTCAATAGTGTTTTCCTTACATGCATTATTATGCCTTGTTTTTGATCATTTGTCATAGGACTTAAGAACGATTTCTTCTCATTAGTAAGGACTAGTTTTATAAAATCAGTTCATTTTATGCTAAAAAAACTAGGAATTGGTCTAAAAAAGGCCGTCTCCTAGTTTTTTTATTTGTTTTTCTTAAAATTGTTCGTCACGATTACTATTCAATTCGGTAATTTTACCAGTTGCCAAGTAAACAATCCACTCACAAATATTTGTGACATAGTCGCCAATTCTTTCCAAGTATTGTGCCACATGTAGATAATCAGTTCCGCTAATGACCGTTTCTGGATTAGCTTTCATTGCTTCTACGGCATGTTTGTAAATACTATCGAAATATTCATTAGTACGATCATCCATTTGTGCAATCATTCGTGCATCTTTTTGATCCGTTTTAACATAGGCGATTAAAACATTATCCACCATTTTTTTCACATAATCAGACATATCTGAAATTTCTTTTTCGATTTCAGGAATACGTGTTTCTCCTTTTAAGCGAATCGTTGATTTAGCAATTGAAACGGCATGGTCCGCCATTCTTTCTAAATCCGAACTAGCTTTCATAACAGTAATAATCATACGTAAGTCTGTTGTCACTGGTTGTTGTAACGCAATCATTTCAAAACTCTTTTTCTCAAGTTTGACTTCCATATCATTAATTTCAATATCGCGATCAATCACTTCTTGAGCCAATTTTTTATCATGATTAATATATGCCTTAACAGATTTATGGACGGCACTACTAACCATCATACCCATTTCATAAAATTGATTGTGCAGATTCAATAGTTCTTCTTCAAATTGTGTCCGTAACATTCTTTTTCCCCCTTTTAACCAAATTTACCAGAAATGTAATCTTCTGTTTGTTTTTCTTTTGGATTTAAAAATACTTTTTTCGTGTCATTAAATTCAATTAAATCACCTTGTAAAAAGAAGGCCGTTTTATCAGAGATCCGTGATGCTTGTGACATATTATGTGTCACCATAATCATGGTATATTTCTCTTTTAATGTTAACAGCATGTTTTCAATTTTACCACTAGAAACTGGGTCCAAGGCGCTAGTTGGTTCATCTAATAAAATAATATCCGGTTCCACAGCTAAAACACGAGCGATACAAACCCGCTGTTGTTGTCCACCAGAAAGTGAAAGTGCACTTTTGTGAAGTTTATCTTTGACATCCTCCCAAACGGCAGCAGCTTTCAAACTGGTTTCAACTGCTTCATCTAAGACTTGCTTGTCTTTGACTCCTTTTAGGCGCAAGCCATAAATAACATTTTCATAAACTGAAAATGGAAATGGATTAGGTTGTTGGAAAACCATGCCAATTTCTTTACGTAATTCAACGTTATCTGTTTTCGGTCCATAAATATCTTTTCCTTTATAGACAACACTTCCAGTAATAGTTACGTCTGGGATTAAATCATTCATACGATTCAAGCAACGTAAATACGTTGACTTCCCGCAACCAGAAGGACCAATCATGGCAGTTAATTCTCCTTGATTAAAAGTTAAATCAATGCCTTTCAATGCTTCTTTTTTCCCGTAATATAAATGTAAATCTTTTGATGAAATAATTTCTTTGCCCATCTTGCTCCTCCTAACCAAAATGTCCTGAAACGTAGTCTTCCGTTGCTTGAATTTTTGGTCGTGTAAAGATTTTTCTTGTATGGTCGTATTCAATGACTTTACCCATATAGAAGAAAGCTGTATAGTCACTAATCCGCGCCGCTTGTTGCATGTTATGTGTCACAATGATGATCGTGTAATCATCTTTTAAATTCACTAACGTTTCTTCAACCGTTCCTGTTGAAATCGGATCTAACGCGCTTGCCGGTTCATCTAACAACAGAATATCTGGTTTCATCGCAATTGCCCGAGCGATACACAAACGTTGTTGTTGCCCACCAGACAGAGCTAAGGCGCTTTTGTTTAAGTTATCTTTCACTTGATCCCAAAGTGCGGCTTGCTTCAAACTTGTTTCAACGATTTCATCTAATTTTTTCTTATCCTTTTCACCATGCTGTTTCAATGCGAATGTGATATTTTCATAGATAGATTTACTAAATGGATTGGGCCGCTGAAAAACCATGCCAATGCGTTTTCTCATTTCGTAGACGTCAACTTCTTTCGTATTGACATCGACATCTTTATACATGATTTTTCCAGTAACACGTGAATTGGCAATGCCATCGTTCATACGATTTAGCGAACGTAAATACGTGGATTTACCGCAACCAGAAGGTCCAATTAAGGCGGTTATTTTGTTCTTTTCAAATTGTAAATCAACACCTTTGATAGCCTCATTGTCCCCGTAAAAGACATGTAAGTCTTCCGTGTGTAACGCAATCGGGTCTTTTTGGCTATCTAGTTGAAGTAAATGGGTATCATTTAAATTGTATTCTTTCATGCTAATTCCCCTAACATTAAGCTGATGTCATTCTCTTATAAAGACGGTTGCCGATAAAACGAGCGCCGAAATTGAAAAGTAAAACTACTAAAATTAACACAGCGGAGGCACCTGCTGAGACCGCAGCGCCATCTGGCATCGTTCCTTCGGTATTAATTTTCCAAATATGCACAGCCAACGTTTCCGCTTGACGGAAAATGCTAATTGGACTTGAAACGCTCAATGGATTCCAATTACTGAAATCTAAGGCAGGTGCGCTTTGTCCTGCTGTATAAATTAACGCAGCGGCTTCACCGAAAATCCGACCAGAACTCAAAATAACACCTGTCAAAATTCCTGGTAACGCTTCTGGCAAAATAACTTTTTTAACTGTTTCCCAACGTGAAAGACCTAAGGCTAACCCCGCTTCACGCTGTGTATAATGAATGGCTTTCAAAGATTCCTCAACATTTCTAGTCAATAATGGTAAGTTAAAAAATGTTAATGCTAACGCACCTGATAAGATTGAAAAGCCATATCCGATTTGTACAACGAAAATCAAGAAGCCGAACAGCCCGACAACAACGGAAGGCAATGAACTTAAAATTTCAATCGAGGTACGAATTAAATCAGTTAACCAATTCTTTTTCGCATATTCCGATAAGTAAATTCCAGCACCCAATGAAATTGGAATACTAATAATCATTGTAATCAATAGTAAATATAGTGAGTTAAAAAGCTGAATACCAATCCCGCCACCAACTTGATAGGCTCTGGATGGTTGTGTTAAAAATTCCCACGAAATATGTGGAATTCCTCTAGCTAAAATGTAAATCAGTAAGGCCGCCAAAATTAAAACAATGACGCCAGATACGGCATATAAGATACCTGTTGCGATTTTATCTGCTTTTTTTGCATTCATTATTTTAAGGCTCCTCTCTTACCGATAATTCGGATAACAATGTTGAATAGTAAAGACATCAACAATAGAATTAAGGCTAAAGACCAAAGAACGTTGTTTTCTACTGTTCCCATAATTGTATTCCCAATCCCCATTGTCAAAATACTTGTTAGTGTCGAAGCTGGTGTCGTCAAACTAGTTGGCATCACAGCTGCATTTCCGATTACCATTTGGATTGCTAAGGCTTCACCAAACGCACGAGCCATACCAAAGACAACCGCAGTTAAAATACCAGGCACAGCTGCCCGCAAGACAACTTTATAAATCGTTTGCCAACGCGTAGCACCAAGCGCCAACGACGCTTCACGATAATGTCGAGGCACAGCTTTTAATGCATCTACGGTCATCGTAGTAACCGTTGGTAAAATCATGACAAATAGCACAAACGTACCAGCTAAAATACCGAAGCCAGTTCCGCCAAAGATTGAACGGACAAAAGGAACAATGACAGATAAACCAATAAATCCATATACAACAGAGGGAATCCCTACAAGTAATTCAATAACTGGTTGTAAAAATTTCGCTCCTTTTTTAGGTGAAATTTCTGTCATAAAAACAGCCGCTCCAATCGCAAATGGCGTCGCAACAATCGCTGACAAAAACGTTACAATAAAGGAACCCGCAATCATTGGTAAAGCCCCAACCATGGGTTTACCGTCTGCGCCGATATCACTTGGGTTCCAGTTTGTTCCAAATAAGAAATCAAACACATTAATCTTATCTTTAAAGAATGTAGCAAGTCCTTTACTTGCAACAAAATAGAAAATTGAAACAACCACTGCTACAATTAAGGCAATACATAGGAAACTAATAAATTTCCCTCGTTGCTCCATCTTGGCTCTTTTCGATTTTGTTAATAATTTTTTCTGTACATCTTCCAAGAATATTTCCTCCTCAAACAATCCAACTTTTACAGATAAAAATAGTGTACCTTTTTTACATCAATTTGTTTTTAATAACATGTAAATTTTATGTTAATTTTGTAAATTTTGTGTTAAGAGAATTATTTAATGACATTTCCTTGCCAATCCCGTTCAATTTCCATTTTCGAAACAGGAATATACCCTAATTGACCAATCACACGTTCTTGGATATCATCTGACAACATAAAGTCTAAAAACTCTTTGGTTAAATCACTTGGATTTTTACGAGTGTACATGTGTTCATAAGACCAAATAATCCATTTATTGTTCATTACATTTTCATCTGTTGGCTGAACACCATCAATGCTTAACGTAGCTACTTCATCAGTAACATATGAAAATGCGGTATAACTAATCGCTCCTGGTGTATCAGAAACAATGGAACGAACCATGCCGCTGGAATCTTGTTCTTGCGCACGAATGGCTGTTTTATCTCCCAAGACCCACTTTTCAAAAGTAGCGCGCGTACCACTACCGGCCGCTCTATTCAAAATAACAATTTTTTGGTCTTTCCCGCCAAGTTCTTTCCAGTTTGTTACTTCACCTAAAAAGATTTTCTTTAAATTTTCCATTGAGATATCTTTGACACCGACATTTTTGTTAACGATTGGTGTAATCCCAACGACAGCAACTTTATGATCAATTAAGTCTTCCGCTTTGATGCCCTTTTTCTCTTCTGCAAATAAATCAGAATTACCAATGTCTACCGCGCCAGATTGGACTTGACTCAAACCTGTTCCGCTTCCGCCACCTTGGACATTAATAAATCTTCCTGGATTTTGACTTTGATATTCCTCACTCGCTGTCTCTACTAATGGTTGTAAAGCTGATGAGCCTACCGCTGTGATGGATTCACCACGATCAATCCATTTTGCACATCCTGTTAAAGTAAGTATACTTGCCAAACCAATAAATAATAGCAATCTTTTTTTCATCGATTCATTATTCCTCCAATTAATTTCAATCTATTCTATTTTACCATTATATGTAGGACTTGAAAATTATAAGTTATCAATTTGTTGGTACAACTGAGAAAACTCTTAAATTAAATAACAAGTATTTTAAAACTAAAACAAAAAAAGCTCTCCAAAATGGAGAGCTTTTTTTCGTTTAAATTTTCAAGAAACGACGCATTGAAATAACTGAACCTAGTGATCCAATAATCATTCCTGTTGCAATCATTAATAGATTGACTTTCCAGATAAAATCTTCTGGACGAATTAATGAATAATTCGAACGCAATAACTGCGGGTTAAACATGTTATAAACTTGATGGTAGCCTAACGTCATAATAATGACTGGCACGATTGCGCCAATCAACCCAATCCAAGCACCTTCTAAGAAGAACGGCCAACGAATGAAACTGTTTTTCGCTCCTACAAGACGCATAATTTGAATTTCTTTTTGACGAGATAAAATCGTAATCCGAATGGTATTGGAAATTAAGAACACTGCAACGAATAAAAGTAATGCAGCAGCTGCTAAGCCCCAAGTTCGAACGGTTTGAGCGATTTTAAAGATTTTGTCTGAGTTTACACCACCGTAATCGGCTTTAAAAACACTTGGGAATTTAGCTGCTTGTTTCGCAATATCTTTCGTGTCTTCTGGTGTTTTTGCACGGACATAATACACATCGTATAATGGGTTACTGTCGCCTTCGAAAAGATTCCAGGCATCCCCCATTTGTTCTTGGATTTTTTTCAATTGTTGATCTTTGTTTGAATAAGAAATATCTTCAACATTGTCTAATCCTTTAAGTTGTTTTTCTAATGTTTTCATTTCATTTTGTTTTGTACCAATATCGACAAAAACTGACACTGTCACGTTTTTTTCGACATCATCAGCAAGTTTCGTTGCATTAAAAATAACGCCCATAAAAATACCAACTAAAACTAATGTAATTGTAACCGCACTTGCTGAGGCAACAGTCATCCAACCGTTCCGTTTTAAACTTTTGATACTTTCAAATAAATGAGAAAAGAATGTTCTAATCATCGTAGCCGTATTCTCCTTCCACTTGGTCACGGATAATGCGACCATTTTCAATGGCAATAACACGGTGACGAATCGTATTTACAATTGTGCTATTATGCGTTGCCATCACGACTGTTGTTCCTTGTGCGTTAATCCGGTCCAACAATTTCATGATTTCCCATGAATTCTCTGGATCTAAGTTTCCAGTTGGTTCATCGGCAATTAAAACTTTCGGTGTATTTACGATTGCTCGTGCAATGGATACCCGTTGCTGTTCCCCACCAGAAAGTTCGCTTGGAAAAACACGTACCTTATGTTTTAGACCGACTAAATCTAAAACTTCCATCACGCGTTTTTTGATTTCGCGAGGACGTCGTCCGATAACTTGCATCGCATAGGCCACGTTCTCATACACAGTTTTCTTTGGTAATAGTTTATAGTCTTGGAAAACGATGCCGATTTCACGACGTAAATAAGGAACTTCTTTATTTTTTATTTTCATTAAATCATGACCCGCAACTGTTAAATTACCTTTTGTTGCTTTTTCTTCACGATACATTAATCTAATAAAGGTTGATTTCCCTGCACCTGAGGGACCAACCACATAGACGAACTCGCCTTGGTCAATCTCTACTGAAATATTCCGAATCGCTGTTGTACCATTCGAATATTTCTTCATTACATCTTTCATTTCAATCATGGCGTTCTCTCCATCTCTTTTTTCTTCAATCCTACTCATTATAACATGTCAATATTGCAAACTTCTTGCATTAAGTTACATTTTTATTTCAATTTAATGAAGAGCTTAACTTAAGCGCTGTTTTAAGTAGGCATCAATGAAACCATCAAGGTCTCCATCCATCACAGCTTGTACATTGCCGGTTTCGTAATTTGTCCGATGGTCTTTGACCATTGAATACGGATGGAACACGTAAGAACGGATTTGTGAGCCCCAGCCAATTTCCATTTGTTCACCACGTAAACTTGCTGCTTCTTGGGCTTTCTTTTCCATTTCCAATTGATATAATTTGGCTTTTAACATACTCATTGCTTGCTCACGGTTTTTTAATTGAGAACGTTGTGCTTGGCTTGCGACAACGGTACCTGTTGGAATATGTGTGATTCGAACAGCCGATTCTGTTTTATTAATATGCTGACCACCAGCACCACTTGCTCGATAGGTATCAATTTTTAAGTCATCTGGATTGATCGCAATTTCTATTGTGTCGTCTAATTCAGGCATTACATCAACTGAACAAAACGAAGTATGACGGCGTTTAGCGGAATCAAAGGGCGAAATCCGCACAAGACGATGGACACCTTTTTCAGATTTTAGGTAACCATAAGCATTGTAACCTTTGATTAATAAGGTGACACTTTTAATCCCTGCTTCATCTCCAGCTTGGTAATCCAACGTTTCAACTTGGAAACCGTGACTTTCTGCCCAACGTGTGTACATTCGTAAAAGCATACTTCCCCAATCTTGTGATTCAGTACCACCGGCACCAGGGTGTAATTCAATTAGGGCGTTATTATGATCATATGGCTCATTTAGTAGTAAGGATAGCTCATACGTTGTTAAACGTTCTTGCAAGAGATGAATTCTTTCTTCCAATTCTTCTTGAATCTCTGCATCATATTCTTCTTGTTGTAATTCAAACATCACCGTTAATTCGTCAAGTTCCTCAGAGAGCTGATGAAATTGTTGATATTTTTCTTTCAAACTATTGGTTTCGTTAATTAGCTTTTGAGCCGTTTCTGTGTTGTCCCAAAAACCAGGTTCTCCCATCTGATTTTCCGCCTCGGCAATGTCTTCTTCTAACTGGTCTAAGTCAAAGAGACCTCCTGAAGCTAGTAATTTTTTGTGTCATTTCGTCTAATAATGTACGAATTTCTGGGTTTTCCAAAATGATTCCTTCTTTCTTTTTATTGTAAAAAGAGCAAAGGCGGGACAAATTGCCCCACCCTGCGTTTTTTCTTTAATTAAGCGTTTCTTCCATGACAATTTTTGAATTTTTTGCCACTTCCGCATGGGCATAAATCATTACGGCCCACTTTTTTATCTACACGCACAGGTTGACGCTTCGCACTTGTGTTGCTTTGTGCAGCTGCATCTTGTTCTGTTTCTGGATGTTCCGCTTGTCCTTGAGCTACTTGCTCACGTTGGACATTTTGGCGAATTTCCGATTTCATGAATAAACGTGTTACTTCATATTCGATTGAACCCACCATATTGTTATACATAGAATAACCTTCTGTTTGATATTCTACTAATGGGTTGTTTTGACCGTACGCACGTAAGCCGACAGATTGGCGTAATTGATCCATTGCATCAATGTGATCTGTCCATTTAGTATCGACGACACGCAAGATGACAACTTTTTCAAATTCTAGCAGTTGTTCTTGACCATTCAATTGTTGAGATTTTTCTTCAAATACTTCTTGCGCACGTGCCACTAAGTAGTCTTTGATTTCTTCAGCTGATTTATTTTCTAAATCTTTTTTAGAAATCGTATCTTCATGGACAAGTGTTGAGGCTGCAAAATCGACAATCCCATCTAAATTCCATTCTTCTTTTTCTAATTGTGTATGGCTATCCACCACTCGGCCAATCGTCCGTTTTACCATGCCCATCAATACATCAGACAAGTCATTTTCTTCCATAATTACTTCTTGTCGTTGCGCATAAATAACTTCACGTTGCTCGCGCATCACGTCATCGTATTGTAAGACATTTTTACGTGTGTCATAGTTATTTCCTTCCACACGTTTTTGAGCAGACTCTACTTGGCGAGTAAACATTTTACTTTGAATAACTGCATCTTCTTCTTGCACATTCATTCGTTCTAAGAATGTTTTAATTCGTTCTGAACCAAAGCGTTTCATTAAGTCATCTTCTAAAGATAAATAAAATTGTGAAACCCCTGGATCCCCTTGACGTCCTGCACGTCCACGCAACTGATTATCAATACGACGTGACTCATGACGTTCTGTCCCGATAACCGCTAGACCACCTAGTTCAAGTACACCTAAACCAAGTTTAATATCCGTTCCACGACCAGCCATATTTGTTGCAATTGTAACTGCGCCTTTTTGACCGGCATTCATAATGATTTCGGCTTCTTTAAAGTGATTTTTCGCATTTAATACTTCATGAGGAATTTTAGCTGCGTTTAATTTATCCGAAAGTAATTCTGACGTTTCTACCGCAACAGTCCCCACCAACACTGGTTGTCCTTTGTGGTAACGTTCTTTAATATCTTCCACCACTGCATTAAATTTACTTTCTAAGGTTGGATAAAGTAAATCTGGACGATCGTCACGGATAATTGGACGATTGGTTGGAATTTGAATGACTTGAATATTGTAAATTTCACGGAATTCTTCTTCTTCTGTTTTAGCAGTACCAGTCATCCCGGCTAGTTTTTTGTACATCCGGAAGTAGTTTTGGAACGTAATCGTCGCCATTGTTTTTGTTTCATCTTCAATTTCGACGCCTTCTTTTGCTTCAATCGCTTGATGCAAGCCATCAGAATAACGACGACCATCCATGATACGACCAGTAAATTGGTCAACAATTAAGACTTTATTGTCTTGAACCACGTAATCAATGTCTAATAACATGATATAGTTTGCCCGTAACGCTTGATCTAAATGGTGCGTTAATGCTGTATTTTCAATATCGTACAGGTTATCCAATCCGAAAGTTTGTTCAGCTTTTTCAATCCCTGCTTCTGTTAAACCAATTGTTTTAGACTGAATATCAATTTTGTAATCTTCGTCTTCTTTTAAGCGTTTGACAAAATTATCGGCACGCGTATAGAGTGCTGTCGATTTTTCAGCTTGTCCAGAAATAATTAATGGGGTTCTTGCTTCATCAATTAAGATTGAATCCACTTCATCGACAATTGCATAGTTTAATGGACGTTGAACCATTTGGCTGCGATAAACAACCATGTTATCACGCAAATAGTCAAATCCTAATTCGTTATTTGTACTATAAGTGATATCACAGTTATACGCTTCACGTTTTTCATCAGAAGATTTAGAGTTAATGTTTAAGCCAACGCTTAAGCCTAAGAAATTATATAATTCTCCCATTTCGTTAGAGTCACGGGTTGCTAAGTATTCATTAACTGTAACAACGTGTACTCCTTCGCCAGATAGTGCATTCAAGTATACAGGCATTGTGGCAGTCAAGGTTTTCCCTTCACCTGTTCTCATTTCAGGAATGTTCCCGTCATGAAGCACAATCCCACCCATTAATTGGACACGGTATGGGAATAAACCTAGTACACGTTTAGCAGCTTCACGGACAACCGCAAACGCTTCTGGTAATAGTTCGTCTAAGGTTTCCCCTTTTTGATAACGGGCTTTAAATTCATCTGTTTTTTCACGTAATTGTTCATCGCTTAGTTGTTCCATTGCACTTGCATGTGCATCAATTTTATCGGCGATTTTTTCTAATCGTCTTAATTCTTTTTTATCGTTTTCAATCATTTTTTTCAAAAAATTTGCCATTGGTATCTGTGTTCCTTTCAATTACCTCTTTTTATTTTTGTATCCTTTTTGTACAAGAAGCACAATCTATCCGTTTTATTTTATCATTACTTGACGAGAAAGAAAACCATTTCTCTCTATTTTACAGACATTTTCCTTTAAAAGAGGAACTTTTAAAGTTATTTTATGTATTTCTTTATTTTTTCTTTACTCCGTGCTTTAAAGATGTTTAAAGAGCTGAAATGCACGAAGGCATTTCAGCTCTTATTTTAAGCTTTAGTCTGTTTCAATCAAGCCATATTTGCCATCTTTACGACGGTAAACAATGCTTGTTCCATTTGTTTCAGCATCTTCAAAAATGAAGAAGTTGTGTCCTAACATGTTCATTTGTAAAACAGCTTCTTCACTGTCCATCGGTTTTAATGATAGACGTTTTGTACGAACGATGTCTAATTCTGAAGGTGTTTCTTCTGTTTCTTCACCAACTAAGAAGACAGCGGCTTTTGTATTGTTACGTCCTGTTTCACGAGATTTTCTGTTGATTTTTGTTTTAAATTTACGAATTTGTCGTTCTAATTTATCGACAACCAAATCAATACTTGCGTATAAATCAGGTGACGTTTCTTCAGCTCGTAAAACTAGATAAGGAAGAGGAATAGTAACCTCGACTTTGGCTGTTTTTTCAGTGTACACTTTCAAATTCACGTGAACCGTTGCTTCAGGTGAATCGCTGAAATATCTTTCTAATTTACCGACTTTTTTCTCAACATAGTCTCGAATCGCTTCGGTTACCTCGATATTTTCTCCACGTACATTATATCTAAACATAACAATTACCCCTTTCATCTACCAGTAAAGAAAAGATTAAAGGACCACTCTTTAATTCCCTTCTTCTTAATTTCATTATATCGAATAATCTGGGTTTTGCCAACAAAATAGTCATCAAATTTATGAATTCTTTTCTTTTTATCGCGCGAGAGTAAACGTATTCAAACTTTTAGGATAACAGTCATTGATAACAGCCGCTGCGTGAAAAAGAGTTCGTCCAGTGGTATAGATGTCATCCACCAAAATAACAGAACATTTTTTTAATTTTTTTTGGTTTTCTTTTTGGATGGCAAATGGTTGTTGCAACTGCATCCTTTCCTTTCTAGTTTTCTTAGATTGCGGAACATTTTCCTCTTTTCTAATTAAAAAAGGGCTGTACGGAACATCAGCCGCTTCTAGTAAGCCAATTACTTGGTTGAAGCCTCGTTCTTGCATTCGTTTTTCGGATAAGGGCACCGGAATAATATAATCCGCAGATTGTTGCTGAAAGTAAAAGTTGATTTCCTCGTTAAAACACATTCTTAAGCGATAGTCTCCTTGAAATTTATAGCGTTCCATCCACTCTTGCATTCCTTCATCATAATGAAACAACGCTGCATTATGAAAAGAATACTCTGGATAAAGCAGCTGCCACCTTCGACAATCAAAACAATAGCGCTCTTGGCTGACTCGACTACAGCCAAAACAAGTGCCTATCATTGGCAGTTTCTGGAACTTTGCTTGGCAGTGCTGGCAAAGTGAAGGCCTCGCCCATTTTTTAAAACGTAAGAGCATTTTTAATGTTATCTCCAAACGAATGGGCTCTGCGCAATTTTTACAATCCATCTAACATCCCTCGTTTGCTAGCCAAGCGATTCATTTGCTTTATTTGCCGAATCGCCTCTTTCATATCTCTTGTTTCCCCATCATGTAAAAATAAAACTTCGCCGTAATTGAATTCTTGTCTTCGATCGACTCGGCCCGCAATTTGGACAAGTGTTGAAGAAGTGAAGACTCGATGATTAGCACCATAAACAATAACTGAGACAGCATCAAAAGTCACACCACGTTCTAAAATGGTTGTAGTGATCAAAATATCCGTTTTCTGCTGACGCATTGCTTGAACTTTTTCTAGGCGAAGCTCATCACTACCATAAACGGCGACAACTTCTTTGTCGGAAAATCGCTCAGCTATTAATGCATGCAATTGGTGAATTAATGAAATGCTTGGGCAAAATAGTAAAACTGAATTACGCACCAATAAACGTTTCAAATGATGTGCAATGATTTTAATATTTTTGCTAGAAAGACGTTGCCACGACTGAACCCAAAATCGGCGTGGCACAGGTAATGGCCTACGATGATATCTTGCTGGCAAAATACTGGCTGCTAACTTTTTTTGCTGTAAAAGCTTCCGCAATTCTTTCGTAGGCGTTGCTGTTAAGTACACCAAACTACTTCTTTTTTTTCGTGCGTTACGCACTCCATAATAAAGATGTTCGTTATTAACAAAAGGAAAAGAGTCGACTTCATCAACGATAAGTAAATCAAACGCTTGATGGAATTTCAATAATTGATGGGTGGTGCAAATCACTAGTTTCGTATAACGATACGATTCTTGACTGTTTCCGTGGAGTAAAGCAATTGCTTCATGAGGAAAAACCGCTTGGATTCTGGGAAACAGTTCTAAGCAAACATCGACACGCGGCGAAGCCAGCGCAATCCGCCCCCCTTCTTGTAAGGTTTGGTGTAAAACAGCAAATAACATTTCTGTTTTGCCTGCACCTGTAACTGCCCACACTAAGCGATTCTCTCTTATTTTTGCTGTCTCACAAAGTTCAACCGAGATCGCTTGCTGTCCCTTTGTTAATTGTCCAGACCACTCAAAAAAGACAGTTCTTGGGCTATTGGGCCTTTCTGGTAAATGACAAAATTTTTGACAAGAAGTCACACGGTCTAATTGAATGCATGCATGACAGTAGTATGCATTTATCGCCAATCTGTTTTCTTTTTTGGATACGACTTCTCCGCACCGCTGACATTGAATTGTTAGGGGGGAACGCTCTAACATTGTTGGTAAATAAACCAGTTTTGTCTGTATTGAAGGTTCTGTTTCTTCAATAATTATTTTACGTCCATGCAAATCTTCCATGTTAACCACCTCATTTATAAAATACGCATTTCTCTAGCTTTTTTACGAAAAAGGAAATCTCCCACCGTTATCTTTCTATTCTTATCTAGTCGTTACCTACTAAACAAACTCTTGATACGCTTTATTGTTTACACGAATCTTCCACTTTCGACTTACCTATATGCAGATTTTTTATAACAAATTTATCTACCTTTAAAGAAAAATTAATGTTAAAGTATATCTAGTAATCCAAGCTTTAATTTGAAAAGACTAGAAAGGAGCAAGCTTTATCATGGAAAATATTTTTTTAAAAAGACTAGAACTCAAAGCTTTTGAAGAAGATTCTGTTTTTTCAAAAATTGAAGGGCTGAATAAATTTAATTCACTAAATTTTAAAAAACCTATTACTTTTTTTTCAGGTGAAAATGGAACTGGAAAATCCACTTTATTAGAAGCAATCGCAGTCAATTGGGGATTTAATCCTGAAGGCGGTAGTATTAATTTTAATTTCTCTACAAACGATACTCACTTGGATTTACATAATTATTTAACTGTTGCAAAAAGTGTAAAGCGTGCTACGGATGGCTTCTTTTTAAGAGCTGAAAGTTTCTACAATGTTGCTACATATGCAGAAAATATAGACTTAGATTTTTCTGAATATGGCGATAAATCCCTACATCATCAATCACACGGCGAAAGTTTTTTGAATCTGGTGAACCATCGGTTTAGAGGAAATGGTCTGTACCTGTTAGATGAACCTGAAGCGGCTCTCTCACCTCAACGCCAACTAGCCTTAATGATATCTATAAAAAAACTAATTGATGAGGGGTCTCAGTTTATTATTGTCTCTCATTCACCTATATTACTTGCAATGCCTGACTCACAAATCATTTCTTTTGATAAAGATAGTCCTTTAGAAATCACGTATGAAGAAAGTATGCCTTATGAAATAACCTCATTATTTTTAAACAACAAAAACAGAATTCTCTCTCATTTATTTGCTGAATAAGTCTGTTATTCGAAATGCTTATGCCATACTATAATGACTCGTATATAAAAATATTGTTAATCATTCTTTGAATTACAACTTTCAGACTACGGAAAAAGGCGTTCATTATTCAGAAAATAGATTGTTAAGTATGTTTTTTTAGTATCTAGATTAAAGTAAAAAATTAAAGACAGTTGTCTTTCTCTAGCTCACAGGACTAATTTCGGCTCTATAATTTATGGAACTGATAAACTAGAATGACTGTTTCAGCTCAATTCCAATTAACTAAAGTCATAAAAAAAGACAAGTTGCTTTTTCGAAAATTCTCGAAAAAACAACTTGTTTTTACTCTTTTTTATCTGCTTGTGCTAACAAACCCAAGGCTTGTTCCAACACTTTTTCCCCGTTCATTAAGCCGTAATCAGACATGCTAATGACATCTGTTGGGATACCTTTTGGTGATAGACGCTTTTCAAAATCACTCTTCATATAACGAACTTGTGGACCTAACAATAACACATCGACTGGATTATTTTCTAAATTCGTTTCTGCTTCCGATGCAGAAGCCGCAAATATATGGGCATCTAAGCCTTGATTAAATGCTGCTTTTTGCATTTTTGTAACAAGTAAACTAGTACTCATTCCTGCGGAGCAAACTAACATAATTGTTTTTTTTGACATTTTAACAGCCCCTTTTACCATTGCCTTTTTCAATTTTCAACATTATCTATTAAAAATATTATAGTGTAAAGTTAATTTTTGTCAATCATTCTTGTTTTTTAAAGCGGATACAATCCTGGTTTAAACGTACCATGCTGACTTCAGCAATTTATTAAATACCACATATTCTTTTTCCAAATTCACTTGAACTACTTGGTAACTCGCATTCAACCAACCATAAGCGCCCTTTTCTGGATGCTTATAATCGTTCGCCCACCAATCGACATCTGTCTTAGCAGTTTTTGGTAAACCAGAATGAGGGAATAACAATTCATCAAACTGGGTAAAGGTCAAGGTAACTTGGGAACCGCCATTCGTTTTCAAATAATGAGTAATTGTATCATATTTTTTCTGTCGTGTATGTACCATTTTCCAGCGCCTCCCTTTTCTCTATCATACCTTATTATAACGTTTTTTTCCAAAAATCTCACAAAAAAGATGAGAGAAAAAGTTGCTATTCAGTTGATTCTTTTTTATACTGACTTTATTACGAGAGAAAAGGATGCCCATATGTTAGAAAGCTATATTACAGTCAAACAAGATGGTTTCAGCGAGATTGAAATCAAGAAATCGCGGTTTATCTGTTCTGTAAAGCGCGTAACATCAGAAGAAGAAGCAAAAGCCTTTATCGCCGCAATAAAAAAAGAACATTGGAAAGCCAATCATAGTTGTAGTGCTTTTGTGATCGGCGAAAAAAATGACATTCAGCGGAGCAGCGATGACGGCGAACCTAGTGGCACTGCTGGTGTTCCAATGCTAGAAGTCTTAAAGAAAAAAGAGTTAATCAACGTAGTGGCTGTTGTCACTCGTTATTTTGGCGGAATAAAATTAGGCGCTGGCGGTTTAATCCGAGCATATAGTCATGCTCTTTCCCACACTTTAGATGAAATTGGTTTAGTCATTGGCAAATTGCAACAAGAACTATTGATTACGATCGCCTATCCTTTATTAGGAAAAGCCCAAGCCTTTTTGGAACATAGTCCCTACACGCTTAAAGAAACTATTTACACAGAGTCTATTCAGTTAATTTGTTTAGTAGATGAACAAGCAACAGAAACATTTATAGCTGAAATGACGGATCTACTTAACGGTCAGTTGACAATTGAAAAAGGCGCAACGAGCTATCACGAACTACCATTTAACGAAAAAGGAGCACAATCAAATGACATTTGAAGAAGTATTGCCACAGATTAAAGCAGGAAAAAAAGCCGTACGTAAAGGCTGGAGCGGTTTCGAACTTTTTATTGAATTACGTGATGAAATTGGCACCTCCGAAGGTGAATTTTTACAAGTTACCCCGTATTTTTTAATCAAAACTTCTGATGAAGGCTACAGCATGTTTTCACCAACACCTTGTGATGTCTTAGCAGAAGATTGGGTGATTGTTGAAGCATAACTACACACATAAGGTCTGGCAGATTACGGCGATTGCTCGTTCTTCCAGACCTTAATTTTTAAATGTTTAAAGGAGTTTTTCTTATGCCAAAAGAATTTGAAACAAAACGGGTGCTTGTAACCGGTGCAGCTTCAGGGATTGGCCAAGCACAAGCAATTGCCTTTGCTGAGCAAGGTGCTGAAGTTATTGGCATCGACCTAGACGAAACGGGGTTAAAGCAGACAGCCGCACTGGTTAACCCAGATTCTACTAAGCCATTTACTTATTTTGTCGGTGATGTGTCTTCTCCCTCATTTGTGCAAGCCACGATGAAACAAATTGTGAAAAACAACGGCCAAATTGATATTTTATTAAATACGGCAGGTATTTTAGATGATTATCGTCCTTCTCTAGAAACTTCGGAAGCTTTATGGGATCAAATTTTAGCAACCAATTTAAAAAGTGTCTTTTTAGTGACCAATGCTCTATTACCTTATTTCCTCCAACAAAAAAAAGGAGTAATCGTTAATATGGCATCTATCGCTGGCTTAGTAGCTGGGGGCGGCGGCGCAGCGTACACTGCCTCCAAACACGCAATCATCGGGTATACAAAACAACTTTCCTACGATTATGCCAAATTAGGCATTCGAGCAAATGCGATTGCGCCAGGTGCCATCCAAACACCCATGAACGCAGCTGATTTTGCAGGAGAAGGTGAAATGGCTACTTGGGTAGCACGTGAAACACCCGCGGGCCGTTGGGCGCAGCCACAAGAAGTAGCAAAACTTTCATTATTTCTAGCTAGTGATGACGCTGATTATATCCATGGCACAGTTATGACCATCGATGGTGGTTGGACCATGAAATAAAAAGACTTTACAGAGTGTCTGTTCTTCAGTAACATGTAACACAGTGAGGCAACTCACACCATAACACTTCAGTTGGCTTTACTGCCCTTCCTTTGGTTATGGTTATCACTAAAACACGTCGTTGTTTTATAAAGGAGAATCTTAAATGAATCATTCATCAAATCCACAAACCAGTACGTGGTCAGCTACGGCTTTGGCTAAAATGGCGCTAGTTACCGCTTTGTATGTCGTTGTCACTGTACTTCTCGCTCCGCTTAGTTTTGGTCCGATACAGCTTCGTCTTGCCGAATTATTTAATTATTTAGGCGTTTTTAACAAGCGATATATCTGGTCCATTACGTTAGGGGTTGCGATTGCCAATACCGCTTCGCCTCTTGGTATCATCGATATAGTCATCGGTAGCGCTGGGACGTGCGTAGTCTTATGGATTGCCTATTTTGCGACAAAAAATCAGCAAAATTTATTGATTAAACTGATGCTAACGGCCATTCTTTTTGCTTTGTCCATGTTCACTGTCGCCGGACCCTTAACGTTCTTTTATCAGTTACCTTTTTGGTACACATGGTTGACCGTTGGACTTGGTGAACTTCTTTCAATGACCGTCGGCGGTATCCTGATTTACGTATTAAATAAAAAAATACAGCTTGTAAAACGCATCGAAGAATAAAAAAGCGCTTGGGATTTAAATCCCAAGCGCTTTTTAGCACTATCCTTTAGGTTGAATGAAGTCTGCTTGCCATTTTCCAAGAGATGGATTGTAATCAAAATACCAAAGTTGTGAAAAATATTGTTTTTGATGCTTGTATCCCGATAAAACACGACCGCTTTGAGTATCTTCCTCGTAGTCAATACAAGAAAAATGAAGCATCAGTGAAAAACTGGTTTCACTAATAGGATGATAATTCGAAGCTGGCGCTACTTTCACTTTTTTTACATGATTTCTGATGCCCGCTTGTTGATTTTCTTGTAATACTGCAAGATGTTTTTGATAAAGTTTTTCTGTATAGTTATCTTTGACTACAGACAAATTTTCTTGATCCCACGCTTGTTGTATTTCTAAAAACGTTTGTTGTATTTCTTTTAAGAGTGCCTTTTTTTCTTTTGATGTTCCAGGTAATGCTGCCCACATTTCTTGAAAAGCGCCTTCATCGACTGGTTGATTTCTGCGGCGTCTTTGCCAAATCATCGCGCCCCCAAAAAGAACAAAAAACACTGTTGAAATTAAGCCTTCCAGTGGCGTTGTGTTGCTGGTCCCAGTCTCGTTATGATGAACATAACTTCTTGATCCATCACCGCTTGGCGAAAAACCATTCGAGGGATTACCCCCGCTAGGACTTTCTACACGTCCACCGCCGTAGCCACCAGCTACAGCCGCTGCTTGATTAGGCCATAAACAAAAGGCCATGGCACAACCCACAAAAACCAAAATTAACTTTCTCATTTTCTCACCTTTCGACCCCTTCAAACCAACAAATGAATAAATAGACGCAGAATACTAAACAAAGCGCCAAGATTAACAATGATTAATAATACCTTCAGCCATCTGCCATATGGTTGTACTGATTGATAACTTCGTTGATAAATACTCAAGCCAAACAGGACCGCTGGCCACATAAATATACTAGATCTTGGGCCAAACGAATTACCCTCGCCCCAAAAATTCACATGAATGGGCACATGAGCTGGTAAATCAGGATAGACCACCGCACTTAATAATAGTAAACTGACTGCTAAAATACTTGTAACAATAAACAACCGCTGACTAACTTTTTCAATCTGCTTCTCTCTCATTAATTTAGCTTTCTCCTCTAGTTTAATGATGGATATACTTTCAGTTTATGTCTCCCTATCTGAATTTGCAATAAAAAAAAGACAAGGAAACATTCGATTAAATGCCCTTGCCTCTGTTTTTGAAAATCCTAAATCAAGCCTTTCGCACCTATATCTTTTCGGTAGTACATTCCAGGAAATGAGTAATTATCCAATGTTTGATAAACTTTTTTGCGGGCTTCTTCAAGAGTCGAAGCAGTTGCTTCTGCTAAAAAGATTCGTCCGCCAGCCGAAACCAGAGCCTGTTCTGAACGAGTTACCCCTGCATAATAGATGGTTTCACCAGACATTTCGGGTAACGGTAGATTTGTCTTGTATTGATTAGGATAGCCTTCTGCTGCTACAACAACACCAACACTCGCTAACTCATTCCATACAATCGTTGGTTGCTCTTTCGCCAGCAATGAAGAAATTATTTCTGAAAGGGGACTCTCTAAACGGGCCAACACAACTTGTGTTTCTGGATCCCCAAATCGAGCATTAAATTCAATAACCTTGGGGCCAGTTGCTGTTTGGATTAAACCAGCATATAAAATCCCTTGAAACGGACGTTTTTCAGCCACCATTCCTTTAGCAGTCGGTTTCAGGACTTGGCTAATGGCTTGCTGAACCGCTTCTTCTGGGATCTGAGGCACTGGTGTATAAGCGCCCATTCCCCCTGTATTCGGCCCAGCATCCCCATCGAAAATCCGCTTATGATCTTGAGCAATCACCATCGGATATACCTTCTCATTAGAAACAAAAGCCATTAAGGAAAATTCTTCTCCTTGCAAAAATTCTTCGATTACAACCGTTTGACCGCTTGCTCCAAATTGTTGCTCCTCCATCATCGCAACTAGCGCCCGTTTTGCGGCTGCTTTTGTTTCGGCAACTACTACTCCTTTTCCAGCTGCCAAACCATCCGCCTTAATAACAATTGGTACTCCTTGCTGTTCAATATATTCTAAGGCAGGTGCCAAACGTTGAAAGACCCGATATTCTGCCGTTGGAATCTGGTATTTTTGCATAAAATCTTTCGCAAAACTTTTTGAACCTTCAATTATTGCAGCTGCTTTTGTCGGGCCAAAAATCAGTAATCCCGCTGCTTGAAAGGCGTCTACAATCCCTTCAATTAATGGCGTTTCCGGTCCGACGAATGTCCAATCAATCTGATTATCCTTCGCAAATTGAATTAGTTCCGTTTGTTGCTCTTCACTGATAGGTACAGTCCGAATATTATCACCACTCATACCAGGGTTACCTGGTGCACAATAAACAGTCTTGACTTTGTCTTCTTGTTGTAATTTTTTGGCGATTGCATGTTCACGACCACCACGCCCAATCACTAATATATTCATCGGTTTCTCCTTTAAAAATTAATGTTTGAAATGACGAGTCCCAGTAAAAATCATCGCAATGCCATAATGATTCGCTAGATCGATTGATGCTTGGTCTTTAATGCTCCCGCCTGGCTGAATAATTGCTTGAATGCCATGTTGTGCAGCATATTCCACGCTATCTGCCATGGGGAAAAAGGCATCACTTGCTAAGACGGCCCCTTGTAATTTTCCAGCTGCTTGGGCTTGATCAACTGCAATTTTTACTGACCCAATTCGATTCATTTGACCAGCGCCAATCCCCACCGTTTGGCTTTCATTGGCTAAAACAATAGCATTTGATTTTACATGCTTGACTGCTTTCCAAGCAAAGTTCAATGCGTCTCTTTCAGCTGGTGTGGGTTGGCGCTCTGTAACAACTTGCCATGCTTGGTCATTTTCAACAACTGTATCCTGTTCTTGAATTAATAACCCGCCCATAACAGAAACTAATTCCACCGCTTTTTTTTCTTGAGCATGAAAATCTAACGTTAACAAACGAAGATTCTTTTTCTGAGATAACAGTGCCAAAGCTTCTTCCTCAAAACTAGGCGCAATAATTATCTCTAAAAAGATTTGATGCATTTCAGCCGCAGTCGCTTGGTCCACTGGACGATTCAAAACAACAATGCCACCAAAAATTGAAACTGGATCTGCTTCAAATGCCTGACGATAGGCTGCCAAAATCGTTTTTCCTGTTCCAATTCCACATGGGTTCATATGTTTAACAGCGACGACCGTAGGTTCTGTAAACTCGCTAGCAATCCGGAGTGCTGCATCAGCATCTCGAATGTTGTTATATGACAGTTCTTTGCCATGAAGTTGTCGAGCGGAAGCAATGGATAATGATACAGGTACAACGGATTGATAAAAGGTGGCTTGTTGATGGCTATTTTCGCCATAACGCAATGTTTGCTTACGTTCATAAGTAAGCGTCTGTTTCTCTGGTTCAGTTTCACCCACTTGCGTCGTTAAATAGTCAGCGATAAGCGCGTCATAAGCAGCGGTATGACGAAAGACTTTTGCTGCTAATCTTTTTCTAGTGGCTAACTGGCTAGTTCCAGTGCTGCTAATTTCACTTAATACCTGTTCATAATCACTAGGATCAACCACTGCTGTTACGTCTTGATAATTTTTTGCCGCTGAACGTAACATGCTAGGACCGCCAATATCAATCATTTCAATCGCTTCTGCTTCAGAGATCGCTGGTTTTAAAATTGTTTCTTTAAATGGATAAAGATTCACTACTACAAGGTCAATAAAGTGAATGCCTTGTTCAGTCAGTGCTTTTTGATGCGCTTGGTTTCCCCTTTTTGCCAAAAGTCCGCCATGGATATTCGGATGTAACGTTTTGACACGGCCATCTAACATTTCTGGAAAGCCAGTGATGTCGTCAATAGCAAGTGTCGGTACCCCCGCTTCTTCTAAGACAGTCCTTGTTCCCCCAGTGGAGATAACTTCAAAGCCATTTGCAACTAAGCCTGCTGCAAATGTTGTCACTCCTGTTTTGTCTGAAACGCTAATCAATGCTCTTTTGGTCATTTCATTGTCTCCTTTACAATTTGTGAAATTATTTTTGGGTACCATTCGTGCTCAAGAGCATGAATTTTCTCTGCTAATGTGTCCAATGTATCTTCAGTATCAATCTTGGTGGTTGTTTGGAAAATAATCGGTCCTGTATCAACCCCAGAGTCAACATAATGGATAGTGATTCCTGTTATTTTCACTCCATAATGAAATGCCTCTTCAATTCCGTGAAGACCTGGAAAACTAGGTAACAGAGAAGGATGAATATTGACGATTCTCTTTGGATAAGCCTCCAGTAAAGTCTTGCCGATAATTCTCAAATAACCAGCTAACACGATTAAATCGATCTGATGCTCTTTTAAATGTTTCAATACTTGTTCTTCATACTGCCCACGAGATGGAAAATCAGATGGTGAAAAGCAAACAACGGGAATCTTGCGTTTTTTGGCACGGGTCAATACATAGGCTTCAGGCTGGTCACAAAAGACTAAGCTCAACTGCCCTGCGATTTTTTTTTGGGAAAAAGCTGCAGCAATCGCCTCAAAATTGCTACCATTGCCAGATGCAAAAACAGCTATCTTCATAAGGCTTCCTTAAAAATAACGGCTTTCGTTTTCCTAGGTACCAAACGACCAATTTCAAAAGCTTCTGGCAAAAGCTCCTGAACTTTTTCAACATGCTCTGGACTCACCGCTAAAATCATCCCTAAGCCCATATTGAAAATTTCATACATTTCTTCAGATGGAATTTCACCGTATTTTTGAAGCAATTTAAAAATTGGTAGCACTGGCCAACTATTTAATTGAATCTCTGCAGCTAATGAAGAAGAAAACATTCTTGGTAGATTTTCTAAAAACCCGCCGCCAGTAATATGCGCAGCCCCATGCACGAGTCCTGCTTTTAACAATGGCAATAATTCCTTCACATAAATTTTTGTTGGTGTTAATAATTCTTCCCCTAACGTTTTGGGTGCCAATTCTGGAAGCTTGTCCGTTGTTTTAAACGAATGTTTCTTAAAAAAAACATTTCTTACTAAAGAGTAACCATTAGAATGAAGACCACTTGAAGGAAGACCAATCAAGAAATCGCCTTCTTTTACGTTACTTGGTGTCAAGAGTTGACTTTTCTCAGCAATACCCACGGCAAAACCAGCCACGTCATAAGCATCTGCTTCATACATATCAGGCATTTCAGCTGTTTCGCCCCCAATTAAGGCTGCATTCGCCTCACAACAGCCAGTCGCAACACCCGCAACAATTGCTTCAACTTTAGCTGGATTAACGGTCCCTAACGCTAAATAATCTAAAAAATATAAGGGTTCGGCGCCTTGTGCGACGACATCATTGACACACATTGCTACACAATCAATTCCGATTGTCTCGTGTTTCTGTTCTTCAATTGCCAAGAGTAACTTTGTGCCTACGCCATCCGTTCCTGATACCAAAACTGGTTCTTTAAGCTTGTAACTACTTAAATCAAAACAACCACCAAAACCACCAAGCATGCCCAACGTTCCCGTCCGTTGTGTCTTTTGGCTATGCTTTTGAATTCGTTCCACTACTTCGTATCCTGCCTCAACATTTACGCCAGCTTTTGAATAGGCATTTTCCATGTCAATTCCTCCTAGTTTCTTTTTTCAAGGATGCTTGATATTGTTCTTCATAATCATACAAAGGCGTTGGATAGTCTCCATTAAAGTAAGCCATACACAGCCCAGAATAAGGAGCATCATAATTTAATTGAATCCCATCAATCAGCCCTGCTTCACTCAAAAAAGCCAGCGAATCTGCGCCAATCTGCTCTTTGATCTCTTCAATTGAATAGTTTGCCGCAATTAGTTCGTCCCTCGTCTGTATATCAATGCCATAAAAACACGGATATTTTAATGGCGGTGAAGCAATTCTGACATGAACTTCTTGCGCTTCTGCTTCTTTTAATAAATGGATAATGCGCCGAATAGTGGTCCCGCGAACAATCGAATCATCTACTAAAACGACTTTTTTTCCTTTGACCACGCCACGAACTGCCGATAGTTTCATACGGACACCTTGTTCTCTTAATTCTTGTGTCGGCTGGATGAATGTTCGAGCGACATATTGATTTTTTACTAAACCTAGTTCGTAAGGTATCTGTGCTTCTTCTGCATAGCCGCTAGCTGCAGACAATGACGAGTTCGGTACCCCAATTACCATATCAGCTGCGACTGGACTTTCGATCGCCAAGTTCTTTCCCATTCTTTTACGAGCTGTATGCACATTAACTCCAGCAATATTTGAATCTGGCCGTGCAAAATAAATATATTCCATTGCGCAAATCGCCGGTTGGACTTCCGTAGTGAAAACCTCTATTTTCAAGCCTTCATCAGAAATGATGACTACTTCACCAGGCGCCACATCTTGAATAAAGCGAGCCCCAACTGTTTCTAATGCACACGTTTCGGATGCCACAACGTACGCCCCATTGTTCATTTGTCCGATGGAGAGAGGGCGAAAGCCGTTGGGATCCAGTGCAGCAATCATCATCGTTTCTGTTAATAAAAGATAAGCAAAGCCACCCTTAACCAAATTCAAGCTCTCTTTTAATTTATCGAGAAACGAGGCAGCAGTGCTTTTTCGAATCAAGTGCATTAAAATTTCAGTGTCTGAATTGGAATGAAAAATAGCTCCTTCTCTTTCTAGTTGTTTTCGTAAACGCTTGGCATTTGTCAAATTGCCATTGTGTGCTAACCCAATTTGACTATCATAAAATTTAAATAAAAATGGCTGAATATTATCCACGCTACCCGTACCAGCGGTTGCATAGCGTACATGACCAATAGCCGCCGTTCCTTCTAACGCATTCAGTTGTTCTTGCTTTTGGAATACTTCTGCTAACAAACCTAAATCACGGTGGCCATCTAATTTCCCAGAATTGTTCGCCACAATTCCCGCGCCTTCTTGGCCTCGATGCTGCAAGCTGTGTAAACCAAAATAGGTCACTTGTGCCGCATCAGGATGACCCCAAATACCAAAAATACCACACTCTTCATTTAAGCTTTTTGCTTCATAAGACATGGAATCGCATCCTCCCATAAGGCTTTGGCTTCTTTTGTTGAACAATTGATCACATCATCTAACGCATGAATGACCAAACCAGTTTCAGTCACTTTCCCAATATGTTGAGCTTTTCTTCCGATAAGTGTTTCAAATGCTTCTTGATGCTGGGGACTAACTGAAAGAATAAAACGGGATTGCGTCTCCGCAAATAGATATTCTTTTTTTAATGGCAGTGTCACCTGTAACCCCAGTTCGTTAGCAAAAGCCGACTCGGCTAAAGCAACGGCAACGCCGCCTTCAGCGCAATCATGCGCGCTAGCAACTAGGCCTGCTTGAATTGCTTTTAAAACTAATTCTTGGTTTGCTTTTTCCTCTTTTAAATCAAATGAGCGTAATTGCCCTTCAATTCGACCCAGTTGCATTTTTTGAATTTCTGAGCCGTTAAAATCTGCGTGGGTTTCACCGATGAGATAAATTAAGTCATCCACTTGTTTAAACGCTTGTGTGGTAATTTGTGAAACATCTTCAATCACGCCCACCATGCCGATCATTGGCGTTGGATAAATGGCTTGACCATCTGTTTCATTGTAAAGAGAGACGTTCCCTGAAATCACGGGTGTTCCTAGCTGACGGCAGGCTGCGGCGATTCCATCCGCTGACGTCCATAATTCCCAAAAACTTTCTGGTTTATCAGGGGAACCATAATTCAAACAATCAGTGATAGCCAAAGGTTGTGCTCCACTTGCTACAATATTACGGGCTGCTTCTGCAACCGCAATTTGCCCACCTATTTCAGGATTTAAATACAAATAACGGCTATTACAATCTGTCGTCATCGCTAAGGCTTTATTGGTGCCCCGCACTCTTAAAACAGCTGCATCACTTCCTGGTTGCACCACTGTATTCGTTTGTACTTGACTATCATAGGTTTCGTAAACTGATTTTTTCGATGCAATCGTTGGCTGTTGCAATAGGCGTTTTAATAATTCCGTGCTATTCGTAATTTCTGGAATGAAGGGCGCTAATTTTTTAAAAGCACGCATCCGCTCTGGTTCTTGATAGGCTTTCTGGTAGACAGGGGCTTCTTCTGCCAAAGCATCTACTGGTACATCTGCGACTATTTTGCCACCGTGAAAGACACGATACTGTCCATCATCTGTTACGGAGCCAATCGCTACCGCTTCTAAGTCATACGTTTGAAACAATTCACAAACTTGCTGTTCTGCTCCTTTTTCCACACAGATTAACATCCGTTCTTGGGACTCAGACAAGAGCATTTCATAGGGGCTCATCTGCGTCTCTCTCTGCGGAACTTTATCCAGCTCTAGAATCAAGCCTGAACCTGCTTTTGATGCCATTTCAGCACTTGAAGAAACCAAGCCAGCCGCCCCCATATCTTGGATGCCGATTAAAATATCTTGATGATTTTTGATTAAATCAAGACAAGCTTCCAATAATAATTTTTCCATAAACGGATCACCTACTTGTACCGCAGATCGTTGCTGTTCTTCACCTTCACTAAATTCTTCTGAAGCAAAGGTCGCACCGTGAATTCCATCTCGTCCTGTTTTCGCACCTACGTAAAGAATGCTATTTCCGACGCCTTTTGCTTGGCCTTTTTGAATCTCATCATGACGAATCAATCCCACACACATAGCATTAACAAGTGGGTTTCCTTGATAACATGGCTCAAAAGCAATTTCACCGCCAACGGTTGGAATACCAATACAATTTCCATAACCGCTAATCCCCGCCACAACTTCTTGAAACAAATAACGTGTTCGTGCATCCGTCAGTTCGCCAAATCTTAGCGAATCCAGTAAAGCAATCGGCCGCGCCCCCATACTGAAAATATCGCGAATAATTCCACCAACGCCTGTAGCTGCTCCTTCGTAAGGTTCTACTGCAGAAGGATGATTATGGCTCTCTGCTTTAAAAACAACAGCTAATCCGTCACCAATATCGACAATCCCAGCTCCTTCACCAGGGCCTTGAAGCACTTGTGGCCCTTCCGTCGGAAACTTTTTTAAAACGGGCTTGGAATTTTTGTAAGAGCAATGTTCACTCCACATCACGGAGAATAAGCCAGTTTCTGTATAATTAGGTTCTCTTTGCAAAATGGTCTCAATCTGATGATATTCTTCATCTGTTAGTCCCCATTCTGCATACAACCGTGTCTCCTTGATTTCTTTTGGTGTTGGTTCATTCATCATTGGCTTAATTCCTTTCCAAAGTTTTTAATGATTGAAGCAAAAAAGCTGCGTCCATCTGTTGAACCTAACAATTCTTCCATCGCTCGTTCCGGATGAGGCATCATTCCTAGAACATTGCCCTGTTCATTACAAATACCAGCAATATTCTCAAGACTACCGTTCACCTTTTCTTGATACGTAAAAACAATTTGGTTCTTTTCTTTCAGCTCTTTCAACGTTTTTTCATCACAATAGTAATTCCCTTCGCCATGCGCTACTGGTAAATGTATCGAAACATTTTCAGGATACTCGCTTGTAAACTTTGTGTGCGTATTCACTTTCAATGGGACACTTTTACAAATAAAACGAAGCGAATCATTTCTTAACAACGTACCAGGAAGCAAGCCAATTTCTGTTAAAATTTGAAAGCCATTACAAGTACCAAAAACCATTTTGCCTTCTGTAGCAAAGCGAATCACCTCATTGATAATTGGCGAAAACCGAGCAATTGCACCACAACGTAAGTAATCGCCATAAGAAAAACCACCAGGCAACAATACGCCATCAAATTTTGCTAAAGAAGTGGCATCGTGTCGGACAAATTCTGCATCGACGCCCATCACCTCTTTGACAGCCCACAATAAGTCTGCATCACAATTGGATCCTGGAAAAACAATCACTGCCAATTTCATTTAAATTTCCTCCAAAGATAAAATTTCAAAACGATAGGATTCCATATTTACATTGGCTAATAGTTGATCACAAATTTGTTCAATTTTCTCTTCAATTGCTTCTGTCTGCTGGACGTGCATTTCAAAATACTTACCGACACGGATTTCGGCTACTTCTGTAAAACCAAGCCGATGGACTGCTTCCTTAACCGCTTCACCTTGGGGATCCAAAATTGATTCTTTATACGTAACATAGACTTTGACAAAATACATACGCGCTTCCTCCTCAATTAGCTGTTAGTAAACGTTGTAAAACTTCTTCATATACAGGAACTATTTCTCCTAATTCACGGCGATAAACATCTTTATCCAGATGTTCGTTTGTGTTTAAATCCCATAGACGACAGGTGTCTGGAGAAATTTCATCTGCCAGTAACAATTGATTGGCCTTCGTCCGACCAATCTCGATTTTAAAATCGATCAAACAAATATTGAGGCGTTGAAAGAGTTGACTAAGCGCCTGATTAATTTGTAAAGCCAATGCTTTAATTTCCACAATTTCAGCAGGAGTGGCTACTTTTAGAAATTGAATATGGTCTTCGTTAATAAAAGGATCATCCAGACGATCTTCTTTGTAATAAAATTCAATAATGGGCGTCACTAATTTAGTGCCCTCTTCAATCGCTAAACGCTTTGAAAAACTTCCTGCCGCATAATTACGTACGACAACTTCCAAAGGAATCATTTCTACGGCCTGAATTAATTGTTCGTGTTCAGATACTTTTTTGATAAAATGATTGGGAATCTTCTGTTGCTGTAAATGTTCAAAAATTAGACTAGTGATTTGATTATTTAAAGCGCCTTTCCCAAGAACTTTGTCTTTTTTTTGACCGTTTAAAGCTGTTGCTTGATCAAGATATTCCACAAAAAGAACCGCTGCATTTTCTGTTTGATACAACTTCTTCGCTTTTCCTGTATACACAAGTGCTTTCTTTTCCATTCTTTCCCTCTTCTCGTTAGCTTCATGAACGCTATTCTTTCTAAGTCAGCTGATTCACATCAGTTAAAAACTTACATTAGTTACAAAAAAACAACAATCGTTCGTGTTTGTTGAATGTAAAAATAAAAAACTTGCTTGGAGCAAGCATTTATTAAGTTACGTTCCAAATACCAACAGTCTCAATTTCCTTTAACGTTTCTGATAAACAAGGGGTTGTAATGGTGACGTGGCCCATTTTTCTGCCAACTTTTGATTCGGCTTTTCCATAGTAATGGACTTGCCAAGTGGGTTTTGACGTGCATAACTGGTAGCTTTTTTCTAAGTGTTCACCTAAGAGATTCACCATAACCACTGGTTGAAGTAACTGGGGTAACCCAATGCCCCAATTGCTAATCCCTCGAATATGCGCATCAAATTGACTAAATGAGCAAGCTTCAATAGAGTAATGACCTGAGTTATGAGGCCGTGGCGCTAATTCATTGACGTACAACTCTTCTGAATCCGTTAAAAACAGTTCGATAGCTAAAACCCCAGATAAATTTAATTCCTCAGCAATGTGTTGCGCCAATTCCGCTGCTTTTTGTTGCACATTCTCAGAAATTCGAGCTGGCACAATTGATTCATGCAAGATATTCTTTCGATGAATGTTTTCAGATACAGGAAAGCTTTGGTAACCATGCTTATTCCCTGCAACGATGATTGAAAGTTCTTTAGTGAAAGGCACCCACTTTTCTAATTCACAAGTGGCGTTAGCTAATAATTCAGTCGCTTGGGAGAAATCTTCTTCGCATTTTAAGACGACTTGTCCTTTTCCATCGTATCCACCTTGAATAGTTTTTAAGACACATGGAAAACCAATCTTTTCTGTTGCTTGTGGCAGCTCTTTCTGACTTTTCACTTCCGCAAAAGAAGCAATCTTACAGCCAATCGATTGAAGAAACGTTTTTTCAAGCAATCGATTTTGAGTAATTTTTAACAATCCTGTTCCTTGTGGCAGCTTTTCTAGTGGGATGGCCTTTTCTAGGGAGGCCACTTCAATATTTTCAAATTCATAGGTGATCACATCGCATAACTCTGCTAGTTCAGTTAAAGCAGATATCTGATCAAAGGCTGCCACAATTTGACGGTCAGCTACTTGACCAGCTGGACTATTGAGCATCGGGTCCAACACAATCATTTGGAAACCCATTTTTTTACCACTCATGACTAGCATTCGCCCTAACTGTCCCCCACCTATAATGCCAATAGTTGCTCCGACTTTTAAAGGTTTATTCAAGTTGTTCCCCACTTTCCATAACCGCTTTTTCCAATGATTGTCGTCTTGCTTGGATTCTTTCTGCTAACTGTAAATCATCAATACTTAGTATTTCTGCAGCTAATAACCCAGCATTGGTAGCACCTGCTGAGCCAATCGCAGTTGTTGCTACAGGAACTCCCCCTGGCATCTGCACAATAGACAACAGTGAATCAATACCGTTTAATGTTCGTGTTTTAACTGGAACACCAATGACAGGTAAGGTTGTCTTTGCAGCTACCATCCCTGGTAAATGGGCCGCTCCACCAGCGCCAGCGATAATAACCTTCAATCCTTTTGTTCGTGATTCCTCTGCAAAACGAAACATCAAATCAGGGGTCCTATGTGCTGATATCACTCGTTTTTCATAAGGAATTTCCAACTCTTCCAACACAAGACAAGCAGCTTTCATCGTTGCCCAGTCTGAGGTACTTCCCATAATCACAGCGACTAATGGTTTCATGAATGTAATAACTCCTTCCGCCTTTTTTCACTGTTATTCTAACAATGAGAAAAAGAGATGTCAAAGAAAAACCGAAATATTATAGATTAAAATTATATAATATTCGTGTTTATCAAAAAAAGAGCCATCGGAAAGATGACTCTTTTTTGCTATTTTTAGCGTTGCTTCCTCTTTAAGAAGAAACGTCGCCTGTATTAATAACTGGTTGTGTGCCCTTATCAGTAATGATTGAGACTAGTAAATTATTAATAAGTTGTACTTTTCGTTCGTCGGTAAAATTAATTTCTTGCCCTTCTTCAATCTGTTCTAAGGCCATTTGTGTCATGCTTACCGCACCTTCAACAATTGTTTGTCGAGCCGCTAAGATTGCTTTTGCTTGCTGTCTTTGCAACATGGAGCTAGCAATTTCAGTTGCATAAGCTAAATGATTCAACCGTGTTTCGATAACCTCTACACCAGCCACTGCTAAGCGTTCTTGCAATTCTTTGGTTAACTCCTCGGAAATTTGTTCGGTATTTCCTCGCAGAGTTACATCATTATCTGAAAAAGTGTCATAAGGATATTGTGTTGCTACATGCCGGATTGCCGTTTCGCTTTGAATTTCCACAAAGTCTTGATAATAATCGACATTAAATAACGCCTTAGCTGTATCGACTACCCGAAAAACGATGACCGCAGAGATTTCGATTGGATTCCCGTCAGAGTCATTGACTTTTAATAGAGAACTATTGAAATTTCGTACTTTCAAAGAAATGTTCATTTTTTGCGTAAATGGAATGGTAATAAACAACCCATTTTCTTTAATCGTACCTAAGTAGCGACCAAAAAATAAAATAGCTTTCGCCTGATTGGGACTAACAATGGTTAAAGAACTTAAAAATAAAATAGCCCCAATTAACAAAATAATACCTAAAACTACAAGAACTCCATTGGTATGACTCGCTCCATAAATAAATAAACCAATTCCCGCAATTAAAATAACTAATAAGCTCGCAATTCCTACGTAGCCACTCATATAAAATGTTTTTTTCTCTTCCATCTGTTTCACTCTCCTAACTCATTTATCTGGTCCTTATTATACACCTCATTGCCTTCAATAGAGTAACTTTTAACATTAAATAAACTGATTTTTTCGGGGCTCTTGTAGTATACTGAGAACAAAGAAATCCCAAGAAAAGGAGTGATAGAATGCGCTATTTAAGCAAGGACATTTTAGAGGAAGTCATCACTCAACGCCCCTCTGACTCTTATAAAAGTAATTTTGGGCGTGTTGTATTAATCGGAGGAAACCGACAATATGGCGGAGCCATCATCATGAGTACCGAAGCGTGTATCAATAGTGGCGCTGGTCTCACCACTGTGATTACTGATGTTAAAAATCACGGGCCTTTACATGCAAGATGCCCAGAAGCGATGGTCGTGGGCTTTGAAGAAACAGTCCTTCTGACGAACGTCGTAGAGCAAGCGGAGGTTATTTTAATTGGTCCAGGTTTAGGCTTAGATGCTACTGCACAACAAATGTTGAAGAGGGTGCTTGCCCAACATCAAAAACAACAATGGTTAATTATCGATGGCTCAGCAATTACCCTGTTTAGCCAAGGTAATTTTTCCCTTACCTATCCTGAAAAAGTTGTTTTCACACCTCATCAAATGGAATGGCAACGTTTGAGTCACTTACCTATTGAGCAACAAACACTGGCAAATAACCAGCGCCAACAAGCAAAATTAGGCAGTACGATTGTTTTAAAAAGTCATCGCACCACAATTTTCCACGCAGGAGAACCTTTTCAAAATACAGGCGGCAACCCTGGGATGGCTACTGGTGGAACTGGGGATACCTTGGCTGGCATCATTGCTGGTTTTTTAGCTCAGTTTAAGCCGACAATTGAAACCATTGCTGGCGCCGTCTACTTACACAGTCTCATTGGTGATGATTTGGCCAAAACCGACTATGTTGTTTTACCAACGAAGATTAGTCAAGCCTTGCCGACATATATGAAAAAATATGCCCAGCCCCACACTGCACCTGATTCTGAACTATTAGAACAGAAGCGTTCGAGATAAAACCCGAAAAGGCTAAATGGTGACAAATTTTGGGTTAAAAAGCAGGATTTAAGCCTGGGCCGAAAATCAAAAGCGATTTTCAGCCCAGGCTCTCTTTTTATTTTTCCTTATAAACATTTTTTAACGTTAATGGAGCGCCAAAGGTATGAAAATTCAAGCCTTTGACTTTATCATTTTGCAGGACTGTTTGTTCATTTTGGCTAAGTGGAATCATGCCAGCAGTCGTTTCAATCACTTCTTTTTCAGCTGCAATCAGTGTCGCCCATCTTTTTTCTGGCTCTAAGGCATAGGTTGTGGCTGCTTCATCTAATAATTTGTCATAGACAGGGTTCTGATAATTGCGATCATTGCCCTTGTATAAAGTCATCAGGGTAGAAATAGGATCTTGATAGTCTGGTGTCCAGTAAATTAAGAATAAATCATAGTCACTTTCTCGCCCAAAGTTCAATGCAGCTTCGGTCGGCAATGCGGTTAGCTCTATTGTCAAACCAGGAAACAGTTCTTGTAGCGAGCCTTGCAAACTTTCACCAATTTTTTTGTAAGAACCATCATCTGTTACCATCAATTCAACGTTAACCTTTTCTCCTAATTCTGCTTGTGCTTTTTTCCAATAACTTTGCGCTTTTTCTTTGTTATAAACCATTAAATTACCTGCTTCTTGACGAAAATCGAGACCCGTTGTGGGATTCGCCACAAAGCCTTCCGTAATCGCACCATGTAAAGCTTTAGAACCATCTGCAATAATATTATTGACTAGATTTTCTTTATCTATTCCTAAAGCCAATGCTTTACGCAGGTTTTCGTTTGCAAGCGGCGTTGCTTGCCCTTTCCGTTTTTGATTTAAGCGTAAGTAGTTCATTGTCGCTGTTGGGTACGAATGATACAGCGTATTATTTTTATTCTGTTGCGCCAGTTCACCACTTAGTGTAGCCACATCTAATTGTCCATCTTCAAAAAGATTCAATGCAGTAGATGTTTCTTTGATAACCGTATAATTGATAATGTCTGAGCGCACGTTCTGGCGATCCCAATAGCGATTATTCTTTGCTAGTTGCCAGTCCATCTTTGTTTGCTGCCAATCTTTTACCACGAACGGGCCATTATAGACGACTTTATCACTAGCAGTTCCATAGTCCGCACCAAATTGTTCGACTACTTTTTGATTTTGCGGGAAAAATGTAGGAAAAGCTAACAAGGACGTAAAGTACGGTTTTGGCTCTTTGAGCGTCACTTTTAATGTATAATCATCCACAGCTGTGACACCTAGTTCATTGGGTGCTAATTTCCCAGCTGAGATTTCTGCACCATTTTGAATTGTTTCAACGATGAGGAAGCTATAAACAAAGCCGTTTTTAGGATCAATCATTTTTTTCCAAGCATATTCAAAATCATGCGCTGTGACAGGATCATCGTTACTCCAAACCGCTTCTTTTCTCAAAGAAATCGTGTAGGTTTTTCCATCTTCTGAAATCGTCGGCAATGCTTTTGCTACGGCTGGTACCAATTGGTCTTGTTCATCTAAACTATATAACCCTTCAAACGCTGCTGTTTGGACAATAGCATCTGGAAAATCCAATAATACAGAGGTGTTGAGCGTTGTTAATTCCGAGGGTGACATCAGTTGGACGGCTTCTTTGGTATTTTTCTGTTTCTTTTTATTTTCATTTTTATTGGTACACCCAGCTAAAAATCCTACCAATAAAATACAAACCATTGTGATTTTTAAATACTTTTTCATCTTCTTTCTCCTATAACTCTTCATTTTTTATGCTCTTACTTACAAAAAGACAGCTCCCCTTTTATTCTGTCCTTTCCACAAGCATCCAGACAACGACCGCTGGCTCCACCCCATCATTATAATTAATGTGACCTTCACCAGCTTCAATTAATTGGGCTTGTCCAGCTTTTCCGACTAAGTCTTGACCATCTTCTAAAATCGTATGTGCTTCGCCAGAAATCACATAAGAATATTCATCTTGTTCATGGCGAGCATATCCAGCTAAAGGCCGTTTTTCACCAGGTTGTAATGTAATAATGCCCATTTGAACTTGTGCATTTGGTTGGTTTTCTTTATCAAAAAAAATCGTCATTTCTTCTGATTCTGCTGATTTAATAAGCAATAGCTTTCCCTCCTTTTTTAAATCTTGTATCTTCCATTATTCCTTTAAATAGAATCAAAGTCAATATTTTTATAGAAAATTCTGAATATTCTACACAAAAAAAGAGAGCATGAATTCTCTCTTTTTTGTCTCTTTAAACTTTTACAATCCAGCCTTCTGGCGCTTCTTTGTCACCAAACTGTATGCCAACCAGTTCATCATATAGTTGCTTAGTCACTGGTCCAACTTCCGTTTCACTATAAAATACATGGAAATCTGTGCCGTTTTGAATCCCACCAATAGGAGAAATAATCGCCGCTGTGCCACAAGCACCCGCTTCGGAAAAGTCCGCTAATCGGTCAATGTAAACATCTCCTTCAAGCGCCGTCATCCCTAAACGTTCTTTTGCTAGCGTCAATAATGAATATTTAGTAATACTTGGTAAAATAGACGCTGATTTTGGCGTAATAAAAGTACCCTCTTTGGTTATGCCAAAGAAATTAGCTGCACCAACTTCTTCAATTTTCGTATGCGTATACGGATCTAAATAAATGCAATCACTAAATTCTTTCTCATGTGCTTCTGCACCTGGTAAAAGACTGGCTGCATAATTGCCCCCCACTTTAGCGGCCCCAGTTCCTCGGCCCGCCGCTCGATCATAGTCAGAAACGATAAAGTTGGTTGGTGCTAAACCATTTTTAAAATACGAACCAACTGGCACACAAAAAATAGAAAAAATGTATTCTTTGGCAGGTGCTACACCAATATTATCGCCGACACCAATCATATAAGGGCGAAGATACAACGTGCCACCCGTTCCATATGGCGGTAAATAAGCAAGGTTGGCTTTCACCACTTCTTGGCATGCAGAAACAAAGGTTTCTACTGGCACTTGTGGCATCAGTAGACGCGCACAACTTTTTTGTAGCCGTTTGGCATTTTCATCTGGACGAAACAAATTGACAGAACCATCTGCACATTGATACGCTTTTAATCCTTCAAAACATTGTTGGCCATAATGTAGAGCAGGCGAACCTTCACTAATCGTTAACTGATTGTTATCTGTTAGCGTGCCTTCTTCCCACTTGCCATCTCGCCAATAACTAATATAACGAAAGGGCGTTTTAATGTAAGAAAATCCTAAATTATTCCAATCAAGATTGGCTTTTTCCATTGTCGTAGCACCTCAATTATTTTGATTTTTTATCTTAATTAGTGTAATTGTACCCACCAAAAACTAGAAAAGCAAGCCTTATTCTCATTCTTAACTTTTGTTATTTTTTCTTACTTGTCCATTTCTCCCTCGCCAAAAAAACCTTGATAGCCGTTTCTTCAATTGCAACGGAATATCAAGGTTTCGAAAAATTATTCAGTATACTCTTTAGTTTCTTGTAACGTCCCATCTTGCTTATAGATTTTCAGCTTTGTTTGTTTATTCCGAGCAATTTCTTGAGCTCGTTCAACCGCCTCTTGTTTGTGGGTAAATGTATTACTTGCTTTTTCAGCGCTGTCTGAAATCACCAACCATTGGTTGTCTTTATATTTAACGTTGACAGCTGCCGTTAATAATTTTCCAGCATGTTTATCCTGTTTATGCGAATCTTGTTTCGTAGGATTTGCTTCTTGTTCGAAGGCCTTTTTGTCTGCTGCACTTGCCTCTTGATACCATTTCTCCGCTTGACTAATCGCAATTGGAATGGCACGATCATCAGGGTAGCCATCCGCAAGCAACGCATTGCCAATATCTATCGCTTTTTTCCGAATCAAAGGTGCTAAATTTTTCATTGATGTAGGATAATCATTCATATTCCAAGGCATCAAAATCTCCTCCTTAAATTCTGTCTATTACTAGCTTACTACAGAAAAGGAACATTTGAAAAAGAAATGATTACTTTGAATATTTCCTGAACATTCTTGAGAGAATAAACCTAATTTCCCGTTGGCCAAACTTCTCAATCTTTGAGTGTATGATTACTCATTTCCCTTTGAATCAGTTATGATAAAGGAAGAAATAAATAAATTTTTTGGAGGGATTTTCATGAAAATGTCTAAAGTACTCACCACTGTTTTGACGGCAACTGCTGCTCTTGTGCTGCTTAGTGCTTGTTCATCTGATAAAAAAACAGATAGTAGTTCTAGTAGCAAAGAAACAGCTAATTCAAGTACAGAAGTAGTCTCTGGTGCTTCAATTAGTGCCAAGCCTGAAGAGCTCGAAATGGCGTTAAGTGATAAAGGAAATTGGATTGTCGCAGCTACTGACAATGTCACTTTTGATAAAGAGGTAACAGTTGCTGGTACTTTCCATGATAAGGGGAAAGATTCCAACGATGTCTATCGTAAATTAGCGCTTTATTCTCAAGATGATAATAAAAAAGTAACTGCTGAATATGAAATCACTGTTCCTAAACTAATCGTTTCTTCTGAAAATTTCAACATCGTTCACGGGACTGTCAAAGGTGATATTGAGGTGAAAGCAAATGGCTTTACTTTAAATGGTACCAAAGTTAATGGCAATATTACTTTTGATAAACAAGAATACAAAGATTCTGCTGACTTAGAAAAAGATGGCGCCACTGTTACTGGTGAAGTCACCGTAGCCAATAATTAAGTTCTTACCAGACAATTTTAACTAGTAAAAAACCAATGACAAATGTTCAATCAAATTTGTCATTGGTTTTAGTTTGTAAACACAGTGCCAGCATTGGTAGATAATTACAAAATGAACTCACTCTTTGCCATAAGCCTAAATAATTAAATGGTTTTACCTGTTGTAGCTGTGGAATCCTTGCTAAGCCATATAAGCCGGCTGCAAGTATACATAAAATAAACAAAAAGCCAAAAAGTTTTTTATTTTTTTGCGAACCGTCTTTACTATAGATAATGGTTAAGACGCCTGATAACAACAAAAAGCCTGTATAACCGACTGCTGATCCTCCGTTATGAAGCGCGGTAGCAACTGTGTCAGCGCTTGAAGTGTCTACGCTGAAGAGCCCACTGAAAATACAATCAAATAAACCATAAGCGCCAATCATTGCCACTACTAACCAAGCACCTTTTTTCGTTTTTCTGGAAAAAATAGCATATATCCTAGGTAAACTTGCTAACATCAACATTCCCGCAATGATAGTTAAATGATTAAAGGTTTCCCTAACTGGACTATTCACATCACCTAATAAGCTAATTACTTCTGTCAATTGATTGTAACCTTGATCTTTGAATCCGACATAATAAGGTGTAAAAAAATCAAGTAAGACCCCTAAAACTAAAAAATAGCCGCCATATTTTTTTAAAAACTGCATTTATTCACCTCAATTTTGATTTTCTATTTACTTCAAGTATAGCATATCAAAAATTCCAAATAATGAAACTTTCTTTCTCACTAAAAAACTTTTCGTCAACGCGAGACGAAAAGTTTTACTTTAGGATTCAATAGAATCTACAATCTTATCATTTTCTTTTGATTCATTTAGCCACTCCGAGACAATAATTTTAATGATTGCAGCAACAGGAACTGCTAAAAACATCCCTAAGACGCCGAAGTACGCTCCCCCAATCGTGATTGAAACAATAATTAAAATCGGATTGACATTTAGGGCATCTCCCATAATTCGAGGACCAATAATATTACCGTCAATTTGTTGTAAAATTAATAAAACTAGTAACACCGTAATGGCTTGAGTAACACCACCTGTGAAAAGCGTAATCACACCAGCAACAATTGACGCAAAAATCGAACCAAAATAAGGAATCATATTACAAATACCTAATAAAATCCCCAAAGTCACAGCAAATTTCACATTCAAAATACTTAACAAAATCGTTGATGAAACGCCAATTATACAAGCATCAAGAAATTGGCAACTGATAAATTTATAGAAAATTTTATTCGTTGTATTTAACCAGGTTTGTGTTTGCTTGTACACTTTTTCAGACAGCAATTTGTGGGCGGCCTTTTCAACAAATGTCAAAATAGATTGCTTAAATACCAGCGCATATATTGAGATAATCAACGTTAAAAATGCATTTAAAAAGAATGAGGAAACATTTTTAGTCAACGTTCCTAATGAAAATAACGCTTGTGTCCATTGATTTAAAAAACGTTCCGGCGACAAATCTTTAAGGACACTATTTAAATATTTTTCAATCGCGGCTGTTTTTAAAATCCCTTTATCTTCTAAACTCATCACAAACTGAACCATGTGATCATAAAAAGTGGGTAAAGAGTTTGCTAAATCTACTAAATTACTAATGAGTAGCGGAACGATATAGTTTAATGTCAAGACAAAAATAAACAAAATAATCAGGTACAAAAGGAGTACACTCAAGCCGTGTTTCGCTTTTTTAACGACTGGTAAAGGAACTCTTTCTAGTAATCCCTCGATTTTTTTCTGACTTCCACTCAATAAATAAGCAATCACGAACCCAGTAATGAATGGGGATAAGATGCCTAACAAACCCGAAACACTATGGACAAAGTGCTGATAATTCGTGATTAATAAATAGCCAACAATCAGCGCCATTACAAATAAAAAGCGGACAACCCAGTAATTCCAATCAACATTGTATTTCTTCAATCACTTCACCTCTAAATAAATTATGCCTATCATTGTAATTGTAAACGATTTGTGGCAAAAGGCAAGTTTGTCCATTCGTTCTTGATGAAATACACAAAGAAGCCAAACACTTTAAAAAATGTGTCTGTTTATTCTGCAGTATAAAAATGAGGCACTAGGCCTTTCTTCTTTTCATAAAAGAAGCAATTTGGGCTACAAGTACGTTTAACTTGTAGCCCAAGTTGCTTAGATAGACTAAATTTATTTTTTCGATTCCACTGTGACCGTAAAGTTATCCATAATGAAATCTTTATCGGCACCTGTTGTAAAAATACCAAACGTAGTGTTTCCTGAAGCATCCCCAATTATTTCTGCTTCATAATGCTTGGTTTGACCATCTGCTGCTGTCGAAGTCAACTCACCGACTGGCTTAAAGTCATTGTTATTTTTCAACTCCCCATTAATGGTCCCAGCAGTAAAGACATTTTCACCATCAGTTTGATAATCAAATTGGACCGTATATTTCTTGTTCGGTTCAAATTTAATATTTTGCGGAATTGTTTGAAGCATCAAACCTGCTCCTTGTTTATGGGCTTTCAAGGACCAGTTGCCTTCTAATACATCTGAAACAAGGTTTCCATTCCAACCATATTGTGTGTAAGGTTCATTTCTTTCTGATAAATGAATCCGTGGATCTTCTACACCACCAGCTGAGCCTTTAACAAACGGATATAACCCAACTGCTTGTGTGTCTTCAAAATCTTGCTTAATAACTGTTTGTTTGTCTGGGTTCATGATATCCGTTTGACGCTCAACAATTCGTAAATCATCAAATTTTGTAACGGAATTGCCTTTATCAACCGCTAACGTCACCGAGCCTTTTTTGGCATTATCTGGGATTTCAAAATCAATTCGCATATTTTGCATATACTGCGGATTTTTCCTGCTTGTATGGTTAATATCTGCCTGAATATAGTTTTGGGCAACCGAATTATTCACTGTCCGCGTATATTTTTTACCACCAATTTTAACAGTTACTGTGGCTTTGCGATCATGTGTTTCTGTGTTTAGATACAAACTATATTTTCCTGATTTAGGAAGATTGATGTCTTGTTTGATTTCGGTTCTTTCTTTTTCTGAACTAAAGACATAATCACCGTTAGCATCTTTTTTAACCTCTCCATCACCTCGGAAAACTTTCCAGTTATTTTTCAAGGTATTGGCTTCATTAAATCCAGGATCTTTAAATGGTGTTCCTGTTCCAAATGTCATCGGTTCAATACTGTCAGGTTCAGCAATGACATACGGTGTATTAGCCTCGGCTTGGATGGTCACTTGGTTATTTGTAGTGGCAATTGTGCCTTTGTCAATACGCCCTTGATCTGTTAATTCATATAAATGTAAATTCGTTTTTCCTTGCATTTTCTTATCCAATGACCAAGTGCTGGTACCGCCTTTTGGATTCCAGTGATATAGTTTGTCTTGACCATTGACATTCCAAGGCAGTAGATACGCATCACCTTTTAGAACTTCTGTCTCATTTAACGTAATGCTTCTTGGCGAATTAGCATCTGCTTGAGTAACGGTCACTTTTTCAGCACCGTTCGCTAATTTAATCGTGCCATAGATTTGACCATCTTCTGCTGTTGTAGTTTCCCAGTTCGTAATTTGGTAATGCTGTAAGAACTTAGTTGGGACATTAATGGCAAAAGTTTTTTGGCGGTAGGTATTAAAATTGGTTTTACCCACCCAACCTTCATAGGCTTCAAATTCAGCTCCACCTAACAAAGGGTTGTCGGAAATAATCCAAGTGTCTTTTTGGTGATTCCGAATAAAACGAACGATTGTACTGTTAAAGCCTTTCGTTGTTGTACCGCCGTAATCTTTTTCTGCAGACCAATGGTTCCAAACCGAGTCATACTCTAAAGCATTCGGAAATTCATTGGTTGTAAACCAACCGAGTGAATTAATTTCTTTACTTAGTTGACGACTTGCCCAACCTGATTCGCCTTGGTTGCCCCAAACATCAACATAAATATAATCTAGATTCGGTGCTTTTTGTTTTAATTCTTTAAAGCGCTCATAGCGACGACCACTCAATGCATCGGGTCTTTGTTTAATAAAATAAGACGGATCTAACCAATCCCAGCCACGCTTCGTTGGATCAACTAATTCCTCATTAAATCCTTTTGCTTCTGGGTAAGACTCGGTGTCATTAATATGCACACCGAAAACGGCATTTAATTTATGGCCTTCATCAATTAATTGATTCAACGCTTGTTCCCCACCAGGTCGCTGACCAATAGCACCGTAATCTGGATGCGCAGAATCATGTCCTTCATTTTGATACCCTTTTAGTAAATTCATTTGTCCTAATCCATCTGTTAAATTGTAAATACGTTTTGATTCGTCTAACGTCACTAAGAATGGATTTGTCGCCTGACTAGCAAAGTTAAAAGGAATCCGTTGGTTGACTAATTCAGGGACTTTTTCCGCGCCCATTGGGTTATTCATAATTGAACGGAACCCAATTGCCGCATCTTGCCAATCCACCCGATTGTCGTCGTTGCTATCTTTTGAGAATTTAACTTTCACTTCTGGCGTTTCTCCAGTTGTGTAATCTTCCGGTGCATCAAATGGTCGATAGGTCCATGCCCCACTTGACAAGGTTGTTACAAAACCAGTCGCCGCTTCTTTTGTTTGTTTATGGATTCGATTGTTGTCACTACCATCGACAGAGCCGTCTCCATAGGCGTTCGTCCAAAAACTTGCAGCATAATTCGCTGTATTTAAGAAACCATACATATATTTTTTCGTTTCTTCTTGGCTTGTTGTAGTTAAATCTTGGATAGTATCACCATTTTTATTTCCGTTATTTGCATTTGTCCCAGTATTCATCACAACGCCAGCAAAAGTCGCCCCTTCATCTGTACTATTGACAGAAATCAAGCCTTGATTTGGAATTGAAATTGTGTGTATTTTAGTTCCTTCTTCACGAATATCTGAGAGTTTCATAGCTAATTCTTGGCCTTCGGAAACAGTCAATGTCGTTGTGAAACGCAAACCAATTTCTGGGACAGCTACATTATAAACGGCTTGATTTGCTTCACTCTTTTGTTTTTCAGCAGTTGCTTTATATGCTTTGCCATCAATCATTACTTGGTCAATTTTCTCGTGTTGGCCATTAAAAATCACTTGATTACTCTGAGGGTCTTCGTAGCGAATAATTCGTGGAAATTGTGGATCAACCACGGCTGTTAAATCTGCGGAAGAGATTTTGTCGCCTTTTTCAGCTTCATTGTCTTTAGCAACAACAATGCTGGCTTTTGCTTTGATGTTTGTATTTTCCAAAGTACCGTCGACTTCAAAAGTTCCTGGTTCTTTGTATGCATCAGGATCGATTTCATCCCAACTGACTGCTTCATTGGCTTCTTTACCAGTATTATAGGTCACTTTTACTTGTTTCGGTAATTTTGGTGCGACACCAATTTTTGTAAAAACTTTGACTGGCGCAATTTGTGTCACTTCTGGCACAATTTCTGGAATGCTATCTACGGGGCCATTTTTAAAATAGTCATAATTGACAATTTTTTTGTCGTACCACAAACGGACACCCACATGTCCGGCTTCTGTTGGAATTTTGTCTCCGTTGGCCAAAACAGGTTCTCCTTCGTAAATCAACGTGGTGTTAAGCCAGATAGTAATTTTTTCACCAACATAACGTACTTTCAACAAATAATTCGTATCTTCATTTAACGTTGGCCCAGAAATCGAATCATTCCACGAATTAGGGCTTTCAACTAACCATTTGCCATTCGCGTTGTAGCCTACAAAAACCCAGCTATCTTTGGTATTACCACGAATAATCACACCCGTTCGACCGCTTCCAGCAGTGTATTTAAACTTTGTTTCTACTTCACCATCAGCTAATTTAGGGGAATCTAAATTTAAAGATACGGCATTATTACCTGCTGCTGCATCTCGTGAAATCGCCAATGACTCTCCTGCTAATTCTCGATTTGTTTTACCAATCACATCTTGCCACTCACCAATTTTCCCTCCTGGAAAATCAGATTGCCACAATTTTTCTTCTGTTGCGGCAGGTTCCACCATTGATGAGCTTGTTTCAGTGCTGCTGTTTGTTGTTTCTTCTGCAGACGTACTTAATGGTACTAAAATCGTTGCGCTTGCCAATAGTGTCAATGTACTAAATCGTTTTATTTTTCCATGTTTCATCTGATAAATCAGCCCCCTAACATTTTTTGAACACGCTTTCATTATTAACAATTAAAGGGGCGTTCCAAAAATAAATTCTTTTATTTTTGGAACGTCCATCTCTAAATCATTCTCTTAAAAACTTTGATTACTTACGACAACAAGTCAGAATTATTCATCCTCATCATCTACTGCAACATTTAGCAGCAATTCGTTGACTTTCACAATACTTTCTGCTGATTCCTTAACATAGTCACCTTCAATCGCTAATAAATTTGCATTTACATAGCTGATAACCATCGGTAAATTCATTCCAGTATATAAGTCAAACGAAGCACCTTGCATAATTTTTTTAGATAATATATTACAAGGTGTCCCCCCTAATAGATCAGCAAAGACAACAAAATCTTCTAACGATTCCGTAATCGCTTCAAATTTTTCTAAAAAGTCAGCTTCACCTTCTTCTGGTAATAAAGCAACAGTGGAAATTGTTTCTTGCGGTCCCATAATCATCTCCGCACTTTTTTTCAATTCCTCGCAAAAACGGCCATGACTTACTAAAACTAAATGTTCACTCATCGATTTTCTCCTGTCTTACTTATTTTGAAATAACACCTAACGCAGACAATGCGACACAGACAATTAATACGATAAAAATGGCTTTAGTAGACGTCATATTCTTTTTACCTAGCATCCAATAAACGCCACCGACAATTCCTGCAGGAAGTAGACGTGGTAAAATCATATCCAAGTTATTTTGCATGTTAAGTGTTACATCCCCAATACTTGGTGCCCATGATAGTTTGACATTAACCATCGTTGCCACTAAAGCGCCAACCATGAAGACCCCTAGTAAAGTTGCAGCATCTGTTAAGGCAGTTAAGCGGTGTTGCATAGTTGTTACCAAAGAAATTCCTTCGCGATACGCAAATTCCAATTGTTTCCAACGGAAGACCATCACGGCAATTTGAGCAACAATCCAGATAAAGATACCAGTTGGGTTACCATTAATCGCCATGTTAGCAGCTAGCGCCCCAAAAATAGTTGGAATTAAAGCTGCGAAAATTGAATCCCCAATTGCTGCAAACGGTCCCATTAAACCAGTTTTCAAACCTGAAACTGTTTGTTTTCCAGCAATGCCTTCTTTTTCTTCAATGGCCAAATCGATCCCTGTAATAATCGTATTAAAGAAGTTTGAAGTATTGAAAAATTGCGTGTGTGTTTTCATCACTTCTTTTAATTCAGGCGTATCATCCCCATAAATTTTACGCAATTGTGGCAAAATCGTATACAAGTAACCTGATCCTTGCATTCTTTCGTAGTTCCAACCTAATTGGAAAGTAAACAAGCTTCTGCGATTAATTTGTTTAAAATCTTCTTTCGTCAATTTATAATTAGATTTCGTCATCTTCAATCTCTCCTTCGTCTGAATCATTCGCTGCATGTTCTTTTTTGGCTGCTGGCCCACTCGGAATCATTTGACCATTTTTGTAGCTAATTGCGGCTAAAGCGAAACCAATTAAAGCGACTGCTAACATTGGTAGTGCGTTAAATACACCACTGAAGTCTTTCACAACGCTCGCAACAGATGTTCCTAAAAGTTGCATGTTTGTAAAGATTGTTCCTAGTAAAGCAGTTACAGTGAAACCAAGAATTAAATAAGGGAAATGTTTTTTCACTGGTAAGTAACGTAGTAAAATTGCAAAACCGACCGCTGGTAAGACCGCCCCAGCAACAGACAAGCCATCACCTAACCATTTCAAATCGCCATTTAGGACAGATACAACTTTTTGTACTAAACCACCACCAAAAGCAAGTGCTAAGAAGACTGGAATCATTCGAGAAAGAGACCAAGGTAAGGCACCCATTAAGAAGTTACGTTCAATTCCTTTGTAGTTCATATCTTCGACCATTTTATCAATTCGATGTGCAAAGTAGGTATTCGCAAAACGAGCCAAAATGTCTAATTGAATCATTAAACTAGCAACTGGTACTGCAATAGCAGCGATTGCTTGTTCAGGGTTCATTCCTAAAGACACAGAAAATGCTGTGGCAAGAATCGTACCTGAGTTAGCATCAATTTTGGAGGCACCCCCGAAAGTCCCAACTCCTAATACAGTTAATTGCATACTTCCACCAATAATAAGTCCTGCTTTAATATCCCCCATCACTAATCCTGCAAAAAGACCTGCAAACACTGGCGCACTTAATGAAGAATAAATTTGTAATTCATCTAAAATTTGGTATCCTGCGTATAATGTTAATAATAAGATCTGCCACCATAAGATATTCATTTTTTGTTCCCTCCTATTTTGTTATCAAACTCATAAAGTCTTCCGCTTTGTCACTTGGCACCATTTGAGCAATCAGATGGACACCTTTAGCATTTAACTCTTTAAAAACCTCAATATCTTGATCGACCACATTGATTGACTTAGTAATCGACCGTGTTTCGTTTGTTTGAGACATGTTCCCAACATTGATTTCTTTAATCGGCACCCCAAGTTCTACTAGTTTTAATAAACGATCTGGTTTCCGTACCACAATTAGTAAACGTTGTGAGTCGTATTTTCCTGCTAAAATATTTTGAGCAGCTTTTTCAACTGGTAACACGCTTAGTTTCACGCCAGCTGGTGTTGCTAATTTCAAGCCACTTTTTTCAATGGCATTCCCTGCAACCTCATCATCAACGACCATAATTCTGGAAATATTCAATTTTGTCGCCCATAAATTTGCCACTTGTCCATGAATCAAACGTCCATCAATTCTTACGCCAATAATACTCATTGTAATCCCTCTTTCATTTCTTTATATAGTGGTTCTTTTACTAACTGAATTTCTGGTTGGTACGTTCCTTCCGTTTCAAAAATGACGATCTCATTTTGCCCTTCTTTTAATAATCCTTTGGGAATATATAAGGAAAGCGTCGGACCAACATTCCAGAAACGACCAAGATTGGTTTGGTTAACAAAAACAATTCCTTTGCCGAATTTAGAAACATCAATAAATGTATCTTTCACTTCTGCTAACTCCACATGATACTGGTAAAAGCTTGGTTGATCAGGCTGCCATTCTCTTGAATAGTCTACCTGTTCACAGCTTGTCATAGATAAACAATATTGTTGCCATTGCGTCATAAAATGTAAATCTGCCATGACACCCGTTCGAATCCCTTTTTTCTGAGTATCTGCAAATAGTTTATGCCCGTAATTGACACGACCCATATTTTCCATTAAAATATCGATTTGATTATTCTCTTGCGGCAGTGTAACGTAAATATCTTCGCCAATTTCCGTTTGATATTGCGTTGCTTGATGTACCTGATTGACAAATAATTGCAGACGATCACGACCGTCAATCACTCTTAGCTTTTCTTCTGCAGCATCTTTTTCAATGCTTGTTCGGTAAAGAAGATAGCCGGTATTTTGTCCTAATTGTTCCATGGTTTGCGGATAAACGCTGACCACTGGCTGACTAATCGTTTCTAAAGTCGCAAACAAACTCACTTTGTTGGTTAAAGGAATTGCTGTTTGCGCAAAAGAATCTTTTACTAATGGTTCAGCTTGTGGTAACGCAGGGTACTCTTCGTGAAGCATTTTTTGTAACGCAAAATACTTTTCGGTTGGGTTCCCTTGTTCATCAAGAGGCGCATCATAATCATAGGAAGTGATTTGTGGTAAATCAATGGTTCCTCGTGCGGAGCAGCCATTCATAAACCCAAAATTGGTGCCGCCATGAAACATATATAAGTTGATACTGCCTAATGCTAATGCTTCTCTAACTGATTCAGCCAATTCTTGCGGATCTCGTTTAATAATTGGCTCTTTCCAACGATTAAACCAGCCATCCCAAAATTCCATACACATTAGCGGCCATTTTTTACCATGTTCTTCAAAAAAGGCTTGCATCATACCGAAATTTTCTTTGGCTTTTGAGCCAAAATTTCCGGTTACTAAAATATCATCTTCAATCATGCTGCCTGCCCGCAATGTTGCGCGCCATGGCCCGTCAGAAGTAAAAAATGGTGCTGTCACGCCGCGTGCAATCATCAAATCGCGAATCGCCCGTAAATACGCTTTTTCTTCGCCAAATGAACCATATTCGTTTTCGATTTGAATCATTAAAATATTGCCACCGTTAGCAAGTTGATGCGGAACAATTTTTTCCATTAAAACATCATAATATTCCGCAACATGCTTCAGATAGGTTGGATTATTCGAACGCATCCGTCCTGGTTCATTTAATAGCCAGGCTGGAAAACCGCCAAACTCCCATTCTGCACAAATATAAGGAGACGGCCGCACAATCGCATATAGTCCAAGTTCTTGTGCTAATTTTAAAAAGCGCTCCAAATCTAATATTCCCTCAAAATGAAATGTTCCTTTTTGCGGTTCATGTAAATTCCATGGTACATATGTCTCAACTGTATTGAAGCCTAAAGCTTTCAAGTTATAAAGTGAATGATACCAATCTGAGGGATCTACACGAAAATAATGAATGGCACCTGATAAAATTTTAAATGGTTGACCATTTAAAAGAAACTCCTCTTTAATTTCAAATCTTTCCACATTGCCACCCTTTCTAGTAAACGCTTTCAATTACTGGATAATTGCTAAATAAAGAAAGCTCTTTATTTAGCAATTTCGACTACTTGGATGTTCATAAGATGTTTCTTCACGTTCTCTACGTCTACATGCCCAGTCATTCTTTCTTGGGCATTAGCCATTCCAGCCGCCATGCCCCATTTTAGCAGTTCGGCCGCTGGGGCATCCTTCGCTAGTCCATATGCAAGACCAGCAATGGTTGCATCTCCTGAACCAACAGGATTTTTAGCTTGAATCGTTGGAATTTTTACACGATAGAACTGATCGTGATGTTTGGCAATTGCACCATCTTTTCCTAAAGATACGACAATCCATTCAATTCCAGCAAACATTGGTTTTGTTAAAGCTGTTTGCACAGCTGCTAATGGATTTTCTGAAAAATCTTGCTCTAGTAATCCTTCTAGTTCCTCTAAGTTAGGTTTAATTAAATACGGTTTCCATGGTCCTTGAAGAACTTGTCTTAAACTATCACCAGAAGTATCTAGTAGTACTTTAACCTCTTGTGCTTGAGCTTTTTGAACTAATTCTTGATAAAAATTTGATGGTAATCCTTTCGCTAAACTGCCAGAAATTGTGACAATTTCTGCTTGCTTAATTAATTGATCGAAATTTTCAAGGAAGTTACTGATTTCTTTTGGGGAAACAGTCGGTCCAGCTTCTAAAATTTCAGTTTGATTCCCCTCGTGCAAAATCGCAATCGAATCACGTGTTTCTTCTTTGATTGATGTAAATGCTTGGGGGATGTTTGCTTTCTTTAACTCGTTTGCAATAAACGCCCCATGAAAACCACCAAGAACGCCGGTAGCGATAACATCTCCACCTAAATCATGAATAACGCGAGTGACATTTAGTCCTTTGCCACCAGGGGTTTTGGTCACCTGACTGGTCCGATTAACGGTATCAAGCTTTAGATGATCTAATAGGTAGGAGATGTCAATTGACGGATTCATTGTTACTGTTACTATCACAGCTATGCCTCCCAATTACCCTTCGTTTACTTGAACTTTCGCATGCCAAGAGCTGGCGGTTGCCGCGATGACTTCATTTAAACTTTCAATGTTTTCTCGGCCTTCTGTTTTTAACCAATCACAAGCCGCAGTTTCTCCTGCTTCAACGAAAGGTTTCACGCCATTTTTCCACGTAGCACGGCCACATAAAACACCATTAAATGTTGAACCAGCTTCTTTAGCGAAACGTAGTGTTTCTTGGAATAGCTCTGTTGAGACACCGGCACTTAAAAAGATAAATGGTAAATCAGTGGCTTGACTTTGTTCTAAGAAATAATTCGCCGCTTCCTCTTTTGTATACGCTGTTTCAGCCGGCGCAAAACCTTCTACAAAATTCATATTAACTGGAACTTCCACTTTCAATACATCTACTTTATATTGGGGTTTAGAAAATTCTTTCATCATTTCATTCACTTTATGCGGTTTAACTTTTGCATATTCTAAAGAAGTTGCATCTGCTATTTGTGCATCATAAGAAACTAATTCTAAGTAAAATGGTAGGTCTTCTTCTGCACATTCACTCCCTAAGCGTTCAATAAATACATGTTTTTGATGATTGATTTCTGGATCCTCATCCACATCATAGTAGAGTAAAAATTTAATCGCATCTGCGCCTTCTTCTTTCAAGCGTAAAACAGACCAATCTGCTAGTAAATCAGGCAATCGTCCCGGAGTTGTTGCATCATAGCCCGTTTTTTCATAAGCGAGTAACAATCCAGCCTCGGTATCGCGTGCTTTTGCAGCAGGCAATCCATATTCTGGATCCAATAAAATGGCGGACGCATAAGGTGTCAATTCTTTCGAGACTAATTCTTTAAACGTTTCAATTTGTGCATCAGTTGGCTCTACATCTAGCGCTTTGATCATTTTTTTCAAGGCACCTCGTTGATCAATGGCTAATGCGCTAATGATTCCTTCTTGGGTTGACAAACGATCCATTGCCGCTTTTTTTCCAGCTGTTAACGTAAGCATAGTTCCTCCTCCAAATGTTGTATTATTTATAGTCATAAATCGTTACACCTTTAACCACACGATTCACTGTACCTGTCGGTGAAGGGGTATCCGGTTTATTTCCAACTTTAATAGATGTTAAAAGTGCGACTGTTTGGGCTACCATGATATCTGCTAATGCTAAATAGCCATCAGGTAATAGAGCAGTTTCTGCGGAATATTCAATAGTTGAACCTGAGAAATTACGTTTGCCAGGTTGAGCAATCGCAAAAACACCCGCCGCAATTTCGTCACCGTGAACTTCTTCTAAGATATCCAAGTCATAATCTCTTGTGTATGGTGTATTATTAACAAAACCAAACATTATTGTTTTTTCATTAATAAATGATTTTGGTCCATGACGGAAGCCCATAGAAGAGTCAAAAATTGTGGCAACTTTGCCGGCTGTTAGTTCTAAAATTTTCAATTGCGCTTCTCTTGTCAAACCAGCTAAACTTCCAGAACCAACATAAACAATGCGTTCAAAATCAAGGTTAACAATTTCATTTAATTCTTCTTCACGGGATAGCACTTCTTCACCTAATTTAATTAGAGCGGTTACATAATCTTGTTTTTGCTCAAAGGCTGTTTGATCAAAGAGTAGTAATGTACCCAAGGTCATGCAAGAAAAGCTACCAGTCATCGCAAAACCACCATCATTGGAACGTGTTGGCATTAAGAATAAAAAGCTGTTTTCTTCTTTTTGGCTTATTTGTGCCAGTTGTCCTTCTTCAGCACAAGTAATCGCTAAATGATGAATTGTTTCAACCACTTGATTAGCTACTTCAACTGCCGCTAAACTTTCAGGACTATTTCCACTTCTTGCAAACGAAACTAACAATGTTGGTTCGTCTTTAATCAGATAATCTTCTGGTTTGGCCACAATATCCGTTGTCCCAATACTTTCGAATGAAAAAGCTTGTGTGTCGCCGTGTGCTCGGAGATAAGGTACAACCGTATCACCGACATATTGTGAAGTCCCTGCTCCTGTAAAAATTACTCTTGTGCGTTTTCCTTGCGCTTTGGCTTGGACTTCTTTTAAAAAGTTTTCCAAAGCTGTTTGATTTTCATAATAAAGTGTCACGGTTTCTTGCCAAAGCTCAGGTTGCTGACGAATTTCACGTGTCGTGATTTCCGCTCCTAGTTGTTCTAGTTCTTCTTTTTCTGCTGTAAACATACTTAACTCTCCTAACTATTCCGAATATGGCGTATCTGATAATGAAATTGATCTGCTCGCGCCACACTCAACGTAAATTCAATAATTTCATTTTTCATGTTATATGTCTGGCGTGCTAAATGAAGGACTGGCGCTCCTTCCGGAATCATCAATAATTTGGCATCTTCTTTTGACGCAATGCTAGCGTATAATTCTTCATCAGCTAAACGAACGGTTTGCTTAAAATCTTCCGAAAATAGATCATATAATGGCTTGCTACGTAGTAATTGATCCGTGAGTGATAAGAAAAATTTCACAGGCAAGTATGTGTCTTCAACCATTAATGGCTCGTTATCAGCAATCCGCAACCGACTTAATTTAAAAACTGCCTCTCCTAACGAAAGATTCAAATGCTGACAAATAAATTTATCCGCTTCCAATTTTTCGAAGGATAATATACGGGTATGTGGTTTTCGACCCAGCCCTTTCATTTGTTCTGTAAAACTATATGCGCCAGCTAAATCAGCGGCCTCTTTTTTTATATCTGAAACAAATGTTCCTTTGCCATGACGACGATAGATGGAACCTCTATTTTCTAGTTCTTGTAGCGCTAACCGGACCGTCGTCCGACTCACTCCATATTGTGCAGTCAATTCACGTTCAGAGGGCAACTTGTCATGAGGAATCATGCATGTTTCGATTCGTTCCTGCAGCAAATCAACAAGTTGATGATACAAAGCTTTGTTTTTAAAGGCATTTTCCATAACTTTCTCCTTTACCCTAACTGGTTATAACCACAAACCAATAGTACGGTGGTTTTTTTTATTTTGTCAATAAAAAGTATTAATAAATATCTTCATACCGCTATAACCTTGAAATGATAACGTTTACATTTTTTTATTTTTCTTTATTGTAATATTTTTTCCCTCAAGAAATCATTTTTTTATAAAAAACCATCCTTAAATATGATACCAGTTGCTGGCTTTATTTTAAATAGACAAAAAAGAGTATGAGACAAAAATCACTTTAGATTTTTGTCTCATACTCAAAATCTGAAAAACAGTTCTATCCCGACTTCTTCCTTTCTATTGTTTGGTTCTGGCAACAACTAACAAGTAACTGATTTTACGAAATCCATGACAATATTCATTATTGAGCATATTCAATCCTTCTGCTAATTTTCGTATAAGATAAATATTGATTGAATGTGTTGACACAACGAAAGGCCGTCCTATTCGCATATTGATCATAATAACGCTTGGTATACCACTGAAATTCTTTCGTCCAAGGTTTGACATGGCCAGTAAAGTGGATAATGGATGGTGCTCTTCTCGTTTCGTCATATTGTCTTTCTCCATAAATAGTCGGATGTTTTTTCGCTTTTGACAGAATATAACCTTGGGCATTCCACTTAGGATGTAACTGGGTCCAACGGTCGTGTAAAACCGCATTCAATGCATCTTGATCATGGAAACGTAATTTATCTGGATTTTCTTCAATAAATCTTAAGACTTTAGTGGTTACATCTAAATTCAACCATTTTTTAACATCGATTAGCAACAAGCCTGAGTTAAAATAACACATAGATTCTGCAGGAATCGCCATTTTTTCCAAACGTTGATGGAACCCTGCATCTTCAACAGCGGCGATGATATTTTCACCTAAATCAACTGTCCATAATTTTGCGACATCATCTAAGGCAATCATGTCACAATCCATATACAACAGCCGTTCGATCTGGCTTCCTCTAAACAACTCTGGAATAGCAATCCTGTAGTAAGCTGTTTTGGGAATTCGTTCACTGGTTACAACATTTTTGAAAAAATGGGGGTTGATTTTTAAAAATGTTAACTCTGCATTGATTTGGGTATGTTTAATCGTAAAATACAGTAGTTGCTTGCTTTCAAAATTGATATTGTCATCAATCACATAAAAATGAACAGCTGCCGCTGAAGGACTATTTTCTAAAATTGAAACAAACATAGCAGCAAGATGCGGTACAAAGTTGGTATTGCAACATGAGACAATCGCTAATTCTTTTCTATTTTCCATTTCTTGCACCTACTTTCTTTAACTTGTTTAGATAAAGAGCTGTATAAGGATGATTTTCTAACGTATTCCAGGGTTTATCGTGACCAGTAAAATGAATAATCGCTGGCTCTTGATTTCCCGCTGCATATAATTTTTGATAGGCTTCATTAGGCGCTTCATGACGATTAAAAACTAAAGACGTCTGCATATTCCATCTTGGTTCTAGAGCTAGCCAATCTTCATAAAGAACAGCGTTTAAAGCATCTTGATCATGATAAACTATGCGGTCCCCATTTTCTTCTAGATACTGAATTGTTTTTTGAGTGATTGCTTTCTCGTTCCATCGGTCAATATCAATCATCATGACTCCTGAATTAAAATAATAATCGGAGGAATGGATGCCCAAACGTTTCAAGGCATATGCTTGACCAGGATCAATAACCGCGCCAATCGTTTGGTTCACTAATGGCGTATCATACAACTGGACAATATCATCTAAAACCAGCGTATCTGCATCTAAATAAAGAACCTTTTTATAGCTATATTTTTGTAAAAGTGACGGTAAAGAAATGCGTAAGTATGCGGTCGTTGTAATATGATCACTCACTAAAAAATTTTGATAGACTTCTTTGTCTGCTGTTAGAAATTCAACAGTCGCATTTTGTGAGTTACTACTAACCGTTTCTTGGAGTGCTTTTTTGCTAGATAGCGACAGCCCATCATCAATCACATAAAAATGAACAGATCTCTCCGAATGACAATTTTCTAAAACAGTTGTCATCATTACATTCAAATAAGGAGCATAATTTTCGTCTGAAGCTGTCACAATTGGCACAATCTTCTGATTTTTTCTCATCAAAACCACTCTCCTCTTTTATTTTTATAGCTAAGTTCCTATTCAGAATAGGCCCTGAAAAAATTATCTGCAAATCATATGCTCATTATTTTATAATATAATTATAATAAAAATATATTTTATGGCTATAAAATAATTTTGTTTTCCGTTAACAACTATTAAAAAAACAACATTTCTCTTACTTTATCCTCAAAAATACTATTTATTTAATACTTGTTTTACTAATTTTTTTATCTAAAATTCGCCTGTTGTATTTTCTGTTGATGGTAATTTTAAAATGTACAGCGAAACTTAATATAAATTCTAAACTGACTTCTTACTCAATAAAAGAGCGAAAAAACCTGGGACAAAAATCACTTTGGATTTTTGTTCCAGGCTCAAAACCTGATAAATGGTGGAAACAGAACCAATTGCTTCGAAAATAAACGACTCTGTTCTGACCTCTTTCACTTCATATATGATTCTCTTTCCCTTCCAAAAGTTATCCTTCTTAAATGATCTATGGCGTAGTCGGATAATTTTGGACTGTCGTTTGATTGCCATTTTGACTAAACAAGCTGGTTGATTGTGCATTTTTTTGTTTTTCTACTTCTAAGACTTTGTTTTTTTCAAAAGCCACATCATAGTTGTAGTCCTTTGGTTGCACTTCTTGGAATCCTTGTGGTTTATAAAAACGTAAAAGGTTTTCCTGATTTAATTTGTCAGATAAACTTAACGATTTTTTCACCCAATCGTTATCTTTCGTGACTTCTGCTTTTAAATCTGCTGGAACTTGGTCTAATTTTTTCCCTTGATTATTGTAGATTTCCCCACCTAGATAAGAAAATCGAGGCGTTACAAAATCGCCATTTCTAAAAGGAACCACTTGTTTATATTGAGGAGATAAAAGGTCCGTGCCAAAATGGATATAATTTTTATCATCGACACCTAAAAGATGGTACAGTGTCGGTAAAACGTCAATTTCCCCACCATATTCGTGCATGATTTTCCCTTGCGTATAGCCTGGCATGTAAAACATCAAAGGTACTCTTTGCAATTGCGCATTGTCATAGTTTGTCCACGTTTTTGGATCGCGGTTGAAAGCTTTACATAAGTCCTTGTTGTTCGCATCTGAAATACCGAAGTGGTCACCATAAATAACAAAAATAGAATGATTGTATAAACTTGTTGTTTGCAAGTAATGGAAAAATTGTTCTAGCGATTGATCCAAATAGTGCGCTGTTCGAACATAATCATCCACAATCGAATTGCCTGTGTTCAATTTAGGAAACGGGAAGTTTTGGTCATCCGTATAATAAGGGGTATGATTGGTCACAGTTAAAAACTTCGCATAGAATGGCTGCTGTAAATGTTCAAGCTCACTAGCTGATTCACGCAACAATTGTTTATCTAAAATACCGTAACCTAGCATTTTGTCATCTTTTGAAAAATATGACCGATCAAAAAAGTATTGATAACCTAAGTTTTTATACACATGGTCTCGATTCCAAAAACTCCCCACATTTCCATGGAAAACAGCGGTTGTATAGCCTTTTTGTCCTAAAACAGCGGGAGCCGCTTCGAAAGTATTGTCTGATCCTAATTGTGTAAAAAGAGAGCCTTGCGGGAGCCCGAATGTTCCTGTTTCTAACATGTTCTCCGCATCACTCGTTTTTCCTTGCCCTACTTCATGAAAGAAATTATCAAAACTGATTGTCGCTTTGTTTTGATAGAGCTGATTTAAAAACGGTGTAACCTCTTGGCCTTGGACTTTCATATTAATCAAAAATTGTTGAAAACTTTCTAAATGAATCACAAATACATTTTTTCCTTTGGCAATCCCGGCATACTGCGGATTAAGCGGTAAATTGTTTTGCTTGGTAAATTTCATGATTTCAGGTAATTCGTTTGAACTAGCTTCTGCTCTTACCTCATTTGACATGGCTGTTTTGACACCATCGATGGCTGTGAATGCATCCAAGCCAAGATATTTTACAATATAATTACGATCAAAAATTCTTTGAAGCAATTGAGGACGATCGGTTTCGCTTAAAAATAAGTTAACCGAAAAGAGCAAGACACTTAAACAACTAATTGAGATCGCCAATCTTCTGTTGATAGGTTTGGTCACAAAGACTTGATGATTCCGTCGCTGTTTAAAAGAGTAAAATACCAAAACGAGCAGCACTAAAGTATCTAGCCAATAAAAGACATCGTGGACTCTCATTAAAGCAAGTAAATCACCAGAAATCCCTTCTGAAACTTTTGAAAAGCCAAAAACAGATTGGATGGTAATAAAGTCAGTGAATTCACGATAAAAAATAATATTCAAATATAAAATTAATGTATTTAAAACATTTAAAAGAGTTAAGCTAAGCATAAATGTTTTATGCTTTTTAAAATACAAACTAAAACCAAATAATAACAGCGTAGTAGCAACTGGATTGAACCATAAAATTTCTCGCTGGAGACTGCCCTTAACGCCCAATGAGAAATCTAGGTAATACGCCAGAATCGTTTTTGCCCAAAAGAGTAAAACAAAAAATAAAAAGAGTCCTAATCGGTTATTTATTTTTTTCATCTAAGTTTGTCTTCCTTTCCCTTCAAAAAAATCTTGATTTGTTAAAAATAAAACCTAACTCTGCGCAATGACTTTTTCGCTAGCGGAGAATTGGATAAATAACTTAAAAAGATAATCGCAATGGCGCAACATCCAAATAAAAGCCATACGTTTGTAAAAGGTGTTCGAGTAAGCGAACTAGTAATAGGCTTTGTAATTAAAAGACTTGGTAGCGCAACCCCTAAAGAATTGCCAATTTGCTTACATGTCACCGCAATGGCTGCTGCCGTTCCTGACTGAGAAAGTGGCATTCCTTCAATCGCTGTAATGGTAATCGGTGAATTTAACATCCCAAACCCAATGCCTAAAAAGATATAAATAATAAATAAAATAATCATAGGCGTTGTTTTAGTTACAAATAATTGTAAAAAGCTAACAGCCAACATTGAAATACCACAAAGCATAATAGGACGTTTCGTCCCTATTCTCCCTACCATTTCGCCGGCTCTCGGTGCAACAAGAAAACTAACAAAAGCCAAAGGAATGGTTGATAAGCCAGCTTCCAACGGGCTGAAGCCTCTCATTTCTTGCAAATATAGCGTGTTTAAAAATAAATAGCCGTTATATATGATGAAGCCAAAAATAGCTAAAAAAGAAGCCGATGTAAATGGAATAGATAAAAAGAAACGCGGGTTGATTAACGGATTGTCAATGTTATATTCATAAATAAAGAAAATGACAATGGCTAAACAGCCGATTATCCCAGTACTTAAAATATCTGGCGCGAAAAGCCCTTTTCTAGGTAGTCCGATAATGGAATAGATAGAACTAAATAGAAAAAGAATCATCAATGCTTGACCAACAAAATCATTTTTCGCCGTTTTCTCTACTTTTGACTCAGGTACAAACTTTTGTGTAAGGATAATTGCCGCAGCAATGATCGGTACATTTACAAAAAAGACATACCGCCAGCTAAAATAAGAAACAATTAGTCCGCCAATAATCGGGCCCATGCCTAAGGAAATCCCTGTAACAGAGCCCCACAAGCCAATTGCTTTCGCTCTTTCTAACTTTTCGGTAAATACCTGTGTAATAATAGACATTGCTACCGGATTTAACATAGAACCGCCAATCCCTTGCAACATGCGAAACGCGATCAATTGCCCTGGGGTTTGCGAAATCCCACATAGGAAAGACGCTAAACCAAAACAGGCTAAGCCCAATTGAAGGACTCGTTTACGGCCAATTCGATCTGCTGTAGACCCAGACAACAATAATAAGGATGCTACCATTAAAGTGTAGCCATCTGTTACCCACTGTAATGTAGACAGATTCGTGTGAAAATCACTTTGAATGGATGGTAACGCCACATTGACAACCGTAACATCCATGGTCACTACAAACAAACTCATGCAACAAGTATACAAAATAACTTTTTTTCTATCGATCATAAAAACAGTCCTTTCTAGCAACTACATAAAACAGGAAAAGCAACAATGACACTTAAACTTCTAACGACACAGTTATCGCAAGTACTCACGTATCAACAGTTCTTTATATTCCTTGCCATTTAGTTATTTTATATTTAAAAAAGTAAATCTTTAGATAGCCAAACTATACACCAGAACCCCTTTAAATTGAACCGTAATAGATACGATTTATCGATTCTTAAGTTATTAAATAATTGAACATTCTGTTCAGAAATATCGAACAGCCCCATAATTGAGCATCTCTTTTAAACAATGAACAACAAAAATAGCCTTATCCGCAGCAGAAGTAAATCTAAGCGAATAAAGCTATTTTTGATAACTATTCCAAAGTAATTTTAATGGCTAAGTCTCTAGCAACTTTTGTAAAGTTGCCTTGATTTGACCAGGTTGGACAAAAACCGAACTGGAAACATTTCGGTATAAATAAAATTTTTGTTTTCGTTCAATCGGTAGAAAGAAGAGTTTAGAATCAATTTCCTGCAGTTGTTCTTTCCGAAGAGAGATTACCGCATAAACTCCTTTACTTTTTTCAATGAGACGAGTAAGCATCAACGTATCGTAGCAACAAACAAGCGGACTTGTTAATTGCAACATTTCTAGCACACTCTTGGTAGCTTCTAAATGATCTAAGTGATGCGGCAAAAATAGAAATGGATAGTTGGTCAAACAGCTGAAGCCTTCTTCCTCAATTTCTTGTTTAATTTCTCTTGAAACACAAAGATACATTTTTAGTTCAATTAATTGTTCTTTCTTTAAAACTGGACTATTCACATCTGCAGAAGTAATCACAAAATCCAACTCATGATTCTCCAATTTATTCAATAACTCAAACGATGAACCATGGTAACATTCCCAAAAACGATTCAGTTGATCCTCATTTTCTGTCACTTTATACATCAAGGACGTATTTCCAAAACCTAAACGCATCACTGGATTCTCAATCATTTCATGCAAATTAAGTTTCATTTTCTTGGCCTCGTTTAAAATGATATATACAGATTGGACGATTTTATCCCCATAGGAATTTAACGTCAAAGAATTACCGTTACGGTCAAAAAGTAAATGGCCCAATTCACTTTCCAAATCTTTTAATGACGCACTTAAGGTTGATTTACTAACATGGAGTTCAGAGGCTGCTTTGGAAATACTATTATATTTTGCAATGGTATAAAAATATTCTAATTTTTCAATAGTCATCTTTTGTCATCCCTTTTATTCAAATTCATTTGCCCACGTAACCTGTTCAAAACACGCCTCACTCTTTATCAATAGCGTAGTTATTTTTGCTCTAATAAGCTATGTCCATCTTGTTATTTTTCTATAACTAATAGCAGATGGATATGAAAGTGCCTTTGGTAAAACTTTTTCTCGGAAATAGCATGAACATTCGCAACAAATTCAGCTTATTAAAAAAGGCGTCTAGCTTTTTCTATTTTACGCAAATTTACTTAAGAAATTCCATTTCAATTCTTCTCTAAAAAAGGTAAGATGGACACAACAAATGTTTCAGTTTCCATGCCCATTTACTTTAAGGTTCAGCGTTATCTACTAAGTATGAAGAATGTCAAAGAAAGGTTAGGTACTCCCAATGAAAATCAACTATTTAGGTACGGGTGCAGCAGAACGGATTCCAGGAATTTTTTGTAATTGTAAATTATGTAAGTACGCTCGAGAGAAAAAAGGACGAGAAATTCGTACACAAACTCAATTAATTATTGATGATGTCCTACTGATTGATTTTCCAGGGGATTCTTATTTACACCTGTTGCAGTACGACTTGTGTTTTGCAGACTTTGACTCTTTACTAATCTCTCATTGGCATTCCGATTATTTTTACGGCGAGGATTTGGCTTATCGAATGTCTGGTTATGCATTAGATATTCCAAATCGTTTAACTGTTTACGGAAATGAAGCAGTTAAGACGTTTTATCAGCGCGCCTTTGATTTAGAAGGTCGTCAAGACGATACCCGATTACATTATCAGGTTATTCAGCCCTACAAATGTTTTACTATTGCGAACTATACGATTTATCCCCTTCCTGCACAACATGGAAATTTCAGCGAAGATTGTTTTATTTTCGTTATAGACGATGGTAAAGATGCTTTTTTATCCACCCATGATACAGGTTACTTTACGTCAGAAATGTTTGAATATCTTGAAAAGAGCCATTTACTTCTTAGTATTGTTTCTTTAGATTGTACTAGTCAAACAAACGAAACTGGCAATAGTCATATGAATTGGGAAGAAAATTTAAAATTAATTGCAGAATTAAAAGAAAGAAAACTCGTCACAGATAAAACGATTTACGTTGCCAACCATTTTTCTCACAATGGCGGCTTGTCTTATGCGGAGATGGCGGCTTTATCTCAAAAGCATGAAATCATTACGAGTTATGATGGTTTAGAAATACTAACTTAATCGGATTATTTGCCTTCTTTTCAGCACTATTATATGCTTTTAACCGATAATTACAAGGTACTTATATAGTAACTTACACTATCTTAAAAAACAAAAATACTCGAAATTTCCCGTGATCCTGGAAATTTCGAGTATTTTTATGGTTCTTTACGCTGCTGGCACAGCGGATAAACGTTTATTTTCTTCTTCATTCACTCGATTGACAATAAAGTTATAATTCACTTCATTTAGTCTTTGACCATGGTTTCCTGTTTGCTTAATGCCGCCATTGGAATGAACACCAACTACTTCAAACTGAGCATTATAGATTGGGGAACCAGATTGACCACCTGTTGTATCGATATCATAAAATAGTAATGGATTTTCTAAGTCTGTAAAGTTAGATGTAAACAAATCATTTTCATGCGACCATTGCGTGTGGTTTTTCTCACCTGGATAGCCTGATATTGTGACATGGGTATCTGAAGATTCAAACTTTTTCAAAACAAATGGCGTTAAAATTTCTCCCAACTCTGGGCCATCTGGACGATCGTTTTGTTTGCCGACAGTCACTACCGCAATATCCGCATTCGGGGAAAAAGCTACATCAATCACTTTGAATTTGCCAAATGGTGTCGCACTGCCATCTCGACCTGGATAAAACCAAGCATCATCTTTGGCATTCGGATTTAATACTTTGGCATTCTTAAAACTTTCAGCCACATGATTATTGGTGACAATTGTATTAGTTCCAACAACAAAGCCTGTTCCTAAAGAAATATAGCCTGGTTTACTGGCAGGGGAAATGATTCTTCCGATTGACGCAAAAGGCGCTTCGGTTGTATCTGCCACTTCTTGTCTTCTGTCTTCAGGGTCCAGTAACGATCTTTTTTGTCGTGAATGACTTTCGGCAGGAACGATATACTCTTCTGCATTTGCAGACAAGCTAAAACCGGCGATCAAAGTTACTAAAATCAGAAACAAAAAACCAGCACTAATTTTTCGTATGGAGAACTTTTTCATAAGATTATGCCACTCCTTATCCATTTTTATTTAATTGGGGAATTTTTTTTATTCATTGACTAGAACAGATTCACTTGGTTGGTTTACCTGAATGTCTTCTTTAGCTCCGATTCCAGCAGAGTTAAAGGCTGCTGACACCACTGAAGCTGCTTCATCGCCATATTGAACTTTTGCAGCAGCAAGCATCGCATCACGAGCATCACTGAATTGTGCTTTAGGTGTTAAGTAATTTACTAACGAGCTGTAGAAAATAGTCTGTGCTTTTTCAATGCCTAAGTTCTGGATAATGGTGTAACCAATCCGATTAATAATTCCACTATTATAATGAACACCGCCTTGATCATAATAAGGCGTTCCTTTATACCGTGCTCGATCGTCGTATTGAGCCATGGTTTCTGGTTGTCCGTGTTTACTTGGCGTTTGTAAATTTCGAATACCTGTTTTTCGGTCAACACTCTGAGTATCCGCACCAATTTCTGGATTAGATGCACCCGAAATAATATAACCCATCAAATCAGAATAAGATTCATTCAAGGCACCTGATTGTCCTAAATATTCTAAACCGGCAGTATGTTCCGTCACACCATGTGTCATTTCATGACCAACTACATCTAAAGAGGAAGCATACGTTTTTCCTGTTGGTGTACTTGTTTCACCATAACGCATTGCTTTTCCATCCCAAAAAGCATTGTCATAAGCATCTGGATGTTGTTCATCAACAACTGACAAGATGGGCATCCCTCGATCATCAATACTGTGTCGTTGGAAATGATCTTCATAATATGTTTTTACAAATTTTCCATGCGTATAGGCGTCAACAGCATTCTGATTTAATGCTGTTAGTGATGGTGCTTGAATAATAGAATAATTATTTTTGCCATCAACTACTGCATGGTAAACCCCTGTGTTATCCGTTCCGTGTAAAGCAATTCCCGTATTGCTTTTTTCAACTGGTACATTAAACGTTACTTGAAAAGAGTTTTTTAACGTTACTTCACTACCGACATGTTCCGTTAAATCTTGTTTTTCCATAATTGTTCCATCTGTAGCGTTCACTTTATAAACCAATGATACGGGGTCACCAGTTGGTGAAGAAGTTACTCTGACTTTATAAAATAATTGCCCCTCATTATTTACACGTTTGTCAATAGCTAAAAAGACAAGATCTTTATTTTCCGGATTATCAGAAGCAATAATTTTTTTAACTCCTTCTTCACCGATTGCATCAACCGATTGAATTTTCACAACTTGATCAACTGGATTTCCTGTAACACTTGTTACTGCACCGTTTTTATCTAAATGAATAATCACATTATCTGAATCAACAGTAACGCCTTCCGTTTGCTTTTCTAACTTAAGATGCTTCATCCCCCACGCATCTTCTTTTCGATCTACAACCGTATATTGTTCAGCAGCTGCCTCAGAAATTGCCTCCTTTTCCAACTTCGATAAAACTGTTGAAACTTCACTTTCTGAATAAACTTGTTCTTCTGCTGCTACAAAAAGTGAAGAAAATAGACATGAACTTCCAACAAAGATGCCTGTACCTAAAATGTATAAAATTTTATTTCCCTTCATCAAACGATTAACTCCTTCCCCAGTTTCCTTTTATTTCTTTTCCCAACAAAAGTATTGCTTTATCCTCCCTAATCTTTCCCGTTAAACGACCGCCCCTTTCCCTGCGTAAATATTTGTTGCTATTTTCATTATAGACAACTACCTAACCGGCACTATCTAAATTCCTTAATCAGCCGACATTTTTCCCTGTATTGCCCCTCATAACTCAATACCATAGCAAAAAAGTTGTTAACAAATTCATTCGTTAACAACTTTTTTACTATTATGATTTTTTTCAATAATTAAATGTTGAGTAACCGATCCTTCATTGAAGGACGTTTGCAAATCAAATTGATCTGAAAAATCAACAATTTCTTTTACATATAACAATCCCCAACCGTGCTCTTCTGGGTTACTTTTAGAACTAAATTTGGTTTTCTTCATAACCTTAAAATCAAATTCGGCTTGGACACTATTTGTTATCACAAACTCTTGTGTTTCATTTTTATTGAAAATTGAGATAGCGAACATTTTCAATTCTGATTTTGCACTGTTTTCAATCGCGTTATCTAATAGAATAGCCAACAAACGAATCACAACCACTAAGTCGATTGATGTATCAAGAATAAATACTTCTGGCACATCAACAATCACTTTTAGTTTTGCTTGCTTTGCGGTATTAATTTTCATACTTATGAGTGCCTTAAGTTCCATATTTTTCAAACGATTTAACTTCATAAGTTCAAATTCTTCATTATCAATAATTTTTTTGGTTGGTGCAATCGTTTCTTCATAAATTCTTTTGATTTCCAGAATATCTTCGTATGAAATAGCAATTTGTAAACTATACAATAAATTTTTATAATCATGACGAAACATCGCTAGCTCTTCGTTAATGGATTCTATTTTTTCAGTATAAATCGTTAAATTATTCAATAATTGAGTGTTGATACGTTGTTCTTCCAAATAAGCTTCAATGACTAAGCCAATCAGAATTAAAAATAAACCTACACTTATTAATAACTCCAATTTAGAACTATTTACCGTGACAAATCCTCGCATAAAGTCAGGTGAAATCTCTGGCGAAATCAAAAACACAAAAAGTAACAACAGAATCAACAATAAAAGTAAACAACCAAAAAAAATTCGGCTATTTTCTAACACACGATTTAATCTTAAAAAAACACTATTGGGAATTTTTAAAGCAATCCAGATATTTATAAGCAACAGAAGAACATTTGAGGCAATCCATAATAATTTATTTTGATAAATCTGTTGAAAAAAAACACTTAAAATCGTTTGCTCCGTGTAATTGATAAACGAAACCATAAGCAATGTAAAAACGGATAAAAATATCGCTTTAAAAATTGAGAACCTCTTTTTGTGAATGAGTAAAAATCCTGTAAAAACAACGACTGTCAGCGCATAAATCAACCAAGAGTAGCCCAACATTAATGCCGCAAACGAACAAAGATTAATGACAATAAGCAATGAAAGTAACGGTATTTTACATTCAATCTTGATCAATGTTACTCGTAAAAAGACAAAAACGATAAAGCTAGATGCCAGCAAAACGTTAGTAGCTAATAACGACAAAATCATTTTTCAATATTCTTTTTAGGTTTTTCAGTTTGTCCCATCCATTGTCCAAATATATTGGGCGAATTTTGATTTAATCTAGGCTTAGTTCCCACACCATCACTGACTTTTGCAACTCTTTTTTCAATAACATTTTTAATTATTTTTTTACCAAATTTCATAAAAACACTTCCTTCAATTAAATTTTTTGTTACAGGGAGTATCATCAGACCTTGGATGACGAGACCGTAGAGTATTACTGAAGCAATCTTTTCTTTGACAAACAGACTACATAAAATAAGTAAACACACCCTTATAAGGCTTTGCTTTTTGAGCACGTTTAAATCAGATGGCTGAACAGGTTCAATCGCTGTTCCTTGTGGCGCATACCAATAAAATAATACGACTAAGAGGCACATCAATAGAATTTTATAAATAAACGGTAAGCTCACAGAAGAATTTTTCAATACAAATGGTATGGCGACATAGATAACCATGCTTTCTAGACGACAGAGCCATTTGGTTTTTGCATGCCAGCCACCTGCGACAGGCCGTAAAAAAATCAGTACGACGTATACAATAAAGGTTTCGCTTAACGTCCCAAATAAAACTGATAAAATCAGAATCATCAGAAAATTAAATAAGCCAGAAAAATAAACGGTTAGATAATACTTTGTCCATTGTGTTTTTCCTGATTGATCTTCCTGATCCATATCCATAATATTTTTTAGAATCCAATCGATTAGCATATCGCCCTCCTCTTCAAGTATTGCACTAAATTATAACGAATATAGCGACTAATAGATAGATAATTCCTTAATTAGTCATTATCCCTCCCTAAGTAAGAAATAGTGCCTTGACCTGAGTATAATATCTTCTTGAGACTGGTACTTCCGTTCCGTCTCTCATAGTTAAAAGATGCGTTTTATAATTTAATTTTGACGCATATTTTTTATTGATGATGATTGATTGATGGACTCTAATCAAATCTGGATGCAGTTGTTCAATTTTTGATAACGTTCCATAAAATTCTCTTTTAAAATTTTTACCAACCATTGACACACGATGATCGTATTCCGTTTGAAAGAAATAAATATCATTAATATCCATTTTTATAGAAGACGCTTTTAAGTTAATGATAATATATTCACTTTTTGTCTTTATATTTTCTTTTTGTTGAATATATGCATCGACACATGTTTCAACCTCTTTTTGGAAATCTAGAAAATCCACGTTCTTTTGAATAAATTGAAGAGCTGAAACCATATATTTGTAGGAAGTTAAAACTAATTCTGTGTGAGTAGAAATAAATACAATCAGACTTTCACTGTCTGTTTTTCTGATTTCTTTGGCAACCTCAAATCCTGCCTGGATATGATTGTTCATTTGAATATCTAGGAAAAAGATATTTAGTTGGGCGTCCTGGTGTGCCACTTGTAATAATTCATCTGAACGTGAAAATAAATGGATTGTTTCATTATAAATATTTCTTGCATGTAGGATATTTGTTACCAATGCTTCTAACGCTTTTGCTTGAATAATTTGGTCTTCTAATATATAAATAGCCATTTGTTCACTCATCCCTTTCTCAAGAAGATATAAAATTACACAACAAAAGACAAATGATTATAATGTTCAATCAATTTATACACCAATAAAAGAGATAAAAAATTGATTGTCTGTTAGTATATTCACATAAATTTAGTATAGCGATTTCAGTAGTTTCCTGCAAACAAAAACATAAAATAACAAAGCATCAAGAAAGAGTACTTTGGACTATTCATCTTTTGCTAACGAATCATGAGGACTATTGTCTCTTCGTTGATGAAAAACAAAGAATCAACCGCCAAACTGTTCTTGTCATTTTATACATGACAAAATCAATTCATTGGTCGATTCTGGTTATTTTAATTTGTTAGTTCACACATGGATCATTGTGCTAATTTTTTACTTAAACATCCACAGTTCTTCCTGTTGAATGAGTCGATTAAGCGCCAATGTAGGTCACGCCACTACTATAAGCAATTACATTAGGTAAGACACGATACGAAATCGTTTGATCATTGATGACATTGCTTTCAGAAATAATGATTCCATCAGAAGTGACCGCTTCAACAAAAGCAACATGTCCATATTGATTATCTGCGCCAGCAACTCCTGGTTGGAAACTAATCGCACGACCAGCTTTAGGCAATGAACTAACTTGATAGCCTAATGCACGTCCTTTTCTTCCCCAGTCACTGCCATTTCCCATAAATTCATCCACAGAAGTGCCCAACTGTTTGAAACGATTATAGACATACCACGTACATTGGCCCACGGGATAGCTACCACTCCGATTATAATTGATCCCATCATAGACTGGAAAATGCATTTGTTGCTGTTCCGCTTCCGACAGCTTATTTTTAGATTGGATAATCAAACCGTCCACTGTTTTTGGTAAATCAAATTGCGTTAAGTTATAAACCGCAATTAACGAATTTAATTTATTATCGTATTGCTTGTCTGTTGCATATTTACCTGTTAAAAAACGCGTTGCTTGAAGGTAGTTTTTGGCTTCCGAACGCCACGCTGGTTTATAAAAATCTTGATTTCCGTCAATCCCTTGTCGGAGTAATTGAACATAATCTTGCAGTGAGTCATTATAGCCACCGTAATCGCGAAACCCAGCGGAAATTGTATAAAGTTGGCCCCTCTGATCAGCCTCTTTTGTTGAAAAGCTAACACTATTTCCTTGGAACGAACCTTTCACGCCAAAGAGATTATAATAAGGTTCTTTGGCTAGTTGACTTTCGCCAGAGCCACTTTCTAAAATAGCCTGAGCTATCATCACTGATGCAAAAACATCGTATTTTTCGCCAAGTTCTCTGGCTGTCTCACCAATTTTTTTAATAAACGCTGTGGTTTGTTCTGACTTCTGCATTTCAAATGACGCACCATATGTTGCTAAAACTTCTTTACCATACTCCGTTAATGTGAACTCCTTAAAAGGATTAGTCACTACCAAGCGTTTTTCCTCTTTTGAGTCTGGTTGTTGTTTGGCAGTATAGATATTCTCTAACTGAGCGATTACTTCTGGTTTCTCTTTAGAATCCGCTTCCGCTGCGGCAATTAAATATTTTCCTTGGCCAAGATAAACACCATTTTGAAGCGTTTTTCCTTCAGCTGTTTGCCAAAAAATCAGATCACCAGGTTCTGCCTCCTCTATAGAACGAACTTTACCAAATGTCATTTGTTCTTGCGGCGTACTGCCAATGTCTATTTTAAATAATTGTTGGTAAATTTTTTGGGCAAGGAAACTACTGGTCAATACTTGCTCCGTCAAATTAAATTCTTTTTTTGTTTTCCCAACGTGTCTTAATGCTTCAGCCACCACGACTGCCCGTTTCTTTTCGCCAAAAGACGACAACAGTGGAAGTTCGTAGCCTTTTAAATTTGAAGAAGCTATTTCATCTACTTTGAGGGACGGATTTAACGATACAGCCTGATTTTCTTCAACAACGTTATTGGTGGCTTCAGGAACTTGAATAGGTTCTTCAGGTTCTTGCTTGGTCACAGGAACTTGTGGTGGTTGCGATTGTTCAACAGGCTGCGTGATTTCTGATGATACCGTTGGCTCTGTAGGTTCTTTTTTTGTTTCAGAACTAGTATTTGTGGTTGTCGTTTCTGTCGTTGACTGACTCGTTGATTCGGTAGTCGTATCGGTAAAACTACTTGATTCAGATGACGAACTACTAGTGGACGTTGTCGATGTAGCAACAGTTGTTTCGGTTGTTTCAATTACTTTTTCTTCCGAAGTAATTGTCGTTTCCGAGGACAGAGCTGTTTGTAGCGAGCTACTTGGTAATTCTGCAGCCAACGTAACAACTGGAGCGACTTCCAAACTCAGAAGAACGAGAATACTTGTTAAAACAAGTAGTTGATTCTTGATTTTCTTTCTTTTCATTCGTAAAAATCCTCTCCTATTACTTACTTGCGCATTTGCACACTGTTTTTGTACAAATGCGCCTTGTAAGTTAATGATACGCTAATTTTGGTCTTTTTTATTTTTGAAGAATAATTTTCCTAAACCAATACTTACTATCAATAGAAAACCACTGATTGACCAGATTGGCGAAACAACTTCATTTGCTTTTGGCAAAGTACCAGAAGTGGTGGTTTTTGTTGTCGTTCCACCTGCTGCTGTGCCCTTTCCTGGACTGGTTACACCACCAGTCCCGCTAACCGTGCCATGATTTCCATTGTTGCCTGTAGAGTTGCTACTGATTGGCTCTTCTGCCATTGCTTCAATGGCTTGTGCTAAAATACTTAAACATTTGTCCACAGCTTCTTGCGTCGCATTTGGGTCCTCAACAAGTGCTTTTGCTTGTTTAATTGCTTCAGCTAAAGCTTCTTGCGATGCTTTTGTAAATTGTTTTGCTGCTTTAGGTTTCAAGGTTTCTGCTTTTTGAAGCAGTTCTCTCAACTTTGTTTTATCCGCTTGAAGGACTTGTTCCTCTAAACTATCCAAAGCAGTTTTTACATTTTTTTCAGCAGTATCAATTTGTTCTTGCCGAGCATTTTTATCAGCTAAAATCCCTTCCGCTTGGTCAATTGCTTCAGTTAAGCGCGCTTTAGATTCGCTGGTAAATTCTTTTCCGGCAGATGGTTTGATTGCTTTTGCTTTGGCTATCATTGCCTCTAAGGCTTTTTTATCTGTAACTAACGCTTCTTCTTGTAACCCATCAATGGCACTAGTTAATTCAGCAACCGCTTCCTCAATCATTTTTTGATTAGCTGCTGGGTTTTTCAATGTGTTTTTAGCTGCTAAAAGCGCTTTTTGTAAATCTTGTAACGAGGAGGCAGTAAATTGGTGCCCTTCACTTGGAGTGACTTGCTGCGCTCGTTTGACAACTTCTTGTAATTGGTCTTTATTTACAAGGGGTACTTCTTTTAATCGAGCCATTGCAGTTTCCAATGCGTTTAGAGCCGCTGAGACTTCTTCTTTTGTCGCCGTTTCTTTCGCTACGATTGCTTCAGCCGCTTGAATTGCTTCTTGCAATTGTTTTTCTGTTTCTTTTGTAAATTGGTATCCTTCTTCCGGCTTTCTTCCTCGGGCTTGAGCGATTTTCTCTTTTAAGGTTTCCTTATCAACGGCGACGGGTTGTTCTTTTAATTGTGCAATTGCTTCACGCAATGTTTTAGTCGCTTGGTCTATTTCTTCTTGGGTAACTTTTTCTTGAGCAAATACTTTTTGAGCTGCTGCTAATGACTCTTCGAGAACTTTTTTAGTTTCTTCGGTGAATTCTTGCCCATCACTTGGTTTCTTCGTTAGCCCCTCTTGAATTGCTTTTTCTAAATCAGCTTTATTCGCTACATCAGGCATTTTTTCCAACTGTTCTACAGCCTTTTTTAGGTTTTCCACAGCAGCAGAAACGTCTGTCTGTGTGGCTTGTTCATTGGCTAGAACAGCTACTGCCTCATCTAAGACTGGTTTAAAAATTGCCCAAGTTTCAGGCGTATATTCTTTTTCGACACGTGCTTGATTTAGCGTAATTAGCGCTTGTAATAACTCTTTATCTACTAGCTCTGTGGGCTTCACTGTTACAGAAAAATCTGAAAGTGTGGCTTGTTGGAATCCTTGGCCTACTAATAAGCCTTGACTCATATCAAATTGTAATGGCTGCTCAACAGTTGTCGCACGTTTTACGCGAGTTGTTTCTTTTACTTTAACTTTAAAGGTAACTAAGTCCATTGAACCATTTAACAATTGTTTATTTCCTTGATTACTAAGAACTAAATACAGATTCTCCACATCATTTGAATGTTTCCGATATTTAGAATAATTTTCCATTTGTTTTGTATTATTCGTGGTTGCAGGCTGACCGACAAGTTCAAATTTGCTAGAATCAAAGGACATTTTTGTGCTTAACGCATTAATGTTTTTTAAGTCTTGACCTTTAAGTGTAAAGGTTAATGTATCGCCAGGAAGATAAGTATCCTTGCCATTTTCATTAACCACAGCAAGGGATAAACCGCCCGCAATTTCTTCGACATCAGGTATCTCAATCCCACCATCTAATTGTCGTAAAACATAACTGATATCATAAGCATCAATTACCCCATTTTTATTTAAATCGCCTTTTTCAACATAGCCATTAAAGTCACTGTCCACAGATTCTAAGCCTGTATAGTTTCGATAACTCATTGCATCATTTTCATCAATCGTTCCATCGTTAGTAATGTCTCCATGTAAGATTCCTTCTGTTCCTGGTTGTTTGTAAAAGAGCATCTCACGACCAGAGCCAAAATTACCCACCGATTTTAATACCTTCATTTCAACAAAACGATACGCTTGGTCCTTCGTTTCAATGGTTTTTGTCAAAGCATCTTGCTTCCAGTTAATAGGTTCTGAAAACTCTGTCCAATTAGCTCCATCTTTCGACGTCCGATACTGGAGTTGCAAAATATTTCCGTTGCCGGCATTGTCTCTTGGCAAGTATTCAATTTTATCCATTTGATACTCCGCACCAAGATCAAATTTTAAAGTCAAGAAATTCCCATCACTTGGATTAGCGATGCCAGTTGACCAGTTCGTATGCCAGCCTGTACTTAAATCTTTATCTGTTAATTTCTTCAATTCTGCACCCGGTTGTTCTGGTAAATTACTTGTTGCTTTGACTTGATTAATTGTTTCTTTATAGGGATCATCTTGTGTTTTTCCTTTAATCGGTTCACTCCATTCAGAGACCCCGTTTTTTCCAACAGCTCGAACTCGAAAAGTATGTTCGCTTAGGAAGGAAAATCCATCAAATGTTGCTGTATTCGTTTGAATATTTCCGAAAACAGTCCCGTCACGCTCTACTTCATAGCTTGTTGCCTCAGTTACTTGATCCCATTGAAGAGTCAAAGAAGATGGCGTTGTTTTTTCTTCATTGATTGCGACATTTGCCGGAATAGTTAACTGGTCATCGACCGTTGTATTTCCTCCGTCAACCGTTCCTTTATTAATGAAACCTTTGACAGTTATTTGAACATCTTTGGCGGTCACAGATTGTTTCGCTAGTTTTACTGATAACGCTGATTGGTTCAGTTTTTCTCCTGAAGCTTCAGAAAGATACTGATTCACTTGGAATTCTTTATCAAAATAATATAGATTTGTGCCAGCCAAAAATTCTTCTTTATTAGCTGCTTGTTTCAAGGTTACTTCTGTTCCCCCCACCATTGCTGTTACGCTTTCGGGCGCTTCTGAAGCTAACAAATCAAGCGTGGTGCTTCGTTCATCAACAAAGTCTTTATAACTTCCTTTTGTCGGTTCGATAGTAACGGTCAGATCCCCTTTTTCGTTTGATTTAGGGCCTTGACTATTTATTTTAGTCGTAGCTGATTGCCCAGCTTCATAACTAGTTGAAATTCCGTCATCTTCATACATATTAAAAGAAGTGGCGCCATTTGGATAAATCAAGAAAGATCGTTGATCTCGTTGGATTTCCTTTGGATTGTTGTTTGGATTCGTCATTGGGATAATACTGCCATCTTTGACGAAAACGGGCACCTTCCACAGCGGTGTTTTTACTCCATTTAAGACACGGCCACCTTGATATTTTTCGCCTGTAAATAAGTCAACCCAGACTTGTTTTTCATCTGGTAAATAGATTCCATCACGGATTGAATTTCCTGCCTCATCTTGATTGCCATTATAAATTGGGGCAACGAGTAAATTGGGTCCCCACATATATTGGTATTGAGAATCTTTTGTATATGCTGTTCCTTCATTAGGAAATTCTAAAGCCATGGCCCGTACCATTGGTAGTCCATCAACTGATTCCTTGGCAATACTGTAGTTATAAGGCATCATCATTGATTTTAATTTTAGATACGCTCGGTTCAAATCTGTGGCTTCTTGATCAAAAGCAAATGGCGTTTTTGGATTGGAGCCCCAGCCGTCCATATTTAGCTGCACTGGTGTAAAAGTTTTCCATTGGAAATCACGTATGTTGACCTCTTTATTTTTTCCACCAAAAATTCCATCCATATCTGAACCGACATTTGGTTGTCCAGACAACGAAGTCCCGATATATGTTGGGATATGGAAGCGAATATATTCCCATTGACCACCCGTTTGATCGCCTGTCCAAATACCAGCGTGCCGTTGGGTTCCGGCCCAACCATCTAATGAAACAATCATCGGACGAACTGCGCCGTCTGTTTCTTTTACAAAAACATTCGCGGCATCTTCTACACCATTTAAGCCAAAGGAATACCCATACCCGACCCACGCCACGTCAGTTTTGAGAGCTTTAACACCAGCGACACTAACTTCTTTCGCAATATCCCGTTCTCCTTTTTTAGGATTTTTAGGATCCGCTGGATGGAGATTAGATTGGGTCCACAGCCCCACTTCAACACCATTGGCTTGAGCATACTCTGTAAATTCTTTTAAGTTTTGTACATCGCCGTCCAATGAATCTGTTTGGCCATAGCCAGCACCGTAACCGTCATTTGGCAAGAACCACCCTAACGGCATATCGTTTTTCTTATATCGATCAATAACTGCGCGTGCAGAAAATTGATAATTCTCTTTTTCTCCATTTAAAGATTCTAGCGTGCCATTTAAGTTTCCTAGATCGCCTGGTTGGTATTCTTTGTAAAAATTACCATCTTCAAACTTAACTGCTCCCGCGGTTCCTTCTGCTACTTTCACCCAATAGTCCCGATTATACGCGTTTAAATGCGCTTCATAGAACCCGTATTCTGGCATCAAAGCTGGTTTCCCGGTTAATTCATAGTAATCTTTTAAAATACCTGCTGAGGAATCATTAAAGAAATAAAAAGCATCAAAATCTGTTCCTTCGTGCGTTGTTGTGGTTGTTTGTGGATCATGACTGCCAAAATCATAGTTGCCAGGTTTCCATGTATTTCGAACAACGCCATACCCTGCAGTTGACCAATAAAATGGGTTAGGCGATGCTACTCCGCCATCTACCCAATTGTTCGTATTGACAATCTGGATAGCTGTTCCTTTATGCGTAAATCGACCATTTTGAGTTCCTCCGCCAAAATAATTTTCTTGACTACTTTGTTTTAACGTTTGTGTAGCTTTATCATTTTTAAAGGATAGCGGAGCGGTTTCTTCTAAAATAACTTGATTCTTTTTCTTGTCTAGAACCTTCATTAAAGCGCTTTCTTTTTCGAATATAATTTTTAAACCATTATTTTCTAGAATAAATTGGTTTCCTGAATCTGTGATGTTCGTTTGCTCAAAGGCTTGTGTGCCATAGTCGGCCATTGTTTTAGCCGTAATTTTCGCAACATGCTTTGGATCATTTGGCGTTGGATATTCTTCAAATTTACCAGTTGGATCTAGATGATAGCGAAAAAGATGGTCGTTTAAAATACTAATTTGTGCTTTTTTTCCAGAAGCATACGTAATGACAAAGTTTTTCTCCGCTTTTTCAATCGACACAATTGCTCCGACTGACGTTGCTGAATCAGCTACGTCTTCTTTTGCTGTTTGCTCTTGCGCATCAACCATTTGAGAATCCATCGTAACAAACGAATGGAACGCCAATACAGACGAACTCACTAATAAAAATGTCAACCAGTGCTTTTTACCGTAAATTTTTTTACCCTGATACTCTTTGTTCATTTTTTCCTCCTTAAAATTGCTCCCCATAGAATAGTTCCGACACAATTACTCACAAAATCCAAAACCCAACAAAGTTTTATCCAGATGAAAAGTCATAATGATTTTCTTAGTTTACTGAGACTGTTAGAAAGTCAGTTTCAGTAACCCCTTCCTAAACACATCCTTTCAATAAATTATTAAATGAAAACAATCCATTTTCATCTTATATAAAAAATTTAGTACAGAATCACAATTTCCAATGAATGCGTTTTCATTTGTTGACTACCAATTTTTCACTTTTTTAATAACATAATTATCGTATGATGGTTTTTTTGTGTTTGTCAACGGTTAATTATAGCAGCCACCATTAACAAGTATTAACCCTTGATAAACCTGTTCATTCACTTATAATGATGATTTTATTGCGAAAATATCCACATCAGAAAAAGAAAGACTTTTTTCAAAAATCTAATACCTGTTGCTCAAATTTAGTCTATTTAAAAATAATCAACACCCTCCTGCTCAGCAAGAGGGTGTTAATTACTCGTTTTTTAGTGATTGATTTGACTTGCTGGTGTGAAAAGCAAACTAATGATTATGCCAACTATCAGTACCGCTAGCAATATAAAAATTAACTTTCCAAACCGGTGATAGGGATTGATCGAAAGCCCAATCCCATAAACTTTCGGAACCCACAAAGGAGGCGTTGGATTATCTTTTTGATCTTTATAGGCTATCTTTAAAATCTGCCACGCAAAATACAACAATGGTAAAACCATAATTACCCCAACTATACCTAGCCATTTTGCTAATGAGTCACTAGTATGCAAAAGACTGATTGTCAGAATTGGTACAAACAAAAGAATAAAGCTAATTGTGGCTCCCACTTGTGCTTGTTTAAGCAGTCGTCTCTCACGGAGAGTAAGATTCGCAAACATTCCATCCATCCTTTCATGGTTTTCAGATTAAATCAACGAATCACTAAAAAACTAAATTAACTGCGAAAATCAATGACCATGCGCCCGCGAATTTTTCCTTGTTCCATTTCTTCAAAAATAGCATTAATTTCTTCTGGTTGGCGTGTTTGACAAACAGGAACAACTTTTCCTTCTGCACCGAATTGGAAAGCTTCGCTTAAATCTTGACGGGTTCCAACTAACGATCCGACTACGTGAATGCCATCAAGAACAAGACGTGGAATAGATAAATCCATTGTCTCAACAGGCAATCCAACGGCGACAACCGTTCCTCCCGCACGGACTGCATCGACTGCGCCATTAAATGCTGATTTAGCTACCGCAGTGACTACTGCTGCATGAACACCGCCAATTTCTTTTTGAAGTTGTGCAGCAAAATCAGGATCTTTAACTGGATTAATTAAAAGATCAGCACCCATTTCTTTCGCAAAAGTTAACTGATTATCATTCACATCAACAGCTACTACTTTGGCATTAAAGACATGCTTGGCATATTGTAAAGCTAGATTACCTAGCCCACCTAATCCTGAAATCATTAGCCATTGACCTGGACGAATCCCAGATTCTTTTATCGCTTTGTAGGTTGTTACCCCTGCACAAGTAATAGAGGAAGCTGGCTCTGATGCTAAATTTTCTGGCACTTTCACTGCATAACCGTCTGTGACGATGCATTCTTCGGCCATGGCACCATCAACTGTATATCCAGCATTTTTTACTGAACGACAAAGCGTTTCTCGACCAGAAGTACAATATTCGCAATGCCCGCAGCCTTCATAAAACCATGCAACAGATGCACGATCACCAATCTTTAAACTAGTAACGTCTTTTCCAACCTCCGTCACAATCCCAATTCCTTCGTGCCCTAAGGTACAACCGCTAACATCGCCAAAATCTGCATTCTTAACGTGTAAATCCGTATGACAGACACCACAGACTTCCATTTTCAACCGCGCTTCATTATCTTTCAATGGACGCGATTCTTTTTCAACAATTTTTGTTGTTTTTCCTTTTGCTGCGACAATTGCTTTATACATGGTTCTTTCCTCCTTGTTTCTATTGTGAATCATTGAACAATAATAGTATAATACTACTTTCCAAAATAAGGAACACCAATGACTTGCGTAAATTAACGCTAATTTGACAATTTATCCTTGCTAGACAGCTATTCTTCCCTTATGTCATAGATAATTCATACTGGCATGATTTTTTCTGCATAATTGTCAACTATTTTAAAGGCAGGTTTTACAACTTCATTTTTCCCTTCTTTTTTCCTAAGATATAGCAGACGGCACCTAAAATAACTAGAATTAAAAAGGCCATGAGGTACTTAAGCCAGTGAAGGTTTTTGACTTTATGATCAACAGAACGCTTATTATACTGATCAGCTTGCTTTTTGTTTATCGTGAAATCTTTTGAGAACGTCCAGCTCCCCTCATGGTTTTTCAACTTAATGGTATAGGTATAGTCTCCAGGTTTAAACGAATCTTTCAGTAAAATAGGTAGGTCAAACCTTGTGTTTGGTGCAAAACTAAGATTATTTTTCTTTTCGTGAATGATCGTTTTGTTTGTTCCTTTTTCTTTAACAAAAAAATCTCCTTCGACTTTTGACAATAACTTCCGCTGTGGATTTTTAATTTCCATCGAAACAGTATTGTGACGGTTAATTTGCCCAATTTTAACAGAACCACTTTCCAATTTTGCAGGTATGGTCTCTGCTGTTTCATTCACCCGAATAGCAATCGTATGCATATAAACATTTTGAATCCCACCCTTGCTTTGGTCCCCAGCTATCTCTACAGGTCGAATCGTCACTCCACCTAATAAAATTCCTGAGAATAACTTTTCTGGCATCGTTATTTGAAAATCAATCGTTTGTGATTGTTTACCAGGAACACTAATGTCCTTCCTATTGGGACTAATCAAATCACTAAGTACCAAACTCATCGATAGATCTTTTTCAAAGCTACTTTTTGTATAGTCAACTATCCCATTACTATTTGTTGTTGCTGTATTTACCTGAACTTTAAATTTTTGAGGGTTCGGCGTAGTATTGGTTATCGTTAATTTGAATGTATCTTTTTGTTTCGGAGTTAATGTCATATCAAAAAAATTACTGGTTTTGTTATTTTGAGTTGCTCCGAAAACGGGTGTGACTGTATACGCATTCGCATTGTCAATTGTTGCTGAACTATTGGTATTAGACGGCTCTGCCCAGGCACGCATCGCTCCACCTAAACAGAGAATAGTCAATATAAAAAGTATCTTTAAAATTCTTTTCAATTTATCTGCCTCGTTTTCTTACATCGTTTTATGTTAAATTCTTAGGCGGGTGCTCCATCGATGGCATTCCAGACGATGGTTCCAGAGTAGGTATTTGCAGCAATACTTTTAGGTATATTTAACGTTGCATTTAAATCGGCTGTCGTGACAGTGTCTGATAAACGGATATCACTTTTATCTAGCGAAATAATGGTTGAAGCATCTGTGGTTAAATCAACGCCCGTAAAGGTACCTTTTTCAGAAGATCCGTCAGGTTTTTTAGTGTCTAAATGAAGTGTCATTCCGTCTAAGCCAGTGACACCTTTTCCTTTATCTTCTAAATTCGCTGTCAGATACCAACCTGTATTCGTTGTCCCACGATTATCATTAATGATAAGTTGCGACTTGCTTTGATCTGGTTGCGTATGATCTTGGCCGTCTTTTGTCACCGTCCCAAAGTTAATTTGTGCTAATGGTGTAATGGTTAATCCGCCACCCAAAACCGACACATTCGCTGTGGTATTGGTATTATCAGCCGCATTCACAGTTTGTTGTCCAATTAAAAAGATTCCCGTTCCTAAAGTGACAGTTAAACCAATTATTTTTTTATTCATTATTTTTCCTCTTTTCTTTATAAAGTCCGACGATTAATGTACCTCCGAGTACCACGATTCCTAAAATCGTCTCTTGAGACGTAATCTCGTTTGTTTTTGGTAAAAAATTAGGTTGTCCTCGTGAAGTTGGCATATCGTTAGTCTGCGGTATAAGCTCATTGGGATGTGGAACAATATCCTCACTCTCTTTCACTATTACCATGACTTTTGTGCCAGCTTGTGCGTCAGCTGTCTTGTCTTCAGCTTGTGCTTGAATTGGCAAACCGAGAATAAAGGCAACAAACAATAAATCATAGATAAACCATTTCACAGCTATTCCCTCTTCCCTTACGGTGTTGCTTCTAAGTTCCAAATTAACTGAGCTTCATATTTATCAGCAGGTGTGACTTTTGAAATAGTTAATGTGGGCAATAATTGTAATTTCGTCAAAACTTTTTTATTTTTGATAGATTGGTTACTTACATCAGCTACTAATTGTTGCTCATCGTTAACCATAATATTTTGCTCAGTTGTTACATAATCGACTGACTTTGGATTTAGCGTGAGATCAAGCCCTGCGTCTTTCCACGCTTGTGTTTTCTGATCATTTAAATTATAGGCTACTTCAAGCTGCCAGCCAGTTGTCCGATTAGGATCCCCCGTATCTTCAATGTTCATCTCACAACTTTTTAATGTCTGTGTTTGATCTTGGCCATTAAATTTTACGTTCTCAAAAGGCATTAGTTGTTCAGATAAGTGATAAAAGTCTAGACGATTAGAGTAATAGTAGGTCCAATCAACAGTAACACTTTTACTAAAACCTACTATTTTAGAGATATCATAAGTAATTCTATAGATGCCCGCTACTTCATCGTTTACCTGCTTAGGCGTATAGCGAATCGTTATCTTACTATAAGGAATGGACTGTCCATCATTATCTGTTGCACTATCAAAAAGACGTTTTGGATCGAAGGGCGTCCCTACAGAAAAGCTGCCGTTATGTGCACCAATATGAGCTGAAGAGGGAATGACTTCTAGTGCAGTCTGCGCCTCTAATCCTAGGTAGTTATAATCAATTTCATATTTACCAACCACTTTTGTATCCACCGCATCTACTGGGACCTTTTGCTCTCCGTCCAGTTTATATATGGTGACACTTACGTCTCGAAAATCACCTTTTTTACCATCTGGTGTTTGTAGGCTAGTCACTTCACTTTCTGGTTGCCATTGAGTATATTGATAAACCGTATCTTGAGATTTAACTTTAATTTGCGCTTGATCAATGTGTACAGCTAAACTTTTCTCATTTGAGTAGCTTTTAGATGTATCATCAACATCAAGAATTCTAAATGTTAATGTGTAATCTCCTGAAGTTGGTAAAGCATCTGCTAAACAGTTAAAACTAACGCAATCATCTGTGACTGGTAAATTTTTTAAATCTTGCTCCCCAATTTTATGAAAATCAGTTTGGGCAGCACCTGAAATTTTTTCTTCAATCTGAACTTTTCTAGTTGTCGGAGCCTTAACGGTTAGTTCTACTGGTATCTTTTGTTGCGGGTGAAATGTTGTTTGACCTTTAACAAAAGCTGCCTTTTCTAAACTTGGCACTTGGTATGGATCTATTGTGACGCGCATATATGTTTTATCTGTGGGCTCTGAAGAATCCGTTCCTGGCGGGTTGACTAACGGCAGCCCACAACCATCTTTGCCACTAAATAAATAGGTTGTTAACCCGTTTTGTTGTTGTGAAGAGACATTCACATTGGCCTTAGGATCAACTGTGTGAGTATGAAAATTAACTACGCGCGCAAACCGTTGAGCAACATACCCATTTGTCCAATTAAGCGGATTGTCTTGTCTTTGGTTCATCGTAAACTTTGGTGATAAAAAATCCCCTGGTAACATCGTTTTGCTTTCAGGTATTTCAGGATATTCAGAGGCATCTTGGGTATTGTAATTGGATAATGGATTGTCTTTATCGCCGCTGTCCCATGGCGAGATATAAGAAGACCAAGTAGCCACTTTCCCAGTGATTCCAGTGATAATTTGATGATTCAAATTATTTGGATCTTGCTTTGCTGCTGCCGCTAAACTTGTCGCACGTAACCACATATCCGAACTAAACAATAGCCAATTATGATTAACCGTATTCGTTGTATCTGATTCGTAAGTTCGACCAAAAAAATCTGCCGACAACGAAAATTGATCACTTTCAGTACCATCTGACAAAACATTTGATACTGGTAAGCGATGTTTCGTTAAATTTTTATTGAGGGAATAATCCTTTGAATCGCCATCCTTCATTAAAGTAGCAACATCTAAATCAAAATGAAGTTCAAATTTTATGGCCGATTTGTCAGGTTCATGTCGCCAAATTTCATAAAGTTTAGTAAAAGAAAAATTAATAGTGTCCCCCCGTTCACAAAACATCACCTGATGCTCAGTATCAATTCCGCTATAATCTTGATCAGGATCACCCCATCCCGGTGAACCATCTTCTGAAGAACCGTTAAACGTCCGCATTCCTTTTGTGTTAACAATTGGTATTTGTGTGTGTTTTTGTCCACTAATTGAATAAAAATTTTCTGGATTATCCGCAAAAGCCTTGTCATAAGCCGCTTTAAAATTATCTGCACTTATATTTTCTGGCAAATGAAACATCAGTCCATATTGCATTCCTACAGTACCAAAAGAAAGAAACTTCAATGCTTCTGTATGAGAAGTGTCCACTGTTCCGTATAATTTTACGTGTAATTTTCCTCCAAATGATCCATCAGGACCACCACCACCGTCATGGCTTATCTCCATTCCATAAGGTAAATCAGTTCTCAAATCAATGGCTATCCCTCCCGCTTGATAGAGCGAAGCTGCCTCGCATTCTTGAAAATGCACGCTCAAAAAACAAGAAATCGATACCAATAGTAGACAAGAGTAAAAGAAATAAGCAATGCTTTTTTTTCTTTTGTAGGTTGGCATTTTCATTTTTAATTGTTCGTTGATTTTTTTCATTGCTTACTCACCTTGACCTTTTTTGGAATTAGAAACTAAATAATAATTATTCTAACTACTGCTAGCTTATCAACATTGAAATTGCTTTGCCACACACAATTAATGTATAAGGCTGTACATTAATTGTGATGGCCGCTTCTTATTGCGCTTGTGTTAACATATCAATACAAAAATTTAAAGAAAGTAGACTACAATGAACCTAAATTTTACTTTTGGAGGTCCATAACATGTTTCCATCCTACCTAACGAATGAGCTAGAAATTTTATTTTATATAGTCAAGCGAGCTCATACGTCATTAAATGAAATTTCTTCCAATTTAAAAATTTCAAAAAGAACGGTCAAAGAAAATCTGATAAAAATAAATCAAGAATTCGAGGATACTTATCAAATCCAACATTTTATTGTCTCTAACAATAATGGCATTGTTTGTGTAAATCCAGCGTACCGAAAAAGCGCGGTCGAATACGCCTACACGTTAAAACTTAATCTTTTAAAAAACAATGTACAATTTAATTATTGCGTACAATTGGTCACACATTCTTCCATTGATAAAAACGAATTAATTAAAGTTTTATATATTTCTGAACATTATCTGGTAAAAATCACGAAACAACTGAATAACTTTTTTAAAATTTTTGATATAGTGATCGTTAGTATTAAGGGTATTTATCAATTAACTGGCAATGAATTATCGATTCGAGTGTTTTCTTTCATTTTCCTACAAGATTCCTTTCAAGAATTGGCTTGGCCTTTTTCTAAAATAAGTCTTGAAGAAATAAAAAAAAGTCTACCCGATGAACTTCTTGAACGATCCTATAAAAATGTCCGAATGAAGAAAAGAGCGTTTTATATTTTATATGCGATATTTAAAACTAGAACAAGTGCACAAAACTTCTTAAAGATGCCGCACTCTAAAAACCTGCATTCTTTTTTTATTCTGATCAATCAATACAGTCATGTGACTTTATTTTTTCTTGAACACTCCTTCGCTGACATTCAATGCGAAACAAGAAAAACTGAAATTTTATACTTTAATTTTTTATCTCGCATTTTTATCCCTTATATCTTTTCGGAAAAGCAAACGAAACAAATAGAAAAATTATTTATAGAATCTAACCATCCTTATTGTGTCTTATCAAAAAAATTATTTAAGCAAGTAGCCTACTTACTGACAAATCAGCATGATTATCAATACGTTTACTATCTTTCTATTTTTAATGCTTGGTACTTTTTAACGGAGGGCAATTATTATACTTTTTTAACACTTTATTTACCGCAGCCAGAAATTTGTACTCCGTCAGATGTGGCATACTTTAATCGAATAAAACGAACGGTGGCAAAATTAGTTCACCAAGAAACGCATTTAGAGTTACTCAGTCAACTGCTTTACACATTGTCTGTGTCCGAAAAAAAAGTACAAGTGAGAATCTATTTACAAATTATCAAAGATTTTTATGCAAGTTATTTTATTAAAACACGGTTATCCTCCTTATATAATACAAACGCAATCTCTATTACCGAAGACTTCACAAATGCGGATATCATCATCACAGATTCCTTCGAAAAAGCTACTTCTAATCAAGATATTTTCTACTTAGATTCCATTGAAAATGAAGAAAGTTGGCATGAGCTTACAGAATTTATTCAACAAAAATATATGGCTAAACTTAATGTTGGACTATAATTGTGAGTTTTCTTAAAAAGAGCAAATTTGAAAAAAAAATTTAGAGGTGTATACTAGCAGAGGAATAATTTTTTAGCTTTTAATAAATTTTTAAAGAAGGAATGTTTTGTGAAATTATCTATCAAAAATTTTTTTGAGGTCTTCTTAGAATCATCTTGGGCGTATAGTCGCCCTATACTAACTTTTGATACAAGACAGAACTGGTTTGCCCTTGTTCTTAGTATCATTATTGCAAATGCTGTTGGTGCTGTTCTAACAATAGTCTTTCCTTTCGCTTTTGTTTTAGTAAATGTTGGTAGCTTTTTGGGCACTGTAATTTGTGTCTTACCACGACATAGCTCTCCACAAAGAAGTGCCATAGATGGTATTTTAATGATTTTTCTTGGTGCCAGTCTGGGGATACTTTTACAGTCGTCAAGTATATTCATTATTTTATTATTCGTCCTTGGTTTGTATTTTTCAGGGATTGTAAGAAACTTTAGTATTGGTCTGTATATTCGATGTCTCTTTGGGACCATTTCTTTACTAGCTGGTGCGCAATTAAAAGGCAATTTGTCTATTGGTCAAACTTTTGAAGGTCTGGGTGCAATAATTTTAGGTATGTCCATCCTTTGTTTGTTCTATTGTCTTTATTCTAAGCCGCAAAATAATGAAGCACGAAAATTAGTAGCCGATTTATATGAACAATTATATTTATTAGCACAAGGAAACCCCGCACGCTATGTCCATTTCAGAATAAAAGTACGCGAATCTGTTGAAACAATGCCCTGGGTCAATCATCAAAAAACACCATGGATTTATCCCTTGGTTTCACAAGCAGATGCAATTGCAGGCTCGTTAGATTCAACCAATGCAGCTGAAAATCTTCCTGCTTTAAAAGCAATTCTACTCTTTTTAAAAGGAGAACAATTAACCCTGCCTCTTCAAGAATTTGCTTCAGCAAACACCGAAATAAAATCAGCAATCCTTTTGATACAAAACAAACAATCCTTTAAAAAAATCTCATTTAAATCTTTCTTACCCACAAAAGAAGGACTTGCAGAAGCCAAAGAGATCCTTCATTCTTACAAAGGCAGCTCTGCTAGATTCGCAATTCGTTTAGCTTTAACAGGTTTAGTGTGTCATTTTTGTTCGCTTATTCTTAATTACATGTACCCTTTGCCTTTAGCTAATCACGAATTCTGGGTAGTTATTTCTGGTTGTTTAATGGTTATGCCAGGTTATCATGGTACACTCGGTAAAATCACTTCAAGAACTATTGGTTCTATTTTAGGTGGTTGTTTAGGCATTTTTTTGTCTCAATTAATTGCTAACTTAACAAACCTAAATCCTTTATGGCCAATGCTATTGTCTTGTTTGCTAGTTATATTGTATGAAACCGTCCGTAAATTAAGTCAAGCATTTCTAATGCTAAGTGTGACCACTTGGTTAACTTTCACATTAGGTGGTAGTTCTGCAGGCTATACAAGAGTTTTTGATGTAATTATTGGTGCGCTGATTGCTTTTGTTATGTTTTTTATTTTCCCAACATGGCATAGTCAAGTATTACGTAAAAATATCAATAGTTGGTCAAAAACGATCAGCTCTATTTTGCTAGCGTTAATCAATGAAGAGACCACGTTACCAAGTGATGCTTGGGTACTAGCTTATCGAGTACAACGTAGAGTAAACTATTCTATTCAAGAAATTGTTCTTGAATCTCCTATTTATAGTAACGATGCCTCTGCTGAAAGCTTAATGCAACAAAAACAACTAAATGATCAACTGTTGGAAATGCAAACTGCTATGGAAGAGCTTCTTTTAGAACTTATGAAAACACAATACTACTTAAAAAAATTAACGCCAGTTAGGCCGGACACACTAAACACTGAGTTATTTAACTATTCACAGCAAATACTTTCACTCACGAATCCCAAAAATAATCGACTAATCAACCAGTCCAAACAATCCATTTATTTTCCTCAAATTGAACAATCACTGGTAATCTTAAAAAATTCTACAGCTAATTTCTTTTTAGCAAATATCAAATGATTAAATAGACAAAAAGCCTAGGAAAAATCCAAAGGGAATTTTTCCTAGGCTTAAAAGTTGATAATCTACTGGCAGAGTAATCAATGAAAACAACCGATCTAATCGAGCAGAAAACTTGGTTTTTATAACAGAATACTCCTGTCCTGACTCCGTTACACCGACTCAATTTTATAAACTTATCTGTCTAACATTCACAAAAAACTTTTTTTTTCAGTTTCTGTGAGGATATCATTCATTCGGCCAGATTTAAATCCTTCTAAGTCAAAAGTTACATAATTAAATCCTTGTTTTTTAAGATAATCTGCAATTTTTTCTCTGTTTTCTAATAACAGAGAAAGTTTGTCTTCTGGAATTTCAATCCGTGCTAAATCATGATGTGCTCTGACACGGACAATTGGAAAACCTATTTCCCGTAAATATTTTTCACTAGCAAATACTTGATCAATAGCTGAGCGTGTTAACTTAATGCCATAAGGAATTCTTGAAGCAATGCTACATGAGGCAACTTTACTCCAATTGGAAATACCTGCGTCTTTAGCAAGTTGACGTATTTCAATTTTATATAATTTAGCTTGTTGTAGCGGACTGATGACCCCTTCTTGATCTCTTGCTCTTAATCCAGGACGAAAGTCAGTATTATCATCCATAATCATCCCATCGGCCAGAACATCAAATCCCTCTTTCTGAATAGCCGAACGAATAGTTTTATATAATAATTTTTTACTGTAGAACCAGCTATTAGGGTTATTTGCAACAATTCTATCATCCGCTAATTCGCTCATTTCAAGGCCTAACACATTTGCTCCCAACCCATTAGCTAAATCAACCGCTTTATCAAACTCATCATCAGAAAATAATTCTGAATTTACAACAACCGCAAGTACATTTTCAGCACCTAAAGTGTCCAAAGCTTTTTTTAGCAAGTAAGAGCTATCAATTCCACCTGAATATGCAACAGCCAACTTATCCATTTTTTGTAATTCGCGAACTAAATTTTGTTCTTTCGTTTTCATGACAGACATTTAAACCATCTCCTATTGATTTTCTTTTACATAATTAATTATAGACATCTCCACAATAGAAAAAATCACGATTCATAGTATCAATTATTGTCAATATTTGTACACTTAATACCGTTTTAAATGTTGTAACAAGTTAGCATTGGCTTCTATCTCTTCCTTTGAGTACCTTGTAACAGCCGAATCAAACAATATAATGGAATCAGCTTCCTCGCAAATACTCAAATAGTCATGGGCGGAAAGGATAATTGTTTTACCAAGTTGATGCAGATTTTTTATTATCTTTTTAAATAATTTTTCCGATTCTTTTGTCAACCCAGTAAACGGCTCATCTAATAAATACACGTCTGGATTCATTACTAACAGACTAGCAAAAGCCACTTTTTTCTTTTCTCCTCCCGATAATTGATAAGGCACTTGATTGCTTAAATGGGTAATTTTTAATAAATTCAAACAATCATTAATTCTTTTTGCTATTTCATGCTCGGATAGTTGGAGCTGTCTAGGGCCAAATGCCAATTCGTCATAAACTGTTGCATTAAATAATTGTGTGTCCGTCTCTTGAAATAATATACCCAAATGAGCATAATACTTTTTTTTATGAATAGGGTCTTTTTTCCAGGCCGTTAATGATTGTTCCATAAAATAAATCGTTCCCTCGGAAGGTTTTAAAAAACCTGCGAGCAAATTTAAAAAAGTGGATTTCCCACTGCCGTTATCTCCCATCAAAACCAGATATTCTCCTCTGGCTATTTCCAAATTACAAGGCGAAAAAACAGGCTTCGTTTGATAGCGATAAACCAAATGATTTACTCGATACATATTAGTTCCTCCCTAAATAAAGCAACCCCCCGAAAAATAAAAGATAGACAATACTAACCAAAAAATCTTTCGTTTTTAATGGTTGCTTTACTCGATAATATTGACCAGTATATCCTCTTGCTTCCATCACCATGTCCAACTTTTTCCCATACGTAAAAGATTTTAAAGAAATAAGACTGATTAAATTACTACCCGTACTCAACTGGATATTCCCACCAACTGCTCTAGCTTCTACAGCGGCAAGCAGTTGGATTAAGAGATTTCCAAAGAAAAAGATATATTTAATCGTAATATCTAATTGTAAAAGTATTATATTCGGAAAATGAAAGATTTTTAATGCTGCTATAAATTGATTCATGTTGGTTGTTTCCATATATTGACTAATCGCTATGGCTAAAAAAAACAAATGAACAATAAATAATAAACTAAATTGACCTAAAAAAAAGATCGGTAAATAGATAATCAGCGGCATCAAAATGAGGATACTAGCTTTTTTGACAATGTTTCGTAGAATAGTTGGTTTTTCAACTAAAAGTAACATGCCTAGGTAGATGCCTAAGAGCCACAAAACAAGAACCTTTTGTGTTGTGCTGATTAAAACAATTAGTAAAAAAGTACTGATCAGTTGAATTGCTGGGTGTATATCACTGAGAATAGTCTTATTGCGTTTCCCACTCACCTGAAATTTATTTAATAAAAAAAGGATTCCTTTTCGATTTTTAAGCATAAAGGTTTCTTTTTTATTAGGTTCAAAGGACGTGGAAGATTCTTTCATCCATTCAGGCATCAACTTTGCCTTCTTCCATTAAATAAACGAAAAATGAGTAAAAAAACGATTATGGCTGTTACGCCACTTAAAATATACCCAAGTGCTAATGGCAGTCCTGGAATAAAGTAATCACTGAAAAGTGCATGAAATGAAAAACCATTCACCATACCTTTTGGTTGTACTGCAGGTAAATGATTCTGTTTTAAATTCTTGACTAATTCAGATAAATCCCATTCACCCCAAGCAGTGGCATGATCAATCAAACCTAATGGACATAAAATTACCATAACCAATAACAGTCTCTTTAATCGCAACAACGGAGTCCTTTTCTTCTTTTCTTCGATAAAAATTGCATCTTTTGACACACTTTTTACAAAATTATAGACACACACGGTGAAGAGACCTTCAACAATTCCTATTACTAACAGATGGACACTCATCATTGCTGGTATAGTTATAGAAAGACCATATGGGCTATAAAGTGGCGTACCATTCGCTTCATGGAATAGTAAGGGTTGGATACCTAATAATACAGAAGTAGAAAATGCCGCAACATTTACACCAAGATACCCAGCTAAGAAAAGACCCATTGTTTCAAATTTTTTTACACGCGTAACTAGCTTATAAACTCCATATCCCACGAATGGCATCACAAACGCCATAGAAAAGGCGTTTGCACCAAAAGCTAATATACCACCATCACCAAATAAACAAGCCTGTAATAGTAAAGCCACCGAAACAGACAGCGTCGCGGCCCAAGGTCCCATCAATAATGCGATGAGAACAGCCCCAACAGCGTGCGCAGTTGTTCCACCAGGTACTGGCAAATTAAACATCATTATTAAAAATGACAAGGAGGAGGAAATCCCTAACATGGTCCCTGTATCTTTTTTTAATTTAATTTGAACGTCAACTTTTTTTACAGCGCGGTACCAGACAGGTACCATAATCGCGCCCATCACTGCGCAAGTTTGTGGGCTTAAATAATTTTCTGGAATATGCATGTTCGTCAGACTCCTATCTTATCGATCAATATAATCAGCTAAATAACTTTGATCGTAAATCACAATTTTTTGTTTTTTGATATCGATGACTTTTTCCTCTTTTAAATCATGGATAATTCGGTTTACGCTATTTCTCGTTGAAATCCCGCAAAACCCCGCAATATCCTCATTAGTTACTTGAAAATCAATTAATATTCCTTCCTCTGTCTGTACACCAAACAAATCAATTAATTGGTAAATAAAAGTACAAACAGCCCCTTTCTTACCATTCATTGTCATATTCTGTAAGGAACTAATACTCTCCGATAATTTTGCTCGGTAGTAATCCCGTACATAATCTTGAAGAACAGCATCTTCTCTAACATATTCCCAAAATACAGTCCTTGGTATCCGATAAAAGCTAGCCTCTTCCGACTCAATGCGGATATTAAAAGGAGCAGATGTATAATTTGATACTTCATCACGTAACAATGAAATAATGTCAGGAGACACAATATACGACAGATTAAATTCTCGTCCATCCTTTAAAATAATACTCGTCTTAACGACCCCTTTCTTTAATACATAGGTGTACGCTTCCTCCAATCCATGATAAGCGAGATAAGTATGGCGTTTTTTTTTGATAATCGGCGTCTTCTTTCTATCTAAGAAAGCTGTAAGATAATCTGACTCCATAATTGTCACTCCTTTGACTAAGTTTCTGTTTGATTCGTTAACTATTATAAACACTCTCACCAACCTTTTGTTAGCAAATGTTACCCACAATAAGGACTGTGTGATTTCTAAATTTCATTATACTTAGTCTCGTAAAATATTACTTAGGAGATGATTGCTATGGTAGAAATTAACCTACCTTATGACAAGAAAATGATTACTGCAAGAATTCCCGATAAAAATTTTATTGGGCTTCTCGAATCAAAAGCTGAACATTTTTCAAATCCATATACTGAGAAAGAAACAGTCGAAAAATCGCTGGACAATCCTATTGGAAGCCTTCCATTAGAAGAATTAGCTAAGGGTAAAAAAGACATTGTCCTCATTAGTTCCGATCACACACGTCCCGTTCCTTCACATATTATCACCCCAATTATTTTGCGTAGAATTCGTTCAGTGAACAAAACAGCTAGAATACGGATTTTAGTTGCTACAGGCTTTCATCGCCCTTCTACACGAGAAGAACTGATTAGCAAATATGGTAAAGAGATTGTAGAGAATGAAGAAATCGTTATGCATATCTCTACTGATGATTCCTCAATGGTCAAAATCGGTCAACTACCTTCAGGGGGCGATTGTATCATTAATCGCATTGCAGCAGAAGCAGATTTACTGCTGGCCGAAGGGTTTATTGAATCACACTTTTTTGCAGGATTTTCTGGTGGACGTAAATCTGTTTTACCTGGAATTGCTTCTTATAAAACCATCATGGCTAACCATTCTGGAGAATTTATTGATTCCTCCAACTCACGGACAGGAAATTTAACGGATAATCCGATTCATAATGATATGGTCTACGCTGCCGCTAAAGCGAATCTAGCTTTTATTGTTAATGTCGTTTTAGATGGTGACAAAAAAATTATTGGTTCCTTTGCAGGCGATATGGTTGAAGCGCATAAAGTTGGTTGTAACTTTGTAAAAGAAATTGCCCGTGTCAAAAAAATACCTTGCGACATTGCGGTTTCAACGAATGGCGGATTTCCACTTGATCAAAACATTTATCAAGCAGTTAAAGGGATGACCGCTGCAGAAGCAACCAATAAAGACGGCGGTGTCATTATTATGGTCGCTGGATGTCGTGATGGTCACGGTGGTGAAGGTTTTTATGAAAATATTGCCAATGTTAAAAATCCAAACGAATTTTTAGAAGCAGCCATCCATACACCACGATTAGAAACCGTGCCAGATCAATGGACTTCGCAAATTTTAGCGCGAATTTTAGTTCATCATCATATAATTTTTGTTTCAGATCTTGTTGATTCTGAGCTTATCACTTCGATGCATATGGAAATAGCAAAAACGTTTGATGAAGCGTTAGAGCGAGCATTTGAAAGAGAAGGTCTAAATGCAAAAGTGACTGTGATTCGAGATGGCTTGTCTGTCATTGTAGAATAATGATCCTTGAGAAATCAGGAATAAGGAGCGTTGTATTATGCAACCGAAAGAAATTTTAGGAGCTTTTAAAGAGGGAAAATTATCTTTAGAAGAAGCAACAAACAAATTAAATGGCTTTTGCGAATTAGACTTTGCAAAAATTGATACGCAGCGTAAAGAAAGAACTGGGTATCCAGAAGTCGTTTATGGGGAAGGGAAAACAATTGAGCAACTCATCAAAATTATCAATAGCTTAAGAAAAGAAAATAATACAATCTTAGTTACTCGCGTTTCACAACAAAAAGCCCAACCTTTAGAGTCGAACTTTCCTCATGGAACCTACTATGAACTTGCACGTTGTTTCGTTATCAACCAAATGGAGACTACAACAAAAAACTATATTGCGATAGTTACTGCTGGAACGTCAGACATGTCCGTTGCTGAAGAAGCAGCAATCACTGCAGAAACTTTCGGGAATCAAATAAAACGTATCTATGATGTAGGCGTTTCTGGCATTCATCGTTTGTTCGCTCACCTAGATGAGATTCAACAGGCTTCGGCGGTTATTGTGATTGCAGGCATGGAAGGCGCACTGGTGTCCGTGTTAGGCGGACTAGTTAGCGTGCCAGTGATTGCCGTCCCTACTAGCATAGGCTACGGCAGCAATTTCCAAGGGCTGACTGCTCTTTTAGGAATGCTAAATAGTTGTTCCTCTGGCGTTAGTGTAGTCAACATAGATAACGGGTTTGGTGCCGCTTATAATGCAAGTATGATTAATCAAATAAAGGAGTCTTCACTATGAAAAGCTTATTTTTAGAACCATTTTCTGGTCTTAGTGGTGATATGTTTAATGGATTGTTGCTTGACTTAGGCGGGGATTTAAACAAACTGTTAATCGAATTAAAAAAACTTCCCATCGATGGGTTCACCATTCAAGCCCAACGAATTGCTAAAAGTTGTATTTACGGAACAGATTTCGATGTTCTCCTACAACATGGAAAAAAGGATTACGGTATAAAACACAGTCTCTCTCCTCACCACGAAAATGAACATCATGAAACGAAAGAACATGCACATCATCATAGCCATTCTAGAAATTTAAAAGATATTTATACATTAATTGAAAAAAGCGACTTGTCCAATTTTGTAAAAAAACATAGTAAAAATGTTTTCTATGACATTGCAAAAGCTGAAGCTGCTGTTCATCAACAAACAATTGACACTATTCATTTTCATGAAGTTGGAGCAATTGATTCAATTGTTGACATCGTTGGCTTTTTTATCTTATGGGAACAGTTAGAGATTGAACAAGTCTATTCAACGCCAATTACAGATGGAAGTGGTACTATCACAATTGCCCATGGAGTCATGCCAATACCAGTTCCTGCGGTGATGGAATTACGTAAAGAAACGAATTTAATCATTCAACAAGACTTTGAGATAAAAACTGAACTTGTCACACCGACTGGCTTAGCTATTTTTAAAGAACTTAGTCCTCTATTTGTCGCACCAGAACAACGATTAATTGAAAAAATAGGTTACGGATTCGGCAAACGGGAAACAGGCAAGTTCAATGCCCTCAGAGGATCGATCTTTACTGAAACACATAGTAAAAAAAAGAGGACAGAACACCATGACCAAGTTTTAAAAATTGAAACAAATATAGACAATCAAACACCTGAACAGTTAGGTTACGCAATGGATCTATTATTGGAGCATGGTGCTCTAGATGTTTTTTTCACGCCCATTCATATGAAAAAAAACCGAAGTGCCATTCTATTAACGGTTTTAACAACAACAGAGGAAAAAGAATATTTTACAGAACTACTCTTTAAACATACTTCTACAATTGGTATGCGTTTTCAAACAATGGAACGTAGTGTGATGGACCGTTCTTTCAAAATCTTGGAAACACCTTTTGGTAAGGTCCATATTAAAAAAAATCATTATCATGGCCTATTGAAAGAGTCTATTGAATACCAAGATTGTGAACGAATTGCTAAACAATATAATTTTACAATCGAGGAAGTCTATCGCCTCGTCCAAACATTAAATAACAAAACTATTGATTAAAGGAGCTTTATCTTATGTTTCATCATATCTTATCAGAATTTATGGGAACTGCATTAATGATCGTATTTGGGGTAGGTGTTCACTGCGACGATGTCCTAAAACGAACAAAATACGCTGGTTCTGGTCACATGTTTGCAATCACTACTTGGGCTTTTGGAATCTCTGTTGTTCTGTTCGTCTTTGGCGGAGTCTGTATTAATCCAGCAATGGCCCTCGCTCAAGCTATTTTAGGAATGATTCCATGGTCTTACTTCATTCCCTATGTCATCGCTGAAATGTTAGGCGGCATTTGTGGCGCCGTCATTGTTTATATTATGTATGCTGATCATTTCAAGCTATCCGCCGATAGTGTCGATCCAATCGCCATTCGTAATATTTTTTCTACAAATCCGAACCAACGAAATTTACCAAGAAACTATTTTGTTGAAACTTTTGCAACATTCATTTTTTTAACATCTATTTTAGCGATTGCACATTCCTACGAAACACAACTACCCATTGCTGTTGGCTTGCTTGTTTGGGCAATCGGCATGGGGCTAGGTGGTACTACAGGATTCGCAATGAATCAAGCACGTGATTTAGGTCCTCGTATCGCCTATCAACTTTTACCAATCAAAAATAAAACCAATAATGATTGGCAATATGGGTTGATTGTTCCCGGAACTGCACCGTTTTTAGGAGCCATTTTTGCGACACTTTTCGTAAAATTTTTCCTAAAATTCTAATAAACCAACTAAATTTCTAAAACAAAAAAATATATAAAATAGAAGCTAGTCTCTAAATTTCTTCTATTTTATATATTTTTATTTTAATCACAAGATTTTTTCTGTGTCTTAGAGAGTAAGAATTTAATTTATTAGCTTTTTCGTTATCGGTTTTATGCAAAAGTCAGTTTGCTCTAACAGTTAGAGTCCTTTTTGGTGATTGTTCAGTAAGTTAATCCTGGATTGAAAACACCTAATAAAACGCCACCGAGAGAAATAACAACTAAAATAAGCATCGTCCAAATAGCGGAAACATGTTTTTTTGACATCAACCACCAACAAAACAAGGTAACAAGTATCGTTAATAATCCTGGATAAATACTGTCAATTTTATCTTGCAGTTTAAGGAAAACTTTTCCGTCAGCACCTATTAATTTAAAAGAAGTAGTCACATTTACCCAAGATGCAAGGACCCCACCGACAACCATACTACCAATAACTCCGATAGCAACTCTAACAGCGGCTCCTTCTTTCCCAACTAAGAAACTTACTGCTTTATCGCCAAAATGATAGCCTCTAAAATACAAAAAGCGTTGGCCAAAATAGGAAATTAACGTCCAAACAATAATATAAAATATGGCACCAATTGGCGAACCGCCCGTGGACATTCCTAAGGAAATTCCTAACAAGATAGGAATCAAGGTACCATCAACTAATGAATCGCCAATCCCTGCAATCGGTCCCATTAATCCTGCCCTCATATCATTAATCGTTTCTCCATCAATTTCATTCTTACTTGCTCTAGCCTCTTCCATACTAGCAGTCACACCAACAATGACCGTTCCAAGCATTGGATTTGTGTTAAAAAAAGCTGTATATGCTTGAATGGCTTTCACTTGGTCTTCATGTTTCGGATAAAGTTTTTTGATAATAGGAAGCATTGAAGAAAGATAGCCGAAGGTTTGCATATGCTGTTGTGAAAAACAAGTTAACGCTCCCCAAAACCATAAATGAAAAGAATGCTTTAACGTTTTTTGGTCTAATTTATTTGCTTTCAACTCTTCCATCTCATATGTCCTCCTCTTCGTCATCATTCGTTAGATTTCCTGTTGAATCAACCAGTTTAGTATTGTTTTTAATCAAAGCAATTTTATAAAAAATTACAGCAAAAAGAAGCGCAATAATCGTTATTGAGACTAAATTGAGTTTTAATGAAGCAGCTAATGTGAACCCTACAAAAAAAGGGACAAAATCAATGTTCTTATTAACAATTTGACGTAACAAAATTGCAATTCCCACACACGGAAGCATGCCACCTACAGTAAAAAGCGTTTTCATTACAAGACCATCCATAGGTAATGCATCTCTCATTGCTGTAACAGCCGTAGCCCCAAAATAGGTTAAAATCACGGTTGGCAAAAAGGAAAAAAGTAGATGAGAAATCCACGGCCAACCAAAATTAATGGCATATAAATGATCAAGCTTGCCTTTTTTTATATCTTTCCAACCAAACGATTGCCAAACTAAATTTAACGCGGCAACAGAATAAAATAATACCGTTCCGATCGTTCCAACTAATGTGCCGACCGATTTAGCCAGGTCGGCTGCAGAGCCGCCAAGTGGATCTAACCCTTTGGTCGAAATCGCCACCATCGCCAAAGGAATCCCGATATATGAAATTGCCCGCACGTCAGCAGACACTGTTCCTCCAGGTGTGACTAAAGCAATGTAAACTAATTGCATCGCTACGCCACAAGCGATTCCTAATTTTAAATCTCCTAAAATAATGCCACAAACTAATCCGCCGACTAAAGGACGCCCAATCGTATAATTTCCCACCGCTTGTCCAGCCATACAAGAATTTGAACACAGACAAGCAAATAGGCCTAAAATAGCCGCTTGTATCCAGTTGATTGTCATAATACTACTCTCCTCTTTTCAAAACTTCTAGAATCAGTAACCAAATTTAGCTTTAAAATGCGCCCAAGAACCAATTCGTTGATCAGGTAACAAGGCAAAATCCACTTTGTAACCAGCCTTTTCAATTTCTTCAAAAGCCGCTGCTTCTTCTGCTGTAAAGGATTGGTTATCCCCTAATTTAATTGTCCCTTCGCGGTCATTTCCCGGTCCAACATTAATCATTTTTACTTCACTTGGAACAAAATGCCAATCCACCAAAATTTTTTTCATATCCAAAGGGCTCTTTGTAATCAAAAAGTATTTTGACTTAGACGCTAATACTTTATCCTTTACATCAAAAAAATGCGCCATTGTCCAAATAAAGGTTTTTTTATCTTGTGCAGCTGCTTTATATGCTTCCTTTAAAATAGGGTTACTTGCTGCTTTGTCATTCACAGCTATAATGCCATCACAAGGCATTTCTTTAGTCCAACGTAAAGTAATTAAGCCATGAATCATTCGATCATCGATTCGAACAAAAGAAATTGACATGTTCATCTTCTCCTTTAGATATCCTCTTCAGTTATATCGTTTTCAGTTACATCGTCTTCAGTTACAGTTAACTCTCTAATGCCATGACAAGCATCTGCTACTATCATTTTTTTCAAATCAGATAATTCACTAGTTTCTTTCAATAGAAGCGCATTTAAAGCCATTGGAAAATTCACTCCTCCAACAATCAGAGAATTTTCTAGCATTTTTTGCTTATCTAATACTTTACAAATAGTAGCAAGTGGACTCCCGCCTACAATATCAGCCAAAACGATTAGCCTCGTTTCCTGCGGTAATTTTTCAACTTCACAAAGAAACCGCTTACCAAAATTATCGGTAGATTCACCAGGTTGTAAGCCAAACACTCTGACTGTCTCTATATCATCGCCAGCAAACATTCCTAATGAATTTTTTAATCCTCTAGCAAAATCGCCATGACTGACCAGAACTAAATAAGTCATTTCCTCTCTCCTTTCTTAACATTTCCACTTCAAAATTTTTTAAATCACCTCTTTTTAAGAGTCCATAATACAACTTTTATAAAATGAAAATATTTGCTTCGTTCGCCTCACACTCCTTTGATAGCATGAATGTTTAACAACAGTACCTTTCTAAAATTAAAGTCATTCACTAAAAAAGTTCTAATGAATTTGGCTGTTGTAGCTTGATGACAAGGAACAATGACTTTCTTTATCCATAAAAACATTTAGTTGATTACGCTTAAAAAAATAAATAATATAGCAATTCCCAAAAAAGTTGCTTTTGAATAGTCCCTTTTCTAAATTTATTGATTCATTTTTTCAACTATTAGGTTAGCAAAGTCCCAACACACATTCCACCCACAATAGGTGTACATAGTTGTACATTATTCGGAGTTAATCAACTCATTTAAGCTATGGTAAAATAACTATATATCACTCCAATTTTCTAATTATATAGGTCATTCCAGGTCATCCTCTTTTGGATACAACAAAATGAACTTATATCGAATCTATGGTTTTATGCTCTTGATAAATTAAAAAGTAAAGTAGGGATATTTATATGTCAGTAAAAGAAAAAACGATGAAATATGGATTGGTAGGCCTCTTTTTGGGGATATTGTTATTAGCTCATCTAGATTTATTAGCTGAAAATCTTAGTTATCTTCTCTTAGGATTATTACTTTTACTTGTTGCATATCTAATCTTGGTAAAAAAATTGTATTTTTTCTCAAACTTGATTCCTAAAAATACTACTGATATAAATTTAGGTAAAAAATATGGTACGGCTTCTGGCATCGGCAGTTTAGTTATCGGGATTATTTTAATAATTCTGGGACTATTTTTATAGAAAAATAATTACTAAAATAAAACAAGCAGCGAAACCATAAAAAGTACACGAGTTCTTTTCTCGTGTACTTTTTATGGTTACCTGTATAGCCTTCAATTTGTTCCTTTGTTACTTCTTTTTCTTAATAATGCTCTTTACAGTGCCACATTAAAACAGCAATAAAAATTACTGAAGGGGAATTTAACTCAAATACCAATGATTATTATTTAAGACCGCTTTCTCAAATAACCCTCATTGATTACGTACTAATCGTGATAGACTCCTCGTTGCCATTTATCTAAAAATTCATCGAAAAAGTGCGCATCTTGTTGTTCTGGATGTTGTTTTTCAACTTGATTAATTTTTTCAATTAGTTGTTCGTTGTCTTCTGTTGGATGATAGTGTGCTTCAATAAAGGCAGCAGCGATATCACAGATCAAGAATTCTCCTGTTATTTTCCCACCGAAACCAATAACATTTGCGTTCAATTCCTCTTTCGCATACAACGCTGTAGTCATATCGCGAACTAAAGCAGAACGGATACCCGGCACTTTGTTAACCGCATTGTTAATTCCAACGCCTGTTCCGCAAATACATATACCCAAATCAGCCTGATTGCTCATTACGGCTTCTCCCACTTTTTTTCCGAAAATAGGATAGTGAGTTCGAGTAAAATCATACGTGCCTACATCTAAAATTTCATATCCCTTTGCTTTCAAAAAATCAGAAACTGCTATTTTGGTATCCGTCACAATATGATCACAACCAATGGCAATTCTCATAAAAACGCTTCCTTTCTATTATTTGTTAAGCCATTTTATTTAACATATCTACACGTATTTGATGACGCCCGCCTGCATAATGACCTGTTAAGAATTCTTTTATTATGTTTTTGGCTAGTTCCGTTCCAACAATTTTTGCGCCCACCGTGATCATCCGAGCATTGTTGTGTTCTCGCGCCATATATGCAGAACGCTCATCTGACAATTCAGCGACAATCATTCCTTTAATTTTAGCAGCAGTCATAAAACTACCTGCCCCATAACCATCAAAAACGATTCCTAAACTTTCAGTATCCTTTAAAACTTCATGAGCAACAGCAAGCGTTGCTTCTATAAAGTCTTCCGAAGCACTTTCACTTTTATCGATTACCTCAACTTTTTCTTGCAATAAGTATTGTTTCATTTCTGCTTTTAATTTTATTCCATCTAAATCTGAACCAAGTATGACACGCATTTTGTTTTCCTCCTTACCTCGTGTATCTACTATTAAAATTCTGTCCCTTTCTTTAAACTCAAATCCCCTTCTCGAAAACATAATAAAACAATATCGAACTTTATTCAACATTTATTTTCTTTTTTGTTTATTATTGTTTAATATTGTGTTGACATCTTTTTGAAAGCGTTTTATATTATACTTGTAAATAAATAATAATATATTAAAGAAACGAGGGGTTCTATGGTTATTAAAACATCGATTTTTTCATTAGATACTACCTATATTTCAAACAAAAAAACACAAGAAGAAGTTTTTGAAGAAGTTTATTTAGACTTGTTAAAAAAGAAATTAGTTACACCTGATTTTCTAACTAATTTATTGGAACGAGAACATAACTATCCGACTGGTTTAAGTTTAACACCGATTGATCCTGCACTACCGAATATCGCCATTCCGCATACCGAAAGTACCTTTGTACGGACGACAAGAATTATCCCGATTAAATTGAAACAATCCTTATCATTTCATAACATGATTATCCCAGATGAAACGCTCTCTGTTTCCTTTCTTTTCATGATTTTAAATGAAAACGGTATTGAACAAACGGGTCTTTTAGCGACTATCATGGATTTTATTAACACGACAGACCGTTCATCACTATTGGCTTTTTTTCAATGTGAAGATAAAGAAGAAGTTTATCGTTTTTTACAAAAAAATTTTAAAGGAGAGATTTAACATGATTAAAATTTTAGCTGCATGTGGGGCTGGGGTAAACTCTAGCCATCAAATCAAATCTGCATTAGAAACAGAATTATCTAAAAGAGGCTACCAAGTTTCTTGCGATGCCGTAATGATTAAAGATATCAATCAAGAGATGCTATCCCATTATGATATTTTCGCCCAAATCGCCAAAACAGATTTAGGTTTCCCAATCACGATTCCTGTAGTTGATGCAGGCGCAATTCTTTATCGAATTCCAGCAATGGCTGAACCTGTTTATCAACAAATGGAAAGTATCATTCACTCTTTAAACAAATGATTTCCTTTTTAGACTAATTACTTACGCTTCATTGTCAACAATAACAAAACTAAGATAAAAATTTTGTTATCTTAGCTTATGAAGGAGAAAATAAATGAATACGATTATTGACCTAGCAAATACAATTTTTAAACCTTTAATTGATTTAGGTGCTGCTCCTTTAATGACTATTGTTTTAACACTGATTGCCCTTTGTTTTAAGGTAAAACCCACTCGCGCATTAGAAGGTGGTCTTAAACTAGGAATTGCTTTAACTGGTATCAGTGCTATTATAGGAATTTTAACTACTGCTTTCTCAGATGCAATGGCCTCTTTCGTAGAACGTACAGGAATTTCTTTAAATATTACCGATGTTGGTTGGGCACCTTTGGCCACCATCACTTGGGGATCTCCTTACACCCTTTACTTTCTTTTAATTATGGTGATTGTCAATGTCATTATGTTAATTCTAAATAAAACGAACACATTAGATGTGGATATTTTCGACATTTGGCATCTATCGATTGTTGGTTTATTTGCTATTTTTTGTGGCGCAAACTTAATAATTGCAACAATCTTAGTTATTTTCATAGGTGTTTTAAAAATTATCAATTCTGACTTAATGAAACCAACGTTTAACGATTTACTTAACGCCCCAGATACCAATCCTATGACTACCACGCATATGAACTATATGATGAACCCAATCATTATGGTTTTTGATAAAATTTTTGATAAGCTTTTTCCTTGGTTAGACAAATACGATTTTGACGCTGCCAAATTGAATAGTAAAATTGGCTTTTGGGGATCAAAATTTGCCATCGGGATTTACTTAGGGATTTTTGTGGGTCTTTTAGCTGGCCAAACACCCACGCAAATTTTTTCTCTATCCTTTACGGCTGCAGTCTGTTTGGAACTATTCTCTTTAATTGGAACTTGGTTTATCGCTGCAGTTGAGCCTTTATCACAAGGTATCACTGATTTTGCTTCGAATAAATTAAAAGGGCGTACACTTAATATTGGTTTAGATTGGCCTTTCTTAGCTGGTCGTGCTGAAATCTGGGCAGCAGCTAACGTATTGGCTCCAATTATGCTATTAGAAGCCATTGTCCTACCTGGCAATAAACTTTTACCACTTGGCGGAATTATTGCAATGGGTGTAACCCCTGCTCTACTAGTAGTAACAAGAGGTAAACTCATCCGAATGATTATCATTGGAGCAATCGAATTACCTTTGTTCTTATGGTCTGGTACCCTAATTGCACCGTTCGTTACCGAAACCGCAAAAAAAGTTGGCGCTTTCCCAGCGGGTCTAAATAATAATACTTTAATTTCACATACTACCATGGAAGGGCCAATGGAAAAATTCTTAGGATACTTAGTCGGCAATGCATCACAAGGTCAACTCGAATTTATTTTATACGCATGTCTGGCGCTAGTCGCCTATCTACTGATTTTCATTTGGTATGCAAAACAAATGAAGAAGCGAAATATTATTTATGCTCAAAAAGCTCAATAAGGGGAACTAAAAAGAAGAGGTGCATCTGCACCTCTTCTTTTTAGTAGATCACCCTGACAACTTTTTCCAATACTTTAGATGTGTCAAATTTATCTTTATTTGTAACTACCGCTGTCACTTCTTCTAATTGATAAAAAGAATAAAAATCCTGTTTCTCTACTTTAGAAGTATCCATTAATAAATATTTTTCTATTGAGTTATCTAATGCAATTGCTTGTGTTTGTCCTTCTTCAATAGTGGCTGTCATAATTTTATTATCTTTTAACGCATTGCAACTAAAAAATGCTTTATGGAAATGCATTTCTTCTAATGCTTTATTAGCGATTTCACCAAAAAAAGATTTAGTTAAAAGTCGCATTTCTCCACCAACCAAATAAATGGTCAACGCATTCTTTTTTTTACTTAACGTTTCAAACACAGGCAAACAGTTTGTTACTACTCTTAAATGTTTAAATTCCATTGCCTCGGCCAAAAGTTCAATAGTTGTTCCTGGTCCTAGGAAGATAGTTTCTTCTTCGTGAATTAAACTTAATGCTTTTTGGACAATTTCTTTTTTTTCAACACTATTAATAATTTGTTTATCAGCATGAGACAATTCATGTGGACGATATGTATTTAAACTGCTAGCTCCTCCATGTACTCGTTTTAAACGCCCCGCTGCTTCTAATTCTGTCAAATCTCTACGAACAGTCATATCCGAAACATTTAATCGTTCCATAATTTCAGTAACTTTGATTGCCCCTTTTTGATCTACTAGAGAGACTATCGCATTTAATCTTTCTTCTTTTAGCATTTTCATCGCTCCATTGTTAGTATATCTTTTATTCTACGATAAAATACTTACTATGAATACTAAAACATTTCTCCATTTATTTTAACATGAACGACGATTTTTAAAAAATTGACGATTTAGCCTATCTTTATATAAACAGATATCACTCCAACGATTGATTTAGATCTATTTGAGCCTAGTCAAATAGAGATCTAGCATAAAAACTTCCCAGAAAAACATCCCCTACTCTGAGCACCTCTATCCAAAAAAATAGCACATAGGCAAAGACAGGTTACTTATAAAAAGGTAAGCAACCCGCCTTTGCCTATGTTTAAGTAAACGATGTATTTCCCCTATTACTGATTCAAAGTCCTTAAAACTTTATAATCACTGTTTTTCACGAGTAAAACGCTACTTGGGTTATCGGGATAAGCGGCATTACCATCAAATGATACAACAACAGTATTCGTACCAACTTTCGTGAATTGTGTGTATGAGCCCCCAGCACCGCCCACGTTGGCAAAATGTAATGTCAAAGTGTCGCCTTTTGTTTCTACCTCGCGCCAATTTGCCCGCTGATAGTTATGCCAGTCAATTTGAGTTGAAATTTCGTTTGCCGTGTTTTTATACATTCCTTCATAAAAATCAATCGCTTCCTCTTTTGAAGACCACGGATTGACTGAAATATTTGGGATTTGTTCTTTAGTAATTGACGGGGCACCTACAATTTTTTCAAAGCCAGCCCTCAACTCTGCATTATCTGTTGCTCCAAAATACAGATAGCCATAAGGATCTCCTTGATTTTGCATCGTCACTAAAACTAAGGGCTGATTGTTAACGATGGTGAATAAATACAAATGCTTTTGCATTTCTGGTTGCGTTTCTGCATCAGAGTAAACAGCAACTAACGCATATCCATCCTTCACTTGTCCATTTTCAGACCATTCTAAATAAATAGGATGCTGACCAATCGCTGGCTGCATAGTAACATTTCCTACTAGACCATCAGGCGCTTGGACGCCATTAAAATTGATTGAATTTCCTGGTGTATATTCTTTATACGTTTGGTTCATCCGTTGCCCCCAATCAGCCATAAATTGTTGTAACTGTGCTTTTTTTTGCACAGACCACAACTGATTTCCAGTTTTAGTAGAAACAGAAGAATTACTTTGAGTTGTACTAGATTTTGACTCCGTGCTCATTTGACTCGCTTGGCTACTGTTAACGGTAGCAGGTGCTTTCATTTCTGATGTTGCTGTCGGCTTGCTTGATTTGCTTGCAGTGCTATCGCCACTTTTGTTGGAAGAACATCCTGATAAAATACTCAATAAAAGACCTATCAAGATTATTTTTTTCATTGGGAATCCCTTCTTTCTGACAAGAATACTGTACTACTTTCCCCCTTTTCTCACCAGCAAAACTCGACTAAAAACGGCTATGTTTATTTGTTATTTAATTGTCAAATTAAGTTGATTGTAAGCATCCCATAACCAAGGATGCACAACTTTAATATCGTGTTTCAAAATATAATCGATATAGAAATATGCGGCATTTTCTAAAGAACAATTTAAAGCTTGTAATAAACCATCTAAGTATGGTGGTTTACCTTCTTGATCCCACTTTATTTTATCAGCGACAAACAAAACTAAATCTATGTCCGAATAGTTTTTCTTCAATGTTGTATGGCATTCAATAGCTGATAAAATTTCATTGTCTTCAATACCAAAATCCATTTTCGCAATAGACTTAGAAATTTTTTGATGAATTATCATTGGAAAGGCCATTTCTGCTTCGTTTAATTCAATCCCATATTTTTGTGCGACACTAATTCTCTGATTATTTGGATAAACCGCAGAGATATCGTGTAAATATCCTGCAATACTTACTTTTTCTGGACTAGTTAAATATTTTTCACCAAGTTGATAGGCATACTCTCCAACTTCCATACAATGATAATACGTCTTCTCACAGTTTTTACTCACTAAATATTGTTTAATTTCATTTTTCAACACCTGTTGATGATCCATTTCCACAGTCCTTTCTCATTCCGATTACTCTTCTAGATAAATAAATTATACTCCTTTCATCCTCTAGCAACCTTTTATTTTTTATTAAATAAACAACTAACTAAATTGAAAAAATTGAAACTTTTTGGTCCTCAAATTCGTCTATAACTAATAGGACGTTCAATTTTGTATAACGTGGAGGTGTATTTTTTGACTTTTTCATTAACCAAAGAGGAGTGAAAGTATGCGACATAAGAAAAGGAAATTCAAAATAAACGGGTATGTATTATTTAGTGCGTTAATCCTCATTGTTCTTGTTTTCATTCAAACGTTCCTTTTAACTCAACCCAAGATAACAAGTAAAAATGATGATACTGTACAGACATTGACTAAAAATTCAACTGCAAAAAAAGATTCCCCGACCAAGTTAGAAAAGGAATCAACACACATGACTATTTCATCAAAAAAATATGCTTACTCAGCAGACAAAATCAGAAAATATATAACTGGAGAAGAACCTTACAAAGGTGAAAAATTAGTATTCTTAACCTTTGATGATGGCGTTAATAATCAAATAACCCCACAAGTCCTAGATGCATTAAAAAAGTATAACGTCCACGCAACTTTTTTTCTTGTAGGAAATACCCTAACTTCCGAAAATCAAAAGATAGTGAAACGCGAAGTTGCAGAAGGGCATTCAATAGGCTTTCATAGTTCAACTCATGATTATGCAACGTTATATCCAAACGGGATTGTCAACACTGAAGAAATACAAGCGGAAATAGCAACCATGGAGAACTCTCTAAAAAAAATACTGGGCGAAACATTTCAAACAACTCTCTGGCGATACCCAGGAGGTCATATGTCATGGGGAGGTACAGAAAAATCTGATGAATTATTCAAACAACTTGGCATCCATTGGATTGACTGGAATGCGATGGTTGGGGATGCGGAGCCGTTAGACAGACAGCCTACTACAGTCGCAGAAATGCTCGCTTTCCATCAACATTCACTTGAGGTTTATCCGGATTATAATATTAGAGTAGTCTTAATGCATGATTCAGTAGATAAGGAATTAACAAAACAAGCATTGCCACAATTAATAGAGTTTTATCAAGCAAATGGTTATCAATTTGGTGTCTTATATTAGAGCAACTAGGAGCACTAAAGAAAGCATTTCTGGTCTTAGTCAATGTTGATTTTTTGTTTAATTACACAAAAACGTCTCTATACTTTCTGATGTTGGTAAAAAAACTAACATCAGAAAGTATAGAGACGAAAAAAATAAAAATTTTTAGCCTTCTTTTTTATGACTTAACTATCCTATTTACCACCAAAATCACCATACACATTACCTTCTGCATCAGATATACGTTTACCTTCATCAACTTTTTTAAACTCTATTTTTTTCGTTTTTTTGTCCAATTGACCTGTAATTTCATAGCTCTCTTTATTTTCTTGTATTTTAATATTTTTATATACCTTTTTTTCTGTTCTACTTGTTTTTTTTGTATCTTCATTATTGGGATTAACTAAATATTCTTTTTCAAGCGTCATGGTTTTATCCTTGTTGAAAAAAATTGAACCTTTCGTTAGGTCTTCTTCCTTTTCAATAATCGTGGTGAGTATTAAAGGAAACGAACTGGCATTCAAAAGATTGCCGTTTTCTTTTTTGTTATTACTACAACCTACCAAAAACATGAAAAAAATAATACAACTAAAATACCCGATTTTTTTCATGATTACTCCCTCCTATTACATAAAGTTAGAATAGCTATTGTTCATTAATATCGACAATTCTTTGCGCCGGGCTTGAACCATTGGTAACGTAGCCTCCATAAGTACAGATATATCCTCTTATGTTTGGATCTTCTCCGTAGTCTTGCCAACGTTGAAGTTTTAGATTTCCTCTAAATTGACCATCATCATACCAATAGTCATTAGGTATACTTGCACCTTTTCTTATTGTAATGGTTTGGTAAATAAACTTAGTCGTTGTCCTACTTAAAGAATAATTTGTATCAGAAATGAATTATCTCTTGGATCATAAGGTGGCACTTTTTCAAACTCAGGAAGTTTTCTCTGTATTTGTACTTCAGGAGTATTCGCAAAGTAATCTACTATCTTGACAGTTATTAAAAGAATCACTACCCTCAAAACTATAGCAAACATAAAAATTATTCCATTCTAATTCTTCCATAATTATCATGTCCTTTTACAATTAATATACTTATTTTATCGTATATATTTTAAAAGGAAAAGAACACTATTTAAATAGCAAACGATTCTTAATTAAGTTTACTACTATTTTCTTGTATTCTTATAGCACCAACAGTCCTGCTATTTATTGGTTACTTGCTAAAATACTTATCTGTGCTCTTTGTATTTATTTCTTTTTGATTGAATATAAAAAACAAAAATCCTGTAACTATGGCCCTGAATAATTGATTTGCCAATACTATCACCCCATTCTGTTTCTTCTCCAATTTCAACTGATATTGACAAACTAACGTAGTTTTTGTTTCTTGATCCAAGCACTTAACTGAAATTTTGGTTTTCAGTACTCCCTCTTTTTATCTTTCTAAATTTCCTCACACCTTCAATTTTCAAAAGATTTCTGAATCATTGTCCAAAAACCTAATTTTCACACTTATGTGACTTCAAAATAAAGTCAAAGTGATTTTCCACTTAATTACACACAAAAACACCCTCTTGCTCAGCAAGAGGGTGTTCGTTTGTCGAATAGTAAAGATTAACGACGGATTTCTTTGATACGAGCTGCTTTTCCGTGTAATGCGCGTAAGTAGTAAAGTTTTGCACGACGTACTTTACCGTAGCGAACCACTTCAATTTGAGCAACACGTGGTGTGTGTAATGGGAATGTACGTTCCACACCAACACCATTTGAAACTTTACGTACTGTATAAGTTTCGCTGATTCCAGCACCACGGCGTTTAATTACAACACCTTCGAATAACTGGATACGTTCACGAGTACCTTCGACTACTTTCGCATGAACGCGAACAGTGTCACCAGGGCGGAACGCAGGAATATCCGTACGTAATTGTTCTTGTGTTAATTCTTGAATTAATGGATTCATTTTATCCTTCTCCTTATTCCCAAATATTCTTATGGTCACTTCTGCCACAGCGGAATATTGTAATAGTTAGAGCGCATTGCACTCACCAAATTAGTTTACCACAGACAAAATAAGCTGTAAAGAGAATTTTCTTGAAAGTTCCCTTATTTTTGCTCTTCTTGTTTAATTTCTTCTAATAACTTCAACATTTCAGGCGTCATTTCTACTGATTCCAACATGTCAGGTCGACGCAAAAAGGTCCGTCGTAATGATTCTTTTAGTTGCCATTCTGCAATTAATTTATGGTTACCATTCGTTAGCACGGCAGGGACTTCCATATCATTGAAAATAGCAGGTCTGGTATATTGTGGATGCTCTAATAGGCCAGTGGAATGTGAATCCGTCTGTGCAGAAAGATTGTTACCTAAGACATCAGGTAATAAACGGACTGTCGCATCAATCATGACCATTGCGCCTAATTCGCCCCCTGTTAAAACGTAGTCCCCCAATGAAACTTCATCTGTGACCATCGTGCGAATTCGCTCATCATAGCCTTCATAATGTCCACAAATAAAAACTAAATGTTCTTCTTGTGAAAATTCCTCGGCCATTTTTTGATTAAACGGTTTTCCTGCTGGATCTAATAAGATGACCCGTTTTGGTTGCTGGTTTGTCTCTTCTTCAATTGCTTTTAGGTTATCATAGATCGGTTGTACTTTTAAAAGCATCCCCGCGCCACCACCATACGGATAATCATCGACCGTTTGGTGTTTGTTATCTGAAAAATCGCGAAAATTAGAGACATTCAATTCTAATAACTGCTTTTCCCGAGCTTTCCCAATAATTGATTCCCCCATTGGTCCTTCAAACATTCTAGGAAAAAGAGTTAATACATCAATTCTCATCGTCAATCAATCCTTCTGGAATGTCCACATCAATCCGTTGATTTTCGACATCGACTTTTGTAACAACGCCTTCAATATACGGTAAAAGTAAATCTTTTTTCTTTGGTCGTTGGACGACCCACACATCATTCGCACCAGGAGATAAAATTTCTTTAATTTTTCCCAGATCACTACCGGTTTCATCATAAACAGTGGCACCAATGATTTGGTGATAATAAAATTCGTCCTCTGCCAATTCAGCGAGATTGTCTTTTGCAACTTTTAAAATACCGTCACGATATTTTTCAACATCGTTGATATTTGGATGTCCTTCAAAGCTTAAAATGTCAAAATTCTTATGCTTGCGGTGGGACTTCACGACCAATTCAATTGGTGCTTTTTTCTCTTGAAATAGCAGTAACGTTGCCCCTTTTTGATAACGTTCTTCTGGAAAATCCGTTTTCGAAATGACCCGAACTTCTCCTTTGATTCCTTGTGTGTTCACAATTTTTCCTACATTTAAATAATCTGTCACGTGAAAGCCTCTCTTCCTTGTATTTCATCTTTCCTATTCTACCATTTCTTACGCGCAAATTCTATGAAAAAACAAAGGCCAACTTTTCCAGTCAGCCTTTGTTTTTATTAATTCGTTAAACCAGTTAATGTGCCATAAATTAAAAATAAATTCAATAACGTCAAGGCAATTGCAATAATCCAAGCTAAAAATTTCACCCACGCTGGATTCGCAAATTGGCCCATTAATTTTTTATCACTTGTATACATCGTTAAAGGAATAATCGACACTGGCAAAGCAATACTTAGGAAAACTTGCGTATAAAGCAACAAGTCTTCAACAGCCGTTTCGCTACCGCCATAAATAATGACACAGATAATGACTGGCACAATTGCTAACAAACGAGTTAACACTCGTCTTGCCCACAACGGCATTTTTAAATGGATAAAGCCTTCCATTACAATTTGTCCTGACAGCGTACCTGTAATCGTTGAATTTTGACCCGAAGCCAGTAAAGCAATTGCAAAAAGAATACTTAACACTGGGCTAGCAATATTACCAACAATATCTGGATTTTTCAGAGCATCAAATAAATCAACAAATTTACCTAATTCACTGTTGGTTCCATAAAATAATGCTCCTCCTAAAATTAACAACAAACAATTTACGACAAAAGCGACAGTTAATTGAATATTTGAATCCCAAGTAGTGAAACGAATTGCTTTGGCTTTCTCAGCATCATCGTTACGATCAAATTTCCGAGCTTGCGCAATGGAAGAATGCAAATATAAGTTATGAGGCATGACTGTCGCTCCAACGATTCCCAAGGCTAAAAATAACATGGATTTATCTGTCGCTATTTTTGTGTCTGGAATAAAACCTCGTAATACTTCACCAACATTTGGATCTGCTAATGCCACTTCATAAGCAAAAACAAAAAAGATGACTGCAATTAAACAAGAAACAATTGCTTCGATTTTGCGAAAGCCTAACTTTGTCAGTAGCAAAAGTAATAAAACATCAAACGTTGTTATCAACACACCAATTAATAATGGAAAACCAAATAATAATTGCAAAGCAACGGCACCACCAATTACCTCAGCGATATCTGTTGCCATTATGGCTAACTCCGTCACCACCCACAAGGCAACGCCCGTTCGTTTACTTGTATGCTCTCTAGTCGCTTGAGCTAAATCCATTCCTGTCACGATTCCTAAGCGTGCAGCCATACTTTGTAGTAACATGGCAACTAAACTAGAAAGTAAAATCACACTAAGTAACGTGTACTTATATTCCGCTCCGCCAGCAATTGACGTAATCCAATTTCCTGGATCCATATAACCAACAGCCACTAAAGCGCCAGGTCCGCTATAGGCTAACAAAGTTCGCCAAAAGCTTGCGTTTTTAGGTACCTCGACGGTATTATTTATCTCTTCTAAACTAGGTCCATTTGCATAATTAAGCATTTTTTCCGTTTTCTTTTCTTTCATCCAACATCCCTCAATCTATCTTGTTCACACATTTCACTTTTAGGTACACCTAAAACTAGTTAACATAATTATAGTCTTCTTATTCTTCGTTGTAAACTGTTACATTCTAATTTTTTAAGCACTTTCGCTATAAATCGTTTGGTTTTTACCAAAAAATCCCTTACACTTATTTTATCATAGATCGGAGGTTATGAGGATGAAGTTAGATATGGTCGGTATTATCGTCAACGATATGACACAAGCACTCTCTTTTTACCAAACGCTAGGTTTTAACGTGCTGGGAGAAGCTTCGCCCGATTACACAGAATTACAAAACAATGGCGTCAGGATTTCTTTAAATTCACTACAAATGATTACTGGTGTCTATGGGTTTGCGCCTAGCCAGCAAGGCGATAAAATCGAACTTGCTTTTCTTTGTGAAACGGCCGCAGAAGTTGATAACACCGTGAAAAAAATGAGCCAAGCTGGTTACATTGTTTTTAAAGAACCTTGGAATGCACCTTGGGGCCAACGATACGCAATCATTAAAGACGTGGATGCAAATTTAATTTCACTCTTTGCCCCTCTATAATATTACTAAAAAATGCGCCACTTTCGTTTCTTTTACTCTCTTTCGAAAGATCAGTGCAGAATGGGTCTTAAGTAGGATGTCTTTTCTGTCTCTTTTTTTGTATAATAAACTTATCAAATGATGTGTATCTTACAACTTTGTTCGTTTGAAGAAAGAACAAACGATGTTTTTTATTGATAAAAAGTTATATACTAAAAGTACGATGAGTATAACTAAAGGAGATGAGAAATGTGAGTGTTACCCTATCTAGAAAAATTGTTAATATTATTTCCATTTTGGGCATTGTTGCAACCATAATTGCAACCATCTATTTTATCCGATTAGGTGTCTTCAAGGACATCAATGCACTAAGAGGACTAGTAGGGCAATCTGTCATTCTCGGTCCGATTATTTTCATGTTAATTCAGATTATTCAAGTGGTTATTCCGATTATTCCTGGTGGTGTTAGCTGTGCTGCAGGGGTCTTGATTTTCGGACCAACAATGGGCTTCGTCTATAATTACGTTGGTATTGCACTTGGCTCTATTATCATTTTCTTATTAGGTCGTAATTATGGGAAGCCATTCATTATGAGCCTTGTCAGTGATAAAACATATAACAAGTATATCGGTTGGTTAGACAATGAAAAACGTTTTGAACGATTGTTTGCTTTAGCAATTTTCTTCCCGATTGCACCGGATGATGCGCTTTGTTTAATGGCCGGTTTAACAAAAATGTCTGTGAAAAAATTTACTCTGATTATTTTATTAGCAAAACCTGCTTCTATCTATTTATATAGTCTTGCGTTAATTTATGGCGGTACATTTTTAACTAGCTTACTGGGAATGTAAAATAAATAAAAAAGCGAACGGACTAAATCAAAACTCTGCCTGTGTCAGTTTGATTTAGTCCTTTTATTATGGAATTTTGGTAGAAACTGGGGGACTTTTGATGTTTAGTTATTTTAAAAATAGTATTGTGAATACGCTAGATTTTCTTAAAGGGACAACGGCGTATTTTCGCGATGTGCTCTTGATGCACGGATTTATGTTATTCGTTCTATTGCCTTTATTGACAAGTTTGTCCAAATTGGTACTCAAAGAAGGTGGGATTGATTATATTTCCTACGATAACTTAGGGGCAATTGCTACGCAACATCCCTATGTCCTTTTGACTTTTCTACTAATTGGGCTGTTAATTTTACTGGCGCTCTTTTTTGAATTTACCTTTTTATTGCTTAGTGTTTATTTTATTAAGAAAAAGCAACCAATTACTCTAACGCAATTATTGCACGGCACCTTGCTTCAGATCAAAAAAGTTCGAGGAATTACCTTTCTGTTTTTCCTGGCATATTTCTTTTTGATTTTACCATTAAGTGGGTTAACCTTCCGCTCTTATTTATTAACAAGAGTTAAGATTCCAGCCTTTATCTTAGATTTTATTTTTGCAAATCGCGTCATTATTATTATTGGTTTCGTATTGTTAGAACTGATTATCTTATATTTAGCGATTCGACTTGCTTTTGCCCTTCCAGAGTTGATTTTACGTGATGTTGGTTTTCGTGAGTCTTTAAAACGTAGTTGGCAAATTACAAAGCGACGCTTTTTCCAGATTTTAGGACAATTTATTATCATTGGTGGAACTGTTTTAGGGATTTTTACGGCTGGCTATTTCTTGATATTTTTAGGTCAAACCGCCGTCGAAACGTTTAAACCTGAGTGGTCTTTACCTAGCGCTGTCATCGCTATGACACTCCTTCAGGTTATGATGCTCTTAAACTTGGTGTTGTCTAGTGTTGCTATTTTTTACATTATTGTTGATGATATGGAAGATGAAGGGATTTTGCCTGACACGCCAGAATGGTTCACCCCGAAATCAGAGGTTCGGGTAGAATGGACCACCTTCAGAGTCGTTCTTTTTTGTTTGATTGCAATCATCTTCGGAATTGGTGTAGGCACCTATAATACGAATTACCTAAGTCATACACCTGACCGAAAACCGGTTACCATCTCCCATCGTGGTGTTAATGGTAACAATGGCGTTCAAAACACCTTGGACTCTTTAATCGAGACCAATAAGGCAAAACCTGATTATGTTGAAATGGATATTCAAGAAACCAAAGACCATCAATTTATTGTCATGCACGATTTTAATTTACGGGCGTTAACGGGCGTTAATAAACGACCGAATCAATTAACACTTAAAGAATTAACGAATATGAATGTCATAGAAAGTGGTCAAACTGCTAAAATGGTTTCTTTCGATGATTATTTAGCCAAAGCCAATCAATTAAAACAACGTTTATTAATTGAAATCAAAACCACGCCTCAAGATAGCCCTGATTTAGTACAGCGCTTTGTCAAACAATACCGTGAAAATATTTTAGAAAACGGCCATATCCTTCATACCTTAACCTATGATACGGCGATGGCCTTAAAGAAAGAAGAACCACGCTTTTATGTAGGCTACGTTATTCCTTTCAACATTGTGGGACCGCCTAAAATGCCAGTTGACTTTTTTACTATGGAATACAGTACAATGAATCGTAACTTTGTAAATGCCGCTCATCATGATGGGAAAAAGGTTTATGCTTGGACAGCAAATGATGAAGATGTTATGACACGAATGATTTTTTATGGCGTCGATGGCATCATTACCGATCAGCTCAGTCTACTGAACGAAACAATGAAAACCGATTTAGAAAATCCAACATACTCCGATAAACTGTTGAATTTCGCTATTGGAATGGGTTAAAAAAAGAGCCAATCTGCTGAGCAGATTGGCTCTTTTACGTTCATGTTAGTTGTTTTTACCAAAAATTCTTAAGAAAGCTAAGAATAAGTTGATGAAGTCAAGGTATAATTGTAATGCGAAGAAAACGGCCATCCCAGTACCTGCTTGATCACCTGTTTGCGCATAGACTTGGCGTATACGTTGGTTATCATAAGCAGTAATCCCTGAGAAAATTAGGACCATTAAAATGGAAATAAAGAATTCTACAGCATTACTGTGTAAAAGGAACATATTTAGCAACATCGCAATGATGATTCCGATTAAGGCACTATAAGCGGCATGACCAACTGCTGATAGGTCTTTCTTCGTAAAGACACCTACTAATGACATCGCGCCAAAGGTAGCTGCTGCACTTAAAAATGCGCCGGCCACTGTTCCACCAGTATACATTAATAACGTCACGGATAAAGTGACACCATTTAATAATGCATACGCAACAAATCCTGCAATCGCAATGGTTGGATTCTTCTGTGCTTTTGCGCCTAGATATAAAACTAAGCCAATTTCAACAAGCCAAATCATCCAAAAAGCTAAGCTTGATTGGAATAAAGTAGCTAGAACGGGTAAAAAGACAGTTGTCATTGCATAAGCCATGATTGCGCTAATACCAATTCCTAACGCTAAAAATCCGTAAATTTTGGCATAAAATTTATTCAAACCTGTGCCAGTTTGGATATACTCTTGATTATTCATAAGTTAAAGTCCCTTCTTTCTCTGTTAGTTCATCAATCGTCACTTGGGGTGGTTGAACCATCACCACTGCATCTAACACGCGATTTTCTTGCTCATTAACAGCCTCAACTGAAATGGTAATCACATCTTTCATTTTGTCGACTTTGATTACTTCTAATTGGAAAGTCAATGTTTCGTAATGAAAAACGGGTTCCACAAAGTTCACAGAGAAATTCACAACATGGGAACCTGGTCCTGGCAAATGTTTAGAAATCGCACTAGTGATAATTCCCATCAGCATAATTGATGGTACGATTGGTTTTTCATATTCTGTTTTTTGGGCATAATCATGTTGGATATATAAAGGATTCGCATCATTGGTCAAGCCCAAGTAAAGTAATAAGTCCTTGTCTTCAATTGACTCTGTCAAGGACAACGAATCTCCCTCTTCGATATCTTCGATGGTTTTGCCTAATTTTCTCGGTTTTCCGATATTCAAATTAGTACACCTCCGTTATTGATAAGATAATTGTACCAAAATGTACTTAAAAGGCAAGTTAAAAAGTAGTCTTTAAAGGATGTTTAAACAAAACCAACTTATCTACCATGCTAGATTTTAAAAACAAACAACGGAACAGGAGCAGCTTCTTATTTTTTGAAGCCAGATACCCCTGTCCCGATTTTGTTTCTTTTTATTATAAAACGTTTCTAGTTGTGTTACTTAGTAATGTTTCGTAAGCTTGTTCAAATTTCTGAACATCGCCAGCGCCCATAAAGACAACCACTGCATTTTCAAAATCTAGTAAAGGCGACACATTATCTTCGGTAATTACTTGTCCACCTTTTTGAATTTTTTCACCTAAATCTTCAATGCGTACCTCGCCTTGTGTTTCACGCGCAGAGCCAAAAATATTACATAAGAATACTTCATCTGCTAAATCCAGTGCTTCAGCAAATTCATCCATTAAGGCAATTGTTCGTGTAAATGTATGTGGCTGGAAGACAGCAATAATTTCTTTGTCAGGATATTTTTGACGAGCGCCATCAATCGTTGCTTTAATTTCAGCTGGATGGTGCGCATAATCATCAACAATAATCATGTCACTGACTTTTTTCTCGCTAAAACGACGTTTCACACCTTTAAAACTTAGCATTTCTTCTGCGACTTTTTGCATATCAAGTTTTTCAAAATAAGCCACAGCAATCACACCTAGCGCATTCATGATATTGTGATGGCCAAATGCTGGTAAGACAAAATGACCTACAAAATCATCCTTGTGATAAACATCAAAAGATGAGCCTTCCGTTGTTCGTTGAATATTTCGGGCTTGGATATCATCCTCTTCACTGACGCCATAATAATAAACTGGCACTTCTGATTCTAACTGACGAAGATACTTATCATCACCATAAGCAAAAATTCCTTTTTTGACTTGATGAGCCATTGTTTGGAACGCTGAAAAAACGTCCTCAATGCTCTTGTAGTAATCTGGATGATCAAAATCGATATTCGTCATAATCGCATAATCTGGTGAATAGGCCAAGAAATGACGGCGATACTCACACGCTTCAAATGCAAAGAAATCAGCATCTGGTTCGCCGTGGCCAGTGCCATCACCTATTAAATAACTAGTTGGATTGATACCACTTAATACATGTGCTAGCAAACCAGTCGTACTTGTTTTCCCATGTGACCCTGTTACAGCAATGCTTGTATAGGGTTCGATAAAACGAGCAATGAAATCGTGGTAACGAATTACTTCTGCGCCTAATTCGATGGCGCGGGCGATTTCCTCATGGGTATCTGGAAAAGCATTTCCAGCAATAACAATCATGTCTTTATCAATATTATCTGCATTAAATGGTAAAATAGGGACACCTGATTTTTCAAGATCCCGTTGTGTAAAGAAATACTCTTCTACGTCTGATCCTTGAACGTTGTAGCCTTTTTGGTGTAAGACCAACGCTAATGAGCTCATGCCAGAACCTTTAATTCCGACAAAATGGTATAATTTGTTCTCTTGATTTCCCATTATAATCCTCTTCTCTGTCACTATATAAAACATACCTTTTTTAAAAAAAATTCAATCATACGAAATTCATTATCGTATAAAACAAAAAAATAATCAACTATTAAAACAGAATAAAAAACTTACATGTTTCAAATCCACATGCAAGTTTCATCTCTTAACTAAAATATTTACTGTTTTCTAATACAGAACTTGAATCTTCTAGCATCCCACTTAATGGTTTATCCAAGATGCCCTTTTTCTTCTCTTCTGTCACAGGTGCTTCCGGCTCCACTTGAGCATTCGCTTTAGCTAATTTTTTCCCATAAGCAGTTTGACTTTTAGCATTTTTCTTTGCGGCATTCAAACGGGAACGCGAACGTAAATCTAACGCATCTTCGCCAAAACGTTCTAAGTCTGGTTTGATTTGTTGATATTGTCGTCTAGTTAAAGGAATCTCAGGTTCTGAGGTTGGAATATTAAATTTCCGCACCGTTGGATCTTCTTCCGTATCTTTCACTTGAAAAGCCGTTGGTTCATCATCAAGAATCACATATGAACGACGATCTTTTTTCATTGCTTTTAGCAACTCTTCTTCAGTAAAACTAGGTTCCTGTTCCTCAGGAATCACAGAAGCCGGGATATATTTAGGAACAAAATAAGAAGGTGTCGTTTTCTGCACTAATGGTGATGCGACAGGTCTACTTGGTTTCGCTACGACTTCTTTTTTTTTATACGTTTGTGTCCAGCCATTTCCTTTTGGCGTCCCAAAAAGGCTATTATTTTTTTTCGTTGCTTGTTTATTTTTCGTTGCTTTACTAGCATGTTTTGTGTAGTCTGGCAAATTAGAACGATGACGTGCTAATTGCTCTTGTTGTGCTGCCGTTAATTGTTGTGTTTGTTTATTTGTAGTTGATTGATTCGTTGTTGGTTGTTGGACGGATGGTGTGCTTTGTCTAGTATCTTCGGCAGATGTTGCAGTTCTTCTGCTACCAGACATTGCTTTACCAATCAGATCATCTTGAAATAAGTTACGTTCATTATCTGTTGGTAATTTTACGCCCTGTTCATCATCATACGCTGGAAAACGGAAATGTTTTCTCTTCACTTGAGCATTATCCATTGCGGTCATTCCTTTTATTTTTCTTTCTCATTAGTTTAACACATTCTCAATGAATACTAAAGAACTTGCCTGAATTTTTAAGAGAACAAAAAAGAAACCTCCGTTTAAAAAGGTTTCTTTTTTGTTTATTTATCTAGTTGTAATTTGGCAAAGTCCGCTTTGACTTGAATGAATGACTGAAACAATTGTAAAAACTGAAAGAGCCGCGCCCGATTTTCAAATTCACTTCTTGTTTGCGGCAATGGTTTTGTGCGATAGGTTTCATAAACGGTCTTAATTCGATTCATAATTTCTTGTCCATCATTATTCTCTGCAAATGTTTCTGCCGTATATTCCAATAATTGTTGAATATAGCGAACTTGTTGCGCATCAACAGTAATATCTTCTAATAATTCCAACATGTTTTTTAGAATATTACTTTGCATTTTTCTCATCGCAAAGTACTCTAAATAGTACGTATTGGTAGACAGCAATTGATTCTCGGCATGATTTTTGGCCCACGTCTCGCCTGTGCGAATAAAGGTTTTTAAATCTGCACAATGCATGACCAAATTTCGCTCTCCTGCAGCGTTGTTTAAATGTAGCGCCATTTCCCTTAAAATTTTACGAAACATTGTTTCAATGACTTCTTGGTCTTCTCTTAAACGTTTTTCTGTATCAGGCATATAAGAATTAGCTAATAACGCTAGTCCCACACCAATACTCATTAATAAAAATTCATTTCCAATAATCGCCCAAGAAAGATTTTTTTCGACTAAATAATGAGTTACCAAAACGGAACTCACAACAATACCATCAGATAATTGAAAATACACAGCTGCTGGAATAAATAATAACAAAAAAATACCAAAAGCAATCGCTGTAAAACCTAAAAAAGTAAAACAAATATACGCTAAAATAGTTGCTAAAGCTAAGGATAACAAACGATAAATTCCTGTCATGACAGATGTTTTTTTCGTGCTAGTAACACTTAAAACTGAAATAATCCCTGCCGAAGGGGCATAAAGTAATCCCAGTTTTTCCGCAATAATCATTGCTAATGCAGCGCTAATGGCTGTCTTGACTGTTCGTAAACCAATTTTCATGCATACTCCCCTTAAAAAATAATAATTCTTCACTTTTCTCTAGTAATTTTACCTCTATTTCGGTTATCATTAAAGAGAAAAGTTATTTAGGAGCGAATATTTATGATAGTGGGTCGATTTCGTTTAGGCATGCGAACGTTAAAAACAGCAATTGCTGTCATGCTGTGTATTCTTTTATTTCAATTTTTCCATCGTGGCTCACCTATGATTGCCTGTTTAGCAGCTGTTTTTTCGCTAAGACAAGATTTAAATACCAGTTTGTCTTTTGGAAAATCGCGCATTATTGGAAACACATTGGGTGGCTTTTTAGCTTTGCTTTATGTATTAGCACAAGATTATTTTCCTAATCAACACTTAGTAGAATTACTGCTACTACCACTTTTAGTCATTATCGTCATCGTTGTTTCTGATGGGATTAATAACAATGCTGGGATCATTTCTGCAACTGCGACACTTTTAATGATTTCTTTAAGTATTCCGCAAAGCGATTCCTTTCAATATGCAATGGAACGTGTGTTGGATACATTCATTGGGACCTTTATAGCGATTGGTTTAAACGTCTTTTTACAACCTAAGCCAGCAGAAGAAGCCCATGAAATTTCTGAAGATTTAGCTGAATTAGAAAAGAAAGAAAAAGAACTAGAAACTTTACGCCAACAAGTTCAAGCGCGGATTGCTGCAGAAGAAAATACTGATGACAAGGCAAATAAATAAAGAAACAGCCGATTGAAGAGAATAACAATCGGCTGTTTCTTTATAGTTCCCAATTCGTTTTTGCTTGAAAGTTGGCGGCTGCGCCAATCAAGTTGGCATCATTTTGATAATGGCAGGTCACGATTTCTGGAACAAAATCTTTTAATTCAAAGGTTTGTAAATGCGTTAGCATCCGGCGATTAATCTCTGCTAATAAGCCTTCTTTAGCAGAAACACCGCCTCCAAGTACAATCATTTCAGGATCATAAGAAAACTGTAAGCCGAATAATCCTTGTGTTAAATAATCATAAAAATTATTGACTTCTTCGCGAGCAACCTCATCCCCTCGTTGTGCCAGTTCAAAAACTTCTTCTCCTGTCACCGCCTGTTTTTCGACTCCAATTCGTTCACAATAGCGCTGAGCCATCTTGACAGCTGTGCCAATTTCACTGAATGTTTGGCCATTACTTAAAAAGTTCAGTCCAAACTCGCCTCCATATAAATGAGCGCCTTTGTACAATTCACCATTGCGAAAAATCGCTCCGCCAATTCCTGTCCCAATAACGACAAAAAGCACTTCTTTTTTTCCTTTCGCCGCGCCTTCATATATCTCAGCTAAACCAGCACAATTCGCATCATTTTCGATAGTCACTGGTAAGCCAAACAACGCTTCTAATTCTTCATAAATGTTAAAATGATGAATATATGGAATGGCGGAAATCCCTAAAATCTGTTGACTTTTTTCGTCAACTACTCCAGGTGAACTAAAAGCAACACCACTAATCGACTCATTTCTTTTGTCTGCATAAACCGAATATAAATGCGCTTTCATTTCTTCCCAAGAGCCAGGTGTTGGAAAGCTCCCTTGATTTGTTAATTCTTTGCCTGTCCAAACGCCGTATTTCACGGAAGAACCGCCAAGATCAAATGCTAAAATTGCCATATTTATCCATCCTTTTCTACTTCTGTTTTCTTATTTCTTCGATACGTATACGGTCCATGATAGGTCTCATCAGGATTTTTCGTCAAGCGAAATTTCAACGGAACATAGTCAATGCCGCCTTTAACAAAAGGATGACATCGTAAAATCCGTGCTACCCCCATCGTTGTTCCTTTGACACTTCCATGTGTATGAATTGCATCAATCATATATTGTGAACACGTTGGGTAATAGCGACAACGTGCAGGCAATCCTGGAGAAATAAATCGTTGATAAAAACGAACACCGCCGATTAACGGATTTTTCATAAAGTGCCTTCTTTCTAACTAATTCTTACTAAAGAATAGCTTGTTTTTTCATGTTTGGCAAGTCTTAGTTACGAGAAATTACACCAGGTGCACCTATGACGAATTCTTACATTTCTGTTGCTATCCAAATGAAAAAAAACGTGCTACACTATAAAAAAAGGAATGGAGGCTTAGTAAATGGGATTAAAATTTGAACGTTCCAATGACTTAGATAAACTCTTCGATTCTTTCGCCGTTGATCCATTAAAGAAAGAAGTACCTCTTGAAGAACTGGCAAAACAACGACAAGAAGTAAAAAAAGAAGAAGCAAAAAAACAAGCAAAAGAGTAATTTTGCTTGTTTTTTTCTATAGAAATTTTTCAATTGCTGTCCAAGCTGCTTCTTTTCCTTCTTTTGTTTCAGAAGAGAAAATAATAAAGTCATCTTGTTTATCAAAATTCAAGGCTTTTTTGATGACACTCTCGTGTTTGTTCCATTTGCCCCGCGGAATTTTGTCTGCCTTAGTTGCCACAATAATAACTGGCAAATCATAGTATTTCAAAAATTCATACATTTGGATATCATCTTGGGTCGGCGGATGACGTAAATCAATTAAAGAAACGACTGCACGTAACTGCTCACGTTGCGTGATATACGTTTCAATCATTTTTCCCCACTTCGCACGTTCTGTTTTAGAAACTTTGGCATAACCATAGCCAGGAACATCCACAAAGTGTAAGGCATCCTCAATTAAATAAAAGTTTAGCGTTTGCGTTTTACCAGGTTTACCTGAAGTTCTTGCTAAATTTTTACGATTAATCAAGGTATTAATAAAAGATGATTTCCCAACGTTCGAACGTCCAGCTAAAGCAATCTCCGGTAACTGAGATTCAGGATATTGTTTAGGGGATACCGCACTAATCACGATTTCTGCATTATGTACGTTCATTGTTTTCCTCCGTTCTTCTGTTCAGTCTTTCATTCAAAAGCTTAACAAAAACAGCTCTTTCGGAGATCCGCCGAAAGAGCTGTTTTCAGCTTCAATCTTATACAGCTTCTTTATCTTTTTTGTTATAAATAATTGTTGGTTTACCGGTACCTTCAGCGGCCATTTTAGTAATGATAACTTTTTCAATGCTTTCATCTGAAGGAACATCAAACATTACGTCCATCATAATTTCTTCAATGATTGAACGAAGTCCCCGTGCGCCAGTATTACGTTCAATGGCTTTGGCTGCGATGGCTTTTAATGCTTCTGGTTCAAATTCTAATTTAGTGTCATCAAGAGACAATAATTTTTGATATTGTTTCACCAAGGCATTCTTCGGTTCTGTTAAAATTCGAACCAAATCATCATTCGTTAATTTATCAAGCGCAGCCATTACAGGTAAGCGTCCAATAAATTCTGGAATTAAACCAAATTTCAATAAATCTTCTGGAATAATATGTTGCATGATGCTTTCTTCTTCATTTAAAGCAGAATTAGTTTTACCAAAACCAATAGTTTTTTCGCCTAAGCGGTTTTTAACAATGGTTTCAATTCCATCAAATGCTCCACCAACGATGAAGAGAACATTCGTTGTGTCAATTTGGATAAATTCTTGATGTGGATGTTTGCGGCCCCCTTGTGGTGGTACACTTGCAACTGTTCCTTCAAGAATTTTTAGTAAGGCTTGTTGAACACCCTCACCTGAAACATCTCGAGTAATCGAAACATTTTCACTCTTACGGGCAATTTTATCAATCTCATCAATATAGATAATGCCCTTTTCCGCGCGTTCAACATTATAGTCAGCAGATTGTAGTAATTTTAAAAGGATGTTTTCAACATCTTCCCCTACATAACCTGCTTCTGTTAAACTGGTCGCATCAGCGATTGCAAAAGGTACATTTAATGTTTTTGCTAACGTTTGAGCCAAGAAAGTTTTACCTGAACCTGTTGGTCCAATTAAACAAATGTTACTTTTTTGCAATTCAACGTCATCTTGAGTTGCAGCTGTTTCTGATTGATTTACACGTTTATAGTGATTGTAAACAGCAACAGAAAGTGTGCGTTTTGCACGTTCTTGTCCAATAACATATTCATTTAAAACATTTAAAATTTCTTGGGGTTTTGGCACATCCGTTAATTCTCGGACTGCTTCATCATAAAATTCTTCATCAATAATCTCTTTACATAGATCAATACATTCATTACAAATATAGACACCCGGACCAGCAACAATTTTTTTTACTTCTTCTTGTGTTTTCCCACAAAATGAACAACGAACGGTCCCGTTATTATCCGTATTGTCGTACATGTTCGTCACCCCTCTAAAAATCAAAAAATGACTGTCATCACAGTCTCTCATCATAATAGCACAAACCACTTTAAAATGCGAACATCTCAGATAGAAAGTTTTATTGTTCTTAGACTTCTTATGGTATACTACATTATATAAAAGCACTTTCATAAAAAGTGATTGTGTTGAAACAAATTGGAGGAATTGTGATGTTAGAACAAATTTTACTAGGTACCTATACTCGAAGAGCCAGCCAAGGCATTTATAAAATTGCATTAGATACGACACAAGGTCGTTTAACAGAAGCGACACTTTTGTTAGAAGAAACGAGTCCTACCTATCTTGCTCTGAGTCAAAAGGGCGAACTTTTTAGCGTCACTAGTGTTGACGGTGAAGGTGGCACTGCCGCTTATCAACCAGAAATGGACCATTTTAACTTATTGAATAAAGTAACTGAGGAAGGTGCGCCGCCATGTTATGTAGCTGTTGACGAAAACCGACAACTTGTCTATGCAGCAAATTATCACCAAGGTATCGTTCACGTGTATCGTATCTTAGAAGATGGTTCTTTGGAAGATGCTGACAAAGTGATTCATACAGAGCCAACTGGTCCTCATGAAAACCAAAACAATGCCCATGTTCATTACACAGATTTGACGCCTGATCAACGCTTAGTCGTCTGTGATCTAGGAACCGATCGTGTGTATACGTATAATGTTAGCTTAGATGGAAAGCTTTCTGAAATCGCTCAATTCGTGACTGAGCCAGGGACTGGTCCACGTCATTTAGTGTTCCACCCAACAAAATCATTGGCTTATTTATTTGGTGAATTAGATAGCACTGTTTCAGTTCTTTCATATGATGAAACAGATGGTTCTTTCACTGAATTACAAAAAGTTTCTACTTTACCTGCTGATTATGATGCGTTTAATGGTGGGGCTGCGATTCGTATTTCTTCTGATGGCCGTTTCCTTTATGCTTCAAACCGTGGCCATAACTCAATTGCTGTCTATGCTGTTTCAGAAAACGGCGAAGCGATTGAACGAATTCAATTAATTTCAACAGAAGGCGATATTCCGAGAGATTTTGATTTAGATCCTTCTGAAGATTTCATCGTTGTCGCTAATCAAGACTCTGATAACTTAACACTTTATCGTCGGAACCAAGAAACAGGCTTATTAGAAATGATTCAAAAAGATGTTGCCGTTCCCGAATGTGTTTGTGTTTTATTTGTATAATTAAGTTGACTATTTCCTTGGAAAATAACAGGAGGTCGGGACAGAAGCGTTTAACTCCGAGAAATAAGAAGGAATTTCCGAAAATTGTTCTTTAATTTTTGGAGAATTTCGGCTTATTTCCGAAGGAGTTGCTTTTGTTCCCGCCGTTTATCAGTTTTTGAGCGTGGAGCAAAAATCCAAAGTGATTTTTGTCCCACGCTCCCTGTTTTCTTATTTTAAACGATGGATTGCTTCTCTAATTCTTTAACGTATAGATAAAAAGAGCCAAAGTCTAAGCGATTCATTTGTAAAGATTCATGAATTTTTGTGAACCCTTTACTTTCGAAAAATCGAATCATTCTATAGTTAGTATGATTAGTTTGAGCATACATTTTACGTCTTCCTTCCCAGACTGCCCGTTTCTCCAATTCATGGAACAATAAACTGCCATAACCCTTGGCAATATAATTAGGCGAAGTTGCAAAGCGCTTTAGCCAAACAAAGTCTTGTTCCTGCTCCATACAGAACGTTGCCATTGAAAAAATCATTTCTTCGTGCACTAACAAATACAATCGTTTTTTTGTAATGTCTTCTTGGATATCTCCTTGAGAAGGATAGTCCTTTGTCCACTGTGTAATGCCCACAACGTCCATGTATGCCTTTACTTCTGTTAAAAATTGAAGAATCATCGGTAACTCTTTCTCATCAGCCACTCTAATTTTCATTGTTTATTCTCTTAATAAGGTAACAATAGAATCGACAAGACAATCACACTAATAATGCCAATGATGGTCGGTACACTCGTCCGTTTTAAAATTCTGATGGGACTAACTCCTACTGTTGATGCGACAATCATGACAACTGCTGCTACAGGAGAAATCGTTCTAGTTAAATTCGCGATCATCTGCATTGGCAAGGAAATTAAAATACCATCAATCCCAGCTTTTTCGGCAATCCCAGGGATTAGTTCGATAACCGCATAAAACATTGCCAGTCCACCACCGCTTAAAATTCCAAAAAGGGTCGTTGCACCGCTGAAAATTAAGGTCGTAACGATTCCTGCTGAACTTGACGCTTCGACAGATGCCATAATACTATCAATAATTCCTAACGTTTGAATCGCAGACGTGAACAATGAACCGCCTACGACAAGCATCACGACTTGACTAAACCCTTGCCCCATTCCTTTAAACATCTCGACAGCCGTATCTTGAACCTTTTTAAAAGATTTCAAGCGAAGCGTCTCAACCAATACCGCAATGAAGAAAGAAATAAATGTAAGAACAAAAATATCCATCGTTATTCCTTTAATAAACATTCCTGCGATTCCCACTCCAACAATTAATAATAGCGGTAATATTGGCAATATTGCATAAAATTTAGGAACATCAAATTCTTTTTGTTTGCTTAAGCCCTCTTCATTTAATGAAACATAGGCAGCCTCACCTTCTTTTTTATCGCAGTATTTTTGCCAGAAGTACTGTGCAACCGCAATGATTAATAACGATGGCAGCGAAATTTTGGCATTCCATACAACATAATTTAACACATCATAACCAAGGGTATTTGCGGCGATTACGTTATCCGCGCCTAAAGGTGTTGGCATGATAGTTGCCGTCATTGCAATCACACCTGCAGCAGTTAATGATGAAATCCCCATGCTGGCTAGCATCGGATATAATATAGACATTAAAATAATCGCTAAACTTGATGCACTAGGAACTACTAGTGACATTAAATTTCCAATCAAAAAGACCACAGGGACAAATAACGATTTACGTTTAATCTTCATTAATGGTTTCACCAAAAAGTTGACAGCCATCTGATTGGCCCCGATTGCATTCATATAGCCTGAATAACCAAAAAGAATCATAATTACAATTCCTGCTGAACTCACTTGTGCAATAATTGTATCTTTAAACTTCAAGAAAATATCAAATAATCCAAAACCGGTTCCTTCTCCTGCAGGATAAATGGGATGTCCTAACATCCATGCACATGCAAGTAGAACAAGCGCACCAATAATTAAACTGAGTGCGGGATGATAATTTTTTACAATCAAATAGGCTACAACAACTAAAACGACCAATACCAATAAACTTTCAATCATACTTATCCTCCTTCAGTTAATTAACCGCTTTCATTTTTTCAACAACCCATTTTTGAAAAGCTTCAACGTTTACATCTATACAGGCAACGGCATTCGTGTTTTTATGATACTTCATTTTTAAATCCGCAACAGTAGCTCCCGCAGCTGGACCTTCCAAAGCAACTTCAATGAACGTTTCAGTTGTCTCAAATAATTCTGGTGAAGTTAAATAGGCAATCGCACAGACATCATGCATTTTCAAACCTGTAGTTAAACTGCCGCCTCTATAATGACGGAAAAGACCATAAAACATTTCCCCAACTCTACCAAGCGCTCTGATGGCTGTTACTTCATGATTCGTTAACACAGCTTGACTTGTAACATCTAATCCTACCATTGTTAGCGGGACACCTGATTGGAAAACAATTTGTGCAGCGTGTGGATCGACATACGTATTAAATTCGGCACTTGTATTTGTATTTCCCCTTGCTAATGAGCCACCCATCATGACGATTTCTGCAATATTTTCTTTGACTTCTGGATAGAGGGTCAGTAACAAAGCAATATTCGTTAATGCAGCAATTGGAACAATGGTCAAAGGAACATCACTAGACAAAATTTCTTTTCGCATAGCTTCCACTGCATGAATATCTAAACACGTAGAGATAGGTTGCGGAAACTCAAAGCCATCCATGCCAGTCTCCCCATGAATCTCAGCAGAATCTTCCAATTGAATAAGTAACGGACAATTACACCCCTTGGCTACAGGAACCTTTTTCCCAAAAAAATCGACAAGTTTCAAGGCATTATTTGTTGTTTTTTCTACATCTACATTCCCTGCAACCGTCGTTATTAAGCGAACTTCTAGGTTAGGATGATTCAGTGCAATCGCTAAAGCTACAGCATCATCAATTCCTGGGTCCGTATCAATAATGATCGGTCTTTTCTTTGTATCCATTTTTCTTCCTCCATTCACATTTAGGAAAAACATTTCCGGAAACGTTTTCTTAACTTGAGATTAACAGCGCTTTCATTAAAAGTCAAGCAGAATTTCTAAATAATAAATAATTAGGCTTTTTCTTGACTTTCTGCTTTTAGAATGCTTACTATAAAAAAGAGTTCAGTGAAAGGACGAAAATGATGAATATTAAAGATATTGCAAAATTAGCTGGCGTTTCCGCTTCAACTGTATCCAAAATTATAAATAATAAAGATCAAACTATTAGTAAAGAAACCCGTGAGCGTGTCTTAAAAATCGTTCGAGATTACAACTACACACCTTACTCAGCAAATCTCGTCACAAATAGTACTACAAAAACCTTCGTGTTATTATTAAATAGCCATGAAACTTTTGAGGCTTGGGTTACGAGCTTTATTGATAAAGCTCAAGAAAATGGCTATAGCTGCTTGATTTTAAATAGTCACGGTAGTTTAGAACAAGAACTGAAAAATATTACCTCGCCAACTTTAAAACAAGCCAGCGGCATTATTTGGGACCCAATCAATGAAAACAGTAAACAATACGCGAAATTTATAGAAGAATTAACGATTCCTTACTATTTCGTCAATCACTCAACTAACGAATTGCCTTCTCTAGCGAGGCTTTATGAAGAAGCTAGTTATGTTTTAACCCGAGAATTATTACAGAATAACCATAAAAAAATTAGTTATTTCGTCACTAACCAAAAATATAAAGAAGCAATTATTGCAGGCTATAAAAAAGCCTTGTTTGATGTCAATTTACCCTTTAGTAAAGAAAATATTTTAACTACTATCCCTGCTGATTTCAGTAATCAGCTTATCACAGATGGGATTACGGGTATCCTTACCGATGACTATACCCAGGCTGTTTTTTTGGAACAGCTTTTAAAGCAGAGCGGTTTGCGAACCCCCGATAATTACTCTTTACTCGCAATTAAGCGAAAAATTGATCGTTCATTTTTACCTGATCATATTTCTTCCGTCTTATTAGATACAGAGACGTTTGGTAGCCAGTTAGCCTTATTATTGCTTAACAAACGCAAAGAAAAAACAGCCTTGATTAATGACGCTGAAAAATTGGTGCTAGATCACAAAAATACATTAGGCATGTCTAGTGTTAATCCACATAGCAAAATGATTGTAGTAGGTAGTTTAAACGTTGATAATTATCTGTATTCAACAAATTTACCACATAACGGCAAAACAAATTTTTTGTCTAGCTATGCTAAATTCCCCGGCGGAAAAGGATTAAATCAAGCTGTTGGCTTAACCAAACTGGGCCATCAAGCCACCTTAATTGGTTGTTTAGGCTCAGACACAGATGCGAATTACTTATATAAAGAATTAGAAAAATACCACGTTACGACAGATGGTATCACACGTATTCAAGATACTGAGACTGGTCAAGCATATATTTATGTTGAGACAAGCGGCGACTCCATGATTTCAATCTTACCTGGTGCAAACACAGCGCTTACGCCTAAAAAAATCGCACAGCAAAAACACCTATTTATGGATGCCAGTTTTTGTCTCATTCAAACAGAAATTCCTTTGTCTGCTGTAGAGAAAGCTTGTGAAATTGCCCAACATTCAGGCGTACCGATTATTTTAAAACCAGCTGCTATTCATCATATTCCAGTGAATATACTAGAAAAGGTTGATTTTTTCATTCCCAATGAAGATGAATTATTGGAACTTCAACCAGATACTGGTACATTAGAAGAGAAAGCGGCGTACTTCTTAGAAATGGGCGTAAAAAATGTCATTGTTACTTTAGGAAAAAAAGGCGTGTTATTAAAAACACCCCAAGTGTGCCACTATTTCCCTGCAACAGAAAATATAGCTGTGGATAGTACTGGTGCCAGTGACAGCTTTATCAGCGCGCTCGCCTCCTATCTTTCGAAAGGTTATCCGACTGAAGCAGCCATTCAGATAGCAATTCAGGCTGCAGGATTTTCAGTTTCTAAAGAAGGGGTGATTGATTCTTTAGTTGATCACGTCACTTTGGAAAATTATTTGATAAAAAAAGAACCCGCTCTTTTTGCTCATCGTAACACCTGTGTCGACTGACACAGGTGTTTTCCTGCTGAATATCTTGTTATTTTCTCATAAACCAATGAGAATTGTTCTTTTTTATTACAATTTATTAGGCGAACTATTATAATAAAAGAGAAGTTATTACTAAGGAGTGAGTCTCATCAAAACACAAGATGCCATAAAAACATTTTTACTTTCAAAGAAAACACAAAAAAAATTGGCTGTCTTTTTATACTTAGCAAAACAAACGAACCTTGATTTATCTAGTGTTGCCCGAAAATTCGATCTTTCTACTAAAAATTTATCAATTTATCTTCGTGAAATTCAAGAAGACTTAGCAACCCTTCCTGAAAATACCTTAGAGATTCAGATCCATCACGGAAAAATTTCATTACATACGACTTCCAATGATTTTCTTTTCCACTATTTTTTATTATTTAATTATTACTGTGTCCATTCTACTGACTTCATTCTTTTTCAAGCAATTATCAAAAAAGAAAACAATTCTGTCTGGAAAGTGAGTCAAGAAACTAATTTTAGCTCATCTTACATTTACAAACGGTTAAATAACATTAATAAACTATTTGGTTTGTATGGAATTTCCGTCCATTTTTCCCCCTCAGCGAGTAAAGTGATTACAGGTTCTGAATTTCAAGTCCTATATGCTTTTCTTGATGTCTACTGGACCATCTTTTTAAATACCTTAGCCTTACCACGTTATACCTCTACTTATTTTGAAGATATACTGACGCAACATATTAAACCAGAAATTCTTGAACGCTTGGAACACGCTTCTCTACTAAAACTAAATTTACTTTTACACATCGCAAAATATCGCTTTCCATATACTTGTGAAGATGATCTCCAAAAAGAATTTGAAGAACATCCTTATTTAAGGCTTTTCTCAGACTCAAAACAAACTATTTTTTGTTCCCAATCAAATTTTTCAGAAGATCAACAGCGGGTTGTAGATATCATTGCACCCATTGCCATTGATAATTTTGATTCAGCAAAACGAGCCAAAGATTTACTGGCTGCTCTAAATGAAATTTCTTGCCCAGAATATTTCTACGTTGATTCTTTATTAACCAATTTTTGCGAAGTTTTTCAAATTCCAAAAATGCGTGAATTTGATCGTCATTACTTCTTACTTATTTTATTTAAAAATATTATCTATAACCAATTATTTATTTCACAGCAACCAAATACCGCAATTCTAGATTTTTTAGTCAATAAAAATAGTACTTATCAAAAAGATTTACAGAAAAAAATTTATGCTTTTTATCAAAACTTTTCAGCGCATTCCCCTTATCAGTTAAGATTTAAGGATCAGGAGAACCCAATTTGGACATGTGAATTGTTGTTACGAATTTATAAGCACTATAGTCCCCGCAAAAAAATTAAAATTGGTGTTGCATATTCTCGCGATTTTTACATTGCTAGCTTTATTATGATGAAAATCAAGCAAGCATTTAGTGAGGATATTATTTTTGAACGAACCGATTTTTCTAGTTGTGATATTGTGATTACTGACTATCCCTTATTTGATTTACCAAAAGAAATTGACCGAATTTACATTTTAGAAGAAGAATTAACCCGAGAAGATTGGGAACTAATTTTCAGTAAAATAAGTATCGCCATTTTTGATTTGCAATATTAAAACAAACATCAAGCGCCAACCTGTCTCACCAGCCATAATGAAAACAAGCGACCTACAAACCACTTCTGCCAGTTTTAGTCTGACAGAAAATAGTTTGTAGGTCGCTTGTATATTGCTGTTCTTTTCTATGTTACCTTCAAAGACAATCTAGTAACGTACTTCAGTCCTTAAAGTGCTACGGTTCCACTGCTGATCAGTTTTTAAGCCTGAGACAAAAATCCAAAGTGTTTTTTGTCTCAGGCTCTTACATTTTTTCAACAAAGATGTTACTAGGCGCTACTTGAAGCTGAAAACTAGTTTCTCTATCGAGATTCCTCATCAGTAGACTCAAATTTAAAACTTTTTTCTATAAAAGCGACTTCTTTTGCGTATGTTTTTACAAAAGAAGAATAGTCTTTGGGATCTTTGACCTTTTCCAATTGGTCAACAGAGACTTCTAATTCAAATCCCGTCCCATCTTTAAAGAGATAATATTTTGAGATGTCTGTATATCCTTGATTCCGTTTTAAAATATAGCCGGTTTGTACATCAGCAATTTTATCAATTGGGTATGCTTTGATAAACTCTTTACTTGTATCCAAATAATCAGAAAGACTGTTGACAAGATTGCCAGAAAGGTACATACCTGCCGATGTATAATAGTCTCTTTTTTCATAAAAACTGATATTGCCTAGATATTTTGTATCTGGATACTCCTCTGTAGAAGGTAAAATTAAAAAGTTCTTTCCGCCACTGGTTTCAATATCGGCATCGCCGATAATTTCTATTTGGTAGCCTTGATTAAATAAAAGTTTATTTTGTTCTATTGTGACTTTTAGTGGTTTTTCTAAATCAACAGGTCCAGTTGTGGTAAGTCCAGCTTCTTTTAAAGGATAAACATCTTCTGATGAAGCGGAGTAATCCCAATAATCATCTTTCTCCGCAAGATCAATATATACTATAAAGCCAATTGCTACAGCAATGCCTATCCAAATAATTTTTTTGTTCTTTTTTTGTTTTTTCTTTTTTTTCGTCTGTGGTTTTACCACTTTTTTATTGGGGTTAGGAAGTTGCTTTACTGTGTCTGTTCTTGTGACAGGAAAAAACGACCATTTTGGCTTTTGAAAAAGTGCATCATATGTATCATAAAAATTCTTTTGTTTAGCCATTTTTTCTCTCCACTAATTTTTTTGATAAGGAAATTTCCTCAGATGCTTCGGAGACTAATCTTTCATAATCATCTGTGATACTTTCCGACAACACTCGTATGGTACTTAAGATACCATTAGTTGCAAGTGTTATTTCTTCTGTTGACAATTTATCTTCTTTAATGCTTAAAAACCGTTCTGATGCTCGTAAAATCTCTGGTACCTTATGATATAAAAAATCACTAAAATGAGTAATTGCTTCAGGATACTTCACTAAGTGTTTAAAGATGCCTTTAGCGGAAGCAACACCCAGTTCTACTTGTTCAATTTTTTTTAAATTTCGTGACTTATTCGTTAGTTCGTTTAAATAAATAATTTGTTTTTTTAATTCGTCCATAATTCTTTGGTACATCTCTAGGTCACTGTCCGTTAGATGGTGCGTCGTTTGATATTTTTTTAGATTTTTTTTATAACGGAAATACATACGACCATTTCTATAAATAACCCAACCAATGTACCCAGTCCCCACTAACAAAACCATTATCCCTTTCAAATCATTTACTCCTTTTTAAATTAGTATATATTACTGAATAACACACTGTCCAGCTTAAAATTGACAAATAAGTATGAAGTGTTACTCCCCCAATTACTTGTGCACTTTTATTGTATCATATAGAAAAATTGTTCTGTTCCGCATTTGGACAAATTGTCTAAATGTCTAAGGAAATCTTTTTTGGTTTAATATGTAGCAAAAAACACTTGCAAGAATTGATTACTTCTCACAAGCGTTTTTTATTGTCTAAAACAACTATTTACATTTCATTTTATTAAATAGTGAATAAATAAATTACTGCAGCTAATGAAGCACCTAAGATAGGTCCCAAAATTGGCACCCAAGAATAAGCCCAATCAGAATCACCTTTTGTTTTCACAGGAATAATTTGGTGCGCTAAACGAGGTCCTAAATCACGTGCAGGGTTAATTGCATAACCTGTAGGTCCGCCTAATGATAGACCTAGTCCTAAGACCAAAATCCCAACAAGCATTGGGTTAATGCCAGCCGCTAAGTCGTTTTGAGAAAAGGCTAGTAAGCCAAAAACCAAGACAAATGTGCCGATAATTTCTGTTAAAACATTGGCTGGATAGTTACGGACAGCTGGACCAGTGGCGAAGGTTCCTAAAATAGCACCTTTGTCTTCTGTAATGTTCCAATGGGGTAAATAAGCTAACCAGACAACTAAACCACCAATAAAACCGCCTAGGACTTGAGCTACGATATAAGGTAAAACCATGCCCCATTCAAAGTTTCCAGTAATTGCCATCGCAACTGTTACAGCAGGATTTAAATGCGCTGGACTCATATACCCAGACATGTAAACAGCTAATGTAACAGCAGCGCCCCAACCTAAAGCAATAACGACCCAACCAGAAGCAAAGGCTTTGCTTTTCTTCAAGTTAACTGCGGCACAGACGCCATCCCCTAGTAAAACTAAAATCATCGTTCCGAAAAATTCACCGAATAATTGTGTCATCATCGAAGTTCCCATTTTTTCTTCACCCTACTTTCAAATTTTTTAAATCTGATTCTTCAATTACTTTTTCTAATGTTTCAATGTGTCGTGCTCTTTCTTCCGCTGTCCACTGATAATGCTGTGCCATTTCTTCAATGACTCCCGCTTTCACTTGGTCCAAACGATCACGCATAAATAATAAGTGGTTGGTCCGTCGCAATAAAAAGTCGACGGGTGTTAAAGCCATTTCTTCTTCCATCGCATAGTTTAAAGAGACAGTTTCTGTTAAGGTTAAACCAGGAATTACTTTGGCATCATCAATCATTTCAAAAACAGTTGGTACGTTGGAGCCATATAAATGAGCTAAGTATAGTGCATCCTTTTCACTTAACCCTTTAGACGCGCCATGTTTTGCCAACGCTTCTAATTCTTCGTCTACCGTTGCAGGGTTCAATTTCCCGCCTGAAACTGGATAGTTTTTAGAATCAATTAAGGTGAATTCTTTCTGGTATTCTTCTGCTAAGATGGTTTGAATCATTTTCATCGCACCTTCTGCCATTTTACGATAATCTGTTAATTTCCCACCAGCCAAAGTGAGCAAGCCATCCGCTGATCTTTCCAATGAGCTGCCTCGAGAGACAGCTGAAGGATTGACTTTATTTTCCACCAAACTGTCTTCTAGATGGTTTAGGACTTCTTCAATTTCTCGTTTATCTGTTTGGTTTTTTTGGTATCTGTCAACGACATCAATGACTTCATCAATACTTTTATCTGAAAGTTTGCCATTGTTTCCCCCGTTATAATCTGAGCCACCGTTAGCAGAAATTAAAGGTCGTAAGCCAGCCCAGCTGGCTTCAATATCATCAATTGTCAATTGTACCTCTGGATAACGATTATTGACTACTTCCAATAGGTAATCCACATCACTTTGTTCTACTGTTGGATGTTGAAAGTCTCCATGGTAATCTGTATCCGTCGTCCCAAAATATGTTTTTTCTTCTCTTGGAACAACGAAGACCATGCGGCCATCTTGTTTACCTGTATCAAAATACGTTGGTTGAGGAACATTTAAACGGCTTTTGTCGACAACTAAATGAACCCCTTTGGTTGGACGCATTTGTGGTGTAAATGAATCGTTTTTGTCTAAGCCTCTTAATTTATCTGACCAAGGACCAGTAGTATTAATCACAACATCTGCGTGAATCTCAAACTGTTCGTCAGTTAGTAGGTCCTTTGCTTGAATGCCAGTAATTTTCCCTTCATCATTGTATAAAAAGCCCACCGCTTGAACCCGACTCACAGCATGTGCCCCGTCAGCTACTGCTTGTTTAATATTTTCAATAACTAAACGAGCATCATTATTTCGGTAATCTAAATAAACACCGCCACCTTGTAGACCTTCACTTTTTAGTTGTGGCTCACGTGCCAAAACCTCGTCTTTTGTCAACAGATAGTTGGCGTACTTGGTACCTGTTACATCAGCTAACTGATCATATAAATCCATTGCTATTTTGACAGAAAATAGATTAAATGTTGCATTTGGCTCATCATAAATCGGCAATAACATGGGATCCGCTTTAGGGATGTGTGGCGCAATGGATTGAACGACGGCTCGTTCTTTCACTGTATCTGCTACCACCTCCACGTCAAACGTTTTCAAATAGCGGATACCACCATGAACTAATTTGGTTGATCGTGAAGAGGTGCCCTCTGCGAAATCCTGCATTTCAATTAACCCTGTCTTCATTTTAGCGGCACTGGCTTGCAGGGCAACGCCTGCGCCAGTAATGCCACCACCAATAATTAAGACATCTAAGTGTTGTGTTTTTAAAGCGTCGATTGATTGTCGGCGTGTTTCTATTGAGAAAGTCATAGAAAATTCCCCTTTTCCATTTACTTATTTTTACGTTTGAATTGTTGGGTAGCTGCTACTGCTTGTTGCCAACCTTCATATAAATCTTCTCGTTCTTCTTCCGCCATAATGGGTTCAAATTGTTGTCCTTCTTCTTGGAATGCTTTGATTTCTTCTAAGTCTTTCCAGAAGCCAACCGCTAAGCCCGCCAAGAAAGCTGCGCCTAAGGCCGTTGTTTCTAAGTTATGGGCTCTTTGAACAGCAGTGTTTAAAATATCTGCTTGGAATTGCATCAAGAAATCATTGTTTGCTGCTCCACCGTCTACTTTTAAGACAGGAATGTCTATGCCTGTATCTTCTTTCATCGTGTCAATAATGTCACGAACTTGATACGCAACTGCTTGAAGTGTCGCTTTGACAAAATCTTCTCTCGTGGTACCGCGTGTCAATCCAAAGACAGCCCCACGCGCTTGTGAATCCCAATATGGTGCACCCAAACCAGTGAATGCAGGAACCACATAAACTTCATTGTGCCCTGTTGACGCTTTGGCTACTGCTTCAGATTCCGCAGCCGTTTGCAACATTTTTAAGCCATCTCGTAACCATTGAATCGCTGAACCAGCCACGAAGATACTTCCTTCCAAGGCATAATATACTTTGCCGTTAATGCCATAGCCAATAGTGGTAAGCAGATTATTTTTAGAAAGTTGAGGTTCTTCGCCAGTGTTCATGACAATAAATGAGCCTGTTCCATAGGTATTTTTAACCATCCCAGGTTCAAAGGCCATTTGACCAAATAAGGCGGCTTGTTGGTCACCAGCCATCCCAGCGATAGGAACTTCACTTCCGTAAAAATGGTAATTTTTTGTTAGTCCATACACTTCAGAGTTCGAAACGACTTTCGGTAACATCACTCGTGGGATATTTAAAAGATCCAAAATTTCTTGATCCCAATCTAAATCATGGATATTAAACAACATCGTCCGACTTGCATTTGAATAATCAGTGACATGAGTATCTCCCGTTAATTTCCAAACGAGCCAAGTGTCAATTGTTCCAAACATCAATTCGCCGTTTTCTGCACGTTCTTGTGCACCTTCTACATGATCTAAGATCCAACGAACCTTCGTTGCTGAGAAATAAGCATCAATGATTAACCCAGTTTTTTCATGAATCATTTCGCTGTAGCCATCTTCTTTTAGTTGATCGGCAATAGGTGTCGTTTGGCGTGATTGCCAAACAATTGCGTTATAAATGGGTAACCCAGTTGCTTTGTCCCAAACAACGGTTGTTTCCCGTTGGTTTGTAATCCCAATTCCAGCAATATCTGTAGGTTTCACTCCTGACTCAATTAAAGAACCTGCAATAACGGATTGAACAGAATTCCAAATTTCATTGGCATTATGTTCCACCCAACCTGCATTAGGAAAATATTGAGTAAATTCCTTTTGTGAACTACCAATTTTGTTTCCTTTTTTATCAAAAATAATTGCACGAGAACTAGTCGTTCCTTGATCAATCGCCATAATGTATTTTTCTTCTGCCATGATAATTCCTCCTAAACGTTTTTGAAATCGTTTTCTTTATGTCCCTATCTTACAAACAAAAGAATAACTAAACATGTCAAAAACTTTTTTTATTTTAAAAAAATTGAAAGGATTTCTACTAAAACCAACAAAGATAACGCTTTCAATAATACTTTTATTATCTCTAATTTTTCAATAAAAAGAAACATTTTTGTTTAAAAAAGCCTAATTTTCGACTTTTAGTTGTAAAAAGGCTGGTGCGAGGATCAGACAATTTCCGTCACACCAACCTTTTGTTTATTTCTCTCGCAAGGTGCGTATTTTCTTTTTTAATTGTTGCACATCATAGGTCGAACTTAATTCTGACAAAACATAGACTTCCGGTGTTCCTTGATAGCTCGTTTGCTGATAATTGGTCACAATTAAATCATATGTTTGTTCAGGCTGATACCTCTCCACCAGCGTGCCATTCATATTTTTAAGACTAAGCATTAATACTTGTGTTAACGCCGCTTGATAAAGAGCATCCATTGCTAAATGAATTCCAATTTTTATTTCACCAATCATTTTAAATTCAATTAATGCCAACACGCTTAAATATTTGACCAGAGAAAGTTCATGCAAACTATCTCCTGGTTGATACGTTTCATCAAAACAAGCTAAAGCTTTTTCTAATAACGTTGTTGAAAAAGAAGCTAATTCCCGACTAGATAATTGCTGTTCTTTTTCCCAGATATGGGCCCGATCAAAAACTTCCAATTCTCCTTTAAAAAAATAGAGTTTTCCATGAATTTGTGAAAAATAGTAAGCCATGGTTTTCTCAAGAGTAGGTTCAAATTTATGGGGCCGATAATACAAGACCACATTTTCCAAGATAAACGTATCAGCTAAAGAAACAGCGGAACGACGTCCCCGAATTAAGGAATATTCATCAAAAGCTGATTCTGGTAAGACCGACATTGTGATTAGAAAAACAAAATGAATCATGCTTTCTCCTTCGTCTAATTCTAATGAATAGCGACTAGAAAAACGGAAAAACAATTGTCGAACTTGCTTAAATAACGGATCTTCTTTAAAATCAATCATTTTCTTTCTCAATTGTTGATATTTTTTTGAAGTAACCGCTAGGCGCTTTTTCGTAATACTCAACCAAAGGCTAACTTTTAACGCATTATGTTCATTAAAAGTAAAACCTAAGCCAGTTTCAATCCCTTCAATTATCCGTTTATTTAACGGGGACATCGTTTTTTTCTGGTGTGTTTCATAGGGAGTAATATACCAATACAACTGAAAGTAAAAGTAACGAATCTGCAATTCTTCTCCCTGTAGTTGTCCATTTTTTATTTGCAAATCAAAGGCGGCTAACAATTGATTGAGTTCCTTAATCTTTCGAAATAAAGAAGACTCACTAATCATAAATTTAGTCGTTAATTGAACAATAGAAAACTCTTTATTACGATATAAATAATCTAAAAGTTGAAATTTAAGAGACTCTTTTACAAATGCTTCAATTAAATGATTCAACGAAAAAAAATCCGATAAGGTGATTGATAGCTGTTGGCCATCATAAGTAAGCTGACAATCCTGTCCAAAAGGTTTCAAAAAATAATGTAAATCCTCTAAGTCTTTTTCAAAGGAGGCTTTTGTGACCGCTAAAAATGCTGTTAAATCAGAGACTGAGCAGGTACCGCCTGCTAAGATGGTTTGTTGCACCGTTAATAATTGTCGCATCGCTTTCTTTTCCAATAACGTCTCAACTTTCATCGTTCTCTCTCCAATAAGCCGAAGCACCCATCAAATTTGTAATATCATAAATATTGGTTAAGGAAGGTTGATAAAAATAATCTTTTTGTAATAGGTCTGTCAGTGTCTGACCTGTTTGGATACTTAATGCTAACGTATTTATTTTTTCTAAACAATTGTTTTTTGAACAAAGCTGTGCCCCAAGGACCCGTTGTGTCACTTTATCATAGATTAATTTGCCTAAAATTTCTGTCCCATGTTGTAGAGGCGGCGCTGGCTGTCTAACAATTACGGAAGCAAGTGTTTGCGGAAAAAATAAACCTTCCGTTTCGGTTAGACCTGTACTAGCAAGGTAATAGTCCCCCACTTTTGTTCCCATTGTTCGCAAAGAGCCAATGAATCGGTGTGTTTTTTCTTCTAAATTGTTGGCGACTACTAAGCCAGTTCGTACCGCATTGTTCACTAACGGAGCATAAAAAGTTTCCGCGACTGGTTCATTCATAACTGAAATGCAATCTCCGATGGCAAAAACATTCGGCACTGAAGTTTGTAAATAAGGATCCACCGCGATTGTCTGATCCAGATTTCGTTGAATTTTTTTATCCAAATAGGCTAATTGAGGATGTAAGTTTAAAGCAAAAATCCCACTGTCACAAAAAATTTCCTGCTCGCTTGTTTCAAGAACAATACCATTTGCTGTTTCTTCAATTCCTAGGACCGTTTCTTCAAAATGGAAAATTACTGCTTGTTTTTCCAAAGATTTTTGAACATCTGCAACCATTTCTTTATCAAAATATTTAGGCAATAGATTTTCTAAACTTTCAAAGACATGGACCGTTTTCTTCATTTTCACAAGAAAATCAATAGCTTCCATTCCAATGGGTCCTGCACCAATGACGGCTACTGTCTGGCTCTTTTCCAGTAATGGAACAGCCGCTAAAGCACCTGATAAAAATTTATATTTGAGTAATTTTTCTGTTTGACTACCACGAATTTGCGTGGAAAACTGGCTCGCGCCTGTCGCTAAAATCAATTTATCATAAGAATACCACTGTTGCTCTTCCTTTTGCGCCCAAGCAATCAGTTGGTTCTCAACATCCATTGCCACGACTTCTCTATTTAAAAGCAACTGAATCTTTTGACGACGTAATTCCTCTTCCGTTATGTAACGTGCTTCGTGTAATTCATTGATGGTATGATTAAAATACGCACTTAAGCCACCAGATAAATACCCCACTGTTGCTTGTTTGTCAATTAAAGAAATTTCTGCTTGGGGATATTTTTTCCTTGAAGCAATTGCTGCGGAAATACCTGCGAATGATGCACCAATAATCACAATTTTCATTTGTTTCCTCCTCTGTCAGGACCTATTATACTTCTCTCAGTTTATCATGATTAAAAAGAATGCTAAAGCAACAACTATAGTTTTCCCTTAAAATAATTATTTTTGCTGAGCGCATTGCTTTTCAAGCACTTTCATTTTCATTTATAATAAATGTTACTACTGTTTGAGGAGGAGTTTTCATGTCTGCAACGAAAGAGCAATTGGAACTATTTTTATTTTATTTATCTGAAACCCATACAAAAAGTTTATCTTTACATGACTTAGTTACAAGTCGACCACGCCCAGAAGAAGCGCGTATTTTATTAAATATTAACGAGGTTTTCACTTACTACCATAGCGCTCGTGTTCTCTACACAAGTGTTCCTGCTCTTGAAAACAACAAGTCTGTGCCTTTTTTCCAAGCCTTCGAAAATTTTTATTTTGAATTAAAACAACATTTTTTCAATGAAGAAGATGAAACCAATCAATTGAATGAACGTCTAGAGGAAATGAAAATTGCCTTTGAACAATTGACGGATGACTACAATGTTCTATAATAGAAGAGAACAATTCGTTGAGAAGGGGTCCTTATGAAGCAAGAAGAAGTGATTGAACGTTTAAAAGAAGAACTAAATTTGCCATTTTTTAATGGTACGCTAGAAGAAAAGAACTATTCTGAAGCAGATTATCAACAAATCAAGAAAGAGTTAATTCAATACTTTGATGATTATGTGCGAAATGTTGAAAATTAACGATCTAAAACAACCTTTGATTTTAATAAAATCAAAGGTTGTTTTATTATCAAAATAAAAAAAATAACAAAAAAACCACCGGCAGTTTTGCCGATGGAAAAGGAGTATTTACTCAATAAGAGTAAAATGAAAAATAAAAAGGTTGTTGTTGGTATGAATTAATAATACAATACACTTTCTCTTTTGTCCATAAAAAAGACATGAAAAAAATATTAAATTCGTTAGTTATTTTTATTAGTTTTTTATTTTTTCAAAAGAATGTTGCTCATTCGCGTAATGGCAAAGGTTAATTCATCCGTTGCTTGATCCTGCTTTTCCTCTGAAGCATTAAATAAATCTGCATCAATACCTGTTTCTGGATCTGTTGCTAAAATCATTTCATTGCATCCTGCTACATATTCTGTATAAGCATGTTGAAATTTTTTGTGAATGCCAAGTACTTGTGGTGTTGGTTTTAATGTTCCGACTTTTTTGAGCATTAATTCATATTTTTCAGTACCTTCTTTAAATTTTGCTTGAATTTCTGCAATTCGTTCGGCTGTTAAATCATTCACTTTATTCTTATCGATCGCTTGACGAACTTCTTCGTAATATGGATTCATGACTTCGCCAATATCTTCTGTTGTTTTAACGATATCATTAATTGTTTGAACGTAAAATCCTAAATTTGGTCTCATAACCATCCCTCTTTTCCCTTTTCTCTTTCACTCCATTTTACACTTTTTCTATTCCATCTGACAAGTGGCACTTTTTCAGTCTTTATTCTTTTGATTCTTAACAGAGAAAACATAGTGAGGCATCGTTTTACCATGGTATGTTTTAATGTATCGATCCCTAACAAGCATCTGGTTTCGAATAGCGACATTCATAGAGGCTAAGTTCGTATCACGAATCGTTGAAATAACTTCTGGAAAATTTAATACATCGAATGCGTACTGTTTTGTCGCTGCGGCAGCTTCAATCGCATACCCTTTGTGCCATTCTTTCACACATAAATGATAACCAATTTCTGGATAGCTCTTGCCTTTTACTAATTGATTGGTGAGTCCACACTCGCCGATGACTTCGCCTGTTCGCTTCTTCTCTAACGCCCATAAGCCGTAGCCGTATTCTTGATAGGACTGTAAGTTCCACTTTAGCCAGTTTGCAACCTCTTCATCAGAAAAAGCGTGTTCATAGGCATACATCACATTTTCATCTTGCAAAAATTTTTTCAATTCCACTTCATCTTCCGACTGCCATTCTCTGACAATAAGTCGTTGTGTTTCGAAAATAATTTTCCGTTTCAAGCCCTTTCACTCCTTACATAAAGAAAAATTGACTGGTTTAAGTACCAGCCAATTTTCTTTTCTTATTTATTAAGCACCTTTACCTGCTTTACGTTGGAAGAACTTCACAATTTCCACAATTGGGATGATAGCAAAAGAAGTACCTGCTACAATTGCCCATTGATATGCATCTAAATGTGTAACGCTGAATAAATCATTAAATCCTGGAATAACAATCGTTGCAGCTAATAGCAAGAACGAAACAAGAATCCCATAGTTAAATGATTTGTTGCGAAATAAGCCAACTTTGAAAATTGATTGATAAATCGACTTCACATTAAAGGCATGGAACAATTGAATTAATCCCAAAGTAGCAAAGGCCATGGTTAAAGCATCGCCGTGTTGTAAATCATACAACGCTTGCGCCGATAAGTTTGTGTTAGCTGCGGTATGTGCTGGGAACATAATTGACATTTTATACACAATCAAAGTCAATGCCCCTTGCGTAATCCCTTGATAAACAACACTGCTTAAAACGCCGCCAGAGAAGAAGTTCGATTTTTTACCACGAGGTTCATGGCTCATCACATCACGTTCTGCTGGTTCCACACCTAACGCAATCGCTGGGAAAGTATCCGTTACTAAGTTAATCCACAATAAGTGAACAGGTAACAAGGTATCCCAATTGAGCATTGTTGCAATAAACAAGGTTAATACTTCCCCTAAGTTAGCTGAAAGTAAATATTGAATCGTTTTTTGGATATTTGAGAAAACTTTACGTCCTTCTTCTACTGCCACAATAATTGTTGAAAAGTTATCATCGGCAAGGACCATATCTGAAGCACCTTTTGATACTTCTGTTCCGGTAATCCCCATACCAATGCCGATGTCAGCAGCTTTTAAGGCTGGGGCATCATTTACGCCATCACCAGTCATCGCAACCACTTTTCCTTCTTGTTGCCACGCTTTAACAATCCGAACCTTGTGTTCTGGTGAAACACGAGCATAGACAGAGTAGTGTCCCACGACTTGTGCGAATTTTTCATCTGACAATTCATTTAATTCAGCGCCTGTAATGACTGCATCGTCGTCGCCTTCTTTGATGATGCCTAAACGTGCCGCAATTGCTTCTGCTGTATCACGGTGGTCACCCGTAATCATAATTGGACGAATACCCGCTTCTTTCGCGACTTTTACAGCATCTGCAGCTTCTTTTCTTTCTGGGTCAATCATACCGACTAAACCAGCAAATGTTAAATCTTTTTCCACAAGTTCAGAACTCATTTCGGCTGGAATCGTCTCAACATATTTATAAGCCATTCCTAAAACACGTAAGGCTTGTTTCGCTAATGAGGTGTTGGTTTTCAAAATTTCTTGACGTTTTGTTTCATCTAATGGACTTGTTTCTCCATTTGATAAGATTTCCGTACAACGTTTCAATAATTCATCTGGTGCACCTTTGACAGAAACTAGGAAGCCACCTGTTTTTAATTCATGAACAGTAGTCATTAATTTACGATCAGAGTCAAAAGGAATCTCTGCCACACGAGGTTCAGCTGCTACTTTTTCGGTTACGTTAAACGCATGATCTAAACCAAATTGTACTAAGGCAGTTTCTGTTGGGTCACCAATTAATGAACCATCTTGAGCGATTTTTGTATCATTCGTAAAGTTCATGATTTTTAAAGCCATATTATCGGTAGGGATTTCTGTGGAAGCAGATAAAACTTGACCATCTGTATACAACGCTTCAACGGTCATTTGATTTAAGGTTAACGTACCTGTTTTATCTGAACAGATAATGTCTGTACTTCCTAATGTTTCAACGGCTGGTAACTTACGGACAATCGCATTTTTCTTGGCCATTTTTTGGGTCCCTAAAGCCAAAATAATTGTGACAATCGCTGGTAATCCTTCTGGAATTGCCGCTACAGCTAACGAAATTGACGTTAATAACATGTCAATCCATGAACGACCATTCATCATTCCTACCACAAACATCACCGCTGCAATGACTAAAATGGCAATTGTTAACATTTTACCCAATTGGTTTAAGTTTTGTTTTAAAGGCGTTTCCGTTTCTTGTTCGCTTGCTAGCATGCCAGCAATTTTACCGACTTCTGTATTCATTCCTGTGCCAACCACAACGCCAAGACCACGTCCATACGTCACATTACTATTGGAATAAGCCATATTGATTCGGTCACCGATACCAATATCGGTACCCTCTAAGATGGTTACTTCTTTTTCAACTGGAACAGATTCACCGGTTAACGCTGCTTCTTCAATTTTTAAGCTATTCGCTTCCAATAAACGTAAATCGGCTGGAACGACATCCCCTGCTTCTAATAAAACAATGTCACCTGGCACTAATTCATCACTTTTAACAGTAATGACGTGTCCATCACGGCGAACATTCGCATTTGGTGAAGACATTTCTTTTAATGCTTCAATGGCTTGTTCCGCTTTAGCTTCTTGGATGACCCCAAAGATGGCGTTCAAGATAACAACCACTAAGATGATAATCGAGTCTACCACATCATGGGAAAAGACGGCTGAAATGACCGCTGCCGCTAATAAAACAATAATCATAAAATCTTTGAATTGCTCAAAGAATTTCACGGCAAGTGATTTTTTCTTCCCTTCATCTAGCACATTTTCCCCGTACGTTTCTAAACGCTTTTGAGCCTCCTGTGCACTTAATCCATCAGTTGTTGTGTTCATTTTCTCCAAAACAACTGTGTCGTCTTGTGCGTAAAACGCTTCAGACAATTGTGTTTTCTTTTCTTCTGACATGTTCTTCCTCCTCTATTTTTTGCAGCATCCTCCAAGTTCTATTTTACATTTCATCAAAAATAAATGAAAAAAAATAGACTTGTGTATGCTACTTCGTCGAACATACATAAGTCTCACCGTTTAAGACAACACCAGAAATTGCTTTCGGAGTTGGTGATGTTGTCACAGCATAAATACTGTCAGTTACTCCCTCATGAAAAAACTATTTAACATTGATTGGAGAACCAATGTTATGAATAATTACTTAATTAGTATACCGTTTTCCACTCTTTTTTTCAAATAAAAGTTCTGCTCATTTGAAAAAAACTGAAATCCTTTCATTCGGATTCCAGTTTCTTGATTTGTATTCGTAAAATACGCTGTTGTCCCCGCTTTCTCGACCAACTAATAACCCAAGAAAGTAAGAAAAGACTAATCACGGTTCCTTCACGAACAAAAATCGGCAAATGATAACTAATGGACAATCCTAGTGCTAAACTGACACAAAAAATATCAACTAAATAACGATAAAACTGAAAACTATAGCGCGTTCTTTCAGAAATAAGTGTACAAAATTTTTCAATAGGAAATTGCAAAACACCTAGCGCAACTACCTGTCCTGTCCCGATTCCTGCTATGATTGTCCCTAAAATAAATAGAACAATTTTAACCAAATAATTTTGAAAAACAAGCGAACCAAATAATTGATATAAGAAAAAATTAATGACAAAACCAAAGCCAATTAACGCCACCAAAATAATCAAATAGTTCTGAATTTTACGCTGCTGATCTAACAACCAACACGTGCCTAAAAAAGCGAAATTAATAGCTGTGGTAACAGTTCCGACTTTTAAATGAGTAAGTGTTGCAAAGGTCACATTAAATGCATTAAAACTACTAACTCCAATGCCTGCTTGAATTGTCAAACTGATGCCCAATGCACTAATTAAATAAAAAAGAAACGATAGCACAATTTTTTTCTTCCACATTATAAAAACTCCTCTACTCTTGATACGTCTATTATGTGCTACAATAGAAGAAACAAATAGGAGATATCTCCTATTATAAGGAGAAAAAATGCTTAAAACAGCCTACCAACGATCACCGAAACAAGAATTAGCTAAAAATACGCCTTTTTTTAATGAAACTGATTTAAAACACAGTTTTATTATCGATTTTGAAAATCAAGAATTCATTCATCACCAAGCAGAGCCATTAAATTATCTTTTTTATTTAATCAAAGGAAAAGCGAAAATTTTAAAAACAGAACGCAATGGCCGCCAATCCATTGTTCAGTTTTTAACGACAGGTGATTTAATTGGCGATTTAACATTAGTTCAAGCGGAAACGATAACCAAGGACGTTATCGCCTTAGGTGAAACCTGTTGTTTGGCTGTACCTTTAGCTTACGCAGAAACTGTTTTAAAAAACAAGGTACTTTTTATGCAGCAACTCAGCCATTATCTAGGGAAAAAAATGCTCCAACGGGTGGACCACTTTACAACGAATCAGACCTATGAACTAAGTTATCGGCTAGCGGAATTGCTATTGGTTGCCGCTAATCACGAAGATGTTTATAAAGAAAAACATACTGAGATTGCCGAATACTTAGGGGTTAGTTATCGCCATCTTATTTATACCTTCAAACAATTTCGAGAGCGCGGCTTTATTCAAAAACAAGGAACTGCTTATCACATCAACCGCTTAGCGTTACATTCTTTTGTGCAAAAAATGAAGAGTTAAAGTGGTGGATTGTTGACAAATAGTGCGCTTCCCGCTACCCTATTCTTATTAATAAGAAAGAAGGGACAGCAATGGAGCAAGCATCATTTACTGTATCTAGTTGGCAAGAACAACCGATTGACAATCTTAATGAAAATTTCCCAGTGAATCAAGCGACCGCTACTTATCAATTGTCAGGCGCCTTATCTGGGACAGCTTCTGTGGAATACTTAATGACTTATCAAGGCTCTTCAATGGCTGATGGGCTTGAAGCTGTGGCTCAAGTGGTCGGTTTCCTACATTTCGAAGGAACTTATTTAGGAAAAAAAGGCACCTTTACTGCTTGCGAAAAAGGGACGTTTACACAGGGTCTTTTAGACTGCCCAGGTGAACTATTTCAAGCATCAGGTGAGCTTGCCGGTTTATCCGGTCGCTACACTTATGAATTTAGTCAAGAAGAAGCGCTTCTTCATTTAGACTTTGTATAATAAAAAATTTCAAGGAAAGTTGGTGACATTATTTTACTTATTTTAAATTTGGCGGTTGTAAAAGACAATGGGTGTTTTTGATTAGATTAAACTTTTAAGGAGAAAAATCATGAAAAACACCCGAAACACCGTCCCATCATTACTAATTATTATTTTGCTTGTGGGATTTCCACAAATCAGCGAGTCGATTTTCACACCTATTTTACCAGCGCTGAGTTCTGCTTTTAACATTCACGATAGCGTGGCACAATTAACCATGAGTATTTATTTTGTTGCCTTTGCCGTTGGCGTTTTATTCTGGGGAATTCTATCCGATACGATTGGACGTCGCCCAGCTATGCTATTAGGAATTTTATGCTATTTAATTGGAAATATTGGCCTTTTTTTGAGTCCGACATTTCCTTGGCTGTTATTCTTCCGTTTAATTCAAGCATTTGGTGCAAGCGTTGGTTCTGTTATTACTCAATCGATGATGCGGGAAAGCTTTAACGATCTTCAAAGAGGGAAAATTTTTGCTCAAACAAGCGCTGCCCTATCGCTATCTCCTGCCATCGGACCCTTAGTCGGCGGACTTGTTCAAACCTATTTTGGCTATCAGCATGTCTTTAGCACCTTAATTGTCATGGCTGTTCTATTACTTTTCTATAGTTTTTATCGTTTACCAGAAACCTTTCACTTAGGAAATACCTTAACGAAAGCGCCTTTTTGGTCCGTGGCGAAACGCCTTTCCTTCGACTCGAAAGTTTGGTGCTACGGCTTATTGATTGGGGGCATTAATGGTTTATTGTTTAGCTACTATGCAGAAGCTCCGTTTATTTTCATCAATCACTTTGGCTTTAGCAGTGTCCAATATGGCTTTCTTGGTTTAGTTTTAGCTGTGTCTAGTATTCTTGCTGCATTTCTTATCAATTGGTTGCTAGGATATTGGTCAGCGGAAAAAATTGCCTTTGCTGGTTTGCTGCTAAGTATCTTTGCGGCTTGCTGTTTATTAATAATGACACAATTTGAATCAATCATTGGTCTTATTTTGTTTATTTTTCTCTTTTTCTTAGGGATTAATATTACTTTGCCCAATGCCTTAAGTATGGCCTTAAAAGGCTATGAATCTGTAATTGGTACTGCCAGTGGAATTTTTAGTTTTGTCTATTACTTGTTTGTTAGTTTCTTTACCTATTTGATTAGTTACTTTCACAATGGTACCATTTGGGTCTTACCGCTTTACTTTTTAAGTTTTGCTTGTCTGTTAGCTTTCAGCTATTATGTCATTGTTTATCGTAAAACTTTAAAATAAAAAATCAAGAAACACACGAATATTTCGTGTGTTTTTTTTAGCTAAAAAATTGATTTTCTAAACTATATTGCTTCCCTGAAACAATGTCATATTGAATCAGTCGGTATTCCTCATATAGTTGTTCTTGCTTTTTATTCATTTCTACTGTTTTTTTCCATTCCCCACCGAGATAGTAATTCCCCTTTTCAAAAGCAGGCAATTGTCCTTGTACCTCATTTAACATAGCGTAAAATCCCGATTGCGGTAAACCGCTTTGTTGGAAAAGTGAGGGAGCAAAATAAAATGGACTAATAGTTGCTTGATGCTGATTTTTTTCTATTAACTGGTTCGCCGTATCATACATTAGAAATTCTGTCTGGTGAAGGGCTGCCCCTTCATTCAACGCTTGAATGTTTTCATCATAAATACTTGGTAAGTGATCTCCCCAAAAAACGACTAATGTGCGTTTGGGCATTTTTTCGATTTCTTGTAGGAAATTTTTCAAAGCTTCGCTACTGTAGGCAATATCTTGCAAGTAATTATTGAGCGCGACTTGATTGCCGTTTCCTTGAGAAAAATAATTGGACGTTGTGTATTTATTTTCATAGGGCATATGTGTTTGCATAGTAACTAAATGAATGAATTGCGGTTGCTCTTTTTCTTTAAGCAGTGTCGTCACTTCCTGATACGCTGCTTGATCTGAAATGTAAGGATTATTTTCTAGTTTATCCGTATAGTTCATTGTTTTTTCATTGATAAATTGATCAAAACCTAAAATTTTATACACATCTTTTCGTTTATACATAGATGTATTGTACGGATGAATAGCCGTTGTTTGGTACTTTTGTTCCTTAAGTAATGAAACAATGGAAGGCAATTCCGTCATCTTAGGAATCATCATCGTATAAGGTGTAGTCATTTGGGCATTCATTAATTCCATCGAAAAACTTGTTAGGGCTTCAAATTCAATATTCGCAGTTCCGCCCCCGTAGTTTTGTGAAAGCATCTGGCCACTGTAAGTTTTATCAGCGATTTGCTGATAATCAGCTAAAGGGTTACCAATAATGGACAAACCTTTCAGATGATCTGGATTTGAAAAACTTTCACTCATGACAAACACAATATTGGGTTGCTCATTGCTCGGCACTGTTTTCGCCTCGGCCAACTTTTGATATTTCTGAGTAATTTCTGAAATAGCTTCTTTTGAATAACCCTTTGGTTGGTCCATAGCCTCTACTTTTAAATTATATAGAAAACCACCAATAAATCCTGTATTGTAGTAATTCATTTTTTGGCTGTAAGGAATCCATAACGCGGTTTTATTATAGGCTTTACGTAACAAATTTTGCGGATTGTTAAAATCACCAATATATGAAAATAGACCAATCGAAAGAACAAGACTTAACACACGAATCGTTTGTTTTTTCTTCGATAAAAAGAAACTTTTATAAAAGGCTTTTCCTAAGAAAAAAAGTGCTACACAACCTAACGCTACCACAAAAATAAACGGCCATAAACCAACCATTTCTTTTAATAAACTAACTTCTGTGATCATTTTTAAGTCGTCTGGGTAAATAGGTTCGACACGATAAAACATCTTTTGATAGTCCGCAAATCCTAAAACACCTATTATGACACTATATAAAAGAGCGCCAACTCCTAATGAACCTGCCAAACTACATAAAAAAAGTAAAAAAACGCTTAGCACAAAACAACCTAAGAAAAACTTTTCCGTATGCCACGAAAAAGCAAACTTGAAGGCTAAATCAACAGACAAGTTATTCTGACACCATTGCAAATATAAATTACTAAAAATAATTAATAAGATGAACCCGATTCCATACAAAAGGTAGCGGTAGGGCCGTCGTCTAAATTTCTCAACTCTCTTTTTCACATCGATCTCCTATTCAAAAACTAGTAATGTATTTATTTTATGCTTCTTGAAAAAGAATGTAAAGAAGTAGCTAGCAAAGAAGTCTAAGGAATGGTAAAGAAAAAATGTTATTTGTTGCAAAAATAATTTTCCAGTGGTATAGTAACAATGGAATTTCGTTATCAGTTATCGTCGCCTTTTTAGAGTACTTTATGAAAGGAGAATAACTATGACTTACAAAGTAAAAAACATTCAATACCGTATTCAATTAGACACAGACAAAAATATTTTCATTGTTTTCGATGCAAAAAATGAAAGTAAAACAGCAACTGGTCACACAATTGAAGAAGCAATTGCACACTTAAAACAATTAAACTAAGGAGTGACAAACATTTCCATGCAAGACCCTTTAGGTAGTTATTTAAGCTAAAAGCCGTTTAGTAAAGAAAAAATACTAGACGGTTTTTTTGTATCCTCTTCGCCTTTTATTTTTTACATAGTATACTGAAACAAACGGAGGTGTTTTTAGATGACCATCATTGCAAACTATATACGCCAGCAATCCCAACATCAAACACAGTTAACAGAAATCTACCAAGCAATTTTAGCGGTTGTTCCTCAGGAGACTACTGAAAAAATTGCTTATGGAATGCCGACCTTTTACTTAAATGGCAATTTAGTGCATTTTGCGGCGGCCAAGCAACATTTAGGTTTCTATCCTACGCCATCAGCCATCCAACGTTTCAGCAAAGAATTACGCCCTTTTAAAACCTCGAAAGGTGCCATTCAATTTCCCTACACGCAAGAGTTACCTCTTTCGTTAATACAGGAAATAGTTAAATTCCGTGTACAAGAAAACATGAAGAGCGTGGGACAAAAATCACTTTGAATTTTTGTCCCACGCTCAAAAACTGATAAACGGCGGGAACAGAAGCAACTCCTTCGGAAATAAGCCGAAATTCTCCAAAAATTAAAGAACAATTTTCGGAAATTCCTTCTTATTGCTGAGAAACACTATTTGCAAAGCAAATAGATGTTAAACAGTACCTACTTGGTTCTCGGAGTGAAACACTTCTGTCCCGACCTCTTCATGTTCTTAAAATTTTTTCCATCGCTTTTCCCTTGGCCAATTCGTCGATTAATTTATCTAGGTAACGGATTTTTTGCATTAAAGGATCTTCAATTTCTTCCACGCGATAGCCACAAATTACGCCTTTGATCAATTGGGCGTTTTCATTAAAATTGGGTGCTTCTTCAAAAAATGTTTCCATCGTTACTTTTTGAGCCAATTGTTGTTGCAAGCCTTTTTCATCATAACCAGTTAACCAGTAAATAATTTCGTCAACCTCCGCTTGCGTTCGATTTTTACGTTCTGCTTTTTGGATGTATAGCGGGTAAACACTGGCAAAGGTCACTGTATAGATTTTCGGTTTTGTCATTGGTTTTCCTACTTTCTGAAGTATTCTCTCTTCAGTCTACCACAGGCTTGCTGGAAAAAGAGGCTATTTTGTCTTAGTAATCAAATTGACGATAATAACGACGAATCTCTAATGGGTGACAATTTAATTTTTCTACATGCGCATCAATGCGTTGCGTTACCGCATGCATTAGGAGAAATGAAACAACTCGGCCACGATATTTTTCACTAATTCCTGGAAGTTCATACGCTTTCGAATCAATAATTGTATAATTGGCACAGATTTTCGGCAATAATTTTGCTACTCGTTCTGCCAACGGTCGCTGCTCGTCTTCTCCAATAAACAACGTTACTGGCGTAGTTTCATCTACAATTTCTAGCGTTCCATGTAAGAACTCTGCTGCATGAATTGATTTTGAACGAAGCCAACTTTGCTCTTCCCAATAGCACATTGCATAAGAATAGACCGCTCCCCATTGGTTTCCTGCGCCAATAAAATAGTGAATGCTATCATGACGATGTTTTTCCGCAAAAGCTAAGCCAAACGCATCGGCACTTTTTTCGGCTTCAGCTAAACCTGTAGGCAAATATTCTTCCAATTCTTGGTAATAATTTTCGTAATCTGTAAATTCGTTGTTTTTTTGCATTAAACGATCAGCTACCATAAAGAACTTGATTTGCTCAGTTCCTGGAGCTGGATAAGTCACCACATAATCACATAAATCTGCTAAAAGACTGTCTTTTGCATCGATAAAACCAAATAACGTTGCGCCGACCTTTTTGATTTCTTGAACGGCTTGCACCACTTCTTGTGTTGTCCCAGTAACGGAAGACAAGATGACGAATGATTTTTCTGTTAAACGTTTATTGCCTGTTGTGTAATACTCAGCAGCATGTTGAACATAGATTGGTAAATTACTTTTTCCATTCGCATAAGTAACTGCTTGCATGGCTGAAGCATAAGTACCGCCGATTCCTAAATAATAGACCGCATCAAATCCTTTCGTCCAAACTTGATCAACAACTTTTTCAACATCTGAACGCAAGGCTAAGGCACCTCGTATGTCTTTGATTTGTTGTTCTTCATTAAATTTTAACATGGCTGATCTCCCTCTTTCTTTGCTATTTTACTTTTTAGGACACAATCAAAATCATCAAAAATCCGTTGAGATAAATCAATTCCTTTACTTGTAGCTACTTGATACGCCAAATATTGAAATGGAATAACTAATAATAAAGGACTAATTTTTTCTTCGACATCACTTGCTAACTCTAACGTATTTAATGCTCTCGTTGAACGCGTTGTAATTGTGTAACATTGGCCAACATAACTGGCTAGATAGTTTTTCAAGGCTTGGCTACGTGCTTGAATAGGACTTTGATTTTCAATAAAAAACAAAAGATGTGTAGTATCCGCTTCAAGATAAGGCCCATGCATATAGGCTTCGACTTCAAATCCTTGGGAAGGTAAGCGAACTGTTTCTGTAAACTTCGTCTCAAACTCTTTTGCCGTACCAATATTAGGCCCATAACCAATTGCGATAAATCTTGTCCCCTCTGTTAATTCTTTTTTCGTTTTTTGCCAAAATTGTTCGGTTTTATAAATCACCGAATCGATTTCCTGAATTGCTTTGGCAAGTTTTGCTAATTCTTCTTCAACCTCTACTTTTGTTAATTGATGCTTTTGATAGCCCAGTTTCAAACCAAATAGAAATAAATTTAAAAGTGTTGCCGTATAGCCTTTTGTGACAAAACCAACTGTTTCAAGCCCCATTTTTAAATCCAGGACTTCATCCACAACCTCCGTAATCGGGCTGGTGACATCACTTGTCAAGGCCACTGTTTTTACAGACGTTTGGTTTTTAATTTTTGCAATGGCATCAATTGTTGAAGCACTTTTACCACTTTGCGAAACCGCTACGACCAGATCAAACCGATCATCCACTTTGCCATAATGAGCAAAATTGAACGGCTCTTGGATTTCCACATAAATAGGCGCCACTTCTTCAAGGTAAACTTTAGCCGCCTGACAAGCATTATGTGACGAGCCAGTTGCTAAAATTAGACAGTGCGTGACCTTTGAAACGTCTGTATCAGTTAATTGAAATTGGTTAAGAATCTGAGTTAGGGCTACTTGCTCCTCATTTATATAATCCAGCATCGTTTTCATATTTTGCCTCCTAAAATAGACCAATTAATGAGCCAAGAATTCCGACAATTGCCATGCCACCTAAAATCGCTAAAGGTTTTACTTCTTTTTTCAATAAATAAAAAACAAAACCAAAGGATGCAAGCGGTAATAATTTAGGCATGATATCGTCAAAGATACTTTGAACCGTGACTGCATTTTTGCCACTTCCGCTGATTGTAATCGGGATAGTTAAATCAATCATGGAGGCGGTCATAGCACCTACCACCATCAAGCCAATTATTGAAGCGCCTAATGTGAGACTTTCCATCATGCCATTTGCTTGAATTTTTTTGAGAAAACCAGTTCCTAATTTATAGCCCCAACGATTCAGTAAATAACGAACAATCACATGGGGGACGTTAAAAATGAGTAAAAATAGAATTGGCCCTAACACATTCCCTTGTAAAGCTAACGAAGTTCCAACACCTGTTGCAATCAAGCGTAAGGTTCCCCAGAAAAAGGAATCACCTAAACCAGCTAAAGGTCCCATTAACGAGGTTTTAATACTATCGATTGTTCCAACTTCAAAATTTTCGTCCAGAACATTTTCTTCTTCCATTGCAGCATTAATTCCTAAAATAAACGTCACGATATGCGGCGTGGTATTAAAGAAAGCAAGATGCCGTTTTAAAGCTGCCGCCATCTCTTCTTTTTGAGGATATAATTTCTTTAAAATAGGGATCATGGCATAGACATAAGCCATATTCATCTGACGTTCATAATTCCATGAAAATTCCATTTGGAATGAACGCCAAAAGACTTGATTAAGTTCTTTTTTTGTAATTAAGTTTTCTGTCTTAGTTTTAGAAGTCTTCGTCATCATCAATTACCTCCCCACTTGTTGTTTGTATTGTTTCATTCTTTCCTTTGGCATAATTCATGATATTCACAACAATTACTGCTGTAATGGCACCCAAAATTGCTACTCCTGTTACAGGTAACTTAAAGTAGGCCATTAAGACGAAGCCTAAAAAGAAATATGGCGCTACTTGTTTGTTAATCAGTAAGCGTGCAAGCATCGCAAATCCTAGCGCTGGAATAATCCCCGTTGCAACAGACAACCCATGTTGAATAAATTCAGGGATCAGATCAAGTAAGCCTTTAATGGTGTTGCTGCCCACGGCAAATGAAATAGTTACAATGAGCGCTAGCATGAACGATAAGCCAAAGCCTGCAAGTAAATGCATGCGCTCCACCCCTTTATATGCTCCTTCTTCAGCATACTGATCAGCTTTTTGACTCATGATTGGGATGAGCAAACCCAAATAAATATTTTTAAGAATCAACGTTAACGTTGCGATTGGCAAGCCTAAGACTAAGGCTGTTTCTGTTCCTGCGCCAGCAGTAATAGCAAACGCTGTACCAAGAATCCCACCAGTCACTACATCAGGTGGGATTGATGCGCCCACTGAAAAAGAACCGATGAAAGCTAACTCTAAGGTCGCGCCCATGATTACGCCCGTTTTGACATCACCTAATACAATTCCGACAAATAAACCGGTTACAATTGGTCTTGAAAGCAACGAGGTTCCTAAAGCATATTCCGACTGCGCAATAAAAGCGATGCAACCTAAAAGAATCGCTTGTCCTATCATTTTTATTTCTCCTTTCTACAAGACATTTAATGCTGCTACTTTTTTGTCATTTGGGACTTGTCGAATTTCAACTTCACAACCATTTGCGACCAATTCTTTAACCATTTTTTCTTCATCCGGTGTGATATTAATTGCTTTAGAAATGTTTCGAGTATTTTCCCTTACTTTCATCCCTCCTAAGTTAATTTCTTTTATTTCTGGATAAGCAGTAGCCAATCGATAAGCATCTTCCACACTCTCAACTACAATAAAAAGTTTGTATTTTTCTGTAACACCACTTTTTAGTGCGGCAATCGCATCTTCAATCGTTTTAATGACCAGTTTTACTCCTGCTGGCTTAGCTAGCTTAATGGTTGTTTTTCGAATATCATTTTTAGGTACGTCATCATTTGCGATTAAAATACAATCGGCGCCTAAGCCTTGGGTCCATGAAAAAGCCACTTGACCATGTAACAATCGATGATCGACTCTTAACAATTTAATCATTTCATTTCCTCCTAAAATTCTTCTTCTAAAATTTCTTTACTAGATAACTCATTACAATAACAAAGACTTTCTTGTCCGTTTTCAACGGCACGTTTTACTAAATCAACTAATGAATCAACAGTATTTATTTGGGTATATATTTCAATTAATGTTGCTAAATTTAATCCTGAAATTAAATGCATTGCTTGTTTCCCCACATAATTAAAGAATTCGTTATTCACGCTTCCGCCAAATAGGTCTGTAATCACAATTAATTCATTTTGTTGATTGTTCTTTAAAATGTCTTTGACCGTCTTGGCTAAATCATAAGGTTGTTCCATATAAGCGCAAAGACATTCCACATTCTTTGTTTCACCACAAATTAAAGCTAATGATGTCTGAATCCCTGCAGCGAAATTACCATGTGTTGCCAGAATAATTTTACGTTCCATTTTCTTCACCTCACTTACTTCTTTATATAGCAAAAAGAGTGCCAAAAAAGTGGCACTCCCTCCTTTTTATTTTAAAAATCGCTTTCTGCGTTGTTAAACTCCGTTTTTCCAAACAACACATCATAGACATAAAAAAGCTCCGATTCAGGTATATTGACACTATAAACTTTTTCAATGACACTAAACGCCTCTTTTAACTCTTGCAAGACCGTTCTTTGACACTGCTTTAATTGTTCGGCGCCATTATAATTTTCAATAGGTTCATTCCGGATTAATCGTTCAATTAAACAACTGACATGGACATATACCGCTAATTTACGATCATTTTGAATTGTTTGTTGCCACCGCTCTTCTAATTGAATTAAAAAGACTTCTACTTGTCGAATAATTTTTTCTGTATCTAAAATCGTCACTGATTGAATGACCCGATCTAATGAAAAGTTACGAATCAACTCATGATTTACATAGGACAGCATATCTTTAGTTAATTCTCTCTTTGTCCATTCTAAAAGGGTCGTAATTCCTTTTCCTGCAATCAACTCTTCTAAAGAGATATACGGGAGGTCATTTGAAGACGGGTTGTTTGTACCGATGATGCCGACAATCTCATATTCTGGAAAACTTTCTTTGATCGACTCTGCATTACGTAATTGATTATACTCACAAGGAATAATCTTTAATTGTGCTTCCGCAGGTAAACTTTTTTCAAGTAAATCTCTAATTTTAACGGCTGTGCCAATTCCGGTACTACACGTTGTTAAAATGACACGTTCCGTTTTATTTTCAGGTAATATGATTTCCCATTCATTTGGATGAACCGTTAACGCTTTTTGGGGCAATTCTTCAAAAGAAACTTCGTCTTTAATGGCTTCTCCTATAGACAGAGCCAAGCTTGTTGTCACATTATTCATTAATAAAAAAGGACCTTCTTCTTCTGCCGGAAAATACTGATAAATTTCTTTCAATGAACCCATATCAAAAAGAATTACTAAACCATTCCTCGTTTCTTGACGTTCCATATAGTGAATTAAGTGTTCGGAAATTTTTTTGGGAGTAACATCTAACGGCATGTCAAACGATTGAAAAATTGGCACATCTAACAGCCGATTTGCAACATTCGCAATACTACTTGCTGTGGCATATCCGTGGGCAACAATCACCGCTTTCGGATAGTGACTTTCCTTTACTGAACCCGAATAGTGAAGATAAATGGTGACAATAATTCGATCCATCTGGGATAGTTCAATATCTAATGAACGTTTCACTAAAGTTAACAGTTGTTCAGCGTAGCCATAACTAGTTGCTAATTTAGTTTGAACTTCTGTTAAAAGTTCGTCAATGACTGTTGTAGGTTCTTTTTCTGGAAACCAATCAATACATCTTCGTTGAAACAGATAGGTGCTTAATGCATAGACTAAACTGCCATTAAACCGAATTTGATAAGACGATTCAATCGTTTCCAATAATTGACGGATATTTTGCGTAATAAACAATAACATTTCGTGATTTTTCTCTCGCTTCTTTTCAAATAATAAATCATCGAATAAGCGTTCAATTTCTTTCGAGATGTCGTTATTAGCAGTGGAAAGATGATGATGGTGAGAGACATAAAGACGAAGGATTCGTTCATAACTCTGGATAATTTTTCTTTGCGCAAGCTCTGTTTCCTCTAACAAACTAACCAGATTTGTTTGCTCATCTAAACGAATAGGCAATTCATTTTCATCAGGAGCTAGTCTGATCGATTGATCCAGAAATTCTTTCGGTAGATCGTGCAAAGTGATTGGAATAACACGTTTATCAAGATTGGCGGCAAAGCTGCGTGCAGTAATAATTTTTATATTATTTCTTAATTCACCTACATTGCCTACATAATGGTGATTTTCTAAAAGTTGGATAACTTGTGGCGTGATAGTAACTGCTTTTTGAATAGCTTGCTGTTCCTCATAAAATGCTCGCATAATTAATTGTTTTCTTTCCGCTTGAGTGCGTTCAGCAAGACTTGGGATTTTAATTTGAATAGGAATTCGTCTTAAAAATGTCGTTAAAAAGGTGCTAGAAATTTCTTCAGTTGTGGCAAAGCACAACCGACACGTAACAGGAATGGGCCGATTGGTTTCACCCATCCGATAAATGATACCCTGATCTAAAAATGTAAACAATTTTTCCTGCCCTTCAGGACTCAAACGATGAACTTCATCTAAAAATAAAACGCCCCCTTCTGCACTTTGAAAGGCCCCAATTTTATCGGAATCTGCTCCCGTAAAAGCGCCTTTAAGATGCCCAAATAATTGACTAGTTAAAAGCTCTGGATTGTTGGCATATTGCGCACAATTAACTGTCACAAAAGGTGCTGAATCGTCAAGTAGTTCTTTTGAAAGACAAAACTGATAATATAAGGATGCTAAAAAACTTTTACCCGTACCACTTTCACCTGTAATTAAGACAGGCAATCCACCGCCAGGATAAAGCGCTGCCATTTTTAATTGTTCGATGGTCTGAGCTAAACTACCGCGATAACCAATGACCGACTGAAAAAAATCACTTTTGCGATCAAAAACAGGCTGTTCATCGATCATTTCTTGGAAACTTTGATAAACAGTTCTTTTTAAAAGATAGTTTTGTTGTTGAAACGCTTCTTTATGAAAAAAGTAAACTGGTCGTGTATTGATCTTAACTAGAATCCCTTCTTCGTTTAACTGATTTAAATAGTGACTAGCTGTATTTCGTTTGATAGAAAATGTCGTTGCAATATTGCTTGCTGTGAAAATTTCACTGACTAAAGATGGTTCAAAAAAAGCTGTTTGATTGCGTAAATAATCAACAATTTGCATTTTTAACATAAAATCACCTCTCATTTATCATAACGTACCTAAAAAAAACGTCAATATTCAAAATTTCTTTTGTTATTTTTCTTTATATAAGGAGCCCATTTTTTATGTTATTTAATCACAGGAACCTGATTCTATCATTGCAGAATAGGCTTTCATTCAGTATACTGTAAATAGAGGAACAAGAAACGAATTGGATAATTAGGCACTGAAAGAACGCACCACCGTTCTGAATGTTTCGAAACACACAACAGGTTATCGAAATGGCCATTGGAGAAAAATTCCTTTTTCTCCGAGGTTAGCGATTGTGACATGTTGCAATCGTTTTTTGTCCTTAAAATGTTGAGAAAAAGAAAAAAGGCACTTTGCATGTCAGCACCACCTGACAAACAAAGCCCTTCATAGACAGCACAACCTATCTATTCCAGTTGCCTTTTTTGCTAGTTACACTAGCTAATTTTAGTGTACCCGATTTTCAGTGAAATTACTAGCATCTTTAAAATTTTTACTGAAACGATCAGCCTGTGCAATGAACTAGTTTTCTTCAGCGGCGGCAACCGCTGAGAAGCTTTTTCTCAAATTTTAAGTGAATAATGTATCATAAACTTTTTTGGCATATCCATCCGTCATATTACATACAAAGTCCACCGCCATTTTCAAACGATAATAGTCTTTTTCTGCTTCTGTAGCGTTCTTTGCTTCTCTTCTATACAACGCTTTCGCGCTTTCCGAAATATTATTAAAGATTCGCTCCTCATACTTATTCATGGAAACTTTTTCATATTTCAGTACGACTGGAACAAATTCATCTAGTAAACGATTGATGATATTGAAGCCCAATACCTCTTGATCCAAAATTGTTTTTGTTTGAAAAACATAGACTCTAGAAAAGTTTTTTAATGCCTGAAAGCATTTCACTTCATCACAATCTTCAATGATAATTTCATTATGATAGATACCTCTCATAATTAAGTCATAATGATTAGCAAAATTTTTCGCTACGCTTTGACAAACAGCTCTTTGTGTCTTTCTCAAAAATTCTTGTAAGGTAGCTTCTTCTGTTTTATCTTTTTCTAACATTAAAAATTTTTTTGTTCCTGTTTGCCCATCAACAAACTGCTTTAAATCTTGATAGCTGTATAAACCATAATTATAGGCATCTTCGATATCTGAAAAAGTATAGGCGATATCATCTGAGGCTTCTAGCAAAAAGACTAATGGGTGTCGCTTATTTTGTGTTCCTGTCGCAAATTTAATGGCGTTAAACACTTGTTTTTCCGAGTAAAAATAGCCAACTTTTTTAGACAAAAGCTGTTGCTTATTTAATTGATCTGAAGATGCCGTATATTTGATAACTGTATCTAATGTCGTGGCAGTTAGTTTCATTCCTGCTTTAGAAGTCCCATTATCATGATGCAGTTTTGTTAAAAGTCGGATGGTTTGAGCGTTTCCTTCAAAGTTAAGAAAATCATTTTGTTGTTGCTCCGAAAAATCAGACCAACAAGCATACAAAGGACCATTTTTTTCAAACCAAATACGAATGGCTTCTTCCCCAAAATGTCCAAAAGGGGGATTGCCAATATCATGGATTAATGCAGCTGTTTCTAACAACCGATAGCATTCTGATAATTCCATAACCTCAATGTTTCGTTCGTTCAACTGTGAAATAACTAATCTAAGTATATCCCTGCTATGCATTGCCACTTCTAAGCTATGTGTTAAACGTGTTCTTACAAAATCATTACGTTCTAAAGGAAAAACTTGTGTTTTATCTTGTAAGCGTCTAAATGCATCACTTTTAATTACTCTACGATAGTCACTATCAAAAGATTTACGAAGTTCTGTGGCTAAATCAACTTGCTTATTTAACCAGTCATTTTGATATTGTTTGCCATTATCAGAAATGCGATATGTACCAACCAACTGACGCCAATTCATTTTCATTTATTACCTCCTCCAATTACTCTACCTTCTCTAAATAAGAGACGTAAATATTTTTACATTTACCAATATCACTGAATTCCCTATTGTTATACGCCTTATCCTTTTTCAATTTAAACCGCACTTTTTCGCCTTCTTGAAAAGTTCCCCACGTAAGAAAAAAGAATAGCCAATGGCTTTCATCCTCTGATAGCGTGTCTAACCCTAAGCTTTTAGGCTCAATTAAGCTAGGTAATTTGAAACAGTCATACACCCCTTTTGCTGTGCCATACACAGGACGATGAGTGCTAAGAGTCGTTTCAAAATATCCCTTTTCATCAGGTTTTAAATAACTTGCTTGCCGAATCAGTTGTGTCAGTTTATTTTGGAATGGCTGAATATTTTTCTCAACGTTTAGTTCAAAATCTGGCTCAGCTTGTACATCTGTGTCATGAGATAACTTTTTTAATAAGCAGTTTATTTCATTAGTACTTGTCTTATCATTAAACGCAATCGCCAAACGCTCACTACTAATAACACCTTTCATATCTTTCATAGAAAAATTATTTAACGCAATTGGATAGTGTTTATCTGATAGCATCCAAGAAGCACCCATTTTGTTTAAACATGGAATACTCTGATAATAATGATCAGATAAAAAATACAGCATGACAGGTTGATTGGTTAGCTCCCTTTTAATCGTGTCAAAAATTAATTCTCCTGGCTGTACACCTGTTTCAATAGCGGAACTATAAAAAATATCCTGTGTTCGAAACCCAAACTTTTTCAACAATTGGATAAACGCATCCACATATTCTTGATCCTTTGAACTATGACTAATAAAAATCTTTTTCCCGTTGCTCACTACTCAACATCCTCCAAGTTAAATTTGTATTTTCATTTTTTTGTGAAATTCTATACTATTTCTTTAAGCGTACAGCGTTATCTGAAACCAGTCAATACTAAAATTATAAAATAACAATTATTTTGTTTTATTAAATTTTTATATAATGTTGTTTTGTTAATGTTTTGTTATTTTTAAACAAGTGATTATAGAGCGATGTACGGTTGAAGTTATTTCTAATCTATTTTTTTCAATATTTTTATAAATATAAAAAAACACGCCTTTCTTTGCAGAAAGGCGTGTTTTTACGTCCGAGTATAAGGAGAATTGGTTCATTAACCAATTGTCCCTTTAAGCGTTATTCATTAAATGAATTATTTGTTTTTTAAGTTGTAGAAAGATTTTAAGCCTTTGTATTCAGCTACATCGCCTAATTGATCTTCAATACGTAATAATTGGTTGTATTTAGCAATACGGTCAGTACGGCTTAATGAACCAGTTTTGATTTGGCCAGCGTTTGTTGCAACAGCGATATCAGAGATTGTTGAATCTTCTGTTTCACCAGAACGGTGAGATACAACTGCAGTGTAGCCAGCTTCTTTAGCCATTTCGATTGCTTCGAATGTTTCAGTTAAAGTACCGATTTGGTTAACTTTGATTAGGATTGAGTTAGCGATACCTTTTTCGATACCTTCAGCTAATTTAGTTGTGTTTGTTACGAATAAATCGTCACCAACTAATTGAACTTTGTCGCCTAATACTTCAGTTAATTTTTTGAATCCGTCCCAGTCGTTTTCGTCTAAGCCGTCTTCGATTGAAATGATTGGGTATTTAGAAACTAATTCTTCGTAGAACGCGATCATTTCTTCAGTTGTTTTTTCGCCTTCGCCTGAGTCAGCTAAAACGTAAACGCCTTTTTCTTTGTCGTAGAATTCTGAAGAAGCAGCATCCATAGCAAGAACAACGTCTTTACCAGGAACATAGCCAGCTTTTTCGATAGCTTCGATGATTACTTCGAAACCTTCTTCGTTTGAACCTAAGTTAGGAGCGAAACCACCTTCGTCACCTACTGAAGTAGCTAAGCCGCGACCTTTTAAGATTGAAGCTAATGCGTGGAATACTTCTGCACCCATACGTAAAGCTTCTTTGAATGTAGGCGCACCTACAGGCATGATCATGAATTCTTGGAAGTCAATACTGTTGTCAGCATGTGATCCACCGTTGATGATGTTCATCATTGGAGTTGGTAATACTTTTGTATTGAATCCGCCTAAGTAATGATATAAAGGCACTTCTAGGTAATCAGCAGCAGCACGAGCTACGGCGATAGACACACCAAGAATAGCGTTAGCACCTAATTTACCTTTGTTAGGAGTTCCATCTAAATCGATCATTGCTTTATCGATAGCCATTTGATCGCGTACATCGTAACCGATGATTGCTTCAGCAATGATGTTGTTTACGTTATCTACAGCTTTAGTAACACCTTTACCTAAGTAACGAGCTTTGTCGCCATCACGTAATTCAACTGCTTCGTATTCACCAGTTGAAGCTCCTGAAGGAACCATTCCACGGCCGAAAGCTCCGCTTTCAGTGTAAACTTCTACTTCGATTGTTGGGTTACCGCGTGAGTCTAAGACTTCGCGTGCGTAAATATCAGTAATAATTGACATGTTTTGTCTCTCCTTTGAGTTTGTATTTATACTAAGGGGATTCCCTCATGTATGATTGTAGTTAATTCTCGCAAACTATGCAAACATTTTTTTGCAAAAGTCATTGAGAAAACGTTACCGTTAGTGATTTCTTATTTTACAGCATCTAATAAAGCTAAGAATGAATCTGCTTCTAAGCTTGCGCCGCCGACTAAAGCACCGTCAACGTTTTCTTTTGCCATATATTCAGCGATGTTTTCTGGTTTAACAGAACCACCGTATTGAATACGAACAGCTTCAGAAACTTCTTTGCCGTATAATTTTTCAACTGTTGAACGAACAACACCACAGATTTCATCTGCAATATTAGCATCTGCAGATTTACCAGTTCCGATTGCCCAGATTGGTTCGTAAGCGATAACCATTGAAGCAACTTGTTCGTTTGATAAACCAACTAAGCCGTTAGTGATTTGACCTTCGATCCATTCCGCTGTTTTACCAGCTTCATACGTTTCTAAAGTTTCACCACAACAGAAGATTGGTGTCATACCATTTGCAAAGATTGCTTTGGCTTTTTTATTGATATCTTCATCTGTTTCGTGGAAATATTCGCGACGTTCAGAGTGTCCGATAATCACATAGTTCACACCTAAATCTGCAATTGCAGCTGGTGAGTTTTCACCAGTGAAGGCACCAGCGTTTTCCCAGTAGCAGTTTTGTGCAGCTAATTTCACTTCAGAATCTTTTAGGTTCCAAGCTAAAGGAGCTAAGAATAATGCTGGAGATCCAATCACAGCGTCAACAACGTCGTTTGATGGAACAGCATTTTTTACTGCTTCTGCAAAGCTTTGTGCTTCGCTTAAAGTTTTGTTCATTTTCCAGTTACCAGCGATAATTGGTTTGCGCATGAAAAGCACATCCTTTTCTTTTTTTAAAAATATTGTCTTTTAAACTGATTATTTATCGTTAATAGAAGCTAAACCTGGTAAAGTTTTGCCTTCTAATAATTCTAAACTTGCTCCGCCACCTGTTGAGATGTGAGAGAATTTGTTTTCGTAGCCTAATTGAATTGCTGCAGCAGCAGAGTCCCCACCACCGATGATTGTTGTTGCGTCTTCTAAATTAGCAATCGCTTCACAAACACCAATTGTTCCTTTGGCAAAGTTACTCATTTCAAATACGCCCATTGGTCCATTCCAAACAACTGTTTTCGCACCTTGTAATTCGTTAGCGAATAATTCAATTGTTTTTTCACCGATATCCAAGCCTTCTTCATCATCTGGGATTTCAGTTGAAGGAACCGTGTGGAAAGGAGCGTCATTGCTGAACTCTTTAGAGACAACTGTATCAACCGGTAAAACTAATTTGTCGCCAGCTTTTTCCATTAAGCTTTTCGCTAAGTCCACTTTATCTTCTTCAAGTAAAGATAAACCAACACTATAGCCTTGTGCTTTCATGAATGTGTAAGCCATACCGCCACCGATTAAAATTTTGTCGGCTTTTTCAATTAGGTTTTCAATGACAGCGATTTTGTCAGAAACTTTTGCGCCACCCAAGATTGCTACGAATGGACGTTTTGGATTTTCAACAGCTTCGCCGATGAATTTAATTTCTTTTTCCATTAAGAAACCAGCAACTGTTGGGATACCAGTTGAAGCAATTCCAACGTTTGAGGCATGTGCACGGTGTGCAGTACCAAAAGCATCATTGACAAATACATCGCCTAAAGAAGCCCAGTATTTACCCAATTCAGCGTCATTGCCGCTTTCTTTTTTGCCGTCAACATCTTCAAAACGAGTGTTTTCAAATACTAAAACGTCGCCGTCTTTCATATTGTTAACAGCGTCTTCTAATTCTTTACCACGTGTTTCTGGAACAAAAGTAACTGGTTGACCTAGTAATTCGCTTAAACGTTCAGCCACTGGTTTTAATGATTTGCCAGCTTTGTCTTCTTCTGTTTTTACACGACCTAAATGAGAGAAAAGAATTGCTTTTCCGCCATTTTCAATCACGTATTTGATTGTTGGTAAAGCCGCTACGATACGATTATCGTTTGTGATCACGCCATCTTTTAACGGAACGTTAAAGTCAACACGGACAAGGACTTTTTTGTCTTTTAAATCTACATCTTTAATTGTCTTTTTAGCCATGAGTAGACCTCCTGTATTGTCAATTTTAGGATTTTTCTTTTTTAAAAAAAGAAAGCGGAGAAGCGCGTTGCTTCCCCGCTTATTATTTCACAATTGTTCAAATTTCACTAATGATAAGAATGAATCTTATAAGTTAGCGAAGTATTCTAAAGTACGAACTAATTGAGCAGTGTATGACATTTCGTTGTCATACCAAGCAACAGTTTTAACTAATTGTTTGTCGCCAACTGTCATAACTTTTGTTTGAGTTGCATCGAATAATGAACCGTAAGTCATACCTACGATATCAGAAGAAACGATTTCGTCTGTGTTATAACCATAAGATTCGTTAGCAGCTTTTTCCATTACTGCATTTACTTCATCAACAGTAACTTCTTTGTCTAATACAGTAACTAATTCAGTTAATGAACCAGTAGCTACAGGAACACGTTGAGCAGCGCCATCTAATTTACCGTTCAATTCTGGGATTACTAAGCCGATTGCTTTAGCAGCACCAGTTGAGTTAGGTACGATGTTTGCAGCAGCAGCGCGCGCACGACGGAAGTCGCCTTTAGGATGTGGTCCGTCTAATGTCATTTGGTCACCTGTGTAAGCGTGGATAGTTGTCATTAAACCTTCAACAACACCAAAGTTGTCATGTAAAGCTTTAGCCATTGGAGCTAAGCAGTTTGTAGTACAAGAAGCGCCTGAAATTACAGTTTCTTCTCCAGTTAATGTTTCATGGTTTGTGTTGTAAACGATTGTTGGTACATCGTTACCACCAGGAGCTGAAATAACTACACGTTTTGCACCAGCAGTTAAATGTTTTTCAGCAGCTTCTTTAGAAGTAAAGAAACCTGTACATTCTAAAACGATGTCTACGCCTAATTCGCCCCATGGTAATTCTTCAGGGTTACGGTTAGCTAAAACTTTGATTTCTTTGCCATTAACGTTGAATGAACCTTCGTGAACTTCAACTGTACCGTTGAAACGGCCTTGAGTTGTGTCATATTTTAACAAGTGTGCTAACATTTTAGCATCTGTTAAGTCGTTGATTGCAACTACTTCGATTCCTTCTACATCTTGGATACGACGGAAAGCTAAGCGTCCGATACGTCCAAATCCATTAATACCTACTTTAACTGTCATTAAAGATTTCCTCCTTATGAAAATCAAAAATTTTTTATTTTAAAGGGTTACCCCTTTTAAAATCTCGTTTGCAGCAGCTTCATCTGTGATGAGCCACGTTTGTTTTGGTGCATTTTTCATATATGCGCGAATGGCTTTGGCTTTCGTTTTGCCGCCCGCAATTGCGACGACATAGGGAATTTCTTGTAAGTTTTTTAATTGAAGGCCAATTCGTGGAATTTTATAGACCACTTTTCCTTCTTCATCAAAGAAATAACCAAACGATTCTGCCACGGCATTTTTTTGTTTGAGCATAACCATTTCGTCATCAGACATTTTTCGGCGTGCCGCCATGTGCAACGCTCGACCAATACTGTGCACCACACAGTTGGCATGACTAATTAACGTAAGAACTTCTTGAATCGAGGGTTCTTGTAATAAACTATTATACGTTTCACGACTCAATTGTTCTGGGACATATAACGCCCGGTAGTTACCACCCGTTTTGTTGGCCATTACAGCACTAATTGAATTGGCTTGGACAGAAACTGCTTCACCAATCCCTCCTCTGGCTGGAACAAACAAATTATGACGTTTTTCAGTTTCTAGTGATCCCATATTTTCGGCCACCATGGCCATTGTTGTCCCACCCATAACCGCAATTGTATTCTCACCATTTGGTAAGAGTAAATTCAGCGTATTGGTTAAGACATCTCCAAAGTCCGAAAGAACTTTCTTTTGGATATCACTATCTCCTGCAACAACGATACAACGTTGAATGCCAAAGTACTGTGTCATTTCTTTTTCGATTTGGTGCATACCAAGCAATTGATTCATGACTAATTCTAAACCTTGGTAGACTTCCAAACCGCGTTCTGTTAATGTCATTCCGCTTTTTGAAGGTTCAATCAGGTTGAGCTGCTTCAAAACATCTGTTTCTGTACGCAAGACTCGCTCTGTAATTCCCATCGTTTCTGATAAACTTCTACGTCCAATAGGTTGCATCCAATAAATATTGCGAAGAATTTGGAATCTTTCTTGTAATACATCGAGCATATCTGGAGCAACTGCTTCAATCATTTTAAATTCTTTTAACATGATGCGCTCCTTTTGTGGGTCGAAATATGTCCAAGTAAGACTGAAAACGACCTATGAACTTTAAAAAAATAGAATTGATGTTCGTTTTTCCTACTATTTATTCATAACAGTATTAAAAGTACTTATCAATTACACACTTAGTGTACCAGTTTTTTTAGGTCTTTTCAATAAAAATGATTCTTTTTTCATCGTTTTCTTTCAAATCCAAACAAAGCATTCGTTTGTGGGAAACAATAGCGACTTATTTCCGAATAATTAGATCTAATTAAACCAAAAGCAAAGGAATTCACGAACGTCTTTCAATTAACTTCTTGTTTAAATGGGAATTTCAGGTCCTCTCACAAAGCATTTTTTACTTATTTTTCAAAAAAAGCAACGAAGGAATAGACACAGCCATTCTCTCGTTGCTTCATACCCTTTTATTTGTAATCTTCTTCGTAAAAACGTCCTAAAATTTTAACATTATCTGAGATGCTGACAAAGGCATTCGGATCACTTTCTTTCATGGCTGCTTCTAAACTTGGCAACTCAAAGCGTGTCACAATAGTTAGCAAAACAGTTTGGCGATCGTGGCGATACGCCCCTTCCGCTTCATGAATAATTGTAATACCGCGGCGCATTTTCTTTTGAATCTCATCCACGACTCGATCTGGGTTTTTAGTGACAATCATAACTTGCATTTTCTTTTGCTTAGTATAAACGGCATCTGTGACCTTCCCACTTACAAAAATTGATAACGCACTGTAGAACATGTACTGCCAGCCAAATAAATAACCTGCAACGAAGACAATTAGTGCGTTAAAATAAATTGAAATCGAGCCAACGGAACGCCCCGTTTTTTTCCGAATGGTAATGCTTAGAATATCTAATCCCCCAGAAGAAACCCCGTTTTTTAAGACAAAACCAATTCCTGATCCAGAAATCGCCCCACCAAAAATAGCACAGATAATTGGATCTTGAGTCATCACCGTTTGCGGAACAATATGCATAAATAATGAAGTTAAAGTCACGGTAATGAAAGTAAAAATTGTAAACTTCTTACCTATTTTTTTCCACGCAATAAAGAATAACGGCACATTTAACAGATACAATGTAATGGAGACAGGCACATTAAAACCGACAATTTTTGTTGAGAGGGTTGTTAAAATTTGGGCCAAGCCTGTTAAGCCACTGGAATAAATATTTCCTGGTTGATAGAAAAAGTTCATGGCAATTGATGCAAGAATAGCATAGACAATCGACACAGAAAATTTTGTTGTATAGTCATGAACTGGCAGTCCGTCATAAATTTTTTTCATAAATAATAGCCTCGTTTCAGGTTTTCAATAAATTACATTTCTTTTCATATTATACGTGGTTTACCGAGAGAAAAAAAGAGATTCCTATAATAATTACGGAAGATTCATCAAATGTTTATAGAAATGAAAAAAGAACGAAATCTTAACGATTTCGTTCTTGGGTTGTTTCATAATGGGCTCTTGGTCCACCAATATATTTAGGACGAGAATATAATGCTGTAACATGGGCCGCACCTAACGTTCGAATGCTCAAGCGAAGAGGAACTTGCACATGTTTTACATGCATACCGATAGATGTATCGCCAATGTCAATCCCTGCTTGAGCAACAATATGCTCCACTTCCACAGGTTCATCAAATTTTTCAAAGGCAGCCACTGAACAAGAACCGCCAGCATGTAATTGTGGTACTACCGAGACAATTTCAAAGCCTTTTTCTTCAGCCACACGACGTTCCATCGCTAAAGCACGATTAATATGTTCGCATCCTTGGACAGCCAAAGAGATGCCTTTTTTATCTAATTGTTCAATTAAGGTTGAGACAATCCATTGTCCTACTTCGGCACTGGAATTTTTACCAATGACGCCACCTACTACCTCGCTAGTGGTACAACCTAAAACAAATAGGTCCCCTTTTTTTAAATTCCCTGCTGTAATGACTTCTTCTGTAATTGTCACTAACTGTTCTTTTAACATTTTTTCATCGATAGTCATTTGTTCATCCTTCTTTCTTCTAAACGACCATTTTTTGGTAACACACGTTTTAATGTTTGACTAAGAGGCAATGCTACAATCACCCCAAATAAGGATTGAATGATATTCCCTGGTAAAGAGGCAATCCCCGCACCCACGCCGTAAAGCCAGCTAGTCGCTAAAGCATACCCGCTAATCATGAGGAGACTGGCTAAAAGTAATCCTAGCGTTTGCATCTTTTTATTTTTATTAAAGAAGTGCCCTGCTAACCAACCTTGTCCGCCATGAATCAATAACGAAAAAACGAACCATTGTGGATAGCCTGACAATAAATCAATTAAACCACCGCTTAAAGCTCCGACTGTCAAGCCACCAATCGGACCAAAAAGTAAACTAGCAATGTAAATCCCTGCATCCGCCAATGTAACAAAGCCATTTGTTGCTGGGACGGGGATAATAAAGACCATTGACACAGCCACTGTTAAAGCGGTAATTACTGCATATAGACTAATTTTTCTTGTCATTATCCGCCACACCTCCTGCTAGTAATCCTTCATGCCACACACTTCCAAAAGCTGCATTTAGCTGGACCCCAGAAACAATGGCTTCATGAACGTATGTTTTTGCTAAATCAACTGCTTCAATTAACGGATATCCTTTAACTAAATTCGCACCAATTGCAGAGGCAAAGGAACAACCAGCGCCATCAATGGTGTGGGCCATTACTTTTTCTTTGACCAATTGAATATGTTGTTGTCCATCATAAAAAAAGTCACGTGCTTCTTGGCCAAGCCAACGATTACCACCTTTAATCACCACCGTTGCCGCTCCTAAAGAGTTTAACTCTTCCGCCGCTTGTTGAACTTCTTCGACGGTTGTTAATTTTCTGCCAATGAGTAATTCTGCTTCTTTTAAATTAGGCGTTATAATCGTTGCGAATGGAAAAAGTTTTTCAATCAATAACTGCATGTATCTTTTTTCATAAACTGAAGTCGTTTCTTTAAAAGCCAAGACAGGATCCAACACCACCGGCAGACCTGCGTGCTTTTTCAAAAAGGTTGCAATTTGTAGCATACTTTCTTCACTGTGAATCAAGCCAATCTTGATGCCGTCTAAACTCCCGGCAGGTATGGAAGCGAGTTGCTCTTTCACCAAAGAAGTCTCCAGGTCATGAATCTGAAAATGATTCTTGGGGGCTGTAGCAAGGCAAGTTAAAGTTGATAAGCCAAAGACTTGATGATTTTCAAACGTTTTTAAATCTGTTTGAATCCCGCCACCTGAAAAAGGATCGGAACCGCCAATTGTTAAAATTATTTTTGTCATTTGTTTCGCTCCTTTATACACTCAGTTATCATACAAAGTTTTCTAAAAAGAAAAAACAGCCAATTGGCAGATTTTTAGCTCAGCCACTTTTTATTTTGTTATCCTTTTCCTTCCCAAAGAAAGAGTGACCTCATCCGTCAATGAAGTCACTCTTTCTTTAGATTTAACATTTATTCGTCAATGGCTGTTACATCAATGTTTAATTCAAACAATTGTAATGGAGAAACTAAACTTGGTGCGTTGTTCATTGGGTCAATTGCTTTCCCGTTTTTAGGGAAGGCAATCACTTCACGAATATTTTCTTCCCCAGCCAATAGCATTGCTAAGCGGTCTAGCCCTAAAGCAATCCCTCCATGTGGCGGGAAGCCGTAATCTAATGCGTCTAGCAAGAAACCAAATTGGTCTTGTGCTTCTTCTTTTGTAAAACCTAACGTTTCAAACATTTTTTCTTGTAATTCTCGTGTATGGATCCGTAATGAGCCACCGCCTAATTCGTAGCCGTTTAAGACAACATCGTAAGCTTCAGCATACACAGAGGCTGGGTCTGTTGCTAAGCGGGCCACATCCTCTGCTTTTGGTTGTGTAAATGGATGATGAGCAGAAACATAGCGGCCAGCTTCTTCATCATATTCAAACAACGGCCAATCCACAATCCATAAGAAATTGAATTTCGATTCATCAATTAAACCTAATTCTTTACCTAAACGTGTACGTACCGCACCTAAAGCAGCGGCTACGATTTCAGGTTTATCGGCACCAAACATTAAAATATCACCGACTTCTGCATTGGTAGCAGCAATTAATTCATCACTAACTTCTGTTAAGAATTTAGCAATTGGTCCTTTTAAGCCATCTTCTTCAACTTTTAACCAAGCTAAGCCTTTTGCACCAAATTGACTCACATACTTACCTAAGTTATCCATATCTTTACGAGAATACTTATCTGCGGCGCCTTTTGCATTCAAAGCCTTCACATGTCCACCATTTTCCAACGCTGCTTGGAAAACTTTGAAGTCTACGTCTTTCACTACATCTGCAACATCAATTAATTCCATAGCAAAACGAGTGTCGGGTTTATCGCTACCATAGCGTGCCATCGCTTCGTCATAGCTCATTCGTGGAAACGGAACAGAAATCTCAATTCCTTTTGTCTCTTTCATCACTTCAGCCAACATATTTTCTGTATATGTTTGAATTTCTTCTGGTGTTAAAAAGGTCGTTTCGATATCGATTTGTGTAAATTCTGGTTGACGGTCGCCTCGTAAATCTTCATCACGGAAACAACGAACGATTTGGTAATAGCGATCGAAGCCTGCCCCCATTAATAATTGTTTAAAGAGTTGTGGTGATTGTGGCAAAGCATAAAAATGACCGGCATGGACACGAGAAGGAACCAAATAATCTCGAGCGCCTTCTGGTGTTGATTTGCCTAAATAAGGAGTTTCAATGTCTAAAAAGTCATGATTATCTAAATAGTGACGGATTGTTTTCGTTACTTGGTGACGTAATTTAATGTTGTTTGTCATTGATGGACGACGTAAATCTAAATAACGATATTTCATGCGCAATTCGTCATTAACGTTATTATCATCTTCAATGGTAAATGGCGTTGTTTTCGCAGTATTTAAAATCGTAATGTCAGTCGCCATCACTTCAAACTCGCCAGTTTTCATTTTGGGATTAATCGCTTCTTTATCACGATAAACGACTTGACCTTTAACTTCGATGACGTATTCACTACGACATTTATCAGCAATTTCCCATGCTTCTTTTGACTTTTCTGGGTTAAAGACCACTTGGACGATTCCTTCACGGTCACGTAAATCAATAAAGATAACGCCTCCTAAGTCACGACGTTTTTGAACCCATCCTTTTAATACAACTTCTTTTTCAATAAATTCGGCAGATACATTGCCGCAATAGGTTGTGCGTTTTGCCATTTCTCAATCTCTCCTTTTTATTCTTCAATCATTTTTGTCATCATTTCGTCATACACTTCATCAAATGAATCATGAATAGCACTTAACGGGAAGGCTTTTTCTTCGCGTGTTGCCATTGATTTTACGTTGACAATGCCTTCATTCAATTCATTTTCACCGATTGTTAAAACTAATTTTGCTTGTAATTTATCGGCCGTTTTAAATTGCGCTTTTGGTTTGCGATTCATGTAATCACGATCAGCTGAGAAACCAAAGTTACGAATGCTTTGAACAAGTTGCAAAGCTGCGACGTTGGTTTCTGAACCAATCCCAACCACATATGCGTCTAATTCAGATAACGCTGGAATCACAACTTCTTCAGCTTCCATTGTTAACAACACTCGCTCAATGCCCATACCAAAACCAAAACCTGGTGTGTCTGGGCCGCCTAATTCTTCAACTAAACCATTGTATCGGCCTCCTGCACAAATAGTTGATTGCGCACCCATTTTAGGCGCTTCACTCATAATTTCAAAAATTGTGTGTGTGTAATAATCCAGGCCGCGAACCATATTACTATCAATTTCATAAGGAATTTCTAGTAAATCTAACATATCAGTTACTGCTTCAAAATGTGCTTTAGATGGTTCATTTAAATAATCTAAAATGGAGGGCGCTTCTGCGACGATCACCTTGTCTTTTTTATCTTTGCTGTCTAACACCCGCAATGGATTTTCGTGTAAGCGACGTTGTGAATCCTCGCTTAATTCTGCCATATGGGGCTCTAAATAATCGATTAATGCTTGACGGTACGTAGCACGTGTTTCTTTATCCCCTAAGGAATTAATAACTAATTTGATTTGTTGGATGCCTAATTGTTTGAAGAAGTCCAAAGCCATAGCCATAATTTCAACATCCAATGCTGGGTTTTCACTACCAAATGCTTCCACACCAATTTGATGGAATTGACGCAAACGACCAGCTTGTGGGCGTTCATAGCGGAACATCGGCCCCATGTAATAGGTTTTATATGGTTTCGTATATTCCGGACCATATAATTTATTTTCAACGAAGGCCCGAACAATTGGCGCTGTCCCCTCAGGACGTAGCGTCACGTGACGGTCTCCTTTATCATAAAAATCATACATTTCTTTTGAAACAATATCTGTAGTATCGCCAACACTGCGAGATATCACTTCATAATGTTCAAAAATCGGGGTTCTGATTTCTTGGTATTGATAATCTTTAAAAATCAAACGAGCTGTTTCTTCCACAAATTGCCATTTTTCAGAAGTTCCTGGCAAAATATCGTTTGTTCCTTTTGGTTTTTGATAACTCATTGTCTTTCTCTCCTTCTATCATTCCACAAAAATGTGTGCGCCATTTTCTTTTTTCTAAAAATGAAAAAAGCCCTTGTATGTTGAACATACAAGGGCGTAAAAGTCTCTTTTACACGGTACCACCTAGTTTTGAAAGATTTGACTCTTTCCTCAACGATTAACGCTCGTAACGGGACGGCTTTTCTTCCGTCCATCTCCAGAATGTCTTTCACTTTCACTGTTGAAGTTGCTCTCAGCCACGGCAACTCTCTCTTCGCAGACAGATGAAACTTACTCGTTCCTTCGTAGATTTTTAATATTATCTATAAACTACTAAAGTTCTCTTAGAAAGTCAAGGGTTTCCGACAGGAAAATCAATTATTTTTCTCGTGTATCAATCACAATGGTCACTGGACCATCATTGGTCAACGACACTTGCATATCCGCGCCAAATTCTCCTGTGGCTACCGCTATTCCTTCTGCTTCTAATTGTTGATTAAATAATTCATACAAAGGAATCGCCACATCTGGACGAGCCGCTTCAATAAAACTGGGACGATTGCCTTTTTTAGTTTTTGCATAGAGGGTAAATTGAGAGATACTCAAAATTGATCCTTCAATCTCTTGAATACTGCGATTCATTTTTCCTTCGTCATCTTCAAAAACACGTAATTTACTGATTTTGCCAACAACATAAGCCACATCTTCTGGCGTGTCTTCTTGATGAATGCCCACCAGCACCATGAAGCCTTGTTTGATTTGTCCCACTATCTGCTCTTCTATCGCAACTTGTGCTTGACTGACTCTTTGAATAACTACTTTCATCTTTTTTGCCTCACTTTTAACACTTACCCATTGGTTCGACGAACACTATAAACATCTGGTACACTTTTAATTTTGTCAACGATGGTTTTTAAATGAGAAAGGTTTTGAATTTTCACAGTGACATGAATCTGGGCCATCTTATCTTTGGATGGACGAGCTTCAACGCCGACTAAATTTTTTGTCATCGAACTAATGACTTGTAAAACATCACTCAGTAAGCCACTACGATCATAGCCGTAAATCTCCAAATCGGCAGCGTATTCTTTGCGACTGTGCTCGGTATCTTCCCACTCAACTTCAATTAGACGTTGTGCTAATTCTTCTTGATGTTGTACGTTAGGACAGTCCGCACGATGAATTGAAACGCCCCGTCCTTTGGTAATGTAACCAACGATTTCATCACCAGGCACTGGATTACAACAGCGGCTTAAACGAATCAATAGGTTGTCCACCCCTTGAATCACGATGCCGCCTTCATGACGAACTTTCATTTTTTCTGATTCTTTTTTAGCTGGCTGATTTAACAACTCTTCTGCTTCTTGGCGTTGACGTTCCAACTCTTGTTCGCGGCGTTCTTTTTCTGTTAAACGATTGCACACTACTTGCGCACTTACTTCGCCATAACCTACTGCCGCAAATAAATCATCTTCCGTTTGAAATTTAAATTTATCTAGCACTTCCGCCATTTTATTCTTCGTTAAAAATTCTTTCGGTGTAAAGCCGATTTCTGTCATGTATTTAATGACAGCATCATGCCCTTTAATAATGTTATCTTCACGGTCTTGTTCTTTAAAGAAACGTTTGATTTTATTTTTGGCTTTACTTGTTTTAACCATTTTCAGCCAGTCGCGACTAGGTCCGAAAGAATTCGGTGATGTTAGGACTTCAATAATATCCCCATTTTTTAGGACATAGTCTAACTGTACCATTTTGCCGTTGACCTTCGCACCGGTTGTTTTATTCCCAATTTCAGTATGAATGCTGTAGGCAAAATCTAGTGGTCCGGAGCCTTTTGGCAGTTCGGTTACATCTCCACTTGGCGTAAAGACATAGACTTTGTCGCTAAAAATGTCTTCTTTCACACCTTGCATAAATTCAGAAGCATCGTAGCTTTCATCTTGTAATTCAATAATTTCATGGAACCAATCGACTTGCTTCGTCAGTTCATCTGTTTCAATTTTTTCCGCTTTGCCTTCTTTATAGGCCCAGTGAGCCGCCACCCCAAATTCGGCGATTTGGTGCATCTCATGGGTCCGAATTTGGACCTCTACTGGATTCCCTTTTGGCCCAATAACTGTCGTATGGATAGACTGATACATATTCGCTTTTGGCATAGCAATATAATCTTTAAAGCGACCTGGCATTGGTGTCCAACGTGTATGAATCGCCCCTAACACGGCATAGCAATCTTTAATGGAATCGACAATAACACGAATGGCTAATAAGTCATAGATTTCATTAAATTGTTTCTTTTGGTCCTTCATTTTACGATAGATTGAATAAATATGTTTTGGTCGACCATATATTTCTGCGTAAATTTCTAAATCTTCCGTAGCTAAACGAATATCTTCGACTGCTTCTGCCACATAAGCTTCACGTTCATCGCGTTTACTTTGCATCAAATTAACAATTCGATAGTATTGGTTGGGGTTAATATAACGTAAGGCCGTATCTTCTAATTCCCATTTAATTCGACTAATCCCTAAGCGATGTGCTAAAGGTGCATAAATTTCTAAAGTTTCTTGTGCAATCCGTCGTTGCTTATCTTCACGTAAATGTTTTAATGTGCGCATATTGTGCAAACGATCGGCTAGTTTCACCATAATAACCCGTAAATCTTGCGCCATTGCCAATAACATTTTTCGATGATTTTCAGCTAATTGTTCTTCATGAGATTTATATTTAATTTTTCCTAGTTTCGTTACGCCATCGACTAACATTGCGATGTCTTCGCCAAATTCTTCTTTTAAATCGTCCAGTGTTACGTCCGTATCTTCGACAACATCATGTAAAAATCCTGTTGCTACAGTATGGGGATCCATATGTAATTCAGCCAGAATGCCTGCCACTTGAATCGGATGGATGATGTAAGGTTCACCTGATTGTCGGACTTGACCTTCGTGTGCTTTTTCAGCATAAGTTAATGCTTTTTGAACCAACTCAACATGTTCTGGTCCCATATAGGTACTTACAATTTTGATGACCGCTGGGCCTGTCAGTATTTCTTCTTTTGGCATGGTATTCACTCCTCTATGAAGGTGACCTTTGGATAAAGAACACTTCGTTCACGTTTTATCTATTTTAATAAAAAAGAAAAGTACCACTTGAAACAGTAGCACTTTCAACAACTCTATTATACTAAATTTCCCTTAAATTTCAATCACTGTCGCTTTTTTACTCTCTGTTTATTCAAAGAGAATGCCTACAAGAATTTTACAGGCGGGCTTTCGTTTAATTTAAAAGTTCCATTTGGTAGCTAACCGCACTTAAAAGATACAACGGTGCTGTTTCTGCTCGTAAAATTCTCGGACCCAACCCGCAAAGTTTCGCCCCAGCCTGCAGAAATTGTTCAATTTCTTGCGGCGCAAAGCCACCTTCAGGTCCAAAGAGCACACACAAACGTGCGCCTGGCTGGCAAGTGGATAATACTTGTGCTAACTGACTTTTTTCTCCTTGTTTTGCTGATTCTTCATACGCAACCAAGACTGTGTCATATGAGTCAAATTGCGCAATGATTTCTTGTGTTTTTTCCACCAAAGAAACATTTGGTGTCTGCTGCCGATGCGATTGCTCCGCCGCTTCTGTGGCAATTTTTTGTAATCTTTTTTCTTTGGCTGCTCTTTTTTTGTGGTCCCATTTGACAACGGAAGTTTTCGCAGGAAAGCCGATAAACTGATTGCCACCTAGCTCCGTGCCTTTTTGAACAATCCATTCTAACTTGTCCCCTTTTGGTAACCCACACGCAATCGTCACTTCAATTGGCAATTCTTTGTCCATTTCTTCTTTACTAATTTCTTTAAAGTAAACAGACGTTGGATCAATTTCCACAATCTCAGCTAAAATGGCAGTTTTATTTTGAAATACTAAATAACAACGATCATTCGGCGTCATTCGCATAACCCGCACAATATGATGATAGTTTTCATCTGCGACTTTATACAAATCTTTTTCTTGATAATCTTCTTTCATGAAATACCGTTGCATTTTACTCTTCCTCTGGTTTCTTCAAGATAATCGCATACCAGTCGCCTTGATTAAAGAGTTGGTCCACCACAAAACCGACTTTCGTTAGTGCTTCTAAAACCATTGCTTTTTTATCTTCAATAATTCCAGAAATAATGAAGGTACCGTCTTGTTTTAGCAAACGCCAAGCATCTTCAATCATTAACACAATAATATCTGCCAAAATATTTGCGACGATTACATCAGCAGAATGGTCAATCCCTTTTAGTAAATCATTGGCTGACACATGAACATCGGCCGCAATGGGATTTAAATCCATATTTTCTTTTGCCGCTGCAACTGCTACTTCATCTAAATCATATGCGTAGACGTCTTTAGCCCCTAAATAGCGACTTGCAATACTCAAAACACCAGAACCCGTCCCTACATCTAGAACTGTTTCGCCACCACGTAAAACAGTTTCTAAAGCTTGCAAGGTTAAACGAGTCGTTGGATGCGTGCCTGTACCGAAAGCCATGCCCGGATCCAATGTGATAATTTTTTCTGCTTCATCTTGTGCATGATAGGCTTCCCAACTTGGCACAATCGTTAAGAATCGTGTGACACGGACAGGATGATAATATTTTTTCCAAGCAGTTGCCCAGTCGCTTTCTGCTACTTCACTAATTGTCATTTCGTTTTTACCAATGGATAAGCCGTACTCAGGCAAGCGTAAAATATTTTCTTTCATAAATGGTAAAATTTCTGGTAAGAAGGTTGTTTCAGGAAAATAAGCCATCACAATCGCCCCTTCTTTAATGTGGGTGAATTGCTCTTTATCTAAAATTTCCCCATACAGATCACTTTCAAAATTTTCAATGTCCAACGCATCTTCAATGGCCACGCCACTTGCGCCAGCTTCCATCATAATGTTTGAAATTGCTTCAACTGCTTCGCTAGCCGTTTCTACTTTTACTTCTGTCCACTTCATGTTCTCACCTCTAAATTAATAACTTGGATACGCAATCCATTGTTCTTTTTCTGTTTCTGCCACTTTTTTAATCATCGCTTCAAAATCTGCTGGCTCCCAATGCAATTCAAAAACTTCCGCTGTTTCATCTGATAAAAAGTCTAACAAATCACTTTGCCCTTCATCTAAAACCACTTTTAAATAGTGAATGAATCCGTCTAAAACTGCTTTGCGTAGCCCTTTTTTTCCTTCATAAGGAATTGTGACTAAATACTCTTCATCATCAACGACTGACTTTTGCGGATTATAAAATAACAAGCCATCTTCAAATTCAATGAATTCTTCTTCTGAAAGCGTACCGTCAACATCATCAATCGCCACTTGTTCATTGTTTTCTGCATATAAACGAACAATGACTTCGATGGTATGGTTTTTGCGATCCCAATCAAGGCCTACTTCGTAATCTGCTAAGTGTTTTTCAAGTTGTTCCTCTAAGTATGTGAGCATTGTTGCTTTTTTCATTTTCTTCATCCTTCCAGCCAAAATCTATTTGGTCTACTGCTGTTCTTTTTTGTTTAGAAATATATGGATTGCCAGCCACGACGTATCTTAAAGGCAACTCTGTCCAACGACCTTTATTGGGAATTCCAATTCGTGGTAGTGCCTCAATTTTTTTCGGAAATTTTCGTTTTTCTGGCACGAGCCGTAACGAACTAGAAAAAATCGACTGCCCATATAATTGCTTATCAATTCCTAAGGCTGCAACTAATTTACCTGGTCCATTGGTCAATTCCACGCCTTGACGTCCTTGGCGATTTTCAATCATTTTATCGACACCTTCAACAGGTTCAATCGCGCGGATCATCACCCCTTGTGGTTTGCCTTGTTCTTGTGTCACCATATTTAAAATTAAATGCGTGTGCATAATATATATAAATCGTGCCTGGTTTGTCATACATGGCTTGTAAGCGTGGCGTTTTTCTCAAGCCAAAGCTATGGGCCGCCTCATCATCAGGACCTAAATAAGCTTCTGCATCCACAATGTACCCACCTAAAACACCTGTTGCTGTTTCGTGCTCTAAATACATCCCTAACAAGTATTGTGCCACTTCTTCAGTTGTTTTTGTGTTAAAGATATTTATCGTTTCTTTCATTTCTTTCACCACTCCCTATCATACACGAAACCTTCCGCTATATCCATCTAAAACCCAAAAAACCACCAAAAAGCGAATGTACGTTCTTTATGTTATAATAAGATGATTATGAAAAAGGAGGTCCTTTTATGCAACAACCTTTAGCCTATCGAATGCGACCTCGTCACTTAGACGAAGTAGTTGGTCAACAACATTTAGTCGGCCCTGGTAAAATTATTCGTCGGATGGTCGAAGCCAAAATGCTTTCATCGATGATTCTTTATGGGCCGCCTGGCACTGGAAAAACCAGTATTGCCAGCGCAATCGCTGGTTCAACAAATTATGCCTTTCGCATGTTGAACGCGGCCACAGACACCAAAAAAGATTTACAAATCGTTGCTGAAGAAGCCAAAATGAGTGGCACAGTGATTTTACTGCTTGATGAAATTCACCGATTAGATAAAACAAAACAAGATTTTTTGCTCCCTCATTTAGAAAACGGACGAATTATTATGATTGGAGCCACTACCGAAAATCCATATATCACAATTAACCCTGCGATTCGTAGTCGCACGCAAATTTTTGAAGTAAAGCCCTTAACAGAAACAGACATTCAGCAAGCGATTCAAGAAGCCTTAACCGATAGCACACGTGGCTTAGGCGATTATCCCGTCCACTTAGAAGTAAAAGCATTACAACATTTGACACGCGCAACGAACGGTGACTTACGTAGTGCGCTAAATGGACTAGAATTAGCTGTTAAATCAACACCCAAAAATGAACAAGGCGAAATTAAGATCACCTTACCGATTATTGAAGAGTGCGTGCAACGAAAAGCCTTAACCCATGATAAAGATGGCGATGCCCATTATGATGTAATTTCCGCTTTCCAAAAGTCGATTCGAGGAAGCGATGTAGATGCTGCACTTCATTATTTAGGGCGCTTGGTTGAAGCAGGTGATTTACCGATTATTTGTCGTCGTTTAATGGTCATTGCTTACGAGGATATCGGTCTTGGGAATCCTGCGGCGGCCGCTCGGACGGTCACCGCTGTTCAAGCCGCCGAAAAGCTAGGGTTTCCAGAAGCTAGAATTCCTCTAGCCAGTGTCGTCATTGATTTATGTTTATCGCCAAAATCAAATTCTGCAGTCACAGCGATTGATGCTGCTTTGGCAGATATTCGACAAGGCTCTGTGGGAGACGTTCCTGATCATTTGCGTGATGCCCACTATGCTGGAGCCAAAGAATTAAACCGTGGTATTGGTTATCAATACCCACATAATTTTGAAAACGGTTGGGTCGATCAGCAATACTTACCTGACAAATTAAAAGAGGCACGTTATTACGAACCGATTGATATTGGTAAATATGAACAAGCCTTACATCAGCAACTCAAGCGTATCCAAGAATGGAAACAGAAAAAATAACAAAATAATACGCTTTCAAAAAAAGAAACAATCTCGTTGCCGATTTTGAGAGAGTATGCTATTATAAAGATGGTAAATCTGTGATGTACGCGTTGTCCTTTCACTGTGTTGACCGAACATTTTTATTGATATCTAGGGATCCTGCTTGTATCAAAGTTGGTAACATGCCTTTTCTTTTGGTAGTTCAATACTGCGATCGAGGAACCCACCTGCTTATCTTGCGGGTTCAATACTCTAGGACGATTACCGGCATCGACGGATTTTACCATTTTCATGAAGATTTCTAAACAATTTGCTCTGGCAAGTTGTTTTTTTTTGGAGGACAAGATGATTCGTATACTCGTACTATTACTCGCCGTTGTCACAGGCGTAGCCAGTTATTATTTGATGAAGAAAAGTGCAGCTTTTTTACCACTCTTAAAAAAAGAAACTGCAACAGAAAGTCAACAGTTTATCGAACGTTTTGGGCGTTATTACTTGATTATCGCCATTCTAGGTGTTCTAGCGGCTATTTTTAATCGCCCGTTATTGTCAATTGGTTTTATCTTTTTTGTTTTATTACTTTCAACGTTGTTTAGTTTAACTTTTGCAAAAAAAATGTCATAAAAGACGATGAATTTAAAACTTCGTTCAAAAAGATTTTTTTGAACGAAGTTTTTTTTACAAAAAAATGCCAATATTCAGAAAAAAAGAAGCGGTTTCAGTTTCTTTTTTTCTTTGTTTGTTTTACAATTATTATAGAAACAATTAATGATTTTTTTTACGCTGAAAGGAGCGGTTATTATGTTACAACAATATCAAAAAATTATGATAGCAATCGATGGTTCTGACGAAGCAGACTTAGCCTTTAAAAAAGCGGTCAACGTCGCTAAACGAAACGATGCTGAATTACTATTAGCACATGTTGTTGATACGCGCTCTTTCCAATCAGTGTCCTCTTTTGATGGTGCGCTAGCAGAAGAAGCAATGTCAATGGCAAAAGAAACCTTAGACACCTACCAACAACAAGCGGTGGATATGGGACAAACAAAAGTCTCTAGCGTTCTAGCCTATGGTTCTCCTAAGAACATTATTGCCAAAGAATTACCAAAAGAATACAACATTGATTTAATTATGTTAGGAGCAACTGGATTAAATGCCGTTGAGCGTTTATTTATTGGCTCTGTCTCTGAATCAGTTATCCGTAACGCTAGCTGCGATGTTCTCGTTGTACGGACGGATTTAGACAACAAATTACCAAAAAATGAAGAAAAATAAAGAATAAAAAGAAACTGAGCCAACTATCACTTTTGATAGTTGGCTCAGTTTCTCTTTATTGACCTATTAAGCACACCTTGTGAGAGCGTCTCACAAGGTGTGTTCGTTTAATTATTTTAGACGTTCTACGTCACGGGCAATCATTAACTCTTCGTCAGTTGGTACTAATAGAAGCTTGATTTTTGAATCATCAGTTGAGATAACTGCTTCTTCACCGTGTACATTATTTTTGTCATCATCGATTTCACAACCAAACCAAGTCATGCCATCAATAATATCTTTACGAACGCCCACTGCATTTTCACCGATTCCAGCAGTAAAGACAATCGCATCAACGCCATTCATAACAGTGACATAGCTACCAATGTATTTACGAATACGATCGATAAAAATGTTGTATGCTGTTTGAACTTCAGGTTTATCTAAGTTTGATTGAATATCGCGCATGTCGCTTGATAAACCATTTGTTAAACCTAATAAACCAGATTTTTTGTTTAAAATATCAACCATGTCTTGTACATCAGTCAAGCCAAGTTTTGTCATTAAATAAGGCAATAGTGACGCATCAACATCCCCTGAACGAGTCCCCATTGTAACGCCAGCAAGAGGAGTGAAGCCCATCGATGTATCAACTGATTTACCACCATCAACTGCAGTGATTGAAGCACCATTTCCTAAGTGACAAGTGATAATTTTCAAGTCTTCAATTGGACGACCTAACATTTCTGCAGCACGTTGAGAGACATAACGATGACTTGTTCCATGTGCCCCATATTTACGTGCAGCAAATTTTTCATAGTATTCACGCGGTACACTATATAAATAGTTGTGTTCTGGCATTGTTGTGTGGAACGACGTATCAAAGACTGCCACGCTAATGATTTCTGGTAAGATATGTTTAAATGCTTTAATTCCCATTGCATTCGCTGGGTTGTGTAAAGGTGCTAATTCAGATAAAGCTTCAATTTTTTCTAATACTTCGTCTGTAATAACAACAGAATCTTTAAATTCTTCTCCACCAGCAACTACACGGTGACCAACACCAGTAATTTCATCATAAGAACCTAAAATGTTTAAGTCGATTAATTGGTCTAGTAACATTTTTACTGCCACTTCATGGTTATCAATATCAACAATTACTTCATATTTTTGTCCTTCACCATATTTAATTGTGAAGATAGAATCTTTTAAGCCAATACGTTCAACGATTCCTTTAGCGATCACTTCTTCATTTGGCATTTGGTATAATTGCCATTTTAAACTTGAACTACCTGCATTAATTGCAATTGTTTTAGACATAATTTTCTCCTCTTCGTTACTATTTTATTTTAAATTTGAAGCTTTCCAAGCTTCAAATTGTTTAAAGAACTCCGTTACTTTATTGATATCTTTCAAAGAGGCAAGTTTTGCTAACAAAACTTCCTTCACTTGCTCAGCATCTGCACCCTTGTTTTGAACAAGCAAGATACTTTTACGTGATTGTTCTGACTTAAACAATTCATCAGGTAACTGTATCATTCCTTGTAAATAGACATTTTTTGTCAACCAATTTTTAAAGAATTCACTTTGCTCAGTCTCTAAAATATTGGTCGGGATTAAGAATAAGCCAAACCCTGCTGGCTTCACGTATTTCATAGCTTGCTCCATTAATAAATGATGCGCATAACTATGGCCTTCCTCCGCAGCAGCAGCAAATCCCTTTGCTCGCTCATCATTTGGATAATAGCCAATCGGCAAGTCACTTAATGCTAAATCAACTGGATCCAATAACAAATCTTGCAATCCGTCTTGATGGAACAACTGAATATTGGCTTGTGACCAAGCATTGTTCACAGAAGATACTGCCAAAAGTGTTTCATCGATATCCACACCATAACCAGAAACTTTGTAACCAGCTGTTTCAAGGTTCAGCAGAACCGTTAACAGTAAATTTCCCATTCCTGAAGCAGGATCTAAAATTTTTAATGGCTCTGATTTATTTGTTAATTGTTCTACTAAATAAACAAACAAAAAGCCAATACCGTCTGGTGTCAATTGATGATTTGCTTGAAGCTGCTCTTTTCTCGTTCCTTTTAACAAAAGTAATTGGGACAAGCGTCGCACATCTTCAGGAGCTAAATCAATTTTTTTAATCGTATGATACAGCGTTTCTAATTGTTTCACTGTCTCTGGATTAGGTACTCCGTCAAGTACTCGTACTTGAAAATCATCTAAAATATTTTCACCATTTTCAATATACGCATCTAAAAAAGAAGTATCCAATGACTGTTGCAATAACTGGATTGCTTGTTCCATTGGCTCGAAAGCCTCTTCAATTTTTTCTGGGAACAAATTAGCACCTCTATTCTATTCAAAATGTAACAACTTCCATACCTGTTTTATTTTAACGAAAAAAGAAAGAATAATCAATGCCTTTACTGTCTTTCTTCTAAAATCTAATAATTTGTAGAAAAACAACGCTATTCCAGTATTGTTTCCGCTTTTTTTTGATGAGAAACTCTCTCTTGATATTGGTATTTTCGACCAGATTTGTTTAATAAAACAGTTATTCTTAATTGTTCATTTTTGTACGTATAATCGAGGGTCACTTGCGCGTATACGAGCCTTTCTTCTGTTTTAAACTTTCGTCTATTTTGTTTAACATCTGCAAGAAATAAATGAAGGATACTTTGCCCTGCATAGTATTCCTGGGTAGCTTGCGTAAATTTTTGTGTTAACTGACGTTCTTCTAGTAACAGAAGGGCGAGAAAACTCATCAAATAAACAAAGGCCATGGCCGTGAACAATAAGTTTCCTGAATATTTTTGCCTCATTAAAATTCTCCCTTTATTGGAAAAAAACTATCAAATGTTTTTCCAGAAGTAAAAGTAATTTCCAAAGTAAACGATTGTCCTTCATTTTTAAACTGTCCATTTTTGATACCAATTAACAGCGGTTGGTAACCTTTACCATTGACTCGCTTAATAATTTTATCTTCTTTGATTTGAATTGAAATAGTCTTGTTTGTTTCTGAGTCGAGGAAAGAAATCTCTTGAGCAGAGCCTGTTTGGAAAACGAGCTTTTGACATTCTTTTTCTAATTGAATTAAAAAAATATGCCAGGATTTCGAATCATTGTTTTTCAAATATTGATTTCCGATAAAACTTTGTTGAATCATCAACTGAAACAATTGACACATACAACTTAAAACGACTAGTGCCACTAAACACTCTAACATCGTAAAACCCGCATATTTTTTATTGACCAATCAAAATCGCTCCTCTTGAATCTGTAACTTTTAGTATCCTTCTTCCCTCGTTCTCCATCAAAGAAAATCGGTAAGTTTCTCCTTGATATATCCGCTCTTTGAAACGTAAATCACCCGTCTGCTCTAAAAATAAAATTGCTTCGTATCCTAGACGAGTGCGCGTTAATTCTTGCTCCCGTTGATAATTTTGCTGAATTAATTGTGTAATAGTCAGGGAGAATATCCCTGCTACCACACATACAATACTAAAACTAACGAGACTCTCTAATAAAATAAAACCGCTATAAATAGTTAATTTTCTTCGTATATTTGCCACTCCCCATCTGAAATTGTAAAATAAGTTGCTGTTTCTTTTCAGTCCAAGTAAAAATATATTTCACTAAACGGCCATTGTTCCCTGACGAATGAAGAAAACTGAGTTTGCTTGGGCCACTCACTGTCATTTTTTCAGGTACAGCTAGCGAAGTCCTTCGAGCTGATTGGTTAAATTTATCAGGAAATGAAAAGCTTTGTTGTTCTTCAAAAAACCAAACTTCTTGTGTTTCCTCTAAAACAATTGCTTGCTGTTGCGCAAAACGAAGTTGTTTTTCTACCGTAGCAAGAAACTGTTCAATTTTTAATGTTTCTTGCCAGCGGTGAATAGCGAGTGTTGGGAGCATAGTCATAAAGCAAACAATCGTTAAACTAGCAAGTGTTTCCATTAATGTGAATCCTGCTGACTTGTTCATTGCTTTTCTGCTGTATATTTATCTAACTGCTCTTTAGTAATGTAGCCTTCGTTGACTAATTCATTTAAGGAAGGCGTCTTATTTTTTTCTAGTGTGTAGAGCTCGATTTGTGATTCTACAATTTTTACGATTGCTTCATTGCCTTTTTTGTCAACTGTTTCTTTATGTTTCGCTAAGTTAGGGACAAAAAGTAAAATCAATACGGAAATAATCAATAAGACAATCAACATTTCTAATAATGTAAACCCCGCGTATTTTTGTTTCTTTTTCATTATAAAACTCCTTCCATATTGCCATAAATAGGCAGCAACATTGCCCCATAAACACCGATAATTAAACAAGCAATTATGATAAAAATAAGTGGTTGAACGAGAGTAATGACTCGTTCAATTTTTTTGAAAAAACCTTGGAAACAGACATTACTATAAACCATCAACTCCTTGCCTAATTTTCCTTTTACTTCTCCTTGTTGAATCATTAAACCCAATGCTTTTGTAAAAAAAGGATAAGCAGCTAATTGTCTATGTAAGGTTTCACCAACTAGCAGTCCTTCACTAATCGCTCCAGCTAATTCTTTCATTAAGGGGTAATTGGTTGTATGGCGCATCAAATCGATGACCTCTTTCATTTCTAATCCTTGCGCAAGCAACTTCCCCCATTCTAGTGCAAAAAAAGCACTGACGTATTCCCGATAAAGGCCACGGATAATGGGCAGTTTCAGATATACGAAGGCCCGCTGAATAGCAGACTGATGCTTCAAATAACGGTTTAAAATGAAGAAACTAAATGAGAGGACAAAAACTAAGGTAACCAGAATGTATGGACTGTAAACAATCAGAAGAATCCCAATATTTTTAGAATAACTATTGGCATCATTTTCCATTAATTGGGGCAATAAAAATTGCCGAATACCAACAATGACGAGAATCAAAAAAACAATCAGGAGCAGCGGATAACTAATTATTTTATAGAACTGTTGCCGATATTTTTCCGTTTGAAAAAAATGTTCGGAAATCGCTTGTAGTGTCCCTACCAAATCCCCGTGTGCGGTAGCAAACGACAATTGTGCCGAGACCATTGTTGAAAATCCTAATTCTTCGACTAAAGCTTGTAAGGCAATGCCTGAGGAAAAGCCTTCAACTAAAAAAGTTATACTGTGCTGAGGTAATGCGTTTGATTTTTTCATGAAGGAAAAACTTTCTTGTATATTAAAACCATTTGCAAGTAAATCCGCTAATAGTTTCAGAAAAAGCTGCTGTTGTTTTTTCGTTAATTTATTCGATGGCTTGAAAATACGTTTTTTCTGTAATAAACCCATACGCCCACGCCTTTCTTAGATTCTTTTGCCAACTACTCTTTATAACGGCTTCCTTAAAGAAGAAATAATCATAAAGAATTCCCGTTGCTTGTTCCTTATTAATCGTGGTTGTCAAAATCTGTTGATAAATGATACCTTGCAAGCATTCAGCCAATTCATGCTCTGGGCCACCTAATTCTATCAAACGCCGTTGCACCCCCAATAAGTTACGGGCGTGAATTGTCGCAAAAATAGTATGACCCGTTAAGGCGGCTCGAATAACTGCTTGAGCCGTCTCGCCATCACGAATTTCACCAATAATCAAAATATCAGGATGATGGCGCAAGCAAACTTTGATCAAGGCTTCGTACGTTAACTGAATTTTTTCATTTGTTTGCAACTGTAAAAACTGCTTTTCCTCAATTTCAACAGGATCCTCAATCGCTATCACTTGTTGTTCGCCACTTCTTTGTTTAGCCACACGATACATGGTTGTTGTTTTCCCAGAACCAACTGGCCCACTGAATAAATAAAGTCCTCGTTTCTGACAAGATGCTTCAATTTCATTCAGCTGGTGGGGAAAGAAAAAATGTTCAGCTTGTTCACCAAATCGGTGCAAAAAACGAATTACCAAGCTCTCTCGATTCTGAAAATCTCCCACAGATGATAAACGCAAGCGTTGCTTCGTCTCGCCAATTAGATAAGTTGTCGCGCCTAATTGTGCTTTTCGTCTTTCTCCGACATCCATGCCGCCGATAAATTTAAAGTGGAAAATTAACTTTTCGCCTATTTCTGCGGAAACTTGTGTGTAAGGTGTCCGTTGCATCCCTGTCCGAAAAGAGATGGCTATTTCAGTATCATTGGGTAAAAAATAAACGTCTTGCGCCCCATGAAGGACGCCCCATTCAATTAATTGATGAGCTAATTTTTTTACATTTTCAGTCATTCATTTCCTCCTCTCACTAATAAACTACGCATTTATTTTATGATTTCAGCAAAAAAAAGAACCTTCACCAGTAAGATGAAGGTTCTTTTTTTGAAGTTTGCGCTGTCCATCTATCTTCCCCAAAATAGTGGAACTCCTAGACACTTAGTATTATACTAAAAAAATCTTGCGTTTAGTTTTCAAAAATTTCTCTGAATCACAAAATTTTTGAGAAAAACTATGATAATCCGATTGGATCGTTTACGTTTTTGGCTTCGTTTTTTGTTTATTAACTAAATAAACTGGAATTCCTAGAAGCGTAATTCCTATACCAATCAATGCTAGAATAGGCTGTGTAATACTCGTTGTAACCAAGATGAAGATACCACCTAGACTTGCGATAATTGGAATAATTGGATAGCCAGGAACCTTATACGGTCGTTTTAATTCAGGTTCTCGTTTTCTTAAAATAAAAACGGCTAAGAAAATTAATAGATTAAACAGCCACATAACAAAAACTAACATATCCGTCAATAAATCGAAGGTCCCGAAAAACATCATGATAATGGCTACAGCTAACTGGAAAATTCCAGCAACGTAAGGAACAACAAAGCGTTTAGACAACTTTTGAAACTGACGACTAAAAGGCATCAGATTATCTAAGGCTAAGGCATAAGGAATCCGAATCCCTGTCATTGTGTAGCCGTTTAACGCACCATATACAGAGATTAAAATCCCAATAGTTACGATTTTGCCGCCAATTGGTCCAAAAATAGCCACAGAAGCATCCGAAGCTGCATTCAAATTCCCAGCGATTTGCTCAATTGGTAATGTTTTTAGAAATACAAAATTAATTAAAGCATAAATTAAAGTAATCAATAACAAACCAAAAATAATGGCTTTAGGCAAGTCTCTTTCTGGTCGCTTCATTTCACCAGCCACGTTACCCACACCTAGCCAGCCATCATAAGCAAACATGGTGGCAACTAAGGCGCCACTAAAAGCAACTAAAAAGCCAGTATTCGCTGTTGTTTCAATGGGAAAAAGCGAAACAGCTACTTGTCCTGGAGTAAATAACCCCACTAAAGAAATCAAGGCAATTGGAATCAGTTTTACTACCAATGTCGTTGATTGGACCAAAGAAGCAATTTTTGTTCCTAATAAATTAATTACGGTGATACTGGTTCCCGCAAGAATGGCAATTGGAATCAATAAATTTGCCGATAAATGAAACAAATTGATTAGTTGTGTACTAAAAATAATGGATAACGCCGAAATGTTGGCAGGATAATAAATGATACTTTGTGCCCACCCTAAAAGAAAACCAGCTAATTTACCATATGTATATTCAATATACTTCACTGCGCCACCTGTTTCAGGGATTGCTGTAGCAAGTTCGGCGCTGGTTAATCCTGCACAAATGGTTAAGGCACCACCTAACACCCAAGCAAAGATAGCTAAACTAGCTGACTGTGCGTGTCCAACGACACTCGCAGCTTTAAAGAAAACACCAGCGCCAATCACCGTACCCATTACCGTGGATAACGCACCAAACGTTGTTATCTCTCTTTTTAATTGCTTTTTCTCCATAGACTCCCTCATTTCATTTAAACTAAAAAAGCGTAACAAAATTTCACTTTCTTGAAAAGATAACGAAAATAATAGCTGTTTTCATGAAAAATTCTGTGACGATCTCTTTTCAGTATAGCTATTTCTTTTAGAATTTCAAGTTTGAAAACCACAAAAAGAAAATTTGTCATAAAAGTTTTAGAGCATTCATCTTTTGTTTATAAACAAGAATTGAAAAACCGACGATTTTTTATTAAATAAACGAAAAATCGAATCAAAAAGAAACCTTTCTGATCCGATTTTAACTATGTTATTGGTTTTTGACTTTTTCTTTTTTCATTTGTTTACTGCGTAATTGTCCGCAAGCCGCATCAATATCTGTTCCGTGTTCTTTACGAATAACACAATTGATGCCATTCTTTTTGAGTACATCATAAAATTTTAAAACCGCTTCTTTAGAGCTTCTGCTATATTGATCGTGTTCACTCACTGGGTTATACGGAATCAGATTAACATAAGAAAGTTTTTTCTTATTCCGTAGTAAATCTGCTAATTGTTGAGCATGTTCTGGTCGGTCGTTCACTTGACTCAACATAATATATTCAAATGTAACACGTCGGTTTGTTTTTTCAATGTATTCATCAATTGCTGCCATTAATTTTTCAATTGGAAAACTACGATTAATCCGCATAATTGATGTACGGACTTCATTGTTAGGAGCATGTAATGAGATTGCTAAGTTTACTTGTAGTCCACTGTCTGCAAATTCACGAATTTTTGGCACTAAACCACTTGTTGAAACTGTAATATGGCGGGCACCAATAGCCAAGCCTTTATCATCATTAATCGTTCGTAAAAAGTTCATGACATTGGCATAATTATCAAATGGTTCACCAATTCCCATCACAACGACATGGCTAACACGTTCATTCAACCCACGTTCATCGAAATAATGTTGCACCCACATAATTTGGGCAACAATCTCGCCAGCAGTTAAATCTCTTTGTTTTTTTAATAGCCCACTAGCACAAAATGTACACCCAATATTGCAGCCAACTTGAGTGGTCACACAAACAGATAATCCATATTCTTGACGCATCAAGACTGTTTCAATCATATTTTTATCTGGTAATTCAAATAAATATTTTACGGTACCATCTTGTGCTTCTTGCACAATGACTTGTTTTAATGGATTTAATGAAAAATTTTCTTCTAATAAAGTCATCAACGATTTAGAAATGTTCGACATTTCACTAAATGAAGTAACACGTTTTGTATACAACCATTCCCACACTTGTGTTGCGCGAAATTTCTTCTCGCCATGGGCTAAAAACCAGTCCACAAGCTGTTCTCTCGTCAGTCCATAAATGGATTCTTTCTGCATTTCTTTTCCTCATTTCTGCTATTACATTCGCTTCATAACTATAACGTATTCTCACTTTGAATGCAATATCACGAAGAGCCTCAAAAAAAAATCGTTAAGCGTGCATGCTTAACGATTTTTTATAATTAATCTTTCACTAAGTGATAAACTTTTTTGAAGTAGAACGTTCTGGCAATTAAATAGTAAACGACCTGAATCAATAAGAAAACGCCTAAAACTTCCCAGCCAGCTAATTGCATTGGCTGATCTAAGACAGCATACATTGCTTTCAAAGCAACAGCTCCATGAATAAATGAAACAACAATTGGGGTAAAGAATAAAATACCTACTTGTTGGTAAATCATTTTCTTCAATTCTTTTTTCGTCAAACCAAGTTTGTAAATCATCTTGAATTTCTCAACATCCGTATTCATATCACTGTATAAACGGAAATATAAGAAACTACCCGCCGAAACAAAGAACACGATACCGATAAATAGTCCGACAAAAAGAACTGGCGTATAAAATTGCGTAATGGCTGCCGACATTGCAGCTGTTCCTAGTAACATTGGATACTTGTCACCAATGATATTTTCTGCTTTTATCAATTCTTCACGATCAGTTCCTGCTTTGGGCTGCCAAATGGTATTTATTTCACTTTTAACTCCGTCTAACGGTGTTGTATCAGGAACAACTAAAATCCCTCCAGCTGTTGGCAAAACATTGGTTTTAGAGATTTTATCGACTTTTAAAGTTTGATTGTTAGCTAAACTAACTGTTTTTACGTCCACAAACATATCTGAAGGAACATTTTCTTGTTTTAAATTAACTACGCTATTCCCATCAATCGTTGGTTCGTCAATCATTTTTGCTAACTTATTATATTCTGATGCTTGAATTAAGCGGATACCTTCATTTGTTGTAAATTGTGGATACTCCACTTCATCAAACTGAATATTTTTTTCTTGGAATGTTTTTGTCGCAAATTGTTTCATTTCTTGATTTTCTGGGTTGGTCGAATCAGACAATGTCAGTTCGTACGGTACAGAACTTATTCCTTTAAAAATCATCTCGTTCACGCCGTATAACGTTCCAATGGCAGCAAAAGCGACCGTTGAAATCACCGAAACCAAGAAGAACGAACGTGCATTATCTTTCATGCGGAAAGCTAAATCTGATAAAACGACCATATTGGTTTTTTTCCAAAAGATTTTTGGTTTCCGTTTTAAACGTTCAATGACAGAAACACTCAATTGGTCAAATAAGAATTTTGTCCCTAAAATAACTAAGAAAATTACTGGGAACATCACCATTAAAACTAACTGTCCCTTAGCAACTAAAGCAATTCCGTAACCGACAACTAAAAGCAACACGGCTAAGAAAGATTTAACTTTAGAGCTTTTGATTTCACCTTTACCCATTTCCCCTGCTTTTAATAGCTCTTGAAGTGTCGCTTTTGGCAAGCGGAATTGAATAAAGAAAGAAATTACTAAGAACAAGACCGCAAATGAAATGACAGTAATGATAAACGGCATCACTGGCAAATAAAAACCTAAACCTAGATGCATCAATAAATTGCTAATCCATAAAATAAACTGTGAAAATCCAACACCTAAAATGCTACCAAAAATTGTAGCAAAGAAACCAATCACTAAGTTTTCAATAAAAATCATTTTCTTTAACTGTTTTGGACTCATCCCTTGAATCATCAAGGTTCCAAACTCTTTTTTCCGAGATTGGATAAAGACATCCATCGAGTATAAAACGAATAAGAAAGAAAAACCATAGATTATAATTGCCGCAGCCGTCATTCCCATTTGTGCTTTAGGATTTAAACCATTAGCTAAGGCTGGGTGAAAGACAAAACCAGTGAACGTAAAAAAGATCATCACAGAAAACATTGTACTTAGGAAATAAGCCAAGTATAAATGCTTATTTCGAATCGTGTTTCTTATAACAAACTGATTAAAATTCATTATCGACACCTTCAATCTCAGCCAGTTTCACCATGATTAAATCGTAGAACTCTTTTTGATTGCCATTTTGGACAATTTCATCAATTAATTCACCATCTTTAATAAAGACGATGCGCTTGCAATAACTTGCGGCTAGCGGATCATGGGTTACCATTAAAATAGTCGCCGCTTCTTCTTCGTTTAATTGTTGTAACAAGCCCATCACATCCTTAGATGATTTCGTATCTAAGTTTCCTGTTGGTTCATCAGCCAATAATAATTGTGGATGATGAATCATTGCCCGAGCAACGGCGACCCGTTGTGCTTGTCCACCAGAAATTTCTGCAATTCGTTTTTTCAACAGATGATTGATACCTAAACGCTCACTTAATTCTGCTAATTGTCGTTTCATTACAGAGACTTTTTCTCCATCAAGCGTCAATGGCAAAATAATATTTTCTTCAACAGTTAATGTTGGCATTAAATTAAAGCTTTGAAAAACAAATCCTAATTCTGTACGACGGAATTTAGCAATTTGTTCTTGATTCAAATTGTTTGGATTTTTTCCATTTAAAAGTATTTCACCGTCTGTTGGACTATCGATTGTTGCCAATAAATTTAAAAGTGTACTTTTCCCACTTCCAGAAGGTCCCATAATACCAATAAATTCACCATCTTGGACAGTTAAATTAATCCCTTTTAAAGCTTCATATTTAATTTCGTTTCCGTAAACTTTTTTCAAATTTTGTACTTCTAACATATTTTCCACTCCTATTCTTCTCACTCATTTAGTGTATCGAAAACGAAAAAAAACGACAATAGAAAAGAATAACAATGAACTTACATTACTGTAAGTGCACTGTTATTCTTTTAAAAGTTATGCTTCATATTCAATCACATAAGGATGAATCTTCGTATTATAAATAGCTTCTGAATATTCTACGCAACGACCTGTTGGGCTTAACGAACGCCGAATTCTTTTTAAGCCCGTTGTTTCAGTTGTTTGCAACATCTTTTGCTCTGCTTCTGTCAAAGTTGCAACTTCAAAACGGTCTTCAAATTTATAAATTTCAATGGCATGGCGATCCATCAAACGATACAAGGATTCTTCTTTGTATTCAGTCAATGATACGTCTTTCATGGCAGCTGGCAAATAGTAATTAAAATAAATATAGGGTTGTTCATCGATTAGATATAACCGTGAAAGGTGAACCACTTCTTCTCCTAAAAATTGATAAGCCGGCATCTCTTTTGACAACGTCAAGTTTTCAACTTGTAAAACTTTTTTAGTGACTTTCTGACCTGATTCATTCAAAAATTCAGTGAATGTCCCTGCTTTTGATAGTTTATTATAGGGACGATTGCTTAACACAGTTGTGCCTCGGCCACTTTTTTTCTCAACAAATTCTTCTGTTGCTAACATTTCGATTGCCCGCCGAATCGTAATTTTACTAACGTTAAACATCTCTTCCAATTCTGTTTCTGTTGGTAAAAACGTTCCTACTGGATACTTGCCACTCAAAATATCTTCTTTAATCTGATCTGCTACTTCTAAATAAAGCACGCTCTTTCTTCTCATGATACGCTCCCTCCCAACCGCACTATTCCTTTCTATTTTACCAGAAAATAATGATTATAACATGATGCTTTGCTGAAATTATAAAAAAAGAACAAAAATAGATAAATTTATCTATTTTTGTTCTTTTTGTTTATTGTTCTGGCGTCTCAGGTGCTGCCTCTTCTGATTCCGCTTGTAGAAAGACTTTTCTTGGTTTACTACCTTCTGATGGTCCAATAACTCCGTGTGCTTCCAATTCATCCACTAAGCGAGCCGCACGATTATAGCCAATTCTAAAACGTCTTTGTAGCAATGAAATACTAGCTGTTTGCATTTCAACCACCAAGTTTTTCGCTTCTTCAAACAACTCATCTTGAGGAGCTTCGCCACCGCCTGAAGTGGTCGGTTCATCCGTTGGCATCATGCTTTCTTGATATTCAGCTTCTTGTTGGTCCGTTACAAACGCAACCACTCGTTCGACTTCTTGATCAGAGATAAAGGCCCCTTGGATACGAATTGGTTTATTTTCTCCCATTGGTAAGAAGAGCATATCGCCTCGACCTAATAGTTTCTCCGCCCCGTTGGTATCAATAATGGTACGCGAGTCTGTCCCACTTGAGACCGCAAAAGCCATTCGAGAAGGGACATTTGCTTTGATGATTCCTGTAATGACATCCACACTTGGCCGTTGTGTCGCTAAAATCATATGAATACCCGCTGCCCGTGCCATTTGGGCTAAGCGGATAATCGCATCTTCTACTTCGTTACTTGCCACCATCATTAAATCAGCTAACTCATCAACAATGACAACAATAAATGGCAGAATCGGACGATTTTCGCCATCTTCCGCATTTTTCTGTTGAATTAGTTGATTGTAACCAGTAATATTTCGGACGCCTGTTGCTGCAAATTTTTCATAACGAAATTCCATTTCTTGAACTACTTTTTGTAGGGCTTGGGCCGCTTTTCTCGGATTAGTAACCACTGGCGTTAATAAATGAGGAATCCCGTTATACACATTCAATTCCACCATTTTCGGGTCAATCATCATTAATTTTACTTCATGGGGTTTTGCTTGCATCAAAATACCTGTGATGATGCCATTGATAGCAACCGATTTCCCACTCCCTGTCGATCCCGCAATTAATAAATGCGGCATTTTTGATAGATCCGCAGTTTGAACCATCCCTGAAATATCTCGACCTAAAGGTACTTCTAATAGTTTATCTGGATGACTTGGTTGTGCCTCAACAATATCTCTAAAGGATACTGTACTAATTGCACTATTAGGAACTTCAATCCCGATTAGTGATTTCCCAGGAATCGGGGCCTCCATACGAACATCTTTGGCCGCAAGCGCTAAAGCAATGTCATCCGTCAAGTTAACAATTTTGCTAACTTTTACCCCCACAGCGGGTTGAACTTCAAATTTTGTGACAGATGGTCCTAAACTAGCTTTGACCACTTTAGCATCAACGCCAAAGCTCTTGAAGGTTTGTTCTAAGACGCCAATATTTTTTTCGATTTTTTCATATTCACCACTTTGATCCGTTGCTTGAATTGTATCTAACAAATCAGTTGGTGGTAGTTGATAATCACGATCTTCCGCTTCTTCAGAAATCTCAAATTCGAGAACACCAGCTTCATCTGCCGCCTCTTCTTCTTGCTCTCGTTGCGGTTTTGTTGCTGCAATTGGTGGTACAGGCATCGCCTGATTTTGCTGTTGAAACGAATCAATTTGAACAGGCGTTGGTGCAGTCGGTTCTTCCACCATTGGTTGGTGGGTTTCAACTGGTGTTTTTGTTAAGCGCTCGGCTGCCGCTTGTTCCATGCGTTCCCGCTCTTGTAATTTTTGTTGGGCAGCGGCTTCAATTTTTGCTTGGCGTTCTGCAGCTTTGGCTTCTTTCTTCGCTGCTCGCTTCGCCTCTTTTTCTTCTTGTCGCGCCTGTGATTTTGCCGAAACATGACTTAGGCGATCTTGAATACTTTGGAAATGATCAACAATTTGCTGAAAATCCCACATACTCATCAAGAAAATACCCGCTAACAGTAGCAATGTGGCAATTAAATAGCTGCCAAATTGTGCCACCAAAAAGTACGTTCCTTGATAAAGCAGCGCGCCAATCATACCGCCCCCTACGTTTTGCGTCACTTGGTTGGCTTTTAAATCGCTTTGCAAAAATTCCCAAGTGTTACCTAAAATATCAGGTTGACTGCCACTAACATTTCGAAACATAAAGGCATGGAAAAATAACAAAACACTAATATAAATCAGAACAGCCCCAAAAATAGGGCGCCCTCTTTTTAACGGAAAATCTTTCCCATAAATCATGACTAATAAGCCATACAGGATTAGTAAAATCGCTGCAAATGGAAAGGTATTACCTACAACTAAGCGTAAACAATTCGCTAATAACGTGCCTAAAAACCCTAAGCGAAAGAGTCCAAAGACACCGAATAAAATAAAAATCAGGCCAAGAAACATATAATTTAAACGTTCTTGTTGTTGCTGTTGTTTTTTGGTCTTTTTCTTTGTCGTACTTTTTTTCTTATTTGTTGCTCTTTTTTGTGCCATTTAACTTCCCTCTTTCCATCACTTCTCATTATACATAAAAATGGAATCGAACAAAAGTGCCCACCTCATTTTACTTGAAAAATCATGGAAATTTTTTTAAAACTTTCATTTAAGAAAAATGAGCGTGGGACAAAAATCACTTTGGATTTTTGCTCCACGCTCAAAAACTGATAAACGGCGGGAACAGAACCAACTCCTTCGGAAATAAGCCGAAATTCTCCAAAAATTAAAGAGCAATTTTCGGAAATTTCTTCTTATTTCTCGGAGCTAAACGGTTCTGTCCCGACCTCATTATTTCTTATTTTGCTGATTCTTAATGGTATAAGTCGAAACGACCTTTAGCCATCATTTCTTTGGTACCACCTGTTTCAAAGAGCGCTTTGTTCATGATAATTTTTTTCATGAATGAAGCTGGGTATCCTTTAATGTCTGTTTTACCAACAATTCCTAAAGCACGTGTATTTCCGACAGAACAAACAGAACCTTGTGATTTAAAGCTGAAAGGTTTAGTTGCTTCCCCTTTCAATTGTGCTTGAATATTTTTAGCAGCATGAGCGCCCATCTTCAAGGCGATTTGTGCTGTCGTTGGGTAAGGTCGATTAGTTTCTGTATCCATAACTGCTGAGCAGTCACCAATAATATAGACGTTGCTATGGTTCGCATCTGTTAAATCTGGTTGAACCATGACACGACCACGACGAGCTTCAAATCCAGAATCGCCTACAACGTGGCTTCCACTAACACCCGTTGTCCAAATAATTGTTTTAGCAGAAAGTTCTGCCAAGTCGCCTGCTTCGTTATCTTGATAAACAACTGCGCCTGGTTTGATTTCTTTAATCGGTTTACCTAATAATAAATGAATAGCTGAATCTTTTAATAATTGCACACCATAGTTCGCAAGTTTTTCGTTAAACATCGGCAATAGGCGAGTAACTGCTTCGACACAATAAATTTGGATTTGATCTGCTGAGACACCTGCGATTTCAGCAAATTTTGGTTTATTTTCAACAAGAGAACCTAATAATTCAATCCCTGTAAAGCCTGCTCCGCAGACAACAATTTTTAAGAATTCTTCGTTTTGAGTTGCTTTGTATTGACGCATTTGTTCTTGGATATGTTCATACACGTTTAAAGCCGTTTTCACATCTACCATTTGTAGAGCATGTTCTTGCACACCAGGGATACCAAATGATTCTGATTCAAACCCAAGAGAAACAACTAAGTAATCATAATTGATTGTTTGGCCATCTTCTAAAGCAACTGATTGTGTTGCAGCATCAATTGTTTTAACTGTTCCTTGGATAAAGGTTGTCATTTTTTCATCGACAACATCCATAATATTGTATGTGATTTTTTCAGCTGGTTGTGTTCCAGCAGCAACTTCATGCAAGTCCGTTGCTTCGTAGTGATAGTTATTACGATCCACTAAAGTAATTTCGACGTCTTTGGCGCCTTTTTGTAATTCGCGTAATGTTTTTAAGCCTGCGTAACCAGCACCTAAAATAACAACATGTTTCTTATTCATTTTGATTCCCTTCCACTCTATAAAAAATTTACAGCCACCACAAACCTATGGCAAAAAATAGCACTTGTGCAGTTGCTCCCACAGCTAAGATCTTCACAGCACAAACAAATGTTTTACTCTTCACTTGTTCCTTCAGTAAGGCTTGGGTTTGTTTCCGTACAAAAGGTAAAGTTAAAAGCATGAGTAACATTGTTGGCGGGGTTAATCCTAAACCGACAGCTAACAAAATGGCTAACATTGCTATTGTATTTAATCCGACGAATAATTTCAAAGAACTTGCTTTGCCAAGGTAATGAACTAATGTATATCTCTTGTTATTTTCATCTTCCTCTAAGTCACAGATATTATTTGCTAACATTAAGTTAGCAATGTAACAAGTATTAGGTAAAGCGACTAAGAAAATCCCCCATAAATTAGCTGCTGACCAATTGAAAACTTCAAACGTATTAATGTAGACACAAATAAGGGTAATCATGAACCCCATTGTAAATCCTGAGAAAACTTCCCCTAATGGTAGACTGGACAAAGGTTTCGGTCCTGATGAATAAAAAATACCAATTAAGTAACAATACAGACCCATAATTAATAACGGCCAGCCGACAATAAATGACAACCCAATCCCCATTAAAGCAGAAACGAGAATCATCCAAAAAATCATTTTGCGTATTAATGGCAAAGATAAATTTTCTCGACCGATAATATTCGTTTTTTCCTTATAATCATGAACTTCTGTGGCATGATGGTAATCATTATAATTATCTAAAATATCGACCGCCATATTAAAAATAAACATCGCAATGAAAAAAATTAAAACATAACCGACATGGAGCCGCCCATATTGGTACCAACTAAAACAAATTCCTAACAAAAATGGCAAAACACTCGCTGTTTTTGCTTTTAATTCTACTAATTCAAAAAATATTTCTCGATTCAAACTATCCCTCCGCTACTTTTTTACAAACTTTGTTACTTTTAAAACTTAATTACTGTATTTCTGTCGCCAATTCGTATACAATCAAATAGTATTGAACCACTGAAAGGATCGTAGTATATTTATGAACACATTTTGGAAGTCGTTTCCTGACGTTGAACGTTCTTTAACGGAAACATGTGAATTAATTGAACAAACGTTGCATACACGCAACGAAGACATTGAAGAAGCCTTAGTAACTTTGGCTCGTTCTGGCGGCAAATTATTACGCCCCGCTTTTTTCTTTCTTTTTGCTCAACTGGGTGATGAAGAAAAACAAGAGAAACAACAATTATTAAAAATAGCTGCATCTTTGGAAATCCTACATATGGCTACGTTGATTCACGATGACATTATTGACGATTCTCCATTGCGCCGAGGCGCTGTGACTATTCAATCACAATATGGTAAAGACGTGGCTGTTTACACAGGTGATTTACTATTCACTGAATTCTTTACTTTGATTGCAGATGCCATGAATGGCTCTGAATTTATGAAAATCAATGCACAAGGAATGAAACGGTTATTACTTGGTGAACTCGATCAAATGAGTCATCGATTTGACCGCCGCATGTCGATTCCTGCTTATTTAAGAAGTGTCAACGGCAAAACAGCCGAACTTTTTTCACTAAGCTGTCTTGAAGGGGCCTATTTCGGTCATAGTTCAAAAGAAGTCCAACGTTTAGCTAAACGAATTGGCCGTCATATTGGCATTGCTTTTCAAGTCTATGACGATATTTTAGATTATACTGCTGACACGGAAACCTTGAAAAAGCCCGCTTTAGAAGACTTGTCACAAGGTGTTTATACGTTACCCCTTCTCTTCGCTTACCAAGCAGCACCTGACGTATTCAGCCCTTATTTGGATAAAGGACGCGCCATTACCTTAGAAGAAGCAGCTGAAGTTGCGGCGCTAGTCAACGACTATCATGGCGTTACAGAAGCACAAGCTTTTGCTAAAAAAGTAACCAACAAAGCAATCACTGATATTCAACAATTGCCTGATGGCACAGCAAAAGAAACCTTACTTTCCTTAACTGAGCTCTTATTACATCGTTCATTTTAAACGTTTTATGGAAGAATTGCCATTAATTGAAATAGAAAAACGACTGATTGTTTGCTTTAATCAACAACCAGTCGTTTTTTTATTCCTCGAAAGAACTAATGCCACGATCAATTCGGTAAAGTTTTTGATAATGCGCATTGGTTGCAAGTAATTCTTCTGGTGTACCACTCATCTCTAATTGGCCATCTTCAATAAAGATCACTTGATCCATCAAAGTTACGCCTTGCAAATGGTGGGTAATCCAGATGACGGTTTTATCTTTTAATGCCTCAAAAAAGGTTTCCAGCAATTGCTGTTCTGTAATTGGATCTAAACCAGTAGTTGGTTCGTCTAATAACACAATTGGTGTATCTTGCAAAAGAATCCGTGCTAGCGCCAAGCGATGTCGTTCGCCACCAGAGAAACGCAAACCTGCTTCATCCACCATTGTTTGTAAACCTTCTGGTAATTGGGCAACCATTTCTTTTAAGCCAACTTTTTCTAAAACCGCCCAAACTTCTGCTTCGCTCGCTTCTTCTCTACCAATCCGAATATTATTTAAAATGGTTGTTCGAAATAGGTACGGCGCTTGGTGCATAACCCCAATATATTCAGTCATCGTCTCACCAAATGCCTCAGTTGGGATGTTTCCTAAAAGGATTTCTCCCGAAGTAGGTCGTAAATCACCACGAATGAGCGAAGCCAACGTACTCTTTCCGGAACCACTGCGCCCTAAAATCGCTAATTTTTGTTTTTCAGGAATTGTTAACGATAAGTCATTTAATACCTTTTTCTCTTGATTTTCATATGCAAAAGACAAATGTTCTATCGATAAACTGGTGCCATTTGGCTGAACAGGCGCTTCTGTTGAGTCATCTTCCCCTTCAGGAAGCTCATTAAAACGACGAATGGAATCCTTATAAATCGTTGTTTCCTGTGCTGCAGCAGGAAGCGGAGCAAAAGCATCAATTAACGGAAACACGGTTAAAACAAAGGCACCAATCCAATTGGCTGCGCCCCCATGATTACCTGGAAACCGCACACTAGTCCAAGCTAAGACAGCAATCGCAATCACACCGAACAGAAGTTGTAAAACAAAGTCTCGGCCACGGTTAAATTGCTTCATTTTTTCATCTAATGCACGAACGTTTGCTTCATCTGTTTCATAACGAGCAACGAATTCAGAGCCTCGTTGACTAAATACCCAATCAGACACACCTAGAATATTGTCGGTTAGTGTTTGATATAACTCATTTTTGGCATATTTATGTTTTTCTTGACGCGCACCATTCACTAGAACTGAAACAAGTGGTAATAGAAAAACAACCACTCCTAACATCAGTAACATGCATAAAGCAAACCACCAAGAAAAGAAACCTAATGCAATCACTAAAAAGATATACAAAATCCAAGCAATAACGGTTGGGAAAATCGTTCGTAAATACAAGTTTTGGATATGATTAATATCCTCCGAAAGCAAACCTAAGATATCCCCAGTGCGATATTTTGTCTTAAAGAAAATCGCATCTTTTTCTAGCACATTATAAAGTTTCAAGCGCAAATCAGAGGTCATTTTTAACACCCAGTTATGACTCGTTAGACGCTCCACATAACGAAAAACAGGACGGCCAATCCCGAATGCTCTTGTTAAAACAATGGGAATATAAATTAATAAAATATTCTCTGGTAAGGAAGCCGCACGACTGATTAAGTAACCAGACGTAAACATTAATGCCCCTGCGCTAAAGAACGTCAAGAAGCCTAAAAGTAAGGCAAAATACAAGGTTTTTTTATAGCGTTTTAAGAAAGGACGAACCCATTGATCGTTTTTCCAAACGTCTTTCGTTGTCGGCTGTTTTTCCATCATTGGCGTCCTCCTCTCATTTGCTTCATTAATTGAACATAGTAGCCATCTTTTTCAATCAACTCTGCTAGCGTTCCTTGTTCCACTAATTGACCTTTTTCCATCACTAAAATGTAATCCATTTCTTCCATCCAATGCAGACGATGTGTCGCAAAAAAGACAAGATGATTGTTCATTAATGGCAACATGCGCTCTTTCATTTCAACTTCTGTTTCAATATCCAAATGCGCTGTCGGCTCATCAAACAGCAAGACGTGGCGTTTTTGATCGACAAAGGCGCGGGCCAACGCTACTCGTTGCGCTTGTCCCCCACTTAACATTCGACCACTTTCCCCAATCAAGGTATGAATTCCTTCGGGAAGGTCTTTAACCAGCTCTTCTAAGCCAACTAACTGAATCGCTTGCTGAATCGCCTCATCTGTTGCTTCAGGTGTATAAAAGCGAATATTGTTTGCCAAAGTATCTTGAAAAATATATGGTGCTTGCGGAATATAAAGGATTTGTTTTTGCCAGTCTTTTTGTAAAAAATGTGGAATCGTCTGACCATTTATTGCCAATTGACTCGTTTCTTCTGTTGGTAATAAAAAGCCACTTAATAAATTAATTAACGTTGACTTACCAGAACCACTCGCCCCGATAATTCCAATCTTTTTGCGACCATCAACAGAGAATTGCAACGATTGAATTGCTTCTTGCGTTGCATCTTCATAGGAAAAATTTAACGCGGTGACTGACAACTGACTTTCTTGATGCCAATCATCTAACGTGAGCACATCGGTCTGTTCTGCTTCTGGCAATGCTAATACCGCTTGGATCGCTTGAAAAGAGTTTTTTCCATCTAAGGTTGCGTGATAATCACTTGAAAAATCACGAATCGGTAAAAAGAACTCAGGTGCTAAAATTAAAGTAACCAAGGCAGGAAATAATAAAATCGTGCCGTTTAATAAACTTAATCCAAGGAAAACTGCCACAACAGCTACCGATAATGTCGTAAAAAAGTCTAACGCAAAGGTTGATAAAATAGCAATTTTCAATGTACTCATGGTCGCTTTTCTGAATCGTTCACTTGTATGGTAAATACTCCCAGCATATTTTTTACTCAACCCAAACAGTTTCAGTGTGTCAATTCCTCGCAAGGAATCAATAAAATGATTGGAAAGCATTTGAAACGCCGCATATTGCTTGTCCGCTTTACTTTGTGCTGCATAACCTAACACAATCATAAAAATAATAATAATCGGAAAAACAATCAGCAATGTTACGCCTGAACGAATATCTTGTGTAAAAACAAAGGCCAAAATAATCCAAGGAATAATCATCATATTCATCATTTTTGTCAAAATCAATTGTAAATAATTTTCGGTTTGACTGATGCCTTCTAAAGCCATGGTAACCATATTTCCAGTTCCATTTTTTTGAACAACATTTGGCCCCAAACGGAAAATTTTGGTTAATAATTGTTCGCGTAATTCTTTCGAGCGTTCATAACTAAATGTATCGAGCATTCTCTCACGAAAATACGTAATAACATGTCGACCAAGATAAAAAATAAAAAAGAGTAAAATACTCTGTAGTTGTTGGTTAAGATGCCCGCCACTCCAAAGGCCGACAATGGCTTTTGAAAGAAAAAAAGCTTGCCCAATTATAAAGACTGCTTGCAGGAAAGAAAAACCTGCAAGCAAGACAAGAATTTTTTTGATTTTAGGCATCTGTAAGATGTCTTTATCAATCATAGATTTAATACCCCTCTGGTACGGCTGTCTGTGAAATACGTTTTCTGAAAATATAATAGGACCAAGCAGTATAAGCTAACACGAATGGTAAAATGCTTAAAGAAATCCACGTCATAATTTTTAGTGTATATGGTGTGCTTGTTGCATCTTTAATCAACAAATCAAAACCTTCACTACCAATCATAACACGTGGGAACAAGCCACTGAACAAGAGAGCAACTAGTACAACTAATGTTAAACCACTCGCTAGAAAAGCTAACATCTCTTTGCGTTTAAACACCCCAACATTGGCAATGACCGTTAAGACCACAATTGCTAACGTTAAAATTAAAGTGACCGCAAAGTTCTTTTCATAAAAGTCCGTTTTGAAGTACATCAACACTGCAAAAACAACTAAACCGACATATAAAACGCCGTATAAGATTTCTGCATAATTTCGAGCACGTTCGCGAATTGGGCCTTCTGTTTTTAAAGCAATATAGTTCATACCGTGTAAGTAGCAAAGTAATGTTAAGGCTACTCCACCAACAATTGAAAACAGATTAAAATAATCCGTAAATTGCGCATGCATATTGCCGTTTGCATCTAAAGGCATCCCTTGGACTAAGCTGATAAACAAAATACCAAAGAAGAACGGTACAAGGAAACTACCAATTGATAGCGTCCAGTTCCACATCCGACGACGTTTACCTTCCGGCATGTTGTGGCGGAATTCAAAGGAAACTCCGCGAATAATTAAGCCAAATAAAATCGTAAATAGAATTAAATAGTAGCCACTAAATAATGAAGCATACCAATATGGGAAAGAGGCAAACATTGCGCCGCCCGCTGTTAATAGCCAAACTTCATTTCCATCCCAAACAGGTCCAATTGTTGCAACGACTTGATCTTTTTCGTCGTCATTGTGTGCCAACGTTTGAACGGCCATTCCAACACCAAAGTCAAATCCTTCTAAGAAGAAGAAACCTGAGAACAAGACGCCGATAAGGACAAACCATAATAATTGTAGTGTACTCATTCGCCAAATACCCCCTTATCAAATGGATCCAACGCTGGTTCATTTTCTTTCGCTAATTTTTTCGCTTCATAGTCTGGTCCTTTACGTAATTCTAAAATGACCAAGTAAACCATGACACTACCTAAACCAGCAAATAATAAGAAATAAATGACATTTGACGTAATTAATGAAGCAACCGATACATTTGGTGAAACACTTTGTTCAATCGTAAATAATCCATAGACAGTCCACGGATAACGACCTAATTCAGTGACTAACCAACCTGTTGTATTGGCAAGGAATGGTGCGAACGTACATAAAGCAACAATCCACAGCATCCATTTCTTCTCGTACAGCGATGGTTTTTTCTTCCTTGTAAAGAATAGTCCTAAGGCAGCAACCAATAACATTAAGGCACCAAAACCAGCCATGATACGGAAGCTCCAGAATAAAGTGTTAACTGGTGGATAATAATTTTTATCATCCCCATATTTTTCTACCAAACGCTTGTTGACTGTATCCATTCCATCAACCGAACCTGATAATTTGTTATACGATAAAATACTTAACATATATGGAATATCGATACCAAAAACTTGTTTATGTTCTCGTTCATCTGCCCAAGCAATCAATGTCCAAGCAGCAGGATCATCAGAGTCTTCATAGGCCCCTTCCATCGCCGCAAATTTCATTGGTTGTCCTTCAATTAGAGCTTTCATTTGCAAGTCGCCAGCTAATAAAACGCCGATTGAACCGAACAAAGTAACCCATAAGCCAATGCGCATAGATGCTTTGTGGAATGAAATATCCCGTTTTTTCAACAATTGGAAAGCAGCCATACCAGCTACTGCCATGCCGCCCAATGTAAAGGCACCCATGATAACGTGTGAAAATTCATACCAAACTTTTGGATTGCTGATGACAGCTACAAAGTCCACCATTTCAGCACGGCCATTATTGATGACATAACCTACTGGATGTTGCATAAAACTATTGGCAACTAAAATCCAGAAAGCAGACATCATTGAACCGAATACGACTAACCAGATAAACGTTACGTGAACTTTTGGATTCATTTTATCCCAAGTAAAGATCCACAAACCTAAGAATGTTGACTCTAAGAAGAAAGCTAAGAGCGCTTCTACCGCCAACGGTGCCCCAAAAATATCTCCGACGAATCGAGAATAATCAGACCAGTTCATCCCAAACTGAAATTCTTGAATAATCCCGGTTACAACCCCAACAGCGAAGCTTAATAGGAATATATTTCCCCAAAACTTGGCCATTTTACGATAACGTTCCTCTTTTTTCACAACGTACATTGTTTCCATAATTGCTACAACAAGTGCTAATCCTATTGAAAACGGTACGAAGAAAAAGTGGAAAACTGTTGTCATCGCAAATTGGATTCTCGCCAATGTTACAATATCAAACATATTATTTCCTCCCTGATTTGCCTCCACACAAAGAAACAAGCTTACCTGAATTGTTCATTTCCATTAGCGATGACTCCTTTTATCTACGAAACTAAAAGAAAATTCAAGTGAACTTTTCCAAAAAGTGTGAAAATGCATGTAATATAGAATAATTCCAATCTAAGTATACAACTTTCTGAGGCAGAAACCAAACAATACAGAAGCATTTCTCACAATTTTTTTAGGTGCTACCAAGATTTCTTCCCTTTCTTCTATCAATAAAAAAAGCCCTTCCTAAAAAAAGGAAGAACTAATCTCAATCTATCAACATTTTGACTTATCACTTGATTAGTTTTCGAAAATTGAAGCAGCTCGTCTTTGATGATAAAAATTCTAATCTTGTGATGAAAATTACGGATTGCTTGAGGTGATAGTTTGTTTTTTAACAACATGGCTATAAAACAGGCAGCTCATCCGCTCTGAAATCTGGCAGGTTTTGGTACCATTCTAAACAACATGACTCTAAAACCAAAGGAATTTCTCGACTGTCGAAAAATTAAGTTTTGGTACAATTCCAAACAACATGACTCTAAAACGGTAGTAATCCTTCCAAAGATGTAAAAGCAGTTTTGGTACCATTCCAAACAACATGACTCTAAAACGTTACCTCTTTGATCTCTTGCTCTAAACTTGTTTTGGTACCATTCCAAACAACATGACTCTAAAACATCCTAAAACCAATTCAGGAAACGTTTGTTGTTTTGGTACCATTCCAAACAACATGACTCTAAAACTTTTAGTTACTCTAGCTTCAGTCGCTTGATGTTTTGGTACCATTCTAAACAACATGACTCTAAAACTTGCTAATAATGATTATAGCATGCTTTCCAGTTTTGGTACCATTCTAAACAACATGACTCTAAAACAAGTTTTTCATTATAAAGAAGCATCCTCATGTTTTGGTACCATTCTAAACAACATGACTCTAAAACTCAGCGAAGACGATGCAAAACAAAGCAAAGGTTTTGGTACCATTCTAAACAACATGACTCTAAAACGATAATACAGATGGTGAACTAGATTCAGTAGTTTTGGTACCATTCTAAACAACATGACTCTAAAACTCCATTCGCTTTGCGTGCTAAAATTTCTTCGTTTTGGTACCATTCTAAACAACATGACTCTAAAACGGGCTTAATTTTATAAAATTTAACACACTAGTTTTGGTACCATTCTAAACAACATGACTCTAAAACAAGCGGCCAAATATTTTATTTTTTGATATTGTTTTGGTACCATTCTAAACAACATGACTCTAAAACATCGGTATGCGCCGTTCTTTAGTTAATGCTGTTTTGGTACCATTCTAAACAACATGACTCTAAAACTATCCCAATACTCTGTGCCAGATGCTGAACGTTTTGGTACCATTCTAAACAACATGACTCTAAAACAAAGCTATCGTCACAAAACCAAAATTGGAAGTTTTGGTACCATTCTAAACAACATGACTCTAAAACCTCGGAGAAGTATTTTTTCTCCATGATTCCGTATTCGCATCACTTATCCATAGCTAGATTTCAGTTTAGAAGGTCTGATTTTTTTCTTCACGTTTATTATACCAAACTTTCTCCTTCTTGGCGGAAAAACCCACCATTTTTCAATGGTGGTTTTTCTTTATTTAGTAGCTGTAACAGCGAGCCAGATTTCACTATACTTAGCTTCTGCTGGTCCTTGATATTGCGTAAACGAAATTTCTGGTGCTGCAACGACTTGGTAACCAGATGAAGGCAACCATTCAGAGAATATCCTTGCCCAGGTTTCTTGTAAAGTTTGTGGGAAAGGACCTTCATTTGGAAAAACCGCCCATGTATGAGCAGGTACGCTTAGTTGCTCCAAATCTTCATAGGTATTTTCTTGCAAAGTGGCAAAGCCAATCATGTGTGTCATTTCTCCACCTTCTGTTGTTCGTCCCTCTTGAAAGTCAAAAGAAGCATTTACTACTTGATGAGGATATATGTCATCAAATGTATGCATTTCCGCTCGTTGTTGTGGTGTAATGCGCTGTGCTAATTCCATGATTGCTTGATTTTCCCCTTGATACTGCAAGGGAACCTTCTGACTAACTCCGACTATTTGAAACGCTGGTTTTTCAATCAATTTAACATCCATTGATTGTCCTCCTTTAATATCAATATAGAAAGAGAATTTAGGGAACGTTTTTTGGATTTGTGTTTTCATTACTTCAGAAGGGGCTTGTCCTGACCAATCGCGAAAGGCTCTTGAGAATCCTTCAATACTTTGATAACCATATTTAAAAGCTACATCTGTCACTTTTTCACCAGCAAGTAATGCTAAATTTGCTTCCGCCAAACGTCTCTTTTTAATATATTCAGCCAGACTCATCCCCGCAATAAACGAAAAAGTTCGTTTAAAATGGTAAACAGAAATCCCTGTCTTTTTTGCCAATTCATCGAAGGATACTTCTTCCGTTAAATGTTCTTCAATATAATCCATTGCTTGATTTAAATTTGCGAGCATCCGTGTCCCTCTCTTTCTATTTGAAAGTTTACTAAAGACCAACAAGGATGACTTGATTATTTAGAGCCAACATTCGTCAAGTCGCTACTCTTGATTCATAGCGGCTTTTAAGGCCTGCGCTAAAGCACTTTCTTCTGGTTCGTCTGGTTGTGAATATTTTTTCATCAAACGACGTTCTTCATGTTTAGTCATTTTTTGTTTTCGTTCTTTTTTATCGGGAATTTTTTCAGTAATCGAACAGAATTTACATTTGAAAGAACGACCATTTTTTCCTTCTATGATAACCATTTTTTTATGGCATTGTGGGCAACGGTGATTGGATACTTTAGGATCTTTTCGCCGACGATAAGAACATTCTTGGTTTGTACAAACGTAAATCTTCCCATCTTTCGTATTTTTTTCCCGTAAGTTTGAGCCACAATCTGGACATTTTTTTTGCGTAATGGAAAAATCTTGATATTTTTTCTCGCTTTGTTTAATTTCACGGACTAATTTTTTCGTATCCTCTTCAATATCCTTTAAGAAAAGTTGACTCTTTTGTTGACCCGAAGCGATTGCTTCGAGCGACTTTTCCCATTTTTCCGTTAGTTCAGGTGTCACAAGTGATGGATTCACCAAGTCTAATAGTTGCTTTCCTTTGGCAGAGACACTTAAACCGCTATTGGTTCGTTCCATCAATTCTGATTTAATCAGTTTTTCAATGATTTCAGCTCGCGTTGCCGGTGTGCCTAAACTGTGTTTCTCCATTTTTCCTAACAACGTTCCTTCGGTTAATGGTTTTGGCGGCGACGTTAATTCTTTGTTAATGGTAAAGTTTGGCGCAACGGTCATGCCTTTTTGCCATTGGACAGTGGATAGCGGCTGTTCGGCTGTTGTTTTCCAACCAGCAACAACTACTTTATTTTGATGAAAGACAAATGTTTCTTTTCCAAAAGCGACTGTAACTTTTGTTTGTTTGGTTTGATTTGGCTCAGCAAACAAACCTAAGAATCGTTGAACAATCATTTGATAGATTTTTTGTTCATCATTGCTTAGTTTTTCATAACGAGGACGTTGTTCAGTTGGAATCAACCCATGGTGATCCGTGACTTTTGCATTTTGGAAAACTTTTTGTTGTTTAACAACGGCCCCATTTTTAAGGTAGCCTTTCACTTCTGGTGAAAAATCAGCAATAGCTTGAAGGCGCTCTTTCATCGTTCCTTTCATATCCGTCGTTAGATATTTGCTGTCAGTTCGAGGATAGGAAACAATTTTATGGGTTTCGTATAAACTTTGTACAAGAGACAACGTTTTCTTTGCAGAAAATTGGAATCGCTGGTTGGCTTCACGCTGGATTTCGGTTAAATCATACGGTAACGGCGCATTTTCTGTTTTAACTTTTTCTTGGATATCGGTAACTAAGCCCTTTTGTTTTGAGAGTTCTTTGACTAATTGTTCTGCTTCCTGCCGTTCTTTTAAAGCGTATGGATTTTTTTGGGTCATCTTTGCTTTTTCTGATTCAACAGTTAACGAGATAGTAAAATAAGTTTGAGGCTTAAATTGTTCAATCGTTTTTTCTTGTTGGCGTACCATTGCTAAAGTTGGTGTTTGAACACGACCTGCGGATAAGTTATCTTGATATTTCACTGTCAAGGCCCGTGTGACGTTTAGCCCAACTAACCAGTCAGCTTTTGCGCGCGCCAAGGCAGAGTAATACAAATTATCGTAGTCTTTCGCTGGGCGAATTTTCTTAAACCCGTCTTTAATGGCTTTGTCTGTTTGAGATGAAATCCATAAGCGTTTGACTGGTTTGTTAAAACGGACATATTCTAAAATCCAGCGGGCCACTAATTCACCTTCACGACCAGCATCAGTGGCAATCACGGCTTCAGAAACATCTTTACGATTAGCTAATTGTTTAATCGCTTTTAATTGATGTCCCGTTTTCGGTAACGGTTTAATCCCTAAATTCTTAGGAATCATCGGTAAAGTTTCCATTTGCCACGTTTGCCATTCTTTGTTTAAATCTTCTGGCATTTTTAGTCCTAAGAGATGGCCTAAAGCCCAGGTGACAATCACGTTGGGTCCTTCATAATAATTCTTATTTTTTTGATTTGCTCCTAAAACGCGGCTTAAATCTTTTGCTACGCTAGGTTTTTCAGCAATAATTAATTGTTTTGCAACCACTAGTTTCGCTCCTTTTTGAGTGCTATCTTTTCGTATTATACCAAATATTGGTTCGATTTTCTCTAAATTCCGAGAATAGAAAAAGAGTTTAAAGAAAATTCCCTGAGGTTTTTCTTTAAACTCATGCGTTTCAAATAACTTTCCGTTTGCAGAATTTTGTTTTGCCAAAATGATTGGATATTGTGGTAAACTCAGCTTTATTTTCAAAAGTAACTGCATGATGATTTTCTAGTAATGCTAAACCGAAGTATTGTTGTAAATCTTCATCGCATTCTTCACACCAGCGTTCTTCCCCATCATTCCAGAAAGCCGTTAAATAATTAGGCTTTGTGTTGACGTATGTATAATTCTGAGAAAGTTTTTGCCAAACTTCCACATAATATGTCTCTGCATCGGTCAAGTTATCGAAGGTTTTTTCTTGAACAATGTCCTCTTGCCAATCATCAAAAAACCACCAAGGTTCATTGTCGCCATACATTGTAATTACTTGATACATTGAACCGCTCCTTTTTTTGCTACTGTAGGTATCATAGTCACTTTCTGAAAAAGTTGCAAGGATTTGGTTTCGGACTGAGAAATTTTTGAAATTTATTTTATCCTGCCACTTCTAAAGAAACAATAAAATCTTCAATCATGCGACGATAACTTTCTTCTGGCGTGGCTTCTTCGCGTTGAAAATAACCTAAAAAACGTAAGGTAATATAACCATGGATTAAGCTACGTAATTCTCGACTTTTATGCAGTCGTTCTTCATTATTAAATGGATAAAAAGCTAAAAGTTGTAAGATAATTTGATTGGTTTCATGGATGCCTTCAATTAATTGTTGGTTTTGCGTTTTCGGCACACTGATAAGTAATTCATAGACTGCAGAATTTTCAAAAGCAAATTGTTGGTACGTTTCAGCATATATCCGAATTGCTTCTGCGCCACTCTTACCCACTAAGGCTCTTCGCAATGCATCATTTAATTCTTGAATTAACAAGTCCACTAGAGCATTTTTTACTTCAGCAATATTTTTAAAGTGATTATAGAGTGAAGGATACTTGATGCCTAAATCAACGGCTAAATTTTGAAAGGTTAATTGTTGAACGCCCAATTCTTCCGCTAGGTTGCGGGCACTTTCAAGGATTTTGGCTTTCGTTAAATTCCGTTTTTTTGCCATCTTTCTGACGCCTCCAATTCTTAAATTTTGGACAAGTATTAGTTTATCATATCTATTGACTCTTTTTAAACTATAAATTATAGTTTATAATAATAATTTGTAAACATCATTTTTGAAAGAAGGCTGTTTGGCATGCATATTACCAACCGTTCTCATTTGGCCGATCGTTATGGCAAACGAACCAGTGCAGAATTTTTATTACACGAACGTCCTATTTTATCTTTTCCTATTTCTTTAGCGGCCATTCCTAAAGAAGCCCGCTATTTATCCTGGGAATTAATTGATTATGACACGATTCCTCTAATCGGTTTCCCTTTTATTCATTGGTTAGCTGCCAATGTTCCTGTAACCAATGAGATTCCTGAAGACTTTAGTCGAACAGCACTCAAGCCTACCATTCAAGGAAAAAATAGTCTTGCTTCTCCTTTGGGGAAACAGATGATTCCAGCGCTTGCCACTGAAACGTTACCTGAGTTAACCGAACGTTATCTGGGGTTAAGTCCTCGCTCTGGTGTGCACACCTATACGTTATATGTATACGCTACAAAAAATCCACTAAATTTAAAAGAAGGCTTTTTTTCGAATGAATTGCATCAAGCATTGAATGATCAACGACTCGCCAAAGCCAAATTTGAATTTCTTTACTAGAAAGTGAGGAAATAGAATGTATGAATTAATTAAAAGTAAAATTTTCCGTCCAAGACAACCTTGGGAAAAAAATCTGCTTGTTTTATGGTTTGGCACATTTATGGCTGGTATTGGCTTTAGCTTAGTGATGCCATTTATGCCTCTTTATATCAACACATTAGGTACTTTTACCCACCAACAATTGAATTTTTGGAGCGGAATCACGTTCTCCTCCACTTTTTTAGTCACGACCATTGTTTCACCTTGGTGGGGCCGTTTAGCCGACCGAAAAGGACGCAAGTTAATGTTATTACGCGCTTCATTAGGGATGGCTATCGTCATTAGTTTAATGGGCGCAGTCACAAGTGTTTATCAATTGATTGGCTTACGCTTATTACAAGGTGTTTTTTCTGGTTATATCAGTAATGCGACTGCGTTAGTTGCTACAGGCACACCTAAGGAAAAAAGCGGTCAAGTGCTTGGTACTTTAGCCACTGGTTCTGTTACCGGCACGTTGCTTGGTCCTCTTTTGGGCGGTGTCACTGCTTCTATTTTCGGTTATCGGCCAACCTTTTTCATTACTGGTACGATTTTATTACTCGTTTTTGTTTTGAGTCTCGTCTTTGTCCATGAAGAGTTTGTGCCAATTGAAAAAAATCAAGCCGCATCTGGGAAACAAATTTTAAAAAAACTAGAACATCCCCACGTGATTCTTGGAATGTTTATTACGACATTAATCATTCAAGCTTCCAATAATTCAATTAGTCCCATCATCAGTTTATATATTCAACAATTGTTGGGTGGTCACGGAAATGTCACCTTAATTAGCGGAGTCATTGCTTCTATTCCAGGGATTGCAACGTTAATAGCCGCCCCTCGTTTCGGCCGGTTAGGCGATCGTATTGGCAGTGAACGCATCTTGACAATTGGCTTAATTTTAGCCATTTTCGTTTACCTACCAATGGCCTTTGTTCAAAATGTCTGGCAGCTTGCCATGCTTCGTTTCTTAGTTGGGATTTCCGATGCCTGTTTACTACCAGCTGTTCAAACGTTGATCACTCGTTATTCCCCAAGTGACGCTGCAGGTCGTATTTTCAGTTACAATCAATCTTTCCAAGCGACAGGAAATGTGATTGGTCCTATGATTGGTTCAAGCGTATCTGCCGCTTTCGGTTATCGTGGGGTCTTTATTTCCACTTCTTGTCTGGTTCTCATTAACCTTCTATGGGTTCGTCGAAGCACCGCCGAATTAAAAAAAGAGAAAAATGATGACTAAGTTATACACAGAAAAGTTATCCACAATTTGAATTTTTAATTTTTCTCTTTTTCTTATTTTAAAAAAAATAGGCATATAAAACAAAAAAGAAAAGCGGATATTTACTGGTTTTATGACCAGCATATCCGCTTTTCTTTTGGTTAACTCTGCGCTTTTTGTTTCACAACTCGTGAAACTTTTTAGACGTATTGTAGTTCTTTTTCATCTTGGTAGGCGCGATCAATTAAGCCGCCCCCTAAGCATTCCATTCCATCATAAAAAACAACAGCTTGACCTGGAGTGACTGCGCGGGCTGGTTCCTTAAACGTAACGGTTGCTTTTGTGCCATCTTCAGATAAGGAAACATGCACTGGAATATCTGCTTGACGATAACGGAATTTAGCCGTACAGTCAAACTCTTTTGGCATTGGTGTATCAACAGTAAAATGAACCTCACTGGCTTCTAAATGTGTTGCATATAGTTTTTCATGGTGAAATCCTTGTCCCACATATAATGTATTGGTGGTTAAATCTTTCCCAATTACAAACCAGGGTTCTTGTGTTTTACCGCCGCCACCAATTCCTAAGCCTTGGCGTTGACCGATAGTATAATACATCAGACCATCATGTTGTCCTTTGATTTCGCCATCTTCTGTCACCATGTTGCCTTTTTTAGCTGGTAAATAATTACTCAAAAATTCTTTGAAATTCTTTTCACCAATAAAACAAACGCCCGTTGAGTCTTTTTTCTTGGCTGTGGCTAATCCAGCACGTTCAGCAATTGCACGAACTTCTGATTTTTCCATACCACCCAATGGAAACATTGTTTTTGCCAATTGGGCTTGTGATAATTGGCTTAAAAAATAGGTTTGGTCTTTATTATTGTCAATTCCACGTAACATATGCACTACGCCATTTTCATCCGTTTCTACTTGCGCATAGTGGCCAGTTGCAACATAGTCAGCGCCTAGTTGCATAGCATAATCTAGGAATGCTTTAAATTTAATTTCTTTATTACACATGACATCTGGATTTGGTGTCCGTCCTAACCGATATTCTGCTAAAAAATATTCAAACACACGGTCCCAATATTCTTTTTCAAAATTGACCGAATAATACGGAATCCCAATTTGATCCGCTACTTTTGCGACATCTTTATAATCCTCAGTTGCGGTACAGACACCATTTTCGTCTGTATCGTCCCAATTTTTCATAAAGATTCCAATTACATCATAGCCTTGCTCTTTTAAAAGCAACGCTGTGACAGATGAATCGACACCGCCACTCATGCCTACCACGACACGCGTTTTGCTGTTATCTGCCATTTTATCACCATCATTTCAATTAGATTCTGAAATCATCCACGATTTGAAGGTCGTAACTTTTCAGTGCTTTTCATTATACTATTTTTTTGAAATAAGTAAAGCAAGCCGGGCGTATAATGAGAAAATACTGGGAACAAAGACACAGCCAACAAGCTGTTGCTTTCAAAGAAACAGAAAACCTGAAGGAACAAGCTACTTTCACTTGTTTCTTCAGGTTTCTCTAAGTTATTCTACTTTCTCTAATACACCACGGCTAATTAAGCCATCCATTAAGAAAAAGTATTTTTCTTTACTCATTTCATGTTGTTCATTCTTGAAAATATTCATTGGTTTTAAACCATTTGCCGTTGTAATGGACATTTTCAACTCTTTTAGATCAGCAGTGATCGTAATTTTCAATTTGAAGCCTTCATTTCTCTGAGGCGTTGGATCTAAGGAACGAATCAATTGAAAGTTCCCTGATTTTGTTTCAGTAAAGCCGTTATCTTTTAATGTATAGCGTTTTGCACTAGGATGTACTTTGTAAAAAACTGTTGAGCCTTCAACAGCAGCCGTTGTTGTAAATGCCATGGGTTCCACCTCATTATTTTCATTGTTATCTTCATTATAGCGAAAACCTGTAGCTGCCGCAATCAGATTATTTTTTCAATTGTTGAATCACTGCAACTAGTACTTCAGAAAAAGTCGCAATTTCTTCTGGTGTGTTCCCGTAGCCAAAACTAATCCTGATTGATTCTTTAATAGCTGAGGAATTTTCTCCATACATCGCTGTCAACACGTGCGAAGGATCCACAGTTCCCGCTGTACAAGCCGAGCCTGTTGAAATCGCAATACCTCTTAAGTCCAAATGCATTAAGAGTAAATCACTGGGAATTCCTTTTAAATGAAGATTTAAGACATGCGCTAAACGATTGGTTGGTTCACCATTAATTGAAAAATCAATATTGGCTTCTTCTAACGCTTTTAAAATAATCGTTTGAAAACTTTGATAGGCTGTTTTTCTTGCTTGCTTTTCTGCAGAAGTTAGTAATGAAACGGCAGTACCCATGCCAATAATTCCAGCTAAGTTTTCCGTGCCCGCACGTCGTTTTTCTTCTTGTTCCCCACCATGTAAAAGAGGTGGTAATTGGATTGCATCGCTTTTAAATAAAAAACCTACGCCTTTTGGACCATTGATTTTATGAGCGGAAATACTTAATAAGTCGATCCCTAATTCATGAGGTAAAATGACTTCACTTCCATAAGCTTGGACGGCATCTGTATGAAAAATCGCCGAATGATTTTTAAGAATTGCACCAACTTCAGCAATTGGTAATCGATTTCCAATTTCATTATTGCCATACATCATTGAAACCAAGATCGTTTCTTCGCGTAAAGACTTTTTGAATTGCTCCATTGAAATCTGACCATTTTCATTCACAGGTAAGTAAGTCACTTCAAAGCCTAACGTTTCTAAGTATTCCATCGTTCGTAACACAGCGGGATGTTCAATTGCCGTAGTAATAATATGTTTTCCTTCCTTTTGACGAGAAAAAGCAACTGCCAAGATGGCTGTGTTATCCCCTTCTGTGCCACCACTATTAAAAATAATTTCGTGGGGTTTGGCTTGTAAGCTCTCGGCAATCGTTTGACGCACTTCTTCCAGAAGACCGTGTGCCTTTCGTCCAAACTGATGAATACTTGATGGATTGCCAAAAGTCGTTTGCATATTTTCAGTCATCGCTTGAATGACCGTTGGATGAAGCGGTGTTGTTGCCGCATGATCTAAATAAATGGGTTCCAAATGACTCGTCCCTTTCCTTATGTTCTGGCGTTATTCTAGCATAAAAAGCTTAAAACACAAAATCAGAATACTTTCTCTTCTATTTATAAAAGAGATAAGAAAAATAGGCCCAACACTATTAAAGTTGTTAGACCTATTTCTAGTTTAAGGAATCACTTATTCTCCTTTTGGTTCTAAACGGAATAATGGACTCATTGGTTTATTTTCATGAATACGAAGTAACGCTTCCCCCATTAACTCAGCGCAAGAAATAATATTCAAGGTTGATGGTTGGCGGTCTGCTGTCGTATAAACAGAGTCTGTAATACTAATTTCCTTAATTGGCGCATTTTCTAAGGTTGCTTTTGCGCCTTCTGATAACAAACCATGCGAGGCGCAAGCATACACTTCTTGCGCACCATTTTTCATTAAAACTTCCGCCGCTGTGGCTAACGTTTGACCAGTATTCAAAATGTCATCAACAAGAATACATTTTTTTCCAGCGACATTCCCAATAACGTAACCTTCTTGGCGCACCCCATCAATCTCTTCATGGTCGACAATTGCTAAGGTCGCATCTAAGTACTCCGATAAACTACGTGCGCGTTGAACGCCACTGTTTTTAGGCGAAACAATCACAATTTCTTCCCCTACTAATGCTTGTTGACGATAATAATGAGCAAACAAAGGCATTGTAAATAAATTATCTACTGGGATATCAAAAAATCCTTGGACTTGAACAGTATGCAAGTCTAATGTCAACAAACGTGTTGCGCCTGCCTCTACCAACATATTAGCAACTAATTTCGCAGTAATGGGTTCTCTTGGTTTCGCTGTGCGGTCTTGGCGAGCATAACCATAGTAAGGCAAAATAACATTAATTGTTTTTGCGCTAGCACGTTTTAATGCATCAATTAAAATAAGCAATTCCATCAAATGATCATTTACAGGAGCATTCGTTGCTTGGATGATGTAGACATGATCGCCACGAATACTTTCTTCAATATTAATTTGAATTTCGCCATCACTAAATTGGCGCACGGTGCTTTTTCCTAATTCTGTTCCTACTGATGCTGCGATTTTTTCAGCAAGTGGTCGATTTGCATTTAAACTGAAGATGCGTAAGGTGTCATCTTGATAGTTTTCGGTCATGATATCCTCCGTCAATATAAAATAATAGTCGTTTTCATTCATATTCTACCATTTTTTGTCATAAAAATCATGGGATCCTCCTTAATTTATTGAAAGAAACGGTTTTCTTTGTGAAAAAAGCGCTTGTATTTAGGTGCACCTAAAAATTATTTGCATTTTCTTAAACTATCCCTTATACTGATTTTAAGGCAAACCTAAAAAGGAGGAATTTCATGAGAAAAAGCTTTAACTTAGCTGTTCAAGCGTTAACCGTTCAATATCAAGGACGGACCGCTTTAAATAATATCCACGTTACTATTCCCTCCGGTAAAATTACTGGAATTATCGGACCAAATGGTGCTGGAAAGTCAACATTTATTAAAGGGTTATTAGGCTTGATTAAAACAAAGGAACGTGATGTTTTGTTAAATAATCAAGCGATTGACCAACAAAAAACAACCATTTCCTATGTAGAACAACGTAGCGCCTTGGATCTTAGTTTCCCCATTAGCGTTTTTGAAACGGTCTTGCTAGGAACCTATCCAAACTTGGGACTATTAAAACGCCCAGGAAAGAAAGAAAAGCAAGCAGCCATGGCTGCATTAAAAATGGTGCAATTAGAAGACTATGCGCAACGCCAGATTGGCGAACTTTCTGGTGGCCAATTACAACGTGTGTTTATTGCCCGTGTTTTGGCCCAAGGTGCTGAGGTGATTTTTTTAGATGAACCTTTCGTCGGCATTGATATGTCTAGTGAAAAAGTGATTATGGATATTCTCAAATCATTAAAAAATCAAGGTAAAATGATTATCATTGTTCACCATGATTTGCACAAAGTGTCCCACTATTTTGATGAATTAATCGTTTTGAAAAACCGGCTAATTGCTGCGGGTCCTGTTGAACAAACATTTACTGCAGAAACGCTCCAAGAAGCATACGGTGATTTGTTAGGTGATTTATTAATACAGGGGGTTGCAAAATGATTGCTGCATTTATTGATGGTTTATTCCGTTATCAATTTTTACAAAATGCCCTTTTGACGTCTATAATTGTCGGACTCATTTCAGGGGTAATTGGTTCATTCATTATTTTACGTGGGATGTCTTTGATGGGTGATGCGATTTCACATGCTGTTTTACCAGGGGTCGCTGTTTCTTATATGTTTGGTTTCAATTATATTTTTGGCGCTTCTATTTTTGGCTTACTAGCTGCATTATCGATCGGCTTTATTACCCAAAAAAGTCCACTAAAAAATGATACTGCCATTGGTGTTGTCTTTAGTTCTTTTTTTGCTTTAGGGATTATTTTTATCTCTTTTGCAAAAAGTTCCACCGATTTATATCATATTCTGTTTGGAAATGTATTAGCGGTCGCAGATACCGATATTTTAATTACTTGTGTCGTCGGCGTGATTGTTTTGATTTTTGTGGCATTGTTTTATAAAGAGTTGCAACTCACTTCTTTTGATCCCACAATGGCTCAGGCCTATGGTTTAAATATTCAATTTTTCCACTATGCATTGATGTTTTTACTAACATTAGTCGCTGTTTCTTCTTTGCAAACCGTCGGAACTATTTTAGTCATTGCCATGCTGATTACGCCAGCAGCAACAGCTTATCTATTAACAAATAACTTACCGACAATGATTGGCTTAGCCTCTACTTTTGGGATTTTAAGTTCAGTGATTGGCCTATTCTTCAGTTATTCTTATAACTTAGCTTCTGGTGCGACGATTGTTTTAACCGCCGCCTTATTCTTTTTATTGGCTTTCTTTTTCTCACCAAAGAAAGGCCTAGTATTTGTAAACCGTGAGAAAGAAATGGAGGAATCAACGAATGAAAAAATTTAGTTTATTTTTTTTAACACTTTTAGCAGGGTTAACGTTAGCTGCTTGCGGGAATCAAGCCGCTGAAAAGAAAGAAAAATTAGCAATTGTGACAACGAACTCGATCTTATCCGATTTAGTGAAAAATGTTGGGCAAGACAAAATTGAGCTGCATAGTATTGTGCCAATTGGGACAGACCCTCACGAATATGAACCGTTACCAGAAGACATTGCGAAAGCTTCTGAAGCGGACATTTTATTCTTTAACGGCTTGAACTTAGAAACAGGCGGAAATGGCTGGTTTAACAAATTAATGAAAACGGCCAAAAAAGTTGAGAATAAAGATTACTTTTCTACAAGCAAAAATGTTACGCCACAATATTTAACAAGTGCCGGTCAAGAACAAACAGAAGATCCGCATGCTTGGTTAGACATTGAAAATGGCATTAAATATGTAGAAAACATTCGTGACGTGTTAGTAGAAAAAGATCCAAAAAATAAAGATTTCTATACAGAAAACGCGAAAAATTATACCGAAAAACTTAGCAAACTACATGAGGAAGCCAAAGCTAAATTTGCTGATATTCCTGATGATAAAAAATTATTAGTTACAAGTGAAGGTGCCTTTAAATATTTCTCCAAAGCTTATGATTTAAATGCCGCTTATATTTGGGAAATTAACACAGAAAGTCAAGGAACACCTGAACAAATGACCACGATTATTGATACCATTAAGAAATCAAAAGCACCTGTGTTATTTGTTGAAACCAGTGTCGATAAACGTAGTATGGAACGGGTCTCAAAAGAAGTGAAACGACCAATTTACGATACACTTTTCACAGACTCTCTTGCCAAAGAAGGAACAGAAGGCGATACGTACTACAGCATGATGAACTGGAATTTAACAAAAATCCATGATGGCTTAATGAGTAAATAAATAATAAAGAAGAAAGAACCAAGTTGACTCCCCCTCAACTTGGTTCTTTCTTCTTTATTTAACTAATTCCTCAATATCTATTACTCGATCCACAATTTCTTCATAAAAATCTGCTTCATGGGAAACCAGAAAAACCGTTCCTGGGTAAACGTGAATTGCTTCTTGTAAACTTTTTTTGGCCGCTTCATCAATATGATTGGTTGGCTCATCTAAAAATAACAAATTACTTGTTTGCATCATTAGTTCCGCTAGTTTTACTTTTGTTTGCTCACCACCACTTAACAGGGCTAACGACTGCATTGCTAACTTATCTGGTAAACCTGCCCTAGCCAAATGACTTCTTCGCTCTTTAATCGTTGTATCTGGAAAACGATCTGATAAATAATCTAGCGGCGTTAACTGCTCATTAGGCCACGCTAAGTCTTGGGTAAAATAAGCAATTTTTGTATTCAGCGGATAATGAAATTCTCCATCTAATGAAGGAATCACTTTCGTCAACGTTTTAATTAATGTTGATTTGCCAATCCCATTAAAGCCTTTCAATGCGACTTTTTCACCGACATGAACCATTAAATCTAACGGTTCTAACAAAGGTTCCCGATAGCCGACAACTAACTTCTGGGTCGTTAGTGCTTGCGTTGCAACTAACCCTTGGTAAGGAAATTCAATCGCTGGCTTAGTCAAGGAACCTGGCGGAGTCAATCGTTCTAAGCGGTCCAATTGTTTTTGTCGACTTTTAGCCATCGTTGCTCGATTTCCAGCTTTGTATTTACGAATATAGGCTTCCATTTTTTCAATTTTTTCTTGTTGGGCCTGATACTGTTTCAAATAGGTTTGTTTATTCTGCTCTTTTTGTGCAAAAGATTTTTCTACATTTCCAGTATATTTGGTTAACTTGCCAAACTCAATGTCTGCGATGCAATTCGTCACTTCATTTAAAAATTGATAATCATGGGAGACTAATAGAAAGCTTCCTTCAAAATTATTCAGATAGCGAACAAGCCATTGAATATGTGTATCATCTAAATAGTTGGTGGGTTCATCTAAAAGTAACACATCAGGGGCCTCTAACAATAATTTTGCTAAAATCACTTTTGAACGTTGACCACCGCTTAGCTCCCCTAACTTTTTATCCAAACCAATTGCTTGTAGTCCTAACCCATTGGCTAAATCCTGAATAATCGTGTCGATTTGGTAAAAATTACTTTCATCTAAATCTGTTTGCAACTTGCCTGCTTGTTCTAAAAGTTTTTCCGAAGCCGTTTGACTGTATTCTTCATAAAGTTTTGTCAGTTTCGCTTCTTTATCAAAAAGTTCTTGAAAGGCTTGTTTCAAAAAATCAACCATCGTTAGTGATTGTTCTACAGAAACGTGCTGATCCAAGTACCCAATCTTACAATTTTTTTGCCACTGAATCGTTCCTTCGTCTGGCAATACTTCCCCCGTTAAAATTTTAATTAAGGTGGATTTGCCGACACCATTTTGGCCAGTTAAGCCTAAATGATCCCCTTTATTCACTTGCAATGAAGCCTCTTCATACAAGACCTTTTCGCCAAATCGATGCGTTAAATGTTCAATAGTTAAAATACTCATTTTCATCACTTCTTTCTTGTTAACTGATTATTTTGGGACAACAAAAAAAGAACCACGTCTGCACGTCGTCCATCCTGACAGAAATCCCGACAACCGCTTGTACGTACACTCAAATAAGACTAGCTTTTCTAGTCAAAAAATGTCCTATCAAGCGATGAAGAAATTAATTGCTCGGCTCCACAACAGTGCTTCATCTGTTCTTAAACTATCGGGAGCTACTTTTCTTGTTAATTTATCAGTTAAAACAAAAAACATGTGAATCACCTTTCTTATGCTTGTATTCTACCATAGTATGACAAGAAAGCAAGCCACGTTGGTTTATAACGAAAGGAGCCCACAAACCATCATTTTGTCGGCTCCCTATCCCTGTTATTCTGATAAATAATTTAATGCATAGCGTACGTGGTACTCTGCTGCTAAAAGTAAGGCACGTTCATCAATATCAAATTGTTCATGATGGTGTCCAAAATGAGTAGCAGGATTTTCAGGGTTTCGTGAACCGACCCGTCCATAGATACCAGGAATTACCGCTAAGTAATCAGCAAAATCATCCGCCCCTAAACTTTTAGGATGATCGGTCACAACATTTTCAAAACCAACAATTTCACTGGCTACCTGCTGCGCACGGTTGGTTGCTTGTTCTTCATTAATTAATGGATTCGCTGCCGCATAAACAGAAAAATCAGCAATTTCTGTGCGATGAGACTGGGCAATTTCATGGGCAATTTCTTCGACTCGTTGTAAAACAAATTGGCGCGTTTCCTGACTAAATGTTCGAACAGTACCTTCAATGGTTGCCTGGTTTGCTACAATATTATAGCGTGTTCCTGCTTGTAAAACGCCAATTCCTACTACGACAGAATCTAAAGGATCAATCTCGCGCGCTACAATTTTTTGTAATTCCACAACGATACTGGCCGCTGCTAAAACAGCATCTCGGCCATTCTGTGGTTGGGCGACGTGACTACTTTGACCACTGACTTCAATTTTAAAAATATCACAAGAGGCGTTGGTGGCGCCTTTGGTAGCGACTAATTTCCCGACCGGCACACTAGAATCTAAATGAATCCCAAACACTTGGTCGATTGCTTCTAAATAATTTCCTTCCACAAATTGTCGCGCGCCTGCACCAATTTCTTCCGCTGGCTGGAAGGCCAGTTTAATCGTTCCTGAAAAGGTATCCTGATGTTTTTTGAGCACTTTAGCTGCACCTAGCAATGCTGCCGCATGACCATCGTGTCCACAAGCATGATTGAGTCCTGGATTTTTAGAAGCATAGGCAGTACCTGTTGCATCTGGCAATTCCAACGCATCAATATCTGCACGTAACAAAATCGTTTTGCCAGCGCCAAGACCTCCTTCAATGGTTGCTAAAACACCCGTTTCCCCTACTTCTACAAAAGGAATAGCTAAGGCTAGTAGTTCTTCTTTAATTCGCTTAATCGTTTCATATTCTTTTAAACTTGCTTCAGGGTATTGATGAAAATGACGTCTTAAATGGATTATCCATTCCTTTTCTGTAGCAATAGCTTCTTGGATTGTTTGAATCGTTGTTGTACTCATTATAAATGCCTCCTTTATTTTTTACCAAATGTTTCCCAGGCTGGAACATTGGCGCCTTTTGATGTTTCTGCAATGACCTTTTTCGTTTCTTCTTGTTGATATTCTTCTACAACTTTTTGATAAAGTTTATTCTCTTGATCTTCTTCTCGGGCCACGACAATGTTCACATAAGGTTTCGCTTTTTCGTTTACAGGTTCTAAGAAAATAGCATCTTTATCTGGTGTATACCCAGCATCGACAGCCATGCCGCTATTAATCACTGAAGCATCGACATCTTGTAAAGCGCGCGCTGTTTGCGTAGCATCTAATTCAGTTATTTTCAATTGGCGTTTATTTTCAGTAATATCACTGACAGTCGGTAGTTGCTGTTTCGCAGGATCTACTTTTATCAGTCCTGCAGTTTGTAATAAAATTAACGCCCGCCCACCATTCGTTGGGTCATTAGGAATAGCAATTTCTCCGCCGTCTTTAATTTTCGTGATATCTTTCAATTTATTAGCGTAAATTCCCAATGGTGCATTGACTGTATTGCCAATTGATACTAATTTCGCTCCATGCTCTTTATTGTAATTGTCTAAAAAGATTTGATGCTGAAAGGCATTTAAATCAATTTCTTTTTCTGCTAATGCTGCATTTGGTTGCGTATAGTCTGTAAATTCTACCAATTGTAGATCAATATTTTTCTTTTTCAAACGGTCTTTGACCGATTCCCATTCATCATTTTTTGTTCCTACAACCCCTAGTTTAACGGTTTCTGTCTTAGTATCCTTCGCAGACCCCGATGCACAACCTGCAATCGTAAAAGCTAATACCCCAATAAGTCCAATTAATTTACTAAATTTTTTCATTTGTCATTTCTCCTTTTTTCTAATGTGATGTTTTTTTGATTAATTGATTACTAATGGCTTGACTGATAAATACCATAATTAAAATAATTAACGTGGCCATAAATGTCACATCGGTTTGAAACCGATTGTATCCTCGAGTAATCGCTAAGTTGCCCAGACCACCGGCTCCAATCGCTCCTGCCATGGCTGTTAATCCAATCAAATTAATAATTGTCACCGCTGAAACACGAATAATACTTGGTAACCCTTCAATTAGATAAACCCGAAAAATAATCCCTAAGGGACTCGTCCCCATGGCTTCTGCCGCTTCAATAACGCCAGGATCCACTTCTAATAACGCATTTTCAATTTGGCGCGCGAAGAACGGAATTACGCCAATAACTAATGGGACTAACGCTGCGGTTGTACCAATTGTCGTTCCTGCCAAAATTCGTGTTAATGGTTGAATCAGTGCAAGCATAATAATGAAAGGAATAGAGCGGCAAACATTAATAATTTTTTCTAAGACACTATACAGGGGTGGATTTTTCAAAACACCACTGGGGCCAGTACTGACAAGCACGACACCCAACAAGACTCCTAACACACCAGCAATCAAGGCTGTCCAAAAAACCATGTATACTGTTTCCCATGTACTTTGAAGAAACTCTTGTTTTAATTGGACAACATTCGGAAAATATTTCTCAAATAATTGATACATTCTCAGTTCACTCCTTTTTTAAATCACCTGTAAATTCTGCTTTTGCTTCGTTTGCTGATAGGTTTTCAAAACATTGGTTCGCACGCCTTGTTTCGCTAAATAAGCAAGGGCTTGTTGACGCTGGGCCTCATCACCAGAAAGCACCACAATTAAATGGCCAATAGGAACATTTTGAACAATTTCGACATTGCCATAAAGGATATTCGTATACACCTGATATTGGCTATACAATTGTGCAATTAATGGCTCGTTCGTTTGATCTCCCACATAAGAAAACTCAATTAATTCTTGATTTTTATCTAAGTCAGCTAATTTAGGATGTTCAAGAATCGTGGTTAATGCTTGATCAATATGAGTTGCTGTCCGAATAAAATCTTTGGTTAAAGGTTGTTGGGGTTGACTAAAAATCGAAACAATATCGTTTGATTCGACAACGCAGCCATTTTCCATCACCGCGACTTTATTACAAATTTCTTTAACCACTTGCATTTCATGGGTGATTAAGACAATCGTCAAGTTCAGTTCTTGATTTAACTTTTTTAACAAGGCTAAAATCTGTCCCGTTGTTTTTGGATCTAACGCACTCGTCGCTTCATCACAAAGTAAAATTTCAGGATCATTTGCTAAAGCGCGGGCAATCGCAACTCGCTGTTTTTGCCCTCCTGATAGTTGACTGGGATAAGCATCCCTTTTTTCACTTAGTCCAACTAGCTCTAATAAATGGCTGATTTTTTGACGCCGCTCAGTTTTACTTAGCCCAGAATATTTTAATGAAAAATCGATATTACTAAATATGGTCCGCTCTTTCATCAAATTAAAATGTTGAAAAATCATTCCAATCTTTTTTCGTTGTTGTCGTAATTCCTTTTTAGAAAAAGTTAAAATATTTTCTTTGTTAATAATAACGGTGCCCGCTGTTGGTCGTTGCAATAAATTAATTACCCGTACTAACGTACTTTTTCCAGCACCGGAATACCCAACGATTCCGTAGATATCCCCTTTATCAATCGTCAAAGAAACATCTTGGACAGCCTGAATTTCTTGTTTTTTTTGTTGAAATGTCACACTGATATTTTTTAGTTCAATCATTCTTTATCCCCCTTCATTCTTACCAACCTGCATTTTTTCACAAAAAAGAAAAAAGCATCCTCAACGACACAACTCGAGTTGTATCGTTGAGGACGCTTTTTTGCGTGTTACCACCTCATGTTCAGAATTTGCTCACACAAATTCCCTTTTCAAGTACGGAACAATATGTTCGATACCCTAGCTCGATAACGGGAGCACCCGTCGCCGCCTTGTGTTTAACACTCGGAGCGCTTGCTCAATAGCCATTTTCCAAAACGTCTTTGTCACCTATTCTCAGCTACCTAGGCTCTCTGTTAGACAAATCAAGTCTTGTACTTACTATATCACTGCTTTTTTATTTCTATTCATTTTAAACTGATTTTCGTTTATTTTCAAAATCAAACAGACTAGAGTTCCTACCCCTTCAAGCATCTTGTACTGTTCATCACTTACAAAGGCCATACTGTGTCGAGTAACCGCAGACAGCATCTACTTTGTCGCTTCGCGCCAGTCGTAGTGCTCAACAGGATTTGACTGTGACGAGAATCACAGCCTTGGCGAGAATCGTAGGAACACTTTCGTGCAAATGACACAACCTGCCCTCCGGTCATCTTGTACTGTTCATCACTTACAAAGGCCATACTGCGTCGAGTAATCGCAGACAGCATCTACTCTGTCGCTTCGCGCCAGTCGTAGTGATTCACAGCAAAAAGCCCTTCACTAGCGTTTTGCTAGTAAAGGGCGAATGATTCGCGGTACCACCTTTTTTCGAAATATAACTGATTCTTTATATCTCATCTCTTATCCAAGTCTTTATTAACTTGGTGCACATGGTAACGGGTGCTTAGCCGAAATTGCTTACTTATCAGCAATTTATTCTCAGAGGCCATCTTCAACTTTTCTGAACCTTGTCCCTTTTCACCAATCAGGACTCTCTTTTGAAGGTCATCAAAATTTACTCTTCTCTTCAACGAATGAATAGTTATCTGTGATGTTGATTTACACTTTACTAGAGAAAAAAGAGATTGTCAACAGTTTTTCTTAGAAAAAAATCATTTTTCTTTTTTTACGAAAGAGCAATTGACAAACTTTCGTCTATACGTTATTCTATTTCTTGTGCACGAGATTTGTACGATTTTTCAAAAGGAACTTTGACGATTACTCGTCGCAGTGTAGCCTTTGAAAATGAACTCTATGGGTTTCACTTCGTTGCAATCCTCGAGTTAGTTTAGCCTTTGAAAGTGCCGCCTTAGCTCAGTTGGTAGAGCACCACCATGGTAAGGTGGGGGTCGCCGGTTCAAGCCCGGCAGGTGGCTTTTTGGTAAAATCCCAACTCTTTAATAAAGAGTTGGGATTTTTTTGTTTTGCCTACCCTTAGTGTTCTGTCAAGATGAGAAAATAACAAAAGCAATTTCTTCATTCCACTCGTTATGGTATATTTTAATTGTTAAATAATTATTGGAGTGGAGTACAATGATGAAACAATTACCTACAGAATCAAAAAAATTTGATTTAAAGAATTGGTGTATTGAAAATAAAGCCTATCTTCTATTGATCATTTTAATTTATCAAGTGGCAGTTTTATCCATCGGCATTATCAATTTCCCTTACTTAGATGATAATGCTCGCCAAGTCGCTGGAATGACAGATTTTGGTACGACTTACGCACGTTGGGGCAGTGAATTTCTCTCATGGTTTGTTCAAGGAAGTCGTCATTTGACAGATCTGGGCTTGACCACACCGATTCTAACAGGTCTTATCTTATCTCTCACAAGCATACTGGCAATTTATATCATCAATGACCAAAAAATTAGCTGGGGTTCCTCTTTAGTAGCTACTTTAATTGGCCTCAATCCTTGGTTCCTCCAATGTCTTAGTTTCAGGTTTGATAGTCCCTATATGGCATTGAGTATTTTTTGTTCGTTTCTTCCTTTTTATTGGTGGCAGCGTAATTCTTTTACGTTTTTCTTGGTTTCTGTCTTTTCACTGTTTGTTATGTTTAATACTTACCAAGCCTCGTCAGGAATTTATATAGTTATCGTCTTATTCCTTACTTTCAAGCAGTTACTTGCTGGAGAAAATTTCATTGCTCTTTGTAAAAAAGTCGCACTTGCTGCTATCGCTTATCTACTTTCTATAGTCAGCTACCTTATCGAGTTAAAATTTGTACCTTCCGCAACAAACAACATTGGGGGCAGTCAGGCCTTACCAAGTTTCCACGATATTCCCAGTGTGGCTTATCAAAATAGTTACCATTATTTTTCAGAGCTATTGAACCAGAGTAATCGTTTATGGCTTTTATTACTGCTCCTACTGCTTGTTTTATTTTTTATTAGTCATCTATCAAATAGCAAAATCAACTTAGGCTTAAGTTTCCTTTATTGTATCTTGTATTTAGGACTTGCTTCTCTCTTAAGTTTTGGTATTTTTATTGTCTATTCAAGAAATATCGCAGGTGATGCGCCTCGCTATATTTACGGATTTGCTGTTTTCGTTACAATCAGCATGTTAAGTTTATTTAACAATCGACAAGTGAAAGCAATTTATCTAACTTCGTTACTTGTGGCCAGCTTGTTATCTTATTATATTTTATCGTTTGTTTTGGTTTATTCTTCCACATTAAACTATCAAAAAGAAGCATTCAATCGCCAAGCAGCTGTTTTAACAGATGATTTAAAAAATGTTGTAACAAACGAACGAAAAAAAGTTTATTTAAATACGTTTTTCAAAAATTCAACTGTTTATGCTAATACAAGTCGAAACTACCCAATTCTTTCAAAAATCGTGCCACCAAATGACGGTCTATACTTCCCTAATTACGTTTGGTTCAATACTTCATCGAATTTAGGAGTAGAGATGGCACCACTGAAAGATACGGATATGTCTAAAAATCAAAAAGTAGTAAGTAATCACTTTTATGACATTTATACAAACAACAAAGAAATATTTGTGTTTATGAAATAATTTGTTCCATCCAAAAACACTTCTTTTGCAATAAACGTGACTGTATGGTTTGATTAAGATGGATTAAGTATTCTTTTCGGGTACATTTATTACTTCCTGAAACTTGTTTCTTTCCCATTTTTCTTATGAAGTAACAAAATTTTTGAGAAAAAACAGCTCGTTTTCTATGTTATGATAGAGAAGTGAAAATCACCAGAAAGGTTGTTGCGGACTATGAGAACTCGTCAGAAAAAATTATTTTTATTTTCAATGATTTTATGGTTAGTTGAATTTTTAATTACACGGATTTCTGATTCTTTTCCAGGAGCAACGCCATTGTTCGTTGTGATTTGCTTGATTCAAGGAATTCTTTTTACTTATTTCTGTCTTGCTTTTTTCTATTATCCGCAATAATCAGTCAAGAAAAGCAATTAGAGCAGATTCAGCAAATTTCTGAAACCGAAAAAATGGCACGTCCTCGCTTTTAGGACGTGCCATTTTTTAAAGCATTATTTGTGTAAATGCCGTTCGTATCGCCTGTTGAACATTTTGAACAGCATCGATTTGATGGCCTTTTGCTTCAGTCAATTCTTTTTCAATATATTCAGGATAATAGGTTGCCAAATAACCCCAGATCCAGATAGTTGAATCTGAAATAACCGTCTCTGCTAATGGATACAAATAGGCAAGATGCAACCGAATTTCTTCTTCCAAATGCTGCAGCATAATTGGATCATCATTTTCTAAGTGATTCCTAAGTTCAGTACAAATTTCGGAATAGATCGGCGTATTTAACGGTCCAGTTTTTCCTTCTAGTAAGACTGTCTGAGGCTGATTGTCATACCAAAGAAAAGTCAGTGGTTCTGAAAATTGCAACAGTGCTAATTCTTCAATGAACCATTCCCGAGCAAAATAACTAAGTGCTTGGTTCATAACTAAATCTTTTGCGACTTCCACAAATACTGGTTTAGGCAAATATAAACTGGTTTTAATGTTCGCTAATTGTTGATAAACGGGCAATTGATCGCTTACTAACAAGTTCCTTTTAATTGCTTGAATTTGCTGCGTTTCTAATTGTTGATACGCCTCTTCCACTTGCATTAATTGCTGTTCTAACGTTTTTTGTTGTGCTAGCGTTATTTTTTTAGTTTGAAGTAATTGCTTCAATAAAATATACCCTTCAATAAAGCGACGACTTTGACTATAAATTTGCATATAAATTGCCGCTGTTTCAAGGTTCTCAAAATAAGACTCTTGGAACGCTTCTGCCAATGCTAGTGCTTCGTCAGCTTCACCCATTTCCAACAATAATTGGACAATTTTTTGGTTTACTGGCGGCGTTTGTTGTAGCTGATAGGCTTGTTGAAAATTTTCTAAAGCGGCGATCTGATTATGTTCTACAAGTGCTTCTTCTCCTTGTGCAATAAAACGTTCATAGTTTTTTGGAAATTCATGAATGGTACTCATATCTAACCTCCTTTATTTCTTATTTAAAGCAGATGAGCCTGGGACAAAAATCACTTTGGATTTTTGCTCCAGGCTCAAAACCTGATAACCGGCGGGAACAGAACCAACACTACGCGTTGCTCGGAGCTAAACGGTTCTGTCCCGACCTCGATTTTAACTATTCAAACGGACTTTTTTAGTAAAGATTACGAATAATAATTGCCGTTTCTAGGTCGCCCTCAGCGTTCATCTTCTCCGCCTTTTCTTCTAAACTATACCCAGCAAAACTTTCGTTTGTTAAAACATCTGCTACTGTAAATTTAGCAACTTTTTCAATACTGACCGCATCTGGGGCTACTTCTTGCACGCTATCCCAGCCTGTATCAATAAAGACCTTTGTATCTTCTGTAATCGCTTCGTTTGCTTCTAACGCCTGCATAATTTCTTTTAACTGTGCATACGTCATAACCTCGACTTGATTTTCCATTTAAACGCCTCACTTCGTCCATTCCTTTTAAGGATTAGGTTTTAATTTTAGACTTTTTCTTTAATTGTTTTTAATGCGTGATATAAGGCATATTTCATTGGTTTGGCTTTCCATTGGAAATTGCCCATTAATTCTTCGACATGACCGCCAAAGGATTGTTTGAATTTAAGAACCCCATCACTTCCATCAAAGACACCGTCAACGCCATAAAAATTATATTTGGGAATGTTATTTTCTACTGTGTAAGTTAACATTTTATGTTGAATTAAATACGGTGCATAGTATTGTTTATATTTTTCATACGTACCACTAAACAAGTAAACCACTTCTTGTGGATGAACAATGAATAAGGCGCCTGCTAAAATTTCAGGTTCATCTGATGTTTTCATTTCTTTAGCTTCGTCAATCCGTTTGCGCACGGTACGAACTTCATCTTCGAATTCACGTTTCTGGTTATTTTTTTTACGGCTTTTAGGATTGGCAATTAACGCTTCATTGACTTCGTTGAGCGTCTCTTGTAATTTGCGTAATTTCTCATGAAGATTTTCTAAATAAGTAGCAAAGTTTAGTTCCGCCACCATAAATTTCGCTCGTTCACCAAACTCTTCATAAACAGCTTGGTAATAAGCTAAATCCTTATCTTCAAAATTACGCCGTGCACTTGTTTCTTCCGTTAATTTCTTAAAGAGAGGTAACTCTTCGTAACGAAGTTCTCGGGTTGTTACTCCATATTCCCATGTTTTCTTGATGTCATATTTAGCATCTTTTCCATAAGATTTCCAAAGCTCTTCTTCTGTTAATCCAGCCATATCTTTGACAAACAGCCAACGTGGCGCGCCATCAAAATTGTGCACATCAAATCCTTGGTGTTCAAAACCAATTGATGTGAAATAGTCAAATGTTTCTTGATTGACCTTTTCAACTTCACCGCCATTAAAATCACGTAAACAAATTTGTTTATTTGGAGTAAAGGTTAAATAAAGGCCATCATTTTTTTTCACATATTTTTTTAAGCCTGTGAAAAAGGCTTCTACACATTTTTTATCTGTATAATCCATCAAAATTCCGCCGTCAATGTCGAAAGCATAACCAATTTTGACTTTTTTCTTGCTTAGGATACACGCAGCAATTAGTTGGCCTTCTCGATTGACGCCAACGTATTCACAATGCCAGCCACGTCGTTCCAATAAATGTTTCATTTCGGGTGTTTCTAAAAAGTTACCTGCAGGGTGTGTCATTGCAAAGGTAGTAAATTCTTGTTCAGTTAATGTACTAAACTGATCCATATCAAACAACTCACAATCTTTTTTTGTTAAATAAATTAGCACTTTTCAGCTTAACCTACTTTTTGCTTTCTTTCAAACAAAGTTACCTCACTGGCTAATTCTTATTTTTCGGTTCTTATTAATTATATCTAATTTTGCTAAAATGCAAACAGTTTTCAACGGAAAAAAAGAATTTCTTTGGAATCTTTCATTTTTGACTGAATATCTTTCTTTTATAAAAAATATCTGAGCGTGGGACAAAAATCACTTTGGATTTTTGCTCCACGCTCAAAAACTTATAAACGGCGGGAACAGAAGCAACACTACGCGTTTCTCGGAGTTAAACGCTTCTGTCCCGACCTCAGATATTAAAACTTATGAAAACCCGTTGAACATCTTTCTATCGGGTTCTTGATTTACTCAACAGTTACACTTTTGGCTAAGTTCCTTGGTTTATCAACATCGTAGCCTCTTTGTAAGGTTGCATAGTACGCTAATAATTGGCCTGGAACAATGCTAACTAAGGCAGAAAGTAACGGATGCACATCTGGAATAATCAGTTGGTCCTGTGGTTTTGCCAAGGATTCCAAGGCAATCACAATATTTCTTGCTCCACGACTTTCGACTTCCTTTAAATTGCCTCTTGTATGGGCTGCGACTTTGGCATCTGTCACAATCCCAATCACAGGTGTTCCTTCTTCAATTAAGGCAATCGTTCCATGCTTCAATTCACCTGCCGCAAAGCCTTCTGCTTGAATGTAGGAAATTTCTTTCAACTTCAAGGCCGCTTCCATCGACACATAATAGTCGACTCCTCGCCCAATATAGAAGGCATTTCGAGTATACGTCAGATAATCTTCCACTAAGGCTTTCATTTGTTGTTTTTCATCAATCAAGGTTTCCATGACAGCTGCTACCACGCTCAATTCGTGAGCCACATCAAATGAGACGGCCGCTAATGTTTGGCGTTCTTCACCAATTGCTTTTGCTAAAATAGCTAAGACAGCGATTTGAGCAGTATAAGCTTTGGTGGAAGCAACAGCAATTTCTGGTCCTGCGTGTAATAACAAGGTATCGTCCGCTTCACGTGATAACGTTGAGCCAGCAACATTTGTTAATGTAAGTGATGGATGCCCTAATTCATTAACCTGTACCAGTACTTGGCGACTATCCGCCGTTTCACCACTTTGACTTAAGAAAATGAAGAACGGTTTTTCAGATAAAATAGGCATGTTGTAGCCAAATTCGCTTGATAAATGAACTTCCACAGGAATACTGGCAATCGTTTCAATTAAAGATTTTCCGACCCAACCTGCATTATAACTTGTTCCACAAGCAATAATGTAAATTCGGTCACATTGATTAATTTTTTCAAGTAACGCCTCATCTAAGGTCACTTTTTCACCTTGAGTATACGCTTGAACAATTTTGCGCATCACTGCAGGTTGTTCATCAATTTCTTTGAGCATATAAAACGGATATGTTCCCTTTTCAATGTCATTTAAATCTAATTGCGCTTCAAAAGGTTCTCGGTTGATTACTTGTCCTTCTGGCGTTTCGATTACTACTTTGTCCGCTGTAACAGTTACAATTTCACCATCCACAATCTCAACAAATTGATTGGTTTCTTTAATCATCGCCATCGCGTCACTACAAATAACATTAAAGCCTTCACCTAGACCGATAAGTAACGGGCTTTTATTTTTCGCTACGTAGATAGTATTGGGGTCCATTTTATCCATTAATGCAAAAGCGTATGAACCTTTAATTTCGGCTAAAGCCGCTTTAAAAGCATCTTTTGTTGAAAAACCATTTTCAGCAAAATGAGCAATTAATTGAACGACGATTTCAGTATCTGTATCACCAATTAAGTGAGCACCACTTAAAAATTGTTCTTTTAATTCTTCAAAGTTTTCAATGACACCATTATGCACTAATGCAAAGCGTTGATCGCTTGAAACATGGGGATGTGCATTGGCGACAGTTGGTTCGCCATGAGTGGCCCAACGAGTATGACCAATACCAACTGTTCCATCGATTTCTGGCGTTAATTTTGCTGCTAAATCGGCAATGCCCCCAACTGCCTTAACTACATGGGGCTGTTGGCTTTGATCATTCACACAAATCCCAGCAGAATCATAACCTCTATATTCCAATTTTGTTAATCCTTGAATCAAACTTTCCGTGACATTTTCTTTTCCAATCATTCCGACAATTCCACACATAATGCTAATTCCTACTTTCCAATTGAAATTCTGTATTTACTAGGTCCTGTTTAACTAGCAAATCCCATTATATGTTTCTACCTGCGTGATAACCGCTTTGTTCTAACTTCACAATTAGTTTTTCTTTGTTATCTGTAGAGTGCAGTCCCTAGAGCCACCCGCCGAATCTTCGATAAGCTCTCTCCTCGTCACCTGAACGTTCAGGTCTGGCGCTATCCGATATTGGTCTATATACCTCCTTTGTAAATATATTCCGTAGAAACATAAACAATCATACAATTAAAAGTAGGTACTTGTCAACAAAAATCTAAAAACCGAAAATTGGTCTAGTTCTTTAAAGTTGTAAAAAAAGAATCTAGTACACTCATAGTAAGAGAAAGTACTAGATTCTTAATAATAAAAAAATATCCGTTCTATTTATAGAACCTTATCAATTTGTTATTTATTGGAATGGATTATAAAACCGGCCACCATTCACATGGAACAACCAGAAACTGATTCCTAATAAGCATAAGGCAAGTATCATTACCGAAAAATCACGCAGATGAAAAGGTTGTTGCGCATACCACGTTCGATTTTTCTTTTGACCAAAACGCCTTAATTCCATAGCGGTACTCACAGTTTCAATTCGATCTAAACTAGATAGGATTAAGGGTAAAACGATTTGTGCTACGCCTTTGATTCGTTGGCCTAACCGTCCCTTTTTAGACATCTCATAGCCTCGCGCTTGTTGTGCTAAAGAAATATTAAAAAAATCTTCTTGGATATCGGGAATATAACGAATAGCCAGCGCTACTGCATAACTAATCCGATAACTCACACCAATTCGATTCAAGCTGGAGGCAAATTCACTAGGATTTGTTGTTAATAAAAAGATTAATGCCAACGGAATCGTACAGAAATATTTTAAAACTAAATTAAATTCATAAAATAATTCTTCTTGTGTCAAAGTAAACCGTCCGATTCCTTCCCAAATCACGGTACGTGATTGATATAAATCAACCCCATATTCAGGTGCAAAAAGGTAAACCGTTAAGATATTTAACAAAGAAAAAATAGCAATAAATTTAATAACAAAAGATATTTGATGCCATTTAATATTTGATAATTTTAACAAAACAAGCGAAACCACAGACATTCCTAACAGATAACGAGTATCATACGTGGTCATACAAGCCACAGAGACAACGATTAAAAAGACTAATTTGCTTGTGCCGTTTAAGCGATGAATCCAGGTTGAATCAGGATGATAGCCTAACATTTGTCGTTCACTCATCCAAAACGCACCTCACGATCGTAAGCAACAAATTTTTCCGTAAATAGCAAGGGATTTTCCAAGCCTAACGCTTTAGCAAAGGTAAACAAGCTCGTTTCTTTTAAAGAAGCTGCTTGAATTAATTTTTCATCTGTTAAAACAGCAACTGGAGTCGCATCTGCTAGTAAACGTCCATCACAAACTACTAACGCACGTGTTGTATATTCCAACATTAAGTGCATATCGTGAGTGATCATTAAAATAGTCACACCTAAGCGGTTCAATTCTTCTAAAAATGTCATCATTTCTGTATAATGTTTAAAATCTTGCCCAGCTGTTGGTTCATCTAAAATTAATAATTCAGGTTCTAAAACTAAGATCGATGCAATAGTTACCCGTTTTTTCTGCCCAAAACTCAACGCAGAAATCGGCCAGTTCCGGAAGGGATACAGCCCACAAATATGTAAAATATTCGTCACACGTTCCTCAATTTCTGCTTGTGGCACATCTCGTAAAACTAATCCTAAAGCTACTTCTTCAAAAATCATTTTTTTAGAAATCATTTGATTGGGGTTTTGCATCACATAACCAATTTTATCTGCACGTTCTTTGATTGAATAATTGGAAAAATCCTGTCCCTCCCATAAAATCTTGCCCGATTGAGGCGTGATGAACCCGCAAATTATTTTAGAAAGTGTAGACTTCCCGGCACCATTTTTTCCTACAATGCTGATCATTTCTCCATGATGAATAGTTACTGAGAAGTCATCTAACACTTTTTCACCATGACGATCATATTGATAGGACACTTGTTCCAAACGTAATAGTTCAGCTCCTTTGACCGTACTAACTGAACTAGGTTGGACAGACCACTGTGTCATTTTGGGCAAAACTGTTTCGCCTGATACTTCGGCTAATTTGTCTAAATGACTAACTTGTGTTAAATCAATCCCAGCATATTTCATGGCTGTAACGTACAAAGGTTCACGAATCCCTTGTTGGGTCAACGTATCTTGACGTAACAATTCATCTGGCGTTGTATCAGAAATAATTGCGCCCTCATTCATGACAATAATTCGATCAACTGATTCGCAAAGAACGTCCTCTAAGCGATGTTCTATTATTAAAACAGTCGCTTTTGTTTCTTGTTGAATGGTGTCAATCAAAGTCATTGTTTCTTGTCCCGCTCGTGGGTCAAGATTAGCCAAAGGTTCATCAAAAAGTAAAATTTTTGATTGGTTAATTAGAACGCCCGCCATAGATACACGTTGTTTTTGACCACCTGACAAATCTTGTGGACGGTGTTGCAATAACTGATTCAGCTCAACAATCTCAGACCATTTGTGGACCGCTTTTTTCATTTCTGCTTGTTCAACTGCATCGTTTTCTAAAGCAAAAGCAATATCCTCAGCAACCGTTAAGCCAATAAACTGCCCATCGGTATCTTGTAAAACAGTTCCTACATCAAAAGACAAATCAAATAGACTTGTTTCTTGGATATTTTTACCAGCAACCGTAGCTGTTCCTTGAATCTCACCTTCATAAATATTGGGAATTAACCCGTTGATACATTGCGCCAATGTTGATTTACCACTACCACTAGGCCCAACGATTAAAACCTTTTCTCCTTCATAGATGGTTAATTGAATCCCCTTTAATGTCGGTTCAGATTGGCTATGATATTGAAAGGAAAAATTATTAAAAGTAATGATTGGTTTTTTCATTCGGCCTCACCTCAGTTTCTCCATAAAAGAAAGGGTCTGAGCATTAGCAAAGTAATTACTAGGGCAGACCCTTAACCATTTAAATTATTTCGACAGTTTCTTAATCTTTCGATAAACTGCCTTTCTTTGTTCTTGTTGATGCATAAGCTTTCATCAACAATGTTCCAATAATCCCCACAGCGACAATATTTGAAACAGTCGCGAATACGCCTTGTGTAAATACTTTACTTGCGGGTTCACTATAAATCAAAATATCCAAACTAGGCGCGATTAAGCCCCAAACGACGATATTGCCAAAGGCTTGGAAAATATTGAAACGCACCATGTCATTTGTTGTAAATTCACCATGTTGAAGATCCATTTTACGACCAGCGAAGCCAAAAATAATACCAATAATTCCTGAACAAATAATCCAGCTCCACCAAGCGCTACCATACGTGGTAAAATCTTTTAATGTGTGACCGATCAAACCAATTAGCCCTCCAGCTACTGGTCCAAAAACAACTGACATTAAAGCAAGAAATGGATACGACGTTTCTAAGTTCGTATTAGGAATCCCAGTTGGAATCACAACGAATCGACCTAAAATAACAAAAACTGCAGAGCCAATTCCAATTGCTACAATTGTCTTGACGGACATTTTTTCTTTCATTTCGCTCCTCCATTCTATAACTCCATTGATTTACAGCCGCTCCCTTCTTGATTTTATCAAATAAAAAAAGAAGATACGCGGTGCATCTTACTTCTAAAATAGTACCCTTTTAACCGCTCTATGTCAATGATAGACGGAGCTTATTAGCTATTTTCTTTTTTTGATTTCCAACAAAGAAACCAGACACTTAACGCAAGCTAGCATTAAGTGTCTGGTTTCTAATTGGTTCTTATTCAACGCCGATTTCTGCACGTACTACTTCAGCAATTTTATCAACGTAATAATCAACTTTTTCTTGTGTTGGCGCTTCGGCCATCACACGTAACAATGGTTCTGTTCCAGAAGGACGAACTAAAATACGACCTTCGCCATTCATTTCTGCTTCTGCTTGTTCGACAACTGCTTTGATTGCCGGAACTTCCATTGCACCATTTTTATCTGTGACACGAATATTGACTAATTTTTGTGGATAAATCGTCACTTCATCCGCTAATTCAGATAATTTTTTGCCCGTTTGCTTCATAACATTCAACAATTGAATCCCTGACAGCATGCCATCACCTGTTGTGTTGTAATCTAAAAAGATCATGTGACCAGATTGTTCGCCACCAAAATTGTAATCATTTTTACGCATTTCTTCTACAACATAGCGATCACCCACTTGCGTTACCACATCTTTTAAGCCAATTTCTTCTACAGCTTTATGGAAACCTAGATTACTCATCACTGTTGTAACAATTGTATCTTTTTTCAAACGTTTTTTCTCAGCTAAATATTTGGCACAAATATACATGATTTTATCACCATCGATAATTCGTCCTAATTCATCGACTGCAATAATTCTATCACCGTCGCCATCGAAAGCCAAACCAGCATCTGCGCCTTTTTCAACAACCATTTCTGCCAAAGCTTCAGGGTGAGTGGAACCCACACCATCATTGATATTCAATCCATTAGGACTTGTTCCCATTGTATAGAAATCTGTCTCTAAATCCGCGAACACACGATTGACTGCTGTTGCAGTTGCTCCGTTGGCAGCATCTAAACAAACAGTCATATCTGCTAAATCGCCAGGAATACTTTGAACTAAAAATTGCGAATATTTTAGTAAGCCTTCTGGAAATTCATCTAATGAGCCTAAGCCTTCTGCAGAAGGTCTTGGCAGGGTGTCTTCTTCTGCGTCTAACAATGCTTCAATTTCTGCTTCTTGATCGTCTACTAATTTGAAGCCATCTGCCCCAAAGAACTTAATCCCATTGTCTTCCGCAGGATTATGTGAAGCTGAAATCATTACGCCAGCGGATGCTTTTTGTAAACGAGTAAGATATGCTACACCAGGTGTTGAAATCACCCCTAATTGGAAAACTTCAATTCCGACTGATAATAATCCAGCAATCAATGCTTGTTCCAACATCTCACCTGAAATACGTGTATCGCGGCCTACGAGAACACGAGGTTTTCTTGAACTATCTTCATGTTGACTCAACACATAACCACCGTAACGCCCTAATTTAAAAGCTAATTCAGGTGTTAACTCCTTATTTGCAATTCCTCTTACACCATCTGTTCCAAAATATTTACCCATTTTGATTCTCCTTAGTCACTTGATTCTCTGTATTTTCAGTTGAACCAGCAGTTGTACTTTCTACTGTTGATCCCTCACTTGTTGTTTCAGAAGTATTTGATTCTACTTGACTGGATGTACTTGGTTGTACTGCTTGGCTACCTGAGCCAACCGTTGTTGAACTTGCAGGTTCCCCTGAAGTTTCATTTGTATTTGATGACTGTTGTTGATTGTACACGGGGCTCAAAGAAACGTCAACCTCATCTGGTGTAACTACGTATTCTCCATTAACGGGAATAGTCACTGATTGTTTTGTTTCTTTGCGAATATCAGAAATATCTACCGGTACTTCAATTGATTCTAGCGTATCTAAAATTGATTGCGGGCCACTGACCCTAACTTGGTACGTTGATAAACTATAATTGTAATGAGCGATCCCAGCTGGTGGCGTACCTGTCATACTAACATTCAGTGGTACATCTTTTGTTGGCGCAGTTAAGCCTACTGTTACTTTGACTTGTGGTGCTGGATTTTCGATACTTAGGACTTGACCTTTGGCATCTAGCGCTTGGACATTTACCGTTTGTTTAATCGTATCAATTGTTTGTTTGGCACTTGAGACTGGCGCAATCACTTTGTCAATTGCTTTCGCTGTTTCTTCTCCAGTTGTTACTTCTACAGTTTTTGGATCTACAGAAATATTTTTTACTTTGTAGCCTTCTTTTTCAATGTTATCAGAAAGTTGTGCTTCTACATCGAATTTTTTTGTTACTCTCTTTTCAATCGTTACAGTCACTGTTTTCGGTTCAATTTCAGCTGTAACAGCTGAACTTAGTCCCCGAACTGTCAAAGGCACTTCCGAAGTCCCTAATGGCAATTTGGTTAAGTCTGCGACCACTTGGAAATTTCGTGTGTCAGCATTTGATTCCATATTTAATTGAATGCGGTTCGCACTACGTAAATGAACATTTACACTCTCTTCAAATCCAGAGACATAATATTTGTCTTTATCGTATTGGACTTGGACCGGAATATTATTCAATGTTTCACTATACGTTTGGCTTGAACCTGAATTGGAGGGATTATTGCCTGTTGCATTGGCATTAAAAAATAACAACAATGCAAACAGCAATGAAAGCAAACCATTAAACCAGCTTTTTTGGGAGGCTTTTCTCATTTGCGTTTAACCCCCTTTGTTACATCATCGATAAAATGCTGCAAAGCACTTTTTTTATCTTCCGATGATTCCGAAATTAACTCCTTACGCAAAATTGTTAAATACTCTTCTTGCGTTAGACCAGGAATTAATTCATTGTTCAACGTCAAACTAACGTCACCAGTTTCTTCAGAAACAACAATCGTAATGGCATCACTGACTTCACTGATACCGACTGCGGCTCTATGGCGCGTTCCAAATTCTTTTGGAATTAAATTGCTTTCTGATAGCGGTAAATACGCACTAGCAACAGCAATTTTTTCATTTTTGATAATCACTGCACCATCATGTAGTGGTGTATTTGGAATGAAAATATTAATCAGTAATTCACCAGTAATATCGGCATCCAAATCAATACCTGTCTCAATGTATTCATCTAAACCAGTATTGCGTTCAATGGTTATCAAAGCACCAATTTTCCGTTTTGACATGTACTGAATGGCTTTGTCAAAGGCCTGAATAATACGCTCATCTTCTTGTTGCGCACCTTTATTCGGGCGGAAAAACGAACTTCTCCCTAGATGTTCCAGCCCTCTTCGCACTTCTGGTTGAAAAATAACAACCGCGGCGATTACACCATACATGATGACTTGATTCATTAACCAAGATAATGTATGTAGACCAATTATCTCACTTAGAATGCGGATAATGATAAAAACAGCGACACCTTTTAATAGTTGGACTGCTTTTGTTCCACGAACAAGCATGATTAATTTGTAAACGAGGTACCATACGACTAGGATATCTATGATATTGATAACAAAATCCTTAGATAAGAAATCCGTTGAGATGACTTGCTGCCAATAATTCAAATCTAATAATTGATTCAATTGAAACGACATCATACCCCTCACTTCTCTCTCAAGATTTCCTAACAAGTATACCACATTATTTTCTTTCATCACAGAACGCAAGCGTAAACATCAAAAAAATTTAGGAACTTTTTCAAATAACTTGAAATTTTTCATCAAAAAATCGCATTTCTAACTAAAAAACGTGTCCAAGCAAAAAGCTCAGACACGTTTTTTTGATTTCTATTTAATCTTGCTCACGTTGTTTTCTCTTGGCTGCTCGTTCTGCGCGGCGGGCAGCCCTTCTTGCTTCCGCTTCCGGATCAACTACGCGTTCTTTTTTCACTCGTGGCTTCTCGTTCTCTAGCGCAGTTATTTCTGGTTCACTTTGTTTTTCTAGTTTTGCTCGAATTTTTTCTTCTTGACCAGCTAAACGAGCATAATTATAGAACCGTCTCTTAGCATCATTAATTGTTTTATTAAATAACAATTCCGCTGTATCTGGTTGACTAGATTCTAAGGACGCAAAGCGAACTTGTTGGCGCATAAACTCTTTCATTAATGAAAAATCTGGTTTTTTGAAATCCAGTGTCATTGGTTCTTTGCCTTTTTCTCGCAATAATGGATTATAGCGATATAAAGACCAGTAACCTGAATGAACTGCGTCTTTCGCTTCTTTCAACGTTTGACTCATCCCACCTGCTAAACCATGTGTAATACATGGTGTATAAGCAATAATAATCGATGGTCCAGGGAATTTTTCCGCTTCTTCAAAAGCTTTAATCGTCTGCATTTGGTTTGCACCTGAGGCAATTTGAGCGACATAGACATTTTCATAAGTCATTGCCATCATCCCTAAATCTTTTTTAGAGGCATATTTCCCACTGGCAGCAAATTTCGCAATCGCTGATGCAGGAGTTGCTTTGGAAGTTTGGCCACCTGTATTGGAATAGACTTCATTATCTAAAACTAACATATTTACATCCGCGCCACTAGCTAACACGTGGTCAATACCGCCGTAGCCAATATCGTAAGCCCAGCCGTCCCCACCAATCATCCACTGACTTGGTTTGACAAAAAGATCTTGATCGTCATAAATTGCTTCCAATAAAGGTTGATTTGTTTTTTCTTCAAGCAAAGCTGCACGTAATTTAGCTGCACGTTGTTGCGTACCTTCACTTTCGGACAGATGTGCTATCCAATCTTCCATCAATAAACGTAAAGAATCACTGGCTACAGAAAAAGCTTCGGTCATTTTACTAGCTAAACGTTCGCGACGCGCTTGCGTTGCTAACAACATGCCGTAACCAAACTCGGCATTATCCTCTAAAAGAGAATTTGACCAAGCTGGACCTTGTCCTTGTTCATTAGTAGTGTAAGGTGTCACACCCGCTGCAGCACCCCAAATCGATGAGCAACCTGTTGCATTAGCAATCAGCATTCGGTCACCAAACATTTGCGTCAATAATTTAACATAAGGCGTTTCGCCGCAACCAGAACAAGCACCAGAAAACTCTAATAAAGGTTTATTAAATTGCGAACCTAAAACAGTATTCGGTTTTGCTGGGTTTTCCTTTTGACGTAACGTCATAGCAAACGCCCAGTTCATAGCCTGCTCTTTTTCTTCTTCATAAGGTTTCATTACTAAAGCTTTGCCTTTAGCTGGACAGGCTTCAACACAAAGTCCACAGCCAGTACAATCTTTGACTGAGACTTGGATACGATATTTCAAGCCGTCGGCACCACGTAGATCACGCACAATGAATCCTTCTGGCGCTTCAGTCATTTCTTCTTCATCGGCTAAGAATGGTCGTATCGCCGCATGGGGACATACAAAGGCACACTCATTACACATGGTACACCGATCGCTAATCCATTCAGGTACTTCTAATGCCACCCCACGTTTTTCAACTGCCGCAGTTCCCAAAGGCATCCGCCCATCTGTCATCCCATTTTTCGCTAGTGTCGCAACAGATAACGCATTGCCTTCTTGACGATTAATCGGTTCAACAATTTCATGAACAAAATCACTAACATTTTCTGAACGTTTTCGCGGTTGAACTTCAAGCGTTCTCCACTCTGCTGGAACAGGTACCTGATGCAACAATTCAACGGTCTTATCGATTGCTTGAATATTTTTTTCGACAACTTTCATAGACTTATGACCATAACTTTTCAGTGCTTCTTCTTTTAAAATTGGTAACACTTGCTCAAAAGGCATAATTTGCGCTAATTTGAAGAAAGCTGTTTCCATTGCGGTATTAATTCGCCCGCCTAGTCCGACTTCACTAGCTAATTTCACTGCATTGATTGTATAAAACTGAATCTCATTTTCAGCTAGATACCGTTTTAATTGATTGGGTAAAAATCGTGCTAGTTGTTCATCATTCCAAATGGTATTTAAGAGGAAAGTACCGCCTTTTTTTAACCCTTTTACTAAATCATAAGTATGCAAATAAGCGGCTGTATGACAAGCCACAAAATCAGAATGTTCAATGAGGTACGTTGAACGAATAGGCGTCTCGCCAAAACGTAAATGAGAAACGGTCAACCCGCCTGATTTTTTTGAATCATAATAGAAAAAGCCTTGTGCATACTTGTCTGTATGATCACCGATAATCTTAATTGCTGACTTGTTCGCCCCTACTGTCCCATCAGAACCAAAGCCCCAAAATTTAGCTTGATAGGTTTTCGGATTCGTCAAATCAAGTGGTTTGCCAACTTCTAATGAAGTATAAGTTAAATCATCATCAATCCCAATTGTAAAACGCTTCTTCATGGCAGAACGTTCTTTCATTAATTCATCAAAAACCGCAACAATTTGATTTGGCAGCACATCTTTAGAACCTAAACCATAGCGCCCACCAATAATTGTTGGGCGAATGTCCGCTTCATACATCGCGCTTTGGACATCCAATAATAACGGTTCGCCACCAGCACCGGGCTCTTTCGTCCGATCCAAGACAGCAATTGCTTTAACTGATTGTGGTATTTTTTCAAGAAATGTTTCAACTGGAAATGGCCGATAAAGATGGACATTAAGAAAACCAACTTTTCTTCCTTGTTCTTGTAAATAATCAACCGTCTGTTCAATTGTTTGTGCAACTGAACCCATTGTGACAATCACTTCTTCTGCATCTTCTGCGCCATAATACGTCACCAAATCATAATTGGTTCCCCGTAACCGGTTAATTTCTGTCATATATTTTTGAACAATACCAGGTAATTTTTCATAATAAGGATTTATTGTTTCTCGTTGTTGAAAGTGAATATCTGGATTTTGGTTCATTCCACTAACGGAAGGGTGATTCGGATTCATGCTCCGACGACGGAATTCGGCTAATTTTTCTTGGTTTACTAAGGGTGCTAATTCTTCATAGTCAAGAACTGCCACTTTTTGAATTTCATGACTTGTTCTAAAGCCATCAAAAAAGTTCATAAATGGAACACTCGCTTCAATCGAAGCCAAGTGAGCCACTGGTGCCAAATCCATCACTTCTTGCACACTGCTTTCTGACAACATAGCAAAGCCTGTTTGGCGTGCGGCCATTACGTCTCCTTGATCACCAAAAATATTTAAAGCATTCGTGGTTAAAGCTCGGCTCGCCACATGAAAAACAGATGGTAATAGTTCTCCAGCTATTTTGTACATATTAGGAATCATTAAAAGTAACCCTTGTGAAGCCGTATAGGTCGTGGTAAGCGCGCCTGTTTTTAAAGAGCCATGGACCACGCCGGCAGCACCAGCTTCCGATTGCATTTCGACTACTTTCACAGGTTGACCAAAGATATTTTTCTTACCTTCGGCCGACCACTGATCAACAAGTTCAGCCATTGTTGAACTTGGTGTTATTGGATAAATGGCTGCTAATTCTGTAAAGGCGTAGGAAATATAAGCTGCTGCAGCATTCCCATCCATTGTTTTCATTTTCCGCATGTTTTTCTCATCCTTTATATCTAAAAAATAGAATAGTTGCACGCATATTCTTGTTTATTATAGCGGAATTTCACAAATTATGAAAGATTTTGTCAATTTTTTTGCTTAAAAATAAAAGAGAAATTGAGAAAAAACCACTTTATCCCCTATAAACAAACTATTTAACTGAATTAAAATTACTTTATTTTGTGAAATAGAAATTATCCATTCGTTCACAAACTAAAGAATGAAAGAGGGAGATAAGCGTTTCGACTTATCTCCCTCTTTCTAAACATTAAGATTATTAAAAGTAACAGCTTTTAGTACAACTCCAAATATTGTTCTCTTTCCCATTCAGAAACGGTTTGACGGAAGGCTGCCCATTCCATTCGTTTTGCTTCTACAAAATTGGCAAAAATGTGACGACCTAATGCATCAATCATTACTTGATCTTTACGTAATTCTTTGATGGCATTGTGTAAGGTTGATGGCAAATCTTCAATTTGTGCATGTTGACGTTCTTCCTCATTCATCACATAAATGTTACGATCAACCGCTGGCGGTGGCGTAAGTTCATTACGAATACCATCCAAACCTGCTTGTAATAAGACTGCCATTGTTAAATACGGATTCGCTGAAGGATCGACAGAACGTAACTCTAAACGAGTCGATAAACCACGAGACTCAGGAACTCGAATGAGTGGTGAACGATTTCTGCCGCTCCAAGCTACATAAACAGGTGCTTCATAACCTGGTACCAAGCGTTTATAAGAGTTCACTGTTGGGTTACATACCGCAGTATAGGCACGGGCATGTTTTAATAAACCACCTAAGAAATGATACGCAGTTTGGCTTAAGCCCATCTCTCCTGACTCGTCATAAAAAACATTACCTTCTTCATTAAATAATGACATATTGCAGTGCATACCAGAACCATTAATTCCAAACAAAGGTTTTGGCATAAATGTTGCATGCAAGCCATGTTTGCGCGCAATAGTTTTCACAACTAATTTGAACGTTTGAATATTGTCACAAGCATCAACTACATCAGCATATTTAAAGTCAATTTCATGTTGACCTGGTGCTACTTCATGATGCGAAGCTTCCACTTCAAAGCCTAAACTTTCTAACTCTAAAACAATATCACGGCGACAATTTTCACCTAAATCGGTTGGCGCAAAATCAAAATAGCCACCTTTATCATTCAAATCAGTGGTAATTTCACCATTCTCATCTAATTTAAATAGGAAAAATTCTGGTTCTGGTCCTAAGTTAAAAGAAGTAAAGCCTAATTCTTTCATATCTGCTAAGGCGCGTTTTAAATTACCGCGGGGATCTCCGGCAAAAGGGGTACCATCAGGATTGTAAATATCACAAATTAAGCGCGCAACTTTTCCATGGTCGCTTTCCCACGGAAAAATCATCCATGTAGATAGATCAGGGTATAAATACATGTCACTTTCTTCGATACGAACGAATCCTTCGATGGATGACCCATCAAACATCATTTTATTATCTAATACTTTATCTAGCTGACTCACAGGAACTTCAACATTTTTAATTGTTCCCATAATGTCGGTAAACATTAGTCGTAAAAAACGTACGTTTTCTTCTTCTGCAATATGTTTAATCTCTTCTGCCGTTTTGGCTTTTCTTGTCATCGGTCTGATCCCCATCCTTCATTTTTATTGGCTGCTGAAACGTTAAAGCCTTGGTACATTCGATTGGAACGGATTTTGCTGAGTAAGTCCTCCTTGCGAAAGGATTTCGTCGTATAAAATCTGACGAACATCTGCATCGGTTAACGGACGAGTCGCCTCGGCGGTGTTTTTTTGTTCCTCTAATTTCATTTCATACACACGCTTAATCCCTGCCATGTTCAATCCATCAGATAAATAATCTTTAATTTCTAACAAAACATCAATATCATTTAAAGAATACATGCGTCGGTTGCCCTCACTACGTTCTGGATGAATCAATCCCTGTTCTTCATAGTAGCGAATTTGTCGAGCGGTCAAATCCGTTAGTTTCATAACTGTACCAATTGGAAAAACTGACATGGAACGGCGTAACTCTTTTTCTCTCATCTCCATCCTCCTCTCTTAGTTATTTCTTAGAATAACAATAGAATGACAAATTGTCAAGAACTTATGTTAGATTTTCTAACATAAAACAAAAAACCTGATAAATATGGACTTTTCCATCTTTTCATGGCTGATTTTCTCCTGCTAACCAAAAAAATAGAAATGATTTGTTTTTACAAATCATTTCTAATCAACTTATCATTTTTTATTCTTTTTCGGATTCAGCCAACCATTTAGACTCTTTTTTCGCAAAACCTTTCACGATATACCGATTTTCATTTTCAGCATATTCTTCTGAAATCATTAGTGTCATCCGGCGAAGTTCACTTAATAGTTGTCCGTCAGTTGGGCTAATTTCTAATTGATAAGGCTCGAGTAATTCCATCATTTGGGCACGGATAGCTTGAACCAGTCGTTCTTTATCTTCAGAAATTTTAGTTGAGATCAATACATTGGGAAATAAGGTTGGGACAAATTCTTTGCTGTCCACTTGATCTCTTTTATTATAAACCGTCAAGCACGGAATATTTTCCAACGCTAATTCTTTAATCAATGTTTGAACTGTGCGTTCATGTTGTAACCGATCTGGCGCACTTGCATCCACCACATGGAGCAGTAAATCCATCGTCCGACTTTCTTCCAATGTCGACTGAAAGGCTTCAATCAGTTGTGTTGGTAAATCTTGAATGAAGCCAACCGTATCGGTCAGCGTAACTTCCATGCCTTGAGGCAATTGCCATTTTTTAGTTAAAGGATCTAACGTTGCAAACAATTGATCCTCTGAATAAGTTCCTGCTGTCGTCAACATGTTGAGAATGGTTGATTTGCCAGCATTGGTATAACCAATCAAGCCAATTTGAAATAGTTCTGAATTTTGTCTTTTTTGGCGGCTTCGTTCACGATGAGCAGTGACTTCTTTTAACTCACGACGGATGCCTAAGATTTTATTCCGAATGTGTCGGCGGTCCGACTCTAATTTCGTTTCACCAGGTCCACGTGTCCCAATACCTCCTCCAAGTCGGGACAACTGTTTTCCTTGACCAGCCAAGCGAGGCAATAAATAATCCAATTGTGCTAATTCAACTTGTAACTTTCCTTCTTTGGAGCGCGCACGCAAAGCAAAGATATCCAAAATTAATTGTACACGATCAATTACTCGCACAGCTAACGCTTCAGATAACAGTTGATTTTGACGCGGTGTGAGCTCATGATTAAAAATCACAAGATCCGCTTCATAGGCATCTGTTAATTGAATTAATTCTTCCAATTTCCCCTTACCGATTACGGTTTGTCGATCGACTTGTGGTCGTTTTTGCGTTAAAACAAACACCACTTCGCCATTAGCGGTTTCCGTTAAATTCGCCAGTTCTTCCATTGATGCAGAAAATGTCTGATAATTTTTTTCCGTCTCAACTCCTACTAGAATCACTTTTTCATGAGTGGTCATCGCCTACTCACTCTCCTTCTGTTGTAGCCATTCCGCTACTTCTTTTTCCAACTTGGGCAAATCTGTTGGCTGCTGAACCAAATCCCACCAATGCGCAGCCATTCGATTTCTAAACCAAGTCAATTGACGTTTGGCATATCGCCGCGATTGCTGTTTGACTGTTTCAACCGCCATCTCTAATGATTGTTCACCGGAAAAATACGGGAAAAATTCTTTATAGCCAATACCTTGAGCTGCTTGTGCATGTGGTTGCTGAAACATCTGTTTTGCTTCTTCCAACAGCCCTTCTGTCATCATTTGATCCACCCGCTGATTAATACGTTCATATAATAAAGCGCGGTCTGTTTCCAAACCTAACAAATAATAATCATAGAGACGAGCTGGTTTTTCCTTCGGGGTCAAAATACTATAACCGGTTTTATCAAAGACCTCTAACGCACGAATCACTTTTTTGCGATTATTAAAATGAATGCTGTCAGCCGCTAGAGGATCCTTTTGTTGTAATAACTGCCATAAAGCTTGGTTCCCTTTTTCTTCCGCAAATAAATTGTACGTTTCTCTAATTTCAGGCGAGTCATCTATCTCACGACTTCCTAGTTGAAAATCATAAAGGAGTGATTGAATATACAAACCTGTTCCTCCAACGATAATTGGTAGTTTCCCTTTTTCAGTAATTTCTTTGATTTTTTGACGACCCTCTTTCTGAAAATCAGCGGCAGAATATGTTTCGCTGACTTCACGGCAATCAATTAAATAGTGAGGAATTCCTTCTTTTTCTGTTTCTGTGACTTTAGCGGTGCCAATGTCTAACGAGCGATAAACTTGCATGGAGTCACCGCTAATAATTTCACCATTAAATTTTTTTGCTAAAGCAATACTTAATGCTGTTTTCCCCACCGCAGTGGGTCCTACAATAACTAATACTTTCTCCAATTATGTTTCTCCTTCTTCTTGCCAATTTTGACGAGCAAATTTTGCTTCTTCAGGAAAATCCGTATGAACACCCGCCAATTTTAGCTGAAAACAATTTTCCGTTTCTTCCATCCGATTAACAGTCCACGGCCGCAGCGGTTTGCCAATTGTGATAAGTTCTTTTTCATGAGCCAACACCCAAGACATTTTTGGATGTAAACTATCGACAAGCGCGAATGCCGGTCCCGCTTGACTTAAATCCTCTGCAGATTCATAAATAAAGGCAATTTCTGTCTTAGGATCAGCTTTTTTTAATTTAACTAAACTCGGAAAATAAAAACTAGAATATAAATAACGAAACGGCCAGTTTTTTCGCTTCATTTGTTGGACGACTTTTTTCTCAATTCCTTCATAATGGATAATGTCCGTTTTAAGTTCAATATTCAAAAAACCATTGAATTGTTCTTCTACAAGACAATTTAAAACATCTTCCAATGTTGGAACACATTGAACAGAAGGATTTTTCTGAAACCAGCTTCCAGCATCTAGTTGTTTTAATTCGTTTAATGTTAACTGTTGGATTTCACCATGACCATCTGTCGTACGATCCACCGTTTCATCATGCATAACGATTAAATAACCATCTTTAGATAAGTGAACGTCTAATTCAATTCCTTCAGCACCAACACGAACAGCCTCTCTGAAAGCAATACACGTATTTTCAGGATGGGTGCCTTTACTTCCTCGATGTGCAATAATATCTGTCATGCTCTCACTCCAATCTTGTTTATTGTACCATTGGAGTGAGGTGGGTTCAAATATAGGAAAAAGAAAAGAAAGAGCAAGACATCAATCAAAGCGACTGATGATGTCCCACTCTCTAAGTCTTATAAACAATTTAGTCTCAAATCCGTCTTTTATTCTCTTAATCTTTTAGTTCATACTTAACATATTTATCCAAACCGGATTGAATACTATAGTTCGGTTCATAACCAATGGCACGTAATTTAGATATATCCGCTAAGGAATCTTTGATGTCCCCAGCTCGCGCTTCTTTGTATGCAACTGGCAAAGTGACTTTCATAATATCATTTAAAGAAGAAATTAACTCATTTAAATCGGTTGCTTTTCCAGTCCCGACATTATACACTTCCCCAAGTGATTGGTCAGAATGAGCGACAAGATTCAATGCTTGAACCACGTCCTCAACAAAGACAAAATCACGGGATTGTTTTCCATCGCCAAAGATATTGAATGTCACTTCTTGATTGGCCAATAAGCGTTTGTAAGAGTCCATCACAATCGAAATAACGCCAGAATAAGGCGAATTAGGGTTTTGGTTTGGCCCATAAACGTTAAAGAAGCGAACAGCGCTTGTTGGAACATCATATAAATGACAATAGTTTAAAACATATTTTTCAGAAGCAAATTTATCGACTGCATAAGGCGTTAATGGACGAATTACTGATTCTTCCTGTTTTGGTAAAGTTGGCTCATCACCATAAACCGCTGCAGAAGAAGCAAACACCAAACGTTTTAAATCTTTCTGGTATTTCCGAATTAATTCCAGTAATTGTAACACACTCTCAAAATTCACTTGGTGTGTTTCCACTGGACGTGCTACTGAATCTGCTACACTAGCAATCGCTGCTAAGTGAAAAATGTAATCGAACTGATACTCTTGTAGTACTTTTTCCATTAATTGTTGATCAGTCACGCTACCTTCAATGAACGTGATGTTTTCAGATGCGTTTAAATTTTCAGTTTGGCCCATTGATAAATCATCAACGACCACAACTTGATTGTCTTTACTATAATAATTTGCTAAGGTTGAGCCGATAAAGCCGGCGCCGCCTGTGATTAAAAAGTTCCTCAAGTTTCCCACTCCAATTAAAATAATACATTAATTTTACCATTTTTAGGTGTCAAAGACTACAGTTTGTTTTTTTCAATAAAAAAGGAGAGAAAATAACTTTCTCAACCTTTTACTAAATATTTTAAATTCTTTGCGTTATTCACAAAACTCTTATGAATGAATAAGAAATAGATAATGTACACAATTCCATAAGAAATGAAACTATAAATACTACCGCCAAACCAAAGATTACTAAAGATAAACAATAATGTAACCAACGTTTCCAATACAGTACTATTACCTATTTTAACGTTCATATCTTTGCATAGAAAAATTTCCGCTAAATTACAACGAAATGCTAAACTTACTAATATCAACCCAACAGTTAAATTCAAGTTCCCAACAACGAAAATCACAAACAGCGACAGGATTAACGACAAGGCAAGTGTCAATACGTTAACAAATAAAATTGTTTTTTCTTTTCTCAACGTTTTTAAATACGTATTAATTAGTAAAGACATCCGACCTTCATAAATAACTATAGGAAATAGAATTCCCATAAATTTCAAACTCTCGCTATATTCGGGTAACCACATACCTAAAACAAATTTGACGGGTACATATAACAGCAGAATTGCATACGTCAACGGAACAAAAACACCTCTTAATGTGACAAATAAAGACGGCAATCGCTCTTTATTTGTCCGTCTTAACAACGGAAACATTACAATTCCAACAGCATTAATAAAAGTTAAAAACATATTTGATAAACTTAAAGTAAAGGACAATTTACCAAAGGTTTCGATAGTCCAACGCTGTTGAACAAAAAAGCGAATGGTTCCCATTATTAGCATACTTGCTATACTACTGAGCATTAGTTTACTACCTATGTTAATATTATCAACTATTTCAGGAGTAACTTCCTTCAAACTCATCATGTTCACACGCAACATGTCTTTAACTCTAAACATTCCCCAAACCGTAATAATCAGTTTAGAAAGTATATCCATAATGATTAGCCAATAAAAATCTCGTCCTCCTAATGCAAAGTAAATTGCAATGAACAGGACATATAAATAGCGATCATTTCTGGATAATTGAGCATATTCCTTAATACGATTTGTTGACTGAAAAACATACAGAATAAACGTTTTTGCAATTGTAATTACTGAAACAATGGCCGTCAATATCAAAATAATCCCTTGATATTCTTTCGGCATGAAAAAGTAAGCCCAAAGAATGACAAAAGCAGAAATACAACATTCAAAAATCGCTAAATACCAGAATTGAGAACCGAGATTTCTTTTATCTAAATTTTCGTATTCTTCTCCCCCGATTTTTAAATAGATACCATCAATCCAGCCTAAGTGAAAAAAACCAACATAGGAAGCATAGAAAACATATAATTGCCAATAACTATATTCTCTAACCCCCAGCAATTTTGGAACAAATAAGTTTAATAAAACGGATATCCCCAGGGTAGCAAAATTAGCAGCGACTGTATAGTATAGATTTTTTACAACTGATTTAGCTTTCTCATTCATTTATTGTACCTCTTATTCTTTTATAAGTTTAAATCAAAAAAATATTCATCAAAGATTTTCATTTTTCGTACTTTAAATAAAAAAATTATTTAACCAACCTTTGAATGAATACTTCTCTTTAACAGTTTCAGCAACTGGTTTCATAGGTACCTTTAAAAACGTTAATATCTCAGACATATTTTGTTTATTTAGTAAGAATATATTTTCTTTTTCATAGAAATCCATGTTTAAAACTGTGCGATTATTCGTAATTAACTTTTTATTAAGAAATAATGCCTCTAAAGGTCTTAATGATATTCCATGTTGATTTTCCTGTACAACATCTAGAATAGCCGATGTATTTGCTTCATACTTAATGAGTTCACTATAAGAGATAGGCTTCTTATAGTCATAGTTTGAATAAGAATTTTTCGAAGAATCTACTACATAGATAAAAGGATTCAAATTACACTCTACAAAGTACGCTTCTAACTCTAATAAATAAGAGAGACGCTGTTTATCTACACCAATAAAACAAACATCAGATTGATACTTTGGATCTTCCTGACTAGCAACAACCTTTGTCTCGTCTATAAATTGGTTATTAAAATGCATTTGGTATTTTTCACAATCACCTATATCAAAGGACCAAAGCTCACAGTTTAAATCAGCGTAATAAGAAACCGGTGTATCTTTTTCAACAGGATTACTATACCATATAGCAATCCTGATATGCGGATATTTACGATTTAAATATTTAATTACCGGTCGTGAAAAGTAATGAGAATTCAACAAAATAAAATCTATTTCAGAGAGATTATTTTTCCACTCTCCATAAAAAAATCTTGCAAATGTAGTGTCTATTCTTTTATCTAATTGATTTAATAATTTAACAATAAAAGGACGTTTAGAAAAATATTTTTCTACATGTACACCTAATTTTTGCGCATCAGTTGAAAACAGAACTGATTTTTCATCTAAAGTAATAATCATCATGCGATTATAATCCATTATTTTTCCTACCTTTTTTACTTTATTTCCAATAAAAAGTATACGGATGGTGCGTTACTTGTTCAGACATAGGTGGTAATTCCATATAATTTCCATAACGTAATGATAAAAATAGTTTTCTGTCTTTGATTGCTCGAACTTTATTGCCAGCAAATAACACATCTTCATAATGATCAAACCATTCTTTTGGAAAAACACCCCATTCTTCGTTGATAAATTCAATATAACCACATTCGATAGATGATTCAATCGGATAAGTAGTTACTTTATCCATAAATTTACGTTTCCAAAAATCATAATCTCCCTGTTTAAGTAATTTTCGGTACCTTGGATATAGAAGTACTCGTTTTAAGTATGCTTTCCATCGAGATTTAGAAATGGCATAAGAATTATTTAAGGTAGCTAACATATTTTCTCTATATGACTCGCATTGACGACCAAAATCTAAACGTTCAGAAGATGTGGTTGGAAAACCATCAATCGGAAAAATATCGACAAACACACCTAATTCTGGGTCCTCACTATTATAAAATTGCTTCGATTTAACACATGTTCTAGTATCAACTAATTTTGCAAACGTATAGCGATAGTTCTTTCTTGTTTCCAAGCTCAATAATAGATAATTTTTATCTTTAGATAATATATTAATTAGATGATCATAATTAGGTCTCGTTAAGACAATATCCAAGTCATCATCCCAAGGGATGTATCCTTGGTGCCTTTCAACACCAATTAAACTACCGTAGTAAATAGAATATTCAATATTATTTTGACGACATATATTATCAATATATACTAATATTTCTGTGCTCGTTTCTTGTATTTCTTTAATCGTTAATGGTTTCATTTTTATCTCCAAAATAAGAATTTATTATTGTTTTTTACTAATTGACTAGATACAGAACCTAAATATAGCCAAAATAAAAAGGTACCAATTTTATTAACTAAAATTAATTCTGTTAGAAACATTGCCGAAACTAAAATAGTCAGTACAATTAAGACATTTCTCAAAAAATTATCATTAAAAATATTGATTTTTTTTGAAAATAAAACTTGCAATGTTGTTAGGATTTTATTAATTAAAAACAGAATTAACGGAATAGTCCCTGCCAGCCCCGTTGTCGCTAAGGTATAAAAGAAAAAATTATGCGAAGTTTGTTGTTTAACCGCAATCAAAGTATTAGGTAAATAGTGTTGGGCATATGTTACCAAATTTCTAGGAGAGGTACCAAACCAGATATTTGACTGAAATATCTCAAACGAACTTTTCCAAAGTCCAAAACGATTATTAGAAATATCTGTCTTGTTTTCTACGTCTGGTCTATCCAAAGAAACATCTGGTCGATTTTTTGAAACGTTCGTTGTAGATTTGTATTCTACGTTATTCCACAAATCTAAAATAGCTAACATTCCTCTTTCAATTAGCTTCGTTGCTATATAGGCAAAAAAGACCATACCAATACTTGTAATAATAGAATATAAAAGTTGTAAACCTAATTTTTTTTCAGTCGTTTTTTGATACACCACAAAAAACGAACCCACAAAAATAATTACCATTAGCTCTACAAAAGCCGTCCTTGATCCAGATAAAGTTATATATATCCATTGTATCAAAGTATTCATTATCAATAACCATTTCCACTTTTTCAAAGTAGTTTGAAAAAGCAATGACACCGATAAAATTATTGAAACAACAGAAATGGTAGCTGCAAAGTTAGGGTCGGCAAATACCCCATATAAACGATTTTCAAAAAAGCCAATTCTTAAGCCATTATAAATTTTATCCAAAGGCGCTGTATATGAATACTGTATAAAAAACATACAAATAGCGATAACTACTAACAATCCCCAAACTATTAAAAGAATTTTTTCTAATACTTTAAATGTTTTTTTATCTTGTTCTTTACCAATTTGATAAATAACTAATAAAAAAATAGCCTGCCATATAACTAATTTTAGGTTAGCTATAAAATACGTTTGGTAATGAATGAGTGTTACAAAAAAAAGCATGACTATAAAAATGACTAACATCGGATCAAATTGTTTAAATCTTTTATTTTTTAGAATAAAAAACATCTGATTTAGAATATAAACCATCGCCCAAATTGATATCAACCCAAACACCAGAGTATCTACCTTACTTGGTAACAAGCTATAAAGACTAATTGTTCTTAATAAAAGCATAAATTCAAAAATTATTAAAAACGGTAATTTCGTTTTTTCCAAAAAGTTATTTACCCACATAATACTACTCCTAATTTATTCATTTTTTGTTTTCCTATGTTTTTCTTCCAATATAGCAATCATCTTATAATATGGTACTCCGATTTGAAGTGCGATTGCTCCGACTTTTCTAGGCATAGTAAAATATTGATTTTTCATTATAAATTTAAAATTTTTTCGTAAAAAAGTAACAATTTCTTTTTGAACTTTTTTTTCTTCATTATTTAACTTACTATTCATCATTTTATCTAATACTATAAAATTTGCCCAACATACACGTGTATGAACAACATTAGATAATTCAGGATACCAGTCTAAGATATAATTTTCATTTTCTTTCCAAACATTGATTGTATCTAAATCTTTCTTAGAAAAAAGATTGCTTGAAATACTATTGGCACGGTGAAAATAATAATATTTTTGTTGCGTATCAATAACAATTTTCTCTGTATGCTCTAGGATAGATAAAATAACTGCACCGTCTTCTGTAATCATGCCTACAGGGTATCGGATATCTTCAAAAATTTCTTTTTTATATAACTTATTCACAGCATGAACAGATACAACTTTAGCTTCTAAAATCATTTTCATTGCTGCTACTTTATCTAGTACTATATATTGCTGTTGTTTTTCTACAGGTTCTTTTCCCTCATAAACATCATAAATACCACAGATTGATAAATCGGCATCTTCTTTTACGATATTTGTATATAATAGTTCATACATATCATCTGCAATGTAATCATCACTGTCTACGAAACCTAAATACTCACCTGTCGCTATTTCAATTCCAGCATTACGAGCATCGCTCAGCCCTCCATTTTCTTTATGGATAACTTTTACCCGTTGATCTTGTTCAGCAAACTGATCACACATTGCTCCAGAACTGTCTGGAGAGCCATCGTCCACCAGAATTAATTCGAAGTCAGTAAACGTTTGAGCTAAAATAGAGCGTACACATTTTTCTAAATATTTTTCTACATTGTATACAGGAACAATAATACTAATTTTGGGCATATCAATTTCCGCTACCTTCTAAAATTTTAATTGTATGTTTTAATGGTTCTTCCATACTGTCGTACAGAGGCCGCCAACCTAATGCGTAGATTTTTTGATTGTCTAGTAGTGCTTTTGTTGCTTTAGAAAATCCTTGTTTTTCTTGGGCGGTGGCTTCACCATGAATCACTTTTGTTCCAGCCACATTGGCTAATGTTTCCGCAAAAGTACGTAACGTAATATCGCAATGTTCGTTTGAAACATTGTAAGCTTCCCCCTTTTGCCCTTTAACTAATAAAAATAAAAGAGCAGATACAATATCTGCAACGTATGCATAAGAGTATAGTTGGGTCCCTGCGCTTTTTAACACAATGTTTTCTTTATGAACTGCATTCATAATAAATTGAGAAGAAGCTTTACTATCCGAAAGTAACATCGTAGGCCCGAAAGTACGACTAATTCTTGGAATAACAACATCAATACCATATTTCTGAATATAGGCTTGACATAATGATTCACTTGCTCTTTTTCCTTCGGGATAACCGGCCCGTAGCGTGTTACAGTCAATATAGCCGCAATAGTCTTCCGTAAATTTATCAAGATCTCCACGATTTTCTCCATAGATTTCAACAGTTGATAAAAATAACACTTTTTCACTATTCGCTTTGACCGCATAATCTAAAATATGCTGCGTACCAGCAATATTGGTCATAATCGTTCCAATTGGATCACTGGCATATGATTTAGGATGTGTATTACTAGCACAATGCAACACATAGTCACAAGCTTCTGCTATCTGAATTTCTTCTGTGACATCTCCGATAACTATATGGAATAACGGATCTTCTAGATAACTAGTAAATCGCTCTTCTAAACGCGACAATGTTCGTCCCATCGCCCAGATCGAAATATTCGCATTTCTCGTTTTATTTTGGTACATAAGCACATCAATTAAAAAGGTCCCAATCATGCCTGAAGCACCAGTTATAAAAACAGATTTATTAGTTACTTTCGTCCAATCTGGTGTCTTCTCTAAAACTCGTTCAACGTCTGATAAATAATTATCGTCTGTAAATAACATGGTATCCCTCCACTACTCTTCTTTCATTTTCAAGAAGCCTTTAAATAACTGTAAGTCATCTTGTGTGGTTAACTTAATGTTTTTATCTGAGCCTAAAGCAAAATACAATGTTTCGCCTAAATCCACCATCATAGTATTTGTGTATGACGATTCAGAAATACCAATATTCTCACGGAATGCTTTTTCGTAAGCCCAAGTTAATTTTTCAAATTTATAGGCTTGTGGTGTTGACACGCGACGTAATGTTTCACGATTAATATATTGTCGAGTTGTTTCCTCAGTTTCTTTTACAAAAATTTGTTCATTATATGGCAACGAAGTCACTGCATTTCCATATTCTTGACACTTAACAATTACATCAGATAAAACTAATTCATCAACTAATGGGCGAATCCCGTCATGGATAACAATAGTATCTTCTGGATTTGAATGTTCTTTTAAGAAATTAACCCCATTGTTAATTGATTCTTGACCAGAATTTCCTCCTGGAATAATCCATTGTAATTTGTCAATATGGTACTCTTTTGCATAGGCATCTAGTGTTTGTTCCCAACCTTTTTTACACACAACTAAGATTCGATCAATGAGTGGATGCTTTTGAAAAGATTCCAATGTGTAGATAATTATCGGTTTTTCCTCTACCATAATAAATTGTTTAGGAATCTCCTGCCCCATTCGTTTACCGACCCCACCGGCAATAATTAAAGCTGTAATCATTTGATACAAAATCCTTTCTCTAACTAGTCAACAACTAGTTTTATTTCAATTTTGTTTAACTTATATATTCATCAACACAGCCAAAACTGCATTCAATCTTTTACATTTTCTCATAACTAACAGTAAGTTTCAATAATTTATCGTAGACCTTAATCGAACTGTAAATATTTGATTAAGAAAAAACTCATTGATGAATATAAATCTGGACAGGTTTCGGAAAGTTTGACTTTTTATTAAGTGTATTTTCCACTTTATTTTTAATTGTTGTTCTTGACAAAAATTGATAGGAATTGCCAAACCAAGTGTTTCTTTACTTCGATGATCGTTATACTAATAAATGTAGCTCCCAATGATCTTCTTCAATTATTGTTAACTTTCAAAAATAGTATTTTCTTTAAGAGCCTGTCCATAATACATTCTTTAACAAACCCTACCTTAGTTGAAATAAAAGATACGACGATAAGAATACTCCTTGATTCATTGACTTTATGTTTTAAACTAGTCGTATAATTCCAATTGTTATACAAGTCCACAACTAATATGAATTAAATTTTCAGATAATAACTTTCCTTGAAATATTTTCAAAATAAAGGAATTCAATAGTACATATTATTGCTTTTTGATGAGGAACCAACGTATGAGATAGTCGCTAAATAAATTTTTTAATCTATGTTTCCATTGTCTCTCTAATAGTCTCACTTTGTTAGGGAAATCTGCCATTAAAACCTACTCTCTTGCATGAATTTCAAAAGAGTACTCCTTAAATTTGCGACTACGGCGCACTTCCCTTTCCAAAATTCTTTAGAAGAATAAGAAGGACCTTCACCGAATTCTTCAATCTCTTAGTCCTTTAAGACTTAGAAATTGAAGAGATCGAAACGAAGTGTAGTGTACGATGATTTCATCTATTCATGCTTCACAGTGAAACATTGCAACTTTTAGCGCTTTAGCTCTTTTGACGGCCGGACTGTGACGAGACGTATGTCGAGAAAACACCATAGAAGTTGTTGAGAACAATGCAACGCATAGTGTTGCTACTGTTTCCGCCGTTTATCAATTTTTAAGCCTGGGACAAAAATCTGAAGTGATTTTTGTCCCAGGCTCTTTCTGTGTGTGATTCAATAAGTATTTTCACTATTATTTTTTTAATGCTCGACTATCTACCCAGCCGATTGTTTTGCCATTCAATTGAAATTGGTATGCGGTCAGACCATTAGATAATTTTGCAGACTGGATAATGGTTACGACTTGGTTGGCATATTGAGAAGCACGTCCTAAGTTCTCGCCATCTTCGGCAGTATTGTTCGCTTTACTAAAGACCCCATGTCCATTAGAAATTGACGCGTCTGCGATAATGCCTTGTTTGTTCATTTTCGTGTAAGTCGCTGTATTGAGAGTAGGGGTAAACGCCTGCTTATTCATCCAGCCAATTGTTTTGCCTCCAATCGCAAATCGCAAAAATTCTGCACGGCTAGTTTTCGCATACCCTGTAATATGGGCGGATTGACCTGCGTATATGTCCCCTTTACCCATACTAGAAACTCCTGGACCGACATTGTAAATTCCGTTGTATACATCATGTTTTTTTGCTTCACTCGCTACTTTTACTTTTGCGTTGTAATCGTAGTTTTTTTGACTAATTAAATCATCAAAGATTGTTCCAAATGCTCGACTATCTACCCAGCCGATTGTTTTGCCATTCAATTGAAATTGGTATGCGGTCAGACCATTAGATAATTTTGCAGACTGGATAATGGTTACGACTTGGTTGGCATATTGAGAAGCACGTCCTAAGTTCTCGCCATCTTCGGCAGTATTGTTCGCTTTACTAAAGACCCCATGTCCATTAGAAATTGACGCGTCTGCGATAATGCCTTGTTTGTTCATTTTCGTGTAAGTCGCTGTATTGAGAGTAGGGGTAAACGCCTGCTTATTCATCCAGCCAATTGTTTTGCCTCCAATCGCAAATCGCAAAAATTCTGCACGGCTAGTTTTCGCATACCCTGTAATATGGGCGGCTTGACCTGCGTATATGTCTCCTTTGCCCATACTAGAAACTCCTGGACCGACATTGTAAATTCCATTGTATACATCATGTTTTTTTGCTTCACTCGCTACTTTTACTTTTGCGTTGTAATCGTAGTTTTTTTGACTAATTAAATCATCAAAGATTGTTCCAAATGCTCGACTATCTACCCAGCCGATTGTTTTGCCATTCAATTGAAATTGGTATGTGGTCAGACCATTAGATAATTTTGCAGACTGGATAATAGTTACGACTTGGTTGGCATATTGAGAAGCACGTCCCAAGTTCTCGCCATCTTCGGCAGTATTGTTCGCTTTACTAAAGACCCCATGTCCATTAGAAATTGATGCGTCTGCGATAATGCCTTGTTTGTTCATTTTCGTGTAAGTCGCTGTATTGAGAGCAGGGGTAAACGCCTGCTTATTCATCCAGCCAATCGTTTTGCCTCCAATCGCAAATCGCAAAAACTCTGCACGGCTAGTCTTCGCATACCCTGTAATATGGGCGGATTGACCTGCGTATATGTCCCCTTTACCCATACTAGAAACTCCTGGACCGACATTGTAAATTCCATTGTATACATCATGTTTTTTTGCTTCACTCGCTACTTTTACTTTTGCGTTATAATCGTAGTTTTTTTGACTAATTAAATCATCAAAGATTGTTCCAAATGCTCGACTATCTACCCAGCCGATTGTTTTGCCATTCAATTGAAATTGGTATGCGGTCAGACCATTAGATAATTTTGCAGACTGGATAATGGTTACGACTTGGTTGGCATATTGAGAAGCACGTCCTAAGTTCTCGCCATCTTCGGCAGTATTGTTCGCTTTACTAAAGACCCCATGTCCATTAGAAATTGACGCGTCTGCGATAATGCCTTGTTTGTTCATTTTCGTGTAAGTCGCTGTATTGAGAGTAGGGGTAAACGCCTGCTTATTCATCCAGCCAATTGTTTTGCCTCCAATCGCAAATCGCAAAAATTCTGCACGGCTAGTTTTCGCATACCCTGTAATATGGGCGGATTGACCTGCGTATATGTCCCCTTTACCCATACTAGAAACTCCTGGACCGACATTGTAAATTCCATTGTATACATCATGTTTTTTTGCTTCACTCGCTACTTTTACTTTTGCGTTGTAATCGTAGTTTTTTTGACTAATTAAATCATCAAAGATTGTTCCAAATGCTCGACTATCTACCCAGCCGATTGTTTTGCCATTCAATTGAAATTGGTATGTGGTCAGACCATTAGATAATTTTGCAGACTGGATAATGGTTACGACTTGGTTGGCATATTGAGAAGCACGTCCCAAGTTCTCGCCATCTTCGGCAGTATTGTTCGCTTTACTAAAGACCCCATGTCCATTAGAAATTGATGCATCTGCGATAATGCCTTGTTTGTTCATTTTCGTGTAAGTCGCTGTATTGAGAGTAGGGGTAAACGCCTGCTTATTCATCCAGCCAATTGTTTTGCCTCCAATCGCAAATCGCAAAAATTCTGCACGGCTAGTTTTCGCATACCCTGTAATATGGGCGGCTTGCCCTGCGTATATGTCCCCTTTACCCATACTAGAAACTCCTGGACCGACATTGTAAATTCCATTGTATACATCATGTTTTTTTGCTTCACTCGCTACTTTTACTTTTGCGTTATAATCGTAGTTTTTTTGGCTAATTAAATCATCATACTGTTTTCCACCACTAGATGTAAATCGTCCAGTGTAATCAGCATTAATATCAAACACACCTACGCCGATATCAACACCTGGAATCGTTAATAATGAAGACCATTGCCATGCCGCATAACCTTCATTTTTGTGCCATAACTGATCTGCAGTCGGTTCAAAAGGATACTGAGCAATCCAAATATTTTCAGTCCCTAGTTGTGTAGGCGATAAAACTCCTTCTGTAAACCATGCTGCCATTGAATAATGTAATACATTCGTAAAACCTCTTGCTTTTAATTGATTAGCAAAAGCAATTGAATTAGCTGTCAATTGTCCATTATTCATGCTACCTTCTTCTGCATCATTAATCATTAAAGTGTCTTTTGGTAATCCAGTATTAATTGCTGTATCGGCAAAGTAGTTTGCTTCTTTTATTGCCTGATCTTTTGTTGTAAAGTGACTATAGTGATAGGCGGATACTTTTATTCCCACTGCATTTGCATTTTGAACTTGTGCAAATCTTTCTGGATTTTGATAAGTTGTCGCTTCGGTCATTTTAACGACCACTCCGCCTATCCCATAACTTTTCATAGTTTGATAATTTGCTACACTTAAACTACCATTCCAAGAAGATACATCGATAAAGTTTTTAGGCGGACGATTTGCCTCTGTTATGCTAATAGGATCACCATAGGCATATGCGGCTCTTTTTCTTCTCGTTCCTTTCATTCCTGATCCCATAGGTTTGTTCATATCCTCTGTTATTACGATTTCGTCTTCATCTTTATTATTAGCTTCTGAAGAACTAGTCGTTTCCGAAGTTTCTTCAGCATCTTTTGATTGCCAAGTGTCTTTAGCATCACTCGTGTCCAAACTATTTTTTGTTTCCGAAGGAACTGAAGATGAGGTGCTAGAAGAACTTTCTGTCGAAGTTTCCCCGCTAGATGACGTAGAGTTTAGTGTTTCTGCTGTATCCGTAGAAATTACTTCTTCTGCACTTTCACTACTTGATGCATCGATTGCATACACTATTGATGAACTAGGAACCAATGCTGTCAACATTAGCATTGTAATAACAGATATTTTATTTATTCTCTTCATTATTTATTTAACCCTTCTTTTTGCGTATTGTTTACAATTAATCCTCATTTAATTATAGTATGTAAATTTTACTTGAAACCAACAATTTTTTACTTTTCAAATTGAAATTTCTCAAAACTGATTAGAATGAGCACTAGTTTCAAATAATTTTCTAATAAATTTTAGCTTACGTCAAGAAAATCTTGCTAACTTTTTTTTACTATTTTATTTCTAAACTTTATCTTTTTATTACATTGATTATGTTATTTATTTTTTTACAACAAAATGCTGAACGCTATTTATAGATAACGTTCAGCCTCAGTATAAATAATTGAAGTTTTTAAAGATATTCTGTGTACGATTTTTTAGTATCAACAATTAGCGCTTCATGATGAGGTTGACGATCTTCCTCTGGTGGCAATTGCATATAATCCCCAAAAACCTGTGTTAAGTAGCGCTTGTAGCCCACTGGTATTGGCATTTTTGTATCTTCAAACGGAACAAAAATAGCAGATTTAAAATCTTCCAAATGATAAATATTACCCATGTAGCGTGGTCCGACACATAATTCTGTAACATAAGGAGTGGAGCCGAAGGAATACTTAGTCATTCTTTTTTCAGCAAAGCGCCAAATATGATAGCGAACCTTTTTCGATGGAAAGATATTCAATAATACCCGACTCCCCGTTGCTAAAATGCCACCATGTTTTTCTGGTACCACTTGTGAACAGAATAAAGCATAAATTAATGCCCAAATTTTTTGTTTCTTCCTTTGAAAATTTCCTTTTGGCGCACCATCTAAAGGAAAAATATCGATAGGAATACCATGAGGAATCGCTAATCCATCTTGATAGGTTTTAATAAACGTTGTCTGTGCATCCCTAATTGTCATAAATGAATTATGATCATTATAAGTTTTTGAAGCAACTAACAATGGATAACGTTCTGTATCTGCATATTTAGGCCAAAGCACTTTTAATTTTTCATAATCTGGTCTTGGCATAAAGAAATCTAAGTCATCATCCCATGGAATAAAACCTTGACTGCGGATTGCTCCAATACAACCGCCTCCACAAAAATAACAGGTTAGATTATGTTCTTCACAAAAAGCCACAAAATATTTTGACATGCGTAAAACGACTTGTTGAATTTCTACTAATTGCGTCTGTGTTGTTTGTTCCACTTTTCCTTTTCCTCCCTATTCATTCTTTGCATATTTAAATGTTGTATAGAATAAAAAACGCATTAAGTAGAATGAACTTTTAATAACTGAAAATTGTTCATTTTGACGCAAAATTTTCCAAACCCAACTGATTGTATTCCATTTGTTAGAAGATGTAGAGGTGGTTAGCTTACGATAAATGGCTAATTTTTCGTTAATAAAATAGACCGTATTTATTTCTTTCAAAATGTTTAACCAAGTAGCATAGTCTTCATGTTTTAAATCCGGCATTAAATGGCGTTTAAGCAGATTAGATTCGACTACGACCGTTAAGCAGCCGATAGTATTTGTTTTTAAAAGATCTTGATAGGTTTGTGGTCCCTCACTAAAATTACGATCATGAGTAATGTTGCCATTTTCATTACATACAAAATAAGAACTACATGTAAATAAAAGTTTTTTTTCTTCCATCCACTTGATTTGAACTTCTAATTTATTAGGAAGCCATAAATCATCACTATCTAAAAAGGCAATATATTGTCCCTTTGAAGCTTCAATTCCTTTATTTCTGGTCTTTGCAATGCCCATGTTCTGTTCATTTTTCAGTAAAAAGATTCTTGAATCTTTTTCCATAAAGGCAAGTGCAATATCAATAGAATCATCTTTACTTCCATCATCAATGAGTAATAATTCCCACTTCTGGTAGGTTTGTTCCAGAACGCTTTCAATAGATTTTGATAAAAATTTGCCCGCGTTGTACATAGGCATAATAATTGAAACAAGTGCTGTTTCCATTTGTTCACTCCTCGTTGCATTTTATGTAAGAATGTAACAGTTTATATTATCGCATAGCTCTTTTATTATTTCAACGTTCCTTGTTTCCAAAAAAAGTTTGAGACATAAGCTTAAATAACTTATGTCTCAAACTTTTAACGGTAAATTCTAATAGCATTCTCTTTACAATAATCCATCGTCAATTCTTCACGTTCTTCAGACTCATCCAATCCTCTTGATGATACTTTATCAAAGAGAATTTTGATGGTTTGAAGCAGAATTTTCATATCCAACAGTAATGAATAATTCTTGATGTACAGTAAATCAAAGTTCAATTTACTATTGTAGTCAGAAGCATACTTCCCATAAACTTGGGCATAGCCGGTAATCCCCGCACGTACATTGTGACGTAAATAGTAATTCGGGTTTTCCTGATTAAATTGATCAACAAAGAATGGTCGTTCAGGACGTGGTCCGACAATGGACATATCTCCGCGAATAACATTGATTAGTTGTGGCAACTCATCAATACGTAAAGCACGCAAGTATTTACCAACTGTAGTGACGCGACTGTCGTTACTTGTAGATAAGACTGGACCTGATTTTGCTTCCGCTGTTGCCGACATCGTTCTAAATTTTAAAATCGAGAACTCACGTTGATCTAATGTAATCCGAGTTTGTTTGTAAATCACTGGTCCCGGTGAGGTTGCTTTGACTAAAATCGCTGCAATAAGCATTAAGGGGGAGGTAATCACAAATAGGCAAACAGAGACTAAAATATCGAATAAACGTTTAATAAAATTCTCTTCTGGTTGGATTTCAAAATTTGAGACTTCGATAATACTTTCATCTTCAAAGTTCATCATGTTTGGTTTTAACATAATTAGATTTTCAAAACTTGTATCTAAAAAGATTTTTTTCTTGTGTTTGACAATTAATTGATACAATTTTACTTTTTCGTTCTCATCAACATTACTTGAAATATAAACAATATCGATTTCATCGATAATTTTTTTTAAGTTTTCATAGTAATTGCTGACAACAACACTCGTTACTTTATGCTTGTTATTTTTATCAGACATAAAGTTTTGAATTGACCGCATAACTTGATTTTCTTTACCTAGTAAAACAACTTTTCGCTCATTGCTGACCTTTAAGTAAAGATAATAAACAAGAATTCGCCAAAGACTTAGAACAATAATTCCGATTATAAAGGAATATCCTAAAACAGAACGCGGGAACGTAAACCAACGTCCGGCAAATGTCACAATCATAATCGTTAAAGTCATTAAAATTTGACCAATCACCGTGACAAAAATGATGTCACTAATTTTGCGATTATAAAAAATATACGCACCTAACAACAAATTCAAAAAGATAAAAAAGATTGAAATGTAAATTGCAGATTTTTCATAAGCCACAAAGTTAAATGAAGGAATTTCTCGGCCAAATTTCACCATAAACCCTAAGATGATTGATAAATTATAGAGCAAAACGTCTGCTAAAATAATTACAATTCGTCTTGCATTACTCCATTCACTTTTTGATGTCATTAAAAACTTCCTCTCTTCACTTCCAGTAATTACATTATTTGTAATAACATGCAACCCCTATATTACCATAATGTCAGCGGACAAGAAAGTTCTATAGGATGAAAATTATCTGCGATGTCTTTGGACACGACTTAATTCTTCAGGTTGGTCCCAGCCCTCTTCGTCAACAGGTGCTATCGGGCGCTCTTCATTGCTAACAGGACTTGTTTGTTTCACTCGTTTTCTTCTTTTAGGTGTCGTTGGTCTTTCATGTCTTCCTCGTTTTTTCTCTGGCCGGAAGTAGAAGGCTAGCCCAAGGAAACTATAAACTATCGGCATCCAATGAGGCGCTAATAAAATATCTTCCATAAATGAATGAATCCAGATTAAAAGGAAGCCTAAAAGTAAACTAACTTGCAAACGATCCAATGTTTTTTTGCGGAAACCAATCAATAAAATCATACTGACTAAAAAACCAAATAAAATCAGATAGCCAATGACACCGAAATTACTTAACGTAAATAGAAAAGCATTATGTGTCCCCAGCGGTTTCCATGAGGCCACAAAAGGCTCCATACCGACTTTAATATGTTGAGGATCAGATAACCATTTAGCAAAAAACTCATGCCAAATTCGTTCTCTTCCTGTAAATAAATCAACAGTATCCGATTCCGCACATAAGTAAAACAACAATGGTCCCAATGCAACTACTCCGACAAAACCAAACAGCCAAACTTTCGAACGTTGCAAGAAACGTTTTGGTAAAAGATTGTCCACCAGAATAAAACCAACTAAAATGGCAAACGAGGTTTTGGATTGACTGACCCATGTACCTAAAACACCACCAATGTATACAGGTAAAAGCAGCAGGTTAAAAACCTTGTTTCTGTATGCTTTGATCAAACTACTGGCCATCATTGTTGAAAACATCAACGTTGCACCAATCGTATTGGTATTAATCCAAATACTTTCTAGTTTATTTGATTCTTTAAAAATTTCGTCTGCTGGAATCAACTGAGGCAACTCCACGGATATCCGATACAAAGTCGCACTCAAAGCAACTAAAGAGACAATTAATAAAAGCGTTTGATCCACACGGTCAAAGACACAAACTTTAAAACAAAGGACCAACAAAATAATTAAAGGAATCATTGTATCTGTTTGCATTGTGCTATGACGGATTGATTCCGTAAAGTGAAACAAGAGCCAGGTGGCTAACGCCAACGCAACGGTTAGCCAGTCAATAAATTTTAATTTCGTACAATTTAATAGCAGTACAAGTATTACTGCTATTAATAATAAAATTGAACTATTGGCATACATATATTTTGTGACTGGCGCATCAATTCCTACGACCCACATCGTATACGAGCCGATCATTGTAACTAATAAAATAAGTCGACCGATTCTATTCAATACTTTTCCCATATTCAAACCTCATTCCATGAATGAATCACTAGTCGTTTATTCGATAAATATATGCCCCGTTCTGATCAGGTCCATATAATTTTTCAAAATGAATCGTTGGTGTGTCTAACGGTTCTAATGGTTTATAAACGACCGCATATTTAATCCCATATTCTTTTAATTTTTCTGGAGATAAACGAGCAATAATCGCATCTTTTTGCATCAACTCTAAAACAGGGGTCTGATTTCCTACTTCAACATTGATGTGCGCATAGCGATTATAAATAAATGTGTCTTTTCCTTTTGGATCTAATGGTTTCCAAGCCTCTAAGTCAGGTGTAAAAGCAACACCGTTAAATGTATGCACACCTAACATTGGCAAATAGCCATACATCAAGCGTTCGCCCACCCACAATTGGTTGGGGTCTTTTTTGTTAATTTCTTCCACTTCTACCGCTAATTTTTTTCCATAGACAGCAGAAACGCCACGAGAAATTGGATTTACAAAGGCTCCAGAAACCATAATGATTCCTAATAAGACAAGGACAAATAACGTGCGCCAACGTTTAAATAAAGCAACAATTAAAACGGTAGCGACAACCAAGACACCAATGATGTCCATTCGTGTAACATATAACCGTAAATTGCCCGTATATAAAACAAAGAAATACAGAACAACATTTAATCCTAGCGCCCCTAACCAGGCCATCATTGGAATTTTTGCTTGGCGATTCCATAAATAATCGATGAACCATAAACTCAATAACACAGCGGCAAACCCAAAGGATAACATCGCCCGTTGTTCTGGCACATAAGACCACAATGTCAACTTAGCAAAAATTGTTGGAAATTGCACGCTCATCCAAACTAAGTTAAATAAACAATACACGAATAAGACAAAACCGTAAATGTTTTCTTTGATTTTTTTATAAAAAATAAATGGTGAGAGCGGCAAAATAACAAAAAATAATTGATAAAAACTACTGATTTCCGAATTATTTGAATATGGAACATCTTGAAACGGCATTTTCCAATTTGTTAAAAATAACAAAATATCGCGTTTAGGCATATCGCCACCTAAACTTACCCGTTTTCCTGGATAAGCGGTATCCATTACTGCTTTTAAGGAATCCAATGAGCCATATAGCGATCCGCCAACAATAATCGCCGTCATCAAGAGTGCCCCACCTATCAGGACCCCATCCCACTTATCCAACTTAATTTTTTTACGAAATTCTAAAAAGAATAAAATTAAAAATAATAAAATCAAATAACCAAGTGGTACTTGTAACGCAGGATAAATAACTAAAACAAATCCTGAGGCCATAATAACAGCCGTTATCGCACAAATGACACGACGTCGAACACTACTATGATAATAGAAATAATTATAAATTCCCACTAAAAAACCTAAGCCAAAAAATACTAAATCTCCAACTGGCGAGACAAACCACCATTGAAGGGCCGAAGAAAACGGAATCCAAACACTTGCTAACAAAGCTAAATATTTATTCCGCCGTGTGACGATCAAGCCAATTTCAAAAGAAAATAAAATTAAGCCAATTAATTTAAGATTCCAATACCATGATAAGCCATATTCTTTGCCTAATAGTACATAGCCCCACGTAAAAGGTTTCGCTAACGTGGCCAGATTCCACGCTGGTGAATTATAGCCTACCACCATGTCTTGCCCATTTAACGTAATCACATCATTATGTGTTTTCAAACCTGTTTGTGTTTGTGAGAGGCTAAATGGGGTTTGAACGAGCCATTCATCCGAGCGAACACCTCTTGGTTCACCAGCAATTAATGAACTTTTTTGACCATCCGCATATTCAGAAACATACGCATCCCACATGTTTAATGAACTACCATGGACTTTAAAGGCTACCAGTAAAATAAAAATGACTGCCGCTAGCAGATAGCGCCAGCGTAACAAATGATCAACCAAGCGAGCGCTCTGCTCAGCTTGGTTGCGTAATGGTTGTTTTTCTTTTCTTGTAGTTAGTTGTTGTTCCATCTTTTCGCTCCATTTCGTCATCCGCAATTGCATCTAGTCAATTCGTAATGAAAAGTTGGGAATATCCCTTGTCAGATTAGGATTATAAAATGGATCATTTTCAATTGAAGGTCCCCATTTTTCTTCCATCATCACTTTTTCTTGTTCAAAACGTTTTTTCTTTTTGCCTTTATCATCATATCCACGAGTTTGAGATTCAAAATGATAAAGCTCTGCTTCATGAAGCCAGACATTGTCACGTCCTAAAGCTTGGACTTTCAAGCATAAATCAACATCATTGAAAGCTACGGTAAACGCTTCTTCAAAACCACCAACTGCATCAAAATCTGCTTTTTTCATAAGTAAGCATGCGGCAGTTACTGCTGAATAATTAACATTAATAGCTAACCGACCAAAATAGCCTAAGTCACCATGGGGATAACCATAATGACCATGTCCAGCGACACCACCTAATCCTAAAATAACGCCTGCGTGTTGGACCGTATTATTTGGATACAATAATTTCGCACCTACACAGCCAATCCGTTCTTGCTGAGCAAATGAAACCATCAAGGTTAACCAATTCTCTGTAATCACTTCGGTATCATTATTTAAAAATAATAAATACTCTCCGTGCGCTTTTTTCGCTGCACGATTGTTAATAGTTGAGAAATTGAATGGAATATCGATTGATTCAACGAAAAAGCGACCAGGTAATTGTTGTTCAAATTCTGCATATAATTCGTGCATTTTTGGATCTGTACTTCCATTGTCAGCCATAATAATCTCGTAATTTTGGTAGGTTGTTTTTTCAATAATCGATGAAACACAACGTTGTACGTCTTTATAGCCATTTTTAGTTGGAATAATAATTGAGACTAACTTTTCAGATTCAATGTCATAATAAATATCGTATAAGCCATTCGCCGCCCCATGCGTTGCATGACCATTAATACCTCGACGAACGAGCGCATCTTGCACGGCTCTTAGCCCCGCTTCAAAAGCATAACCTTTTGAGCCCTGATCCACTGCTGTTGAGGTTGGCAGCATCCGCCAATAGTAAAGAACTTTTGGAATATGTGTGATGCGTTCTTTTGTCGTTTTTTCAGTAAATCTTAAAACTAAATCGTAGTCTTGAGAACCTTCGTAACCTTTTCGAAAGCCGCCAATTTCTTCTAGAATACTCCGACGATACACACCTAAATGCGAAATGTAATTGGTTCCTAAAAGTAAATCAGGTGACCAATCTGGTTTAAAGGCTGGATCAGAACGATTTCCATCCATGTCAATCTTATCTTCATCACTATAAATTAAGTCTAGTTCTGGGTTTTCATTAAGCACTTTAACCACTTCATAAAAAGCATTGATTGCTAATTCATCATCGTTGTCTAGTAAGGCGACAAATTCTCCGGTAGCAATCGCTAAAGCAGAGTTGGTCGCTTCGGAAATATGACCATTTTGTTCACGAAAGACGACCCGAATTCGCTCATCCAATTGTTGGTACTCTGTTAAAATCTTTTTGACATTGGGATCTGTTGAGGCGTCATCGGCCATACATAATTCCCAATTAGTATAGACTTGATTCAAAATAGAATCAATGCACAACCGAAGCCATTTTTCTTCAACATTATACACTGGCATCGCAATGGAAATTTTAGGTTGGTAATGAAATGTTGCGATTTCTTGTGTCATCGCTTCTATGTCAAGTACTTCATTTCTAGCTAACCAGTTAGGATACGAAGCTTGATTTCTCAGTTTCTCAATTTTCGCTCGTTGAATGGTATGAGAAATACCATTTTTAGCCATATACTTAAATCCTTTTTTGGCTTTTATCCAAAGACGAGTCACTTTATCTTCTGTCCCTGGAATCACTGGATATTTTTTATTCAAGGGGAAATCCACCGTTACAACATGTGCTGATGATTGAAAATTAAAAGGGAGTACTTTTTTTTGTTTAATTCCTTCAAGTGTAACAACAAAGCCAGCTTCAATCGCAGGCTCTGTTTGATAAATTTGATTAACATCTTCACGTAAAACGCGCTGAATGTTATAAGCGGACACTTGGTTTTCATTATTAATTGTGAAAGTTGGGCTTTCTTTAGTGATTGTATCTAACGCCCAACCTGTAATGGTTAAATTATTTGTTGTTTTGTCGCGATAGATACTATCAAAGATCACCTTAATGTCTTCATTCATGTGCATTCTCCTTATAGATGTTTCGGATTTCGGTAGGGATCAACTAAAGCTTCCGCGGTCCATTTTTCCGCAAGTTCTTTATAAGATCCTTTTTTATCATGGTTTTGCATTTTTTCGTCTGCTTTCAAAATTGCATAGGACACATATACATTTCGTTTACCAGCGCTAGCAAATTGTAACGATAAATCGACACCCATCCATTCTTTTCCTAAGCTTTCGTTAATTCCTTCTAAATTTAGGTAAAGTTGTTTGTTGAATAGTAAGCAGTCTTCAGTTGCTGCTTGAATATTTCTTGGTAAAGCAATTCTGTAATAGTAACCTAAGCTTTTACCAGGGGTGCCTTTTTCAGGATAAAGTAATCGACCTTTGTCTGTATCAACTGATACTCCCACCGTTTCCACGCGATAGCGTGCGTCAACTACGCGGCCAGTCACTAAACCAGAGGTCTCTTGTTGACCAATGTTCATTAACTCTTTTAACCAATCATTTTTCGTTGGTACCAATCCAGCATTTAATAAAGCCACATATTCTCCCTTAGCAGCTTGAATCATGCCATGACGAGTTTCTGTTGAAACATAACGAAGACGGTCATTTTGGATATTTATTTGATTCTCGAAGCGTGCAGGCAATAGAATTTCATAATTTGTATAGGCAGTTTTTTCTAATAATTGACGTAAGTAACTACTCATATTCTCTGTATCATTCGTAATAATCAATGATACCATCGGCACATGATCATAAAGATAGTTAATTTTATAGGAACCATAAAATTCGGCAATCTCTACTTGTGCTTTTAAGCCACGGCGTTCCGTCGCCGCTTGGACCGCTTTTTGACCAGCTACATAGGCGTAACCTTTGCTTTCAGGGTTTAGAGCAGTCGATGATTCAATGGCACGCCAATGATACATCATACCAGGAATATGCTTGATTTTCGTTGCTTGTTCCGTTGCTCGTAATACGAAATCATAGTCTTGAGCACCGTTATATGCTGAGTTCAATCCGCCTACTTTTTCTAATAAATCACGTTTCACAACAACAAAGTGTGTAATGTAATTATGGTTTAAAATCAGTTCTGGATTCCAGTCCGATTTGTAAAACGCGTTGAAGCGACGACCATTTTCTGTAATTTTATCTTCATCAGTATAAAGAAAATCAATCGTTGGGTCTGTATTTAAAGCTTTGACCACTTCATATAATGCTTGTGGCGCTAATTCATCATCGTTATCCATGAAACCAACAAAATCGCCAGTAGCAATCGACAAAGCTGAGTTAGTTGCTTCTGAAATATGTCCGTTTTCTTCGCGATAAATAACTTTAATTCGTTGATCTAGTTCTTTATATTTTTCTAGCATGGGCTTAATATGTTCGCTTGGCGATGCATCATCTGCTAAACATAACTCCCAATTTTCATAGTACTGACTTTGTAAAGAAGAGACACATGCTGCAAGCCATTTTTCTTCGACATTATAAACAGGCACAGCGACAGAAATTTTAGGCTGAAATTGGAACGTTTTAATTTCCGCTAAAACTGCCTCCACGTCAACAGGGGCTTCTGCTTTTTCTTGTCGTTTAAAGTACCACTTCACTGAGCCCATCAAACCACGTGTTTGAATCGAACGCCATGCTCGATCAAATTTCGTACCTGGTTGAACCATGTTTGGACGCTCCACCACGTATTGAACCTTCTGACCTGATTTGGTGTCAATGTTTAACGTGTAGGCTGGTAAATCTTCTGGATCTTTAATCGTAATGACAAAACCATAATCTTGATCGCCTTCTAATTCAAACATATCAATAACATCCCGACGATATTCTGTTTCCACCGTATAAGTGACTGATTCACTAGCTTCTGCAATGCTGAATCTTAGCGGATAATTTGTTTGTTTGTCATACGCCCACCCTCTGATAACAGAAACGTTATTTTCTACATCGCGAGCAATATCATCGATGGTTAAATTAATCATTTTATCAAATTTAGTTAACGTGATTCGTTTATATTTTCCAGTAGGCATAGGGGCAGTCTCCGTCTGTTTATTCATTTCTTCTAAAAATTGATTTCTTTCATCTAACAGTGCATGAATAAAGGTATTTTCACGTTCTGAATAATTGCCTTCAAAGAAATAATCAATGGCCACTGTCAGGTCTTTGCCTGCCATTTGTGCATCGGTTACTTCGATTACAGGTACTTGCGTATCTAAGAAATAATAGATATTCTCTTGTACCAGAAAAGCATTCGTGGCTGCGACTGGGACTGTCTCGCCGTCTATCGTCATGGATAATTTGACAATTGCCCCCGTTAAACTTGGGAATAATTTTATCAGTTGGACGTCTTCTGGTATCTTCAGTTGGAACTGTTTTGTTTCAGGTTTTTGTAAATCAACTGGTTGATCCAACTCAGTCTCTTTTTCTTCGCCGCAATTAATTAAAATATGAACGTTTTTTTCATTGTATGAATTTACTGGTGTCACTCGCTCTGGCTGTTCTACTGGTTCAGCAGTCAAGGCAAAAAAGTACTGATACACTTCGCCAAAGGGACGCGCTTTAAAAGCTGCTTGTACTTCTACAGGTAACGCTTCATACGTCGTAGGAATTTCGTTGTAGCCAACTTGATTAAATGTAAAATCTTCTTTGGCAATGTATAAACCTACTTCTGCAAAAACTTTTTCAAATCCTTCTTGTAAATAGAATGATTTATGCGTAGCATCCAACAGCCCAGTTTCATTCCACGTTAAACGATTATTAAATAAATCAATTAAGACCGAATTATGCGCCAAATTAGGGAACGTGATTAAAATTTGACCACCTGGTTTTAAAAATGGTTTGACTTTTGCTAAGGCGCTTTGAGGATTCATTAAATGTTCCAACACATCTGCAAAAACGATATAATCAAACGTCTTACCAGCAAAGTATTCGACCCAATCATTTTCATCAATATTGCCATAAAAGGCATCTGTTGAAAATTGACTGACATGATCATAAAGTTCTTTGTCTAATTCAACAATTGAGACCTGGCACTTTTTTTCTTCCATCAAATAGCTAGTCATTCGCCCATTACCTGGACCAAATTCCAAGACATCACTATTTTCTTTGATTTGTGCTACGATTTTCCCAACACTGGTACTCTCGTCTGTTTCCATTTCAAAATCATACTTCATCTTTTGTCGTATCCTTCCATTTATGATCTAAGATGACAATTCCTTCTCCGGCATAACGACCGGTAATAAACATCGTCACGTATTTTGTTTTGTAGACTAATGGGACTGTTGCATGTTCCTCAAAGAAAGCAATATCAAAATAATATTCACCTGTTAATAATGACATTTTTTCATATTCTAAATAAAAAACATTCCGTCCTTTTTTCCAAGGAATTTGCACGCCATCTAATAACGTATTTAAGCCACAGACATAATGGTTGTCCACTGTTCGAATAGCGACCCCACAAACAGGCTTCTTAATTTGGTCATTTTTGACAGTATATTCAATTTTTACAATCACTTTTTCATCTTGCGTTACCATTTCTAAGGGTTCATAATCCGCGTTTAAAAGTTCCGCATGATCCACTTCAATAATATCTGGCGTTGGGGTTTCATCTTTCATGGTCGCTTCGCGGTCAACTGTTTTAATTGATTTCTTTTTCAAAAAGTTTTCGTAATTGGTAGTCACGTCCATCGTATCTCCATATTCAACGACTTTCCCGTGTTGCAACCAAAAAGTTCTATCACAAAAACGGCGGATGGAGTTTACATCGTGAGAAACAAATAAAATTGTTTTACCAGAATTTTTAATTTCTGTAAATTTTTCCATACATTTTAATTGAAACTCTAAATCCCCGACAGCCAACGCTTCATCGACAATTAAAATATCGGGATCCACGTTAATGGCTACCGCAAAAGCCAAGCGGACAAACATACCACTAGAGTATGTCTTAACTGGTTGATACAAATGATCGCCGATGTCAGCAAAATCAATGACATCTTGGACACGCTCTTCCATCTCTTCTCGGGAAAAACCCAAGACCATTCCATTTAAGAAAATATTTTCATATCCTGAATATTCAGGGTTAAAACCTGAACCTAATTCAAGCAACGCTGAAATTTTCCCATTAATCACCATGGACCCGGAGGTTGGCGTTAATACTCCTGTAATAATTTTTAACATGGTTGATTTTCCAGAACCATTTTCGCCGACAAAGCCAATCATCTCGCCTTTTTTAATTTGCATCGTGACATCGTCTAACGCATAAAACAAATCGTGGTAAGATTTTTTGGTTGGACTAAGCGCTTCTTTAAACCGATCGGACGGCTTTTTATACATGTTGTATGTTTTGGTAATATGTTGGATATCGATTGCATATTCTGACATGTCGTTCTCTCCTTATAGTACATCTGAAAAATGTGGTTTTAAGCGTCTAAACACGGTTGAGCCAATTAATAGTAAAACAATAGTAACTCCCCAGAAATATAAGCTATATTGCCAATGTTCCCAGAACCATGCACCGCCTAAATAAGATTCGCGGTATCCTTGAACAATATAATATAATGGATTGATTTTTAAGATTGTCGCAATCATTCCAGTTGGTTGCCATAAAATTGGCAATGTCCACATAACTGTTTGCATAATGATATTGATAAATTGCATAATATCAGGTAAAAATGGTTGTGTTGAAGCAGTAATCCACGTAATTGCTGTTAAAAAGACTAATAAACAAGCTAAGTAGTAAATTAATTGCAAACTGTACAAACTTGGATAATAACCGTTAGCTGTAGTAATTACAAAACCAATTAGAATGAAAAACAAGTGGGTGTACAAGTTCGATAAAATTTTAGACGTTGGTAAAATTTGTACATTAAACACGACTTTTTTAACTAAATAACTATATTCACGAAACACATTCGTGGCTGATAATAACGAATCTGAAAAGAAGAACCAAGGTACCATCCCTGTTACTAAATAGACAATGAATGGCATATTGTCGCCAGCTCTAGAACGAAGGCCTACAGAAAAGACAAACCAATACGTCAAAACAGTTACTAATGGCGTTAAAAACGCCCAGACAATTCCTAGTGCTGAACCAGCATACTTGGCCTTAAAATCATTAAATGAAAATTGTAATAACAATTTTTTGTTCTGAAAAATATTCTTGAAAATTGAAAATGTTTCTTTAAACATATACTTATTCCTTCCGTAATAAACTATTTTTATCTAAAATTTTTGGATACAAAAATGCCATTTTAAACAACATTTCTATTTTATCGATAAACGCCTAGCTTTTCAATAGTAGACCCCTTTTTATAAAGAAAAATTTAACTGATTTCGCTATATTAAAAAATCTTGTCCAATTTTTAGGAGATTATGCTACAATAATGGAGGTCTTGCATTTTTTGCACGGAAACTATTTTTGAGAGAAGGGAAATTATGGTTCTTTTTATTATTTACGTATTTCTGTCTTCTGCTGGTCTGGTCTTATTTAAACTAGGTTCTAGCAGTTTGAACATCCAACTCCAACAAACAATCTTTTCAATGAATATCTCACTTATTTCTTTATTAGGTTTATTTTGTTATTTAATTAGTTTTATTTTATGGATGTTAATTATTAGTCGTTCCGATGTTTCTTACATTGTTCCTTTAGGCGTTGCCTGTACAAACATTGCTATTTTAATCGCTTCAAATCTGATTCTAAAAGAGACGATCACAACGAACGCCCTTATTGGTGCTGTGGTTATTATTGTCGGCATTGTGATTATGAATCTTAAATAAAAAAGATCGCTATTCATTGAGCTGACCCTTAAAAATTAGACTTTCAGGTCCAACTTTTAAGGGTCACTACACATTAGCGATCTTTTTTATTTTCTTCAGATTTCATGATAGATAATTCCTGCAATAATGTTTTAATGCGATTTTCGTGTTTTGAAATCAACACAGAATTTTTAATTTCCATAATTAAAAGGACAATCACTGCAGCTGATAATAAAAAGTTTGACGTTGTTTCAAACCCAACGGCCATTGCTAACCATTCTGCCAAATGCGGGAAAATAGCAAAAATAATTAAGACAATTGAGATTAATAACCAAATCAAAGCATTTTTTAGGAGAAAAATATTTTTATTAATTCCTCGAATAATGTATAAGAAAAAGCCAATTGCAAATAAAAATAAAGCTAGCCATAACACGGTTGGTAGCATTAATCTCCCTCCTTCATAAAGGCAGCAATCAGAATTGCTGAGCCGACTTCCAGCATATACTTCACAGAAGCCAATGCACGAATCGAAGAAACACCACCAAGCCGTTCCATCATATTGACAGGTCTTTCAACAATCACAAAGTGTTTTTTTATTAAGTGAACAATCGATTCTGGCTCAGGATAATTTGTCGGATAACGCTTTGCAAAAAAAGCAATCACTTTCCGATTTCCCGCTCGATAACCAGAAGTCACATCATAAATTGTTTTACCAGAAGCCATTCGAATACAAAAGGATAACAAACGAATACCAAAACGGCGCATTTTCGTACTTTGAAAAGCCGCTTCGTTTCCAGGAAGGAAACGAGAGCCAATCGAAAAATCGCATTTACCCTCTGCTAATGGTTCCAGTAAGACAGGTAAACTATTGATATCATGTTGACCATCACCATCAAACTGAACCGCCACATCATACTCATTTTCTAAGGCGTATTTATAGCCTGTCTGTACTGCCCCGCCAATACCTAAATTCAACACTAAATGAATGGCATTAATTTGGTTGGCTTCTAAAATTTGTTTGGTTCTATCTGTCGAACCATCATTGATTACCACATAATCCAATTCATGTTGAAAATGCGTAACTTCCTGTTTAAATGTTTCAATGGAAGCAATCGTCCGCAAAATATTTTCTTCCTCATTGTAAGCAGGAATGATTAAAAGAACTTTCATAGAAGAACACCTTTCCACTTTCTCTCTACCCAAAAACCCTTTAGTTAAGTTTTTTATTGTTGAACATTTTCTAACATTTGTGCTAAGGCTTCTTGCCAAGTAGGAATTTTAAAGCCTAACGCTTCTGTTTTACTTAAATCCATGACAGAATATTGTGGTCTTTGCGCCTTTTGTGGAAATTGAGTTGAATCCACTGGCAGTACTTCCACTTCAGTATCTTTTAAAATTTCTTTAGCAAACTGATACCAGCTACAGCTGTTTTCATTAGACAAATGATAAACACCAAATGGCGCTTTTTCTGCAATAACAAATGCCATAAATTCGGCTAACGTTCTTGTCCAAGTTGGGCGGCCAAACTGATCGTCCACTACCGTTAGTTGGTCTCTTGTTTCCGCTAATTTTTGCATGGTAAAGACAAAGTTATGACCGTATTGACCAAATACCCATGATGTTCGAATAATATAATAGTCGTCCAGGATTTCTTGTACCGCTTGTTCCCCTAATAACTTCGTCCGACCATACTCATTTAAAGGATTCGGTTGATCATCAATCGCATAGACGCCTTCTTTTTTAGTTCCATCAAAAATGTAATCTGTACTTACGTAAACAAGTGTCGCCCCCACTGCTTTAGCAGCTTCTGCAACATGACGTGTGCCATCTACATTCACTTTTTCATCTAATTCCTTGCCTTCGTCTTCTGCTTTATCAACAGCTGTATAAGCAGCACAATGATAAATGACGCTTGGTTGAATTTCTTTCACTTTTGCCAACGTACTATCCGCATCAGTAATATCTAATTCTGTTGAATCCGTCGAAACATACTCAATTCCTTGTTCGTCTAATAGGTGACGTAATTCTGTGCCCAATTGGCCATTTCCACCAGTAATTAAAATCATTTTTTTCGCTCCTTCTTGAAAAAAAGGCAGGGCAAAGTAGCTTTTGTACTTTGCCATCGCCTTTCGACTGTTATCTCACATGTCAGAAAAAATTACTGACCATTTTGTGCATATTTTGCTTCAACAGCTTCTTTATCTGCACGCCACCAGTCTTCATTTTCTGTATACCACTTGATTGTTTCTGCCAAGCCTTCACGGAAATTCGTGAATTCTGGTTCCCAACCTAATTCTTCGCGTAATCTGGTTGAATCAATCGCATAACGTAAGTCATGTCCTGCACGATCGTTGACATGCTCATAGGCATCAACAGGTTGTCCCATTAATTCTAAAATTAATTCCATCACTGTTTTATTGTCTTCTTCACCATCGGCTCCGATTAAATATGTTTCGCCAATTTGCCCTTTTGTTAAAATTGCCCAAACAGCCGAAGAATGGTCGTTTGTATGAATCCAGTCACGAACATTTTTACCAGCACCATAAAGTTTTGGTGTAATGCCGCTTAAGACATTGGTAATTTGACGAGGAATAAATTTTTCAATATGTTGATATGGACCATAGTTATTTGAACAATTTGAAATTGTTGCTTGTAAGTTGAAAGAACGAACCCACGCTTTGACTAACAAGTCAGATCCTGCTTTTGTTGAAGAATAAGGACTTGAAGGATTGTAAGGCGTTTCGGCAGTGAATTTTTCCCCTTCGCCTTCTCCATGTCCTGGTAAATCTTCTCTTAAAGGTAAATCGCCATAAACTTCATCAGTCGATACATGGTGGTAACGAACATTGTTTTTACGGCAAGCTTCGATCAATGTGTACGTCCCAATCAGATTGGTTTGTACAAATGGGAATGGGTCGTTTAATGAGTTGTCGTTATGCGATTCAGCAGCATAGTGAACGACCGCATCTGTTTCAGCGACTAAACGATTAACTAATTCAGCATCAGCGATATCTCCTACGACTAATTCCACACGATCACTTGGTAGACCTTCAAGATTTTTTTCATTTCCTGCATACGTTAATTTATCTAATACAGTTACATGAACTTCTGGATGATTCTTTACAACATAATGAACAAAATTTGAGCCGATAAAACCAGCTCCACCTGTTACGATGATTTTTTTCATAATTGAAACTCTCCTACTTTTTTCTTAAATTTCGCCATAGATAAACGGATTTTCCGCTTCAAATTCTTTTAAGGTTGGATGTTTTTGATCCTTTTCTGACGTAATCGCTTTTTCTGGCGCAATTGGCCAATCAATAGCTAACGCTGGATCGTTAAAAGCAATACCGCCGTCTGCTGCCGCATTGTAGTAATTGTCACACTTGTACATAAAATTCACGTTCGGTGTCAAGGTGACAAAACCATGAGCAAAACCTTTTGGTACTAAAAGCTGACGGTGATTATGTTCTGATAAAATGTAGCCTTCCCATTGACCATAGGTTGGACTCCCTTTACGAATATCAACAATCACATCTAATACCGCACCTGTTACAACGCGAATTAGTTTTGTTTGCGCAGCTTCGCCTTTTTGAAAATGCAATCCACGCAAGACACCTGCTTCTGTTGATAATGAATGATTATCTTGGACAAAATCAAAGTCTAATCCATGTTCTGCAAATTTAGCTTTGGAATAACTTTCTGTAAAAAAGCCACGATGATCACCGAAAACATCCATTTCGATAATTTTGACATCTTGTAATTTTGTATCAATAACTTTCACGTTTCTTCGCTCCTATTCTGCTGCTAAACGTAGCAAGTATTGGCCGTAGCCATTTTTCTTCAATGGTTGTGCCAATTCTACCAATTGTTCTTTTGTAATATAGCCCATTCGATAAGCAATTTCTTCCAAACAAGCGACTTTTAAATTTTGACGTTTTTCAATTGTTTCAATAAATGTTGACGCTTCTAATAAGGATTCGTGTGTGCCTGTATCTAACCAAGCAAAGCCACGGCCCATTACCTCAACAGAAAGTTTATTTTTTTCAAGGTAGACTTTATTAACGTCTGTTATTTCTAATTCCCCACGTTCTGACGGTTTGATCCCTTTTGCAATTTCAACCACTTCATTGTCGTAAAAATACAAACCTGTCACTGCGTAATTTGACTTCGGTTGTGCTGGTTTTTCTTCAATAGAAAGCGCCCGCATCTCTTCATCAAATTCTACCACGCCGAAACGCTCTGGATCATTTACATGGTAACCAAAGACTGTTGCCCCTGACTCTTTAGAAGCCGCTCGTTGCAACATTTTTGATAAGCCGCCACCATAATAAATATTGTCCCCTAAAACTAAGCAGACACTGTCATCACCAATAAATTCTTCACCAATAATAAATGCTTGCGCCAAACCATCTGGGCTTTCTTGTACCGCGTATTCGATATGAATGCCTAAATCATGGCCATCGCCGAATAAGCTTTCAAAACGTGGTGTATCTTCTGGTGTAGAGATAATCAAAATTTCATTAATTCCCGCCAACATTAACGTTGACATTGGGTAATAAATCATTGGTTTGTCGTAAATTGGCATTAATTGTTTTGATGTTGCTTTTGTTAACGGATATAAGCGTGTCCCGCTTCCGCCTGCTAAAATAATTCCTTTCATGAACAATCTCCTTAAATACTTCTATTTTTAGTTTCTATAAAACCAAATATCCTTCCCTATTATCGCATTAAGCATAGGGTTTGTCATGTTTTTTACGTAAATTTTACAAATCTGTAAAGGTTTAGCGCTGTTCCTTTAAACGCTGATGTAAAGCTTTTAATAAATTCACACGCCAATTTAATTTTTGTTGGAAACTTGTTTTGGTAATAATAGGGCTGACATTCGCTCCATGTCTTCGGTAAAGCACTAATGGTTCTTTAATGAGACCCGTTTGCTTCTTCCGTGCAGCTAATAAGCCAATCCACATATCATGCATAGGAACTTCCGGCGGAATGGGTAAAATGACGTTTTTCATCTCTTGACGAAAGGCCATACCTGCCCCAATATAGCCACTTTTTATCGCATTTCGCCAAAATCCTGGTTTGACTTTTCGAAACTTAAAATAAGAGGGATTGGTAACTTGTAAATCCGCATCAACAATTTTCAAGTCACTAATAACCACTTGGATGTCAGGGTGCGTTTCAAAATATTCTGTCACCGTCGTTACTTTATTTGGCAACCAAACGTCATCTTGATCTGCTAAAAATATTACTTTGCCTTTCGTATGCGTAAGCGCAAATGCAAAATTAGCAATCACTCCTTGCCCTGGACCTTGTAACAATTGAATTTGGGGATAATTCGCTGCATACGTCCTCAAAATTTCCAACGTATGATCAGTAGAACCATCATCTGAAATAATTAGTTCATCTTCTTCACTGACTTGTAAAAGAATACTATCTAATTGTTCCGCGAGATATTTTTCTCCATTATATGTCGCAATACAAACTGAGATCATAGATTATCCTTTCATTAACTTGAGAAATTCTGCCAATGTTTGCCGCCAAATTTGGCGATTTTTGACAGTTAAAAATTGCTTACTACTGCGTAAAAATAAATGGCGTCGATGATGGGAAAACTTTTCTTGATCATATCGACGATAAAATAACGTTTCTGCTTCAATAATAGAGCGATAACGTTGAGGACTCATTGTACGATAATCTAAAACAGACAATTCTTGTTTTAGGTGGATTGGTAAGACTTCAATCTTTTTATTGGCTTGATTCAATTGATAAAAGAACCAATGATCTAAATAATCCAAAGGAAATTCTTCCGAAAATCCTTCCAACCAGCGCAGTGTTTCTGCCGTAATGACTGTACCAGAATTGATAGCCATCAACGGTTGGTTGGCTATCCCTGCTGTTGGCTTTGCTCCTTTAAGTCCAACATATTGATCACTATAAACTGGCGAAATTTGTTGTCCATTTGCTTCTACAATTGGAACATAGACTGCCACAGTCGGATCTAATGGCATGATGATCAACGTATCAAAATAAGAGGCTGGCACTTCTGTGTCTTGGTCAAGGAGCAACAATAATTCACATTGATTCGCTTGACTAAAAGCAATCGCTTCATTATAAGCGGTCGCTAGGCCTGGATTATCAGGATTATGTCGATAAGTAACATTTTGTTGTAAAAATAATGCATCTTCTTGAGGAAGTGGGCTGTTGTCATAAATAAATAAGTGCAATTCGGGATGATTTACCACTTCTTTTAATAACAAATAATTCGGCGTATCAGCTATTTTCATTTGATATAAGACGATGACTACCGCTAATCTTTGACTCATTAAAAGAACCTCCAGCCCCATTTGTTAAAAAATTTCCCCATTGATTGCATAAAGATTTTAAACAATTTTCGACTTTTATGGGCGCCCTTTTCATACATGTGAACAACCGTTTCAAAAGGCGTATAGAGAATCCGATAGCCTGCTTTGCCAAAACGTAAACATAAATCGTTGTCTTCAAAGTACATGAAGAAACGTTCATCGAACCCACCAATTTCAACGAATTTTTCACGATCAATCAACATAAAACAGCCTGAGCCCATTTTAATATCCGTTGTTTCTGTATCCGACAAATCGCGACATTCATAAATACTCAAACGTTTATCAAAAATTTTCTTTACAAATTGAAAGGGAATAAAACGTAACATATAATCGAAGACATCTAATTTTTGACGAACTAAATATTGCGTCGTGCCATCTTCATTTAACACTTTAGGGCTAACGACTGCAATGTTCTTATCTATTTTGATACGGTCTAATAGACGATCAAGCACGTCTTTAGTAACCAAAACATCGGGATTAAAAATAATTGCATATTTTGTCGAAGCATTGAATAACACTTGATTATGACCATGACCAAACCCTTGATTTTCTTCAGCGCGATGGATAGTAATAAATGGTTCATATGTTGTTAATTTTTCAAGATACGCTGTTTCAGAATGGTTGTCATAGATATGAATATCATAAATACTATCAGTACCTAGTTCAGCTTTTAATTGGTCTAGTACATTAAAAATGTAACGACTATTATAAGTGACAATCGAGATTGTTACCATTTCTTGCATGCTCATTTCTCCTTACTACTGAAACATCGTCTTAAAAAAAAAGCATATGTTTCACACATATACTTTTTTAAGTTTAATGGAATTATATCATAGGTTTACGCTCTCGCAAAGCAACCTAAAGATTTCTTTACTTTCTCTTAGAATGCTTGCCAAGTCGCTTTTTCATTTGCTCCTGACGATATTCACGATTCCCTAAAATCCGTAACAAATACATCAACGGTTGATGTCCTTCGCCAACTAGACCGATTAGTTCAATGAATAGTTCTAAGCCAATTAAACAAAAGACAATTAATAAAATTGATGCTACTGTACTTGAATAGCTGAACAATAAAGAAACAAAGGAAAAAACTAACGCTAACGCATAAATAGTCATGACCGCCCCTTTATGGGTAAAACCTAAAGATAACAAGCGGTGATGCAAATGCATTTTATCTGCTGAGGAAATGGGCTTCTTGTTCAATAGCCGTCGAATAATTGCATAAACCGTATCCGTAATTGGCACACCTAAAATCACCATTGGCGTAATTACCGTAATAAACGTAGCATTTTTCAAGCCCTGTAACGACATTACTGCAATCATAAACCCGAGGAATAACGCCCCGGTATCTCCTAGAAATATTTTAGCCGGATAAAAATTGTATGGGAAAAATCCCGCAATGCTCGCAACTAAAATAAAAATAACAATTGGAATATAGACCGTTTTAGCATGTAGGAAAAAATACCCTGTAATACCAATCGTGGTTAATCCAATAATGGATACGCCTGATGCTAAACCATCCAAACCATCAATTAAATTTACTGCATTCGTAATCGCTAAAATCCACAATAAAGTTAGTGGTAAACTAAACCAGCGTAAATCAATCATTCCAACAACTGGCAACGTCACAAAATCTATCCGAATTCCAGCAACAAAATAAATAACTAATGCTGCTAACAAAATACCGATTGTTTTTTTCATTGGAGTAATCTCTTTAATATCATCAATGAGGCCTGTCAAAACAACCATTCCACCAGCCAAAATAATCGGCCAAATATAATCTTGTGGGATAATCGAACGAAAAATCAATAAACATGAACTAGCAAAAGCAATGTAGATTGCAAGTCCTCCTGCTGTAGGCATATTTTTGGTATTGATTCGTCGCTCTCCTGGTGCATCATAGGCGCCAATCCGAAACGCTAGAAGCTTAACAAGTGGTGTTAATAGCAAAGATAAGATAAATGTCATAAATAAACGTATCAAAACTTCATAAATAAATAGTGACATAGTCGAACCCACTTTCTTCTCGTTCAGGGTATATTATACCGTAAACTGAAGCATTTACAAGCTGAAACATGTGTTCTGGCAACGGTTTAGACTTTTTTAAAGAAATCCATTTATTTTTTCCTTTTAAACCATCTAAACAAGCGTTGTTCAAAACTTGGTTGTTTTTTTTCTTTATCTCCAGATAAGTATTCATCAACGACAGCGTTGACAATCGCTCCTAAAATAATAATCGTGGCAGCAAAATTCAACCATAACATCAAGATGATAAAACTCCCGATGATTTGATAACTTGCGATTCTAGAACTAAAATATTTTACGTACAAACCAAAAATTTGTGATAATAGCATCCAACCGACTGTCGAAAAAATAGCCCCTGGCAAAATAGAACGTAACGATAATTTCCGATTAGGAACGACCGCATAAATCAAACACATAATCACTAATAAAACAACGGTCGTTAACGGCCATTTTAACGCTTGGAAAGTATCGATCACAGATGTTGAGTAATGGAAAATTGGTTGCAATAATTCAATAATGTACTGACCCAGACCTAAAATTACTACTACACCAACAATCGCTACCATAAATAACAAAATAACTAAAAATGAGACCACTCTTACGAGAATAAAATTTTTCCTTTGTTCGACACCAAAAGCTTTATTCATCGCATTTTGTAGTGCATTAATACTTTGACTGGCACTCCAAAATGCTGCTAAAGCGGAAACAGAAAGCAACCCGCCTGAACGTTGAGTCAGTAGTGAACGAATCGCTGGTTCTAAGTTCTTATAAACATCTTTCGGAATCGCCTCTGCAATATAAGGCAACACAGAATTAGGGTCGATTCTTAAATAAGGTAAGACATTACCTACCGCAATCAGTAATGGAAACAGCGAGAGTAATAAATAATAGGCAACAACCACTGAGCTGTTGCCTATTTCGGCTGTGACCATGTGACTTTGCGTTGTCTCAATAAAACGCATCAAAGATTGATTCTTTTTGATGTTGTCGAGAAACTTCATCACACACTCTCCTTATTAATAAGTCAATTCTTCGCCTTGTGACGTTAAGATTCTTGGACCTTCTTTCGTAATCGCTAATGAATGTTCATATTGACAACTTAGACCGCCATCTTCAGTATAAGCAGTCCAACCATTTGGGTCCATTTTCATGCGCCAAGTTCCTGTGTTAACCATTGGCTCAATGGTAATAACCATTCCCTCTTTTAAACGTAGTCCTTTACCTGCTTCACCATAGTGAGGAATCATTGGACTTTCATGGATAGTTGGGCCAATGCCGTGGCCTACAAAATCGCGAACTACCCCGTAGCCTTCTCCTTCTACATACGTTTGAATTGCATGACCAATGTCGCCAATTCTATTTCCTACTTGTGCTTGGTCAATCCCAAGATATAGCGCTTTTTTGGTTACTTCCATCAAGCGATCAATTTCAGGTGTTGATTCACCCACGACATAAGACCAGCATGAATCAGAGATTGCGCCCTTTAAGTCGACACACATATCTACTTTGATTAGGTCGCCATCTTTTAATACTTTTTTACGAGGAAATCCGTGGCAGATTTCGTCGTTGATACTACAACAAGTAGCATATTTGTAGCCTTCATAGCCAATTTGAGCCGCCACGCCACCATGACTTTCAATAAAGTCTCTCACAAATACTTCAATATCCCAGCTTGTAATGCCAGGTTTAATAAACGTCCGTAAATGACGGTGAACATCCGCTAATAATTCCCCTGATTCATCCATCATTTCAATTTCTCGTGGTGATTTTAATGTAATCATACTATCTCTCCTAAACTTGTTTCATTCAAATTATTTTATCACATTTTTGGCAAAAAAGATTGTTCAAACACCAATTTTCAAAAAGTCCCTTAATAAAAGCACTCGCTAGTCTTTTATAAGAAATGCGCATCTGCTATAATAAGTGACAGAATTGTATGAGGGGGAAGAAAGTTTATGACGTTAGCTAAAATTGTGTATGCAAGCATGACTGGGAATACAGAAGAAATTGCCGACATTGTTGCAGAAGCATTTGAAGATTTAGAATTAGAGGTCGAAATTGATGAGTGTACGCAAGTCGATGCCGCTGATTTTGAAGAGGCCGATATCTGTGTAGTAGCTACATATACGTATGGCGATGGCGATTTACCTGATGAAATTGTCGACTTTTATGAAGACTTACAAGAGATTGATTTATCAGGAAAAATCTTCGGCGTTTGTGGTTCAGGAGACACGTTTTATGATGATTTTTGTAAATCGGTGGACGACTTCGAAGCAGTCTTTACTCAAATTGGGGCAAAAAAAGGCGCCGACAGCGTTAAAGTTGATCTAGCCGCTGAAGAAGACGACATCCAACGTTTAGAAGAATTTGCGAAAAAATTAGCAACTGCCGCAGAATAACTACGTTGAAATAAATAAATAAAAAAAACACCAGAGAAAAATGGCTAGTTCCCATTTTTCTCTGGTGTTTTGATATTCCTAATTTAAAAATAAAATACTGTAATTTAAAGCAGCCGCAAAAGTAACCCAAAGAATATAAGGAATCATCAACCAGCCACGCGTTATTAATTTATAACGCAAGTAGTCCCACTGTTGAACTATTAATAATAGCCATAACAATGAGATATCAATCACAGATAATAAATTATTTTGTAAAGAAAAAAAGAAAAATGTCCAGAAAAAGTTCGCAATAAATTGTAAAATAAATAGCGTAATCATCCGTTTTTTCTGTTGTTTATTTGGATGAACTAAGATGAAATAAAAAGTAATGCCCATAAAAATATACAACACCAACCACACCGGTCCAAATAACCAGCCTGGCGGAGCAAAACTTGGTAATCTCAACGCTTGATAATATTCTCTCGCATTTACTGAAAATAAGCCCGACAAGAGCCCTAGTCCGGTAATTCCTACAATACTTAGCCATAAACGCTTATCTTTCACTCGGTTCATGTTTTTTGCCCCTTTCTATTTCTCTTCTTTACTGTAGCATGGTTGCGAATAATCTACCATTAATACACTTAACAAAAAAAGACCGTTCTTTTAAGAAACAGTCTTTTGCTGTAACCTCACAGAAGTTATCAGCATGAGGTTACACTTTTTTTAATTTTTATAGGTCAATATCAATTGGTTCATCTCGTTCAAGAATTGCTTCAATACTATCTTTCATTAAATGAATGATTTGTTCTTCTGAAGGATGAATAATTCCAGAAGTCATCAACGCAGCCACACCAGTAGCGACCACCCATGTTCCCATGTGTAAAGAGTCAATTTGAACATCGTTTAAATTAGCATACTCAGGATCAGCTTTTACCGCTTCAGTAAAATAGTGATAAGAGAATTCTTGCATTTTTTTGCCGCCACCATATTCTTCTAAATAAAGCGCACGGTATAACTTACTTTCACTTGTCGCAAAATGAATATAGTTTAAAGCCAAATCAACAATTGTATTTCCGGTATGTTTTACTGGAAAGACTTCTTTCGCTAAGTATTTATGAATTTTTTGGAATAAAGCATCGCGTAAATCATCCATGTTTTTAAATTCCAAATAAATCGGTTGGGTGGAACATTTCATTTTATTAGCAATATTACGTGCAGTGAACTTCGAAAATCCTTCAGTGGCGACTACTTCATAGGCAGCTGTTAAAATCTGCTCTTTCGTAATGGTTTTTTTTCTTGCCATAATTCCCTATCCCCTTTATTCATTCATATACAACGCTTCCAAATAAATGCTTATGGTTATTGTAACACGATTTTTCTATTATGCAAAATTAGAACAACTCTTTGTACAAAAGTTCACTGAGCGGGAGCACGACAACTTTTACCCCAACTTAAAATAACAGTTGATAAAGGCTTTATTTCGTTGAGTTCCCTGCTCTTCCGTGTTATGATATGAGCAGTCATTACCCATCAAAATGAAGGAGGAATCACGAATGACCTTAGAGAATTTTAATGAAAATCTAAAGAAATATGCACGTTTAATTGCTGAAACGGGTGTCAATGTTCAGGACAATCATACGGTTGTTTTACAAATCAGTGTCGATCAAGCGCCCCTTGCCCGCTTAATTACGGAAGAAGCTTATCGCTTAGGTGCGGCCGAAGTAATTGTTCAATGGAGTGACGAAACCATTCAACGTGAATTTTTAGCTCATGCTGCAACTGATCGTATTGAAAATGTTCCTCAATATAAAATTGATCAAACCGATGATTGGATTGCCAAAGGCGCAAGCCGAATTAGCGTGGTTTCTTCTAATCCTGATGCATTAGCTGGCGTGGATGCACAACGTGTAGCAGCTTTCCAAGCGGCTAATGGGAAAGCATTGGTCAACCTACGAAAAGCAACACAAGCCAACAAAGTAAGTTGGACTGTTGTAGCTGCTGCTAGTGAAGGCTGGGCAGCTAAAGTCTTTCCAGAATTAGCAACAAGTGAAGAACAAGTTGATGCACTTTGGAATGAAATTTTCAAAACAACACGAATTTATGAAGAAAACCCAGTTATTGCTTGGGATATCCATGATAAAAAATTACAAGAAAAAGCGGCTGAATTAAACGAACAACAATTTACTGCTTTACACTACACAGCTCCTGGGACAGATTTAACGATTGGTTTGCCTAAAAACCATTTATGGGAAGGCGCTGGTAGTTATAACGCTCGTGGGGAAGAATTTATGGCTAATATGCCAACAGAAGAAGTTTTCACCGCCCCAGATAGTCGCCGCGTTGATGGTTATGTTTCTAGTACAAAACCACTAAGTTATGCTGGCACAATCATTTCGGGAATGAAATTTACATTTAAAGATGGAAAAGTTGTTGACTTCTCAGCTGAACAAGGCGAAGAAGCATTGAAAAATCTCTTAGCTATTGATGAAGGTGCCAAACACTTAGGAGAAGTTGCTTTAGTACCAGACCCTTCACCAATTTCACAATCCGGTTTGATTTTTTATAATACATTGTTTGATGAAAATGCCTCTAATCATTTAGCCTTTGGTTCGGCCTATGCCTTCAACTTACAAGGCGGCACGGAGATGAGCGAAGAAGAATTAGCTGAAGCTGGTTTAAATCGTAGCCAAACACATGTGGACTTTATGGTAGGATCTGACAAAATGAATATTGACGGCATTAAGGAAGACGGGACGATTGTTCCAGTTTTTAGAAATGGCGATTGGGCATAAATTTAAAAAGAAGCAAGCCGTTATTTTGGAACTGACCTAAGATTGTGAGACAGGAATAAAAAAGCATTTTCCTAGACTGCTGATTTCCGATAGTCTATCGGCGATTGGTAGTCTAGTTTTTGTTGAATTCGACTTTCATTATAATAAGTAATGTATTTTTTTACAATTTCTATTACAATAGATGTAGGTTCACTTGTGAGCCCATCTAAGTAGAACGTTTCAGACTTTAGTGAGGCATGAAACGATTCGATGCAGGCATTATCTGAAGGTGTCCCTTTGCGGGACATACTCATGGTAATGCCTTTTGCTTTTATTTGATTCTGGTAGTCAAAAGAAGTATAAACAGAGCCCTGATCACTATGCAATAGACAATCCGTTGTTTGGGGCAATTGATCAAGTGTATCCAGAACAAAAGCCGTATCTTGCTTATCACCGATGGTATAGGCAATAATTTCACCATTGTATAAATCCATAATTGAAGACAAATACAATTGCTTTTGACCAAAAGGCAGATAAGTAATATCTGTTACCAATTTCTTTAAAGGAGCGTCTGAAGAAAATTGTCTATTTAGCTTGTTCTCGACAACCGTGTAAGGTTGTCCCACTTTACTGCGTTTCTTCATTTTCACGCGACAATTCCAATGATATTTCTGCATAATCTTTTGTACGGTGTTTTTGTTTACTTTGTATTCCTGATTAATCAACGCAGTAATCTTTCGATAGCCATATCGAAACTTATGCTGGAAGCAAAGTCGACGAACGGCTTCTTCAAGAGGTGTTAACTTTCCTAAGTCTTTTCGATGAGTCCAACGATAATAAGTAGCTCGCGAAACGCCGAAAAGTTGACACAATGCAGTAATGGTTATTTTTCCTTTCATTTTTTTAACTAATTCTACAAATATTTCTGGCTCCACGTCCTTTCCAATTCTTTGTACTTTTTTAGCACCTCAATATGCATTTTTAAATAGTTATTTTCATTTCTAAGCTGTTGTTCATTTGATAGAATTTCTGGACCTTTTCCATAAGCATATTGTTTTCCAACGGGTTGAACCAGACGATGATTCTCGCCATTACGGTACCAACGCCACCATGTTTCAATTTGTGTTTTGTTTTTAATGCCTAATTCTGCCATAATCGTTTTTACAGGAATATTCTCTTTTTTCATCTGTATAGCCATTTCTTTGATGTGAATCGGATAAGACACTCGATTTCCCATTGAAAAAGCACCCCCTAGTTAAATTCATTTTAACGTGAATTCAACAAGAGGTGCTTTTTTATTTTGTCTCAGTTTATTGGGTCAGTTCCTTTTTTACGGCTTGCTTCTTTTTATTTCAAATAAAAAAAGGCTTCTCAGCCTTGATACGTTCCTTATTCAATCAGACACATGGCGGCACTTGCTTAGTGCTGCTTCCTTCCGGATCTGACACAATTCACTAGCCCGCCATTGTCCTAGCCTTTCGGCAAAACCTAGTATAACGTATTTTTATTCTTTTGACTAGTCTTTCTTTTGATTTTTTAAAAGTTTCTCTTCTTTTTTCTTTGCCCGTAACCTTTTAAAGAACTGAACTAGCAATAAGCGACACTCTTCTTCTAAAACGCCTGCTTCGACATAGGCCACATGATTGAAGCGTTCATCTTCTAATAAATTCATCAAAGTCCCAGCAGTGCCTGCTTTAGGATCAGTTGCGCCATAATAAACTTCTGGAATTCGTGCTAAAAGCATCGCCCCACTACACATTGGACAAGGTTCTAAAGTTACAAATAATTGGGTTTCTTCTAGACGCCAATTTTCTATCCCGCGACACGCTTCTTGGATTGCATACATTTCTGCATGCGCCGTTGCTTCTTGCCGTGCTTCTCTCAGATTATGCCCGCGGCCAATAATTTCCCCTTGCCGAACAATTACAGCTCCAATAGGCACCTCAGCCAAACCTTCTGCTTTTTTCGCTTCTGCAATGGCTTCTCGCATAAAAAATTCTTTTTCTTCTTGTGTTAACGTTGTTTCTTTTTTTCCCAATTAATTTCCACCTTTCGGCTTTTTCCCACTAAACTTCTGTCTTGCTTCATGGTACAATAAATCAGTGAGGTGTGTCTATGATTATTGAAAATTTATCTCAGCTTTATCCCAAAGGCTATTTATCAAAAACAATTGGTTCCGAAGCCACCTATTCAATTCCTGTTGACGACCAATTTTTCATTGTGAATAAAGCTTTCTTAAGTATTAAAGAACAGCATTTGTTGGAAGCGCTTTTCCCGATTTCTGAAAACCCAACAATTACTGGTAACCATCCTTGGTTCAGTTACTTATTTCAACAGGCAAAATTACCTGCCGAAGGGACCTTTCGTATGTTGCAAATTCAAACGAATGTCCCAAAAGAATTACAAGCTGAATGGCAATTTAATTTAACAAAGATGTTTCCAGATACAGTTGATTGTTTCAGTCCAAGTAATAATATGTATATTTTAGTTGAAGAACAGTCAAAAAAGACCTTTCAACAAGAAGAAATTCAAGGGATCTTTTTAACATTAGATACAGACTTTGATTGCACTAGTGCTGTATTTGTTGGCAATTTTTATTCCTCTGAAGACATTCTCCGGCGTTGTTTCCATGAAGAACAACGTATTTTTTCAGAAGAACTTAATTCCTCTAGTCGGACGACTGTTTTTAGTTTAACCGATGTCGCCCTCCACTATTTTACCAAGGAAGCCATGAGTCAAAATATACTTGTCGAGTATTATCGTCGTTTATTAAATAAAGACACCGATATTCAGCCAATCATCAGCGCTTTGTGGAAAAATCAAGGCAATATCAGCTCCACTGCAAAAGATTTATTTATGCATCGAAATACTTTACACTATCGGTTGGAAAAGTTTTTTGAACAAACTGGCTTATCTTTAAAAAAAATGGATGATTTAATCTTTTGTTATTTGTTATTAAGAAAGTAGCACGTCCATTTTGTACTCGTATGTTTTTTATTCCCAATTAGAAAGTAGGCGTTCCAATGAAAATTACCGCATATGTCGCTAGTGCATTTAGTAAAAACCACGAAGGTGGCAACAAAGCAGGCGTTGTTTTTATGACACAGCCCTTAACGAGAACCCAAAAAATGGCCATCGCCAAAGAACTAGGATTTGCAGAAACTGCTTTTATTTCAGACTCAAAGATTGCTGATTTCCGCCTTGAATATTTTACACCAAAAGAAGAAGTCGACTTATGTGGCCACGCGACAATTGGCGCTTTCACCATTATGAAGCACTTAAATAAATTATTGCAAACAGAATATACAATCGAAACGAACAGCGGTTTGCTCGCAATCACGGCGAACGGTGAACAACTATTTATGGAACAAACTGTCCCAACTTTTTATGATACGCTCACTTTAGAAGAATTGAGCGGATGCTTTGATTTAAACGCAGTGGCAACTGCTTTTCCTATCCAGATTGTGTCAACGGGCCTAAAAGATATTTTGGTTCCCATTAAAAATACGCAATTATTACAGGATTTACAACCAAACTTTGAAAAAATTAAGTTACTTAGTCAAAAGTATGGAGTTATTGGGATGCATCTTTTTGCTTTGTCTGAAGAAAATATCATTTGTAGGAATTTTGCGCCCCTTTATGACATCGATGAAGAAGCCGCTACTGGTACATCAAATGGTGCGTTAGCTTGTTATCTGTACCATCACCAAATTTTACAAAAAACCAATTACACCTTTGCCCAAGGTTATACCTTAAACGCTCCTTCAGAAGTCTTAGTGCGTTTGAACACTACATCCCAAAAGACAATTGATCAAGTTTTAGTTGGTGGCAGAGGCTATTATGTTGAAACAAAAGAATTATTTTTATAAAAAAAAGATGGCCTAGGCCATCTTTTTTACTTCATTGCATCTTCAATAAATGTGAAAAAGCGTTCTTTTAAAGAATCTGTATTGTCTTTAACTTTTTCGCCATATTCAGCTAATTTTGAACCGCCATCTTTCACACGATCAACAACATTTAAAACAGAATCTAATTCATCATCGGATAAATCATCGACAATCGATAATAATTTTTGGTTTCCATCAAATTTATCGTCTACAAACTTTTTAACTTTATAACGATTGGAAACATGAGATACCTTCTTAATAATTTTTTCAGAAGCGATGACTGCAACAGAGACACTTGCAACTGCAGCAATGCTTAAACCGATACCAATTTTTGTTGATGCTTTCATTTCCTTCAGCTCCTCTGTTATTTTCTACTTTAATCATAACATATTATTACTTTTATGCGTAATAGAAAGACCTTTACTAGCACTTAGTCTCGTCGGTTGTTACCACCAAATAAAATAACCAAACGTAAAAGTTGTAAAAAGGTCGAAAGCGCCGCTGCTACGTAGGTAAGTGCAGCTGCAAAAAGAACTTTTCTGGCCATTGGGACTTCTTCTTCTGTTAATAACCCACCTTCAGAAAGAATACTTAATGCACGTCTAGACGCATTAAACTCCACCGGTAAAGTCACCAATTGAAAAATCAAGGCTAATGAAAAAGCCAAAATTCCAATGTTGATTAATGTTTGATTCCAACTAAATAAAACACCAATCAAAATTAGTGGAAAGGAGATGGTTGAGCCAATGTTGGCAACTGGAACAATGGCTGCACGAAGACGTAAAGGCACATAGTTCGTATGATCTTGTACCGCATGTCCGCATTCATGAGCCGCCACGCCAATAGCCGCGACCGATGTCGATTGAGCAGTGGCTTCGGATAAGCTCAACATTTTGTTTCCAGAATTATAATTGTCGGTTAAATCACCCGCAATTTGCTGAACTCCAACATCATTAATTTGTTCTTTTTGTAAAATATATTGTGCTGCCTGCGTGCCTGTAACATGTTTACTGCTTCGTACTTGATCATATTTACGAAAGGTACTGTTAACATATGCGGAGGCCGCACCAGAAATCGCAATTCCAATAATTACCAATATATAGGTTGGATCGATTCCAAAATAAAAGGGCATCATTGTCCTCTACCTCCATCTTTTTTTCTTTATTGTAGCATGATAGTGAAAAAAAGGGAGCGACAAACGTTGTCTTTTGTTTAAAAAAATGATGAATTTTTCAAGAAAGTACCAAAACTAACAAAAGTGTCACTCAATTAACGGAAAAAAATATGGCAAATTTTCTAAAAAAAAGGCATACTATTCCTTGAGGTGAGGAAAATGAAAACATTACTAAAAATATTAATCCCCTTAGTCATTTTAGCCGGTGGTAGCTGGGGCGTTTATAATTACTATTACGGCGGAGAAGCCTATTATACACAAATCACAACATCTGGTGAAAAGAAAGATGAAAAATCAGATTCTGGTGAACCGACGACCATGTATTACTATCAACAACCTGCGTTTAATAAAAACGGCGAAGAAAAGACCGTGGAATTAAATGAATACCGTGATCAACCTTTACGTATGAAAGCCTATCTAAAATTGAAAGTCAATCCCCGTAAAGGCGTGATCAGTTGGAATGAAGTGACAGAAAAAGAAGTCCCTGAAAAAGCTTTAGAAAAATTAAAATAAAGAAAAAACCGTTGGCAAACGACCAACGGTTTTTTCTTTATAATTGATTACTAATTTTTTCGATATTTTTTAGCATAATGGACACTGTGCCATCTGGATTATTGACGAATTCAATTAAATCGCCATTGCGGTAAACATCTAACGGAACAATTAATTCAATACCATTATCCATTTTTAACTTTTGTTTGCCAAATTTCTTTTCAGAAATTTCGCGAGATTCTCTGACTGGCGGTGTTTTGTCGACAAACTTCGATTCATTCACTTCTTCTTGGTAAGCTAATTTAGCTGATACATTTTCTTTAAACACTTGCTCAGCAATCTGCTCATTGTCAATCGTCCCCGTTTCCTCAATGCTATCATACACCGCTTCTTTTACAGAAGCCATTAGTTCAAACTCATCTTCGTTAAATTTCTTTCCAATGCGTTTGACTGCTTTTTTAATTTCTTTGATATTTTCTTCCATGGAAGGCGCCGCTTGCGTCTCAATCACTTTTTCAGAGAAATACCAGATTTTTTCTCCTGAAAATTCATATCTTTTCTCTAGTAATTCAAACGCTAATGTATCTAAGTCAACCGTAATCCCTTCATCTGGTTTTTGTGATTTTGAAGACAAAATTGCTCGGTTGATAATCAGTTTGTTATAAACGGATTCTTCCTCATAGTCGACGTAATGCGTGTAACTTTCTTTATAGTTTAATTTAATCATTGCGACATGTAACACCGTATCTAATTCATATAAAATGAACAAAATATCAGCACTAGGCGCATCTTCGCTTCCTGAATAAACATCATACCAATGTTGGGTAACTTCTTGGCTTTTCTTCACAAAATCACTAGGAATCCCACGTAACGTGTCAACAAAGGAACTATTTTCCGCCAATGTTCCAGTCTTTGTTTGTGCAGTCGAAAGTTTTGAAATTTTTGCAGTTAAATACGTTCGAATATACTCGGTCGTTAAATCTAGTTCCTTTTCAGAGAAAACCGGCGTCCCAGTTTCTCGATCAATAATGTGTAAAATTGCTTTTTTTAAATAAATATCCATTTTTACGCTCTCCTTTTCTCAACCTTTTTAGTCTAACTGAAAGAGAGAAAAAAGCCAATAGTTTCTATAAAAAGAAGAAGAATTCGTAGACAAATGTCTACAAATTCTTCTTTACTTCAAAAAGCGATTACCCTTCTTCGCTGTATAACATCCCTGTTGCTTCATCAACTGGATCGACTTTATTAAAGATGCCTTTCTTTCTGAAAATATAAGTTAAGCCCATTGGTACGATAATAGCAATCACCATTGCGCCTAAAAATGGCAAGTAATATTGTGGCACAATAGATAAAATTCCTGGCAAGCCACCGACGCCGATACTTGTCGCACGAACGCCCATTAAAGTGGCAAACATTCCTGCCATTGCCGAACCAATCATGCCCGCAACAAATGGATAAACATATTTTAAGTTGATCCCAAACATCGCTGGTTCAGTCACACCTAGGTAACAAGAAATCATTGCTGGAATCGAAACTTGTTCTTCTTTTTTGTTTCCACGATGCATAAAGATAACTGCTAAAACCGCTGAACCTTGTGCAATATTTGATAGAGCAATCATTGGCCATAAGTTGGTTGACTGAAAGTCAGCAATCAACTGTAAATCAATCGCATTACTCATATGATGCAACCCAGTGATGACTAATGGTGCGTACATAAAGCCAAAGACGGCACCAAATAACCAATTAAATGTTGACGTTAATCCTGCATTTACGATATCAGAGACCCAACTACCAATCGTCCAACCGATTGGTCCTAAAATGACATGTGCAGCCAATACTGTTGGTACTAGAGCAAACAATGGGACAAAAATCATTGAAATTGCTTGAGGAATCACTTTTCTAAAGAAAATTTCAAGATAGGCAAGCAAGAAGCCGGCTAACATAGCTGGGATAACTTGCGCTTGATAACCAATCATGTTAACTTGAGCAAACCCAAAATCCCAGAAAGGAATTTCTGCTGCTTTAGTCGTCGCAACTGAATAAGCATTCAGAAGTTGTGGTGAGACTAATGTAATCCCTAGGACAATCCCCAAGATTTGTGTGGTTCCCATTTTCTTCGTAATACTCCACGTAATCCCAACTGGCAAGAAGTGGAAAATTGCTTCGCCGATTAACCATAAGAATGAATTGACCCCATTCCAAAATTGAGAAACTTCCACGATTGTTTGACCATCAAGAAAGCCAAATGGAACCCCTTCCAAAATATTGCGGAATCCTAAAATCAATCCCCCGATAACAAGTGCAGGAATTAATGGTGTAAAAATCTCAGCTAAAACAGAAACAACTCGTTGAACAGGACTCAAATTACTTTTGGCAGCTGCTTTCCCTTCTTCTTTTGAAACCCCTTCTAAACCGGAAATTGCAGAAAAATCATTATAAAATTGTGGGACTTCATTCCCAATAATTACTTGAAACTGTCCAGCATTGGTAAAGGTTCCTTTTACAGAAGGAATATCTTCAATCACAGGTACATCCGCTTTTTTTGGATCTTTTAATACAAAACGCATTCGAGTTGCACAATGAGAAACAGCTGAAATATTCTCTTTGCCTCCTACTGCTTTCAACAACTGCTGTGCATCGCTTTGAAACTTACCCATTTTACATTCTCCTCTCAAACTTGTATATACAATTAAGTTGTATATACATCATACTTGATTATTCTTTTTTTGGCAAGCGCTTTCTTTCAAAAAAATAATTTTATTTTTTTACAAATCCCTTGTCTTTTCTTAAAGAGTCAAACAGAACGCTTTTTTAGCTGCTTCTTTATTGCTATACTACAGAGGGAAAAAACGAAAAGGAGTATGAAAAATGTTTTTTAAAGAAATTCATCATGTGGCAATCAATGCCTCAAATTATCAAGTAACTAAAAATTTTTATGTCGAAAAGTTGGGCTTTGAAGTTCTTCGCGAAAATCATCGTCCCGAAAAAAACGATATTAAATTAGATTTAAAATTAGGCAGCCAAGAATTGGAAATTTTTATTTCTGATCAATTTCCCGCTCGCCCCTCTTATCCTGAAGCTTTAGGATTACGTCATTTAGCTTTTAAAGTTGAACATATTGAAGAAGTGATTGCTTTTTTAAATGAGCAAGGAATTGAAACAGAACCGCTACGAGTAGATGATTTTACGGGTGAAAAAATGACCTTCTTTTTTGATCCAGATGGACTACCTTTAGAACTTCATGAATAATAAATAAAGGAGAGAAACAAAATGAAAGATACCTTTCGCTTAGAAAACCAGACGATTTATTTTGGTACAGAACGAGCAATTTCAGCCAGCCCTCAAACGATTTGGCGCTACCTGACTGAGACAGACAAGCTAAAACAATGGTTTCCAGAATTAGAAATTGGTGAATTAGGTGTTAACGGGTTTTGGCGGTTTATTCTGCCCGATTTTGAAGAAACGATGCCTTTCACTGACTACGCAGAGGAAAAATATTTGGGCGTGACTTGGGATACTGGTATCATCTATTTTGACTTAAAAGAACAAGCACCTCATCAGACCCTGTTAGTCTTTTCAGAATCTCTCCCAGAAAATTTTACAACACCTCGCCATAAAGATATCGCTGGTTGGTCAATTGTTCTCAACCGCTTGAAGCAAGTAGTTGAAACCCCTGATGCAGCACCAGAAAAAATAGATTTTCCGCAAATAGAAAATCATTACTTAGAAAAATTAACGAATTTAGAAAATTAAAAAGTGTGGCACAACGGGTAAATCACCCTCTGTGCCACACTTTTTAAAAACGTAAAATACGCTGATAAACAAATAAACCTAAATCAATTAAGCAAACAACAAAAATTGCCAATAATACAAAAGAGACCCGCAACTCTGCGGCGTACATCCCTCGTAAACTAATTGTTGCCAAACATAACCCAAAAATCGTTGCCATTGTCACTTGTAACACGGTTCCTGGTTTTAGGGAATAAACAAAAATGCCAATCAAACTAGAAACAACGAGGTGTGTCAGTGGCAATTGAAGCCAATTGACAACAAACAGACTAAGGAAACATCCTAAAAGAGTCCCCCAAAAACGTGTCTTAATACGCGTGTTCATTTCTGCTTTCACTGGATGCAAGAGTAGAAAAACATTCATCGGAATCCAAATTATTTTAATGCCTCCTACACTCCACATTAAAATAAAACTCAGCGTAATGGTGAAACTCATACGAATAGCTAAACGAAATCGTTGCACCCTTTCGTCAGGACTTTCTAAAAATTGTTTGAAACTTGTGATCCCAAAAAAAGTCTGTTGTAAGTCGTGCCAGAAATTAATAACCGCCAATTTTTGTTGTTTCATATTTAATTGAATGCTTTTATGGCCTCTACTCTTTAAGCTGGCTAACTGACTTAATCCTGTTTGCCACCAAGCGTTTAGTGTTAAAGCCAATAAAAAAAGACCAATTAAAAAGGCCACAACTTGAGATTGCATCAAAAATGTATTTCCTTTAACCTGGATTAACTGACAAAACGTAAACATCATCAAATAACTATGATACCGCATGGGTGTCGCAGATGAATAAAATAAATAAACAATTAAAAATGTCACACTACTATTTAAAATAATAGACCAGCTAAAGGAACTACTAGCTATAAATGCTAAAAAACTGATCACAAATTGCCTGATACTCATTTTGAGCAGCGCTACAAACGAATAATCTTTTTTATAGTTAATTTTAAACATAATAGTAAATACAGGCACCATAATTAAATAGCTTGGGGAAAATAAAAAATCCAATGTATAAAAACTAACCAAAAAAAAGGCGATGACTGGGAAAATGGCCCAAACATACGCAAAAAATTGCTGACTTTTTGTACTAAAAAAATAAATAACAATCACTCCAATATCGATTCCTTATCCATTGTAACATGCTTGTCAATTCCCTCTCCAAATTGAATATACCAATTCGTTAAAAATAAATAAAAAAGCGAATAAATACGCTTTCATTTCTCGTTTTTTGTGCTATAATCAGCCTATATGATATATCATTTAAAACAAAGGAGCTACTTTCATGAATATTCAAGCGATTGATACGCGACACGGAACTGCCAACCAACATAGTTTTTCAAATGGAAATTGTCTACCCTATACTGGCGTGCCATTTGGGATGAATTTTTACGCCCCGCAAACAACTGACCAAAAAGGCAGCTGGTGGTTTCATCCAGAAGATCGAACATTTCAAGGCTATCGAGTAACGCATCAACCAAGTCCTTGGATGGGTGATTTTAGCCATTTATTAATGACCCCTGTCAGTGGTTCATTGTCGGAACTTTCTTTATTCCATGCCCAAAGTTCTTATCGTCCAGAAGAAAGTCTTTTTTCTCCTGTCGAAATTAACTTAACTCAATTACGCTATCAAATCACTTCTCAATTAATCCCAAGCATGTATGGTGGTATCTTAACCATTGATTATCAACAAAAAGATAATCACTTACTACTAACTCTGCCTGGACGTTATCAAGTAAAACAATTAGATAACCATCAAGTGGCTGTAAAAGTCATCAACTATTCTGGTTGTGAAGATCCAGATTTTAGTTTTTATTTCGTGCTTCATTTTGAACAGCCTTTAACCAAATGGTTTGCCCCTTCTTCAGGCGAAGATGGCAAAATCCTTCTTTCTTTTGGAAATATTGCTCAACAAGTTGTTCATTTTAGTAGTTCATTTATTTCTGAAAAACAAGCGCAGTTAAATTTAGCGCGAGAAATCTCTTTGCGTTCTACTGAGATGCTGCAACAAGGAATCGCAGATTGGCATAATTATTTCGATCGCCTTAAAGTAACGCATGAAAATCCTGAACATACTAAAACGTTTTATCATACACTGTATCGAACATTCCTATTTCCGCAAACCTTTTATGAATTGGACGAAAATCAGCAGCCGATTCATTATGATACGTTCTCACAAACGGTTCGTCCTGGTGTACTATATACCAATAATGGCTTTTGGGATACTTATAAAACGGTTTACCCATTGTTCTCACTCATTGCTCAAGAAAAATACGAAGAGATGCTAGAAGGCTTTTTAAATAGTTACAACGAAACAGGTTTCTTGCCAAAATGGTTATCGCCAGATGAGCGTGGTTTAATGCCCGGCACCTTGATTGACGCTGTCATTGCTGATGCCGCCGTGAAAAAGATTCGTCCTGACTTGATGCCTCAGTTCCTAGAAGCGATGAAAAAAGGCGCCACACAACAAAGCGAACGAGAAAATTATGGACGTCAAGGAACTCTGGATTATCTAAAATATGGCTATGTTCCTTCAACCTATCATGAATCTGTCAATCATACCTTAGACTATGCGTACAGCGATTTCTGTATTTCGCAAGTTGCAAAAACACTGAATGATTCAGAGACCGCAACATTTTATCGTCAACAAGCCTTGAATTATCAACAACTTTTTAATCCTGAAACTGGCTTTATGCAAGCCAAGGACACTGAAGGCAATTTCCGTCCTGACTTTTTAGATATTCGTTGGGGCAAAGATTACGCCGAAGGAAGTGCTTGGCAATCAAGTTTTGCGGTTTATCAAGATTTTGCAGGTTTGATTAAGCTATATGGTAGCGAGTTAGCTTTCGAAAAAAAATTAATTCAGCTATGCAATCAAGCGCCTAACTTTAACGTTGAAGGCTATGGTTTTGAAATTCATGAAATGAGTGAAATGGCGGCAATTGATTTTGGTCAATTAGCCATCTCAAATCAACCAAGTTTCCATTATCCGTTTCTATTCAGCTACATCGGCAAACCAGAGATGGCTCAACCACTTTTAAAACAACTAATGCAAACATTTGATGCTTCACCAACTGGCTATCCAGGTGATGAAGACAATGGCAGCATGTCTGCTTGGTATATTTTTAATAGCTTAGGCTTTTATCCCGTCACACCAGGAACTGGTGAATATGTAATCGGGATGCCTTTAGTCCAGACGGCGGAAGTAAAACTATCAAATGGTAAACAATTAACCATTCAAACATCACCAAACAAAGTCCAACAACAATTTATTCATGAAATTCAGTTAAACCAAGAAAAACATACTGCGCCTTATTTTACTCATCAAGAACTATTAAATGGCGGGACTTTAGATTATCAATTAGGGATCGTCCCGAATCCACAAAACACAGCAGAACGACCGTTTTCATTAAGTACGGAAAAATAATAAAAAGAAAGATGTTCATAAAAATTGAACATCTTTCTTTTTATTCTTCGACACCTGCGTAATTTGATTGGTATTGCTCTCGAAATTCTTTTGGCGTAATTCCATTTAATTTTTTAAACATTTTTGAAAAATAGTTGGTATTGTTAAATCCTACTTTTTCTGAAATTTCGTTGATTGTATCATCCGTGTACAATAATAATTTCTGGGCATGCTTGGTACGCACTTGATTCAAATATTGAGAAAAACTCCGCTTGGTTTCTTTTTTGAAAATTTGGCCTAAATAACTAGGATTCAAATGAAGCTCATCCGCCACCGTTTTTAAGTTTAATTCTTCTAAATAGCCTTGTTCAATTCTTTCTACAGCTTGGCTAACACTTTCTGAATATTTTTTTATTTTAGGTTTATTTTTCACTTCTGCTAAGACTTGCTGCATTAACGCATACAGTGTATTAAGATTGTTGCTGGCTCGAATTTCTTCCACGATTTTTTCATAGTTTTCTTCTAACACAGTTGGATACTGACGGGAAATATCTGAAAAAAGTAAAAAGACTACATAGCGTACATATTCTGGCGTAGCGTGTTGTTGACTTAACTGATTGAAAATGGCATCTAATTCCCGTTGAATGGTCTGCATATCCCCAATCATCAAGGCTTGGTTAAACGCTAGAAAAGTAAAATCTTCTGCCGAACGATTCATTTGTTCTTTTTGATTATTTGGCAGAAATTCTTGATAGAACGTTTCAATTGCTTGCAACTGTTTTACTTTCTCATAACTTTCATAAACCGTTTCCCATTCATTGACAGATTCCCCTACAAAAATCTGACCTTGACCAGCTAGAATCGCTTCAATTTCACGAATAAATAAGAACGCTTCTTGTCTGGCCCCTTTATAGATAAGTAACAATTGGTGGTACGTACTCATCCAACTTTCAATGAATAACAGTTGGCCTTTTTCCATAAATAGTTCTTTAATTGCTTCTAAAAAAGGCATCTCAGCTTCAACCAATAAAACGGTAAAATCACCTGGTTTTATAGTCGTAAATTGCTGCATTAACTCTTCGTATTCCCCTTCGCTGATTTCATCATTAAGCCAACGCATCAAGCCATTTTCTAGATATAGACGCACGCGGGCATGGGATTTTTTTTGTTGGTCCAATTCTGTTTTAATTCTCTGGATATTGGCTAATAGTTCTTGTTTATTGACTGGTTTCAAAAGATAATCTTGGACCTGCAAAGCCATGCCTTTTTTGACGTAATCAAACTCTTGATAACCTGATAAAATTAAACTAATAAATTGATGTCCTTTTTTCTTTGCTTGCTCAATTAATTCGATCCCACTCATTTCCGGCATCGTAATATCTGTTAATAAAACATCAATGGATTCTGTTTCTAAAAAAGCCAATGCTTCTTGCGCACTACGCGCTGTTTTAACAATTTCAAAGCCTAACTCTTGCCAAGGAATAATCCATTTTAAGCCTTCTAAAATCATATATTCATCATCAACAAACATCACTCGATACATCTTTTCACCCCTTATGCTACAAACGAAAGACGAATTGTCGTCCCTTCTCCTTCTTTCCCTTCAATGGTTAAACCATAACTCTCCCCAAAAAAGCGTTGTAAACGTTCATGAACATTTCTTAATCCAATGGATTGTTCCGTTTCTATTTCTGTTTGATTTAAACGTGCGCGAATTTCCTCTAACCGATTGGCGGTGATTCCTTTTCCATTATCCACAACAGCCACAATAATTTTTTCGCCTTCTCGGTAGGCGTGGACCTTAATAGCATTGTCTTGTCGTTGATAGTCAATACCATGCACAAAATAATTTTCGACAAGCGGCTGAATAATGAACTTAGGAATTTCAACATCAGCAATTGCTTCTTCTATTTCGAACTTATAGGCAAATTGGTCGGGATAACGCATTTGATACAAATACACATATTTTTCGCAAAATGAGATTTCCTCTGCCAAGGTCGTGGTTTTTTCTTGGTTAATATTATTCCTAAGTAACGTTGAAAAAGCATAGACAACATCAGCTAGTTCTTCTTGTTGCCGACTCAAGGCATACATGCGAATATATTCCAACGTATTATAAAGAAAATGAGGATTAATTTGCGACTGTAATGCTCTCATGTGGGCATCGCGTTGCTTAATTTCTAAAGTATAAATATCGTGAATGTATTGATCTAAACTGTCTACCATAAAATTAATCGCAGAAGCAATATCATTCAATTCTTCCTGAACTTGATTCGTGTCAATTCGTTCTTTTAAATTGCCATCGCCAATGGCTCGTGTCGCTTCTAAAATTAATTGGACTTGTTGAGAATAGCGTTTAAACAGGCGGTTTAAGCCCACTAATAAAATAACAATCAAAAGTAACCCAATCCCTAAAATGGCTGCATAATTCATAAACAATTGTTGAAATAAGACTCGGCGGCTTGTTAATAAGAGAATGGTACTCCGGCCACTGCTTTCTATTTCCGTAATATCGTAGCGATTATGAAAAACCTGTTGAATGTCACTATCGGTGTGCATTCTTTTATCTAGTTGCCGCTCTTCTTCTTTGGTAAATTGTGCTTTTTCAGAAAAAATTTGATTCCCAGCACTATCATAGATAAACGCATTAATACCTGATTTTTTCAATAAGTCTGCTTGGTTGCCTAGCAACTCTTGACTTGAAAACACAGTGTACAATTCTCCCAGCGGTTGTCCTGTATAAGGATCGGAGATAATTCGCATTAGTTGAAAGCCATGTTTTTTAATTGATGACATATCCATTTTTTTCCCATTTGTAGCTGTGCGATTGGCGAACAAAACCTGATCAAATTCATCTAAGCGAATAATCACTTCTTCTAAGTCAGGAAAGGTGCTAAATAATGTACTTAAATTATTTCCAAAGTGGGTACTGACCCGATCTTCCGACCATTGACTGTAAGTATAGTCAAAATACTCAGGAGGAGAAAGTTCCATATATTTTCGCATGTTTTCAATTTTACTTGCAGAGCCAGCTAATTCATTAATCATATTTGTCGCCGCATTATTTTTATTCGTTACATAGCTGTCAATTTGGGAAACGGCGTTATTTTTTTGTGAATCAATTGATAAGTTAATTGTATAAGTAACATAAACGCACAAAGCAGCCACCGTTAACAAAATAATACTTGTTAACAGTAGACTGTATTTTTGTACTAATCGATTTAATAAATATTTTTTTTTAAACAGTTTTTTGAAGATTCGCTTCATTTTGTTCCAACTTTCCATCAATAAACTGGCGATTTTTGCGCGTGACATAGGCACACCACATCATAATTAAGGCAAACGAAGCAAATAGTAGCAGTCCTTTCATTTTCCAAGTTAAAGCAACGATACTAATTACACCGAATAAGACTTTAAAAAATACACCGAGGTTTAAAAAGATACTGATAAATGAAAGCTTCATTAAATCAATAGTTGAGATAAAATAGCTTCCTTCATATAGTAGCATATAAATGTAAAAAATAACGAGTATTAGGGAAACAAAAAATAAAATAAATGTAATAATTAACCACATTATTCCGGTAAATTGAACGGCTAAATAAATATTATAAAAAACAAATCCTAAAGTGAAGAGAAAAAGTAGAAAATAACAGTTACTTCTTTTAAAATGTGCTTTCCATGATTCAAATGCTCGTTTAACGGTGATTGCTTGATAATTCATGCCCTCTTCCAAAATGAAATCAGTCATCATTTGGAGTGCTGGACCAACACCAAAAATAATCCCTCCAGCTAAACTAAATAAAACAAACAGTAAATTTAGTTTGATTACTGTCCAGGAAAGGTAAAACAACCGCTGAATCCCTGTACTTTCCATCTTCCTCTTCCTTTCTATTATGTAAAAGGCTGAGCCAAAAGCGCTCAGCTAATGCCTCAGCCTCCTGTGATTATTTTTGAGATTGGATATATTCGTCTAATTGTGTTTGCATTTCTTTTTGAACTTTATCCCAGCCAGCTGTTTTTAGGTCATCCATTAATTTTGGAAGTGTTTCTTCTGGATCAACAGTTCCTGTATTTAAGCTTGCTGCGTAACGATTCATAACTGTAGCAACGTTAGTGATTTCAGTTTTCACTTTATCATTTACAAAAGTAAAACCAAGAATTGGTGAATCTTTTGCTTCTTCGATGCTCTTATCACGTTCTTTAACCATGTCTTCAGTGACAGATTCTTCTGGCCAAATGATTAAGTTGTTTCCTGTGTTCCAAGCACTCAAATGAGTTGTTGGTGTGTAATCTTTCAATAATTTCACGCGATCATCACCAACTTTTTCATATTGTTTGCCTTCTTCACCATAAACAAGTCCGTTTAACAATTCTGGATTGCTGTTTAATAAACCTAACAATTCAACAGATTTTTCTTTGTTTTTAGACGTGTTTGCAACAACATAGTTAGCCATTTGCGCTTGTGCTGTTGTTTTTAATGGTTCTGTTAGTGGACGAGAAACAAGTGGTTTGCCAGCAGCTTGTGTTAAGATTGTATCACCATAATCCATAGGTCCTTGTGTTTCTTGACGCATGAACCAAGTATTGGTATTTAAGTCATATGGTGTTGTACTTGTAGCAGCATCTGTTGGAATCAAGCCATCTTTATACCATTGATGTAAGACTTTTAAGTTATTAATCATGTCTTTGTCGGCATATTGGTTAATAATTTTTGGTGAGCCATTTTCAGTTGTTTTTACTGCAAATGGATATTGGTTACCAATAGGGAAGTCATAATTACCTGTTGCAAAGAATGTTTGGCCGATAGCAAAAGCAGCAATATTTGGTTCTTTTTTATGGAATTCTTTTAGAACTTCCGTTGCACTTTCATAACTACCATCGACTTTACTAATATCTAAATTGTATTTATCGACATATTCTTTATTAAAAGTTAAAACTTGTTGACCGTAAGAGTTACCTAGAATTGGGAACGCATACAGTTTTCCATTGATCGTATTTCCTTTAATATAGTTATCTGGCAATTGATCATAGGCTTCTTTGGCATATTTAGGTGCTAAATCAGTTAAATCAGCATAGGCGCCTTTTTGTGCATTCGTTGCATAATTTTGTGCTAATGAAATATCATAGCTTTCACCAGAAGCAACGATTGTTGACATTTTTTGGTCCCAATCGCCCCAACCAACAAATTCCATTTTTAATTTTGCCCCAATTTTTTTCTCAATAATCTTATTCGCATTATCGATTAATTGGTCATAATTATCTGGTTTGTCCCCAACACGATACATTAATAACGTTGGTGTACTATCATCACCTTTTGACGCTGCATCTTTTGAAGATTTACCGCACGCGCTTAATCCTACAGCTAAAGCTGCTGCGCCAGCTACGGCTAATCCTTTTTGCCATTTTTTCATTCCTTATTTCCTCCTGTACAATTTTATTCTTTCACGCCGCCGATTGTTAAACCACCCACGAAATATTTTTGGAAGAATGGGTAAGTTAACGCAATTGGTAACGTAGATAAGACAACAATCGCCATTCGAGCCGATTCACTTGGTAGAACGCCTAAGCCTTCTTGTGCTGCTGCACCCATATCCGTACTTCTTGATAAGAACTCTAAGTTGTTTTGAATTTTCATCAATAAATACTGTAATGGTACCAAGGTATCTTTTTGAATGTAAAGTAACGCATTGAACCAATCGTTCCAATAACCCAAAGCCGCAAACAAACTAATTGTGGCAATCCCTGGAACGGCTAGCGGTAACACAATGCTGACAAAAATGCGCATTTCACTTGCGCCATCAATACGTGCTGATTCAATAATACTGTCAGGCACGGTTTTCTTGAAAAACGTTCGCATCACTAAAATATTAAATGGTCCTAAAGCTAAAGGCAAAATTAACGCCCAAATTGTATCTTTCAATTGCAATAAGTTTGTCATTACTAAATAGTTCGCAACCATCCCTGGTGAAAATAACATTGTAATTAAAGCAAACAATGTAAAGAATTTTTTAAACGGAAAGTTGGAACGAGAAATGACATAGGCATATAATGACGTCATTGTTGCATTGACAATCGTCCCTGTCACCGTAATGAAGACCGTTACCCCTAAGGCATGAATAATGCGTTGACTCATTGCCCCTTGGAAAATGTAACGATAGGCCTCCAATGAAAATTCTTTTGGCCAAAACCGATAGCCGTTTGCTGCTAATGATCCTTCACTTGTCAATGAAATCATAATAACAAAGAAAAACGGAACCACACAGGAAATAGCAAAAATAGCAATGACAATATTGAAAATCAAATTCGCTGTCGGGTTGAAGGATCGAACGTTAACGCTAGTGACTTTTTTCTTTTTCATAATCCTTCCTCCTAAAATAGTGCTGAATCTGGTTCAATTCGACGAACAACTAAATTCGCAATTAATAACAAACATGCGCCAACGACAGATTGATATAACGCTGCAGCTGCCGTCATGCCTACATCACCAGTAGCCGTTAAGCCATTGTAAATATAGGTATCTAACACACTTGTCACGTTGTAAAGCGCACCTGAGTTTCTTGGTACGATGTAGAACAAACCAAAGTCTGCTCTGAAGATACCGCCGATGTTTAAAATTAATAAAACAGACATCATTGGTAAAATTTGTGGAATCGTAACATTTTTTATTTGTTGCCATTTGTTGGCACCATCTACCATCGCTGCTTCATAGTATGTCGGATCAATCCCCATCACAGAAGCATAGTAGATAATACTGTTGTAGCCTAGACTCTTCCAAACATTTAGGAAGACAAAAATTACTGGCCACCAACGTGGATCTGCATACCAGTTAATCATTGTGCCGCCATTACCAGTAATCCATTGATTCAAAATCCCTTTATCTGGACTTAAAAAGGCATAAACAAAATAGTTAATAACCATCCAAGATAAGAAATATGGTAGCAATGACATCGTGTGATAAACTTTAACCAAGCGACGATTTCTTAATTCACTCATAATAATAGCAAAAGCAATCGCAAAGAATAAGTTAAAGGCTAAAAAGACGACATTGTACAAAATGGTGTTTCTAGTAATTAACCAAGCATCTTTTGACGCAAATAAAAATTTAAAGTTTTCAAAACCAACCCAAGGACTTTCTCTTAGACTAGCTAAGAAACCATCTGGTGAAATATGAAAATCTTTAAATGCGACCACATTGGCTAAGACTGGTATATAGAAGAAAAATATAAACCAGATAAATCCTGGTAACGCCATAAGGATTAAGGCCTTATAACGCCATACATTTTGAAAAAACCCGTTTTTCTTCTTCATTCGTTTCGCTCCTTTCATAAATATAATAGCGTTTTCATAATATCTTTTTAAGGAACAAATTATAGGATTTGAGAAACAAATTATAGATTTTGTGTCATTTAAGGTAAAAATTTGCCGAATTGACCGTTCTTTGTGAAAACGTTTATCTGATATTTTTTTTACAACTGTTTAAGAACCTTAAAAATAATTGGATAAGCCTCACTCATAAAGCGATTTTGCTAGTGTGTATTTGTTTTATAAAACCTGAGAACTTGATAGTTTCACAAAGGTTATCCTCTAATTATTTTTGAGGAGGACTATTTTTGAATTTTATCCGTAAAAACACTAGAGCAATTCGTTTAATTGTAGTTTATTTTTTTGCAGTTTTAATGCAAGCTGGTTCTTTATTATTACTAGCTATTTCACTACTATTTTTCTATTTGACTTTATGCACACACAATATGTTGGGTTTCTTGTTATAAATCAAAAAGAGTTGACGACATAGGTCATTTTGACTTATGTCGTCAACTCTTAAATTTTCAGCTAATTAGTCGTTCTAAAACAATCGATTTTGTTTACTCCTCTTTTTCTTTGTTTCTCTTTATAACATAGAGAATTAATACAATTAAGATCAGTCCTACACCCAGATACGCAAATATTTTTTGAACTTTTTCTCCTGTTTTTGGTAAATAGGATGATTTAGACGTTTCTTTCTTGTTTATGGCAATTTCATTTTTACTATTTTTTGTAGGTTTGTTCTGGTCTGTAACAACTTTGTTTGTTTCCTTTTTATTTTCCGCTGGTTCTTCGGGTGTAATAGGTACCTCTGGTTCTTCTGGTGGATTGATGCCATCACCTACTTTGGCTTTGTTGAGAATTGTTTCGCCCGCTTTGGCTTCTTCGTTAACAATCACTTTGAAACGAATACTCCGTTCTTTCGTATCGGTGATACTTGGGTATTCCGCTGTGATTGTGCCGTTGGCTTCTTTCAAGCTGGTTGGTTTTGGTTCATCACCGACACTTGTTAGGCTATCTTTGACATACGTCAGTCCTTTTGGTAGTTGGTCTGTGATAACTACTTTGTTTAGGACACCATTTTCGATGGTGTTGCGGAAGCTAATTGTGTACTCGATAGTTTCGCCTAGTTTTGGTTTGGCGTTATTAACGGTTTTTGTTGCGGCTAGTTTGCCTGCGTTCGTTTCTGGTACCACAGGCACCTCTGGTTCTTCGGGCGGATTAACTGTGTCATCTACTTTGGCTTTGTTGAGAATTGCTTCGCCTGCCTTCGCTTCTTCGTTAACGGTCACTTTGAAACGAATACTCCGCTCTTTCGTATCGGTGATACTTGGGTATTCCGCTATGATTGTGCCATTGGCTTCTTTCAAGCTGGTTGGTTTTGGTTCATCACCAACACTTGTTAGGCTATCTTTGACATACGTTAGTCCTTTGGGTAGTTGGTCTGTGATAACTACTTTGTTTAGGATGCCGTTTTCGATAGTGTTGCGGAAGCTGATGGTGTATTCGATTTCTTCCCCTAGTTTTGGTTTGGCGTTATTAACGGTTTTTGTTGCGGTTAGTTTGCCTTCTTTTACTCGAGGTGTGATTGGTTCTTCGGGTGTAATGGGCACCTCTGGTTCTTCGGGTGGATTGATGCCATCATCTACTTTGGCTTTGTTGAGAATTGTTTCGCCCGCTTTGGCTTCTTCGTTAACGATCACTTTGAAACGAATACTCCGTTCTTTCGTATCGGTGATACTTGGGTATTCCGCTGTGATTGTGCCGTTAGCTTCTTTCAAGCTGGTAGGTTTTGGTGCATCACCGACACTTGTTAGGCTATCTTTGACATACGTCAGTCCTTTTGGTAGTTGGTCTGTGATAACTACTTTGTTTAGGACGCTGTTTTCGATGGTGTTGCGGAAGCTAATGGTGTACTCGATAGTTTCGCCTAGTTTTGGTTTAGCGTTATTAACGGTTTTTGTTGCGGTTAGTTTGCCTTCTTTTATTCGAGGTGTGATTGGTTCTTCGGGTGTAATGGGTACCTCTGGTTCTTCGGGCGGATTAACTGTGTCATCTACTTTGGCTTTGTTGAGAATTGTTTCGCCCGCTTTCGCTTCTTCGTTAACGATCACTTTGAAGCGAATACTCCGTTCTTTCGTATCGGTGATACTTGGGTATTCCGCCGTGATTATGCCGTTGGTTTCTTTCAAGCTGGTTGGCTTGGGTTCATCACCGACACTTGTTAGGCTATCTTTGACATACGTCAGTCCTTTGGGTAGTTGGTCTGTGATAACTACTTTGTTTAGGGCGCTGTTTTGGATGGTGTTGCGGAAACTGATTGTGTATTCGATTTCTTCCCCTAGTTTTGGTTTGACGTTATTAACGGTTTTTGTTGCGGTTAATTTGCCAGTTACCTGTTCGTCCGCAATTTTTGCTTCTACTATATTAGAAGTTTCGTTGACTTTTGCAGATGTTAAAATATCTACTGCCTCAACGGTTGCGCTATTAGGCACTAATTCATTTGCTTTTGCTCGTTCATTTATCTGCGCTTTAAATTCGTAAATTGTTTCAGCTGTATCAGCTTTGTAGCTACCTCCTTGTGTAGCAGTTGCACCATTGCCGACACGGACTATAATTTGTTTATTGGTTTCATCATATTCAGCTTGATCATCGCCTGAAGCATCCGTTTTTTCACCAGAATTTGGTCCACTAATAATTTTTAAAGAGCCTGGCAAATAATTTAAGCGACCATCTAGTGCATCCTTCGAGACTGAATTTATCGCTTCTGAATCAGCTTTTGTATTTTTTAGTGAGACACGATACGTGATTGTTTCACCAACTTTGTAAGTTTCTTTTGGTTCCACAATTTCTTTCTTAATTTCAAATTCAGGTGTTTCTGCGTTTACAGCAAAACCAATCGCATTCGTAGAATAATCGTCACCACTACTTGTTGTTCTAAAATTAATTTGGTTTTGTCCAGCATTTAAAACACCTTCGGGAATTGCCATACGATCGATATCAATATCTAAAAAATTAGGATGATCCGGCGCAAATTTTCCTGGATACTTATCTACCATATGTTCATCGTTATCTGTCACAGTTGCGTTCATAGCATTATTAACTGGATTGAGCGTGTTCGAAATATTTACCCAAGTTCCTGCGCTATTTTTAATTTGTGCGTTGTCTCCAGTCCAGTATTTATCTCCTTGAACAGTAAACCAGGTCACAATTGGATCAAGATTTCCTTGTTTTGCTGTTAAAAAGTTGCTCATAGTAAATTCATTATTAGTTCCAGCAGCATTGCCACGTGCTCCATAGTAAATACTAAAAGCTCTTGACTTACTTGCCTGATCCTTTGTAACAACAAACAAACTCCAACCACTAAAGTTATAATATTGATATTGACCATTTAAACTACTTGTCATAGGAATATCTGCTAACGTATAACTTCCTGTCGCACTTTTATCCCCTTGTAAAATTGAAGTTACATCTGCATAATTAGAAAATCCAGTATTATTGTATCCGAAACGTTGTCCTGGATTTGTTGCATCTTGATCGATACGATGGTACCTTTGGGGCGAAACGCGCTGTACGGTTCCATTTGGTGTTGTAAATTGAACTGGTGCACTAATTTCTTCATCAGAAAGATTTGTTCCGTAAGCAGGGCCTTTATATCTAGATGCACTCCAAAATAAGCCCGCCCAAGCAATCTCTTTTGCACCATTTAAATCAATATAAGCCCGACTAGAGTTATACGTATTTGGATCATTGTCAACATCTGCAAATTCTAAAGGAAAATTGTTAATTGCATAACCACTACTTGCTCCTCGTGTGTTTAAAAATGTTTGCGCAGCCGCCGTACTTTCATTCGCAATTTTTAAGTTGGTATTTCCCGTTGAAAAAAGTTCTCCTTTATGAACGCTTTGATAAATCGGTGTATTAAACCCCCGACCAGGTGTTGGTGGCACTAACGGACCAGTAGGTTGCGCCTTTAATGGAGGTTGCTCAGGACTTTCGGTAGCCTGCGTTAGTGCAGTCTCTTGAATACTTTCTGTCGCCTTTCCTGCTTCAGGCTTTGTTTCGTTACTAGTAGTTGCGGTCATTTCATTTGTAGAAGAGGCTGTTTCGCTTGCCTGATTTTCTACTTTTGTTTCTGAAGTTTCCTGTTTTTCCTTCGAAACAAACTCTTTATCTGCTAGCATATCTTTACTAGGTAAATCAATTACTAGTGTCCCTTTTTCATTATCTTCTATTAGTACGCTGACCAATAACTTGCTCGACGCTTTTGTAGTTATTTGCCCATTTATGGTAATCTTTCTTGTCGAATTTGGTTGAAGGTTAAGCAGTTTAATATCGGTTGTTCGATCTTTCTCATTTGTTTCAACCTTTGCTTGTTCTTCTAAAGACGTAGGTCCTCGCTCTTCGCTTAAAGTATCTAATACAAATTTGATTGGACTATCATTGTTATTTTTTTGTTTTAAAATGAGATTTTTGATTGGTACATCTCGTGTATTTGTTACTTCGTAAGTGACCGTTTTAATATCTTCTTGAGACGATGTATCTTCTATTTTCCCTATTACTTTGAGCCCGTCTTTTTCAACAGTATTCTCAGCATCACTTGTTACTTCTTGAGCAAATGCGTTCATCATTGGTAACAAATTTAAAATAAACAGCATGGTAATCATAAGGTAACTCACAAAATTTTTAACTGCTCTATTCATTTACATTCTCCTTCGTTCTTTTCATTTACTTAAACAAATCATCTTCAAACAACTTTTACAATTACTAATTGTTTCTCAATATCCACCTCCATAAAATACTTTTCAACCTTCAATTCTTTCTTTATTTAGCTACAACAACTTTTTTTAACGTACGATTTTCCGTTTCTCCTTATAATCAAAAAGTAACACATTATATTAGCTAAAAAAAGAAAAAAACCCGATATTTCAACAAAAAATAGCGAATTAAATAACACGTTTTATATGAAGCAAATATATTGACTTTCCCTAAAAAAATACAAATATAGGTAAGTTCTAGCTTTAAGAGTAATTTTTTTATTGTTTTCCCTTTAATAACATTCGTTCTAAATTGTTTTAAAAACTAAAACTTTTTTCATGTAATTTTCATTACATTTACCAAAAAAAGAAACTAGCTTAGCTACATTTGCTATTGCTAGTTCCTTTTTTTAATTGTTTTACTTTTCCCCTAAAATTTCAATCCAACCATAATAATATTCAATATATTGATTTTCCTCTTCTAGTTGTGTCAAGATATGCTCCCCGACAACGATGCCTGTTTCAAATCCTTGTTTTGCTAAACGCTTTTTTACTTCTTCGATATTATTCAAACGGGTATCTTGTGTATTGACTTTTAAAATAAAGCCTTTGTATTGGCTACTTGGTTCTTTGAGCCAAATCACTTTGTCTAAACTTTTTTTATTCACATGATTTGCCAAACAAATCCCATACGTCAATTCATTGGATTCACTTAAATCCCCGTAAATACCTAAAGTTGAAATGTGTTCCATGTAAACTTTCATCTCTTCTGGATCCTCAATATCAACAACAACAATTTTATCAAAAGGAATTGGTTCATCTGAAAAAACCAATGTTTCTAAATCAATTAACGCATGTAAATGTAATTTTCTTTTCTTGATTTCTTTGTATTTATGCTGAAGCCTTTTTATTTCTTGCCCCAGTTGTTCTTCTGTTGCTTCCATGGTGGCATAGAGATCGGTAGGAGTCTTTTTATATAAATTCAACATATCTTTGATAGGAATCCCCATTTTTCGATAAAAATCAATATCATATATTTTGAACAAATCTTCTAAATCAAAGGTTCGATATCCGTTTTCTTCATTGCGTGTTGTACTAATCAACCCTTGCTCGTCCCAATAACGAATCGTGGACTTAGGGATATTTAACAACTCAGAAACATCTTTTATTGTGTAATTTTTTTCCATACTGTTCCCTCCATCAAAAAGTTTAGCATTTCTACTGTTGACATTCAAGTTACTTGAACGTGTACAATGACTCTTTGTAACAGCTAAAACGGTATTGTTTAAGGAGGAAATTTCATGAAATTAATGAAAGAGTTTATTAAAGAAAATAAATGGATTGTTCTTGCGACAACTTTAACCATCTGTTTGCAAATCGCAGGAACCCTTGGCGTCCCTAAATTAGTTGGCAAGTTGATTGATGTGGGCATCGTTAGCGGTGACCAACAAGTAATTAAAACGATTGGCATACAAATGTTTCTTGTGGCATTCATTGGAACAATTGCCGCAATTATTTCTAGCTATTTGTCTGCTTTAGTAGCTGCTAAGTTTGGTTTTCAAGTTAGAGGATTGTTCTTTAAAAAATTTCAACAATTCTCGATGAAAAATGTTGATAAATTTGGTTCAAATTCTTTGCTAACTAGAATGACCAACGATGTAGACAATGTTCAAACAATGATTGTGCTGTTTTGCCAATTAATCTTTCCAGCGCCTATTATTAGTTTATTTGCCTTAGTGATGACATTTTCTTATTCAGTTTCACTCGCTTGGGTAACATTGGCTTCCATCGTATTTTACTTAGTCGTTGTTTATTTTTTAATGAAAAAAGGTACCCCTTTATCTTTAAAAATTCAACCAAAAATGGATCGAATTACTACGACTTTACGAGAGTTCTTTACTGGAATTAATATGATTCGTGCGTTCAATAATCAAGACTTTGAAGAGCAGCGAACCAATCAAACATTTAAAAATTATGCTGAACGCATGAGTAAAGTGAATCAAATCTTTGCTTGGATTACTCCCGTTGCCTTTTTATTAATGGGCGTTGTGTACGCCTCTATTTTGTGGTTTGGCGGTAATTTAGTTGCAGTAGGCACCCTACAAATTGGCACCGTTACAGCTGTGATTGAATATACGCTTCTAACTTTGGCCTACTTAATGATTGCGGCTATGGTATTAGTTGTCATTCCACGGTCCGTTGCTTCCTTGAATCGCTTGCAAGAAGTTTTGTCAGAAGAAATTGAAATTAGCGATCCTCATACTGAAGCAACCATTGCTTATCATCCTGAGAAAGCCTTGATTTGCTTCGATCACGTCACGTTTCAATACACAGAAACAGCTGATCCTGTTTTAGAAAATGTTAGTTTTGTCATCCCTAAAGGAAAAACAACGGCGATTGTTGGGGCAACTGGCGCTGGTAAAAGTACTTTAGTTAAGTTACTTTTACGAATAAATGAGGTCACAGCCGGCACGATTAGCTATTCTGGCACAGATATCCGCTCATTATCTCAGCAAACGATTCGCCAAGTCATCAGTTATGTGCCACAAAAAGCCTTTCTTTTCAGTGGGACAATCTTATCAAACTTATTAATGGGAAATGCCAAAGCAACTACAGAAGAAATAAGAACGGCACTAGAAATTTCACAATCTTCTGAATTTATCGATTCCTTACCACAAGGGATTGAAAGTTTCGTAGCACAAGGCGGGTCCAACTATTCTGGTGGTCAAAAACAAAGAATGTGTATTGCACGAGCCTTAATCAAACCGGCAGACGTTTATATTTTCGATGATAGCTTTTCCGCATTAGATTACAAAACTGACGCCGCTCTACGTGCCGCTTTACATGCACAAATGTCGGACAAAACTTTACTCATTGTTGCTCAACGGTTAAGTACAATCATGAACGCTGACAATATTATCGTCCTAGATGAAGGAAGGATTGTTGGTCAAGGCACCCACGCTGATTTACTTACCACTAATAGCTATTACCAAGACTTTGCTAAATCGCAAGGTATCTTACCCAAGTAACTAAAGAAAGGATGTGACTGCTTGAAAGAAAGTTTTCTTTTCAAGCCATACAATGAAAAAAACAATGAATCTTCAAAGCTTTAAACGTTTCTGGAAAATGATTAAACCTGAGCATCCAATCTTTTATGGTCTAATGATCTGCAGTTTAATTGGAAACTTATTAATTGTTGCCATGACCTATATTATGGCAATCGGGATTGATAACCTCTTAGAAGCTATCAAGCGTGTCGGGCTCAAAGGCATGACACTTCCTTTAGTTGAAGAAGCACTCTTAGGTCCCGTCTTACTTTTAATTCTCTTTTCAATCATTAGTAGTATCACTTCTTTTATTCAGGAACGAGCAATGGCTTCTTTAAGCGAACGGGTTACTTTAAGAATTAGAAAAGAAGTGACAAAAAAGTTTAAAACTTTACCAATGGCCTTCTTTGACAATCACCAAGTGGGCGATATCATTAGTCGTTCAACAACTGGCTTAAACCAATTGTCACAAGTTCTTTTAACAGGCATCAACCAATTTTTCACTTCCGTCGTGACTATCCTTTTTGCAGGAATCATGTTGTTCTATATTGATGCAAAATTAACCATTTTAGTGTTGCTCCTAATTGGCGGCAGTACTTTCATGACGACAAAAATCGCGAATAAAAACAAGGTGTTTGCTGATCAAAGTCAAGCTGAATTAGGTCAATTAAATAATAAGATGGAAGAATATTTAGCAGGAAATTTGGTCACAAAAACCTTTAATCAACAGCAAAATGCTGAAAAAACAATTGATGCTGTTAATCAACAACATTATCGTGCCTTTAAAAAAGCACAGTTTCTAAATTTTGCGATTTATCCAGCTATTCGTTTTATCAATCAGTTGGCTTTTATTATTAGTGCTATCTTCGGCGCAATGCTCGTTTTATCTGGTGGTATTACGATTGGTTTCTTGCAAGCATATTTGCAATATATCAACCAAATTTCTGAGCCGATTTCTACCGCTTCTTATGTCATTAACTCAATTCAAGCAGCGATGGCTTCCATTGATCGGATTTTTGTTATCTTAGATGAAGCTGATGAACAGCCAGAAGCAACTCATTTAGAAACTATTTCTTCTCCTAAAGGAGCCATTGAATTTAAAAATGTTCAATTTGGCTACACACCAGAAAAAATTTTAATGAAAAATGTTGATTTTTCTGTTCAACCGAAAAAAACAGTGGCCATTGTGGGACCCACCGGCGCTGGTAAAACAACATTAGTTAACTTATTAATGCGTTTCTATGAAATAAATCAAGGCGCCATTACTTTTGATGGGATTGATATTACGAAACTTTCTCGACAAAATCTAAGAAATTTATTTGGCATGGTTTTACAAAACACTTGGCTATTTGAAGGAACCGTAGCAGATAATATTGCCTATGGAAAAAAAGATGCTTCTCGTGAAGAAATAATTGAAGCAGCTAAAATTGCTCAATGTGATCATTTTATTCGGACCCTTCCTCAAGGATATGACACAATTATTTCTAGCGAAAATGGTGCATTATCACAAGGGCAACAACAGTTATTAACCATCGCCCGAATCATTTTAGCAAATCCGCCCGTTGTTATTCTCGATGAAGCAACTTCGAGTGTGGACACACGAACAGAAGCCCATATTCAAAAAGCGATGGAAACTGTCACAGAAAATCGAACAAGCTTCGTTATCGCTCATCGATTATCTACGATTGAAAATGCTGATTTAATTTTAGTGATGAAAAATGGCGATATTATTGAAAAAGGAACGCATCAGGAACTATTACAAGCTCCGACTCTTTACGCCAGCTTATATAATAGTCAATTTCAAACCACTTAAAAAGAACTGGAACAAGTCATTCTTCTTTTGACTTGTTCCAGTTCTTTTATTGCTTAGAAATATTGAATTCCCATCGCTTTTTTGACTTCTGTTAAGGTTTGTGCTGCCACTTTTTCAGCAGCAAGACTTCCTTTATGCAACATTTCCATAATCGCTTCTGGATTTTTAGCCAGCTCTTCACGACGTCGACGAATCGGTGCGAGTTCTTCTTCTAGGACATCAATTAAGTAACGTTTAATTTTCACATCTCCTAAACCGCCATGACGATAGTGCTCTTTTAATTCTTCAATATATTCTTTCTCTTTCCCAAAGACATCCAAGTAAGTAAAGACCATATTTCCTTCAACTTGTCCTGGGTCCTCTATACGAATATGATTTGGATCGGTATACATACTCATTACTTTTTTCTGTACCACTTCAGCTGGATCTGAAAGATAAATACCATTGCCTAAAGACTTACTCATTTTTCCGTTTCCATCAATTCCTGGCAAGCGTCCCATGCCTTTTGGTGGTAACACAGCTTCCGGTCTAACTAAAACTTCACCGTACGTCTGATTAAAACTATGCACAATTTCTTGCGCTTGTTCCAACATTGGTTTTTGGTCTTCCCCAACTGGGACTAAGTTCGCTTGAAAGGCAGTAATATCAGCAGCTTGTGAAACGGGATAAATAAAGAATCCTGTCGGAACACCTTCCCCAAATTTTTTTTGCTCAATTTCTGCTTTGACCGTTGGATTCCGACGTACACGTGACGTGGTCACTAAATTTAGATAGTACATTGTTAATTCAGCTAACTGTGGAATTTGCGATTGGATAAAAATTGTTGTTTTCGTAGGGTCTAAACCAACTGCTAAATAGTCCAAAGCAACTTCTAAAACATTGGCTGAAACTTTTTCGGGATTTTTTGCATTATCTGTCAATGCTTGTAAATCTGCAATCATGACAAATAATTGATTTGTAGGGTCTGCTTGCATTTCTACTCGTTTTTTTAAGGAACCTACGTAATGTCCTAGGTGCAATTTACCAGTTGGACGATCACCTGTTAAGATAGTATTCATTGTCTACACACCTTTATCGTTTACTTTCATTTATTATTTTACCTTGTTTTAAAAAGAATGAATAGTAGGCAATAGAATATTTATTGATTCTAGATAATCGAAGAGACTAGAAAGATTGCAAGGTACAGCAATTCTTGTTCCAGTCTCTTCAAACAGTTTATTTATTTTGTGACTTTAATTGAAAATTGTGCAGTCACTATCGGCAAAACTTTGCTTGTTACTTTGATTTGATAATTTCCTGCAGCAGTCGTTGCTTCTGTCCTAATCAGACCGTTTTCATCTACACTTACTGTATTGCTAGCATCTGGTGTAACCAACTCATACGTGACTTGCGAGCTCCAAGCATCCGTTTCTGTGTGCGGCGCTTGACCAATCACTTTAGATTGAATTTGATAATTTTCGCCTGATTTTATAGTAGCTGTTTCTGTAGCAAATTGAATTCTTTCAGGAATCGCATGAGTTTGCACGACTTGGAAGATTTTTCGTTCATCGGGATTCGCAATTCCTATTTTTTCTTCTACTGCAGCAGGGAACTGGTAAGTACCTGGCGGGCTACTTGGCGAATAATTACTAACATCGTCATCCCAAGAAATAACCTTCAATTTCGTTTCGCTACCATCATCTAATTTTGCAATTACTTCAGTTGGCAAATTCAGTTCGCCTCGCGAGGTGCCTGTTAGGCGATCCAGCGTAGGCAATTCCTTGAATCCAACAATATGTTTAGCGGTGACTTTTACATTGGCAATAATTGGCATTGAGACACCTGCTGCTCGTCCTACAACAGTGAATGTTCCTTCTTTTTGATAAGAAGATGCTGGAACTTCTGACCAATTGACAGTCACTTCTCGTTGTGAACCATCCGAATAAAAAATAGTTGTTTTTTCTGGTAGATTAGGGGCTTGACCCGCTTCTGTCGTGACCTCAATCGACTCATGTTTGACTTCGAAAACATTCGATAAAACAATTTTAGGAGCTAAACTATCCTCTGTTAGCTGTTGACCAGTTGGCAAGGTCAATTTGCCTGCTAAAAAGTCTTGATAGGCCTTTTGTGCGCCTTCTTTTGAAAAAGCATCAAACCCAGCATTATCAGAATCATAACCAGGCAAACGACTGTCTGTAATCGCTAATAAGAAACTTAACTTGGCTGGAATTGTCTCACCACTTTGAATTAGCTTTCGTAGATAGTTACTAATATCAATAGAGATTGTATTTTGATTATTCATAATTGAACTATTTGTAAAAGATTGTCGAGCAATAAATTCTTCATTTGGTACATTTAAATTATTTGGACCATTATTCCAAGTAATGGTGTTACTCATCCAATTAGTATCTGTTCCATAAACATCTACTTGGAACTGCGTATTTTTCAAACGTTCATCATTTGTATTGCCAGCACCATTCCACGCATCATAACGCATCACATTTAGTTCTAAATTGGCACTTTTTAGTGATTGATAGTTCTTCAATTCTTGTGTATCAATTTCAACGTAAATCCGGCGATTATACCCTGCAGAACTAGCATTTTTTAATTTTAATGCGTAATTGCCCGTATAGTTTACTCCATAAGGATATTTATAGGCGTCTCCTGAACTAATGGCAGCGGTACCGCCTGCTATAGCAGAGTATGCTCGGTTACCATCACTCTTTTGAACATAGGCAGTTTGAGCTGTTTTTAGTTTAACGGTGTCTTTTCCTTCACCAAGTTCACCCTCAAAAGAGACCTTGGCTGTTACTTTGACAGCATCTATCGGTAAGCCGATAACTGTTGCTGCAACTTCAACTGTGCCTGCTGTATTAATTTTTTCTTGAGGGATTGCTTCCCATTGTAACTTAAATTCTTTTTTGCCTGTCGCAACCACTTCTTCATTAACGACTTCTTCGTACGTTAATTCAACTTGCTCTGGCAAATTAGGATACACACCTGTTGCCGAACTAATTTCTAACACTTGATTTTGATAACGAATACTTTTTTCAATTGTGGATGCTTGTTGCGCACCAATATCTAAAACTTTATTTTTCAAGCTATTTCCAAAGAAGTCTTCGGCCGCACTGTTCACTTCCGACAAGCCTTTACCAATCGCTGGCGAGGTTTCTTTTAATTGGAACATTTGTGCTCGCTGACGTAAGCGTTCTTTGGAAGTAAATTCAACCACATTATCTTTTGTTGGTTTCAATGTCGTAAATTCTTGCTCTGCCAACTCTTTCACTTTTTCAGGGTTATCTGTGATTTCTAATTGTGGTTTTTCAAAAATGTTTCCACTTGATACTAATTTTTCAACAGTTGCACCACTTTTTTCTGTAGCAATTTCTTTTGGCCAAATAACATTATTTTTGAAATATTTTTCTGGATTATCGACCATTTTACGTTCAATTGGTTGTGTCCCATTTGTTGGATAATTAGATAAGAATTTTAATTGTCCGGTACCTTCTTTGTATAAAATATTATTGTAAAAATTGGCTACTGTACCACTGTTGTCAGAACTATTTCCTTCACCAAATAATGACGTTGAAATGCCGTCGCCAACATAAATCGTATTATTGTGGATAGTTGGCATTGCCGCTCCATCATTTTTCACCCAATAATGGAAAATGCTTTGTTCTTTATAATTGTAGCCACCAGCTCCGCCTGGATTGTCTTTACCTGTTCCTCGGTTACCACCGCCGTCATTAGCTGAGATATTGTAACGAATAACCGAATTTTTTTGATCAGACATAAGCAATAAAAAGCCGCCAGTATTATGATGTGAATAGTTATATTGATAAATAACATTGTTTGACTGCATGTCCACATCATAAGCTTCGGCATCGTTAAATCCATATTTGATTCCGTATACTTCGTTATATTGGAACAGTCCGTCATCTACAGACATTGCCCAAACGCCCGCGTAATTTTGTGTACCATAATCGGCATTGCACATTCGGACAGCAACATTTCCTTCGACGACACCGCCACTTTTGGCTTCTGACAAGACAATCCCGTCGCCAGCAATATCTTCTAAATAGTTATTACGAATCGTAATATTAGAAAACGTTTTGTAGAAAGTGTTGCCTCTTGAGGTATCTGAATCAGCTTTTGTTCGAATTCCTTCAAGTCCCACTCGTTGAATCACATTATTTTCAATCAAAATATCATTAAATCCAGTCGTTGTTCGATGATCATTAGCTGCCGTTACTACATTGCCATTCTCATCAAACCAACTTCCTAAAACAATAATTCCACCTACCGCTTTTAATCGTTTGGTTGCAGTATTCCCACTTAGATTCAAATAATATTCTGTTTGAACATCATGAACATAGTTATTCCTTATCGTGACACTATTGAACGTTCGATTTTGTTCATATCCTAGGACTAATATCCCCGCTCTTTGAGCATCTCCTGGTTTCTTATAGCCTTCGAGATTATCTAGCTCTGGTGTATTTGTCACTTCTAAGTTTGAAATATCCCAATATTCTTGGTTCACTAACTGCACGGCCCCTGAGATTGCACGTTTGAAAGTCCCTGTGCTGTAGGTGCCACCACCGTTAATAATCGGACGCCGTGTGGTTTCAAAAATGGTTTCTCCTTTGTCATTCGTATCATAAAAATCAATGACAATCTTTTGTGCCGCTGTCCCATTCCCTTTTGGATGTAACAATTGGTTATTCCAGGTACTTTGCGCATTCAGCAAAAGATGGTCGCCTGGCTGAAACTCCGTCTGATTCACTTTTTCAAAATCACGCCAAGCACTGGCTGGAGACTGCCCATCATTGGCATTATTTCCTCCTTCCCCATCCACATAGTAGGTCGTTCCATTTTGAGCGACACCTACTGAACGAAAAAGTAACGGTTGATCACTCACTGTTTCCCCATAAGCAGGAAGACTAAATAATTGAAGCTGGGAAAAAACAAGCAAAATAGAAAGGAAAATGGTTACACTTTTAAAATACGCTTTTTTTCTCATTTTCTGCTCCTTAACTGTTTTTATTTTGATAATTTTGAAAAAACTTTTCTCTGTCTTTCTCCAACAAGTCTACTTTGGTTGCTTGTTGATACGTAGCTAATTTCTCTTTGTAGCATGTGTTGATATAGGCATTTTTGCCAAATTGTGGTGCTTCTTCAAACTGTAAAAGTTGCCCTCCTTCCTTATTAAAAATATAAAAGTATTGGTTTTCGTGGTATCCTTTCACCACGGTACCAACAGCTTTTTCACTAAGAATCTCCCCAACAGACAACGAATAAATATCCTCTTTTTGGATTTCTGCACTCTTCAATTGATACGATGCAATAACAAGATTAGGTAATTTATTTTGCCATTCCAATAACGTCTCCTCATAAGATAGATTCGGAGAGATTGCTTCGGCTATTTTTTCTAATTCTGCTTGCTTACCTGAAAAATTTGGAATTTCAATTGCTTCAATAAAGTAATCGGTCTTTTTATATTTATCATCCAATTGCTCAAAGGCCTGCCGCAATTCTTTTTGCGTTGGCTTTTCTTTCTCCATTAATTTCTCTTTTATTTGGTCCTGTAATTGTTGATCTTTTGCATCTAAAAATTGCCAGAGCGTTAAACTGCTCTTTTGGTCTTGCCATTCTTTTTTTTCTTGCCCAAATGTTTGTGAGTGGGCTATTTCTAACTCCGTCGCCAGCTGTTTAATCATTTTATGTTGTACTAAATCCTTCGTTGCAACCTTCAGTAGTTCCTGAGTGGGTGATTTTCCGTTATACGTTTTGCGCCAGAAATTTTTCCCAAACGAAGTTAAATTATTCTGATCAGAGAATTGCTTCGCTACACGATTCATATTTTTATCGCCATAAACAATTAATTCTTCGACTTGGATTGCTTCGTTATTAATCATACTTTGCTGGCTGGTAGTAAAAATAACGAGCACAAAAATAGCACCTATCAAAAAGCTACTTAAAATAATTATTTTTTTCTTCATTCGTTCGCTCCCTCCACTTTAATAAACAAGGCAAGAACAAAATAAGCAACCCCACCTTCATTCATTTTCCTGAAAATCGAGATTACTTATTAGGTAAAAATTATTTATTCTTTTTTTGCTTTTCATGCAATTTCCCAGTATTTAAATAAATAATCCCTAGGAACAGGACAGGGGTTACAACAAACCCAAACTGTGGCTTCAAAAACATCATTGCAAACATTGAGAATAGTAAAAAAACATTTAGACAGCTGACATACCATTTCCGCAGTCCATAGTAAATTGAAATCCGAAACACATCTTTAAAAGAAGCTTGCGGGTTTCGTACTTGAAAATACCAAGCATTCAGCATAATAGCTAACCCAAAAATTAGCAGAAGGACCATCAATGGAATAAACCATTTACCAATCGTTGTTTTGGCAAAAAAGAATATATCTGTCACACTGATGATGCTACTTCCTAAGCCTAGCAAGCTGATAAGAAAGCCTCTTAACCCAAACTGACGAAACTTTTGGAAAAAAGTTTTAAATGGATCCAGCTCCTTTTCTTCTTTAAAAGTATCGATTAAACCTAAAAGTGCAATCATCCCTGCCCCCATCGGCAACAACGTTACTACAAAAAGTGGGAGGTTTCGTGGATCAATGTCTAAGCTAATCACCGCTATGAAAAAAGGAATGTTCACTAAGAGAAGCCCTAGATTACCGATAAATAAAATGTAAAGCCAGCGAAAAATTTTCATATAGATATTATTATCAAAGGTTTGCTTAGTAAACATTCAAACTTCCTCCTAATTCTTCATTCCAGATGTAGCAATACCTTCAACAAAGTATTTTTGCATTGCTAAAAAGACAATCCCTACTGGTAAAATAGAAACCACTGATGCGGCCATGATTAAGGCATATTCAGCATCAAATAAACCGACGAACATTTTCAAACCTAACTGAATCGTTTTATTCTCAGTAGAAGATAAATAAATGAAAGGTCCCATATAGTCATTCCATGTATTCACAAAAGTAATAATCGTGAGACTAGCTAAAGCTGGTTTGGTTAATGGTAAAATAATTTTCCAATAAATTCCCCACTCACTTAACCCATCAATCCGCGCGCTTTCACATAGTGAATCTGGAATACTGCTGTAATATTGTTTCAGTAAAAAGACCCCAAATGCATTAAATGCTTGTAATAAAACAAGTGACCATAACGTGTCAGTCAAACCTAATTGACGCATCATAATAAATTGTGGAATCATATACGATTGCCAAGGAATAGCAATTGTTGCGATGTACGTAATAAAAAGTGTATCTCTTCCTCTAAAATTCATTTTTGAAAAGCCATATGCTGCAAAACTTGAAGTAAATAGTTGAATAATCGTAATCACAATACTTAAAAATAACGTATTTTTAAAGAAAGTTAACAATGGAATGCGTTCCCAAATAACGGAATAGTTTTCTGGATGCCAACTTTTAGGAATCCATTGAATTGGAATGGTGAAAACTTCATTGTTTGTTTTAAATGATGCTGAAACCATCCAAATGAAAGGCACCAAAGTAATTAACGCAAGTAAAGTTAAGAGAATGATTACAAGGATCCCACCAGGTGTGACTTTTTCTGCTTTTTTCGTTTTTGCTTTTCGAGTATTTTCTTTTTTTGAAAAAGTTGCTTCCATCTTTTCTCCTCCTAAACTTTCTCTTGATGTTGATTCCATTTAAATTGAGCCACAGTAATCGCTAGAACGATGATGAATAAGACCATCGCAATGGCTGATGCATAACCAAAATTAAATTTGACAAAGGCTTCATTGTAAATTTCGTAAACTAACACATTCGTTGCACGTCCTGGTCCACCACCAGTCATAACTTGAACTAAGTCAAACACTTTGAAACAGTTAATTACAAGCATGATAGTCACGAAAAAGGTCGTTGGTCGTAGTGAAGGTAAGGTAACATTTAAAAATTGATTCCATTTACCCGCGCCATCCATTGACGCTGCTTCATATAATTCTCTTGGCACACTTTGTAAACCAGCTAAATACAAAATCATATAATACCCCATAAAGCGCCACACACTAACGATGATAATTGCTGGTAAAGCCCAAGTAGAACTAGATGTCCAGCCAGGAGGATTTTCAATAAATAATTTCAAAAATTGATTAATTGGTCCCATCGTTGGATGAAATAGCATATTCCAAACGACCGCAATCGCAACTAATGACGTTACATAAGGAAAGAAAAAAGCCGTTCTAAAAAATTTCATCCCTCTAATTTTACGATTCAACAAAATCGCTAGTCCTAATGAGCAAATCAATGTTAACGGAACAACACCAATCGTATAGATAAACGTTTGTTTTAACGAAATCCAAAACGTATCATCATGAATCATTTTGGTGAAATTTTTCATTCCGACAAATTCAGGAGTTGAAAAAGAATCCCAACTCATAAAAGCTAAAATCAGTGAACAGATAACCGGGATTAAAGTGAAGAGGAAAAAGCCAATAAAGTTTGGTGCGATAAAAGATAACGCAGTCCACGTATTTTTTCGTCTCAATTTATTTGCTGTTTTTGTTTTTGAAGTAATTTCCATAATTGTATTCTGTTAAGTGAACTTAACAGGCCCTCCTTCCAAACTCAAGCTACATTCTTTATTTAAAAAAATAAGCTGAAATTCATTGTAGGTTACTCATTTCAGCTTATTTTTTTCATCAATCTTTTGTGTTTTTGCTGGAAATAATAATTAGTCTATCTCTGCTTTGACACGTTTTTCCATGTTAGCAATACCATCTTTTGGTTTTTCGTCGCCGACCATAATTAAATCATGTTCTTCTTGTAATACTTTATCAATTGCGGCACCGTTTTTATCAGATGGGAATTCTAAATTAATTGTATCTGGGTTAAAGGCTTTTTGTGAGACTTCATCTGAAGGCATTCCTTTTCTTGCAAAGTAGATTTTGTCAATTTCATCTGTTTTATAAGAAGGAACCACCCCTACTTCTGCTAAAAGTTTTGCACCTTCTTTACCTGAAGCAAAGTCTAAGAATTTTTGAGCAGCTTTTTGTTTTTTACTGTTTTTATTAATTGCAAAACTTGTCGGTGAGCCAAAGGTAGTTGCTTTGCCTTTTTCTTGTTGTGGTATTTCGGCAATCCCCCATTCGACATTTGTTTTGCCATCATCAATGTTGGTTAATAAAGTCCCCATGTACCAGCTACCCATGTACATCATCGCCGCTTTTGAATTTTCAAATTGTGATTGATACGTTACTTTTGTTGATTTTGCTGTTCCAAAATCCATTTGTGATTGATCTTTTTGCATTCTCAATGCGCGATCATAATAAGTTTCCATATAATTGTATTTCGGTTCAATCAAATTGGCATTATTTTGAGCAGCAGCAATCGCTTGAACGGTTGAGCGCCAAGTATGTTGATAGGCACCATATACTTGTTCTTCTGGTTTAGATAATTTTTTCGCTAACGCTTCATATTCGTCCCAAGTTAAGTTATCGGGATAGGCAATTCCGGCTTCATCAAACATTTTTTTATTGTAATACAATACCCAGAAATCTGTACGGTAAGGCTGAGCATAGGTTTTACCATCGATTTCATACATCTCGTAACTTGCTTTGGCAGGTGCGATATCTAAATCTTTAACGTGATCGGTTAAATCCACCAATTGATTGCGTAGCGCGTAATTAGAATATGAAAGTAAGTTTTTCATGGTTAAAATATCCGTCGTATCTCCTGATGAAAGCATCGTTGTTACTTTTGTGTCATAATCATCTGAAGCAATGTCCACCGGTTCAATAGTGATATCAGGATTTTCCGCTTCAAAAGCTCTGAATAATTTCTCAAATTCTGGGGTCGTGTCATAATTCCAAGTAGTTACTGTTAATTTTGTTTTGCCATCTTCACTCTTTTCAGTTGCTTTCTTTTCACTTGAACCACCACATGCTGTTAAAGTTACTGCCGCCACCGCTAACAACGCTGCCGCTGTTAAGCCTTTTTTCCAAAATTTCATTTGTACTACCTCCGCTATTTATTATTTTTTAGGAGTTTTCCTCCATGAATTACCAAAAAGAATACCAGCTTTTCGCTAAACGAGTTAACGCTTCCAAATAAAAGTAGTCGCCCCAAATCATGCATTCATCGACTCCTGTATTTGTTTTTTTATCATAGACACCATGAAGCATTAGGCCGTTCGACTCTGGTCGTAAAACCGTTGTATACTTTTCCGCTAATGCTTGTAATAGTTCTAGCGCAACCTTTTCATAATAGCCATGTTTTTCATCATTTAATGGAAGCTGACGAGATAATTCTAGTAAGCCACATGCAGCAATTGCAGCAGATGAGCTATCACGTTCTTCTTCACTCCCTTCATTGAAAATTAAATCCCAGTAACAGATTTTGTCTTCTGGTAATTCTTGAATAAAGTAATCAGCAACATTTTTTGCTGTTTCCAGAAAACTACTATCTCCTGTATATAAATAACTTAACGTAAAGCCGTAAATTCCCCAGGCTTGGCCGCGAGCCCAACAAGAATCATCTGAGTATCCTTGCTGTGTCTTTCCGTACAAGGCTTCGCCTGTTTCCGTATCAAAATAATACGTATGGAACGTGGTGTGATTTTCTCGCACAATATATTTTTGTGTTTGTTTCGCATGATTGTAGGCAGCTTCATAATACTCTTGCTTGCCAGTCATTTTTGCTGCAAAGTATAATAATGGTAAGTTCATTAAACAATCAATAATCATTCTACCTCGTTGCTCTGGATCGTCTAAATTCCCCCAAGCTTGAATAATCTTGGCTTTTGGTGAATAACGTTTCATTAATAAGTCCGCAGCTTGCAAGGCCATTTCTTTTGAGGCCTCATGACCATTGACTTGATAATCGGCAATGGCTGTTAAAATATACAAAAAGCCTATATCATGTGTCTCCAGCTCAATTTGTTCATCTAAGCGATGTTGAAAAGAAGCCATCTGTGTGGCAATCACCTCATCGAACTCTGTTGAATTTGTTAATTCCTTTGCTAAAAATAACATTCCTGGCCAAAAGCTGGCCGTCCAGTCAATATTTTCTTCAGGATAATAAATTTGATTTAAACTTGCCGCGGGTGGAACTAATTCTTTAAATGTCTCTAAATTTCCTCGAACTTTGTTTAAAGCAAAACTGATTTGCTTCGGCAACCACTCAATCTGTCCATTTTCTGTCATTGTGTATTTCTCCCCCTAATTCCCCAAAATTACAACTTTTTCTTCAACTAAAAGCTGATTTTCTTTTAACCTAACTTTAACTGGCTCAATTTGTTCATTCGGTAGTACGCCTGTCACCAATGAAATTAAAAGATGTTTCCCTTTCGACAAGTTTGCTTTCAAATATGGCAACTCCGTTAACGGATAAAGTAAATTTGTATTCGGTTCTGTTCGAATAATCGCAGCTTCAGAAAAGCCGTTGATATTTTCTACTTTTGACACACCTTTTGCATTTTTTACCTCAGCCATTTGATCAGAAACGCAAGTGACCTTTTCATCGAAGAGCGGGATTGAGAAGCCACCTTCATAAGCCACTAATGCACGTTGTGTCTCAATTTCGTGGATCCGTAAATGTTGGCCTTCTAATGGTACAATTGTCGTTTTGATTGCTACATCGGACCAAGGATGCCATTGATGAATGATACGATCATCAAGAATTTCGTACTGATCATCTAATCCTTTCGTGCGGAAATAATGGTCGTCTTCAGCTAAAGCCAAGCAATTATCATAAGCACCTTCGTAATACCAATAATCACTCTTTATAGTACTGAAACCAAAATGGGAAGAATAAACAAATTTACTATATTTATCATGCGCATGAGCTTGATAATTAATAAATTGTCCCGCTGGAAACATTAAACCATGTGTCCCTGCATCATTTACTTGATAGTAGTTCCGACTTTCTGGTGAAGGTAAGTGTTTTTCTGGAAAGCTAATAGGCTGTGTTTCTACTTGCCAATAAGGATGATCTTTTGGAACCGCTAACAAAATGAATGTTTTAAAGGCCCAATAAGGTGAACCAGGACCATTATAGCCTTCGGCAAAGACCATATTTTGATAATCATAACCTACCGACAATAATCCATCTGTTGTAAAAATATCTTTGTTCATCCATTGATGAAGATGTCGGCTGATTAGACCTTTGATCTCACCCCACGGCAATGCTTCAACATCTGCAAAAACTAAGGCACTAAAAAATGACACTTGAGCAAAACGATACGTTAAGCTACGTCCAAAGGGAATCGCTTCTCCTGGCTGAGTAAACCAATATTTAAACTCTTGCGCGAACAAAGTTGCTCGTTCCTTCATAATAGCCACTCTTGCGGTATCTTCCGGGGCAAAACGACAATACAATAAACTATAATAATGAATAGCGAAAGAAACATAATAATCAACTTGTGTCTCGACTCCGTCATAATACCAACCATTACCGACATAAAAACGATCAATTACAGCCAAATCAACAGCGATCTGTTCTTTTGAATACGGCATTTCACAATGTTTCATCGCTAAATTCAGCAACACTCTAAAGAAATGCCAATTATTTGGCGGAATAATGTTTTCATTGGCTTGTATCAGCCAACTGTGTAAATTATTTTGCTGTTCTTTTGTTAGCTGGTCCCACGTTTTTTCTTTGTTTAACAAAAGAAATGTACTTAATGCTGCCATCTCAACAATCAATTGATCATAATCTTTTGTTTTTCCCCAATAAGATGAACTCTCAGGATCGGTGCCTTCGATAATTCCCGTTAGAAAGTCATTCAAATATTCACTTTCATTTTGCGTTACATAAGGACCTAGTCCCCATAATGGTCGTAAAAATGCCTCCGCATCACGTGTTCCTTTAGAATAAACTGTCCCGTGTGTCCCTAAATCCAGATGACCTTGATATTCTCGATCAAAAAACAATTCCAGTGGCGCTAATAAATCTTCAAATCCTTCTGCAACTTCTTCGTATGTTTCAAAAGGATTCTGTCTAATTCGTGGCTGAATCATGATTCTCCTCACTTTCAATTAATGTCCCTTTCAAAAAGCCGTAATATTCTCCGTAAACTGTCACTTCGTCACCAATTTTCAATTTTTTCTTTTGCTCATTAAAAACTTGATATTTACTAGAACCACTTTTCAAAATAAAACGATCACCTTTTTTTATTAAACTGGAACGACTGTCACTCTCAACAATCTCCCCTTTCAAAGAAATATATTCATTTAAACGAACGTCACCATTTTGTAATTCTGTTTCTGAATAAGACTGTGCCGTTTCCTTTAGATTTTGAAGAGATTCTTCATCAAATTCTTTTTCACCGGATTTACAACCTGTTAAAGCAAGTAAAATTAGTAAAAAAAGTGAAAATCTTTTCACTAAACCACCTTCTCCATCGAATTAAAGCGCTTTCTTTGACTTTATAGTATATTTTTTTAGTCAAAAAATCAATAGTTTTTGCTAAAAAAAAGTAAAAAAAGCTTTTTCTTGCTTTTTTTTACTAAAAAGAAATATACTATATGCTATAATAGTACTTGAGAAGGAGGCATTTAGAATGGCAACTATCACAGATATCGCAAAAGTCGCGAATGTTTCAATTTCAACTGTATCGCGAGTTCTGAACTATGATCCAAACTTATCCGTTACAGAGGAAACCAAGCGAAAAATTTTTGAAGCAGCAGAAACCCTGAATTATACGAAATATAAAACTAAAAATAAAAACAAACAGCAGGAGCAACTGACACCTAACCTTTCCGTACAAACAGCTCCGCAAGAGCCTTCGATTGCCGTCGTTCAGTGGCGTTCAGATGACGAAGAACTAACGGATATTTACTATATGTCGATTCGTTTAGGCGCTGAAAAACGGGCCGAAGAGTTAGGTTACAATATTCTAAAAGTTTCTCAATTGGAACAACATAACCTTCAAGGGATTGATGGCATTTTGGCAATTGGCAAATTCACTCAAAAGACGTTACAAGAGTTGCAGCAACTGCATCCAAACCTTTGTGTAATTGGCAGTAATTTCCCACTGGAAGAATTTGATTCTGTAAATACTGATTTTTATCAAGCAACCGAGATTGCCTTAACCCATCTTTTGGAATTGGGCCACGAAAAAATTGCCTTTATTGGTGCCGAAGAAAGCGAAAATATGTATGGTTTCCGTCGTTATAAAACGCCGACAACCAATGCTTATCTTGACATTATGCAGCATTATCACTTGTTTAACGAAGATTATTTTATCTTAAAAGAAAATGGCATGTTGGATGTCAAAACGGGGGAACAATTGACAGAAGAAGCGTTAGAGAAATGGGGAAATGATTTACCTACTGCGATTCTTGCTTATAACGACGCCTTTGCAATCGGTGTGATACATACGTTAGCCGCACACGGTATAAAGGTTCCTGAAGAAATTAGTGTCATGGGGATCAATGATATCTCTATTTCTCAATATGTCTCACCACCGCTATCCTCTGTCCATGCCTTTACTGAAGAAATGGGCGAGACAGGCATTAATTTATTGCACAAACGAATTCAAATGCCTAGCATTCCTCGTAGAGTCCTGTTAAACACAGAATTGGTTGTCCGCCAATCGACAACTAGCCCACGCCAGAAATAAAAAATAAGGACCGCTCCTATAAAGGAACCGTCCTTATTTTTTATTTGTTTTGACCAAATAATTCAATTTGTGTTAATGCTGGAAATGGTGATGGTTCATCTGCTTGAATTAACTCTGTTAGTATCACCCACTCCGCTGCCCGTTTCGCAAAGGTAAAGCTCTGGCGTTGCTCAGTCTTAACAGTTTTAAAAACTTCATGTGTACCGTCGGAAAATTCTAAAGTCACTTGTTGCCAATAATTATCATGGGGAAAGTCCGCTCGTAATGTTAAGATCACTTTATCCAACAAGACTTCACGCCCAAATTCAATTTTTAATGCGGCATCTAATTGCTGATTAATCCCCCATGATTGATAAGGATACGGCCCATGATAAAGATTAGCAAAGGTACCGTCAATCGCATTGCAAGCAAAAAAAGTGGCATCATTTCGCGTTTCCACGTTGGCAGATGCATGAGGATACGCACCAGTAAAATGTTGTAAATCATGTGGATTTAACGCCCAATTACGATAACTCTTAATTTCTTCTTTAGTGGCAATACGCACACTTATATAAGGTTTCTTGGTTTCAAAACGATACGCTGCTCGCGCTTCGATAGCGTTTTCATTTTTTATGATTGGAAACGTCCATTTTTGTTCTGGAACATAAATCAAACTGCTATCAAGCGTAGCATCTAACTTCACCATTAAATAAGTATTGGGCGTATCTAAACAAACTTGAATCACATCGCCGTCTTGTAATTGACAATCCCGAGCAGCTAAACAAACAAAATCTTTTCCTGTAATAGTTAACTCTTTCAAAGAATCTGAATCATCTATCTTAGCTTTTCTAACTTCTTGTTCTTGATTTAAAATCGATAATGAAATACACGTCATATGCTTCCCTCCTAGTTTTACCTTTATTATATATTATTTTAGTAAATTAATCTATTTTTTACTAAAATAATGACTTTAGCTTTATTTCTATAAAAGCATTTGATATTCACTATAAAACGTAAGATTTTGATTCTGCTCTTTTTGAACACAATAAAAAAGCAAGACATCAACCAAAGTTGACTGATGTCCCACTCTCTAAATCTTACTTTTCGATACTTGCGAGTATCTTCTCTGTGTTCATATAACGAAAATCTTCTTGATCGATAAAAACAACCTGCCCCTGACAGCCTTCTAAATATTTTTCCACTTTTTCTTTGACACGAGCGACTTGTGGGGTCAACATTAACACATCATACTCTTTATAACCAAGTTTTTCCTCAATCCGACAAACAGGTGCATAATCTAAATCATAAGATAACTCTTTTTCCCTAATTGCTTCAAGTAATTTTGAAACTAACAGCGATGCACTAATTCCTGTCTCACAAATAATCAATATGTTTTTGCTCATAAACCTCTCCTCATTCATGAAATATTTTTATCTAGCAAATCCAATTGGTGAAAATGCTGCATAGGTTAGGATAACCACGACAACTAATATACTTGCGACAAGTTTTGTATGTTTCCAAGGTTCAATATTTACTTTCGTATCAAAAGAATTTAAAACAAATTCGCCATCTGGTTTTATTTTAGAAACCACTATTAAAATAAGAATATCTAAGAAGAAGAGCAGGCTTAAGACATATAAAAAATGGATATCTTTCAAAAACACTTTTGACAGCGCATACAAAACAATGTGGATAGCAATTGTCATTTTTGCTCCAAAAGCAGTTGCTTTTTTGGAATAAAATGCAAAAAGTATAATCACTAACAACGGCATATTGTATAATCCATTAAACTCTTGAACAAATTGATACAATCCAGCTGGTGCAAAAGAAATAAACGGTGCAACGATAATCGAAATAATCCCTACAATAACTGTAACTGTTTTTCCCGCACGAGCAATTTGTTTGTCATCTGCTTTCTTATTGATAATTGGTTTGTAAAAATCTAGCGAAAATAGAGTGGAGGTTGCATTTAAAGCCCCCGCAAAGGAAGATAAAATTGCTCCAAAAATAACTGCAGCAAAAATGCCGAAAAGCATTTTTGGTAAAACTTCAGTTACTAAATATGGATATGCGTTATCAGGATTGGACATCAACGCATCCCCAAAAAGATTTCTTGCAACAATTCCTGGAAATACTAAGAATAAAGCACCAAACACTTTGAAAATCCCCACTAAAAAAGCCCCTTTTTGTGCTTCTGCTAAATTTTTTCCTGAAAGTGCTTTTTGAACAATCATCTGATTGGTACACCAGAAATACAAATTATTAAACAACATCCCTGTAAATAATGTTGGCCATGGTACAACAGCAGAATCAATTGCACCTACAGAGTTCAGTAACCATGGTGTGTTTTCAACAACCTGTTCAATCCCACCAATAAAACTGCCATCACCCAGTTTCATTAAACCTAGTATTGGAACCAACAAACCACAAACCAATAAACCAACGCCATAAATCGAATCGCTATTGGCACTTAAAGATAGGCCGCCAATCAGCAGATAAAGAATCCCAACAATACCAATCACCATCGCCACAAGAATGATTGCGACGATAGGTTCGACACCCAGCAGCTCATCAATATGAAAAATCTTATTGAATACTAGTGACCCAGAATAAAGAACTACTGGTAAAAAAGAAATCATATAGGTAACAATAAACAAGATTGAAATAATTCGTTTTGTAACTGTATCATAACGAATTTCAATGAAATCTGAAACCGTATTAATACCGTATTTAAAATATTTTGGTAAAAAAATGACTGCCAATGCGACAATTGCAATTGCAGCAGTTACTTCCCAAGCCATTACTTCCATTCCTGCATGATAGCTTTGACCGTTTTGTCCAACAATTTGCTCTGTGGATAGGTTGGTCATAATAATTGTCCCAGCAATCGGTAAGGCTGTTAAGCTTCGGCCACCCATGAAGAAACCTTCTGATCCAGAAGTATCTACACTTCTGGATCGAGAATAGGCAAAAATCCATACGCAGATGACAATTACTAGGAAACTGATTATTGAAAATAGATTCATTGTCTAGCTCCTTCTCGATTAGATTAAAGATCGGTGACCTTTCGGATATAGTTTCGTGCTTTGACGGCATATTCAAACGGATTGGCTTTGGCCGGATCTTGTTCCGCTTCAACCACAATCCAACCTTCATAGCCACTCTCTTCGATTGCTGACCAAATTGGTTTGAAATCAATCATACCATCCCCAGGGACTGTAAAGACGCCTTTTTTCACGGCCTTTAAGAAGCTATCTTCTTCTGTTCTAACTTTCTCTGCCATTTGTTGGCGAATATCTTTGAAGTGAATGTGTTTAATCCGGTCTTGATAGCGCTGATAGATTGCGATTGGATCTTCTCCTGAGAAGACAAGATGGCCAGTGTCAAACAATAATTTAACTTTTGTCGGATCCGTCATTTTCATTAATCGATCGATTTCTTCAGTCGTTTGGACTCCTGTCCCCATATGGTGATGGTAAACAATCTCCATACCTTTTTCATGTGCCAAGTCCCCTAGTTTTTCTAATCCTTCAGCTAGTTTTTGCCATTCTTCATCAGAAAAAATTGGTTTCTCATTAAAAACAGGAGCCGTCATAATTCCTTGTATGCTGTGTCCTTGTTCAGCCACAACAATAACCTTAGCATCCATTGCATGTAAAAAATCTCGATGTTTTTTGAAGTCTTCCGCGGTTTCTTCGAAAGGTTTTGTTGTTAAAAATGTACTAAACCAGGCACTCGCTACTTTTAGTCCACGAATATCTAAATATTGTTTTAAAACCTGTGGATCTTTTGGATACTTGTTGCCAATTTCCGTACCTGTGAATCCAGCCAGCGCCATCTCACTAACGCATTGTTCAAACGTATTTTCGCTTCCTAGCTCTGGCATATCATCATTTGTCCATGCAATCGGCGCAATAGCTAGTTGAATTTGTTTCGCCATTATGTCACTCTCCTACTTCATTTATAGTTGTACCAAACGATTCGTATCAAATGATTCTTGACAAGCTAATGCAATTTTTGTTGATTGTAAACCATCTTCTGCATTAACTGCTGGTTGACGTTTTTCTTGAATACAGGAAATAAATTCTTGTGCTTCTCGAATGAACGCTTCTCTAAATCTTTCTGGAAAGTTTTGAGAGCAAGGTCGCACAACCCCTTGATTATTCATAACAGTCACTAAATTTTTTTCAGGTACTTGCGCTACTCGTAACATCCCTTTGGTGCCCATAATTTCTGTTTCGACATGGTAACCATGTGCAGCATTTCTTCCAGCAACTAGTAAAGCCATTGTTTTATCTTTAAGACTCATCATAGCTGCTCCGGTTTCCAATTCACCGACTTGATCTAATTCTGGATATGCAGCATTTTTACCAATTGCCCAAACTTGTTCTACCTCTTGACCAGTAAACCAACGAACCAAATCAATATCGTGAATCGCCATATCTAGAAATAAACCGCCACTATCATTGTTCATTGCAAACTTAACGAAGCTTTCCAGCCCATCACTCGGATCAATTCCATAACAACGGATTAACGTGACTTCCCCGATTTCCCCATCTTCTACCATTTTTTTGGCATACTGATAAGATTCATCGTAACGGCGCATGAAACCTAACATAAATACTTGCTCGGGATATTTTCCAATAACCTCTTGTGTCTTTTTTATGTCCTCAATTTCAATTCCCAATGGTTTTTCAGTAAATACGTGTTTCCCATTTTCCATAGCTAAACGGACTTGTTCACAGTGGAATCCTGAAGGTGAAACAATAAAAACGGCATCAATTACAGCGCTTTGAACCATTTTTTCATAACTAGAAAACGTATACTTAACACCTAACTCCTTCTGTGCAAATGCTAATTCTGATTCAACTAAACTACAGGCGGCCGTAAGCTCACAGCCACTAACAGCAGAAGATAAATTTTTTGCGTGTACCTTGCCTAATCTACCTAGTCCTACGATTCCTACTCTAATATTTTCCACAAAACCCCTCCTTTTTTTAAGAATTATTTGGTATATAACGCTGGTTGTTCATCTATTTCAATCATTACTTTTTCCCCTGACTCACGAGACTCATGACAAGCCATCATTGTGATTGCTGCCACGTAGCCATCCCAAGCAGTTGGACCAACAAGTTTATCGTTTTTAATTGAATCAACCCATAACTTAAATTCGTAATCATACGCATCTAAAAAACGCGTTTGCCAGTCGGGCGAAATTGGTGTGTAATTTTTCTCCGCAGCTTTAATTTTGGTATAGGCTGGATCCGTCATTCCGACTTCTGCCGTTTCAAAAACTACGTCACACTTAATATCGTAGCCAAAACGACAATTAACAAAAATTTCTAAATCAATTGTTACACCTGATTTCGTCTGGAAAATCAGTAATTGAGGATCATGTAAATCTGCATGTGTATGGCTGGTTTTCTTTGGTAAAATCATTTGCACTGAGGCATAATCTTCGGCTAATAGCCAACGAAGAACATCAATTTCATGGATTGCAGTATTACTGATTGCCATTGGCGTCTTATAATTTTCATCAGCGCTTGGATTTCTATGCGCACAATGGAGCATCAGAGCTTCACCATACTGTTTTGATTCAATTGCTTCTTTCAACTCAATGTAGCCACGATCGTATCGACGCATGAAGCCCACCTGTACCAATTTTTTACCATAAGCGACTTCTGCATCTACAATTCGGCGACATCCTGCGGCATCCATTGCTAATGGTTTTTCGCAGAATACGTATTTTCCATGCTTGATTGCTTCCAAGACATATTTTTCGTGTGTTGGGTCCCAGGAAGTAACAACAACAACTTCCACTTCTTCAGAAGCAATTAATTCTTCGCCTGTTTTGAAAAATTGAGCCCCAATCTCCTCAGCAATTTTACTTGCCGCTTCAACATTAATATCTGATACTGCTGTTACAAAAGCGCCTTGTGTCTTGTGATTAATTCTGTTAATATGTTCGATTCCAATCGCCCCTGTACCAATTACGCCTACTTTTACTTTCAATTATTTGTCCTCCGATTTCTTTATTTTATGCGTATTGTGTATACGCTTACAATTTTATTTAGTCAATCATTATTTTCAGAAAGTCATGTCTTATATTTGTACTAATAAAAGATACTTTCACCGCTTTAATCATAGAATCTTCGAAGCTCCTTTGACAGAGCTTCGAAGTAAAACTAGTTTATTTCGCTAGGAGCGTATCGAGCGGTCACAACTTTTCGATGTGTATAAAATTCTACACTGTCTTTTCCATTGGCGTGTAAGTCACCATAGAAAGAGTGTTTCCAGCCGGAAAAAGCAAACCAAGCCATTGGTGCTGGTACACCTAAGTTGATGCCTAACATTCCTGCATCAACATTCTCTCTAAAGTAACGGATAGCTGAAGCATTACTCGTATAGAGACATGAACCGTTAGCAAATTCTGATTGATTGGTCAGTGTAACTGCTGCTTCTAGATTTTTCACTCGAACAATTGAGGCAACGGGTGCAAAAATTTCATCTTGCCAAATCTTCATGTCCATCGTGACACGATCAAAGATCGTAGGTCCCACGAAGTAGCCTTTTTCAGGAATATTTTCACGGCCATCTAACAATAAGTCCGCTCCTTCATCAATACCTTTTTGAATGTAATCAAATGTTCGTTGCTGCGCCTCTTTTCGAATCACGGGGCCTAAAAAGACTCCTTCTTCCAGACCATTTCCAATTTTTATCGTCTGTGCTGTAGCCTTAAATTTTTCAACGAATTGATCTGCAATAGTTTCTTCTACAACGATCACCGAAGCGGCCATACAGCGTTCACCGGCTGATCCAAAAGAGCCACCGATAATGTCTTTTACTGCACGATCAAGGTTGGCATCTTTTAAAACGATGACATGATTTTTTGCGCCAGTTAATGCCTGGACTCGTTTCAGATTTTTTGTTCCTTCTTTATAGACATATTCACCAACATTTTTTGAACCTACAAAGCTAATTCCTTTTACTAATGGATCACGCAATAAAGTATTAACAACATCGTGTGCCCCATAGACAACATTAAAGACGCCACTTGGAAATCCTGCTTCTTCTATTAATTCAACAATTTTTTCCATCAATAATGGCGTTTTTTCGGAAGGCTTCAGCACCACCGTATTCCCTGCTGCTAACGCCATTGGGAAAATCCAAAACGGTACCATCATCGGAAAATTGAAAGGAGTAATTCCCCCAACAACACCGATGGGATAACGGTAATTGGTAATTTCAATATCTGTAGCCGCTGTGGATAGAGAATCACCCATTATTAAATTCGTAATGCCCGATGCATGCTCGACATTTTCAATCCCTCGCTGAACCTCACCTAATGATTCTGACAAAGATTTTCCATTTTCAAGCGTAATTAATCGTGCTAGCTCTTCTTTATTCGTCATCAATAAATGATGCAATTTGAAAAGATAGCGGCCACGAACTGGAACACTTACTTTTTTCCATGTTTGAAAAGCCTCATCCGCTACTCTGATTGCTTCTGCAGTTTCTGCTTCACTAGATAATGGAACATTTACTAATGCTTCTTCTGTTGCCGGATTGACCACTTCTTCAAATTCAGTGGCTGCACTTGTTACCCAGCGGCCACCTATATAATTCTTTAAAAATCGAGTCATTTATTTTCCTCCTAAAAAAGTCTACTTATTTTTTTATTTCTAATTGTTAGTCAATTCGTTCCGATTTAAAATCCACTCGTGTTTTTTCTCGTTATGAAACTTCCAAATTCGTTCAGGTCCTGCCATCACATTTAAATAATAAGAGGTGTAACCATCTGGCACGCCGACAGGATGATATCCCTTAGGTACCTCCACAACATTTTGATGCTCTACAGTCATCGTTTCATCTATAGAACCATCCTCTGTATATACTCGTTGAAAAACAAAGCCTTGCTCTGGATTCAGCTCATGATAATACGTCTCTTCTAAATAAGATTCGTCAGGTAAATTTTCTTGGTCATGTTTGTGTGGTGGATAGCTAGAAAAGTTACCACCTTCAGTGTAGACTTCAACCACCAACAAACTACTGGCAGTATCAACATTGTCTGGTAAAATGTTATGCACTAGTCGTTTATTCTGATATATCCCTCGTTTTTCAACCGTATTTTCCTCAGCGGTAATCACGTGCACTGGCAACGTTTTTTTAGCTGGCGAATAACAAAGGGCCAAACGAACAGTGTCAGAAGTTGCTATTAGTTCAAACGACGTTTTTGCTGGGATATAGATACTATCTGTCGGAATTTTTTCAAAAACAGAGGTTCGTTTACCTAAATTCTCGTACCATTTATCGCTCACCTTAACATTGATTTTGCCAGTTAATACGACGATACAAACTTCCAGTTCATTACCAGCTTCTTGATACATTGCTCCATTATCTAATTCAAGAACTTGAAACTCAATATACTGTAAATCAGTGTTGTTTTTTCGAATATTTTGAACTTGTCGAACACCGGGAGCTAGTTCTTTTATCAACGGTTGATGTTTCAATGTTTTTTTCAATTCATTCGCTCCTAACTTTTTGGTTGTATGACGAATACCTAATATTTTCTAGCAGTTGCAAGTTTTTCTTTTTTAACTTGGTATGCTTCTTGAATCGCTGGTTTTTCTGATACTTCAGCAACACCGACATTCCACCAACTACCATCGTAACCAGCAGTCATCGTTTTAGGAAGAACATTTATTTCAATCAATGTCGATTGCGTTTGGTTTTTCGCGTCGACAATCGCCTGTTTTAGTTCTTCAATCGAATGGACTTGATACGCTTTGGCACCATATCCTTCAGCGATTTTAGCATAATTGATATTCATAATTTCGCCTTTTGTATTTCTAAATTCCGTCCCTTGACTTACGCCGCCATTCTCCATTTGCAGATTATTAATGCATCCGAACCCAGAATTATTGAACAGAACAATATTGATTTTTTTGTCATATTGTAATGCAGAGACCAGTTCGCTATGCAACATCAAAAAACTACCGTCACCGACTAATGCGTAAACCTCTTGATTAGGATTAGCAAGCCGTACCCCCATTGCACCAGCAATTTCATAGCCCATACAAGAATAGCCATACTCTAAATGATAAGTATTTTCCTTTACAGGATTCCACAATCGTTGCATATCGCCTGGCAATGACCCTGCCGAACCAATCACAATCGCATCATCTTCGACAAAATCATTCAAATGAACGAAAACCTCTGTTTGTGTCAGAGTTGTATTCAAAGAATCAGCATAATCATTTAAAATATCCTGTGTAAAGTGGTTTTTGATTTCCGGATCAAAATCTTTCCGTTTAAAATGAGTTGTTTTTAATCGCTCCCGCTCTTTCACCCATTCGTTCTTCAGTTCAGTGATTTTTTCACCATAAGCCGTTCGATATCCTTCTATCATTGGCAGAATTCCTTCTAAGGTTGCTCGAGCATCTCCCACAATTTGAAACGCTTCCATTTTGTAAGTCTGTGGTCGACTTACGTTAATATTTATCATTTTTGATTGTTCAAAATTAAAAATACTTTTTGATGCAGTGGTAAAATCCGTATAACGCGTGCCAATTCCAATAATCAAATCCGCTTGCTGAACAGCTTTATTAGCAGCTGAGGTACCTAAAATTCCCAAGCCTCCAAGATTATTTTCAAATTTCCATGAAACAGTTGATTTACCAGCATGTGTTTCAACCAAAGGTATCTGATGAACTTGAGAAATTTTCTGAAGGCTCTCACCTGCTTCTGAATACTTGCAACCGCCCCCCACAATAATTACTGGGTGTTTACTATCCTTTATCAAGTGACTAGCTGTTTCAAGCTCACGAATTGTCGGCATCCGTCGATCGATATAATGAACTCTTTTTCTAAAAAACTCTACTGGATAATCATAGGCTTCTGACTCAACATCTTGTGGCAAACAAATGGTGGCAGGTCCTGTAGTTGCAGGATTGGTCATAACTTCAAATGCCCGTAGCAATGCTGACATCAGTTGTTCTGGCCGATTAATACGATCCCAATAGCGAGAAACTGCTTGGAAAGCATCGTTGGTAGAAAAAGTTACACTTGATTCATGTTCCAACTGCTGTAATACGGGATCTGGTTGCCGAGTAGCAAACGTATCTGCTGGCAGAAACAATACAGGTATATTATTAGCGAAGGCGGTTCCAGCAGCAGTCAATAAATTAGCTGAACCTGGACCTGCAGACGCTGAAACTGCGAATATTTTCTTACGTAAACTTTGTCTAGCAAAAGCGATAGCAGCATGAGCCATCCCTTGTTCGTTTTTTCCACTGTAACTTTTTAAATGTCCCGGATCTTGTTCCAACGCTTGACCAATCCCTAAAACATTCCCATGACCATATACATGAAAGATTCCTTCCACATAAGGTGTTTCTTTTCCATCAATGCTAATATATTGTTGATTCAAAAATTTTAATAATGCTTGTGCTGTCGTTAAACGAATCGTCTTTTCCATTTTATCCACCTTAAATCCTAGCGATCATTTCGCCGTATATTTCCTTCTCCAGTTTAATGAACTCTTTTACTTCTTGCGTCGTTGGTAAAGAATCTGAGCAATTGTTACTTTTGACCATCATCGAAGCTTCCGCTGAGCCAAACTCCAAGCAATCGATAATTTCCCAACCTTCAAATAAACCATATAAAAATCCAGCTGCATAGCCATCACCGCCACCAAATCCCTTGCGTGCCTCCACTGGAAATGGTTTAATTGAAAACTGTTGTTGATCTGCTGTATAAGCTGTTGAGCCTTTCATCCCGTGTTTAATAACGACTATTTGAGCGCCACAATTATGCCAAAAAACAGCGCTTTCATTATCTGTCATATTTGGTTGAATCAATCTTTCAGTTAAATCAAATTCTTCTCTCGAGCCCATAATAATATCTGATTCTTTCGCAACTATTGAATAATAAATAGCGATTTCATCCACATTTTTCCAATTGTATTCTCGATAGTCTATATCAAAAATAATTTTGACGTTGTTTTTTTTCGCTAACATCACAGCTTTTAACACGGCTTCTCTTGAAGGGCTTTCCGCCAAAGCAGTCCCTGAAATTAATAAGGCTTTTGAACGTTTCAAATAATCTTCATCGATATCTTCGACACTTAGTTGTAAATCCGCAGCTTGGTTCCGATACATTAAAATACTACTTTCTTTAGGTGATAGCATTTCTGTAAAAGTCAGACCCAACTTTTCGCCATGCTGCGCTTTACTTATCTGAGAAGTATCAATGCCTTGCTCATTAAAATAATCAATAACATATTCTCCAAACTGGTCATCGGATACTTTCCCAATGAAGCCAGCTTTCATCCCATGTTTGGTGATACCCACGGAAATATTTGCAGGAGAACCTCCCACAAACTTTTCAAACATATGAACATCTTTTAAAGGCTTAAATTCTTCTTTAACTTGCTCATTATAGGCAGGGTTAAAATCGATAGCCACTCTACCTAAAAGAACTAGATCAAATTCTTTTGATTGATCAAAGCTAATATAACTCATAGATCCACCTCTTCTTCGTTCTTCTATTATTTACAAACGAATTATAGCACGCTTTCAAAATGCGTGCAACATTAAATTAGCACATTATATTTGCGTGCATTTTAAAAGAACGCAAAAAAAGAAGCATGAATTGCTTTACAGCAAGATTCACACTTCTGTTAAAGATTATATTTTGTTTTAATAATGATATCTGTAAATAACATCTCTTCTGTCATAAATTTATTATTCTGTAGTTGATTCGCTAATAATAGTAAAGAACGATAGCCCTGCGTAAAACCATCTTGATCAATTAGAAAATCAACTTGATTTTTTTTCAGCATCTCGATATTTTTCTCAGTTAAATCATAGATAATCACATACGGTCTGTCTTTCCCTGCCCTTTTTTTCAACACACGAGCAATTCCTGCTTGACCTCCTGAAAACACAACGACACCTTTTAAATTAGTATAGTTCTCTAATGTGTCACTTAAAATCTTTTCGACTTCATCGCTCGAATCAAAACTGCTTTGAACACCTGTTAATTTCAATTGTGGAAATGACTGTTTCAATTCTTCAACAAAACCAGCAACTCGCAAACTATTCACACTATTTCCAAAATATCCAGTAATAGCTAGGACATCTCCCTCTCCTTTTGTCAACATTCCTAATAATCCAGCAGCTGTCTTCCCGCTTTTAAAGTTATCCATTCCGACAAAGCATTGACGTTTACTACCAACAATGTCCGAATTGAATGCGATGACCTTAATGCCTTGTTCCGTAAGCTGATTGATTTTTTCCCTAATCGCCACACTATCAACTGGCATGATGGCAATTCCTTTTACACCAAGTTCTAACAAGCGTTCAAGTGCCTGTAACTGCGCCGCTTCATCGACCCCGTCTATTTCCTCTAAAAAGCAATCAATATTTCTTTTTTTTAGATCACCTATAACTGCTTGTAAACCTGATCGAATTGGAATCATAAAAGAAGATTTTGCCAATTGTGTCACAACACCTAATTTGATTGGTTCTTCTTTGGCCATCTTTTTTTTCTTCGGAACATAGTTCATTTCTTTCGCTATTGTTTTAATTTTTTCAGCAACCTCAGGATTGATTCGGCCGCGATTATTCAATGCTCGATCCACAGTTCCCCTAGATACTCCTGCTTTTTCAGCAATTTCTTTTATTGTTCCAGCCATTTGTTCTCTCCTTATTTACTTGATTTGCAAAATTATTTTGATTATTTATAAGCTTTCGTATGTATATTCTATCACAATATAAAAAAGCACGCAATTTTGCGTGTTTTATTTTAAAATGTAGTTTACTTTAATTTATATTTTCAAAAAAAGCACCTCAGCTCAGACTGAGGTACTTTTTTAATAAGTTATTTTTTCTGATCATCTTCATCCATTTTCAGAACCGCCATAAAGGCTTCTTGAGGAACTTCCACGGATCCAATTTGTTTCATCCGTTTCTTCCCTTCTTTTTGTTTCTCTAACAATTTACGTTTACGAGAAACATCGCCACCATAGCATTTAGCCAGTACGTTTTTGCGTAAGGCTTTAATATCTGAACGAGCCACAATTTTTTGACCAATCGCCGCTTGAACTGGGACTTCAAACTGTTGACGTGGAATTAGTTTTTTCAGTTTCTCAACAATCGCTTTACCACGCTCAAATGCGAAATCTCGGTGAACAATAAAGCTTAACGCATCCACTTTTTCAGCATTTAATAGAATATCCATTTTCACTAGGCGGCTAGTACGATAGCCAGCCATTTCGTAATCTAAGGATGCATAGCCTTTTGTACTTGATTTCAATTTATCGAAAAAGTCAAACACGATTTCAGATAACGGAATTTCATAAACTACGTTTACACGATAATCGTCTAAGTAATCCATTGTAATGAATTCGCCACGTTTACGTTGTGATAATTCCATTACTGCTCCTACATAATCGTTTGGCACCATGATTTGCGCTTTAACATAAGGTTCTTCCACAGATTCAATCGTTACTGGTTCTGGAAATTCAGCTGGGTTGTCAACAACAACGGTTGTTCCGTCTGTTTTATTAACATGATAAATTACGGACGGTGCTGTTGTAATTAACTCTAAATTAAATTCTCGTTCCAAACGTTCCTGAACAACATCCATGTGCAGCAAACCTAAGAAACCACAACGGAAACCAAATCCTAAAGCTTGCGATGTTTCCGGTTCAAATTGTAACGCCGCATCATTTAATTGTAATTTTTCTAATGCTTCCCGTAAATCATTGTAGCGCGACGTATCAATTGGATATAAGCCACAATAAACCATTGGATTCATTTTGCGGTAGCCTGGTAGTGCTTCTGCTGCTGGATTGTCGGCCAAAGTCACTGTATCCCCGACCCGTGTATCTTGAACCGTTTTAATGCTAGCGGTGATATAACCCACATCACCAACCATTAAATAATCACGAGCAATTGGTTTCGGTGAAAAAACGCCGACTTCTGTTACATCAAACGTTTTACCATTACTCATCATTTGGATTTTATCCCCAGGACGAACGACACCGTCAATTACACGGATGTTTAAAACGACCCCCCGATAACTATCGTAAATAGAGTCAAAAATCAAAGCCTTTAAAGGAGCCTCAATATCGCCTGATGGAGCTGGTACATACTCCACCACTTGTTCTAAAATATCTTCAATCCCAATCCCTGCTTTTGCACTTGCTAAAACAGCTTCCGATGCATCAATTCCAATTACGTCTTCAATCTCTGTCCGAACACGCTCTGGATCAGCGGCGGGTAAATCAATTTTATTAATAACAGGTAAAATTTCTAAGTCATTATCCAATGCCAAATAGACATTTGCTAGCGTTTGCGCTTCAATTCCTTGCGCCGCATCAACAACTAGAACAGCCCCCTCACAAGCTGCCAAGCTACGAGAAACTTCATAGGTGAAATCGACGTGCCCTGGTGTGTCAATCAAATGGAAAGTATAGGTTTCACCATCTTTGGCTGTATAGTTTAATTCAATTGCGTTTAATTTGATGGTAATGCCGCGTTCTCTCTCTAAATCCATTGAATCAAGTAATTGATCTTGCATTTCTCGACTGCTAACTGTATTTGTTTTTTCCAAAATCCGGTCGGCTAAAGTTGACTTCCCATGGTCAATGTGGGCAATGATCGAGAAATTACGAATTTTCTCTTGTCTTGCTTTCATTTCTTTATTGTTCATTTTTTGCCTCATTTCTTTTAAGAAAAGCTAGCTCCCTGCTAGCTTCATCAATCAATTGTTATATTTTAGTTGCCTTTTTTATCAAATTATCATGTTTAAAGGTCTAGGATAATCAGCACTTTTCATTATACCAATTTTTGAAGAAGATTTAAAGCACTTCCCTTTTATTCTTTTGGTTTCGAAAGGCTAACAGAGTTTCGAAAAATTTGGTATACTAAAAACAGTAAATTTATTGGAGATGGAAAAATGGATGAACAAGAATTTCGAAAGCAACTGACCTTAAAGCCTGTTGAGGAAGAACACATTGATCAATTTAATGAACTTCTTTCCTATGTTTTTCAAGTAACTGAAGCGGATATTGAAGAAAGTGGTTTTGAAAACAAACGCGCATTTATCAAATCAAAACAACCGATTTTAGAACTTTCAAAAGTATTTGGCTGGTTTCACGAAAATCAATTAATTTCACAAATTGCTATCTATCCATGCGAAGTCAATATCCATGGTGCTTTGTATAAAATGGGCGGCGTTACTGGTGTCGGTACCTATCCTGAATATGCCAACCACGGTTTAATGAAAGACTTGATTCAAACAGCATTAGAAGAAATGCGCCAAGATAAACAGTGGATTTCTTATCTTTTCCCTTACAACATTCCTTATTATCGACGTAAAGGTTGGGAAATCATGTCCGACAAGTTATCTTTTAAAATTCGGGATACGCAATTACCAAAAACCGTTCCTGTTCCAGGAATGATTGAACGGTTAGCTGTCGATCACCCAGACGTCTTTGATGTCTATGCGCGATTCGCTCGTCAAAATCACGGCGCGCTCATTCGTAGTGCCTTCAACTGGGAAGAATATTGGCGTTTCGAAAACGAGGAAGAACGGACTGCTGCTGTCTATTATGGTGCCAATCAAGAACCTTTAGGAGTACTTTTCTATTGGGTGGCCGATGAGGTATTTCATATTAAGGAAATGTTTTACTTGAACCAAGAAGCCCGAAATGGCTTGTGGAATTTTATTACTGCGCATTTTTCGATGGTTTATTGGGTCAAGGGCGATATCTATAAAAATGAACCACTAGCCTTTCTTTTAGAAGACAGCCAAATTAAAGAAAGCATTGAGCCCTATTATATGGCTCGAATTGTTGATGTCAAAGCCTTTTTAGAAAATTTTCCTTTTGAAAGTACAGCTAAGCCCTTCCATTTTGTCGTTAAAGATCCTGTTGCTGAGTGGAATAATGGTATTTTTGGCTTAATTTGGGATGAAAATGATCAAGTAACCATTACGGATGAACCTTTAGGTACCGCCGTTCACTTAGATATTCAAACACTAACTTGTTTAGTCATGAATTACCGACGCCCTTCGTACTTACATCGAATTGAGCGCATTGATACAGATAAAGAAACTTTAAATTCTTTGGAACGGATTTTTCCTGACCAAGAAGCTTATTTCAGTGATTATTTCTAAACCCTTGGATTGGAGACAGACAAATGACAAAAATTTATTTTGCAGGACCTTTATTTTCGCAAGCTGACTTACGTTATAATGCCTATTTAGTCGAACAAATTCGACAATTGGATAAAACAATCGATCTTTATTTACCACAAGAAAATGCGGCGATTAACGACAAATCTGCTTATGCCGATAGTAAAATGATTGCCTTAGCAGATACAGAAAACGTCCTTGCTAGCGACTTATTGGTTGCTTTATTAGACGGACCAACCATTGATGCGGGCGTAGCTTCCGAAATTGGTGTTGCTTATGCCAAAGGAATCCCGGTGGTTGCCCTTTACACAGACAGCCGCCAACAAGGTGCTGATAATCACCAAAAGCTTGATGCTTTGAACGAAGTCGCTGAAAATCAATTCCATTATTTAAACCTTTATACAGTTGGTTTGATTAAATTGAATGGTCGGGTTGTTTCTTCAGAAGAGGACTTGTTGGAAGAAATTAAGCAACGATTGTAAAAGTATATATTATATATAGGGCAAAAGAAAAAACTCAAAAGTTAGTCTAACTTTTGAGTTTTTTTCTTTCTAATCCTTACTTTTTTATTTCTTATTTTCAAAACTTAAATTAAGAGACAAAAATATTATTTTAAACTAATTGTCTATGTATAAAGGATATTTTAAGCTATAATAGTTATGATTTTACATTTTACATTTGGGGGTTTATACATGTTTCGTTTTATTATTGGTATAACTGCTTTTATTTTAAGCTTTGTCGGTTACGGCATATATCTAAGAAAAAAAGAAGTGCCACGTGACTTTATTCCTATTATTATTTTCTCTTCAATAATTGTAGCTATGTTTTTAGGCGGTCTTCTTAACATTCTAAAAGTCATGATACTTATTATTATTTTCAGTGGTATATTCTTATTGTTATTTGATTTTTGGAAAAATAAAAGTATTCGGCGATCTTTAAAAGATCTATTATCACCAGGTATACTTTTTTTCCTGTTATTTAGTTTTATTTTCTTTCTTGTTAGTCGAAACAGACTATTCATACATTACGATAATTTTTCACATTGGGCTTTAATTGTTAAATCAATGTCTCTGACAAATAGTTTTCCTAATTTTAAAACGGATGTCATAATGTTTACTTCTTATCCACCAGGATCGGCTGTTTTTATTTATTATTTTATTAAATTAGTTGGCGTCACAGAAAGCAATGCTATTTTTGCACAAATATTATTAATTTTAGCTTCCATAACGACCATCTTTAATTGGAAAAATATTTTTTCTACCAGCTTTTCGCAAAAACAAAATAAAAATGTTAAAAAACTACTAGTATTCTTTTTGGCTGTTTTTTCATTTTACTTGTTTAAAGGCCCAACTTCTCTAATGGATCTTTTGGTAGACAATCTATTGCTGCTTTTGGGAACAGCAACCATGAATATTATTTTTTATTACTATCATGATTTCAAACGCGGCTTAATCCTGTCAAGTCCGTTAATGATTAGCCTTTTACTAGTGAAAAATAGCGGAGTTATTTTCATTGGATTAAATACTATATTTTTACTAATAAGTTTTTGGAATTGCTATGTCTTAGGGAAAGAGCGTTGTACAAAAAAAGAACTGTTCCAATTTTTATTACTCTTACTAACGCCATGGATTTCTTTTTTTCTTTGGCTACGCCATACAAAATATGTATATCCAGATGGAATGTCTGGGAAGCATGATATGAGTATTGCTTACTATAAAAAAATATTTTCAGAAAAAAGTTTTTCAGATATTGTTGAAATAAGCAAACGGTTTTTACTTAGAATGTTCTCCTTTACAAGCTCAAATTTTCTATACGAATTGTTACTTTTCATTATAATTGCACTAGGGATTGCCTTCTATCTTAATAAAAAAACTGCTATTCCGATTAAAACATTAAAGCTACAAATTATCAGTAGTTTGGTTTTATTTTTAGGTTATATGTGTATTTTGTGGGCGATGTATCTTCTTTCTATGCCGACTCCAGAAGCTTTAAACTTAGGAAGTTTTGATCGTTACGCTGGAAGTATTTTTAACTTTCTAATTGCTTTTATTATTGTGCAACTGCTGTGTTATATAGCTAAAACAGACAATTATAAAATTATCATGACTTCCTTGTTATCATTAACGCTATTGTTCTCCTGTGTTATATTTGTTCGAATTTCTGATTACTCATCAATCTTTTTAAGTAATCGTTATCCAAATAGCTTACGCGAACAAATAGAGCAAGCCTTACCTAATTCAAAAAATGCTTTAAAAGACAGAGACACTTCACATTCATATGCTGTCTATTCACCAGCCAGCAAAAATGATGCTGGTTACTCAGGTTTCTTTTTACGATATAAATTATTTAATAAAAATTCTTCTGTAATTTATGATTTAAATGATTCTTCTACTTTTAATGATAAAATTAAAGGTAAGGATTACTTAGTTGTAGTGAAAGATGATCCTAAAATCTTGGAATACATTCAACGTAATAATTTAACTAAAGTAGAAAATAACACGTATAAACTTCAGTAAAAAAAGAACGAGCGAATTCGCTCGTTCTTTTTTTATACTTCTTCTATCGGTTCATTTTCAAAAACTAATTGATTGTCTAATAGACTAATCGTGACTTTTGTTTTTGGCATTACTCGACCAGAAACAATTTCTTTTGCTAATGGTGTTTCGACTTCGCGAGTAATGAAACGTTTTAACGGACGAGCTCCATAAGCTGGCTCATACCCATTTTCAGCAATCCACGTTTTAGCTTCATCAGTGATTTCCAACACAATTTCTTGTTGCTCTAAACGATGAGCAAGTTGTGCGGTCATTTTACCAATGATTCCTTTCACATTATCCAAGCTTAATGGTGTAAATAAAATAGTATCATCAATTCTGTTTAAGAACTCTGGTTTAAAGTGTCCTTTTAGAATATTCATGACTTGATTTTCAACTTCTTCTGGAATTGTTCCTTCAGGTGTCACACCTTCCAATAAAAGCTGAGAGCCGATGTTACTTGTCATAATTAAAACCGTATTTTTAAAATCAACGACCCGACCTTTAGAATCTGTCAAACGACCATCATCTAAAACTTGTAATAAGATATTAAAGACATCTGGGTGCGCTTTTTCAATTTCGTCTAATAAAACAATTGTATATGGATTTCGACGAACAGCTTCTGTTAACTGACCACCTTCTTCATAACCAATATAGCCTGGAGGGGCCCCAACCAAACGAGACACGGCATGTTTTTCCATGTATTCACTCATGTCAATCCGTACCATATGATCTTCAGAATCAAACAAATCTTCAGCTAAAGCTTTAGCAAGTTCTGTTTTACCAACACCAGTTGGTCCTAAGAAAAGGAACGAACCAAGTGGGCGATTTGGATCTTGTAAGCCTGCTCTTGAACGAATCACCGCATCACTAACAGCATCGACGGCTTCATCTTGACCAATCACACGTTTGTGTAATGTTTCATTCAGTTTCATTAATTTTTCTCGTTCGCCTTCAACTAATTTTGTCACAGGAATGCCGGTTAAACGACCGACCACTTGCGCAATTTCGTTTTCAGTAACCGATTCTTGTACCATTTTAACGTTATCTTTGGCGTTCTTTTCTTCCAATTCTTTCAATTCATGTTCTAATTGCGGAATTGTTCCATGACGCAAAACAGCAGCTCGTTCTAAATCATAATTATTTTCAGCATCTTCTAATTCGTGTTTTGCTTTATCAATCTCTGCACGTTTGTTGGAAACCGCATTAACTTCTTCTTTTTCCGTTTCCCATTGCATTTTCATTGAGTTGGCTTCTTCACGCAAATCTGCTAATTCTTCTTGCAAGTTGGCTAACCGTTTTTTACTTGCATCATCCGATTCTTTTTTCAAGGCCGCTTCTTCAATTTCTAGTTGCATTAACCGACGTGTTACTTGATCGAGCTCTGTAGGCATCGAATTCATTTCCACTCGAATCGTTGCGCTTGCTTCATCGACTAAGTCAATCGCTTTATCTGGTAAGAAACGATCAGTAATATAGCGATCGGATAAAGTAGCGGCAGCAACTAAAGCATTGTCATGAATATTCACGCCGTGGTGAATTTCAAATCGTTCTTTTAAGCCACGCAAAATAGAAATGGTATCTTCTACTGTTGGTTCTTTGACTAATACTTTTTGGAAACGACGTTCTAAGGCTTTATCTTTTTCCATATATTGGCGATATTCATCAAGCGTTGTGGCACCGATTAAATGCAATTCACCACGTGCTAGCATCGGTTTTAATAAATTCCCGGCGTCCATACTGCCTTCAGTTTTACCAGCTCCGACGATATTATGAATTTCATCAATGAATAAAATGATTTTGCCATCACTTTTTTTCACTTCTTTTAAAACAGCTTTTAACCGTTCTTCAAATTCGCCACGGAATTTTGCTCCCGCAATTAAGGCGCCCATATCTAAAGAAAAAATAGTTTTATCTTTTAAGTTTTCGGGAACATCTTTACGAACGATTCGTTGTGCTAATCCTTCAACAATCGCTGTTTTACCAACACCTGGTTCACCAATTAAGACTGGATTATTTTTAGTTTTTCTTGATAAAATCCGAATAACGTCACGAATTTCTTCGTCACGACCAATGATTGGATCTTGTTTTCCTGCTTTTACTTGTTGTACTAAGTCAACACCGTATTTTTCTAGTGCTTTATATTGTTCTTCCTGGTTTTGAGAAGTCACACGATCTCCTCCTCTCATCTCTTCAATATTTTTTCTTAACTCTTTTTCTGTAATGCCTTGTTGCATTAAATATTTTGTTAAACGATAATTTTTCAATTTCATTAAAGCTAAAAGTACAATTTCGGTTGATAAAAATTCATCTTGGAATTCTTCTCGAAGTGAATCAGCTTCTTGCAATAAATGGAACAAATTTTGACTTAAATTTTGACCATATTGCACATTACCGCCTGCCACACTTGGATATTCATCTAACGCGTTATCTACTTCTCGTTCAAATGCGTCAACATCTAAACCAGCATCTGTGTAAAAATTACGCCCAAAATGGTTTGGTTGAAGAAAAATTTTCCATAAATGTGCGATATCAATTTCTTGATGTTGCCGTGTCACCGCAACTTTTTGAGCTTCAGCAATCGCCTCTTGTAGCGTTGTTGTCATTTTTTCAATATTCATAAACGATCCCTCCCGTTTATTGTTTTGTCTTTTTTTATTTTAACATTCTTTACAATTATTATTATCCGACTTTTGATGGATTTCTTCAAAAGTTAAGGTATTCGTAAACCTTATAAATTTATTATACCTTATTGGTCAGTAAAGGTCAATAAATAAATTGACCTTTTTTGACCTTTTTGATAAAAAAAACCTAAAACAGTTAAATATCACTGTTTTAGGGCTTTTTTCGCAATAACAACTAGTTTGACCAACTCTTTATTACATTGATTTATTAAAAATAAAGTTTTAACGTAAGATACTTTTTATCGGCATAGCTAACCAAAATAGCCAAACTGGTTATTGCTAAAAATAATTCGTACTCATAACCACTAAAACCACTTGCCAAACCAAAAGAAAAAATAGCTCCGACTAAAACTGCTATGAATCCTACTGATACCAATGGAATTAAAAAGCCAATAATCATAAATAATCCACCAATTAATTCAATTGCCGCTACACCATACACGAAAAGGCTTGGCAAACCAATACTAGCAAAAAACGCTAAAGTATCTTCCAATGACGTTACTTTCATCACTCCATGAATTAACATCGTCACCCCTAGCCAAATTCTAATCACTTGAATGCCTCGTTGTTGTTTATCCATACTTCTCCTCCTTTGTTTGCATTAAATAGCTAATGTAACTATTTTAGTTACATTATAAAGGATAAATAGAAAAAAGTATAGAAAAAAACAAACGTATTTAACAATACGTTTGTTTTTTAATGTTACTGTAAAACTTATATTTTTTCTTAATACAATTAACTTTCCTTTCAAGTGAAACATACTAAGATTAGACTACATCGTCCAATGACCAAGTTACTGTCGATTGATATACTTTTGATATTTCTCCTACATTTGCAGGCACAGTTAATTTTATCTCTTCAAAAGGAAAATATAGTTGCCAAGTTCCACTTCCTTGTGCTCCAGTTGCTGTGATTATTGATTGGGCTGTTGCACCCGATCGAAAAGCTTGAGAACCTAACATCGGTCCATTGGTAAAACCAGTCGTTACTGATTCCTCAGCTGTATTAGCATATTGAACTTTTTGAAGCTGAGTGTCCGCAAAGTTTAAGGTAATTCCTTCTCCTTGTGGTAAAGATTTACCAGTTTTATCTTTAAATTCAGATAAACTAACGTTTAATTTCCAACCTGTGCTAGTTGGTCGATTATCTTCTAGACGTAACATAAAACCAGCTTGTTGTAATTCGGGACTTCCTACATAGCTAGCTGAATTTAGTCCATAACTTTTTGCCGTTGGCGAAATCGTTTGTTTGCCAAAATCAAACGTACTTGGTGTCCCCATCAATACAGGTCGTTGCCCACTCCATTTCGCATATAAAGTTACAGTCCCATTATTAGTAGCAGTTAATGTCGAAATTATTTGTTTATCCGTATAGACAACTGCACTTGTCCGTGTCCTTGACCAACCAAGGAACGTATTACTCTCTTTCGTAAAGGTGTTGGCTGGTAATGGCTTGCCTGTTCCATAAATAAAACTAGCGTTAGGCATAGTACCAGTTCCCCCATTCGCATCAAACTTTACGGTATAAGCGTTCCCCTTCCAAACAGCATAATAGGTCTTAGCTGAGGCATAATTAACGAGAGGGTTTGTTGTAATATCTGGTGTTGTGGCACTGGCTGTTGTAGCCCAACCTTGAAAAATATAGCCTGTTCTTGTTGGCTTCACAACCGTGCTTAAATTAACTACTGTCCCAAAAGTATAGGCTTTAGCAGCCGTACCACCCGAGCCCCCATTGGCACTAAAAGTCACATTCACTGAGATTGGTTCCCAAATAGCTTTCAGAGTTATTTTTGTGGTAGTTGACGTAGACGTAAAGCTAATCGTTGCTCCCGGTTGATATTTTTTGGTTGGTGTTTCAACATCTTGCCATTCTACAAAAGTATAACCACTAAGCGTTGGTTTGGCTGTTGGAATGACAATTTTGCCGGCATCATTCACATCTAACTGGATTGTTTGCGGAGAAGGTAAATCTTTCACTCCACTTCCAGGAACTGTAATACTCGGTAAATTTTGTTCATAGGCTACTTGAGCAAACTCTGTGCTAAAGGTAATTTCATCACTAACTGCTGTTAAAGTGGCTCCTGCCTTAGCTTCTTTAGCAGAATATTGAAATTGGTTAATTGCTTTTTGATTCTCTGCATCTGGCACTAAAAAACTCATAATCGCATCTAATGTCTCACTTGGTTTGATTGTCGTTGCGCCAAAATCGACATAGATTGCTGTGATTAAAGCTGAATTAGCGGGTTTAGTTGTAGTGAACCCTAAACTGGTTAGTTTAGTGGCATTCCACGCTTGCAAATCATTGTTAGCATAACTAGGCAATTGTGAGACAGGCTTAGTTGTATAGTAAGTTTTGGCTGTCCCATTATTACTGGTCAAGTTTGTAAACCCGATGCTGCCTGTTGAACCACGACCATCGCTAGAAGAAGGTAAAATATTATACAAGCGAACGTTATTGAAGTTTGTATTTCCAGAATTTTTAATGACCGTTTGCATTTGCGGGGTGCCTTTGCGATCTACCGCAAAGATATTCGTATTTGACCAAGCTTGCGTCGCGGAGCCACGAGCATTAGTAGCGCTGTCTAACTTAGAAGAATCCACAACAGAAAAGCCGACATTAAAAGGAGATGAGTTGATCTCGTAGCTATTTTCTTTCGTGTTGTCTACACCGATTTTTTTAGCCTCTGCAGCGGATAATTGAGTAAGTACACCATGAAAGAAATCAGTTGGCTTAGGGCTACTATAGGCGATATAAGGAATTTGATAGCTTCCAGAAGCAGCTGAACTATCCACTACAAATTCTAAAGGAATCCGAAAAAAACTAGCCTCTCCCGTTACTTTAGATTTATAAGCCGTGCTGGACGTCTTAAAACGATAATAATTGTAAGTTGTATCATTTGTAGCTAAGGTTTCAACGGTCACCGAAGCTGGATAGGTCACTTGATTACTCTCATCAATAAAATCTTTTTTCGTAGTCGCTTTTAAACGTAACTGTTTGGGAACTTTAATTGTAATAATGGGATTCTCCCAATCCCCAGAAGAAGTATCTGTATAGTAGCCACTATTTCTCCCGAGTATTTCATAGTTAACCGTGTCCCCAGGCAGTTTATTTTCACTATTAACACTGGTAAGTCTAGCAGAAACACGTAAGGCCACGCCTTTATTATAATATACTACATTATTGTTTAATTTAAGCTCTGTAGGAGTCCCCATTGCGTCTTGGTACTGCATTGTGGCTCCAAAGGTGATTGGATTAGTCATCTTAGAAAGTACTGTCCCATCTGGCCACCGCCCATTAGGCCAACTTTTGATTCGATATCGGAGTGCCATCCCATTGCCTGGAGGTAACGAATTGGCGGTTGTGCCATCGGTTCCCATAGGAATAATATCAATGGTTGAAATATACTCATTGGTTGCTAAAGTCGGTAAAGCTGGACTAAAGCTACCAGTCGTGGCAGGTGTACTGCTCCAAACAGAACGACTCGTTCCAGTTACAGCATTTTTAATATGATACAAAGGGCGATAATAGGCGGGGGCACTCACTCCATCAGTCAAACCTAAAATATATAAATTAGTAAAGTTTCCCTTAGCTGAGCCTGCAGTTAATTCTTGTAACTTGTATGTCACTCCTTGAATTGGTTTAGCGCCAGTATTCTTAATAGTAGCAGAGCGGTTAAATATCCCAGAGCTAAAAGCGTAAAAATTTCCAGCTGTCGCTAAATTATCTAAGTTATTAACTGTGTTAGTAGAACCTATAACAGTCGAATGATAGCCTGTTCCTGATAATTGAAAATCTGGCCGAGAACGTTTTACATAACTTTTCGTAGTGGTAAGCGTATTTATTTTCCCATTTAGGAATTTTACTTTCATTCCAAAATTAACAGAAAAAGTACTCCCTTCTGCATACGTTTTATTCAAAGTAACCCTTGTGTTAGTATAGGATAAATCAATTCGAGTTGCTGGGTTTTCTAAAATATTTGGTGAGAGAGTTACTAATTTCTGATAGTACCGAGTAAAACCCGCTGGCACACTAGGGTCTTGTGCATTTGTGATCCCTGTTTTTAATAATTTATTGGCTAAAGTTCCCGTTAATGTAGCTCCCGTGGGAATTTCAACATACACTTGATGCTCATAATTAGGGTCTAAATTCGCTCTAGCTAAATAATTAAACCGATAAGAGTTTGTCATAACAATATCACCATCAAAATAATTGTCATCACTAGGAACTGCGTAACCAGAAAGCACATATGAAGCACTAGAAACAGCCACATCAGTTTTTAACACTTTATTTGTCGCTGAACTTGCTATTTGTGTCCCCGTATTATCAAATACCTTCGCTTGGAGATTATTCCACACGATTTGTTCAGGTGGGATTTTGGCATCATAGACATTATTAAATTTAAAACGTAAATTAATCGTCTCTAAAGTTGTCTTGGTTTCTTTCAAGCGAATAATTAATTTTTTATTGGCCGTATCGTTTACATACGAAGCCACAATGGAGTTAGCACTAGGTGTACTAGGTGTCACCAACGAAAATATCGGTGCTGTACTATCAAAGTCTTTAAAAATCGGGTCACTTTTACTTGGATAAAAGCCATAAGGAAGCTCAATCGAAGTACCAGTGAGGCCCGCTTGGCTGATGGAAACTGGTAAAGAAACAGTTAAGTAATCTGGTGCTGTTCCTGTCGCAGGGTCAGTATATGTACGATAAGTGGCTGGTGCAGTCAAACCGACCGTAATCCCATTCGCTTTAGCGGCAATGTTTTTAGACTTAACGACAGGGTTGCTTTTTTCATTTTCCTTTGTTTGCTTCTGCTCACTACTCTTCTGGGTCTCTTGTGGCACTACTACTTGCTCTTTCACAATCGTCACGTCTAAATTATTAGCCAACGTTTCTTGGTTTTTATCTTTGACTGACAATGTAAAGGTTCCTGCTTTTGTTGTCGTTAACAGCAAGTAACTCTCCCCCAACTGGGCTAAGTCTCTTAAAACCAAGCTATGTTGTTCTTGATTATAAGAACTATGCTCCTGCAATTGTTGGTTCTTTTGGGGATTATATTGAATTTCCTGAGGCAATTGGATTTCCGCCCAGGTTGCATTGCTAATTATTTTTAGATAAAAATCCGCTCCGGCAGTTACTTGACGTTCTGATTCTTGTTGTGACCAAGTAAAGGAAACAGTTTCTACTTCTTTCGTTGCTTCAGTTGCTTGAGTTTTTTCAATTGAAGAATCGGTTGTTTCAGTTGTTTCTATCGTTTGCTTGGACGGTTCTGATAGCTTAGGTAATGAATCTTCAATAATTTGTTGCATTTCACTCGTTACTGTTGTTGACTCAGTCCCCTCAGCTAAGCCATTAATTGGTAAAATCATCGTGCCTAATAATATGACACAGATTAGATTAGTCATTTTCTTGTTCATAACCAACACCTGCTTTTCCTTTTTATTTCTTTACTATTTAGTTCTACTCTTTTTAAGATAAAAATAAATGCTAACTACAACGAGGACCATTGCACTACTCCCCACTAACAAAAACGGTTGCCTTTTTGCTGAAGGTGTATTCGTCGACCATTGTTTTATTTGCGTTTGTGTAATTGTAAAATCTTTTCGCCACTGCCATTCGCGATTACCAGCGCTTACTTGGCTGTGAACAGTATAAGTTCCCGCTGGCAGGACAACGTCATTCAATGGCAGATCCATAGCTAATAGCGAATTAGGTGCCACTGTCACATCTGCTTGTACTTTTTTTAGTAACTCTTTTGTCTGACCTTTTTTGGTTAACCAATTGGTAATTGTTGCTTCTTTCATAACTTTTGGTTGCCGATTTTGGTATGTTACTTGAACCACAGGTTGGCCAGCACTGATCGTTGTACCAACTTTTTTTAGTTGCAATTCTGCTCCTTCATCAAATGGTTGTTTATCTTCTGTCAACATGACGGAAATAGTATACGCATAGGTTGATGTAAACTGATTACTTGTTAATGATTCATCCTCTAATTGTTTAATAAACCGTAATGCGCCTAATTTAACTCCAGAAAATGGCTCTTTGGGTATTTTGATTTCATAATTCACTATTTTTTCTTCAAAGTTTTTTACAGTGACCGTAGCTTCCTTATTTTGCAAATGAACAATTTGTGTGATGGAATTTGTCAAACTAGAATCTAGTTTGGGGCTCGTCTGCGTATAGTCAATCTGTCCTTCCGTTCCGTTCACTGCATCATGAATACTTAAAGCGACAGTTACGGGCTCTTTTTGCAAACTTCTGATTTTCACTTGAATAATCTGCTGATTACTTGGCTGAACACCTAAATAAAAATAAGTTTGGTTCTTATCTAGCTGATTATCTGGTATCACACTTTCAACTGTGAAACCCGCCAGTGGCTGTGGCTCTGGTTGTTGGGATAAAGCAACTTCGAAGCGTAAAAAGATTAGATAACAGCTAACTATAAAACAGAGATAACAGAATATTTTTATTCCATTCCCCGTCGTTTTATTTGGGACTTGTGACAATTTCATTACAATCAACTTTCCCTCCATTCTTTTAATAATTATCGTTAATAGACTCATTATAGCTAAAGATACACAAAAAAAAATTTTGAATTTTTAAACCCATAATTAAAAAATGATATATGCTTATCCTATAAGGGTTTGATAGCGCTTTACACCTATGAAAACACCTAAATTCCATCTTTTTTTGAAAATATCTCCTTTATAATCTAAAGAAAAACCAAACAAATAGCGAGCAAACGTCAAAAGGTAAATAAATGAATTATACCTTTTGACGTTTGCTCGCTAAAAATTAATACTTTTTCTTCTTATTTCTACTAAATAACTTTTCAACTTTTTTTCTGAAAATAAAAAAAGCGCTCAGGAAGAAACTGTTTTTTCCTGAACGCTCTTTTTTATCCTAAACCAACACGTTCAAAAATCGTGTCAACATTTTTTAAATGATAATGATAATCAAAGGCATCATCTAGCTCTTCTTTTGATAAGACAGATGTAATTTTTTCATCCGCATCTAGCAACGGACGGAACGCCGTTTGATGATCCCATGCGTAAGCTGTTTTTGGTTGGACCAGATCATACGCTTCTTCACGTGTCATGCCATGGTCAATCAATTTTAACAAGACACGTTGGCTGTAAATTAGTCCATAGGTCGCATCCATGTTACGTTTCATATTTTCTGGGAAGACCGTTAAGTTTTTGACAATATTACCAAAACGATTCAACATGTAATTTAGCAAAATCGTTGTATCGGGAATAATAATCCGTTCAGCAGACGAGTGAGAAATATCTCGTTCATGCCATAAACTCACATTTTCAAAGGCAGTAATGACATGACCACGAATCACACGTGCCAAACCAGTCATATTTTCAGAACCAATTGGATTCCGTTTATGCGGCATTGCCGAAGATCCTTTTTGTCCTTTTGCAAAAAATTCTTCTACTTCACGTGTTTCTGATTTTTGTAGACCACGAATTTCTGTTGCAAATTTTTCAATACTTGTCGCAATTAATGCCATGGCAGAAACATATTCTGCATGTAAATCACGTGGTAAAACTTGTGTCGAAATCTCTTGAGCACGGATCCCCAAATGTTCGCAAACATATTCTTCAACAAATGGTGAAATATTGGCAAAGGTACCTACGGCTCCACTGATTTTACCTGCTTCGACACCTTTGGCTGCATGTTCAAAACGTTCAATGTTGCGTTTCATTTCAGAATACCACAACGCTAATTTCAAACCAAATGTAGTCGGTTCTGCATGAACACCATGCGTTCTTCCCATCATGACCGTATGTTTATACTCTTTGGCTTTGGCTCCGACAATCTCCGTAAATGTTTGTAAATCTTTCCGTAAAATATCATTCGCCTGTTTCAATAGATAACCATAGGCAGTATCCACAACATCTGTGCTGGTTAACCCATAGTGTACCCATTTTCGCTCTTCACCAAGCGTTTCTGAAACGGCACGAGTAAAAGCGACAACATCATGACGTGTTTCTGCTTCAATTTCTAAAATACGTGCAACATCAAATGATGCATTTTCTCGGATTTTTTGTACATCTTCTTTAGGAATTTCGCCAAGTTCTGCCCAAGCTTCATCCGCCAAAATTTCAACTTCTAGCCATGCCTTGTAGCGGTTCTCATCTGTCCAAATTGCGCCCATTTCGGGTCTTGTATAACGATCAATCATTGTACCTTATCCCCTCTTTACTCCTCAATTTTTGAAAAATAATTACGACCAAATCTTTGTTTCTTTAATTTCTTCCAGTGTTTCATCGATTTCTTTGGTTAATATAGTAATATGCCCCATCGCTCGTTGCGCTTTTGCTTCACTATGGCCATAATAGTGGAAATGCCAATCTGGATGTTCATTAATAATGTCCATCGTTTCATAGGCTTCATTCCCAAGCACATTGACCGTAACCGCTTCTGACAACAGTTGAATCGTTGGCATTGGCCAATTACATAAACCACGAATATGCGTATCATATTGGCTAAAAGAACAAGCATCTATTGAAAAATTCCCAGCATCTTCTGGACGAGGTAAAATTTTATTTACATAAATCCCGCCTGTTTCTGTATAAAACATTTCAATTGAAAGGGTGCCGACTAAACCAACTGCTTTAGCAATCACCTTAGCAATTCGTTGCAACTCGCCACTGACTTCGTCATCAATTCGGGCTGGCGCAATCGTTTCATGTAGCTTACGCTCTTTTTTAATTGTTTCCACAACTGGAAATGTCGCAAATTCGCCACGACCATTACCAGAAATCAGAACAGATAATTCTTTTTCGTAAGGAATCCAAGCTTCCAAGACACAGGTTCCTTCTCTCAGAAGATTCATGGATGGCGCTAAGTCTGAAGTACTATGTAGTACATAACGACCTTCCCCTCGCGTATTCTTCAAGATACACGGATAACCAATGCCATCAATTGCTTCTTGAATATCAGTCGGACTAACAATCGTTGCATAAGGTGCAATCACAATATTATTATCTTCCAAGAAACTTTTTTCCATTAAGCGATCTTGCGTAATCGCTAAAATGTCTGTTCCTTGTGGTATATTCGCTAAATGTTGAATCGCTGTTAACGCATCAACATCTGCATGTTCAAATTCATACGTAATCACTTGGGCACGTTTTGCCAATTTCTCTAACGCTTCAGGATCATTATATGCTCCTAATAATTGCCAATCGGCAACTTGTGCAGCAGGACAATCAATTTGTGGATCTAGCACACCCACTCGAAACCCCATTTCTCTTGCACTAAGGGCCATCATTTTTGCTAAATGTCCGCCACCAATGATACCAATCACTTGACCAGGTAATAGTGGTTTATCCAAGTTCATCACAACTTTCCATCACAGTTTTATCCTTAAAATCCTTCTGCGGTTTCTCGTCGCAGTCTAGCCTTTAAGAGTGCTCTTTTTACATGATACAAGGAAAAAGGCTCAACTTCAAGTGCCAGCAGTGTTTCCCTTAGGTTTTCTCATCAGAATTTATTAACATACTTTAGGATAAAACAGCGGTAACTTACTACTCGTCTCTTTGTAACCAAGCTTTTTTCTCTTTTTCTCTTCAGATTGATGAAAACATTAAATTTTTCTAAACGATGATTAGGTCAAAAAAGTATGAAAGAAAAGCCACCTGACCTTATCTATCATACTTTTTTGAAACTATTCCTTACTTTCTGAGGTTTCTTTTAAACCATTGAATAAAAGATTTAAAATAATTGCGGTAATGCTGCTCATGACAATTCCATTACCAGTAAACATGCTAACAGTTTCTGGTACTTTATTAAAGAGCGTTGGCATAATATTAAAGCCTAAACCAAAGCCAATCGAAATGGCAATAATTAATAAATTTTTGTCATTTGAGTAGTCAACTTTTGACAACATGCGCATTCCTTGGACAGCCACCATTCCAAACATAACCAGCATTCCGCCGCCTAAAACTGGCTCTGGGATAATTTGGGCCATCGCACCAATTTTTGGTAATAAGCCTAAAATAATTAAGAAAAAAGCAGAAAAATAGATTGGCCGACGTGTTTTGATTCCAGATAATTGAACTAACCCGACATTTTGAGAGAAACCTGTATAAGGAAACGTATTAAAAATCCCCCCTAAAATGACGGCTAAACCTTCTGCATGATACCCACGACGTAAATCATCTTCGCCAATTTTCTTCCCTGTAATGTCTCCTAAGGCAAAATAAACACCTGTTGATTCAACCATACTAACAATTGAAATAATAATCATCAACACAATAGAAGAAAGATCAAACGTTGGTTTGCCAAAATAAAATGGCTGTGGAAAGTGAAACCACGTAGCTTGACCAACAGGAGACAAATCCACTAATCCCAGAAACGCAGCTAAAATTGTGCCACCGACTAGGCCGATTAACACGGCAATTGACTTGATAAAGCCACGTCCCCAAACTTGCACAACAATGATTAAGGCAATTGTTACAAATGCGAGGAGCAAGTTTTTAGGATCACCAAAACTTTTGTCCGTTGCTAAGCCGCCACCCATTTTTTCAACAGCAACAGGAATTAAGGTCAAACCAATAACTGTAATGACTGTGCCGGTGACTAAAGGCGGAAATAGACGCTTAATTTTTGAGAAAAATCCTGCAATAAGAACGACAAAAATGCCCGAAGCAATAATTGAACCGTAAATTGCACCAACCCCTTTGTTCGTACCAATCATGATTAAAGGCGCAACTGCTTGAATGGCACAACCTAAAACGACTGGCAAGCCAATCCCAAAAAACTTATTCACCGTTAATTGTAAAAGTGTCGCAACGCCGCACATAAAAATATCGATTGAAATCAAATACGTCATTTGTTGCGAATCAAAATTCAAGCCGGTTCCGATTAATAAAGGTACCGCAACTGCTCCAGCATACATCGCTAATAAATGTTGCAATCCTAAAACGGCGGCTTTCCCATTTGGTGTTTCCGTCTGTTGTGGTGTATTCAATTGTTTTGTTTCCAAGATTATGCATCCTCCTCTAAAAACGTCACCGTTCCTTCACTTAATGAAGCGATACGTGCTAAAGAGACTACATTTAAGCCCATGTCTTCTAATAACTGACGACCATCTTGGAATGATTTTTCAATTACGATACCAATTCCTTCAACCTTTGCACCAGCCTGTTGGCATAATTCTACCAATCCTTTAGCAGCTTGTCCGTTAGCTAAAAAGTCATCAATAATCAACACTTTATCAGCATCAGATAAAAATTTTCTTGAAATTGAAATTTGACTTGTCACTTGTTTTGTAAATGAATAAACTGAAGCCGTTAAGAGCTCTTCATCCATGGTTAAACTTTTTGCCTTACGAGCGAAGATCATTGGCACGCCTAATTTTTGCGCTGCGTATAAGGCAGGAGCGATTCCTGATGCTTCAATTGTAATTACTTTGGTAATGCCTGCTTCTGCGAAAACCTCAGCAAAACGATTACCCATAGCCTCCATCAATTCTGGATCCACTTGGTGCGTAATAAAACTATCTACTTTTAAAACACCTTCACCTAATACACGGCCATCATTTTTAATACGTTCGACTAATTCCTTCACAATATGAACTCCTTTACTTATTTTTCGATAGATGCTTTGTTCTCATCCTGAGGAAAGGACGGTTCGTTAAAAACGAACGAAATAAAACAAAGTGCTATTTATATTCGTGTTCTAACAAAAGAAAAAAGCCCATTTTGCCAAAGCAAAAAAGGGCTATCCGCTCTTCTTCACTTATAGACCAGCATTTACGGTGCTGGGTAGAGACGGTCAACCGTATTTTGACCTTATACAAGCTTCTATGTTTCTCTAGGATAGTACAAAAATCTCTAACTTTCAATGGTTTAACAACTTTTTTTCATTAGAATTTTCAAATAATTGGTTCATTCTTCCATTGTTCCGTAAAAGCGAACATTAAATAGCCAAAAACGCTTTGGCAGGATAGACTGCCAAAGCGTTTTTTATTCTTCATCGGTTGCTTTTTCTTGTTCACGATATTTTTTCATTTTTTTGCTGAATAATTCACCGTTACTAGGGGGCGTATATGTAATAGCATTCGCTCCGGCGATAATGGTTTCATGAATACTCGATTCAGTTGGTCCTCCTGTTGCAATAATCGGTAATTCTGGATACTTGCCACGGAAATAGCGTACAGTGGCTGCAGTGTCTTTTCCTGCACTGATATTAATCATATCCACGCCAGCCGCAAGTTTTTCATCAATTGGCGTATGAATAGAAGTTACTGTGCTGATAATAGGAATATCGATTGCTTCATCCACCATTTTAATTGTTTCAATTGGTGTAGGACCATTCAAAACGACACCCATTGAGCCTTGTGCTTCTGCAAATAAACTCATATAAGCAGAACGCATGCCTTGCGTTAAACCGCCGCCGACTCCTGAAAAGACAGGAATATCCGCTGCTTCAATAATGCCTTTTGTAATCGCTGGATGCGGTGTAAAAGGATATACAGCAATCACTGCCTGTGCATCCGTATTGCGGATAATCGCAATATCTGTCGTAAAAATAATTGATTTTATTTTACGGCCAAAAATTTTAATGCCACTGGCTTGCCGAATAATCTCTGGCATTTTTACAATATCTTGTTTCAGCGGCGTCATAATTTCTGGAATCCACTTTTCGCTCATTGTCATCGTTCCTCCATGCTTAACGGTCGTATTTATTTAAATTGTATTCTTCAATTACATGAATGATCTTATCAGCGTATGTAGGATCCGTTGCGTATCCAGCATCTTGAAGCGCTTGTGCAGCCTCTTTATAATTTTTGGCTAACAAGACTTTTTCATATAAATTTGGATCCCAATCGACCCCATCAACAAATAACTTGGTATGATCTCGCATGGATTCTTCCCAATTGTCATAAACTCGAAAATCACCCTGAATCGTAATCCAGACCTCATTGACATACTCTTTTGTTTCTAAATTGACTTTTGGTTGATTGCCATATGCTTTAATCCCAAAAAGATTGTTATATTTCGATGCTAATTGACTTTGTCCAAAATTTGATTCTAAAACTGCTTGCCCCATAATAATACTTGGTAACACCCCGTAAGATTCTTGTAATTCACGTGCATACGGTGTGATTTCAGCAACAAATTCTTCTTTTGAGATGTTTTCATTTTGGCGATTGACTGACTCGCTTTGTCCCTTATCTGAATCAGAAAGGACAGATAACGAAAAGACAAAGGCCAAACCGACGACAACTACGCCTAAGAATAACTTTGGCAAATTCAGCTGCTTTTTTCTTTTTTTCTGATAGTTGCTCACTTCATTAATTCCCCACTTCATCTTTTATTTTCCGATAAAATGTTTCACTATCTTTCACTTTCGTGATTGATTTCATTTGTTACTATAACCGAATAATTGTATCATTTTCACAGAAAATTATCAACTTTCATCACTGCTTACGCTCGTGATTTCAGTACTTGATTCAGTGGTAGCAGTTGAAGAAACTGTACTACTTTCAGAAATTTTAGTGGACGATTTCACTGTTGTTTCAGTTGATGTGTGAACAGATTCTTCAACTGGCTTTTTGCCAAAAAAGACAAAAATTACCGCACCAAACATAATAATCACAGATAAAATCCCAGCAATTGTGTATTTCAAAAGACCATCCTTCCTATTCGTTATTCACCTACGTAAGTATCCATCAGATTTTCATTGACCCAATCTAATAATTCAACTTTTGAACCTTCCAATTGTCGTTGAATCGTAGCTGGTAACCGGAATGTAATAATATCATCAAAACCCCATTCACCATAGGCCAGCGTCACTTTCAAATCGATATAACCAGCAGCAATTTCTTGTTCCTGTTTATTGTTAGGAATCAATTCTACAACGCCCAAATCAGATTGTAACCATTTTTTGGCAATTGTTGTTTTTAACCGTTTATATTCCGAAACAGCTAGGTTACGTTTTTCCGGAAATAAGATGGTTTGGCGGAGTATTTTTTGAGTCAGCATCCACTCATAATCCGTAAACAAATTCTTAATTTTTTGCATGACTTCATTGTCCAAACCAAATTGGCCTTCTTTCCAAGCTTGCCAATCGGCTGCTTGAATTTGATAAGCGGAGTAAAAATTTTCTTCTGTTTGGTACTGTTCAATAATTGCGTCAACAATAATATCTACATAAACTTGATGCATAATCATTCGCCTCCATTTTCTATTTTACTGAAATTCTCTAAAAAAAGCATCTTTTTATCTCTGGATTTTATCATATTTACAAAATTGTCCTTGTTTTCTAATTTCTCTTGTTTACAGTATAATAAATAATGAAGAAGATTTGAAGAAATTGCATAGATTAGGAGGACTTCTTTTGACAAAAAAATTATATCAATGGGGCATCGTCGGATTAGGTGGAATTGCCCACGAATTTGCTTCAACGTTTAAACAAGAAACTAGCCAACTTGCAGCTGTTGCTTCACGGACATTGTCTAAAGCAGAACAATTTGCCGCTGATTATTCAATCCCTAAAGCCTATGGTTCTTATGAAGAATTGCTAGCAGATGAAACAATCGATGTTGTCTATATAGCAGTGCCAAATAAACAACATGCTGAACACATTTTAAAAGCGCTCCAGGCCGGAAAACATGTGTTGTGTGAAAAAGCTATTACGATGAACGCAGCAGAATTAAAACAAGCCTTGGCAGTTGCAGAAAAAAATGACCTTATTTTAGCAGAAGCCATGACTATTTTTAACATGCCACTATACGACGAATTACGTCGCTTGATGGATGCTGGCAAATTTGGTCAGTTAAAAATGATTCAAGCACCATTTGGAAGTTACAAAGAACCCGATCCTAAAAATCGCTTTTTTAATCCTGACTTAGCAGGCGGCGCATTGTTAGATATTGGTACTTATGCGGTTTCGTTTGCTCGTTGGTTTCTCAGCTCACAGCCAGACGTTTTAGCTTCTAGCATGGTTCCCTTCTCTACTGGCGTTGATGAACAATCGGTGACATTGCTTCGGAATAAAGAAAATGAGTTGGCTACTATTTCATTAACATTCCAAGCAAAAATGCCAAAGCAAGGAATTGTTGCTTTTGAAGATGCCTATATTACCATTACAGATTATCCACGTGCAGATGAAGCAATCGTTCACTACAATGACGGTACGGTTGAGACCATCGTTTCTGGGTACTCAGCTGAAGCCATGAATTATGAAATCTACAATATGGTTGAAGCAATCAAAGGTACACAACCCAACCGCTCCTTATTTTTCACGACAGAAGTCATTGATATTTTGGACCAGATGCAAAAATTATGGCAGAATTAAAAAAAGAACTTCGGCTTTTGCCGAAGTTCTCTTTTTTATTTGTTCTCTATGGATAAATACGGTTTAACATACGTGGGAACGGAATCGCTTCACGAATGTGTTCATTACCAGTAATGAACGTAACAGCACGTTCTAAACCTAACCCGAAGCCGGAATGTGGCACAGAACCGTATTTACGTAAATCTAAATACCAGCTGTATTCTTCTTCAGATAAGCCAAACTCAGCTACTTTTTCTTTCAAATAATCATAATCAGTTGCACGCTCTGAACCACCGATAATTTCACCATAACCTTCTGGCGCAATTAAATCGGCACAAATTACAACATCTTCACGTGTTGGATGTGGTTTCATATAGAAGGCTTTAATTGCTTTTGGATAATTTAAAATGAATGTTGGAACGCCATAGTAATTTGAAATAAAGGTTTCATGTGGGCTACCAAAGTCTTCGCCCCATTCAATGTGATCATAATCATTGTTTGCTTCTTCTTTTTGTAATAACTCAATCGCATCATCGTAAGTAATACGTTTGAATGGTTCCGAAACATATTTTTCCAGTAAAGCTGTATCACGTTCTAAAACATCCAATGGATATTGTTGATTTTTCAATACTGATTTAATTAAATGTTTTACGTAAGCTTCTTGAATATCTAGTGATTCTTCATGAGTTGTGTATGCCATTTCTGGTTCAATCATCCAGAATTCCGTTAAGTGACGACGAGTTTTGGATTTTTCCGCACGGAAGGTTGGTCCAAAAGTAAAGACTTTTCCAAATGCCATCGCACCAGCTTCTGCATATAATTGACCTGTTTGTGATAAGAATGCTGGTTGTCCGAAGTAATCTGTTTCAAATAATTCTGTTGTGCCTTCTGGTGCTGAGCCTGTTAAAATTGGGCTATCAATTTTAATGAATCCTTGTTCGTTAAAGAACTCGTAAGTAGCACGAATAATTTCGTTACGAACTAACATGATTGCATGTTGTTTGCTTGAACGTAACCATAAATGACGATGATCCATTAAGAAATCTGTGCCGTGTTCTTTCGGCGTAATTGGGTAATCTTCTGAAGCGCCAACGACTTCTAAATCAGTGATATCCATTTCATAGCCGAATTTAGAACGGCTATCTTCTTTGATAACACCAGTAACCATGACTGCTGTTTCTTGTGATAAATGTTTAATTTCTTGGAATTTTTCTGTACCAGCTTCTTCACCAAAGGCTTCAATGAAGTTTGGTTTGAACACGACACCTTGGAAAAAGGCTGTCCCGTCACGTAATTGTAAAAAGGCAATTTTTCCGCTTGAGCGTTTGTTAGCAATCCAAGCGCCAATTTTTACTGTTTCTCCAACATGTTTGTTTGAATCAATAATTTGAATTTGTTCCACGTTTGTCTCTCCGTTCATTTCTTAGTTTATTCTTTTAGGCGTTGTGCTGAATTCGTTTCTTTTCTATAAAGTCGTTCATTCGCTCAATCGCTTTTTCTAACGTCATTAAATCTGTCGCATAGCTCATCCGCACATGTTCTGGTGCACCAAAGCCTTCTCCTGTTACCAGAGCAACATGCGCTTCTTGTAATAAATCTTCCACCCAATTAGTCACGTTATCATACCCACAAATTTCTAACGTTTTTTTGACATTCGGGAATAGATAAAATGCGCCTTCAGGTTTTATTAGCGAAACACCTGGCAAAGCTGCTACTTTTGGATAGATATGATTCAGGCGTTTTTCAAAGGCCTGACGCATGTCTTCAACTGTCGACTGTTCACCTGTTAAAGCCTCAATTGCCGCATATTGGCTAACCGCGACTGGATTACTGGTGGATTGTGAAGCGAGTTGTGTCATTGCTTGAATAATTTTTTCATCACCGACTGCAAAACCAATGCGCCAGCCTGTCATTGCATATGTTTTGGAAACACCATTAATAATGATTGTCTGTTGACGAATTGCTTCTGAGATGGTTGCAATTGGTGTGAACCGATGTCCATTGTACACCAAACGACCATAAATATCATCTGCAATAATGAGGATATTATGAGCAACTGCCCATTCACCAATTTGGCGTAATTCTTCTTCCGTATAAATAACACCAGTTGGGTTAGATGGTGAATTTAAAATGATTGCTTTTGTTTTGTCCGTTCGTACAGCTTCTAATTGTGCGACTGACACTTTAAATGATTGCTCTTGCGTGCTTGATACAAATACTGGCTTGCCTTCTGCTAACTTGACTTGTTCACCATAACTTACCCAATAAGGGACAGGGATAATCACTTCGTCCCCAACGTTCAAAATGGCTTGAAATAATAGATACAGCGCATATTTGGCACCATCTGTCACAATAACTTGCTTGGGTTGATAACGAAGTTGATATTCTCGTTCCACATAAGAGACAATTGCTTGCTTTAATTCAGGAATGCCGCCAGAAGGTGTGTAATAACTTGCTCTTCCATCCTCAATTGAAGCAATTGCTGCTTTTTGAATATTTTTCGGGGTTACAAAATCTGGTTCCCCAACCGTTAAGCTTAAAACATCTACACCTTTTGCTTTTAATGCTTTCGCTTTGGCGGCAGCTGCTAATGTAACAGAAGGAGTCAATTGCTGTGCTCGATTTGATACGTTCATACACCTTTCACTCCCACTTTCATCAAAACCTATCTAAATTAAATATCTTTGACAACGTTGATCTCTTCGCCTTTATCAAAGCTCATCAGATAATACGTCAGTACTCCTTGATCATTTTCGGTGACCACTTCCCATGCAGGGCGCTTATCATAAAGCCCTAACGTAGCTTTCATCACCGATTCATCGGGATGGGCTTTAGCAACAATGTCTGTTATTTGTTGTTCTGTTTGACCATCTTTTTGATTTAAGACCGTGACTTTTTCTCCCGATTTAGGGACAATCACGACAATCTCTGTGCCTTTATCATTTTTGCCGGTTAAAGTAAAATACGTATTTTTGCGTGTAAACCAGTAAAATTTATCAACTGTTTCTAAATTAGCAGAAGTTTTGGCAATTGCGGTTGCTTCTTTTTTGGCTTGAGCCATTGGTTGATTGGTTCGTACAAAAAAGATAATTATTGTTACAAGAATTGCTAAAAGGATTGCCAATAGGGTTAAAAGGACAGTAATCCGTTTCTTCTCTTTCTTTTCTTCTAATTCCTCCAAAAATCCTTCCATCCTCTCTAAACTTACTGGGTCTTATTATAGCAGAAAAATAGCGGCCTTTCACAAATATGACCTAAAAATAATCAATTATTTGTTTAAAAATTCCTTTAATTCTTCTAAAATTTCAGGCATGGGCGCTTCTTTTACTGAGAGTCCCTTGGGAAACGCTTTGATTAATCGTTTGCCATATTTTGCAGTGACTAAACGACGATCCAGAATCAGCAATGCCCCTCTATCTTCTTCAGAACGGATTAAACGGCCCAGTGCTTGTCGCAAACGTAAGGCTGCTTTCGGTACCGCTTCTTGAGCAAATGGTTGTATCCCTTCTGCTTCTAAATACGCATATTTTGCTTGCACAAGTGGTCGTTTCGGGTTTTCAAAAGGCAAACGCGTGACTATCAATAACTGTAAAGCTGTTCCTGGTAAGTCCACACCTTCCCAAAAGCTATCGGCTCCTAGCAAGACATTTGGTTTTCCATTAGAGAACCGTTTAAGAATTTTTTCACGACTGCCGCTAATCCCTTGGGCGAGGACCTCTTGTCCTTTTTCCAATAACCTTGGCTGGACTTGATGATACACGGTGGACAATAATTCATGCGAAGTAAAAAGAACCAACATTGAACGTTCCTCTTGCGCCATCAATTTTTCAATGGTATCTGAAATGTATTGACCCATTTCATAGGAAGAGGCATTTTGAATGGCTACTGCTTCTTCCGGTACATAGACTCGCGCATTTTCTGCATAGTTATATGGCGTTGGCAGGGTTTTGAACGTCACCTCTGTTAAACCTAACCGTTGCGGTAAATACTTTTTATTGTTGCCAAACTTCAATGTGCCGCTTGTATAAATAATTCGTTCATACCGCGGATACCACTTTGTTTCGGGAAGCAAACTAGCTTCTAAGTCATGAATTTCAATCAAGCCATGGTCTTCATTTTGTGGTAAATATTCTTTTACCCAACGTGGACGCCAATCATCAAGATAAATGGTAAAACAGTGGTGAATACGTTCAATTTCATCAAAAAATTGAAACAAGCGAACAAAAACGATGCGATCAGCCAAACTAAAGGTTTCCAACTGACTCATAATTGTTTGCTGTAACTTACTTTGAATAGTTAACAGCTCCTGCAGTAAAAGCTGGAGCGTTTGACTATGTTTTTCTCCCGCAGCAGATAAATAATCAATACGTTCTTTGGTTAAAAGCAACTCCTGATGGTCTATCCGCTTCTGTGTTTTACTAAATAAACGATGCAGTTCAAAAAGAAAATCTTGCCATTCATCCACAAAATCCAGTAAACCTTGCTGATAAACTTTTACAAGCCGCTGCTCTTCAGAAAACTGTTGAAAAATTTGCTGTAAAGCAACAAAAAGTTGTTCTTTTTCAATAAAATGCGTGACTTGTTTTTTTAGTATCACGCTGTTCACTCGTTCGCTCGCCATCCGACTAGCGATGTCTGGTAAATGATGTGCTTCATCAATAATTAGCCACGGACTTTCAGGTAATAACGGTTGTTTTCTTAGCGACTCTTGCGCCAAAAATGCATGATTAACAATCAACACGTTACTTTGAGCGACTTTTTTATACAAATGTCTTAAAAAGTCAACTTCATAAAGTTCATCTTTTTTTGAAAGAAAATCCAATCCGCGATGTGTAACTTCTTTCCAGAATAAATGATTTAAATTCGTCAATTGTAGTTCATCTAAATCGCCCGTTTCTGTTTCTAGCAACCAGACGAGAACGCCCATTTGATAAAGAGCGTATTGTTTTTGCGGAGTTGGCTGATTCAACGTTGCCTTAAAGCGTTGTAAATCAAGATAGTGTCGATGGCTTTTAATAACAATGCCTCGTAATTTTCCTTGGCAGATTTGATTGGCTAATGGTAAATCTTTTTCCACTAATTGATTTTGTAAAACAATCGAAACTGTTGAAATGATAACTGGTTTTTCTGGCGTTGCTAAATAGCTCATCGGCAACAGATAGCCTAATGTTTTTCCCGTTCCAGTCGCTGCTTCAATAAATAAATCTTTTGTCGTTCCTTCTGTAAAATGATCATAGACTAAATTCATCATCCGACTCTGTTCCGCACGATAAGCGAAACGTTCCCCAAACAGTTTTTCTTTGGCTTTTTTAGTTTTGGGATACGTGCTAGTCTGATAGAACGTTTCTTCAAAAAGAGGAACTTCTTTTTTGCGTAAAGCAATGCCACTGACCACTTGATAAGCTGGATTTAATGGTGTGACTTGTTTTTTCATTTGTTCATACGTTTGTTGAATAAAGGCACTGGTTTCCCGCGCTGTCTGTTGACTTAATTCCGCAATTTTTTCCATAGTGACTAATGGTAAAGATTTCATTTTTTCTTGAATTAATAACAAAAGTTCGGCTGTAACCTGCGCATCACTATCTGCTTGATGGGGATTCTCATGAGACAAACCTAAACTTTCCGACAAATCACTTAAACGGAAACTTTTTTCTGTCGGTAAAAAAATCTGTGCCAATTCCACTGTATCAATGGCTGGAATAGTAAGTGGCGGCGTGCCACACCGTACCAGTTCACGAGCTAAAAAATTATAATCAAAGTGGACGTTATGCGCCACAAAAATAGTATCTTCCAGATAATGATAAATTGTATGTGCTACATCTTCAAAATAAGGCGCTTTTTGAACTTGCGTATTACTAATCCCCGTTAAACTTTGAATTTGTTTTGGTACTACTTGATTGGGATTCACATCTGTCGCAAAGTTCGCAATAATCTTTCCATCTTGAACGAGAACGCATCCAAACTGAATGATCCGATCACTTGTAGGATCTGTTCCAGTCGTCTCAAGGTCAACTACTGCATACACTTGTTTGTCTTTCAATGACTTCACGCCTTTCATTCATCTTTGAAAATTATACTACAATTTATAGGATTTTCACTAGTATTTCAAAAATTCTCTTGAAATCTTTTCCAGAGATAATAAGAAAGAGCCTGAAACAAAAATCCAAAGTGATTTTTGTTTCAGGCTTAAAAGCTGATAAACTGAACGGTTTTGTCTTACCTTCTCCTAAATAAACGATTAATAACAGTCAAGGATTTTCTGCATATACTGGTTTAATTGCCCATAGCCTTCCAATTCTCTGATTACTGGGAGCGGACAACGAACCTTTTTATTAAATAGTGTCCGCTTTTCAACATATTCTGTAACTTCGTCTAAAAATTTATCTAATCCTTTTTCTAATTTCATACAACTTAACTGATTGCAAATTCGCACGTCTCCTGCCTTTTTCTTTTGAACTTGTTTAAATGATTGTGAGAATGCTTTTGCTTCAAACATTTGTGCTTCTAACTGTCTTTTTTCAATCGTTATTTTCGGTACTGCTTGATTTCCATCAGTATCCTCTAACTGGCGACTCATAAAGCGACGATAAATTTCCTCTTCTAATTCGTCCAATTGTCGTTGAAAGTCCGCAGGAATTGTCCGACTTGATGAATTTTCTTTCTCACTTTCCATAGAGACAGCTTCTTTTTCTGGCTTCTGCTCCTCTTCTTTTTCGGCAGACTTATCCACTGAATTTAGCGAGCTTTTTTCTGTTTCTTGTGGAAAAGTAAATAAAGGTTTTGCCGCAGTGCTCTGCTGGTTTTCTTGTTTTTTTTCTAGCTGCGCTTCTTTAATTGGCGCTGGTTCAGATAACACTGGTTCTTTCGCTGGTTCTTCAAGCACTAGTTTGTTAACGGGAAGCACTGCTTCACTTGTTGCTACAGTTGTTTCACCTTCTTGATTTTCCAGATTATCAGGCGAGAGATTGACGTCTGGTTGTTCCGGATTAGTATCCTCTGATACTTTTAGCGATGCCTGTTCTGCGGCTATCACAGGAGAAGCTCTTTTCAAATGGATCGTTTTTATTTGTCTAGAAATGACGGGATTTCTCGTTTGCTTAACGGCTTCATTCAAGGAGGCTAAATTTTCTTTTAAAAGTGTCAACATTTCACGTAAGACAGCAATTTCACCAGCTAATTCCGTTAATTGATTTTCTTGCGGCACTACTTGCACATTGGTTTCATTCATACGGACTGTTTTTTTATTTTTAGTTGTCGGTATTTCATACATCCATTGTTTCAATGCGAATCGTAAGTCACGAGTGGTCGGCTCAAAGCTTCCAAAATAAACAGTGTAGTACATTAACTCCGTTTCAACATAGACATAAATCTTTTTAACAATTAACTCTTCAAACTGTTCTGATTCATCCCAACTTTCACATAAAGCCTCAAAAAATTGTTCCCCTTCTGCTAAATTTTGGTACTCTTTCGCTAAATAAAGCTTGCGAATTAAGTAAAAATTATACAGTGTTTCAACATTATCCGCATAAATTTCTCGTCCTAAAAAATCTGGATTCGTTTCTTTACAAAGAAAGACCGTTTTCTCTTCTGGTTGTGTTTCAAGTGTTTTAGTCATGAGGTTCACTTCCTTTTTCTCCGTTAATAACCATTTTTAATGATAGATACCTTTAGTATACAGGAGAAATTCTTCTGATTTTCTCATATTTTTAAGAGACAATAGAAATTTTAGAGAAAAATCGACAGAAAAAAACGTGAGACAAACAGTCCTATTGACCATTTATCTCACGAAAAATACTTAAACTGGCTATTTTATCCTTGAAACATGTAACCAATTATTCTGCTGAATCAATTGGCAAAATCGTGTCTTTTTTCTCACGACGTGCAATTGCTGGTAAAATCATTCCTAATAGAATTAAGACGATTGGTGTTACAATGTTAGAAGCTAATTGGAACAACCAGCCTTGAGGGTCTGAGGCATACTCAAATTTAGGCACCATTCCTAGGATACAAGCAAAGGCTGTAAATAGGAAACACCAGAGACCAAACACAAAACCAATTTTAGGATTTTTAACAAATTTATATTCTGAATTAAATTGTTTGTATGCTTTGTTTAGAAGCATATAGGCAAAGAAGACCCACAAGTAACGCATTGGCATAACTACAGAATTTAAGTTAGTTAGCCATTTAACCACTTCGTTCATGTCCTTCAACCCAAACATCGGTAAAGCGATAATAATACTTACTAAAATACCTGTTAATAGGTAACCATTAATTAACGTACCTTTTTTCGTACGTTTACGTAACCAACTTGGAACAAATTCTGGATCTGCTTCAGCTAAAAGAATTTTCAGTGGAGCATCAATTGAAAAGGCTAACGCAGCCACTTGACCCACTGTATTCGTTAACGCATAAACAATCATTAAGAGATTACCGACACCATAATACGCGCCTAATTTTTGGAAGGCACTATAGGCACCATTTGCCATTAAATCTTTAGGAATATTGTCACTTGAGAATAACATTCCCATTGCAAATGAACCTAAAACAGCCGATAAACCAACCATTGCTGCTAGGAAAATCATTCCTTTAGGGAACTCTTTGGCTGGATTTTTAGTTGCATTTACGTAAGGAGAAATTTTTTCAGCGCCACCTACCGCAAAAACTAACATTGATACGGTTGTAAAATAACTAAAATCAAATTTAGGAATGTAGGTGCTGACTTGTGACATGTTTGGCGTCGCAAATTCAACCGTTGAATTAATAAATGGTGCGCCTACCGCTAATAAAATGAATAAAATAGACATCACAAACATGGCGGTTCCAGCTAAACCACCAATAACTTTTAAGGTGGTTAACCCTTTTGTTGATAATAACAAGAAAACCAAGAAAATTATTAATGAAATAAATGATACCGTTACGATTGGCATCGTATTGACTAAGTTTCCATTCCCTTGAACTGCCCAACCTAAGGCAATTAAAATTGCTTGTGGTTTTTGTGCCAAGTAAGGAATGTGCACTACCCAATAAGTCCATGCTGCATAATAGGCTAGACGTTTAGTACTGGTATTTTGCACCCACGAACTAACCCCACCATTACTGTCTTTAAATGTTGAACCTAACTGTCCTACGATTAACGCATAGGGAATAAAATATAAAACTAAAATCAAAAGCCATGAAGTGACCACTGAAATCCCTTGTTGTGCATAATTATTCACAACATTTCCAAGACCCCAGACCATGTTAAAGGCAATTAACCCGACGGTGAACCATCGTAATTGCTTTTTGTCCATATAACCAATTCCTTTCTTATTAAAAAATAAAGCTCTTCATTTATCATAAGCATTTTACTTTTTATGCACAAGCTCAACATAATTAAATAAAGATGGCTTTTTAATAAGTAATTAAAACGCTTCTAGCAATGATTTTCTAATTTATTTGATGACTAAAAAAGGCCGGTGAATAAGTTGCTTCACCGGCCTTTTTCTAAGAGATTTTTCTTTTATAACATATCAAATAATGATAATTGGTTTTCATCTGGCAAGTCTTTTAAGACACCATTTTCATTCATGTATTCAATTAACGTTTTAGAAACTTTGCCTCGTGTTGCCAAATCTTCTTTCGACAAGAACGGTTGCTCTTCTCGCGCAGCGACAATGGCTTTCGCTACGTTGAGTCCTAAACTTGGCACTGCTCGGAAAGGTGCAATCAAGGTATCCCCTTCAATCACAAAATTTTCAGCGTCCGATTTGTACAAATCAATCATGCCAAATTTATAGCCCCGTTCCAGCATTTCATTACATAATTCTAAAACCGTTAATAAGTTCTTCTCTTTAGTGGAGGCGTCCATCCCTTTGTCCGTAATTTCTTTCATTCGTGCTTTCACAGCTTCTTTCCCTTGTGACATTGCCACTAAGTCAAAGTCATCCGCCCGAACGGAGAAAAATGCACAGTAATATAAGATTGGGAAATAAACTTTAAAGTAAGCGACCCGCAATGCCATTAATACGTATGCTGCCGCATGGGCTTTCGGGAACATATATTTAATTTTAGAACAAGAATCAATATACCAGTCAGGGACGTTGTTTTCTTTCATCGCATTTAAATACGTATCCCGTAGTTCATCAGGAATCTTATTCCATTGTCCTTTACGTACCGTTTCCATAATCTTAAAGGCCATCCCACTGTCCAAACCAGCATGAATTAAATATACCATGATATCATCCCGACAACCAATTACTTCAGCAAGATTGGCTTCGCCACGGCGAATCAACTCTTCTGCATTCCCTAGCCACACATCGGTTCCGTGAGACAGTCCAGAAATTTGAAGTAATTCTGCAAAAGTTGATGGATGGGTCTGCTCTAACATGCCTCGAACGAAACGTGTTCCAAATTCAGGAATTCCTAACGTTCCTGTTTTAGAATAAATTTGCTCTGCATCCACACCTAGAACCTCAGGTCCTTCAAAAATACGCATCACTTCTGGATCGTCTGTTGGGATGGTTTTTGGCTCAATCCCAGATAAATCTTGTAACATCCGAATCACGGTTGGATCATCATGTCCCAGAATATCAAGTTTTAAAATATTATCGTGAATGGAATGGAAATCAAAGTGCGTCGTTTTCCATTCTGCCTCTTGATCATCAGCAGGGTATTGAATTGGCGTAAAGTCATAAACATCCATGTAATCAGGAATTACAATAATACCGCCGGGATGCTGCCCAGTCGTCCGTTTAACCCCTGTTGAACCTTTGGCTAAGCGATCAATTTCAGCACCACGCAAATGTAAATTATGATCTCTTTCATATCCTTTAACAAAGCCATACGCTGTTTTGTCAGCTACTGTACCAATGGTTCCTGCCCGATAGACATATTCTTCACCAAAAAGAACTTTCGTGTAGTTATGGGCTTCGGCTTGATAATCGCCAGAAAAGTTCAAATCGATATCGGGAACTTTGTCGCCATGGAACCCTAAGAACGTTTCAAAAGGAATATCGTGACCATCTTTAAACAATCGAGCGCCACATTTTGGACAGGCTTTTTCAGGCATATCAAACCCTGAACCATAGGAACCATCTTCATAGAACTCAGAATATTGACACTCAGGACAATAATAATGTGGCGCTAAAGGATTTACTTCAGTAATCCCTGTCATTGTCGCAACAAAACTCGAACCGACAGAGCCCCGTGAACCGACTAAATAGCCGTCTTCATTACTTTTATGCACCAGTTTTTGAGAAATTAAATAAATGACCGAGAAACCATTCCCGTTAATCGAATTCAGTTCCTTTTCTAACCGTTTTTCGACAATTTCTGGTAAAGGATCGCCATACAATTCGCGCGCACGATTGTAGCTTAAATCAGTGATTTCTTGTTCAGACCCAGGAATTTTTGGCGTATACAAATCGTCTTTTACTGGAATAACTTCTTCACATAAATCAGCGACTTTGTTGGGATTTTCTACTACAATTCGCTTAGCGACGTCTTGTCCTAAAAATTGGAATTCCGTTAACATTTCATCGGTGGTTCTGAAATGAACCTTTGGTAAACTATGGCGATTTAACGGATTAGCGCCACCCATAGACCCGACTAAAATTTTCCGATAGATGGCATCTTCTTCATTTAAATAATGAACATTTCCAGTGGCGACAACCAGCTTGCCAAGTTCGTCACCGATTTTCACTAGATTACTAATAATTTCTTCCAAATCTGCTTCATTTTTCACCAATTCTTGTTCAATTAATGGCGCGTAAACTGGTTTGGGCATAACTTCAATATAATCGTAGAATTTGGCACGATTTTTTGCTTCTTCGACACCTTTTTGCATCATTGCTTCAAAAATTTCGCCGTTTGAACATGCGGAACCAATTAAAAGCCCTTCTCTTAACTTCGATAATTGCGAACGAGGAATCCGTGGTACTCGGAAAAAATAATCTACATTGGACATGGAAATCAATTTAAAAAGATTTTTTAATCCTGCTTGAGTTGTTGCTAAAATCGTTGCATGGAAAGGTCGAGCTCGTTTGTATGAGTCTCCTTCGCCAATATGACGATTCAAATCATCATGGAAATGCATATCATGATTCTCTTTCGCTTCTTTTAAGAAAATCCAGCACAAATGACCCGTTGATTCCGAGTCATAGATGGCGCGGTGATGTTGTTCTAAGTTGACGCCAAATTTTTTCGATAAGGTATTTAGACGATGGCTTTTGAAATGTGGATACAAGAATCTGGATAATTCTAATGTATCGATGACGGGATTAGCCGCTTCAGGTATTCCATGTTTGCCATAACTTGTGTTTAAGAATCCCATATCAAAAGAAGCGTTGTGGGCCACTAAAATAGTTCCTTCTGAAAACTCTTTAAACATGCGTAAAACTTCTTCTTCGGATTTTGAACCGCGCACCATTTCATCTGTAATCCCAGTTAAATTGATTGTCGTTTGAGATAATGGATGGCCAGGATCAATAAACTGCTCAAAAGTCTCAATGACATTTCCTTTGTGCATTTTGACAGCGGCCAATTCAATAATTGTATCATAAACAGCGGAAAGCCCCGTTGTTTCCACGTCAAAGACCACATAGGTAGCATCTGTTAATTCAATATGTTCTTCGTTGTAAGCAATGGGTACACCATCATCAACAATATTAGCTTCCACGCCGTATAAAATTTTAACGCCTGCTTTTTTACCTGCAGCATGGGCATCAGGAAACGCTTGGGCGCCGCCATGATCCGTAATTGCGATGGCCTTGTGACCCCATTTCCCCGCTTGCGCCACCAAGTCACCGACTTTATTGGTCGCATCCATTGTACTCATGTTACTATGCATGTGTAATTCTACACGTTTTTCACCTTCTGGCGCGTAGTCTTTTCTTGGCGCATGGGCGACTTCCATCAAATCTTGGGCATTCATGACTAAATCACGCATGAAGGTATCTTCTTGTACACTACCACGAACACGAATCCAACTTTGCGGTTGAATCGCATCAAAAACTTGTTCATCTTTTTCCCCATTCGAAAATTTCTTCACCACGAAAGAGGAAGTATAATCAGTTATTTTCAAAATTAAAATTTTTCGTTTAGAACGCAATTCACGCACTTCTTTATCAAAAATAAAGCCTTCAATCGTTATCCGACGTTCTTCTTCCAGTATATTTCCCATTGGCATAATGGGTTCATCATTGGGAATATTCCGACCTAAACGAATTGGACCATCAAACGCAGGCGCTTGTTGTTGTTTTTCTTTTTTCATTTGTTCATGTTTAACAAGCGATTCAGCAGCTTGTTGTTGAAAGGCTGCGGCTTGTTCTAATTTTTGCTCTTCAAACTTTTTCAGCACTTCTGCAGCTTGCTGTTGATCCATTTTTGGTTCAATATGAAATTTAGGAAACCCGTAAGAGAAATAAAGTTCCTCAATAATTGGTAAATATTGTTGCTTCAAATAAGGAATAACTGCTTCATTATCAACAGGTAAGATAATTTTCCGATCTTCAAATTGTGGTGTCTGTGTTTTTAAGACTTTCTGAACTAACGGTGTATTGCATTGACTATTTAACAAGGCCAATTGCCAATAATCCGTTAATTGTTCCTCAGTAAATGTTGTCTGATTTGTGGTTATTTGAACGGAAACCTGCGCAATTTGTTGAAAAGCTAGTTCCAATTGTTGCATAAATGTTTGATATAGCATCACTGGCATCAATTCATCAAAACTTAAATGAAATTCCCATAAGCGACTTTGTTGGTGAACAATGACCTTGTCAATCCGGCCATTTTGAATTAAGGGATGTTCTTTCGCTGTGTCATCTAACTGAATTTGCGTCATCAGTTTATCAAATAAATCGCGTGCTTTTTCTGTCACAAAATGAACCTCCTTCTATCATTGAAAAAAGGCCCTCAGACAAATCTGTCAAGTGCCTTTTTTCGGTTTCTCTGCATTCGCTTCTCTATTAAGTATACTCGTTTTTTGTAAAAAAACAATCTTGTTTCTTTTCTAAAAAGAGCTAAGAAGAGCTTGAAGCAAAAATCACTTTAGATTTTTGCTTCAAGCTTAAACGCTGATAAGTGGCGGAAACAGTTTATCCTAATCATTCTGTCCGCCCTTTTCATTATTATTCCACTTCTGATGTTGTGTTCATCAAAATAGAAAGTGTGCTTTCTAATTCTTCTTTGCGTACTTCCAACATTTCACCAGTACGTTTGATTTTGACTTCTACCACACCATCGACTGCTTTTTTCCCGACTGTAATACGGATTGGACAACCAATTAAATCAGCATCAGCAAATTTTACGCCTGCACGCTCGTTGCGGTCATCAACTAATACTTCGTAGCCCGCTTCGGTCATCATTGCTTCAACTTCTTGTGATAGTTTTGTTTGATACTCATCTTTCACATTCATTTGGACCACGTGTAAATCAAATGGCGCAATTCCTGTTGGCCAATTAATACCGCGCTCGTCTGCATTTTGTTCAACGATTGCTGAAAGTAAACGACTAACGCCGATGCCATAGCAACCCATGATCACTGATTTTTCACGACCGTTTTCATCTAAAACTGTTGCGCCCATAGCATCACTGTAACGCGTTCCTAATTTGAAGATATGACCAATTTCGATTCCTTTGGTAAAGGCTAAGACACCATTGCCATCAGGAGAAGGATCGCCTTCTTGAACAAAGCGTAAATCTTCGTAACTAATTGGTTGGAAATCACGATCTGGATTTACATTTGTCAAATGATAGCCATCTTCGTTAGCTCCAACAATGGCGTTGGCTAAATCTTGAACAGCTAAATCTGCATAAATTTTAACATCTTCGGAAACATTGACTGGACCAATTGAACCAAAGCCCGCTCCTAAGACACGGCGAGCATCTTCTTCTGTTGCTTCATCTAAGAAATCAGCGCCTAAGAAGTTTTTCAATTTGACATCATTGACATCATGATCGCCACGAACCAAGACCATTACTGGCTCTTCATCGGCAATAAATAGTACTGATTTAATAATACGTTGTGGCTCAACTTCAAAGAAGTTTGCCACTTCGGCAATTGTACCCACTTCTGGTGTTGCAATTTTTTCTAAATCTAATTGTGTTTCATGTGATTTTTTCGGCGTATAAAGACTTGTTGCCATTTCTAAATTGGCAGCATAATCACTTTCTGTTGAATAACAAATAGTATCTTCCCCAATTTCAGAAATCGCCATAAATTCTTTAGAATCTTTACCACCCATGGCACCACCGTCCCCAATAATGGCACGGAATTCTAGTCCACAGCGTTCAAAAATGCGTGAGTAAGCTTTTTCGTAATCACGGTATGATTGATCTAAACTAGCTTCATCGGCATGAAAAGAATAGCCATCTTTCATGATAAATTCACGGCCTCTTAATAAGCCAGAACGTGGGCGTTTTTCATCACGATATTTTGTTTGAATTTGGTATAAATTCAAAGGTAATCGTTTGTAAGAATTGATTTCATCACGAATTAATTCTGTGAAGGTTTCTTCATGCGTTGGGCCTAAGATATAGTCACGGTCATTGCGATCTTTTAAGCGATACAAGTTAGGTCCATAAGTTTCATAACGGCCTGATTCTTTCCAAAGTTCTGCTGGTAATAACGCAGGCATTAACATTTCAACTGCATCAATTTTCTCAAATTCTTCTCGCATAATCGTTTTTAATTTTTCTAAAACACGATTGGCTAAAGGTAAATAAGAATAGATCCCTGCAGCGACTTGACGAATATAGCCTGCGCGCAACAGAATTTGATGACTTAAGACTTCTGCATCATTTGGTACTTCTCTTAACGTTGGAATTAACATTTTTGACTGTTTCATTAAAACTCTCCTCTATTTTAAAATCAACTATTTTTGATTTCTTTACACACTTTTTTACTTAAGCTTTCTCCTTAAAAGAAAAAGCGTTGAATATCGTTCCAAGTAACTAACACCATTAACACCATGACAAACCCAAAGCCAATTAACGTAATGATGCCTTCTTTTTCAGGACTAATTGGTTTTCCACGTACACCTTCAATAATGTTTAAGACAATTTTCCCGCCATCTAAAGCTGGGATTGGCAACAAATTAATAATCCCTAAGTTCATTGACAACATGGCCATTAAGAATACAACTGTACTTACTCCAGCATTGGATGCTTCTTCCGATAATTTAAACATCATGACTGGCCCACCTAGTTTGTTTAAGCTAAAACCGGTGAATAGTGAGCCGAGTGCTTTAAAAATCTGTGTCGTACTATTTAAAGTATCCTGAATACCGCCCATCAATTTTGACGGTAAATCGGTTTTCATATAAGGATAAACGCCGACTTTACCAATCGTTTGTTTTTCCACTTTTTGTTTTTCTGGTGTCACTGTTAGTTGCTCTTCTTTGCCGTTACGCTCAACTACGAACGTTAACGGCTTTTCGGGGTTCTTCTGCACAATGGTTGTAAAATCTTCGTATTTTTTGATTTTTTGATTATTAATCGATAAGACTTTATCATTTTCTTTCAACCCAGCTTCTGCGGCTGGGCCATTAGGAATCACTTGTCCAATTTGATTCGTGTTTAAATCAGTAACGCCTCCTTGTAGAAAGACCGCTAACGTAAACAGAATAAACCCTAAGATAAAGTTATTCATGGGTCCCGCAAAGTTCGTCAAAATGCGTTGCGATAATTTCGCTGATTGAAATTGAACGTCAAGTGGCGCAATCCGCACCTCGGTTCCATCACTTTCAATAATCGTTGCATCATGGTCAACTTTATAAACGGTTTCTTCTTCCTCGTTTCCATTGACATAGCCCTTGATGAATAATTCTTTTTCAAGATCAAAATCAACGACTTCCATCGGAATACTATGAGGTAATTGTACTTTTTTACTTGTATTAATTTTAACCACATTACCCACGGCATTTAACTCAACAGATAGAGGCATACCTGGTGTGATTTCTGTCATGTCTTCGCCCATCCCAGCCATTCGCACATAGCCACCAATTGGCAATAAGCGAATCGTATAAGTGGTGCCATCTTTTCCACGATGCGCAAAAATCTTTGGTCCCATTCCGATTGCAAACTCACGAACTAAAATACCCGCTCGTTTTGCAAAATAAAAGTGGCCAAATTCATGTACGAGGACAAGAATACCGAAGACAATAATGAATGTGATAATTGTTTTCATAGATGTCCTTCTTCCTTCATTCACTGACGTTCAGTGCTTTTTATTATTACATGGGAAAGTCTCGTAAAACTTGCTCTGTTCCCTTCCCGATAAACCAGTGCAACTGTTTACTGAGAACAGTCGCCACTGTTAGTGAACAAATCTTTCCTTATGTAAGACAAGTTTTATTTTAGCATATTCACTCATAAATAACCATTGGACTTGACCACTTCGCCTAGATATTTTGTGTTTTTTTAGAAAACTCTATAAATGAGAGGAATTGATTACTACGACCAGTATTTTTTTAAAGACCTTCAACAATAGTAGCTAACTTTAGACCATAAACTTTTCCGACAGTTTGTCGTATTTTATCAACACGCTGATTGACATGTGCTACCATGAAAGTATTAATAGTAATTTTAGGGGGAATGAATCAATGTATGGAGAATTACATGGTAAAGTGGCCGTTGTCACTGGTGCAGCTACGGGTTTAGGATTATTTATTACTCTGCGTTATATCTTAGAAGGTATGAATGTTGTTGCTGACTATGTCGGTGAGCTGCCTAAAGAATTTGAAGATGTCCAAGCCAAGCACGCAGACCGCGTAAAATTCGTGAAGGCTGATGTCTCTAATGAAGAAGATATTAAAGCGTTAGCTGAAACCGCTTTAAAAGAGTTTGGTCATGTTGACATTTGGGTAAATAACGCCGGTGTGGAGGCTTCTTTTCCGACAATTGATATGCCATTAAAAGAATGGCAACGTGTCATTGATGTCAATTTAAACGGTGTCTTTTTGGGTTCTAGAGAGGCACTCCGAATATTTAGAGATCAAAAAATCAAAGGGTCAATCATTAATATGTCCTCCGTTCACCAAAGAATTCCTTGGCCAACGTTCGCCCACTATGCGGCAAGTAAAGGCGCCACCGAAATGTTCACGAAAACAATCGCTTTGGAATATGCGGAATATGGTATTCGTGCCAACTGTATTGCGCCTGGAGCGATTAACACACCTATTAATGCTGAAAAATTTTCCGATCCCGAACAGTTAAAACAAACAACGAGCATGGTTCCTATGGGCATTATTGGTAAACCAAATCAAGTAGCTGCTGCGGCCGCTTGGTTAGCTTCTGATGAATCCTCATACGTAACCGGAACAACACTCTTTGTAGATGGCGGGATGTCTCTATACCCTTCGTTCCAACACGGAGCTGGTTAAAAAGTAGTCTGCAACAAAATTCTCTATGAATTTTTGTTGCAGACTTTGTACTATCACACACAAAATCTATTCAGGAGGCTTACCATGAAACTAGTCAAAAATGTTCTTTTAATTTTAATTGGTTTAGTTATTATCGGGATTGGCGCATCCACTTTAAGAGTGGCAGGTTTAGGAGTTGATCCTTTCACTGCTATGAATATCGGACTTTCTTCGATGTTTGGTATGCAATTAGGCATTTTTCAAATTATTGTCAATGCGTTTATTTTATTCTATGTCTATTTAAAAAACAAAAAAGCCATTGGTCTAGGAACTATTTTAAATATGCTTTTAGTAGGGATTTTGATTCAACAGATTTCTACTTGGCTTCAACCTTACGCCAATAGTTTAGGAGGCTCAACAATTGGCAAACTACTTTCTTTATTCTTCGGAGTCCTGATTTTTACATTTGGCTGCGCCTTATACATGGCTACAGATCAAGGCGAATCCCCCTATGATGCGATTGCGCCAACCATCTGTCAACAAATCAACAAACCTTACGCTTCTGTTCGAAAAGCACAAGATTTGTTGGTCCTATTAATTGGCTTTATTGCTGGTGGTCCAATTGGGATTGGTACAATTATTTGTGCATTTGGTGCTGGCCCACTCATTAGTTTCTGGAACAAGTTACTTCAACCTTTAGTAAAATAATTTTTTAACTAAAATATAAGAAAAAGCGATGACTTCATAGAGACTTTCTTCTCGAGTCATCGCTTTTTTATTTGTGCTTCTTTGAAGAAGCATGATTAGTATGTTTCTTGTTTGGCTTTCCGTTGTTGTTTTGGTTGATTATTTGTTGGTAGAGTGAAAAACTAGCCGACAGAGCCTTCCATATTGGAATCGACTTCTCAACCAGTGTCATTAACTATCAAACCAAGTTATTAAGAGTTCTTATTGTAGTTTAAAGACTCAATATTTATCAATGATTATCAAATTAGGATGGTCAAAATCTGGTCAATTTTGATGTGTTATTGGTAGCAAAAAATGTTGGGACATTTCCCAACATTTTTTATTAATTTTATACATATCAATTCAGATACCTTATAGTATTTTTTCTTTTTAAAGAAGTTTTTAAATGAATTATGGTAACTCTTTAGAGTGTCAATTGACTGTACTTATAAAAAAATAAAGTTTGATAACCAAATCCTTAGAGTAATAAATGAAAAAAAATTCTAGATAAAATCAACCAAAAGATCAATCATGCTAGACATTCTAATATTTTTCTACATACTTCGGATAACTCTGAACCAGTATTTATATTAAAATTTAATAGTTCTATACGTTCAAATTCAATTAGTATTGAATCAAATATTTTTAACCCAGAAATTTCTTGTTTATATTTTTTATTGAATATTTTTGCTTTTTTTCTAAATTCAAATATATCTATGTTATATCGTTCTTTACTAGAAAGATTTTTAATTTTTTTCGAATTATTTATTTTTTTTAATTTTTCAGAGTCTTTAACGATACATTTAAATAAATTTTCTAATGTAATATGTTTTTGAATATTATTCAAAAACATATTACATTCCCAATCTAAATAAGCCAATACTTCTAATAAATCCTCCTCTGAATTTTTAATATCTAAAGGATAAATATTAGCATGAGCATATTGATGACGAGGTTGAATCATACTATCGTAACTTTTAATCTTTGAAAAGTTTTGATTTAAAACAAATTTAAAATTACTATTTAAAGATTTTAATTCCTCTTCAAAAGATTTAAATTTAGGATTAGGACTAAACTTCTCTGGATTTAGTTTTCTGAACATAAAATTATTTACATAATCGTTACTATTATTTTTAAATTCCAGACAATGATAGATAGTATTTTTTAATAATTTTTCCGAAAATGTATAACAATCAATCAACAAAGAATACTCTGATTTTTTTATTGATTCCTTGGCTATATTAAAATCTAGACCAATTTCCTCATAAAATCGTCTATAGCTAGAAGAATTATCTGATAGACTGTTTGATACATCAACAATTCTCGAAAAATTCCTTTGAATATCAATTAAAGTGTCCTCACTATTAAATTCATAAATCATCAATACTATCTCCAATAATTTTATCGAATATACTTAATCTGGCATTAATTGATTCCGCTGTTCCTGTTGATATACTAAAAGGATTTACACCAGTTTCTTTTGCTTCTTTATCTATACTAGCCATCTTTTTTTTATAATTAATTAATATTTTCTCATCGTTGATTATTTTGTTATGCATTATTCTATCTATAACTGATGAAATCATTGCCTCAAAAATACTAATATTCATACTTCCAACAAATGTAAAATTATCTTTTTCATACCCAGCTTCTTCATTTTTAAACTCTACCCGCTTACAAAAAGAACTTTTTTCAAAAGTATTAAAAGTTATTGATATTGCTTCCTTTATCTTTTTCCCTTACTCTTCTCTACAGTATATTTCTTTCCATTCTTCTTAATCTTATTCTTTATAATCTCTTCAACACTCAAACCTAAATCATCAGCTAAAATCAAGCAATAAATCATCACATCAGCAATCTCATCTTTAATATTTTCTAAATCATCAGCTATTGCTTCTTCACTCGACTTCCATTGAAAGTTTTCCAGTAATTCTGAAGCTTCAAGAGAAACTGATAATGCTAGGTCTTTAGCATTATGAAATTGTCTCCAGTCCCTGTCATCTCTAAATTGGTTAATTTCTTTTATTAAGTCTTCCATAATGCATTCCTCCTATAAGCCCACTCGTTCTTTAACTAGTTTCTCTACATTTTTATCTTCAAAGTAAACAGCACAACCATCTATACCTCTTGAAAGTAGTACATAATAAATATTTAATATATACTCTGTTAATTCAGATAAATTAAATCCCTCTTTTAGAGGTGTCCCGCCGATATCTTTGTAGTTTTCTGGCACCGCCACAATTTTTCCATCTTTTACTGTTATATCATTGCCTACTATAACTCCGGAATAGTTTAGATCATATCCTTGAATTGCATGTATTGAACCTATTTCCTTTTCTGAGTTTGGTTTCTTTACCCAATCTTCATAAGTAGAGTTCCATCTTTTTTGTATACCATCTATATTCCAATCGTATGGCAATTCTTCAAATTTTTTACCTTTATTTTCTTTTTTCCCAGTATTTGATACCCACTCTCTGCAGTAACCAGCAATCAGTCTATTGGTCGTTTCTGGATAAGCGTGAGAATAATCATCAACATAGTCAATAACTTCTTTAAAAGTGGCTACAATTTTAAAATAGTCATCTTTAAAAACTTTAGAATTAAAACTTTTGTCATTACTTAATTGAAAACCGTATAATATGCCTTTTAAAAAATCTTCTCCTGAGAAATCTCTATCTCCTCCGATTCTAAACTGTTGCATTAAACAAACTTTTTTATAATCACTCGTAAGGCTTCTTATTTCTGCAGGTCTAATATTCTGAGGTTTAATACCTTGATATGGATCATATAACAGAACTAATCCATCTGTTAATTTTTCAAGAAGAGTGATCTCATCATCACCTTCATCAAGATGTCTTCTTGCATTCGGATGTCCTTTTCTATAGTATTTTTTCAATTTATGAGCTTCATCTACAATAATAATATCGTATTTTTGCTCATTTTTCTTTGCATCCATTATTAGTTGAGAACCTGTTTTTACTATTAATCTATTGTTCAGACCGATCGACTTAAATATCAAATTAAATTGTTTAGTTAAATTTCCTGTTGTTATCAAACCTATTCTTAAATCAGGATACACTTCAGCTAAGGAAAAAGCTAAGTTTGTAAATAGAACTGACTTACCAGAACCTGCTGGTGCTTCAATTAAATATTTTTTTGTTATGTTTTTTTCAATTTCATCAACTATTTCTTTTTGCTTAAATGATAGCTGTTTAAAAGGAGAGTACTTAAACAGAAGTCTTTCTCTTAACTCTTCAACATTAGGATTATCTACTAACCCCAGTGTATACAATTCATTATTCCATAATTTATTAAAAACTTCTGTTAATATTTCTTCCTTATTTTTATATACCAACTTAGTTTGTCCATTATTTCCATTAGCTAATACAAATTTTGTCACATCAGATTCAGCAATCATATAGTTCAATATTAATGATTCCAAATCCAGAATGGACGATTTATCAAATAGACTGGAGTATATGACTAAGCAATTTGTATAATCTCTATAATCCACTTTCGGATTGCTTTCAATCAGATGCTCATAGTGTCTTCTAATGAAGCCATTAGTCTCTCCAACATAAATTTTTTTAGTTTTAAGATTATAGTAAACATAGGTGACTGGATTATTCTCTAATACATTAACATGAATTTTTTCCAATTTATTTGATATTTCCCCATTTTTAAATATTAAATTCATGACTCTGTAACTTGACATTTTATTCACTCCAATTGTTAATTTCCTATCTATAATAAATTGTATCATACTAAGTATAAGATATATAATTAATTATTTAAGTGTATTAAATAAAAAAATAGAAGTGACTATCTCTATATTAAAATATCTCCTAAAGCCCTAATTCATGAGTAGCTTATTCTGCATCTACTCAATCAATTAACAATAAAAACTTATAGATATGAAACATTGTACAAATATTTCATATGAGTATTACAACCTGAAATAATTGTAGGTCTGTTTCATCTGCAATAACTGCCACAACTATGTAGTACTTTTTAACTATTTTTAGCAGAAAACTATTTTTTTATTTCCACATAAATGAAACAGAACATCCCTTTGTATCAGCATTCTTAACCCTAATTTCATTTAGTTTCATCTATCAAAATTTATTAACCTTTTGCAAAAGACAAAAAAAGAGTATCCCAAGTGAGCCGTGTAGCTCAATTAAAGGGTACCCTTAGTACGGTCAAATATCAACGGGGTGGGTTTCTCTATCCTATTCAATTCCTTGTATGATTCTGCCAAAGATATGATTAGCTTGGGTTGGTTGTCCATCAATTAGAGTAAGAGTGTACTCCGTTTCCAGCGGCTCTTTTAAGCTTACTGTAATCCCTTCTCCACCTTCTGCTGAACAGATAGGCAATTGCTTTCAGATGTTCAATTGCTTCTGATATAGCTTGCTGATCATTTGGAATAGACTCATCAACATAAATAGAAAAGTAACGTAATCTATCTATACAGATATTGCGAACAGCGCCCCTAAGAAAACTGGTCAAGAGTTTGCTGATATGATGGCTCATCAGTAAAAAGCTGGTCATTTCTACTATCAAGACAAAATAAAAAAGCTAGAATCCTTATACATCAAGGGTTCTAGCTCCTATAATAGGTTTATCCAACACTGCCTTCCATTAAATTTATCGGTAATCAATAGGTTATAATAAGCATTAGATCAAAGAAAATGATGAGATTATTTTTGATCTTATATATATCGTATTCAAAAAGCACAAATAAAATAGCATTTAATTTGGCATTAAAATTTTGAGGAGCTATTTCAAAAATCAATTTTGAATTTTATATAAATATTTCGATTTTATTTGCCTTTTACTGCTCCCCCAGGGCATTTCTTTCTCTAGAGGATAAGTCAAATAACACTCTCTTTTTGCCCTAGTTAAAGCAACAAACATATTATTTAGTTCTTCTTTTTCTTGAACAGGAGTTTTTACTCTGTAGTCAGGAAATGTTCCTTCTACCATGCCTATTATAAAAACTACTTCAAATTCTAAGCCTTTTGACATGTGGACCGTTAATAAAGAAACACCTGAATTACTATCTGTATTTAATTTTCCCAAAGAAACTTGATTTCTAAAATATGCTAGACTTCTATCTCCTTTTACAGATTGTTTGACGTATTTGTTCCAACGAGTTTCCCATAATTCTATGTCGCCTTGAATTAAAAATTTAAATTCCTCATCAAAATCTCCATTTAAAACCACATCTTTTATAATATTTAAAGCTTTATTAAAATCCTCTTGGTAATTATATAATATATTCCATGCTTCAACTATCGAATTAAAAACCTGTATATTTACCTCATTTGAATTAACTACATCATTGGTTAAAATATCTTCTAAAAAATTTTCTTCTTTATTTTTTCTAGAAAGATGTTTATTTAATTGTCTATAGTGTAAATCATCAAAAGGATTAACAATAATTCGAATTCCTAATTCAAATATCTTCATTTCAATTGTTTCACACTCAATATTAGAGTTTACACCACCAAAAGAAAAATCTATTTGACTGTCTTCAAGTTTTTTTTCTAATTTTGAAAATAAATATCTATTTCTACCAATAATAGCGATATCTTTTAAAGTAATATCTTCTTCTACCCACTCACTACCATTGGTTAATAAATAGTGTATCTTTTTAGTAATCCATTCAGCTTCTTCAATTTCATTTTCAAAAGAGTGTATTTGAAGTTCGCCTTCTAAAGGATAAACTGACAATGATTTTGATTCAGGTTGAATTTTGCTAGCTGCTTCAATTATTTTTGAAGTAGACCTAAAGTTTTCTACTAATGAAAAAGTTTTAGGTTTGTAGTCTTCGACGAATAGTTTAGTCATAATTTTACTATCTGACCCATTGAATCCATAAATTGATTGTGCAGAATCTCCGACCATCATTAAGTTTTCAAAGTTTGGGGTCAACGCCTTGATAATTCTATACTGAGTATTATTTAAATCTTGTGCTTCATCTATCAAAATGTATTTATAAAGTCTCGTATAATTTTTTGCAACTGATGGACACTCTATTAAAATCCTGTATGAGTAGTATAATATATCATCAAAATCAATCATTCTGTTAGACTTTAATAAATTATTGTAAGTTTCAAAGATATCTGTAAATTCGTTATTATGTTCCATACTATCAGGATATAAAAAATTTTTTTTATATCCTTCTATAGCATTTAATTCTTTACGCAACACTTTATCTTCTGGAATCATCATTTTTGAATTCAAATATGCTCTCTTTAAAATATCAAGTTTATCATTCTTATCTTCAATAACTGTCAAACCACTTTTAAGACCTATTTGATTTCCTCTATTTAAAACTAGATCCAAACAGAAACTGTGAATAGTTTCTACTTTTATTCTATCGTGATTTTCTACAGAAAGTTGTTGTTTTACTCTATCTGATATTTCTTCTGCTGCTTTATTACTAAATGTTAAAGCTAAAACTTTTCCTTTTCTCAACTCTAAAATATTGGCAATTCTCTGCGTTAATACCCTCGTTTTACCACTTCCTGGTCCTGCTGTTACCAATATTGGACCATCAATATAATCTACTATTTTTTGTTGGCTAACTGTCAACTTCATTTTTATCTCCCCTTTTCAGCATATAATGAGGCAATCGAGAAATTCTTAACTTTCGATATTTCAAAAAACATTTCTTGAATGATATCAGGTATTTTAGTTTTATCTTTGCGTTTAAGAATTTCACTACCAATCATTGAAGAATACTCTGTTTTATTTTCTTTTAAATAATCTAGAAGTGCTTCCTGATACCCTTCATTACCACTATAATCTCTAATAGGAGCCTTAAATATATTTTGATTACATTTAGAACATTTTTCATTTGTTTTTATCCTCTTTTTTTCAGTGCCATTTTTTTTATCAATATATTTAGAAAGATAATCTTCATCCTGTTCAATAAGTCCGATTACTCTTAATAGCTCTTTTTGATAACCATGATTTACCAAATATTTTTCAAAGTCACATTCTTCTGGTAAAAATTTTATTCGTTTATCTATATCTTCCTCAGTGATATTACAATACACACTTTTATAAGCTTTTTTAACTTTTTGTATTACTTCCTCCTCACCATCGCTTAAAATAAATAATTCAATATCCAAATCTTTCGCAACTCTAAGAAATGGTTTGTACTTCCCAAATCCACCAACACTTACTATATTAACTCCTAGTTCAAAGGGTTCATAGCCAAAATATTCTTTAAAAAATTGTGGTAAAACTTGATCTTCTGTTTCCCCTTCGCATAATATCAATACATCTGCAAACAGAACATCCCCACGAGTTTTAAAAACTTCTTCTTTGATTTTTCGAATTTCATTTTGATTTAATTCATCAACTAAAATATTATTAGTTTTAGAGTTATCGCCTTTTTTATATACATGAATAATTTCACCAATGTCTGATTGAGAAGCAATTATTGGCGAATGTGTGCTTATGATCTTTTGACCATCTAAATTACTCATTTGAGAATAAATTTTCCTTTGAGCTTGTGGATGTAAGTGTGCTTCTGGTTCTTCTAACAAAAGAATTGGATGGAATGCAGACCCTTTTTCAGCCATTTCTTTTGTTTTCCATTTTATATATGCTGATAAAGTTAAAAAAGTAGCCCAACTTCTAGTTCCCATCCCTTGGTTAATGATTGAAAATGATTCAGATTTTTTATCTGTGAAGCGAATCTCCATTCCTTGATTTAAATCTTTTATCTTTCTACTAACTGGATTAATTTGTATAGAACTCTCTCCAGAATCCAATACTTGACTAATTTCATTTAAACTACCAGATAAATGTTTTAATACCTCACTATTCTCCACAATATTGTCATTAATTTCATTTAAATGTCTTTCCATTTCCTGTAGATTTTCTTCTGACAGCTTAATATCTTTCACTAATTTCCCAAAATAAGAGTACTTATCGTTCATTTCAGAAGCAATGTCTCTTTTAGCATCTAAATAAAAAACTGGGAATGCTTCTATTAAATCTTTAGTAACTCTATTTGTGCTAAAATTCTCAAAATTTTCAACTTCATCAGTACTTGGCCAACTATTCATCCCTTTCCTTTCAATTTGATAATCTCCAGTCGCATGATTATATTTTATTATGGTTCTAATTCCAGCATATTGCTTTTCATTTTCTTCAAAAACAAGTTCGCCAAACAAGTCAAACCATTTTTCAGTAAATTCATGATTCTTAGATTCGATTAATAAATCTAATATTATTGATTTGTCTTTTGATAATATTTCATCTTTTTTAACGAAAATAATTTCTTCATTAATTCTTTTATATTGAGTAAAACATAATTCTATGGCTTCTAATAGAGATGTCTTACCAACATTATTAACACCTAGAAGCAGGTTGGAATCTTTTAAATCTACATCGACACTTTCATAACATTTATAATTTCTAATTCTCAATTCTTTTATACAAACATCCATTTACTTCATCTCCAAAAATTATTTTCATTAAAATTAATTTTAAATGCTAAAAAGATAAAATTTTCTCACTTTATGCATAACTTGGATCAAAAAATGTAAATCTTCTTCAATAGAAGTATTTATTAAGTAAAAAACTCTGAATAACTAATGTCAAAAAATTTTTTTATTCCTTTTAATTGTTCCAACTTAATATGTTGCTTTCCGCTTTCAATCTTAACAAGTGTTTCTCTGGTAATATTCACATTCATTAACTGTAGTTGTTTAACTAATTCAGTCTGTCCTATTCCTTTTTCCAATCGTATTCTCCTAATGTTACTGCCAATAATATTTTCATTATCTATAATCTTTTCTTCTCCCAAGACTAGCACACTTTCTGGACTAAAATAAGTCCTTTTTCATCTAATCTTAGTGAAAATTTATGATATAATGGGACCAGTACAAGTCCACAAAGGAGATTTCATATGAATAATTCTTATATTAAAGTAATATTTTCAAAGATATTTCTGTCAATCATTATAGCCGTATTCCCATTACAACATTCTCAAAGTTCTACTTTAGGAAAAATATTCTTATCTTATCTTGCTTTTTCTATTATTTATTTTTGTTTTGCAATTTCAAAAAATTATCTGATTACTTTAATATTACTTATACTAGTTATCGCTGGTTTTACTTATTTAAATGATTTATCTCAAATACCTGCATTCATTTCACAATACTTAATTATTGGAGTAATTTTAACGCCTTTCATTTATGACTCCTATATTATTATTTGCCTTATTCTAGATAAGGTAAAATCACACAAATATTAATTTAAAAGATCACCTAAAAAAACTCTGAGCAATTTATATCTCAGAGTCTTTTTTTATTTTATCTATTAATTTATTCATCTCTTCCCAATATTCAGATACATATTTCAGTTCTTTTTCATTCAGGTCAAACAAATCTAGATTATGCATCATTTTAAATTGTTGATATAATATTGCAAAAAAATCATTTGATCTTTCTATATCAATTTTTTTATTGCATAAAAAAGTAATTAGTTTGGCTATCACTCCCATAGAAAGCTCACTTATCGTTTCAACCTTGTACATATGTTCATAATCGTATTCTTTTTTCATTTTCTATCAAATTCACCTCATTTTTTTATCTAACTTTTCTTTATATCGAGTAGCACAACAAACAAAAAATATACACTACTTGTTTATAGGTTTTAGGATCATTCCTAACAAAAAAAACCAGGGTGTGCGCACACACCCGATGCTTGCCCTTACTTTTATTTGACATACTTGTTCTATTATATATTAATTGTCGTAAATAAAACTACGCCTGTCTTTTTCCAAACTCTGTTTAGAAGAATAATTTGATTTCATTTCAAAAAACATATCCTCTAATTCTAAATTACCATTAGAATGCCAATAATCTAATTGTGTGAAACCATATTCTCTTTCCATACAATATACATTTTCCCAAAAATTTATCATTATTTTATTCCAATATGCTTTTAAATTTTTTATAGGCTCCCCTTTGTATTCTGCTTCTTTCATTTTCAAAATAAAATTAGTTGCTTTTTTCTCAATTTCGTTTGACCATATTTCACCATAAATTTTTATGGATTTTTTAGATTGACTAACTCTTTTCTCTACAGTTTTTTTAGCTATAAAAATAATATCTAAAAATTCCTTTGCTTCAAAAAAAGTACCAAACAACAAAAAAAGACGTACTGTTTTTTCAGTTAAAAATTCTTTGTTATAGGATGTTAAGATGTCATCTGTATCGATTATTGTATCAAATATATTTGTATTATTAGTATTTGTATTATAGGTATTTGTAGTTGCGGATTTTCCATACTGCGATTTATCGGAATCTGGAAAATCCGATTCTGGTATCCCTCTGACTGGATTATCAGTAACTATCCAAGTATAGCCACTAAATTTCCCTCTATTCCTATTATTAAATCCTCTGATATACCCCCTTCGAATTAATTCTTTCCAGCCACTATTAAAACTATCTTTTTTATCTTTTGAATGTGTCATAACTTCGCTTTTATATATTTTCCAATCAGGTGGTAAACTCGCCAAATAAACTAAAATTCCTCTTGCTTTCCATGAAAGTTTCTTATCTCTTACTGCTTCATTTCTAATTTGAGTAAAATTTTTGCCTGAAAAATTAGTATATATTCTTTGTTCCATATTTTTCTCCTCTGTTTACTAAAGTTTCAACTAGAAGAAACCCGAGGACTCTTTCCATCATACTCATAACTTTATAACAAGCCTACTTCATGTTAAACTATATGATGAAATAGAGTCACAGGCTCCTATTTCATTAAAGGCTTGATGTCTATCCACCAAGATTAAGCATCAAGTCTTTCATTTTGTCTTTGTAACATGAATTTCGAAACTTCACTTTTTGAATAAAAATTTCTTCCTCCAATCACAATAATAGGTAAACCTTCCTTAACATAATTCTTTAAAGTATTAATGCTTACTCCTAACCAATCGCTCATCTCTCTCTGATTTAAGAAGTCCTTATCCGAGCTTACATCGTGAATAGCTTTTTTAATAGCCTCGTTAGTTAAATCATAAACAAACTTTTGCAACTCTTTGGTTTGCTTTTCATTAAGTAAAACCTGAAATCCTTCCATTTGCAATCAATCCTCTCCAAAAAATTTATGAGTAGCTCCTCATAAATGTATCATAACACGGTACATAAAATCAGGTCAAGAAGTTGTACCTCATCATGATACATTTGTATATCATGATTTATTTTTTTATTGTATAATAATAGAAAAAGGACGGTGATTACATTCTATGACATCTATTGATAAAAAAAATGTAGGTGAAAGAATTAAGACTATTAGGCTCAATTTTTCTAAAAAGCCCATGTCCCAAACACGTTTTGGTGAACTTTTTAATCCCATAGCAAATAGAAGCTCAGTTCAGAAATGGGAATCTGGAAAAAGTTTACCTAATGATGAACGCTTAAAACAAATAGCTTTCTTAGGAGGAACCACTATTGATTATTTACTTTATGGAAATTTCAGACAATCTTTAGGCTATGGAGAACGCATTAGACAGATTCGTGAAAACGAACTTAATATGACTAGAGAAGAATTTGCAAGTTCTTTTAATCCACCGGTTACAGAAAATGAAATTCGTGATTGGGAAAACGAACTTGCATTTCCTCCTAAAGATTATTTGAAGTATATTGCTCAAGACGGGCACATGTCCGTAGCTGAATTAATCTATAAAGAAAGAAAATTTTCTAGTCCCGTTAGTCCTTATTTATCACTTGAAACTATTGAAAACACTTTAGATGAATCTAATCTATCATTTGATAATCGTTGGAAATCAGATATATTTTTCAAAAATTTAAATGAATTACGTTATCTACAAATTAAAAATCCTCCCGCTTTTGATAAATTGAATAGACTCATCGAAATATTGCATATCAATTTAATCGAAAATACAGATTCTACTAGTAAAATTGATAATAAAGATATAAAAGAGTGCAAAAGACTAATTGAAGAAATTCTCAAAAAAAACTAAGGTTGTCTCCTATTGATTTTTGAAATAGCTCCTCAAAGTCAATATTATAGGAGGTTTCAAAATGGCTTCATTTAAACAATACACTTTAAATAACGGTAATAAACGTTGGAAATTCCAAATATATTTAGGTACTCACCCTGTTAAAGGAACGCCTATAAAAACAACTAGAGGTGGTTTTAAAACTAAAAGGGAAGCTCAAATTGCTTTAGCTCAATTACAAACTAATTTTGAAAAAAATAATCGTGAATTAACTAATCAAGAAAAAATCACTTTTTCTGATCTTTATGATTTATGGTTAAAGCAATATCGATTGAAAGTGAAACCTTCAACAGTTGCTACATCACGTCGATTTGTTGAAAATTATGCTCTAAAATATTTCGGCAGCTTGAAGTTAGACAAAATTACTGTTAGGTATTGTCAAAAGATAGTCAATCTTTGGCATGATCAATACAAGCAGTACCATTATTTTAGAAAGGTAGTAGGACAAATACTTCAATTTGGTGTTCAAATGGAATTAATTGATTCTAACCCCATGAGAAAGACTATTCTACCTCGTAAAAAAGAAGTAGAGGAATTTCCTAACTTTTACACCAAAGAGCAACTAGAGGTGTTTTTTGAGTGTTTAGAGAAGCATACAAATGAAGTCAGTCGGACTAGCACAAAAATATTCACCTTTTTCCGTCTTTTAGCATTTACAGGGATGAGAAAATCTGAAGTACTTGCTTTACAATGGAAAGATATAGATATTTTCAATCGTAAACTTACTATAGGAAAAACACTTGCTATAGATGAGCATAATCAAATTATCATTCAAGAACCTAAAACGATTAGTTCTCAAAGGGTTATTGCTCTAGATGCTAATACGATTAAAGTCATTGAACAATGGCGATATAATCAAAAAGAGTGGTATTTTAAATTTGGATATAATACATCCAAAGACACTCAATTTCTTTTTACAAATAAATTCAATGAGTTATATTATCCTCAAGCTCCTAATGACTGGCTTTATAACATACTCGAAAAATATGACCTACCAAAGATTACATTACATGGTTTTCGTCATACTCATGCTAGTCTGTTGTTTGAATCCGGCGCAAGCATAAAAGAGGTTCAGGAAAGGTTGGGGCATAAAGATGTCAAAACTACTATGAATATTTACGCTCATGTTACTCCTGAAAAGATTAAAGAGACTGGCGAACGGTTCGCAAAATACGTAAATTTTTGACGAATGGCATTCAATATGGCATTCACTTATCTATGAATACAAAACAAAAAGCCCCGAAACGTTATTACATCAACGTTTCGGGAACTTATAAAATTTCTAACCCACTGACCCTTCCATCTCATAACTAATCAACCGATTCAACTCAACCGCATATTCCATCGGTAATTCTTTCGTAAATGGTTCAACAAAGCCCATAACAATCATTTCTGTCGCTTCGGCTTCAGATAAGCCGCGACTCATTAAATAATATAATTGTTCTTCAGAAATTTTTGAAACTTTGGCTTCGTGTTCTAAGGACACTTGGCTGTTATGGATTTCGTTAAACGGAATCGTATCTGATTTTGATTTTTCGTCCATGATAATCGTGTCGCATTCGATGTGGGAAATCGAGCCTGCGCTGTCTTTTCCAAAAGTCACTTGGCCACGGTAGTTAACTTCGCCGCCGTCTTTAGCAATTGATTTTGAAACAATTGAGCTAGAGGTATTCGGCGCATTGTGAATCATTTTGGCCCCAGTATCTTGGATTTGGTTAGCACCAGCAAAGGCAATCGATAACATCGTGCCACGGGCGCCTTTGCCATCTAAGTAAACGCTTGGATATTTCATGGTTGTTTTAGCTCCTAGGTTACCATCAATCCATTCGACAGTGGCACCTTCGTAAGCTTTAGCACGTTTGGTTACTAAGTTGTAGACGTTATCTGACCAGTTTTGAATAGTGGTATAACGACAATAAGCATCTTTTCTTGTAAAAATTTCTACGATGGCCGCATGCAAGCTGTTACTTGAATACGTTGGTGCCGTACAACCTTCAACATAGTGAACGCTAGCCCCTTCATCGACAATAATCAAGGTCCGTTCAAATTGGCCGGTATTTTCAGCGTTGATTCGGAAATATGTTTGTAATGGTACATCAACTCGAACGCCTTTTGGTACATAAATAAAGGTTCCACCTGACCAAACAGCTGAGTTTAAAGCGGCCAGTTTATTATCTGTTGGTGGCACAAGTTTTGAAAAATACTCTTTGAATAAGTCAGGATATTCTTTTAAAGCAGAGTCAGTATCTGTAAAAATGATGCCTAATTTTTCAAATTCTTCTTTCATGTTGTGGTAAACAACTTCTGATTCATATTGAGCCGAAGCCCCAGCTAGATAAGCACGCTCAGCTTCGGGAATCCCAATTTTTTCAAAGGTTTCTTTGATTTTATCAGGTACATCATCCCAATCGCGTGCGGGTTTGTCACTCGGTTTTTGGTAATATTTAATTTTACTAAAGTCAATATCTGACAGGTCTGGACCCCATTCTTGCATGGGCATTTTATTGAATTGTTCTAACGATTTTAAACGGAAGTCAAGCATCCATTCTGGTTCGCCTTTCACGCGAGAAATTTCGCGAACGACGTCTTCTGTTAGGCCGTCTCCGGTACTAAAGACTGGTTCCACATCGTCGTGAAAGCCAAATTTATATTCTTCTAATTCAGGTACTGTACTCAATTCGTCGTCACCCTTTCTTTATTTTTCACAATGTAAATGACCGGCTTCGCCTTGGCCGTTATTAGCAACAGCCTGCTCTAAGGCTTTCCAAGCCAGGGTTGCACATTTAATCCGAGCTGGAAATTTAGCTACGCCGCTTAACATTGCTGCATCGCCTAATTTTTCATCTTCGGCCACTTCATTTCCTTGAACAAGTTGAGAGAAATCCTCTGCTAAGGCCGTTGCTTCGGCGATTGTTTTTCCTAAGACCGCATCAGTCATCATACTAGCACTTGCGGTACTGATGGAACAGCCACTTCCTTGAAAGGCGATATCTTTAATCACACCGTCTTCAATGGCCACATCCAGTTCAATCACATCTCCACAAGTAGGATTATTCAGTTCAATTGTTTGGCTAGACGCATCTAGCGTTCCGTGGTGATGTGGGTGGCTAGAATGGTCCAAAATGACTTGGCGATATAAGTTATCTAATTTAGAAAGTGCCATGCTGGAAAAACTCCTTTGTCGCTTTAATCGCTTCAACTAAGCGATCTGCGTCTTCTTTGGTATTGTATAAATAAAAACTTGCCCGTGCAGTTGCTGGCACGCTCAGATAGTTTAATAACGGTTGCGCGCAATGGTGACCCGCTCTGACAGCGACCCCTTCCATATCTAACGCCGTAGCCACATCATGTGGATGTAAACCTTCAATATTAAAAGCAATCACACCTGTGTGGTCTTTTGGATCCTGTGGACCATAAATCGTCAAGCCCTCGATAGCTTGCAACTTCGGCAAAACATAGTGAACAAGGGCTGCTTCATGTTGATGAATGGCCTCTAAACCAATTTCAGTTAAATAATCAATGGCGGCACCTAAGGCAATTGCCCCGGCAATATTAGGTGTGCCAGCTTCAAATTTCCAAGGAAGCTCTTTCCAAGTACTTTCTTGAAGATGAACAAAGTCAATCATTTCGCCACCAAATTCCACAGGTTCCATTTGTTCCAATAAATGACGTTTGCCATAAAGGACACCAATTCCAGTTGGTCCACACATTTTGTGACCACTAAATGCATAAAAATCAGCATCGATGGCTTGAACGTCCACAGGCATATGAGGAACTGCTTGCGCGCCGTCTACCACCATCACAGCGCCATTTTGATGAGCTAATTGTGTTAATTCTTCGATTGGATTAATGACCCCTAACACATTTGAAACATGAGCAATCGAAACAATTTTCGTTTTTTCTGTAATTTGTTGACGTGCACTTGCCATGTCTAAAAAGCCGTCTTCAGTGACGTCTATATACTTCAAAATGGCCCCTGTACGTTGAGCTAATTGTTGCCAGGGAATAATGTTTGAATGATGTTCCATGTAAGATATGACGATTTCATCCCCGGCTGTAACTGCCAAGTCACCATAACTTTTGGCAATCCAATTCAAACTGGTTGTTGTTCCTCGTGTAAATAAAACTTCCGCTGTTTCTTTGGCATGGATAAATTGGCGAACCTTTTCGCGGGAGGCTTCATAGTCCTTCGTTGCTCGTTCGGCTAACGTGTGCACCCCACGATGAACATTGGCATTATCGGTTTCATAATAATGTCGTAAAACATCTAACACTGCCGTTGGTTTTTGGGTTGTTGCAGCATTGTCTAAATAAACTAGCGGTTCATCATTAACTTCTTGAAATAAAATAGGAAACGATTGACGAATGGTTGCTGCATCCATCATGCGTTTAACTTCCCTTCAATTACTTCTACAAATTCATTTTGTACTTCTTTAACTGGAATTGCTGTAATGACAGAACCTAGGAAGCCACGAATCACCAAACGTTCCGCTTCTTCTTTACGCAAGCCGCGGCTCATTAAATAATACATTTCTTCTGGATCTACTCGACCAACGCTGGCTGCGTGTCCGGCAGTCACTTCATTTTCATCAATTAAAAGAATTGGATTGGCATCACCACGAGCTTTATCAGACAGCATTAAAACACGACTTTCTTGCTGTGCGTCGGCTCCTTTTGCGCCTTTTAAAATGTGGCCAATTCCGTTAAACGTTAAAGTACCACGTTCACGAATAACTCCATGTTGTAAAATATGACCAATCGAATGTGGCGCTTTGTTTGTCACTCGTGTGTCGATGCCTTGTGTTTGTTTACCTGCACTAATTGCAACGACTTTAACTTCTGAATGAGCGCCTTCGCCAACTAAATCAGAATCAAAATCAGCCACAACATCGCCATCATTCATGACGCCTAGAGCCCAATCAACAGAGGCATCCCGCATAATATAGCCACGACGATTCATATAAGTCGTTACAGTTTGCCCTAATTGATCCACAGCTGAGTATTTAACTTTTGCGCCATCTTTCGCAATCACTTCCACAACAATATTTCCAGAAGCTTTCTCTGCGTGATTACCGGTTGATTGAAAACGTTCTAAATAACTGAATTCACTATGATTATCTGCAACGATTAAAACATGTTTAAAGAAAGGTTGGTTGCTATCTGAATCCTGAATAAACAAAGATTCAATGGGCTCTTCAATCACTACGTTTTTAGGAACGTATAAGAAAACGCCACTATTCATGAAAGCTGCATGAGCTGCTGTCAGCTTATCTTCTTCTGGTAATACGGCTTTAGTCATATAGTATTCTTTAACCAATTCTGGGTGCTCTTGTAAAGCAGTAAAAATGTCTGTAAAAATTACCCCTTGTTCCGCTAATGAGGCTGGCAATTGCTCAAAAGCATGAAAAGATCCTTGTTGAACAATTAAAGGATTGTCTTTCATTTGATCAAAACTTGCGACATTTCCTTCAGAAGGCACATAACTTTCCATGTGAACATTTAATAAAGGCCAACGATGAAATTTCACACGATCAATATGTGGTAACTCACTTTCGTCAGCGTTTCTTAAAGCCGTTGTTCGCAATTCAGTCATCCAAGCTGGTTCTTCATGTTCTAGTGAAAAAGCGGTGACTTCGTCAAGATAATCCATTAGATTTACTTTTTTCATTTATCTTGTCCTCCTTACGCTTCTTCTTTGTAATCAATACCTAATTCTTGGCTGATACCAGCATAGCCTTCTGTTTCTAAACGTTTTGCCAAATCAGCCCCACCGGTTTTCACAACGCGGCCTTCCATCATGATATGAACAACATCTGGCGTGATATAGTTCAATAAGCGTTGATAATGGGTAATAATTAACGCACCAAAGTTCTCGCCGCGCATTTCATTAACCCCTTTAGAAACTACTTTTAACGCATCGATATCTAAGCCTGAATCAATTTCATCTAAAATGGCAAACGTAGGCTCTAACATCAATAATTGTAAAATTTCATTTCGTTTTTTCTCGCCGCCAGAAAAACCTTCGTTTAAGTAACGCTCAGCCATTTCTTCAGGCATATTTAATAATTCCATTTTGCTATCTAATTTTTTTAAGAACTGCATGACTGACATTTTGTTGTCTTCGTCACGTTTTGCATTGATTGCTGCACGCATGAATTCAGCATTGGTAATTCCTGGAATTTCACTTGGGTATTGCATTGCTAAGAATAAACCTAAGCGAGCACGTTCGTCTACCTCTAAATCTAAAACGTTGACGCCGTCAAATAGAATTTCTCCTTCTGTGACTTCATAGTTAGGATTTCCCATAATTGCTGCTGATAAAGTAGATTTACCAGTTCCATTAGGTCCCATAATTGCATGGATTTCTCCAGTATTAATTGTTAAATCGACCCCTTTTAGAATCTTTTTATCTTCAATTGATACGTGTAAATTTTTGATTTCTAACACAGACATGTACAATTCCCTCCAACTTGTTTTAATCGTTTTTCCGTTCTCACTCATTTTAGCCTAATTGAGAATGAATCGCAAATTACAATTGCTAAAAATAACAACTCTTATCATCAAATTTTAGGATTCAATTTGTGAAGGAAAATTTTAAAATGCTGATATTTCAAAGTTTCTCTATATTTTCAAGTGATCCTCCCTACACAAAGAAAAAAATTCTGGTAGAATAAAAAAATTTATTAAAGAAAGCGTTTTCTTAAATAATTACTTTAGAATGACTTTCGCAAAGAGAGATTTGAGATACGCCTTCCTCATCTATACAAAAAAATCCAGAGCATTTGCTTCTCTGGATTCAATAATTTTTATTAGTAATTGGTTTTATACTTCTAAAAGTTCTTGTTCTTTTTCAGCAGTAATCGCATCGATATTTTTGATGCTATCATCTGTTAATTTTTGAACATCTTTTTCAAATGAACGTAATTCATCTTCAGTGATGTCGCCATTTTTTTGAGCTTTTTTCAACTCATCCATTGCATCACGACGAACGTTACGGACAGCAACTTTTGAGTTTTCCGCTTCTTTTTTCACGTCTTTGGCTAATTCTTTCCGACGTTCTTCCGTTAATTGTGGAATCACTAAACGGATGACATTTCCATCATTGGTTGGGCTAATGCCGATATCACTCATTTGAATAGCTTTTTCAATGTCAGCGATAGAATTTTTGTCAAACGGTGTAATCATTAATACACGAGCTTCTGGGATATTGATACTTGCTAATTGGTTAACTGGTGTTGGTGCACCATAATATTCTACTTGAATACGGTCTAATAGACTTGCGTTCGCACGACCAGCACGAATTTGACCTAATTCACGGCGTAAGCTTTCTTCCGCTTTTGTCATTTTTTCTTTGGCTGTTGCTAAAACTTCTTTAGACATTCTTTATTTCCCCCTTACAGTTGTTCCGATATTTTCACCAAGGATGGCACGACGGATATTTCCTGCTTCATTTAGGTTAAAGACAACTAAAGGAATATCGTTATCCATACTTAATGAGCTTGCTGTTGAATCCATTACTTGCAGCCCTTTAGAAATAACATCTAAATGTGTTAGTTCTTCAAATTTTGTCGCTGTTTCATCCACACGTGGATCCGCAGAATAAACACCATCAACATTGTTCTTCGCCATTAAGATGACGTCCGCATCTACTTCTGCAGCTCGTAACGCAGCCGTTGTATCTGTCGAGAAGTAAGGATTTCCTGTTCCTCCGGCAAAAATAACAACGCGGCCTTTTTCTAAATGACGTTCTGCACGACGACGAATGTATGGTTCTGCAATTTGACGCATTTCAATTGATGTTTGAACACGTGTAGGCACACCAAGATTTTCTAATGTATCTTGCAATGCTAAGGCATTCATCACAGTAGCTAACATGCCCATATAATCAGCTTGTGCACGTTCCATGCCCATTTGAGCACCAATTTGTCCACGCCAGATGTTTCCGCCGCCAACCACGATGGCCATTTCGATACCTAATTCATGGACCTCTTTAATTTCTTGGACGATTTCTTTAATGACTGGTGGTTTAATGCCAAAACCGTCTTCTCCGGCTAGCGCTTCTCCACTTAACTTTAATACGACACGTTGATACTTAGGTTTAACCATCATAATTCCCTCCAAGATTCTCTAAAAATCATTCAATTCCTCATTTAGATGACTTTTCACCAAAATGATTTTTTAGACCAAGCAGTGCGATCCACTGGTTTTGCCTAAAAAAAGGGAGCGCATATCAAAGTTATGCGTTCCCAAATGGCTGAAAGACTGCCTTGAATCAAGCAGTAATCAATTTATGCAGCTTCCTTTGGGGATCGCTGTCTGTTTAGATACTTATGATTCACGGCTTTTCAACCGAGCGTTTGATGCTCTTAGTTTTTCATTTGGCTCATTACTTCATCCGCAAAGTTATCTTCACGTTTTTCGATACCTTCGCCAACTTCAAAACGTACGAATGATTTCACTTCGCCGCCTTTAGAAGCAACAAATTTTTCGACAGTCATATCTGGATCTTTAACAAATGGTTGGTCAACCAAAGCGATTTCTGCTTTGAATTTTTGTAGACGACCAACAACCATTTTTTCAACGATATTTGCTGGTTTACCTTCGTTTAATGCTTGTTCAGTTAACACAGCTTTTTCGTGTTCTAATTCTTCTTGAGGAATTTGAGATTCGTTGACATAGCGAGGGTTGATTGCCGCGATGTGCATAGCAACATCTTTCGCTACTTCTTCGTCAGTTGTGCCATCGATAACTGTTAATACAGCAATACGGCCACCCATGTGTAAGTAAGCGCCAAATGCAGCATTGTCAGCTTTTTCGACAACTTCAAAACGACGGAAGCTGATTTTTTCACCGATAACAGTTGTTGCTTCGATTAAATCAGATTCGATTGTGCCTTTTTCAGTTTTAATAGCCATTGCTTCTTCCATCGTAGCTGGTTTGTTTTCAGCAACTTTAGTCGCAATATCTTTAACTAAATCTTGGAACATTTCGTTTTTAGAAACGAAGTCAGTTTCTGAGTTTACTTCAACGATTGCTGCAACGTTACCTACAGTTGCTACGTTTGCTAAACCTTCAGCCGCAATGCGGTCATTTTTCTTCGCTGCTTTAGCCATACCATTTTCACGTAAAAAGTCTACGGCTTTTTCCATGTCGCCTTCTACTTTTACTAATGCTTTTTTAGCGTCCATCATTCCAACGCCAGTCATATCGCGTAATTCTTTTACCATTTTAGCTGTAACGTCTGCCATTATTTGTGTCCTCCTCGGATATTATCAATTCTTTTTAAAAAAGCTATCTCAAAGGAGAATCAGGCTTTTTGTCGCCTAGCCTTTGAGACAGCTCCGTAATCATTATTATTCAGCTGATTCGTTATTTCCTTCAACAACATCAACGATTTCTTCGATTGAAGTTGCTTCTGGTGTTTCTTCAACGAATAACTCTTCAGTTGCTTGGTCTTCCCCTTGGTTACCTTCGATGAAAGCGTCAGCCATTTTAGCAGTGATTAATTTCACGGCGCGGATTGCATCATCATTTGAAGGGATTACAACATCGATCTCATCAGGATCACAGTTTGTATCAACCATTGCAACGATTGGAATGTTTAATTTGTGTGCTTCTTGAACAGCAATGCGTTCTTTACGTGGGTCAACGATGTACATTACATCTGGAATTCTTGGCATATCAGCGATACCACCTAAGAATTTTTCTAAACGTTCACGTTCTTTGTTTAAGCCAGCAACTTCTTTCTTAGGTAAAACTTCGAAAGTGCCGTCTTCTTCCATTGCATTGATTTTTTTCAAGCGAGCAATACGTTTTTGGATTGTATCCCAGTTAGTTAACGTACCACCTAACCAACGATGGTTTACATAGTATTGACCAGCGCGGATTGCTTCATCTTTGATTGCTTCTTGTGCTTGTTTTTTAGTTCCTACGAATAAAGCAACGCCGCCTTCTTCTGCAACGTTTTTCATGTAATCGTAAGCTGCATCTACTAATTTCACTGTTTTTTGTAAGTCAATGATGTAGATACCGTTTCTTTCTGTGAAGATATATTTCTTCATTTTTGGGTTCCAGCGACGAGTTTGGTGACCAAAGTGTACGCCGGCTTCTAGTAATTGTTTCATAGAAATTACTGCCATGTTGTGTTTCCTCCAGTTTGGTTTTTATTTTCCTCTTCTTTTCGTCAACTCCTTGAAGAACTACCGTAGTAGCACCACTTCGCAGATGGAAAAGAATGTGGATTTCGTGTGTGAAAATCACACCTTTAACAGTATAAGATATTTTCAGAAAAATAGCAAGCCTTAAAACTAGAAATGTCGCTCCTACTGCGCTTGCCAAACAAGATGACATTCTTCGTTTCCCGTTTCATCGATGGTTCGCTTTTGTTGGACAAAGCCTTGTTTTTGATAAAAGGCGTAAGCTGCTTGATTTTCCCTGTAAACAGCCAAAGATAAGATGTCCTGTTCTTCTTTTGCTACTTGCAGTAATTTCTGACCGATGCCCTTCCCTTGAAACGCTTTTTTTATAAAAATTCCTGCGATATAGTTATCCATTAAGCCTAAAAACCCAATTATCTGACCCTCTTCTTCCGCTAAGATCAGTGTTGCTTTTGGCAACGCAGCGCGGACAAATGCCTTATTTTCTTGCCAATAAGTTGGTGCGACAAATGGATGAGCTTCTAGATTCGTTTGCAGCCAAATAGCCATAATGGTTTCTAATTCTTTTTCTGTTAACTGGGTTGTCTTTTTGATAGTCAGCATTTTTTGACACTCGTTTCTGTTATTGATTATTTTCAAAATAAAACATTAACACGCCTGCTGCGATAGCGACATTCAATGATTCCGCTTGACCTTTCATTGGAATATAAAGATTTTTCGTGGTTTCTGCTAACAATTCTGGCGAAACCCCGCTACCTTCATTGCCTAAAATCAACGCATAATTTTCCACTGCCTCTTGTTCATAATAAGCAATCGCAGCTTCATTTAGTTCTGTACCGAAAACTGGTAGACCTTGCTTCTTGAATGCCTGAACCACTTCAGTCAACTCTCGTTGAAGAACTGGTAAATGATAGTGGCTTCCCTGCATTGAGCGCAACACTTTTGTATTGTAAATATCTGCTGTGCCCTTACCTAAAATCACGCCTGCTAAACCCGCTGCATCAGCTGTGCGAATCATCGTACCAACATTACCAGGGTCTTGGATATTATCTAAAAGTAACCAACCACCTTTAAAAGAAAGCGACTGCTCTTGTTGCGTTTCCAAGGTGACAATTGCCAAAATTCCTTGTGAAGTTGGCAGCTCCGACAAACTATTTAAAACCTCATCACTTACAAAAATTAATTTTTCTGTTTCTTGTTCAGCTAACCAAGTTCCCCATTCTTGTTGACCTCTTTGGTTAAACAAAATCCACTGGACATCGGCATTGGCGTTCACAGCTTCTTCAACTAAATGAAATCCTTCTATTATATATTGGTTCAGTTCTTCTCGGTACTTCTTTTTGTGTAATTTTTTCCATTCTTTTAATTGGTTATTTTTCGTTGATGTAATTTCTTTCATAAGTCACCTCGCCTTTGTATTATAGCATGCTTCTAGCTTGCTTGGATACTTGCTAGAACCAAGAAAAATCGCTATCATAAAGAAAAAAGCAAAGGAAGTGTCTCTCATGGAAAAACTAAGAATGAATGTACAAGGGCGTGTCCAAGGTGTTGGCTTCCGCTACATGACCAAAATGGTGGCAGATCAATTAGGTGTCACTGGTTCAGTGAGGAACGAAGACGACGGGTCCGTTTCAATTACAGCAATTGCACCCGAAGACATAATGGAAACATTTATCAAAAAAATCAAAGATTCCCCCAGTCCAGCGGGACGTGTAACGTATGTTGATATTCAAGAAGACCCTTTGTTAGAAGAAACGGAACAATTTAAAGTGATTCAATAAACTTACTTTCTAACGATTGATTTCTTTGGGAAGAAGCCTTGAACAGCAAGTAGTTCCTGCTTTTTATTGATTTTTGTAAGAGCTTCTTTTCGATTTTGATTGAAAAAGAGCGCTGTTTCAAGTATAGTTAACCATGTAAAAATTTTTTAGAAAAGGACCGAATTACATGCGTAAATTAAACCGATGGCTTTACGGCTCTGGCTTACTATTTTTAGTAATGTTTTTATCAGGCTGTGTGAAAACAGGAGCAGATGGACAACCAACTGGTGAAGGTTTTGTCTATAACTTCCTTGTTTTACCGATGAGTAATGCAATTACTTATCTTGTCGATAACTTTAATTGGAACTATGGTTGGGCGATTATTTTTATCACCATTATTGTACGGATCATTATTTTACCGTTAGGCTTACATCAATCGAAAAAAAGCTTTATCCAAACGGAAAAAATGCAAGCAATCAAACCCCAAGTGGATGTTGCACAAGCAAAAATGAAACAAGCAAGTACGCGTGAAGAACAAATGGCCGCACAAGCAGAACTACAAAAGATTTATAAAGAAAACAATGTGAGTATGGTTGGCGGAATTGGTTGTTTGCCTTTATTAATTCAAATGCCTATTTTCTCATCTCTGTTCTTTGCTGCTCGTTATACAAAAGGTATTGCCACAGCAAGCTTCTTAGGAATGAATTTAGGGCAACCAAATATGATTTTAGTGGCATTAGCTGGTTTAGCCTATTTAGCTCAAGGCTATATTTCAATGATTGGTATTCCTGAAGAACAAAAGAAAACAATGAAATCAATGCTGATTGTTTCACCATTAATGATTGTTTTCATGTCCTTTAGCTCACCTGCAGGCGTAGCGCTTTACTGGGTAGTTGGTGGTATTTTCACATGTATTCAATCTGCCATCACAAATATCCTCTTACGTCCAAGAATTAAAAAACAAGTACAAGAAGAATTGAAAAATAACCCACCAAAACAAGTGGTTACTCCTATCAAGGATGTGACACCAAAAGAAACAAACAAAGTAACGCAAAAAGCGAACCAACCAAAAGCAAACGGCAATAAAGGTCGCAATGCTGGAAAACAAAAACGTAAATAAAAAAAGGATCGCCTCTAAACGGCGATCCTTTTTTTATTTCAATTCTTTCCCAGTCATCTCTTCAATAGTTCGAATAGACTTTGGACCAAAGCCATGCAACGAAAGTAACGCTTTTCGGCCTCGTGCGTAGAGTTCATCCACACTGTCGATTTTTTCATTCGTTAGCGCACGAACAGCTGGCTTTGATAATTGTGTTAAAATTTGTTCAAATGTTGTTTCTAGCATGCTGTCGGTTCCTCCTTAGCGGTCGAAAAACAGCGCTTTTTATTTTACAATTAATAAGTCTAAGCTAGCAATTGATAACGCCATTTTAGCAATTTGCATTAATTGTTTTAATCGGTTTTGTTTGACTTTTTCATCCTCAACCATAACCATCGTTTCATTGAAGTACGCATCAATTAACGGACGTAGATTTACTAGTGCTTCATAGTTTTCTGCAATCGTGCGTGTCGCAAATGCTTCAGATAAATCGTTAACCGCTTGATACAGTTCTTTTTCTGCCTTATTTTCAAACAGACTTGGATCAATCCCTTCTTCAGTATCACCTAAAAGTTCTTGACCTTTTTTCGCTAAATTAATAACACGCGTTAAGGCTTCCATTGATGGTTTAAAATCTTGATCTTCAAAACGGCTTTTTAAAATATTTGCTGAAGCAAATAATTTCGATAAATCGGCTTGCTCAGCAGACACCACTGCATCGATAATGTCATGGCGAACATTTTTCGTCATTAATAATTGACGTAAGCGAGCTTTCACAAATTCAACGACTTCTGCTTGTCCTTCGTTTAGTAAAACGCCATATTTCTCAACATCTTGATTCACTGCTTCATCAACTTCTGTTTGTAATTGGACTAATGGGAAGGTCCAGCCTTTATCTTCAATAATTCGGATAACGCCATAGGTTTGACGACGAAGTGCATAAGGATCGTTAGAACCTGTTGGAATCATACCAACTGAGAAGAATGAAAAGACGCTGTCAAGCTTATCGGCTAAGGCCAAAACAGCCCCGATTGCTGTTTCTGGCAATTCACCTTCACTGGAAGTTGGTAGATAATGTTCTCGAATCGCCGTTGCTACGGCTGGTTTTTCGCCTTGTAATAAGGCATATTTTTCTCCCATAATTCCTTGTAATTCTGGGAATTCACCAACCATATTTGTTACTAAGTCAAATTTATAAATTTCAGAGGCACGTTTTAAATCTTCCAATTCCTCCTCAGATAAGCCAACTTTTCGACCAATGATTTGTGCAATCAAAGCAACCCGTTGCATTTTTTCATAAATTGAGCCAATCTTTTCATGGAAAGTCACATTTTTTAGTTTTTCAACACATGCTTCAATCGTTAATTTTTTATCTTCATTGTAAAAGAATTCTGCATCTTCTAAACGAGCAATTAACACTTTTTCATTTCCTTTAATCACGTTTTCAAGGTGAACATTATCCCCATTGCGAACAGCGATAAAATGCGGCATTAATAAGCCTTGGTCGTTACGAACTTCAAAGTAACGTTGGTGTTCTTTCATAGAAGTCACTAATACTTCATCTGGAACAGATAAATATTTTTCATCAAAACTGCCTACAAATGCAGTTGGATATTCCACTAAATTCGTAACTTCTTCCAATAACTCTTCATCTAAAGCTAACTGCCAATTTTTTTCTGCAGCGAGTGCGTTCGCTTGATCAACAATCATTTGTTTCCGTTCATTCGGTTGAACCACTACAAATTGTTCTTTTAATTTTGTTTCATATTCATTAGCATGTTGGAACGTCACATCGTCTCCCAAGAAACGGTGGCCACGAGAAGTTTGCCCTGTCGTCACGTCTAACACTTTGAAAGGAATTACTTCATCATCAAGTAGTGCCACAATCCAATGAATTGGACGAATATATTCGAAATCATAGTTTGACCAGTGCATTGTTACCGGGAAAGTTAGACTTGTAATCACGTCATTTAATTTTGTTAATACCTCTTTGGCACTTTGGCCTTTGGTAAACTTCGTCACATAGACATATTCGACACCATTTAATTCTTTGAAAACAATGTCCTCAGTTGTAACTCCTTGGCCGCGTACAAAACCTTGTGCAGCTTTTGACCAATTTCCTTCAGCATCTAAAGCAATTTTTTTCGCTGGACCTTTTACTTCTTCTTCAACATCCGCTTGTTTTTCAGGAATCGCAGTTACTTTCACGGCTAAACGGCGAGGTGTGGCAAAGGATTGCACTGTTTCATAGTCTAAATGATGTTCATCTAAAAATTTGATTACTTTTTCTTCAAGTTGGATACGGCTTGGTGTGACAACATGTGCGGGCATTTCTTCTAAGCCAATTTCTAATAATAAATCTTTTGCCATGTTATTCTGCCTCCTTGGATACACTTTGATCTTTATTTAATAATGGGAACCCTAATTTTTCACGTTCAGCCACAAAAATTTTCGCTACGGAACGAGCCATATTCCGAATGCGGGCTAAATATCCTGCACGTTCCGTTACAGAGACAGCGCCGCGAGCATCTAATAAATTGAATGTATGGCTACATTTTAAAATATAATCATAGGCTGGATGAACTAAGCTTTCTTCAATACAGCGTTTAGCTTCTTTTTCAAATTTGTCAAAGTTTTCTAAAAGCATTTCTTGGTTACTAATTTCAAAGGAATATTTTGAATGTTCATATTCAGGTTGCACAAAAATTTCACCATATTTAACGCCTTGTGTCCATTCTAAATCATAGACACTTTCGACTTCTTGGATATATGATGCCAAGCGTTCTAACCCGTAAGTAATTTCAGAAGTGACAGGATGACATTGTAAGCCGCCAACTTGTTGGAAATACGTAAATTGGGTAATTTCCATGCCATCTAACCAAACTTCCCAACCTAAACCAGCACAGCCCATTGAAGGATTTTCCCAGTTATCTTCTACAAAACGAATGTCATGTTCTAATGGATCAATTCCTAATAATTTTAAACTTTCTAGATAAAGTTCTTGGATATTTTCAGGAGAAGGCTTCATTACAACTTGGAATTGATGATGTTGGTATAGACGGTTTGGATTTTCGCCATAGCGTCCATCAGCTGGACGACGAGAAGGTTCTACGTAGGCAGCATTCCATGGTTCAGGTCCAATGGCACGTAAAAACGTGTAAGGACTCATGGTGCCGGCTCCCTTTTCTGTATCATAGGCTTGCATTAACATACAGCCATTAGATGACCAAAATTTTTGCAAGGTTAAAATCATTTCTTGTACGGTTAACTTGTTTTTCATTGTTTTCCTCCTTGGAATATTTTTTATAGACATAGGGATTGGCTTTGCTTCGGGAATGTAAATTTAAAAAGGGCTACAGAGAAACAATTTTGTAGAATGAGATAATTTTTATGCTGTTATAACGTTCCACATCTACTCCATGTTTTTGGCTAAGCAGTTTGTTTTAACACAGAGGAGACAACGTTCCCTTTGGTCACCTTGTGCTGTTCATCATCTACTCCATGTTTTTGGCTAAGCAGTTTGTTTTAACATAGAGGAGACAACGTTCCCTTTGGTCACCTTGTACTGTTCATCATCTACTCTGTCGCATTTGCGCCAATCGTAGTGATTCACAGCAAAAAGTCCCCATGCCTATTAATAGACATAGGGACGAATAATTATCGCGGTTCCACCCTACTTCCGATGTGTTCATCGGCAGCTTCGTTTGTCGTACTCCAAAGTGCCTTTCAAAAGTTCCGTGTTTCTGGCTCCCACTCTCCCAGATTCGCTTAACAGAGGGTTCTTTTTACTTCTCTTTTTCTTCGTACGTATTTAACTTCTCTATCATAATACGGTGTCTGAGGGAAGTTGTCAAATTTTTTTTAGAAAAACGTCTGCTTGTTTATGTTTCTTTTTCTTCCTTCTTTCGTGGTGGAATTTTTAACGTATTTTCCCACGTTTTCATTTGATCAATAAATTTTTTGCTTTTTAAGTGCAACCCGACATATTCATCGTATAACATATCAATCGTTTCTCGAATACTTTTCTTAGTTTCTTCTTTTACTTGAATGTTTTGGACTTTTTCATAGGAGACTTGCGAAAATAAGCGAATAAAATGAATTGCTCTAGGATCTGCATGGTAGCGCTGTTCATCTAAATGCCAATGTTTTTCACAAAGCACACCGCTATATTTTGAGGAATAATCAAATTTCCCTTGTGTTTCGCCACAAGCCACACAATGATGCCATTCTGGTCGTACACCAAACCGTTCTAACAATTGAATTTCAAAAATATTTGTAATGATTTCCGGATCTTTTTGCTCATTTAAAGCGGATAATGCCATGTGGGTAAATTGAAATAAGTTCGGATCATAGTGCTGATCTTCAATTGCTGCATCGACTAAGTTTAAAATATATGTTCCATATGCGTTAATAAATATATCTTGTTGAATGTTTCGAAAAGGTTGAACTCCTTTGCTGCTATTGAGAAAAGATAAGCCTTCTTCTCTAAAGTTTCCGATGTAGACGGCTTCTGTAAATGGCAGAATCGCTGGCAAAAGAGGATTATTTTTTCGATGCGCGCCTTTCACAAAAAACATCAATTTTCCATAGGATTCTGTAAAAATTTTGACGAGTTTATCCTTCTCTTTAAAATCCTTCGTAAATAAAATAATGCCTTTGGTCTCCCCTAATGCCATTCAATTCACTTCCATTTCTTATGTAAATTAGTGTAGTGTTTGGAAAGTTCGTTTATACACTCGCTTCCCAAACACTACTTTCTTAATATTCTTCTTTGCGATAACCAAAATCTTGTAAATAGATTTTTTTGTCACGCCAGTCTTTTTGGACTTTTACCCAAAGCTCCAAATACACTTTGTCATCTAATAAATATTCAATATCTTGACGCGCCTTGGTACCAATTTGTTTCAGCATTTTTCCGCCTTTGCCAATAATGATACCTTTTTGACTGTCCCGTTCCACAATAATGGTTGCTTGGACATGGACTTTATCGTTTTCATCCCGTTTCATTGAGTCCACAACGACAGCGACAGAATGAGGAATCTCATCTCTTGTTAAAAGTAACACTTTTTCACGAATTAATTCGGAAACGATAAAATATTCTGGATGATCCGTAATTTGGTCATCAGGGAAATATTGTGGTCCTTCTGGCATTTGCTCAACGAGAACATCCATCAAATGCTCAAAATTATTTCCTTCAGTGGCAGAAATGGGAATAATTTCTTTAAAGTCCATTTGTTTCGAATAGTCTTCAATAATACTCAATAAATCATCTGGATGGACTTTGTCAATTTTATTAATAATCAAGTAGACTGGACTATTATTATTTTTCAATCGTTCAATAATAAAGTCGTCACCTTTCCCGCGTTTTTGATCAGCACTTACCATAAATAAAGTAGCATCTACTTCACGCATCGCATTGTAGGCACTTTCCACCATGAAATCGCCTAAGCGGTGTTTAGGTTTATGAATCCCTGGAGTATCGATAAAAACAATTTGTGCTTCAGGAATTGTATAAATTCCTTGAATCTTATTACGAGTTGTTTGTGCTTTGTCACTCATAATTGCAATTTTTTGGCCGACAATTCGATTTAACAATGTTGATTTTCCAACATTTGGTCTGCCGACAATGGCTACGAAACCAGATTTATGTTCAGTTGTCATTGTATTACTCCTCTTATTTCCACATTTGAATGATTTGTAAAATTTTTGGTACAAATAGAATTAGTCCTACTAGCACTGCGAAACCGGCTGTTAATAAAACAGCTCCTGCGGCCATGTCTTTAACTTTTTTTCCGATTGGATGAAAGTGAAAATCCGTAAACATATCTACGACATTTTCAAAAATTGTGTTGATAATTTCTGCCAACCAGACGAGAAAAACGGCCAATAACAACCACAGCCATTCAGCAAGTGTTAAGGAAAACAAGAAACCAAACACAATGGCAGTGACACCAAACGCCACATGTTTGCGCATATTACGTTCTTCTCGAAAAACTGTTTTGATTCCTTGCCAGGCAAATTCTAATGAATTAATAAAATGTTTATTTTTTCCTGTTTGCTCATCTTTTAAGGCCATACGCATCTAAAATCTCTTTCTGTAAACCAAACATTTCTTTTTCATCTTCAGGTTCCATATGATCGTACCCATTCAAATGTAAAAAGCCATGTACTGCCAAAAAGCCCATTTCTCGCTCCAATGTGTGCCCATATTCAACTGCTTGTTCTGCTGCTCGCTCTGTTGAAATAATTAAATCACCTAGATTCCGTGGTAGCTCTGCCAACTCTTCATCATCAAAAATAATTGGCAATTCGTCTTCCCCTTCATCCTCTAAAGCAAAACTGATGACATCTGTAGGCATATCTTTGCCCCGATAGTCACGATTAATCACTTGGATACCTGCGTTATCTGTAAAAGTCACCGACATCTCCGTATCTTCGGCAATTTCTAGAAAACCCGCTGCAAATTGCAGCAAGTTTTCGATTTCTTTGATTTCTTCTGTTGGTACTTTCTCGGTTTCATCAATGAAAGTAATATCCATTAGTCATCTCTCTTTTCTTGTTCATCTTTCATTTCTTCTGCTTCAGCTTTCATTTTTGGATACTTAATCCGTGAATGGAAGGTACTGCATAATCCATTAATTAATGATTTTTCAATGATGCGAATCTCTTTCATCGTTAACCCGCATTCATCTAATTGGCCATCTGAAATTCTATCTTGAATCACATTATGCACAAAGGCTTGAATTTTTTCGTTGGTGGGATGATCCATCGCCCGCACAGCAGCCTCACAAGTATCAGCAATACTCACAATCCCTGCTTCTCGTGTTTGCGGACGTGGTCCAGGATAACGGAAGTCTGATTCTTTAATTTCAGGATTGCGTTCTTTTGCTTTCACATAGAAAAATTTCATCAATGTTGTGCCATGATGTTGACGACAAATGTCAATCACCATTTGCGGCATATTGTACTCTTCTAAAATTTTGGCGCCATCAATTACGTGGCCAAAAATAATTTGTTTACTATCTTCTGGTAATAAAAAGTTATGTGGATTTTCTGCACCAGCAGGTAAGTTTTCCACAAAGAAATTGGCGTGTTTAATTTTGCCAATGTCATGGTAATAACAAGCAACTCGTGTTAATAGCGACCGCCCGCCAATCTCAGCAACAGCGTTAGCGCTCAAACTAGCCACCATCATGCTATGATGATAGGTACCTGGCGCTTCTTCTAACAGTTGTTTTAACAACGGATGGTTCGGATTACTTAATTCATTCAAGACAATCATACTATCATCAGTCACTAATAATTCGATATATGGATGCAAGCCCATTGTTGCTAAAAATGAAAGTACCGTTCCTGCACCTGCACAAATTAAAGCTGTCCACGTTTTACCATCTGTTAAACTCATTCCTTGATAAATCATTAAGACAACCGCCATGAAAACAGGAAAGACCACTACCCACATTAAAGCTGGGAAAACTTGCTCACTCATCCGTTTCCGTTTAACAACTGTTGCTAGAAATCCTGAGAATAAGTACATAATCAGAATAACCGTCAACGAGTTTGTGCCAATAGAATTATAAAAGATAAATAACGCAAAAACGACTTGGAAAATGGCAGCGATTATCCCTGAACGACGATTTACAAAATGATTTAGAATCAGCGGCGCAAAGGCTGCCGGATAGAACAAGGGAATATACATCAACTGCTCTGTTTGGAAAATCTGGAAGAATTTCATTAAAATAACACTGATTAGCATAGCACCCGTGTAAAAGATAATAAACGAGCGTTGTCGTGAAGGCTCAGTCACTTGTTTTGTAAAGAAAATCAACACTTCAACTTGAAGTAAAATAGCTAATGCTAATGCCACCATTGGAAAAATAGAGGTATTTTGACTAGTCATTCCTAGTAGCTCAAGTTTTTCGACCGCTTTTGCATCAATTTGAGTACCTTCACGAACAATAATTTCGCCTTGATAAATCATTGCGGGTTGGACAGCATTCATCGCTTTTTGGCGTAGCTCTTCTGTTCGTTTTTCATTGGCAATATCGTTTACCACAATCCCTTGGTTAACAATGTAACGAATGACTTGTTGCATGGTACTCGTAATATCTAAGTATTGAATTTTACCGTTAGCTTCTTGGCGAATTTTATCTAAATCAGATTCTCGAACGTGATTTTGCATTGCGTCGTCCACCAACATCAAACTTTCTGAACGAACCTTATCCAATTGCTCAGAGGTTAATGTAAAGATTGTTTGATAAAAAACATTAGGAAAACTTTGATAAAACGTAACTTCATCTTGCGGTAAAGATTCAAACAATGACTTTAAGCTAGCTACTCGTTCTTCCACGGTCGGCGCAGGAATCGTTTCTTCCTTTTTGGCCTTCGCTTGCTTATTGCTGTACTCTTTGTCTACTTTTTCATTCGCAGAATCAATCAATTTAAATAATTTATCAATACGATTATGTTGGACAGATGCCGTATCTTCTTGATAAATATATTCGGGTGTGACAGCTTCTGCTGCCAATTTTTTTCTTTGTTCTGTTTCGTAGGTATTCTCGATATTTTTATTTGCACGAATGGTTTTCTCGGCCAGTTGACCTTCTTTAATTTCTACTCTTTTCTGATGGACACTGCCAAACATAATCATAAATAAAAGAAGAGAAAAAACGGCTAATAAAATAGGTAAATAGGCTTTACCTAAACGATCCCCTAACTTTGTAAGTACTTTTTTCAAAAGGTACTTTCACTCCTTCCCTAACTGCTTAGGAATGCTTTTGTTGTTCCTTTTCATAGGCTTGAATAATTTGTGCTACAACCGGATGACGCACAACGTCACTGGCTTCAAAATTTACAAAGGCAATTTTTTCAATGTCTTTTAACGTACGCTCGGCGTTAACTAAACCACTTGTTACACCACGTGGCAAGTCAATCTGACTAGTATCTCCATTAACAATCATTTTTGAACTAAACCCTAAACGAGTTAAAAACATTTTCATTTGGGCAACCGTGGTATTTTGTGCTTCATCTAGAATGACAAAAGCATCATCCAATGTACGACCACGCATATAAGCAAGCGGGGCAATTTCAATAACGCCGCGTTCCATTAAACGATTTGTATGATCCATACCAAAAATTTGATACAAGGCATCGTAAACTGGACGTAAATAAGGATCGACTTTTTCTTTTAAGTCACCTGGTAAAAAGCCCAAGCTTTCGCCAGCTTCCACCGCTGGACGAGTTAAAATAATTTTTTGTACTTCGCCTTTTTTTAAGGCTGCTACTGCCATCACCACGGCCAAAAAGGTTTTTCCTGTCCCCGCAGGTCCCACCCCGAAAATGACGTCATGAGTTTTAACTGCATCGATATATTTTTTTTGACCAACATTCTTAATTCGGATCGCCCGACCATGATGGTCCTTCATAATTTCTTCTTCATACATGGCAATAAACGCCTCTAAATTTCCAGCTTTGGCCATTTTAAAAGCAGAAACGACATCTGGCGTATGCACTTTGATGCCTCGTTGAATTAATGTTTGTAGCGCTCTTAACACGGAAGCGACTAACTCTACCTCTGATGATTCGCCAATTAACTGAATAACTTCGCCACGACTATTAATCGTTACGTGGGTATTCTCTTCTAAAAATTTGATATGTTTATCATGTGTTCCTAAAAGCATGTGTGCATCATCAGAATCAGTAAGTATTAATTCCAAAGATTTTGACTGATTATCTGTCAAAAAACGTCCATCTCCTTTATTATATAGTCCTTTACAATGATACCACATTCTTATCTGTTTAAAAAGAAGTCGTACCTGATTTGACTTTGAAAGTCAAAAAAGAGAAAACCGTAAAAAGCTACCGGTTTTCTCTTTGCATAAAAAAACTAGGACAGTATCCTGTCCTAGTTTCGATAACGCTCTTAGTTTTCTTGTAATAATTCTTTCACAATTGCGTTAACTTGGTTGCCATCGGCTTTGCCTTTGACTTTCGGCATCATAGCGCCCATCACTTTACCAAAATCTTTTGGTGAAGTGGCGCCAGTTTGCGTCATTACCTCTTGAACTAGTTGACGAATTTCTTCCTCCGTTAGTTGTTGAGGCATATATTTTTCAACAATTGCTATTTCAACTTTTACTTTTTCAACAAGATCGTCGCGTCCCGCCTTTTCAAACTCTGATAAAGAATCTTTTCTCTGTTTCATCTCACGAGACAATACAGTGAGTTCTTCTTCTCCGTTCAATTCACGGCCCGCTTTAATCTGATCATTTTGAATGGCAGTCTTTAACATACGAAGTACGGCTAAAGTTTCTTTGTCTTTAGCTTTCATCGCTGTTTTAATGTCGTCATTCAATGTGGTTAGCAATGACATACCACCAACTCCAATTCATTCAAAACTAGAATTTTTTACGTTTTCTAGCTGCTTCAGATTTTTTCTTACGCTTTACACTTGGTTTTTCGTAGAATTCACGTTTACGTGATTCTTGTAAAGTACCCGCTTTTGAAACGGAACGTTTGAAGCGACGAAGAGCATCATCAAGAGATTCGTTTTTACGAACGACTGTTTTTGACATGTTATTCCCTCCCTCCGAGCTTAAAAAGTAACCGTTTTTCTTATTTGTGGGAAAAACCCACAAATTAAAATACTGTCCTTGTTATATTATAGCTAAAGCATAAATAACCGTCAACCACTCTACTGATAAAATACGAAATTTTTGTTTGATTTTTCGTCTTATTCGCTATTTTTCGCAACAATCGGCACAACGACCAAGTATTTCAAAGCGATGTCCTTCAATTGAACAACCTTTTAACTGTTCTTCAAAAAAATTCATCGGACACATGTGAATTTCTTCCGTTTTGCCACAAACCGTACAAATAAAGTGATGATGATGTTCCACCTCTTGGCAACAACGGAAGCGAAACTTTTGTTCGCCATTTAATTCTGTTTTTTCCAGCAATTCTAAGCGCTCAAAGTCATGCAAGTTACGATAAACCGTATCATAACTGACTCCTTTAAAGGTTTCATTCATAAATTCATACACTTCACGTGCAGAAACATACCGATTTCGCTTAATCAAATAGCTCATCAGTAATTCTCGTTTTTTAGTATATTTTAATCCACTGGCTTTCATGGTTTCTAAGGCTTGTTCAATATTGGTTTTTACTGGTGCCATCGCCATTTCCTCCCTCACCAACCTAAATCAGAATCATTACGAAATAGATTCTGGACTTATGGTATAATAAAATTATTAAAAATGCAAGAAAGGACTTACCCTCTATGACTATTTCTGAAGAAAAAAAATGTGTGACGATTTTTGTCATCTCAGATTCTGCTGGCGAGACCGCTTCAAAATTGGCGGCTGCTTCAATGGCCCAGTACCCCACTGTTGATTTTACTTTGATTAGACGAACATTCGTTAAAGACGAAGATAAACTGGTGCAAGCGTTAGAAGATGCCAAAAAAGCAGAAGCCATGGTGCTGCATACTATTATTAATGATCATCTCGTGGCGATTGCAAATCAATTTTTCAATGAGCATCAATTGTTCCATTTTGACATTTTGACACCACCAGTTGCGGAAATCGAACGATTAACAGGTGTCGCGCCCATGCGGGAACCAGGTGCCTTACATCATCTGAATGAAAATTATTTTAAACGAATTGAAGCAATGGAATTTGCTGTCAAATATGACGATGGCAAGGACCCACGAGGCTTTTTAGAAGCGGATGTGTTACTTCTTGGCGTTTCCCGAACTTCTAAAACACCGCTAAGTCTCTTTTTAGCCAACAAGAACTTAAAAGTTGCTAATTTGCCACTAATTCCTGAAGCACATTTACCGAAACAATTATTCGAAATGGACCCTAAAAAAATTGTTGGCTTAACCAATGATCCCAATGTTTTAAACGGGATTCGTAAAGAACGAATGCGCGCATATGGATTACCTGAAAATACTTCTTATTCAGATATTGAAAAAATTCGGCGAGAACTGGCTTTTGCTAATGATCTTTATCAAAAATTGGGTTGTATCGTTATTGATGTCGCTTCTCTTTCAATTGAAGAAACTGCCTCAATGATTCTTAATGCTTTGAACTTAGAAGATCATAGTTATTATTCCACGGAAACAGCCGAGGATTAAAAAAAACGAGAAAAAATCACTAGTGATTTTTTCTCGTTTTTTTAAAAGACTTGAACGCCTTCTTGATCAATATTGAAAATTTGGATGCTCGCTTTGGTAGATAATTTCTCCAAACTTTGAACAATTTCGTTGGTTCGTTCTTCTGGCGACAAGATTAGCACAGTTGGACCAGCACCGCTTAAGAAAGAGCCATAAGCACCTCTTTGCTGGGTTAAACGACGAATTTCTTTTAAGTGAGGAACCAATGAACGACGATACGTTTCATGCCATTTATCTTGTTCCATCATTTTGCCTGCTAAAGGTAAATCCCCGTTTAAAATTGCGGCAATCATAACATTGGCAATTGAGCTGGCCGCGACCGCTTCTTTATAAGCCAATTTTTCGGGCAAAACAGCACGACTTTTTTCGGTAAATAATGGTTCCTCTGGAATAAATGCAATGACATCACACATTGGAAAGTGATGTTTGACATGGTAGACTTGGTTTTCTACATGGCTAGCCACCACGAAATCTCCTAAAATAGCTGGGGCAACATTATCCGGATGTCCTTCCATCTCTGTGGCCAAACGGACTTTTTCTTTAGGGGACAAATTTAAATGTGCTAGTCGGTTAGCTAATTCAATGCCTGCTACAATCACACTTGAGCTACTGCCTAGTCCTCTTGCAAGGGGAATATCAGAAACCATCCGAATAACTTTTGGTGTTAATTCTGGTGCAATTTTCAATGCCGTTTGAATTAATAAATTCTCTTCATTAGTAGGGATTTCTTCTCCCAAAGTATGTTGAATTTCCCAAAATTCACTTTCACCTAAAACGTTGATTGTTAAATAAGCGGATAATGCAATGCCACATGAATCAAAGCCAGGTCCTAAGTTGGCACTAGTGGCAGGTACTCTTATTTTCATAGTGTTGCGACTCCTTTTCGTAAGTGCAGACGCATTTCTTCCACGTCACTCATTTTTGAAATAGTTACTTCTGTCTCCATTGCTGTATCAGGATCTTTCAGTCCGTTACCAGTAAAGACTGCCACGACGGTTTCACCTGCTTTGATTTTACCGCTTTTAACATGTTGAATAACTCCAGCTAATGAGGCAGCCGAACCAGGTTCAATGAAAACCCCATCTTGAGCAGCAATTTTTCGGTAAGCCGTTAAAATTTCTTGATCTGTCACGGCATCAATGAAACCACCCGATTCATCGCGTGCCTGTTCTGCTAATTGCCAACTAGCAGGATTTCCAATCCGGATCGCTGTTGCCACGGTTTCAGGTTGCTCAATCACTTGGCCTTTCACGATCGCTGCGGCACCTTCTGCTTCAAAACCATGCATTCTTGGTAAAGTTGTTCCTTGTTTTTCATGCCATTCTTTAAAGCCTTTCCAGTAAGCGGAAATATTGCCGGCATTTCCAACTGGAATCGCTAAGACATCGGGCGCTTGACCTAATTGTTCACAAACTTCAAAAGCTGCTGTCTTTTGCCCTTCTAAGCGATAAGGATTCACTGAATTAACTAGCGCAACTGCCTCAGTTTTCGCAATCTCTCGCACCGCTTTTAATGCTTCATCAAAGTTACCTGGAATCGAAATAATGTCCGCCCCATACATAATAGCTTGCGCCAATTTTCCCAGTGCGATTTTTCCTTCTGGAATCACTACATACGCTTTAATGCCTGCTCTTGTGGCATAAGCAGCAGCGGCGGCACTAGTATTTCCTGTAGAAGCACAAACAATCGCTTTGGCACCTTCTTCTACCGCTTTTGCTACAGCCATCACCATCCCGCGATCTTTGAATGAGCCAGTGGGATTTAAGCCTTCGTATTTTCCATATAATTGAATACCTAATTCTTTGGATAAATTAGGTAAAGGAATCAGTGGCGTATTTCCTTCGGCTAAAGAAATCATTGGTGTTTTTTCTGTTACGGGCAAATACGCTTGATACTGTTTTAACAAACCTTCATACATGTTTACTCATCTCCTATAACCTTCATTACATTCAATAACTGAAAGGCTTCCGTATTTTGAATAGCTGTCACAACTTGTTGCATTTGTGCTTTTGATATCTGGTGTGTAATGGCAACAATTCTTGCTCGCTGTCCATCTGATTTCTGTTGAACTAATTGATCAAAACTGACTTCTGCTTTAGTCATTAATTGCGTCAACTGCAAAAATTGTCCTGGTGTATCTGGAACATCTAATGAAAAATAGTACTGCCCAAATACATTTTCGGAACTCGTCAATTGGGTTTTATGTTGATACGAATTGAACATATGGCCAGTCGTTGCCAAGCGAATGTTTTTAGCAATCGTAATTAAATCACTGACCACACTGGTTGCTGTCGGTTTAGCGCCAGCTCCTGGACCGTAATACATTGATTCGCCCACGCCTGCACTTTTTATAAATACTGCATTGTACTCATTCCGAACAGATGCAATAGGATGCTTTTGATTGACTAGCATAGGCGCCACTTCCACCGAGATACTATGCTCATTTTGTTCAGCAGAGCCAATCAATTTGATTTCATACCCCAGTTGTTTAGCCATGGCGACATCATCTAAAGACAATCCGCGAATTCCACGAATATCAACTTGTGGTAATGAAACATTCATCCCAAAAGCAAATTGACTTAAAATAACCATTTTATAGGCTGCGTCAATTCCATCGACATCATTTGTCGGATCCGCTTCAGCAAATCCCAACGCTTGCGCTTCTGCTAAAGCTTCTTCATAAGTTTTATCAGCAGAAACCATTTGCGTAAGCATATAATTCGTCGTACCGTTCACAATCCCTAAAACTTGTTGAATATTGTCTGCCGCTAAGCTATTAGCAATTGTTCTTAAAATTGGAATCCCGCCAGCAACACTTGCTTCGTAATATAAATCACAGTGATGTTTTTGGGCTAACGCTACTAATTCACTCCCATGTTGCGCCAGTAAATCTTTATTAGCAGTCACAATATGTTTGCCCTTTTCTAAAGCTTTCATGATATAGGTTTTAGCTGGTTCAATGGTTCCCATTAATTCCACAACGATTTGAATCTCTTTATCTTCTAAAATATCATCAATTGAAGTTGTTAAAGACAGACCGTATTCTTCCGCTTGCGCTTGTTTCGTTTCAAGATTTCGGACAAATGCTTTTTCAATGACTACATTCATTCCTGTCACTTGTGAAATTTTCTCTTGATGTTCTTTCAAAAGAGTTAAAACGCCAGTGCCTACAGTCCCTAATCCTAGTAACCCGATCTTTAAGGTATCCTTCATTTTTACCTCCATCAACAGCGCTATTCTAGTTACGCTATTTTTTCCCTACTTTTTATCGATGTTCAATATGCTCAAAGGTCTGATTTAAAATATCTATTACATGATGATCATCTAATGTATAAAAAATCGTTTTTCCTTCACGACGTGCCTTGACAACCCGGCTATCTCTTAATAATTTTAGTTGATGAGAAACGGCGGACTGTTCCATTCCCAATTGTTCACTAATCGCCGTTACGTTATGCTCGCCTTCTTTTAAAAGTAGCAAAATTCTTAAACGTGTTGGATCACTTAATACTTTATATAATTGACTTACTTGTTTGATTTCTTCCATTTGTTTCATTATAGTCGCCTCACTTTGCACTCATTATAACACAGAGTTTTTTAAAATAAGAACTGCGATTGTTCTTTCCTACGAAAAATATGGCACAAAGAAAGTTGGAAAAATGACAAACTTGTCGATTTTCCAACTTTCTTCATCTATTCGTGGTTGGCTTGCTGAACTGCATCCATCACGGCATAACGGAAGCCATTTTTTTCTAGAGCTACGACACCGCGAATCGTACTTCCTCCTGGAGAAGTCACTTCATCTTTCAATGCTCCTGGGTGTTTTTTCGTGTCTAAGGCTAAGGTCGCCGTTCCTTTTATCATTTGAGCGACAATTTCATAAGATAAGTCTCTTGGTAACCCTTCTAAGACTGCTGCATCTCCCAATGCTTCCATAAAGATATCAACAAAAGCTGGACTGCAACCAGCCACAGTACCAAAAGTTTCCAGTTGCGCTTCACGAATTTCTTTGACTAACCCTAAAGTAGCAAGAAGTTCCATTACCAGGTCCTTCGTTTGGCCTTCAATTGTTGGTGCCAAGGCTACGCCAATCACACCCTGATTCACGCTAACTGGTGTATTAGGAATGGCATGAACAACTTTGGCTTCTTTATTGCCAAGAGCCATTTGTGCTTCTTGTATGGTATGACCTGTTGCAACAGAAATCAATAGACTTTCGTTGGAAAAATGAGGAGCTAATTCCTGAAGAACAGGTAACACGACCTTTGCTCCTGTCGCAATAAAAATAACCTTACATTCTTGGAAAAGTGCATAATCTGTGACAAGTTGAAAGCCCCACTCTTTTTGAAGTGCTTCTGCTGTTCCACTTGAGCCGCCTTTCACATATAAATGTTCCTTCTTGACTGCCTCAGCTTTCAGTAACCCTTTAATCATGGCACCGCCCATACTGCCAGCACCGATAAAGCCAATTTTCATAGCATTCCCTCCTTAGTTAAATAAAGTGTTTGTGTCAAAAGTCAATTAGCTTTTGACACAAACACTAACATTCGTACTTTTTTCCGTACAGCCTGTTTCGTTTATTTTATTTTGTTAATTCATTAACGACTGCTTCAAACGCAGCAATTTTTTCAGAAGCTTCTGAACTACTTGTTGCTTTTGTCGCTAGATAGAATTTAATTTTTGGTTCTGTTCCTGATGGTCGGATAGCAATCCAACTGCCATCTTCTAAATGATATTTCAGCACATCAGAAGGAGGCGTTTGTAATTGTTCTGTTTGACCATCTGCAAAAGTGCGTGTTAATTCTTTAAAATCTTCCGTTTGAGCAACTTGAATCCCGGCAAACTCAGTTGGGGCTTGTTCACGACATTTTGCCATTAAAGCTTTGATTTTGCCGCTGCCTTCAATTCCGCTCATTGTTACGGAAATAGTTTTTTCTTCAAAGTAACCAAATTCTTCAAAGATATCTTGTAAGCCATCGTATAATGTTTTTCCTTGTTTTTTATAGAAAGCCGCTACTTCTGCTAATAAAACTAACGCTTGAATCGCATCTTTATCACGAACAAAAGGTTTCACTAAGTAACCATAACTTTCTTCAAAACCAAACATAAACGTTTGACTGTGGTCTTCTTCGTATTGTTGAATTTTTTCAGCAATAAATTTGAAACCTGTTAAAACATTAAACATCTTCGTATTATATTTCTCAGCAATCGCTGTAGCAAGTTCACTAGAAACGATTGATTTTAGAACCGCAGCATTTTGAGGCAACGTGCCTGCTTGTTGATGGGCTTCTAAAATATAATGAATCATAATTGAACCTAATTGATTTCCTGTTAATACTTGGTAGTCTCCGTTTGGCATCCGCACAGCAGCACCTAAACGATCAGCATCTGGATCTGTTGCAATCAATAAATCAGCGCCTTCTTTTTCCCCTAAACGAATCGCGTATTCAAAAGCTGAATGTTCTTCAGGGTTTGGTGACTTAACTGTAGTAAAGTCAGGATCAGCAACAGCTTGCTCAGGTACTAAAACAAATTTTTCAAAACCGGCTTGTTTTAATGCCTTTTCTCCTAACATTTTCCCAGTTCCATGTAAGGGAGTGTAAACTAATTTTAATTCTTTACCCATTTCGTTAATTAATTCTTGATTAATCGTAACTGTTTTAATTTCTTTCAAATACGCGTTATCGACTTCTTCACCAACAATGTTAATTAAACCGCTGTGGGCAACTTCTTCATCTGATAAGACATCAATTTTCAAAGGATTTTCGATACTACGAACATATTTAGTTAATGCATCTGCATCAGCTGGCGGCATTTGACCACCGTCTTCACCATAGACTTTGTAGCCATTATAGGCAGCTGGATTGTGAGAAGCCGTAATCATGATTCCCGCAAAAGCTTTAAAGTAGCGGACCGCAAAAGATAATTCTGGTGTTGGTCGTAAGCTTTCAAACACAAAAGAAGGAATATCATGTTTAGCTAATGTTTTAGCTGCTTCCATTGCAAATTCTGGAGACATATGACGTGAATCATAGGCAATGGCTACACCGCGACGTTTTGTTTCAGGATCTTGCGTATCCATAAAACGTGCAAGCCCTTCTGTCGCTTGACGAACCGTAAAGATATTCATCCGATTAATACCGGCGCCTAAAATTCCGCGCATCCCGGCAGTCCCAAATTCTAATGGTGCGTAAAATGCATCTTCACATTTTTCAGGGTCTGTATTTAAGTCCTTTAATTCATTTTTTAAATTTTCTGGAATATTTTCTTCATTTAACCATTGTTGGTAAACTTGTTCCCAAGACATGGAAAACACCTCATTTGTTTTTTTGTTTTTACTTTTTAAGTATAGCATTGGATATTCGTTTAGAAAAGGGAAGTTGTAGCGTTTTCTCTCAGCAAATGATTTTTATAAGAAAAATCTTACTTACTGTTCTATTTTTGTTTGTCTATTTTCAGAAAGTTGTCGTGTAATCCGTACCATTCGCTCACAAAAAAGAGGCATTTCTTCTGGTGAAATTCGGGAACAGTTCAAGCGAATACTTCCACGTTTTTCACTAAAAGCGACACTTGGTGCTACCAAAACACCTTCTCGTAAAAACACTTGCCAATCTTCTGGCTTAAGTGCCCCTTGACGCCAATGTGCCCATAAATAAAAGCCGCCTTTTACTGGCGAAACTTCCCATTCTGACAACGATTTAAATACTTGATACACATCTGTTGCTCGTTGTTCCACTTGTTTATTTAATAACGTAATTTTTTCAGAAAAAGAAGGATCTTCAATCGCCATTTTAGCGAGCATCTGCGGAAAAATACTCAACGATACATCCATCATTTTTCTGGCTTCTGCAATTTGTTTCGTCACGGAGGCGGGCGCACTTAACCAACCAATTTTCGTGGTCGAACCTAAAATTTTTGACAACGAACCGATATACAAGACATTATCTGGATCTAATTTTTTTAAAGGAGGAATTTCTGTTTTCGGGATAAAACTTAGCTGCCCAAAAACATCATCTTCTAAAATAGGAACTTGATACGTTTGACAGACTTTCACGAGCTGTTCTCTTTTTCTTAAAGGCATCACTGTCCCAGTCGGATTTTGAAAGGAAGGATTAACCATAACCATTTTGATGCGATGTTGTCGGATTGTTTGTTCTAGCGCTTCAAGATCAATCCCTTCCTCTGTCATGGGCACACCAAATAAGCGCACACCAGCAGCTTGGAAAATTGGTAAGGCATAGAAGAAAGATGGATCTTCTACGGCAACACTATCTCCTTGTCTCAATAAAACTTGTAAAACTAAAAAAAGTGCTTGTTGCGCACCTGAAGTAAGCAATAAACTTTCACTTGGTAAATGAAGCTGATATTCCGTTGCTGTAATGGCTTGGATTTCTTTTCTTAACGGCAAATAACCTAATTCATCTTGTGCTTCCTCTTTTAAAAATTGTTTCCAATTTAATGCTGGAAAATCGAAACTGGGAATTAAGTCTAACGGCAACTCGCCTGTATACATATCTAAGTCAGTCGGCAAATTTTGTTTAGCACGTAACTCAATCTCTGTCACCAAGGGATGAACTTGTTTGAACACATTTTGTTCTAAATAACGATGCCAATCCGTTCGTGGCGTCATCATTACCCCCCATTTTCCTTCGTTGACAATCGTTCCGCTCCCTCTTTTTCGCACAATCCAGCCTAAGTCCACCAGTTCGTCTAATGCATGAACAACGGTTGAACGATTGACAGACAAGTACTCTGCCAGTTTACGTTCTGAAGGGATTTTTTCGCCTGGTAATAATTCGCCTGTTTGAATCTTTTGAACAATCATTTCCATAATACTGCGATAAATGGGAACATTTTGTTCTTTTTTAAGTTGCCACATAGCCATCACCTCAACAATTGGATGAGTTAAAAGTAATCCAGTTTAATGCTTTTGTCAATCGAAAATACAAGAAAAGTGGGGCAGCCGTTTTGACGAATGTCCCACTTTTCTGTTTTACTATTAACAGGTTTGTCTCAATGTTTGTGTAAAAATGCTTGGATGGTGTTATAAAAGATTCCTGCGAACATAAAGATTAACCAACTAAACCGCCAATCCCCTAAAACAAAACTAATAAATAAATAGAGTGCAACAACTAAGGGCCAATAAACGGATGCAATAATTGCACCGACAGGATTTCCCACAGGTCCTTCCTCTGTTTTTGTTTGCTGAGGGGCAAAATCAGGATGACCAACATGTTCTGAATAAAAATAAGTTTCATTCAACAATTTATTAAAACTTCCTTTAATTACTCCACCAAATATAAACAAGAAGACGCCAACCGATACTAAAAAGAAGAGCCAACTAATCCCCATCGTTCCATTATAATATTGTCCGCCCATCATTTGATGCATGGAACGGCGCATCATCAGATGAAGGCCACTACTAAAGACAACAACTGGGATTAAACCCAAAATACAAAAAACGACGCCCGCTGCCATACAAAAAATAAATGATCGTTGAAAACTTTGTTCTCTTTGTGCAACTTCTTTTTTTAACTTAATCGGAATCAATCGTTGCCCCAGCTGTTTGTCCATTGCAACAAACCGATTACCAACAACAATAAATAATGGAACGCCGATTGCCACACCTATGAAAAGACAAACTAAACCAAGACCGTTAGAAAGAACACCACGCATACCAACCAGCAAGCCAACACCCACCATGATTGCAACAACACCAAGACCAATTTGAATAGCACCTTTACGTTGGACAGCTAAATAGTCAAGTCCTTCCTCCACTGAAATTTCTGGCAAACCGTTCATTGAATCGTTTGTTTCATCCACTTGTTTATTTTCTAAATTCAATTCTTCCATTAATTCATCAATAGTACCAAATTCAGAAATAATTGTACCAATTGCTTCATTTTCCGATTTTCCTTGGCTGAGCAAATCTTCATAACGATCCTCAGCATTTGCTAATAAGTCCGCCTTTAATTGTTTTGTTTCAGATGTTTCAACAACGCCTGAAAATAAGCTATCAATAAATTCTTCTATAATTTTCATTTTCCCATCTCCTTTACAAATGCTTCGACGACGTCTTTTGTTACTTCCCATTCTAGTAACTTTTCCTCTAAATAACGCTCTCCTGCATGGGTTATTTGATAATAGGTCCGCTTTTTGCCATGCGTTACTTCTCCTGGAAATGATTCAATGTAGCCATTTTTCTCTAAACGTGTAAAAGCAGAATAAAGTGTCGTTTCTTTAATCGAATATTGTTCTTTAGAAATTTCACGAATGCGTTTAGAAATCGCATAACCATATGAAGCGCCAGATTGTAAGATTGAGAGAATAAAGGTATCGTTGTATCCTCGAATTGCATCACTACCAATCACATAAATTCCTCCCTCAAGTACTTCAACTATCGTACTACGTCTGTCGTTGTAATTATCTTAACACGATTACTACGATAGGTAAAGTAAAAAAAGCACGGAATGCAGAAATCGTTTTAATTTCTGCACTACGTGCTGTCTTCTTTTCAGTCTATAGTTGAATGTTAAATGGTATCACCATTAAAAATAGAATTTTTTACAATCACATAATCAACTTTACGAATCGCTTCTAAATCACGACCTCCCGCGTATGAAATGGAAGATTGTAAATCTTGTTGCATTTCGACTAAAGTATCTGCCAACTTCCCTTTATGGCGTAACCAGATTTTTTTGCCTTCAACGTTTTTCTTTTCGCCTTTTTGGAATTCAGAGGCGCTACCAAAGTATTCTTTGTAAACAACGCCATCTTCCACTTTTGTTTCACCTGGTGATTCTTCATGTCCAGCAAATAATGAACCAATCATGACCATAGTTGCCCCAAAACGCACAGATTTTGCAATGTCTCCATGGGTCCGAATTCCACCATCTGCAATAATTGGTTTCCGAGCAGCTTTGGCACACCAACGTAAAGCCGCTAACTGCCAGCCACCTGTCCCAAAGCCAGTCTTAATTTTAGTAATACATACTTTTCCTGGTCCAATCCCCACTTTGGTGGCATCGGCTCCAGCGTTTTCTAATTCGCGAACGGCTTCTGGCGTTCCAACATTGCCCGCAATAACGAACGTTTCTGGTAAAAATTTTTTCAAGTGTTGAATCATATTAATCACCGCATTTGAATGACCATGGGCGATATCAATTGTCACGTAGTCAGGAACTAAACCTTCTCGGGCTAACGTTTCAACAAAAGCGTATTCCCCTTCTTTCACACCCACACTAATTGACGTGATTAAGCCCTTTTGTTGCATTTTTTTAATAAATGGCACTCGCGCCTCTTCATCAAACCGATGCATGATATAAAAATAACCGTTTTCAGCAAGGGTTTCCGCAATCGTTTCATCAATAATTGTTTGCATGTTCGCTGGAACGACAGGCATTTTAAACGAATGTTTTCCTAAAGTTACTGTAGTATCACATTCAGAACGACTATTCACGATACATTTATTGGGAATTAATTGGACATCTTCATAATCAAAAACTTTCATACTTACTGCCTCCTAGTTATTTACAAAAATAACGTAAAAACCGAACATTCGGTCATTTAACGTTCGTGTTTACAAACACCATTGTTAATTTACACTATTTACCGCCACTTGTCAAAGGCGTTTTAACGAAAATTAATCTTTTTACCCTTCTTGAACGTTTGGTAAAATGGCCTGCAATAAAATAGCAACAATTGAGGCAGTTGCCACGGGTGAACTAAATAAATATTGTAAAAATTGTGGTAGAGTTTCCAAAAACTCTTTTGGTAACAATGTCAACGCTAATGTCATAATAATCGGAACGGCAATTACATACATCTCTTTTTCATGAATTGTTACATCGCTCATGACTTTCATTCCACTTACAGAAATGATGCCACAAACAACCACAAAAACACCGCCGATAACTGGTGCCGGAATGGCCGAAATCAAGGTGGAAAGTTTTCCAGATAAGCCAAATAAGACAAACCACGCACCTGCAGCCACAAAAACCTTGCGACTAGCAACTCCAGTGATTGAAATAATCCCAGCATTTGTAGAGTAACTAGTTACTGGCGTGCCGCCAATGAATGAAGAAACTAAGCAACCTAAGCCTTCACCAATTACGCCGCGATTAATTTTTTCTTCGGTCAAAGGTTCAGCGACAACATGACTCACAGCAAACCAAGTGCCTGTTGTTTCCGCCATTAAAACCAGATAAATAACTAACATCGTGGCAATGGCTGACCAATCAAATTGGAAAGAAAAGTTAACTAATGGTAACTGAGGCAAACTAAACCAAGCCGCTTCACTAACGGCTGATAAATCAAGTACCCCTAATAATTGTGCCGCGATGCTCCCAAATAATAATGCCAAAATGACAGAAGAAACGCGGAAAATCCGCCCTTTTTTCAAAGCAGAACCTAAGAGCGCAAAGAAGATCAACGTCCCCGCTGCTATAAATGCTAATAAAATATTTTGTCCTAATTCCCCTTTTGCGTGGTAAATATTATCCGATAAAGCGACTGGCATTAACGAAAGCCCCACCACAAAAATAATTGTTCCTCCCACAATTGGTGGAACAAATTTAGTGATTAAACGATTAAAGATACCAGTAAATCCTAATATAATAACAACAATTGCCCCCACTAAACTAGCACCTAAAACTGCGCCCCAGCCATTTCCTTGTTGGTTATTGGCAAAATAAATTCCCGCAATTGCCCCGATTGGAATAAATGAAGGGCCTTGCGCAACTGGTAATCTCATACAAAAATGAGATTGAATAATCGTGGCAAGTCCTGCTGCTATGAATGTTGCTTGGATTAAAGAAGACGTTTGTGCTGTGCTAATCCCAATAATTGAAGCAATGATCACAGGTACGACGTACACGTCCATTGCTAAGACATGCTGAATCCCTAACATAGTGGCCTGCCCAAAAGATACTGAATCTTCTGGCCCCACTGTTAAATGAAGATTATTTTGTTTCTTTTCACTCATTTTTTATACTCCTTTAGTTGCTGACATTAAATTTTTATCATGTACTTTTTCACCTTGTACCCAGACTTCTCGAATATTTTCTGGTCGTGCTAAATATAAGATTTTTTGGAAAATATCAAGCAATGATTCCCCTGGATTTTTAGGGATTCGTGCTTGTGACAAGCTTGTATTAATAATTTGAACATCCCAAGCATACCCTTTTTCTAATTTTCCAATTGGTAAACTTAGCGCTTGACCACCACCAGCAGTAGCTAAATAAAACGCTTCATTTACTGTAATCCGTGCTGTTTTAACACCTCGTACTTCTGGTTTTTTTGTAGCATCGACACCATCTTCTAACATTCTAGAAGAAATAACCGCTTGCTTTAAATTGTCAAAAAGACTTGGTGAAAAACCACCTGAAAGATCACTACCTAAACCAACTTCTACTTGATGTTGATGTACTAATTTTGCAATCGGTGTTACTGCATTACCAAAATAAGCATTAGAGATTGGGCAGTGCGCCACAGCCGTCCCTGTTTCATGGAATAAATTCATATCTGCTTCTTCTAAAAAGCCTGCATGTGCCATCACTGCTTTTTCTGTCAATAAACCAAAATCATTCAATGCTTGAGCATCATTTTTTCCAAAACGTTCTTGAACAAATTGATGTTCCCAATCACTCTCACTACAATGACTTTGAACATGGACTTGATATTTCGCTGTTAATTCTCCTAATCCTTTAAGTGCTTCCTCTGTACAACTAGGAATGAAACGCGGAGTTACAACGGGATACACGCCTTGTTTTGTTTGCTGCGCTAATGTTTGAATTTCTTGAATAAACCGTTCCGTTTCTTCTAATGCTTGTTGCGTTGTTTGATCACGATAGTACTCTGGATTCTCATTAAGATCATCCATTACAACTTTACCAATTAAGCCACGTTGCCCTTTTTCCGCACAAATCTCTGCCAAACGACGGCTAGCTTCATAATGAATGGTTGCAAAATAAAGGGCTGTTGTTGTCCCATTAGCTAACAATTGGGTTACCAATTCATCATAGACTTGTTGGGCAAATGCTAAATCTGCAAACTTGGACTCCAAAGGAAACGTGTACGTATTCAGCCATTCATACAATGGAATATCCAAGGCGGTCCCTGATTGTGCCCACTGAGGTGCATGGACATGTAAATCAACAAAGCCGGGTAAAAGATAAGAATCTTGGGGCAATTCTTGAAAACGTTGTGCCTCTTTTTGTTCTGCTAGCACAGTTTCATACGCTTCAGCATCTGGTTCAATTATTTCCTGAATTACTCCGGCCTCATCTATACAAAAAAGTGTCTCTTCATAAACTTTAATCTCTTGCAAATTTTTACTAGAAAAACCTGTTCCTTTTATTACAAAATGAAACATTTAATACTCCTCCTTACTATCACATGAAGATTATACATAAACTTTCGCTTAATAACTATAAAAATGTGATTTTTTTTAAAAAAATACGTGTTAAAACAAGCAAAAACCGAACATTCTAAGAATGATTTATTTTTTCTTTGGATAAACAAGAAAACTTTCTATTCTTAAGATTCTTCGGTATACTTGAAGAGAATCGTTAGAACTTTAGGAGGTCCTGAGATGATACAGATCGAACAAATTAGAACAGGTGTTATTCAAGAAAACTGTTATCTTGTTTATAATGAAGAAGCATTATTAATTATTGATCCGGGTGCAGAAGGAGCAAAACTAATTCAAGAAATTACCCGTTTAGGGAAGAAACCAGCCGCTATTTTATTAACACATACTCACTATGATCATATTGGTGCGGTAGAAGAATTGCGCCATCATTATCAAATCCCTGTTTATGTTAGTCCATTAGAACAAGCGTGGCTTTCCAATCCTATTTTGAATCTTTCAGGATTAGGCAGACATGATGATATAGCAAATATTATTGTTCAACCCGCCGAACATGAATTTAAACTAACCGATTATGAAATTGGCGGCATGAAATTTTCCGTAGTCCCAACACCTGGTCATTCAATTGGTAGCGTCAGCTTTGTCTTTGATGATTTTGTTGTTGTTGGGGATGCATTGTTTAAAGGTAGTATTGGTCGTACCAATTTACACACTGGTGATATGCAACAATTATTACACAGCATTACGACCTATCTATTCACTTTACCAGAAGAATTTCCTGTTTATCCAGGCCATGGTGATGCCACAACCATTCAACATGAAAAAGCCACAAACCCATTTTTTAATTAGAGATTTATTCACTATTTAAAGAAACTTAGGAGGAGTAGCATTGACTGAAGCAACGACACTTTATATTATTCGTCACGGAAAAACGATGTTTAATACGATTGGCCGTACCCAAGGCTGGTCAGATACCCCCTTAACCAAACAAGGAGAAGAAGGCATTTATCATTTAGGCTTAGGTCTTAGAGACATAGACTTTAAGGAAGCCTATAGTAGTGATAGTGGTCGTGCCATGCAAACCGCTCAGATTATTTTACAAGAACATCAAAACCACCAAAAGATTCCTTACCTAACCGATAAACGGATTCGTGAGTGGTGTTTTGGTTCTTTAGATGGTGGCTATGATGGTGAACTTTGGGGTGTGGTGCCACGCATTTTAGCTTTTAAAAGTTATGAGGACATGATGACCACGAAGATTACCTATCGTGAGCTAGCAAATGCTATTATTGAAGCCGATACGGCTGACTGGGCGGAGCCTTATGAAGTTATCCGTGATCGTGTTTGGTCTGGTTTCGAAGATATCGCTCATCATCGAGAAAAAAATGGTGGCGGCAAAGTCATGGTGGTTTCCCATGGACTAACAATTTCCTTTTTACTTTCCTTAATTGATGCAAGTTTGCCTATGCAGATGGCACTGGAGAATGGTAGCGTGACGACCTTAACTTACGAAAAAGGAACATTTACCATTCAAGGAATTAATGATATTTCTTATATTGAAAAGGGAAAAAAGATCGCTGAAAAGCGCCGTTGATAGTAAAAAAAAGAGAAGGTTATCTGTCATTTTGACAGATAACCTTCTCTTTTTATTTATTCTTTTAAACGTTCTACATTTTTTCTTGAGATTTGAATTTTTTCTAAGGTTTCCTTATAGTTTTTTGCTGCATAAGCAAAAAATAAAACATCGACTACATACAATTGTGCCACCAAGGAAACAGTAGCCGCACTTCTCAATGGCACGTCTTCCCCACTAGAGGTTTGAAGGACGATATCACTTTTTTCACCAATCACTGATTTTTCATCTTGTGTGATACTAACAATAGGAATCCCTTGCTGCTTCGCTAAATCAGCTAAAGTACTTGCTTCTTTATTCGTTCCAGAATTAGAAATAACAATAAAAACACTAGGCTTTTCTGTTGAGCCTAACATAGAAGCAAATAAATGATGGTCCAATGTTGTAAATACCGTTCGGCCTAATCGCGTAAACTTTTGATAAATATCTTGAGCAACCAACGAAGAGGCGCCCAACCCATAGACAAAAATTACTTCTGTTTTTTCCAACAAATCAACGGCTTCATTCACTGCGACATCCTCTAATGTCTGACCGCTTCGCTCAACCACATGAACAAAGCGCGCCTGTAACTTTTGTTTAATATCAGCTGTTGATTCCCCTTTAGTAACTTCAGTATACATTTGCTGCTTCATTTGGCCAAGATTTGCAGATAATAAAAGTTTCAACTCTGTGAAGCCATTCACATCCATAGAATGACAAAAGCGAATAATTGCCGCTGGACTTGATCCTGCTTGTTTCGCTAGCTCTTGCGCATTCATTGAAATAACTGTTTCTGTATTTTTTAAAATATATTCTGCGATTTTTCGTTCTGATTTTGGTAATTGTTGTAGACGATCTTGGATAGATAAGACAATATTTTGTTGCATAAACACCCCTCCTGATACACCATTTCCTACGCAATTAAATTTTAACAAAGAAAAAGGGAGAAGCCAAGTTCTCCTTTTTTCTATTTATTATTTAGTTGTTTGCATATCTTTAGGAATCCCAAAGAATAACGTTGCTACAAAACCACCTGCGTAAGCAGCCAATAAACCTAATACATATGCAAGCCATTGGTTGTTGGCAATTAATGGAATTAAAGCCACCCCACTTGGTCCAATAGCAATCGCACCAACATTACCGAAGGCACCAATTACTGCACCACCAATACCACCGCCGATACAAGCAGTAATGAATGGACGTCCTAATGGTAAAGTAACTCCGTAGATTAATGGTTCACCAATACCTAAAATCCCAACTGGCAAGGCACCTTTAATCATTTCAACTAATTTTTTATCTGATTTACAACGAATCCATAATGCTAAAGCTGCACCGACTTGTCCCGCACCAGCCATGGCCAGAATTGGTAATAACAAAGTCATCCCTGTTTGATTAATCATTTCAATGTGGATTGGCGTCAAAATTTGATGTAAACCAAACATTACCATTGGCAAGAAGGTTAAACCAAGAGTAAAGCCAGCAACCATGCCACCTTTTTCTAAGACAACATTGATAATACCAACTAAGCCATTAGAAATAGCTCCGGCTACAGGCATGATTAAGAAAATAGTTGCTAAGCCAATCACTAAAAGTGAAATGGTTGGCGTTACGATAATATCAATTGATTCTGGGACAATTTTATGCAATTGTTTTTCTAACAATGATAATAACCATACGGCAAAAATAACACCGATAATTCCGCCTTGTCCTGCAGATAATGTTCCCCCAGTGAAAATATTACTGATTGGTGCATCTGGATTCATTCCTGTCAACATTGTGACTGCCCCAATAACACCACCCAACGCTGGCGTTGCACCAAAAACGCTGGCACTGTTAATCCCAGTGTAAAGAGCTAAATAAGCAAAAATCCCATTTTTAATGATATTTAAGACATCAATATATTGTTGCCATGAAGCTGAAATATCACCAGCAACAACTAAGTTAGACATAACAGCTGCAATCCCGCCAATAATACCAGCCCCAACAAAGGCAGGAATCATCGGAACAAAGATACTAGAAATGGCTTTTAACACTTTTTTAAATGGTGAAGTGTTATTTTGTTTCGCTTTTTGTTGTGCTTTCATTTGAGCGGCTTTTTCTTCTACTAAATCTTTTCCAGATTTGCCTGCTGAAGCATCCGTTGCGGTGTCATGATTAAATGGTTCTCCCAATTTGACACCTGCTTGATCTACCATTTCTTGTGCAACCTTGTTAACAGTCCCTGGACCAACAACTACTTGCAACGTATCATCTTCTACGACGCCCATAACGCCATCAATTTTTTTCAATCCTTCAATATCCACTTTGTCATAATCGCGGATATCCATACGAACACGAGTCATACAATGAATGACTTTGTCCACGTTTTCTTGACCACCAACTTCTTTATAAATCCCATCAGCAATGCGTTTAATTCTTTCTTCTGCCATGTTAAAACACCCTCCTAATTCCTTAATTTAATGTATTCTTGATAAATTGATTCCCGTCAATTAATTTTTGTGTTGCTTCTTCTTTAGTACTATCAGTTAAAATCATTACAATTGCTAACTTCACATTTTCTTCTGCTTCTACAAATTTTAGTTCGGCAACTTCATAACTACAACCCGTTGCTTCCATAATAATCCGTTTGGAACGCTCCACTAATTTTTCATTGGTTGGTTTTACATCAACCATTAAGTTATTGTAGACTTTCCCAATACCAATCATGGAAATAGTTGATAACATATTTAAAATTAATTTTTGAGCTGTCCCAGATTTCAAGCGAGTCGAACCTGTTAAAAATTCAGGTCCTGCATCTACTTCAATCGGCATTTGTGCATACTTACTAATTTCGGCATCTTTATTACATGCCACAGTTGCGGTAGCTGCTCCCACCGTTGTAGCATATTCTAAACCGCCAATTACATAAGGCGTCCGACCACTGGCTGCAATCCCGACAACAATGTCATTTGCTGATAATTTTAGATCAACTAAATCTTGACGACCTAGTTCTTTTGAATCTTCAGCACCTTCTACTGCGACAGTCATTGCTTTTTGACCACCAGCGATGAGGCCTTGAACCATCTCTGGCTCGACGCCAAAAGTTGGTACACATTCGGCTGCATCTAAGACACCTAACCGACCACTCGTACCAGCGCCCATGTAGATTAAGCGGCCGCCTTGATTGAAGCTTTTGATGATGGCTTCTACCACTGGTTCAATGGCTGCTAATTCTTGACCCACTGCCATTGCAACTTTTTGGTCTTCTTGATTCATTTTTTGTAAAGCTTCTTTGACACTCATCTCATCTAAGCCCATTGTATTTTCATTTCTACGTTCAGTTGTTAAGTTTTCTAAATTCATTCTCTATCGTTCCTTCCGTGACTAGCGTAAATTGATTGCCTGCCTTGATTAACGGCAATATCGTTTGATCTTTTTCAATAATTCGTGTAATCGTATTGACTTTTTCATCTTTCGGCAAGTCCACAAGTGTGACTTGAATTTCTCCCATATAGCGACCATATTTTTCATTATCAATCGTTACGGTTCCCACTGGACGTGCTTCAGTCTGCTCTGACTCAATCGTTGCAATTTCATCTTTTCTGAACATTTCACTCGTTCTTGATAATTCACTTCGCAAAACATCTCTTGCAGCATCTAAACGATTGGTATGAGTCCCAAGTATTCGCTTCAAATAGCGGCTCTTGCTAGGTGCTACTTCTAACAGAAATTGATTGGTTTGGTGATAATAACCAAATTGAGCCATGGTTCGCTCACTAATTGTAGGATCACCAATATAAACAGCATCGACATAAGGATCAGCCATCAAACCAACGGCAGCGGCGAAAGGATTTTGCCCACGATGTTTTTCTAATGTTGGTAAACCAGCAAAAATTGGGCCTCTTGTTTGCCCATCTCCTGGCACAAAAGTAAAAACTTGTAAGCCTAATTCTTTAAGCCAGCGGTTCTTTTCATTAAAAAATGTTGTTCCAATACCTGTTTCAGGTCTTGGATAATAATTATGCCAAGCTTCTAAGCGAGAAAATTCCGCTTGGTGAGCCTTTAACTCAGCCACTTCTTCCAGTGTAATGGTACTAGCATTCAATCCTATATCAATCTTATGTGAAGCATGAGCCATTTGTTCTATCGTAATGCCATAGTCCATCCGGAGGCCAGTTACGCCCAACTCAATTAAAGGCTCTAATTCATCGAAAGAAAAACCCGCTCTTTTTAACGCTTCACCTGAAATATCTACCATAATTTTCATTTTTTCTGCCTTAGCAATTGCCCCTAAATCAGTCAAGCGTTGGCGGTAAAGGGAAGTATCATCTTCTGGAATGTGTAAAGAAGTGAAAATACCATCAAATCCAAGCGCTTTCATCTTTTTGATATAAATAATTGTATCGTTTGTAATCTCTTCACCAAGAAAAACTGAAATACCATACATCTTTTTAGCTCCTCTCTAATACGCTTTCATTATAACTTGTTTGAAATAAAATTTCAACTATTTTCTAAATATTTTTTAATTCCAAAATAAAATTTTATTTCTGTTCAAAAAAAAACAGATATTCCTTTATAGAAATATCTGTCTACTACATTAATTGGCTGTGGCAGAGCCAACTGGTGTACCAGCTGTAACCACGCCAGTTTTCTCTAACGAAAATTGTGCTACTTTATCCATGTTGGTAATGATGACAACCATTTCAGTTCCTTTACCAGCTGCTTTAATTGCTTCTAAATCAGCAATTGCGACCACCGTATCTGCAGTCACTTGGTCGCCTTCTTTCACTTTAATAGTGAACGGTGCCCCGTTTAACTCTACCGTATCGATCCCCATGTGTAATAAAATTTCAAGACCGTTTGTCATTTTTAAACCAATGGCATGTTTTGTTTGGAAAACGCTTAAAACTTCTCCTTCAATAGGTGCATAAATTTCACCATTTTCTGGAACTACTGCATAGCCATCTCCCATCATTTTTTGTGAAAAAACAGGATCATTCACTTCACTAATTGGGATAACGGTTCCATTGGCAACGGCATACATTGTATTATTTTCGACAACTTCATTCTTTTTCTTCAAAAATCCAAACATTTCTCTTCCCCCATTTTTTAAAGTATCACTAGTATAGAAAAAAGTTTCATGAATTACAAGTGGCACCTTTGTATAATTCTAAAATTTATTTTAAAATAAGAATTTGCATTGGCATTTACTTTGTCAGCGGGTATACTTATACTTGATGTATTTTGCATTTATTTCAGAAAGGAATGGTGACATGCTTTTTGCTAACCTATGGAAAGCAATTATTCTTGGTATTATCGAAGGAATTACCGAGTGGCTTCCAATTAGTAGTACCGGACATTTAATTTTAGTGGATGAGTTTATTAAACTCAATCTAAGTAAAGATTTTATGGAAATGTTCAACGTCGTTATCCAATTGGGAGCAATTATGGCGGTTGTTATTTTATACTTCCACAAATTGAATCCTTTCTCACCAAAGAAAAATGGCGAAGAGAAAAAAGATACTTGGATTCTTTGGTCTAAAGTCTTAGTCGCTTGTTTACCAGCGGCAGTTATTGGTCTAAAATTTGATGATTATTTAGATGCACATTTTTATAACTTTTTAACAGTATCGATTATGTTAATTGTTTATGGGATTGCTTTTATTATCATTGAAAAACGAAATAAAAATGTTGCACCGAAGTGTACTAATCTAAAAGACTTCACTTATAAAGCCGCTTTAATCGTTGGTGCTTTCCAAGTACTGGCATTAATTCCAGGAACTTCACGTTCAGGAGCGACCATTTTAGGGGCAATCTTAATTGGGGCCTCACGTTTTGTTGCAACAGAGTTTTCATTTTTCTTAGGAATTCCAGTAATGTTTGGAGCAAGTTTTTTAAAAATCTTTAAATTCTTGGCCAAAGGAAATACGTTTGGATCAGAAGAAATCATTATTTTATTAACTGGCTCTATTGTTGCCTTCGTTGTTTCCATCATTGCAATTAAATTCTTATTGAATTACTTGAAGAAAAACGATTTTACAGTTTTCGGTTGGTATCGTGTAATTTTAGGTGCGATTTTAATTGGCTACTGGTTATTCTCATAAAAATAAAACCGTTGCTTTCACTGTTGAAAGCAACGGTTTTATTTTTTTAAATCGCCAAACGTTATTCGCTCAATCCCCTGTTCTTCAAACCACTGACGAACACAAGGATCACAAATCGTTGCTAATTCTTTACAGCGTAAAGTGGTATAAGAAGAATTGTCTAACACAAATTGATCCAAATACCCAACATCAAAATGCATCTCAGCAATTGCCGATTCCGGCATCCGTAATAAACCAAAGTCATCTTTTAAAAAATTCTCCACTGATACGCCTTCGTGAATATAAGATAACGCCCCAGACTCTAACAAATGTGTCACCTGGAAATAACCTTGTTGCGGTGGATATTCTTTTTCCCCACTATATTTCAGGGTTGTATGAAGTCCGTACTCTTCTGCTAATTCTAAAAATACTTGATCAACCACTTCATCCCCAATCGAGTGGCAATCAAAATGTTCAGGATAATGTCCAGTTAGTTCCTTAAAGCGCGTCAATTGCGCAATCGTTTCAAGTCGTACTTCTTCATATACGAAGGTTACTTGCTTTTGTTGACGATAATAAGAAGAGCGATGAAAATTGCCTTGTTCATCTACCAGTGAAGGAATCATACATGGGTCTGCACAAGGTTTCCCTAATAAAAAATTCGTATGCTGACCTACAAATAAGCCTGGATAATTTTTTGCTAACGCAACGGCGTGTTCTGCTGTTGGTAAATTGGGCATCAAAAGTGTCGACGTCGTTAAACCATCGACATAACTTTTGATAATGCCATGATTAATCGCTTCTGACATCCCAAAATCATCAGCATCAATAATTACTTTAACCAACAGCTCCCCCTCTTTTCTTTACGTATTTTTGATGACAATTCCGACAATAATATTAACAGCTGATTCACAATCATTAATCGTGCGCTCAAGCTGATCATAAACATCTTTCCACTTGATAACTTTTAATAAATCTTTTTCGTTAGTCATCAAATCTTTCATGGCGCTACTGTATAATTTATCGCCTTGAGATTCAATCGTATTCACTTCATCAATCAATGAAACTAACGTTTTGGAATTCTTAAATTTTGCAAATTCCTTCGTTGCTGATTTAACGCCTTCTGTCGCTTTAACAATATAAGCAGTTAATTCTAGCGCGGGCGCAATCATTTCTTCGACAACTAAATGATCAAGTAAATAAGACAAACTATTAATGCTATCGATAATGTTATCTAAGTGATCCGTAATATCGACAATATCTTCTCGATCAATCGGCGTAATAAAGGAAATATAGAGTTCATTTAAAATTTTGCGAACAATTTCATCATTCTCTTTTTCCAATTGATGAATCACTTCTGATTTTTTTACTAAGTTTTCTAATGAATAATTGTCTACAATTTCTTGCAAAACCTTTGCCGCTTCATAAGCATTTGTTGCTAACTGGTTTAATTCTCCAAAATAATCAAATTGTTTTTTACGTGCCATGTTTTTCTCTCCTTAAAAAATTGCAATAAATAATTTTGACATCACATAAGCGATCAGCCCACATCCTGGGAAAGTTAAAATCCATGCTATCAGCATTTCTTTCACGATACGCCAGTCAACACTTGAGATTCGCTTAGAAGCACCTACTCCCATAATCGCTGTTGTTTTTGTATGAGTAGTTGAAACTGGAATCCCAAAAGCCGATGCTAAAAATAAACAAATAGCCGTGCTTAAATCTGCAGTGAAGCCTTGATAGCGTTCAAGTTTTACCATATCCATCCCGACTGATTTAATGATTCTCATGCCGCCCACAGAAGTTCCAATGCCCATTGTAATGGAACACAGAACCATAACCCATAACGGAATCACAAAACCGCCACCTGTTTTTTCGACTAAATTATTATAAAAAAGCACTAACATGAACACGCCCATAAATTTTTGCCCATCTTGCGCACCATGTAAAAAAGCATTAGCTCCTGCACCAAAGGCTTGTCCAACTGTAAAAAATTTGTTGGCTTTTCTTCTAGGCACAGCCGAGAAAGCTTTCACAACAAGTTTGGCAATCAAATAACCGCCGCCAAAGCCCATAACGGTAGAAACAACTAGACCAACAAGCACTTTGATCCATTCCGAGCCATTGACTGCACCCAAACCACCTAATGCCATTGCCGAACCAGTCAAGCCGGCAATTAACGCATGGCTTTCACTTGTGGGAATACCAAAATACCACGCAGCAACTGCCCAAACCACAATTGAAAAAAGCGAAGCAGCCAAAGCCACCTGTGAAGCGTTTCCATTTGCGTCAAAACTAACAATGTTGCTAATCGTTTCAGCTACTTGGGCATTAAAAAAGGTCATGACTAATGCACCTAAAAAGTTCATCACAACAGCCATCCAAATTGCGACATTCGGTTTTAACACCCGAGTCGAGACAGCGGTTGCAATTGCGTTCGGCGCATCCGTCCAACCGTTAACAAAAATTACACCCATTACCAAAGTAATCGTTACCAATAATGCAATACTCACAAAGACACCACCATTTTTCATTTATCTATTTTATCATAGCATGTTTTAAAAAAAATGTATGCTTTTTTCTTAAGGCTCTGGCAAATTTTCTTATTTTTTTCTTGAAATTGTCTGTTAAGGAAAAAAACTTGTCGTCTTTTATTGCAATGGAACAATGGATTAGGTATAATGATTACTGTTGAATTACATTGGCTGACCAGTGTAAAACCTAAATCATCGGAGGTGAAACAAATGCCAAATATCGAATCTGCAATCAAACGCGTACGTACAAGTGCTAATGCGAATGCGAAAAATTCATCTCAAACAAACGCAATGCGTACAGCAATCAAGAAATTTGAAGAAGCTGTAGCTGCTGGAGCTGATAACGTCGATGCTTTATACAACGAAGCTGTTAAAGCTGTTGATATGGCTGCAACTAAAGGTTTAATCCATAAAAACAAAGCTAACCGCGATAAAATTCGTTTAAGCAAATTAGCTAAATAATGTGAGATAGAAGTTAGCATTCATGTTAGCTTCTTTTTTCATCAAAAAATGTCCAAGTCTGTTTTCACAAAGACTCGGACATTTTTTTATAAAGGTGAATCAATCCACGGTAAATCTGTTGTGAGATGTTGACTAAATAATTTAGTCTCTTCTCGCAAAGCTAAACGTTGTTGTCTTCTCGTTTCATAATTGGAACAAATCAACTTTTCTTCTGCAGTTTCTGGGACGACTGCCGCTAATTGGAAGTCACTTTCGGGATTCATATGAGACGGAATGGCTACAAAAGTTGTAAAACAAGTCGCCGCTAAATAACGCTCTCCAGTTGTTAAATCTTCTCCTACAACTTTAACAAATACTTCCATCGATTTATGATGCACACCAGAAACAAACGTTTCAACACACACTGAGTGATTTTCTTTTAAAGGTTTTAAAAAATTCAAGTTATCTAAAGATGCTGTAACTGCCCCTCTCCGACAATGTCGTGAAACGGAAATGGATGCGGCGTCATCAATTAAAGACATTAATTTCCCACCAAATAGTGCACCAAAGGGATTTAAATCAAAGGGAAATACACGATGTGTTTGAATCACTCGTGATTCTCGACAAAATTTTTCTTTCGTCATTAACGATTCCTCTACTTTCATTTATAAACTTTTCCACGCTTTACTTTAGCTTACTTTACCATTTGATGCAATCCTTACTTTTTAGGAAACATTTAAAAAATAACAAATTTGCAAGTCCCATTTATTCATTTTTAGGAAAGTTGCTGTATAATAATAACGGTTAAAGAACTTTTAAGGAGATGGATACACATGAAAATTGCAATTGCTGGTGCCGGCGCTATGGGCAGCCGTTTAGGAATTATGTTGCATCAAGGCGGAAATGATGTAACTTTAATCGATCAATGGCCCGCGCACATTGAAGCCATTCGTGAACATGGTTTAATCGCTGATTTTAATGGAGAAGAAGTTGTCGCAAAACTACCAATCTTCTCACCAGAAGAAATTGACCATCAAAATGAACAAGTAGATTTAATTATTGCTTTAACCAAAGCACAACAATTAGATGCAATGTTTAAAGCGATTCAACCAATGATTACTGAAAAAACGTATGTACTATGTTTATTAAATGGCTTAGGTCATGAAGATGTACTAGAAAAATATGTACCAAAAGAAAACATCTTGGTTGGCATTACCATGTGGACAGCTGGTTTAGAAGGACCGGGACGTGTTAAACTTTTAGGTGATGGCGAAATTGAATTAGAAAATATTGATCCTTCTGGTAAAGAATTTGCTTTAGAAGTCGTTGATGTCTTCCAACAAGCTGGTTTAAATCCAAGCTATAGTAGCAATGTTCGCTACTCTATTTGGCGGAAAGCCTGTGTCAATGGCACGCTAAATGGTTTGTGTACAATCCTTGATTGTAATATTGCCGAATTTGGTGCATTACCTGTTAGTGAATCCCTTGTTAAAACATTAATCAGTGAATTTGCAGCAGTCGCAGAAAAAGAAGCCATTCATTTAGATCAAGCAGAAGTCTATACACATATTGCTCAAACTTATGATCCAAACGGTATTGGCTTGCACTATCCGTCTATGTATCAAGATTTAATTAAAAATCATCGTCTCACAGAAATTGATTACATTAATGGTGCCGTTTGGCGCAAAGGACAAAAATACAACGTAGCAACACCTTTCTGTGCCATGTTGACACAGCTTGTTCACGGAAAAGAAGAACTATTAGGAGCTAAATAATAAGAAAGTGCCAGAGACAATCGTTGTATGACGATTGCCTCTGGCATTTTCTTATTTTGCTTGTGCAGTCAATTTTAAAATAAATAATTGGAATAGTAATTCTTTATCCATTTGTCCTGTTTTCATGCGGTAATCATTTTCAACTAATTCATCATAAAGTCTTTCTAATCGAGACAATTCAAATCGTCGGACTTGTTGTAACGCTAACTTGACTCGATAAGGATGAACCTTTAATGTATCAGCGATATTCGCTTGTTGATAGCCCATCTTAGCCAAAATTTTTGTTTGCAGAAAAAGGCGAATCTGATTCAATAAGATTGCATTTAACTTAATGGTTTCTTCTCCTTGTAAAAGTAAATCTTCATACAATTGAACAGCTTTTTCACTGTTTCCAGAAAGTACTTCGTTGGTTAAGTCAAAAACATTATGTTCCAAAGACTTAGGGACTAATTCTTGAACCGCACCTCGTGTAATTGTCTTCGTCTCAAGGGCATATAAATACAGCTTCTGTAATTCTCCCATAATTTTTGATAAGTTCAAGTCTGTCAATTGAAGTAATAAATCAAAAGCATCGGAGCGAATAGTGTACCCTTCGCTCTCAATCGTTTGAGAAATGTACTGACGAATAGCCTTTTCATCCATTGGATTGACATCAACTACTGTGGCATTTTTTTTCAATGCTTTGGTAATTTTTTTTCGTTCATCTAATTTTTCATAAGAGGCCATAAAAACAAGAACAGTTGTTGGTGATGGACTTTCCAAATAATTCAATAAAAGATTGACATCATGTTCCACACCGTTTGTTTTTCTTTCGGCAGTTAAAAAGTAAGGATTTTCCACAAAGACAAGGCGATAATCACCAAAAAACGGAATTGTTTCCGCTTCAGCAATCGCTGCACTTAAAGGTGTTTCCTCCATATCAAATGAGAAAAAGTTAAATTGATCATCCTCTTCCGTCAACAATTCTTTCATCAATGTTGTTTTAAATAATTCAGTTAAATAAAGTTCTGTTCCTATTAATAAATACACTGGAGCGATTTTTTGCTCTCGCACTTCTTTCAAAGCTTTTTGTAACTCCATTGGCTCGCTCCTTTTCTCGTTTCTCTTGTTTATCCTATCATGTTACTTCTGGAAATACTAGTCTTGTTCTTTAACAAATTTGGCTTTAGAAAGCCCTTGCCAAGGTAACCATTGATAATAAATCATTCCTTGAAGATCGGTCCGATAATAATTTATTTTTTGCTCCTCCAGCGTCGCTAATGTCTCCTGATGAGGATGTTTAAAACGATTATTCAGTCCAGCTGAAATCAATGCTTCTCGCGGATTAAGCTGTTTGATAAATCTTTTAGTAGACGACGTTTTACTACCATGATGACCGACTTTCAAGATGTCGATTTTCAACTGGGGATAGCGAGCCAACACTTGTTCTTCTCCTTCGGCTTCCAAGTCACCAGTAAATAAAAAATGCCGTCCGCCTAATTGTGTGGAAAACACTATCGAGTCATTATTGCCCCCAATACTGCTCTTATTGGGCGATAAAATTTGAAGAGAAATGGGCCCATTAATTCGCTTGGGCGCTAAAATTGGCCGACAGTCTGTTCCGCTTTTTTGGAGTTGTTTCAAGACTTGGCGAAACGAAAAATTGGCTTCAGCTGCTCCTTTAGGGAAATAAAGAACAGAAATTGGAACCTTCTGCGCAATGGCTAATAAATCGCCAAAATGGTCTTCATGTGCGTGTGTGATGATCACTTCATCTAAACGTTTGACTCCTTGACTTTTGAGAAAAGGAATCACTGAATATTCCGCTCCTGATCGACTATTTTTCCGTTGCCGCCAAGCTTCTTTGTCAAAAGACAACCGACCACCTGTATCGATCAGTGTATTTTTTCTGTGAAAAGGCGCTTGGATAAACAAACTATCCCCTTGGCCTACATCGATCATTGCAACAATGCCAATTGGCGAAAGGTATTTACTATTTATCAAAACAATTAGTAGTCCGATTGAGAAAAAAATTTTTTTAGACTTGTCTGCTAAATAAATCATTGAAAGTCCGATTAGTAATAACAAACTAATTTGTATCCAAGAATTTAAATAGCCGATGGTCAGCTTCGGATTTAAGTGAACTAGCACCCACTCAAATAAGCCATTCATTGTTAAAAATAGTGGTTCGAGCAAGGCTGCTAAATAACGTGCTGGCATAATAATCACTAGAAAAAAGCTCAACGTCAAAAGCGGTAACAAGAACCGTTCAAAAATTGGTAACAAGAGAAATGTTAAGAAACTTCCTAACAAGGGCCATTCATAAAATGATTGGACTAAAATAGGTAAGGAAGCCACAGCCAATAGGAAAGAGCCTAAACAATTTTTAATGAAAGGCGAAGAATAACCAACCAATGTTTGCTCTAAAAACAGCAGAACAAAGGAAAGTAAATAACTAAATTGACCGCCGACTGAAAAAAAGAGGGTTGGCTGAACAATCAAGTGCACTAAGAGAGTTAAACTCCAACAATCGAGGGCCGGAACCTGCCAATTAAACCGTCGATTGAACGTATTGAGGTTTGTTTGTAAAAGCGCCCGCATGACACTGACTGAGAATCCTGTTAAACCAGCATATATCAGTGAAAAAGCGCATTGCCACAAAAAATAACTTTCTTGCGTTCGGCGAGCAATTCTTAGCATTAGCAAGCGAAATAAACGAAGGAAAAAAGAAACATGCATCCCTGACAAACTAAAAAGATGCAAAATGCCTAATGCTGAAAATTTATCGCTTATTTCAGCAAATTCTTCATTACGAAAACCTAAGAGCAACGCATTCATATACATTGCACTAGTCTCAGCAAAATTTTTCTGAATATGTACCATCGCCCACTTCCGCCAGCCGCTAATGATTTCTTTAAACCGCCAAGAAAAAAAGGAACGCTGTTGTCCTATCTCCTCAATGAATAAAATAGCTTCGATTCCTTGATTCTTTAAAAATAGTTGATAATTGAAGCCATTTTTGTTGGTTTGACCTTGGGGCGAGTCTAAAATACCTACAGCGGTTGCCTGAATGGTTGTGGTTAGTTGTTGCCATTGCTGTTTTTCTTTCACACTTTTTAATTGATAAAATACCATCACTTTCTGCCTTTTGCCTTTTACGATCCAATTGGCAGGAAATTTTACTTGATCACCATCGACTTGTATTTCATCTGGCAATATCGTTAGCTGTCCTGACAAGCGGACTTCTTTAGGCAACAAAGAGACTGGCTTTAACCACTGGAAAATCAATATGCCCCCTACTATTAAAAAACTGCACAAAAAACCTCCCAATATAACAGGAAAACTTTTTGTACAGACAATACGGATAACAGTGATAGAAAGAAGAAGAGCTCCTAATAGACTAGGTGCGAAAAAACACCACAGCCCACAACTAGTCAGCAGAGCTATGAAGAACCAATTATTCCTCAGCTGAGGAAGGATTGTCCTCAAGTGTGGCAAATTCTTCTCCCCATTGTAATTCGGCAAAATATTTTGGTACTAAAGTCACTTTTTCAACCGTGGCGCCTACTTGTTCAATTAAATTTAGGGCATACTTATCATTACGGTAATCCTTTAAATAATAAATCTTTTTAATCCCTGCTTGTAAAATCATCTTTGTACATTGCAGGCAAGGGAAATGTGTCACATAAATTTCTGCCCCTTCTGTAGGGACGCCAAACTTCGCACATTGTAAAATTGCATTCATTTCTGCGTGGATTGTTCGAACGCAATGATTATCAACAACATAGCATCCTTCATCAATACAATGCGTTCCGCCACTGACTGAACCATTATAACCTCCTGCAATAATTCGTTTGTCGCGAACAATGGTTGCTCCGACAGTTAACCGTGTGCAAGTACTTCTTAATGATAATAAGACGCTTTGTCCCATAAAATATTGGTCCCATGGAATTCGTTCCATAATAAACCTCCTTTATTTTTAATGACTCCTGTGTTCGATTTGCCAAATCATTTAATCTTATTACAAATAGTATGTTATCCGCATCCCATAGTCAAGAATTCTCAGGAATTTTCTGTTAAAAGTTAGCCAGTCACTGTCAACATGTCTTTTAAACGTTCTACTGTTTTCTCTCCAATACCGGGAACATTTTTCAGTTCCTCGACGGTTTTAAACGGTCCTTGTTCGTCACGAAAACGAATAATCTCTTGTGCTTTTTTCGCACCGATTCCTGAAATCGTTTGTAGCTCTGCTTCTGTTGCCGTATTAAGGTTGATCTTTTCCTCCTGATTTTGCTGAGCAGATGCTGATTCCTGCAGCGTTTCTAATGACTGTGCCACTGGTTCTCCTTTTTTGGGCACGTAAATAATCATTTGATCTTTTACTTTTTGAGCGTAATTGACCTGGGCAGTATCAGCTTCCTCGCTCACGCCTCCAGCTAAAGCTAAAGCATCCCAAATCCGCTGCTGATTTTTTAGTTGGTAGATTCCTGGTACTTTCACTGCGCCTTTAATATCAACATAGATCATTGTTTCTGCCCTTTCTTTTGTGGCATCTGTGGTGGCCTCTGCCGTAGTGGTCAGACTTGTCTCCTCCCACATTGTGGTGTCTACTCGTGGCTCCTTATTAACCATCAAATAAATGCCCACTAATAGAGTTATCAAAATAACTATAGACGCGCCACTACCTAGCAATAGCCACTTTTTGGGTAACTGTTTCAACCAATCCATCGTTTGTCCTCCCTTCAAAATATAATTACGCATTTTTTAACAAAAAAAATGCGCCTGGACCAAAAATCACTAGTAATTTTTGGTCCAGGCGTACTTTTATTTTAATTTCTCTAGATAGTTCAAGGCATCTTGAACCGTTTTTACTGGGACAATTTTCATTTTTGTCCCAATTTTTTTCGCAGCTTCTTGTGCTTCTTGATAATTCGATTTGATTTTTGGCTCAACTTTTTTCATTTCTGAAGTTATTTCATCATCGGGTGCAAAGAAAATTTCTGCGCCGTTCTCACTGGCAGTTACAACTTTTTTGTCAATGCCTCCGATTCTACCAACGATTCCTTGACTGTTCATCGTACCTGTTCCAGCAATTTCATGACCTTTACGTAAATCTTTATGACTTAATTGTTCATAGGTCTGCAAAGTAAACATTAAACCAGCCGATGGCCCACCAATATCACCCGCTTCAATAGATACTGGGATAGAAGAATCAATTTCTGTATGATCGGTCAAACCAATACCAATCCCCGCTTTTTTATCTGTTGGCAATTCAATTAATTTGCCAGTCGCTTCTTTTGCTTTGCCATCTTGAGTAAATTGAACAGTGACTTTTTGATTCACTTTTTGTGCTTTAATGTAGTTCATTAATTCTTCACTGCTTTTAAAAGATTTGCCATCCACGCCTGTCACGGTATCGCCAACTTCAATTTTTCCTTTAAAACTTGAGTTGTCTTCCATCGCTAACACATAGACGCCTTTAAATTTCATCTCATATGGAACCTTCGCTAATTTTAAGGCTTGCTCAATTGCGGCGTTTTTTGAGGAATCCATATAGTATTGTTGAATTCGATTATATTCGCTATTACTACTATCTCCCATTAATTCTTTTTTAGACATAACTTCTTGAAAATCCGAAAAGTTTGCTTTTATGGCAGAAAAAATAGTGGCCGAACGAATGCCCACCGTTGTTAAATAAAAAGCACCAGACTGCGTATCTTTTTTCCCATCAACAGTTACAAACTCTTTTAAATTTTCTGTCGTTCCTGGTCCTTCAATATAATAAGGAATTGGGACGATAAACAAACCAATTAGCAGCAATGCCAATACCATTGGAATGAGTGATTTAAACGAAAATTTTTCTGTTTTTTTATTCATTATTTTAGCTCCAGTCATTCTTCTTTTGTTTTAACGCATGATAAATATTGGGAGGAAGATAGTCAGACACATCGCCTCCAAAACGTAAAACTTCTTTTAGTAAACTGGAGCTTACATGTGCATATGGTTCTTCTGCTAATAGAAAAACCGTTTCAATTTCTGGCGCCAGATGTTGATTCATTTTAGCAATGTCTTTCTCGTACTCGTAGTCTTTGACGTTTCTAATGCCACGAATCAAAAAATTAGCCCCTAATGATTTTGCACTTTCCACAGTTAACTGGGTTTCTTGCATAATAACACGCACATTTGGCATTTCTTTAGTTGCTTCTTCAATTAAATATTTTTTCTCTTCTGGCGTAAATAATGTTTGCTTACTTGTATTTATAAAAACGCCAATGATGACTTCGTCAAATAACTTCGCACTGCGTTCAATCAAATTTAAATGACCATTTGTCATCGGATCAAAACTTCCGGGAAATAGAGCAATTTTACGCATCTTACGCCTCCTGACGATAAATCGTTACTTGAGTGATTCCGTAAACGGTTTCTCTTGTTTTTTCTAGTGTACCAATCGTTTCCGGTAATTTGACAGTTTTATCTGTTTCACAAACGATAACGGCTTCGTTTGTTAATAACTGCCGTTCTAACATCTTTTCTAATTGTGAAACAATTTCTTGTTTGGCATAGGGCGGATCCAATAAGACCAAATCAAACTGTAGCTTCTCTTCATAAAACTGTTCTAAGGCACGATTAGCATCCATTTTTCTAACTTCAAATTTTTCTGGTTCTTTTGTAATCGCAATATTTTCTTTAATTACTTTTAGTGCAGCAAAATTCTTTTCAATACAAATACTTTTGTCCATTCCACGAGAAACGGCTTCAATCGCTAACCCGCCACTTCCTGAATATAAATCCAGCGCCATTCCACCGTCGAAATATGGACCAATCATATTAAAAATAGATTCTTTTACTTTATCTGTTGTGGGCCTAGTATTGTCGCCATCTAACGCTTTCAAGCGTCGTCCACCATATTCTCCAGAAATAACACGCATTGTTTCGACTCCTTTATCAATCATTCTTTTATAATTCATTATAACAAAAAGAGTGAAAAATGTTTGAAATTTCTCATAACATTTCTCACTCTTTTACATCAGACATTCTCTGCTAAGCGAATCTCTGTAGATAATTCCTCTACTACATAGCCATCGTCTTCTTGTTCTTGATAAGCCGCTTTGGTACCAATTTTTTCAGCAAAATTCATTTCGACATCTGGTCGATACGATTTATCGACACTACGAACAAAATGTAACTGATTAATTTTTTCCATGTTACTTTCAATATTTTCTTCATTCATGTAAATCACCACATATTTCATTTTTCGTGAAACATAGTGAATCAGTCCATATCGGCGTAACTGTTTTAACGGTTTTAATGTGTATACCCAAACAATTAGGCAACGACGCTCTTGAAGCGTAAATTCTTTTTCTTCTTTAGCTTGCATGGCAGCTTCCTCCACAACCTGAATGTTTCTTTCCTCGTTCAAAGAAAGGATTTCCAGCATCTACTTTAATATCTTCAGAAATTAGTTGCGCAATCTTTAAACCAATTGTATCTAGCAACGTTTGAACGTTTGTCTCAGCAAAACGATAATTTGCAACGATTTCATTTAAATCAAGCGCCCGCTTCGCTTTACGTAGGGCTCGTTGTTTCTCCCGAAAATCGGGTGCATGAATTCCATAAGCTTCTACTCGTTCAAAAGCTGACTTAGCTTCTAAAAATGCTTTTTGTAACTGAGCAACTTCCCTTGAAGCATACATGGCTTTTTTTGTTTCTTTATAGTTTTGAACAGCATCACTTTCTAAAAGTGCTGAAATTAAGCATTCTGTTTGATCTTCAATTGCAAATAAATGTTCTGTTACAATCATAACTTTTCACTACTCTCCGTGATTTGCCTATTTTCTGGTCGTTTCTCTAATAAGACTAACACACCTTCATTGGAAAAGGCAACGCCCAATTCTGTCGTTTCTGACTCAGCAAAATAGCTATCATATTGCGGGTCCGAAAACCATGACAAAATAGTAAAGGTACTATCATAAACAGGTTCTTGGAAAATACCTGCTGGTTCTCTCAACGAAAGTTTGCTCGTTTTAACTAATAAAGAAAATTCGTCCTTAGTCAAATGAAAGGGATGAATGGCTGTATGTTCCTCTCTCGTTTGTAACAATTCTGCTTGTCGATTTGCCGACAAAATTGTTGATGTATGGTTAGCCAGCGTTTGATACAATGTTTGGGCATCTTTTTGACTTTGTGTGGAAACTGAAAAAGCAGCTTGATTTTCTTGCTGTTTAACCAGATTCATGACATAAATCGCTTGGTTACTTTGAACAGGATCGAAGGTCATTGACTGCGTTATATCAACTGGCAAAGGAGAACCTTCATTTAATTGATACGGCATTTCCGTGAGCAACGTTTCTTTATTGACATAATTAACTGCCATTAAACCGCCCGTCCGCTGATTAAAAAATAACACCGCAAAACTGCCATTATCAAAAGCAACCAGTGGTCGATAGTTCATATCTTCTTCCATCAGCTCGACATCGTAAGCTTCATGATGAAAATTAAATGCAAAATTCGAATAAATCGTCATTAAATCAGACAAGTCAGCAAGCTTCATATCTATTTTAAACGGTTCTATCATTTTGTCATTGTTAAAGGCCTTAATTGCGATGACTTTATTTTCTCGAACGTTGACTTCTAAGTAATCATTCATCGTCAAACCGAACGTCCATAATTCATACGTACGACCTGTTTTAATTTTTTCTTTAGGATTGCCAAACTGGCGGATAAAGGTTTCCACATCTTTCCCTATGTATGCTGCGTAGCCAGAAGCTGGCAATTCTTCATGAGGAACAGCGGTGTGAGCGCTGGATAAGCGCCCACTTTGAGCTGTTTCGGTTGGTTTTTCAGCAGGGAAAAAAACTGGCTCTAAATATCCGATGAGTAGAACTGTTAAAAAAACAGCAGTAAAGGCCCAAAATCGCTTCATTTTTTCCCCTCTCATCTTATTTTTCTTTCACTTCTAATAACAAATCACCTGAGCTGATTGCTTCGCCTTCTTCAACATAAATGTGATCTACCGTGCCCGCAAAACGTGCTTCGATAGTCGTTTCCATTTTCATGGCTTCTGTAATCAGCAACGGCTGACCTTTTTCTACTTTATCGCCACGTTTGACCAATACTTGTAGAACAGAACCAGACATCGTTGCGCCGATTTGTTCTTTATTAGTTGGTTCCGCCTTTTGTTTTACTTGAACAGCAGACTTAATGGAGGCATCTTTAACTAAAACCTCACGACGTTGCCCATTCAAATTGAAGAACAAGACACGGTTTCCGTCAATATCAGGTTCGCCAATTTCATCTAAACGAATAATTAACGTTTTTCCTCGTTCAATTTGAACTTCCAATGTCTCTCCTTGACGAATACCATTAAAGAATGTTGGCGTATCTAATAAGGTTATATCTCCAAAGGTTTCGTATTTTTGACGATACTCTAAAAATACTTGTGGATACATTAAATAACTTAAAACTTCTTCCAATTTAGGTTGATACCCAATTTTTTCGGCTAATTCTTCTTGTACTTTTGCAAAATCAACAGGTGCTGCTAAGTCACCTGGCCGCTCTGTGAAGGCTGGTCGACCTTTTAGAATAATTCGTTGGAGCTCTTTCGGGAACCCACCAACTGGTTGACCTAAATCACCTTGGAAAAAAGTCACAACGGATTCAGGAAAACTTAGTTCTTCGCCACGCGCATAAACATCTTGTTCTGTCAGATGATTTTGAACCATGAAGAGTGCCATGTCTCCCACGACTTTTGAAGATGGTGTCACTTTTACAATATCACCAAACATCAAATTCACTGTGTGATACATTTTTTTGATTTCATCCCAACGGTGCCCTAAGCCTACCGCTTTTGCTTGCTGCTGCAGATTAGAGTATTGACCACCAGGCATTTCATGCATATAGACTTCTGTTTGCGGGGCATTTAACCCATTTTCAAATGGTTGATAATACATGCGCACATCTTCCCAATAATGATTGATTTTCTGTGCATTATCAATGTTAATAGTTGGCGTCCGTTCACCATTGACTAAAGCATAATATAGACTGTTCATACTTGGCTGGCTAGTTGCGCCACTCATCGCACTCATTGCGACGTCAACAATATCAACGCCTGCTTTAGTGGCTGCTGAATAAGTGATGATCCCATTGCCACTAGTATCGTGGGTATGGAGATGGATTGGTAAATCCGTGGCTGCCTTTAATTCACTAATTAAACGATAAGCAGCTTGTGGTTTCAATAAGCCAGCCATATCTTTAATCGCAATGATTTGTGCACCTAAATTTTCCAATTCTTTAGCCATATCAAGGTAATATTGAACATTATATTTTGCTCGGGCTGGATCATTGATGTCCCCAGTATAACAAATTGCTGCTTCCGCAATTTTTCCGGTATCCCGAACGACTTGAATACTTTTTTCCATTTGAGGAATCCAGTTTAAGCTATCAAAAATTCGGAAAACATCGACTCCTTGGCGAGCGGATTCTTTAATAAATTCTTCAATAACATTATCAGGATAATTTTGATAGCCTACCGCATTAGATCCTCTGAACAGCATTTGTAAAAGTGTGTTTGGCATCAACTGACGAATTTTTCTTAAACGTTGCCATGGGTCTTCGGTTAAGAAGCGATAGGCAACATCGAACGTAGCGCCACCCCACATTTCACTAGAAAACAGCTCAGGCAGGGCTGCATCAGTTAGACCAGCAATTGCTTTAAAATCTTGTGTTCTCACACGAGTAGCTAATAAACTTTGGTGCGCATCACGGAACGTGGTATCTGTCATTAACACACTTTCTTGATTCTTAACCCAATCGATGACGGCGGTTGCTCCTTGAGCGTCTAGAATATTTTTAGCTGTGATCACTTTTTCTGGAACTTCAACATCTGTCGGCACGCGCGGAGCTTCAAAATATTTTTTCTCCGTTCGTTCAATGCCAGGGAACCCATTGACCGTTACTTCTCCAATGTATTTCATCGTTTTATTGCCACGATCGCGCATACGAGGAAATTCAAATAATTCAGGTGTATTATCAATAAAGGTTGTTTTGGCTTCCCCAGATTGAAACGCTGGATAGCTCACAACATTTTGTAAAAACGGAATATTTGTTTTCACGCCACGAATCCGAAATTCTTTTAAGCAGCGTTGCATTTTACTGATTGCCTGTTCAAAAGAGAAACCATGCGTACAGACTTTAACCAATAAAGAATCAAAGTAAGGCGTCACAGCGTAGCCAGAATAAGCATTCCCTACATCTAAACGCACACCAAACCCACCTGGTGAACGATACGTATCAATTTTCCCTGTATCTGGCATAAACTGGTTCAGGGGATCTTCAGTCGTAATCCGACATTGAATAGCCGCGCCTTTTAATGTCAATTCGTTTTGTTTTGGCAAATGCATATCTTTATGCAAATCAAGCCCTTGCGCAATTTGTAATTGAGAGATCACAATATCAATATCTGTAATCATTTCTGTGATAGTATGTTCTACCTGAACACGCGGATTCACTTCAATAAAATAAAACTGATCCCCTTCTACTAAAAACTCAACCGTTCCCGCATTCACGTAGCCGACATGCGCCATTAACTGCACAGCAGCCGAACAAATGGCTGCTCGTTGTTCTTCATTCATTGATACACACGGTGCGACTTCTACCACTTTTTGGTGGCGCCGTTGAACGGAACAATCACGTTCAAATAAATGCAAGACATTCCCATGATGATCGCCTAAAATTTGTACTTCGATATGTTTAGGATTAGAAATATACTTTTCAACATAAACCTCGTCAGAACCAAAGGCTGCTTTCGCTTCACTTTTTGCTCTTTCGTAACCTTCTCGTGCTTCCTTGGCATCGTGGGCAACCCGCATCCCGCGACCGCCGCCACCTAAAGCAGCTTTAATCATGATAGGAAAGCCATGCGTTTCACCAAAGGCTACGACCTCTTCCACCGTTGCTACTGGCCCATCTGAGCCTGGAATCGAAGCAATCCCCGCAGCTACAGCTGCTTCTTTCGCTTTAATTTTATCGCCAAAAATATCTAAATGGTGTGTTTTAGGTCCAACAAAAATGATTTCTTCTTCTTCACAACGTTCGGCGAAGTGCAAGTTCTCAGATAAAAAGCCATAACCAGGATGAATGGCATCTGCTCCCGATTTTTTGGCAATTTGGATAATATTTTCAATGTCTAAATAGGCTTCAATTGGTTTTTTCCCTTTACCAACTAAATACGCTTCATCTGCTTTGAAACGATGAACAGAATACTCATCTTCTGCAGCATAAATCGCTACTGTACGGATATCTAATTCTGTACAAGCTCTAAAAATTCGAATCGCAATTTCGCCACGATTGGCAACTAATACCTTTTTCATAACGTCACTCCTACCATCAATTTCCTTCAAATTTATCGGTTCTGTTCTAAAGATAAATAGTACTCATTTTCTAATTTCTGACGTGTTTCATCTGCACTGATATTCAGGACAAAGGCCACAGCAATCGAAATAATCAGCAAACTATTCCCACCTTGACTCAAGAACGGGAAAGTAATTCCTGTTAATGGAATAATCCCAGTAATCCCACCAACATTAATAAAGACTTGAATTAATAACATTGTACCAATTCCAATACACATTAGTGAATTAAAAGGTTTCTTCGAGCGTACACCAACTAAAATAATTCGCGCAATCATAAACATCAACAATCCTAAAATCGCTAGACCGCCGATAATGCCTAACTCTTCTAAAGTAATCGCAAAGATAAAGTCCGTATGTGCTTCTGGTAAAAAGCCTTTTTTCTGAACACTATTCCCTAGACCTTTGCCAAACCAGCCGCCATTACTGATTGCATAATAAGAATTAGCTAACTGATGGCCTAAGTTCCGTTCATCTAAAAATGGATTTTTAAAAACAGCAAAACGATTATAAATATATTGGTAACGCGCTGGGAAAATTTTTCCTTTAGACATAATTAATAACTGAATAGCCGTGATACTACCTAAAATGCCCAAGCCACCGACCAAGTAGGTATACATATAATTAATCCCACTTGCTAAAACCATCACGATGGTAATTAATGTTAGAATGGCCGCATTCCCGAAGTCAGGCTGGATTGCAACTAGAGCAATTAATACAAAAACGAGCATCAACGGGCGCCCGGCAGCTTGTTTAAATTGATCCATGCCTCCATTAATTGTCTTTTGTCGCCGTGCTAAAATATAAGACAGATACCAGACAACCATAATTTTTAAATACTCAGCTGGTTGCATCGAAAATCCACCAATCTCAATCCAACCACGTGCGCCATTAATTTCTTTCCCGATACCAGGAATCCGAACGGCTAAAACCATAACCGTAATTACTGCAATGGCAAACATGATAAAACTTCGATTCTGGAAAACGGATGTTTTCATCTTATAAATAAAAAACATTGCAACTAACCCTACTACCCAAAAGGCAACCTGGTTAATAACGAATGACGTAGGTGAAAAACCTTTCATTACTTGTAATGCGGATGTGGAACTATATACCATAATCAATCCCACGATACTTAAAATTAAATATGGAATAAAAATACTATAGTCTAGCAAATGCCGTTTCTTTACTTTGTTTGGCAAAGCTTAACCCTCCTTGCCAATCTCGTTTTTTTCTTGTGTTTCTTCATAAACATCTGTATATAATTGATTCAATTCGCGTTCTAAATCACTTAGTAAGCGATGTCCTTCATCATTAGTTAAAATCCCCAAACGGGTCGCATAGGTCACTTGTCTTGAAAAACCATACATTTGTGTATCCACCACTTCTTCAAATGCTTTACATTGAGAAATGCACAAACTGTTTTTTTGATTACGAATAAGCATTTTAATGCGTTCTGCATCGTCTTCTAATAATTGAATGGCAAATTTCTTTGAAATTCCTTCGTCCATTTGTACAGAACCTCCCTATCTTAATTAAATAATTATAACATAATTCTCAGTTAGATACATGATGATTTCAGAAAATTTCCTTTAAGAAATTTTCTAAAACCAAGCGATATATTAAGTAAGAAATCTCTTTATATAACAAGCTTATTTTATCAATACAACAACAAATACATTAAAAGAATTTTTTCTTATTTTCTGCTTTTAATTTTAAATAAAATAACAAACTATATCATTTTTCCGTCTCTTGATATTCTTTAATTACTTCTAAAAAGGCGGTGCCATATTTATCTAATTTATTTTGGCCGACCCCTTTTATTTGCAATAATTGAATCGTTGTTTGCGGTAATTTTTCACACATTTCTTTAAGTGTACTATCGGAAAAGACTACATATGGCGGCACGCCTGCCTCTTGAGCCATGTCCATACGTAATTCGCGTAATCGTTCAAACAAGGCATCATCCACTGCTACTTTTCGAACTTTTTGGTCTTCTTTTCGGAAGACTTTCCGTTCCCCTAAAAGCACCTGAACACCTTCTGTCGAGACTGATAACAACGGAAATTGCCCATCAGAAGGAATTAAATAACGTTCTGCTGTCAAATAATCAATCAGCTGTGTGACTTCTTTTTGCGTGCGACCTTTCATTAGTCCGTATGTTGGCAAACGATCAAAATGCCATTGATCAATTTTTTGATCTTTTGAGCCAGTCAAGACTTTACCAACTAAGCCCTTACCGAAACGTTCTCCCATACGTTTTACACAAGACAAGACTTTTTGGGCATCGACCGTAATATCGACTAATTCTCGATTATCCAGACAATTCGAGCAGCGACCGCAGTCCGTCCCTTCTTCACCAAAATAGCGTAAAATATATTTTTGTAAACACATTTGTGCATTCGCATATTGTGACATTTCCCGTAATTTCAAGTACTCTTTCTGCTTATAATCAATGGTCATTTCAGATTGTTCAATAAAGTATTGTTGAATTTGCAAGTCTTGTGGAGCAAACATTAACACAGCATCACTAGGCAGACCGTCACGACCAGCTCGGCCGGCTTCTTGATAATAAGATTCAATATTCCCTGGTACTTGTGCGTGAATGACAAAACGAACATTACTCTTATTAATCCCCATACCAAAGGCATTTGTTGCTACCATCACTTGCACTTGATCATACAAGAATGCTTCTTGATTTTCACTACGTAACTGTTCACTCATGCCCCCATGATACATCCCAGCCGCAATTTTTTTATTCTCTAATAAATGATAAATTCGTTCAACTTCCTTCCGCGTGCTTGCATAAATAATACCTGATTGCCCAGTATTCATCTTTAAATATTCCAAAAGAAAAACGTCTCTGTTTTGATCTTTCACGACTTGAAAAGATAGATTTTCTCGAGCGAATCCTGTTTTGATTTCATTTTCTGATGGAATTCTTAATTGCTTGACAATATCCTCCGCTACTTGTGGCGTTGCTGTAGCTGTTAGTGCAATCACGGTTGGTTGTTGTTGAAATTGATCGATAATCTCTGCTAAACGCAAATAGCTTGGACGAAAATCATGCCCCCATTGTGAAATACAGTGTGCCTCATCTACTGCCAATAAATCAATCGGTACATGTGTCAGCATCTGTTGAAAATCATAAGATTCTAATCGCTCTGGCGCAACATACAATAGCTTGACTTCTTTGTTAACTGCTAATTGAATACGATGATTCATTTCTTGATAGGAAATGGTACTATTGATATATGTAGCTGGAATCCCCATTAAATTCAGGGCATCTACTTGATCTTTCATTAAAGAAATTAATGGTGAAATCACCAATGTTAAATTATCCAGAAGTAAGGCTGGCAACTGATAACAAATCGATTTGCCTCCACCTGTTGGCATAATGCCTAAGACATTTTCTTGTCGCAATACATGACGAATAATCGTTTCTTGTCCTGGCCGAAAATCATCATAGCCAAATGTATCTTTTAATAATTCTTGTAATGCACTCATTTATTGCGCTCCAATCTTTGTTCTACAAGTCATTTTAACACGCTAATCTAACAGGAACAAGGTGTGTTAAACCAAGACACAATCGTGAAACACCAGTTAACGTGAAACATCAAAAAGAATGAAAAATTGTGAAAGCTTGCTATCAAAAGCTTTCAAAAATAGCGGCATTTGCTTGTTGTGGATAACGAGTAGTTATCCACACATAAAAAAATAACCTTATCTTAAAATACGCATTAATCCGTTTTTTTCATAAAAAAAACCAACTATTTTCGTAGTAAAACGAGCATAGTTGGTTTAAATGTTTATTTGTCGAAAAATTATTCAGCTTTTTTCTTTTTCTTGCTTGCTTTTTCGCGTTCGTTTTTGTTAAGAATTTGTTTTCTTAAACGGATGCTTTCTGGTGTTACTTCACAGTATTCATCTTCATTCAAGAATTCTAATGATTCTTCTAACGTTAATTTTTTCGGTTTTTTGATGACTGATGTTTGGTCTTTCGTTGCCGAACGAACGTTAGTCATTTGTTTAGCTTTTGTGATGTTCACAGTTAAATCGTTGTCGCGGTTGTTTTCCCCAACAATCATTCCTTCGTAAACTTCTGTCGTTGGTTCAACGAAAACTGTACCACGTTCTTCAATACTCATGATTGAGTAAGTCGTTGCTTTACCAGTATCGATTGAAACTAGCGCTCCTTGATGACGGCCACCAATCGTTCCTTGAATCATTGGTAAGTATTGATCGAAGGTGTGGTTCATAATACCATAACCACGAGTCATTGATAAGAATTCTGTTGAATAACCAATTAAGCCACGAGCTGGTGCCAAGAAGATTAAACGCATTTGTCCGTTACCGGCATTAATCATATCTTGCATTTCGCCTTTACGTAAACTTAGGGATTCAATCACGCTACCCATGTATTCTTCAGGTGTGTCAATTTGAACACGTTCAAATGGTTCACATTTAACTCCATCAATTTCACGTTCAATAACTTCTGGACGAGAAACTTGTAATTCATAGCCTTCACGACGCATGTTTTCAATTAAAATTGATAAATGCAATTCGCCACGGCCTGATACAGTCCAAGAATCTGGGCCAATTGGATCAACACGTAAAGATACGTCTGTTTGTAATTCAGCCATTAAACGTTCTTCGATTTTACGAGCGGTGATGTATTTTCCTTCACGTCCCGCAAATGGAGAATTGTTAACTAAGAAAGTCATTTGTAAGGTTGGCTCATCAATGTGTAGAATTGGTAATGCTTCTTGATTGTGAACATCTACAACTGTTTCCCCAACGAAAATGTCTTCCATTCCGGAAACGGCAATTAAATCGCCCGCTTTTGCTTCATCAATTTCCACACGTTGTAGGCCAAAGAAACCTAAAATTTTCGTTACACGGAAATTTTTCACGCTGCCATCTAATTTCATCAACGCAACTTGGTCGCCGACTTTCATTGTGCCACGGAACACACGGCCAATCCCAATACGTCCAACGTAATCGTTGTAGTCTAGTAATGAGACTTGGAATTGAAGTGGTTCGTCTGAATTATCAACTGGAGCTGGCACATGTTCAATAATTTTATCAAAAATTGGGGCCATTGTTGGCTCTTGATCTGCTGGATCATCTGATTCACTTGAAGTTCCGTTTAAAGCAGAAGCATAAACAACTGGGAAATCTAATTGATCGTCGTCTGCGCCTAATTCGATGAATAACTCTAAAACTTCATCTACTACGTGTTCAGGACGAGCAGAAGGTTTGTCAATTTTGTTAACAACCACGATTGGTGTTACTTTTTGTTCTAATGCTTTTTTCAATACGAAACGTGTTTGAGGCATTGTTCCTTCATACGCATCGACAACTAAAACAACACCGTCTACCATTTTCATGATACGTTCTACTTCACCACCGAAGTCCGCGTGTCCTGGTGTATCTAGAATGTTGATACGTGTACCGTTATAATCTACTGCTGTATTTTTTGCTAAGATAGTAATTCCACGTTCACTTTCAAGTGCATTGGAATCCATTGCACGTTCTTGTAATTGTGTGTGCCCATCTAAAGTGTCAGATTGTTTTAAAAGTTCATCTACTAAGGTTGTTTTACCATGGTCAACGTGGGCGATAATTGCCACGTTACGAATATCATCTCTGTATTTCAATTTAATTGCTCCTTATCTATATACGCTTATGTTACTTAAGTCCATAAAAGCCGACTGCTTATTATAGCAAACTTTTTTCATTAAAAAAAGGCTTTCGCCTGCAAAAATAATGAAAGTTTTAGAAATTATTCGGCTTTTTCTGAAAACAAGGACATTTTTTTACAAATTTTTCTCTTTTAAAAGAGGAAGAGCCTTACCTTCCAGCAACGCTCTTCTTGGATTATTCCGATTCATTTAAATATCGGGTAAATACTTCATCATAGGTTTCAGGAGTTGCTGCAATAAAGTATTCACGACCCGCAAAAGTTAATGGTTTTCCTGTAACACCAGAGTATTTAAACCCAAATTCTTCCAAAAGTACTAAGCCTGCTGCATAATCCCAAGGACTTAGATTAGATAAATAGCCATGATGGTTGCCTTTTAACATGGCAATAATTTCCAAACCTGCACAACCGCTAATACGCACGCCCATGCTTGCTTGTCCGATTTCCGTTGCGTGATGAATATTTTTTCCATGCATGTAAGCATTCATGCCCCATAATCCATCTGCCAAGGCTTTCATAGTAGGCGCTTTTAATAATTGATTATTCCGATAAACGCCAAGCCCTTTGCCGCCCCAATAAAGTTCTTCTCGCATCACATCATAGATAAAACCTAATTTACCAATGCCGTCTTCATAAACAGCTAACATAATACAAAAATTTTCTCTTTCCATCACGAAATTCATTGTGCCATCAATCGGATCGATGATCCACACGCGACCAGCAAAACTTTTTAAAGTATTGTAGCCTTTTTCTTCCCCTAAAATTTGATCTTCGGGAAAATTTGTTTGAATTTTATTCATTAAAAATTCTTGGGTTTGTTCATCCATATTTGTCACTAAATCGGTGCGGCCATTTTTCTGTTGAACGGTTAACTCTGATTCCAAGTTCATTCGAATCACATCGGCTGCTTCAAAAAGCCAACTTTGAATTGTTTGAACAAATTTTTGCGTTTCAGTCATCTAATCATCCCCCAGCTTTAATTTACCGCTTCCCTGTTTTTTAGCTTGTTGAAGCGTACGATATAACGAATATCCTGAAGCATTTTCAAATTCACGACCTAAGCGTTTTTCTTCGCCGATACTTTTAACGACCGTTTTAAATTGTTGATAGGTTGTTAAAAATTTGTCAACAGGCAAGCCTGTTTCGTTGGCTTGCTCAACTGCTGTCCACATATTAGTGACAATCACCATTTCTTCTGTCGTCCAATCTAAATCTAATGGATATTGATAGTCTTTCATGTCTTCACCTCATCTTCTCTAGTTTAGCATATTTTCATAAAAAAACATCTTATTTACGTCGATTTTTTAATGCATTAAAGAGAGGATATTCTGCTGTTCCTTTGCGATACAAACTTTGTTGCGAAGCATAAATACCGCTATTTCCTGAGCACATAAAACTGATTAAGCAGACCATGAAAAAATAGACTGCCGCTTCACTACCAAATAGTTCAATGCCCATAATGAAACAAGCAATTGGCGTGTTCGTGGCGCCAGAAAAAACACCAATAAATCCTAAACCTGCTAAAAAAGGAATTGACAGATGTAACAAAGGGGCCAAAGAACTCCCTAACGTAGCCCCAATTTCAAACAATGGCGTCACTTCTCCTCCTTGGAATCCGGCACCCAAGGATAACACCGTAAAGAATAATTTCCCAACAAAATCAAAAGGCTGCGCATTGCCTGCAAAAGCATCTTCTAGTAAAGGTAAACTCAAGCCTAAATAACGTTGGTTGTTTAAGACGAGCACAAACAGAACGACAATGGACGCCCCAAGAAACGCACGAAGGTAGACATTAGCAAACCAATTTGCGTAGGTCTTTTTTAAAAAGACAATGGAACGACTAAAAACCCAACCTGCTAAGCCAAAACAAATCGATGCCAAAAATAATTTTACGAATAGATCAACCGACCAAGTCGGAATTTTGCCCATCGGATAATGCGTATGCGTTACACCAAAACTTTCAGTCACAAAATTAGCAAATAAGCCTGCAAAAAAACTTGGGAAAAGTGCCTCTGCACGAACTTTTCCAATCGCCAAAACTTCTAATCCGAAAACCGTTCCCGCTAATGGTGTGCCAAAAACAGAACTAAAACCTGCACTAATTCCGCTAATAATAATTACTTGTCGTTCCAAAGCGGACAGTTTAAAGACTTTTCCTACAGCATTTGCGATTGCGCCCCCCATTTGCACCGCCGTCCCTTCACGACCAACAGAACCACCAAATAAGTGCGTAGTAATCGTGCCAAACAATGTTAAAGGAATTAAGCGCAAGGGAATATCTTCTTCCCCGCCATTGCCTTGTTCAATCACTAAGTTATTTCCTCGGCTAGCATTTTTCCCAAAACGCGTATAGAAATACGTAAAAACAACACCGCTAATGGGGAGAATAAAGAGTAACCAAGGATTTGCTAAACGAACATCTGTTACATAGGTGAGACTCTTTAAGAAAAAGGCGGATAACGCCCCCATAAATAAACCAATAATTGCGGTAATGAGCAACCATTTTGCCATATAACCGCCGATTGATAGTAGTTGCTTTGTTTCTTTTTTCACTTTACATGCTCCTTTACAATTTTCTTATCGCCAATCCTAGCGTACAGAAAAAGCCTACCAAAGGGTACACTTCTCCCGTTTGGTAGGCGTCATTAATTTATTCGTCCGATAAATAGTTCGTGGTGAACACCATCACCATGTTGCTATTAAACTATTAAAAATAATACCACGCAACTCTGGAAAGTGCAATAAAAAATCAATTGCGTTCCGTTTTTATCCACGTTCTATTCCCTTTAATAAACCGATAATAAGCCATTACCACACTAACGAATAAAATTAAGTACATGTAGGAAATAGTAAAAGGTAAACTAATTAACCCCACTTTTGCCGGTACTTCTAATTGAAAATTTTTCAACTCGCGATAATAGTTGATTGTAAAAAAAATGCCGAAAACGAGTGAAATACTGACAGCCAAAGCAAAACTAATACCTAGAGATAACGAAAAACCTAACCTATACAAGTGTTGCAGTTGAAGCCCAGTTAAAACAAAAACGAGGATTCCTGCGACGAGATTAATAAAGGGTTGCGCTAAAAAATAATAGATGCCGCACTTCTGCCTTAGCGTTAATGACTTTGATTTAATCACCCTGGGTAAATACGCTAGACAATCTAAATTCCCTTGAACCCAACGGCTTCGTTGCCGAATAAAACGTTTCACACCTCTCAGTGCTTCTTGAGCCATAAAGGCCTCGTCAATATAAGCAATCGATAACTCTTTCAGCATTAATTTAATGGTTAACTCATAGTCATCCAATAAAGCATTTCCCCAAGGCTGATAGCCTAAGTGTTCGGTAATCATTGATAACCGAAAAAACTGACCATTGCCACCAAGTCCAATGGTTTTTGTTGCTCGACGCGCCTTTTGAATAAAATTATTAATCGTAAAAAACTCAACATCTTGTGCAATAAACATAAAACTTGTAACATCTTTCATTTTGATTCTTGTTTGCGCAGCACAGACTGTTGTATCTGCGAAAACAGCAGTTAGTTCATTGATAATATTCTCACTAAAAAAACCATCTGCATCCACTACTCCCACCAATATTTGATTTCGTGAGTAGTCTTTTTTTTCTGCATCTGCTAATACAATTTGGAAAGCATGGTTCAAAGCGGCGCCTTTGCCTTGTTGCGCATTAGGAAATTGACGAGACAGAACTTGGATTGGACCAGCAATACTGTCCATCATTGCTTTGGTTTGGTCCGTTGATCCATCATCAATCGCGATTATTTTTTTCTTAATTGGTAAAGCAACCAGTTTTTTTAATGTTTCTCCGATGACTTTCTCCTCGTTTACACACGGTACAAGAAAGTAGCAGAAAAATTCTTCTGCTACTTCGACTTCTCTTCTTGTTTTTTTTCTTGTTCGAAAACTGAGAAATAAACTTGTAAATAAATAGGTTAAGAAAATGAACATAATTACTTTGTATAACTGATACAAATAAATCATGTAATTTGTCCTCTTTTCAAAAAATAACGATATAGAATGTAGGCAGTGACAATTGAAACTAGAATAACACCAATTAAATCAGTCACGAAAAGGGCGCCCGTTGAAATTACCCCAAGTTTCGGTAAAGCGGATTGACTCATTAGATACTCCTTTCTCTCTATTTGTTTTTTACCAACACACCACCACGATAACCATGACACATCCCCCATAATAATATCTTGGCGGATTATAGTACACAGGTGGATTATAGTTAGTGATGGGTGGCACATAGGGCCAAACTGTTGGTGGCGGTGGATTATAAACTGGTATTCTGCGATTTTCTCGAACAATTGCAATTGTTTGCCCCGCATGATTTTGCATCAGACTGACACGTGTTGGCGTAGTATTTCGTGAATAACCAGCTGGCGCTTGAACTTCTCTAATTTCATACACTCGGTTTACGGATAGTCCACTGATAGTAACTGTACCATCTCCCCCAGTTGTCACTCTTTGTGTATAGCCGTTAGTTGTATCTTTCCATTCAAAAACAGCGCCTGCTAAACGTACTTTTGTTTCAACATCTTGTTTAATAATTTTAATAGCACCATAGTTTGCTTTATTGTTTAACACTAACGTATACGTTTTTGCGCCTTGGCCTCGTAAGTCAATCCGATGGACCCTACTATCCAACGCATACCCAGTTGGCGCTTGAATCTCGGTGATTTCATAAATACGATCTGACGATAATCCTGGAATCAGTACTTCACCATTTCCATTTGCTGTAAATGTTGCCGTATAGTTATTGGTGGTATCGCGAAATCTAAATTTCGCTCCTGCTAAACGTTGTTTTGTATCCGTATCTTGCTTAATAATTTTGATAGCGCCCTGTTGTGATGTATTATTCAAGACTAGTGTATAGGTTTTACCACCTTGTCCACGTAAATCAACTTTATGAACACGTCTATCTATAGTATAGCCGTTTGGTGCTTTAATTTCTGTGATCTCATAGATACGATCACTGGCTAATCCAGGAATCAGTACTTCACCGTTTCTATCCGCTGTAAACGTTGCTGTGTAATTGTTGGTCGTGTCTCGGAATTTAAATTGTGCGCCTGCTAAACGTTGTTTCGTATATCCATCTTGCTTAATAATTTTGATGGCACTTTTTTGTGCTTGATTATTTAAGACTAATGTATAGGTTTTACCACCTTGTCCACGTAAATCAACTTTATGAACACGTCTATCTATGATATAGCCATTCGGCGCTTTGATTTCTGTGATCTCATAGATACGATCACCGGCTAATCCAGTAATCAGTACTTCACCGTTCCTATTCGCTGTAAACGTTGCAGTATAATTATTGGTTGTGTCTCGGAATTTAAATTGTGCACCTGCTAAACGTTGTTTCGTATATCCATCTTGCTTAACAATTTTGATGGCGCCTTTTTGTGCTTGATTATTTTTGGTAAACGTGTAGGTTTTGCCAGCATAATTCGAAGGTAAAAGAACTCTATGCACCGTTTTGTCAAGTATATAACCATTTGGTGCTTTTATTTCTGTAATTTCATAAATCCGGTTGACGGAAAAATTATATAAAGTTGCTTCACCATTAGCATTAGCAGTTACTACGCCTGTATTCCCGTTCACTGTGTCACGCCATCTAAATTGTGCACCTGCTAAACGTTGTTTTGAATAACTATCTTGTTTAATTAATTTTAAATTGCCACGTAGCGCAACATTTTCAATGGTATAATAACCAATCTTGTCAGCAAAATTAGTCGTTAGGGTAACTCGGTAAGTCTTGTTATTTAAGATATAGCCGTTTGGTGCTTTAATTTCCGTAATTTCGTATACACGATTGACTGGCAAATCTGTTATCAGTGCTTGTCCATTTTTGTCGGCTACAACTGTTCCTTCTTTTCCCGTCACCGTATCACGCCATTTGAACTCTGCACCTGCTAGACGTTTTCTTGAATCTTTGTCTACTTTGATTATTGCTAGACTACCTTTTTGCGCTGTATTTTCAATGATTACTGTCACTACTTTATTTGCCTGTGCAGTTGTTAAAGTGACTTTATGCACGGTTTTGTCTAGTACATAACCTGTGGGTGCTTTCGTTTCTGTGATTTCATACGTACGATTGACGGATAAGTTGGGAATTGTGACCGTTCCATCGGTTCCAACTGTCACTGTTCCTGTTTTTCCTGTCACCGTATCTTTCCACTGAAATTCTGCGCCTGTTAAACGTTTTTTACTGTCTTTGTCTTGTTTAACAATTTTGATAGACCCTTTTTGCGCTATATTGTCAACAGTTACAGTCACTACTTTATTGGCTTGTGCAGTTGTTAAAGTGACTTTATGCACGGTTTTGTCTAGTACATAACCTGTGGGTGCTTTCGTTTCTGTGATTTCATACTTACGATTGACTGCTAAATTGGGAATTGTGATGGTTCCATCGATTCCAACTGTCACTGTTCCTGTTTTTCCTGTCACCGTATCTTTCCACTGAAATTCTGCGCCTGTTAAACGTTTTTTACTGTCTTTATCTTGTTTAACAATTTTGATGGAACCAATTTGTACTTGCTGCTTATTCTTCACCCGATATGTTAAAGTGTAGTCGGCTTTTCCAGCAAATGAAATAGGATGTTTAGTATCGTCTAATTCATAGCCATTAGGCGCCTTCGTTTCAACTAAATAATATTCTCCATCAGGTGATAAATTTGAAAATAACAGCTCGCCATTTTCATTCGTGACACCTTTTTCTATTAGATTATTTTTTTGGTCATACAACGAAAATTCAGCACCCGCTAAACGCTTCGCCTCATTATTTTCATCTACTTTTTCTACTTTTAATTGATTTTCTAAACGTGTATTTTCTTTTTTCAGACGAATCGTCTGAGTTTGGCCTGATTTAATTTCAAATGATACTGGCGTTGCATCTAATTTATAGCCGGGTGGTGCTTTAACCTCAATTAATTCATATTGATCAGGTTCTAAACCAGCTAAACGGATTTGTCCAGATTGATTGGTCCTTAAATTCTCTTGAATAACTTGTTGTGTTTTTTTATTCACAAGTTTGAAAATAGCGCCTTGCAGAACTTCAGCTGTCTCTGCGTCTATTTTTTCTAAAATAACACCACCTTGACCTGTTCCTCCACTATTTTCATCCGCAGTGATATAAGCGATGTCTTCATCTTCCCAAGCATCGAATCCCTCATTAGAAATACGCATATAGGTGTAATTTGATAGTAAGGCATCACTTGGAATATTTTCATTTGGAATTGTTTCTAAATAAATATAATAGGCGTTTTTGTTAGAAAGATAACTGCCCGTAGCCGTTGGTATTCCTTCAAATTTCTCCGCTTCATAATTAAGTCCGCTTTTAGAAGCATGTTTTTGGAAAAATTGACTAGCATCGTAACTGTATTCATCATGCTCTAAATTCCGAATCATTTCACCATTTACTTCTAAAATAGGCTGCTTGGTGAGATACGCGGCAATACTGTCAACAGCTAATGTTTGGTTTGGACCTACATTATCTAAAAATTTAAAGGTTGTTTTTTCTGAACCTGAAAGTCCTGCTTGGTTATAGTTAAAATAGATGACCCAAGCAACTCTTCCTTCTGGCGTAAAACCTAAAGGAACTTTCCGAACGAGCTCAGTTTCTGGAACTTTCTCAACATATTGCCCAATGTTAATCATTGCAACTTTTTGTGAATCTCCAAAAGTAAAAGTCACTTTATCTTCAAAATTTTCTGACAAATTTTGGTTATATCGTAATTTTAATTCTAAATCAGCTGAATAGTCTACAATATTTTGCAACGCTTTAATCGTCCAAGTTCCATCATCATTTGGAGTCACTCGAAGCCCATCACTGATTTCAAAAGGTGTCATTGAATAGGAATATTTTTCGCTATCCATTCTTAATGTAATCGTCTCTCCAATTGCTAATTCGGAAATTGATAACGCCAAGGAAACAGTTGCCCAATCTTTTGTCGCAACAATTTCCGTCTTATTTTCTGGATACTCCACAGATACAGACCGAATTTGCGGTCCACTTTCATTATCTATCGCATAAGAAATAATACTTGTATTAGATCCTAAAATAATAAAAATAATTAAACAAAGCGAAAATAACTTATTAATAATTTTTTTCATTCATCACAATCCTTTCAACATCAATATGTGTCTTTTTAGACACTAATTCACTAAAAAAAATAGTCATAATTTCTTCATTCTTCAAATCCAACAACTGTGAAATCAATTTAATATCCGCTGCTTTGAAAACAACTTCTCCTTTTAATTTTTTGTAAATCGTTGAAGCGGATACGGGCTGCCCGTATGCAGTCATTTCATTTGCCAACCATTCAACATTTTTTCCTTTCATTCTCAATTTTGAGTGAATTAAATTTGATTCCATTTTACTCTCCCCCTTTTCCACTCTTCGTGTCTAATAAGACACAGAAATTATATCATTTTGTGAAAAAAACGTCAATATCATTAAAATCAAATAACTTTTTTGTTATATTTGTTATATCTACTTTCAAAAAAACATGTTTCTTTTGCGACACTTTTTGTGCTAGAATGTTTTTACGGAGGTGGTTTTTTTGAAAGAAAATTTTTTGAAGCAAAAACGGATGGAGAAAAATCTTACATTAGAACAAGTTGGAAATTTTGTTGGTGTTGGAAAAAGTACCGTCAGGAAATGGGAAACTGGAATGATTGAAAATATGGGGAGGGATAAAATTGTCGCCTTATCTAAAGTTTTAGATGTATCACCTCTTGAAATCTTAGGTATTCCTGAAACGGAAGAAACGCCACTTGTTGTCCCGACCAATATTATGAATGTTTACAAACAATTGACAACTGAAAATCAAGAAGCAGTCTATCGATATGCTCAAAAGAAATTAACAGAACAAAATTACTTTTAATATTTATTTTAAATAGATGAATGTTAGACTTTTTAGTCAACGTCAAACAAAAAAAGCTTATCCTTCCGGATAAGCTTTTTTTAGATTGACTGTTGGCCAAAATACTGACGCCATTTGGTTTTCATGGCTGTCGTCATCGGCAACGCTGCTTCTTTGACAGCACAATATTTGTCAACAAAGGTTACAATGTAACTTTCTTTGTATTTTGGTGGTGCAATAGTTGCGCCCCACATATGTTTAATAATAATGTCTCGTTCTAAATCAGACAACTCTGTAATTTTTTCAGCATTTTTGGCTGCAATTCGTGGATGAACATAGGCATGAGAGCCTTCGTCAAACTTTGTTGTGCGCCAATCATAGTAAAACAAATCATGCAATAAACCAGCACGAGCTGTTGCACGAGCATTGCCGTTCCAACGCTTTGCTAATTTATAGCTATGATAGGAAACACTAATTGAATGTTCTAAACGAGTTGAATGCATATGTTGTGTGTATTCTGCTAATTTTTGGACTTCTTCGGTTGCTAATAAATCTTCTACATAAGAAAGATATTCTTCGTCTTCACGCCATTTTTCTGTCATATAATTGGGTGCCACCTTTTCTAATCCTTTTATAACTTGACTCGAGTATAGCACCCCAGCTATTTAATTACTATGAATTTCTCAATCTGTAACTTAACTTTAATATTTGCTTAATAAGTTTAGCGTTCAACGCAGTAAAATTTTCACAAAAACTTCTACATTTCTTCTGGTGCATGTAATCCTAGTAAACGTAAATCTTCTTTTAAAACAGTAGCTACTGCATAAACTAACGCTAAGCGTGCCTCTTTTTGAGCATCTTCATCCAAAATCCGAACATGGGCATAATATTTATTGAACGCTTGTGCTAAATGAATGCTATGTTTCGCAATAACAGATGGTTCATATTTTTCAGCAGCTTGCATCACAGTTTCAGGGAATTTTTGTAACAACTTCACGACTTCCCAGCTATCCTTGTCATTTAGTGCATAACGTTGTGTAGCGTCTGGTGTAAAGTTTGCTTTACGTAAAATACTCATCGCACGAGCATGTGTATATTGAACATATGGGCCAGTTTCGCCTTCAAAACGAACAACTTCATCTAATACAAAATCGAAATTATTTAGACGATCATTTTTAAGGTCATGGAAAATAACTGCACCTACACCAACTTGTTTCGCCACTTCTTCACGATTTGCTAAGTCTGGATTTTTCTCGTTAATTTGATTTCCTGCTAAAGTAACAGCTTCATTCAATACTTCTTCTAATAAAACAATTTTCCCTTTACGTGTGGATAATTTTTTACCGCCTTGAGTAATTAAACCAAACGGAATGTGTTCCATATCATCTGACCAGTCAAATCCTAGTTCTTTCAAGACTGCTTTTAATTGTTTGAAGTGATTGCTTTGTTCGTTGCCGACTACATAAAGTGATTTGGCAAAATCATACGTCCGTTTACGGTAAAGCGCAGCAGCTAAATCCCGTGTGATATATAAGGTCGCACCATCTGATTTACGAATAAGTGCTGGATTTAAATTATATTCTGTCAAATCAACAATTTCTGCACCTTGATTTTCTGTTAATAAATGTTTTTCTTCTAATAAAGTAACAATTTCATCCATTTTATCATTATAAAAGGCTTCGCCATTATAAGAATCAAATTCAACTTCTAACATGGAATAGATTTTATCAAATTCTTTTAGAGACTCGCTACGGAACCATTTCCATAATTCATTGGCTTCTTGGTCTCCTTCTTCTAATTTTTTAAACCAAGCACGTGCTTCGTCTGCTAATTCTGGTTTTTCTTCTGCTTCTTCATGAAATTGCACATATAAGCGCAATAATTCATTAATTGGTTGTTGGCGGACTGCTTCTTCAGAACCCCATTTTTTATAAGCTACAATTAACTTACCAAACTGTGTACCCCAGTCACCTAAGTGGTTAATCCGAATTGGCTGATACCCAATTTTTTCTAAAATAAAGGCAATTGAATTCCCGATTACCGTAGAACGTAAGTGCCCCATAGAAATTGGTTTAGCAATGTTTGGTGAAGACATATCAATAGGAACATTGCCATTATTGCCAAAGGTACTGTTTCCGTAGTTGTTTTTTTCTTTGACTACTGCGCCAATGACAGCTTGACTGACTGCTTCTTTATTCATGAAAAAGTTTAAATAAGGTCCCACCACTTCAATTTTTTCAAAATTTGTCCCATCAATTTTTTCTGCTAATTCTGCTGCAATTTGTTGTGGTGCTTTACGATAAATTTTAGCTAATGAAAAGGCTGGAAAAGCAACATCTCCATGATCAACAGATTTAGGATTTTCCAATAATTGTTCGATTTGATCCATCGTTAATTCTTCATTTAAAACATCATGTAACGCTTTTGCTACGATTTCTTTGTTGTTCATAAGAACCCTCCTGATTAATTTGTAAGTATAAAAAAACAAAAACGTCTCTGACAAAACAAAATGATTTGTTTTGTCAGAGACGAGAATTTACCCGCGGTACCACTCTAATTGTCTATACTACTTGGATAGACCTGCTTCATCGATAACGGTGATTGCCGTCTGCTTTCAGCAGAATTCTAAAAGTGCGCTTCCTCATTCCGATCACTCTTGGCTCCCACCTTCCCAAGATCGCTAAGCTGACGTTGAAATAAGTACTCTCTTTATCATCGAATGTCATTGTTAAACTGGCTTCATTATAGCAAATTTTTGTCTAGCTGGCTAGCCTTCTTCACTAATTGTCATAAAACTAACGCCAGGTTCTGCATTTAAGTTATACGAAGCAAAGTGATTCTTTTCAGCTTCGATAAAGGCGGCAGCGCCAATCATCGCCGCGTTATCCCCACAAAGTTTTAATGGCGGAATAAGTAATGTCACTTCTGGTAATTGTTCACTGATTGCATGTCTCATTGCTTCTCGTAATCCTTGATTCGCAGCAACGCCCCCAGCAATTAGCAATTGTTTAACAGGATATTCTTGACAAGCACGAATGGTTTTAGTCACTAATACTTCTACCACACTCGCCTGAAAACTTGCGGCTAAATCCTTTGTAGACAGTACTTCACCACGTTGCTCTGCATTATGAACCGTGTTAATAAACGCACTTTTCAAACCACTAAAGCTAAAGTCATAGTTATCCTCTTTTAGCATCGCCCGTGGAAATTGATAGGTATCTGTGCCTTCATGGGCCAAAGCATCAATCTCTTTGCCACTAGGATAAGGCAACCCTAACACACGTCCGACTTTATCATACGCTTCACCAGCTGCATCATCACGTGTTTCACCAACAATTTCGAAAGAGCCATCTTCTTTCATGTAGACCAATTCCGTATGTCCTCCACTAACGAGTAAGGCCATCAATGGAAATTCGAGCGGTGCCACAAAACGGGCAGCATAAATGTGCCCAGCCATATGATTGACTGGAATAAGTGGTAATTGGTGCGCCCAAGCAAATGCTTTTGCTGCAGAAAGTCCTATTAATAAAGCACCAACTAACCCAGGCCCATAGGTCACAGCAACGCCACTAAGCTCTTCTGGTGTGACTTTTGCTTCTGTTAATGCTTCTTCAATACAGATCGTCACTTGTTCAACATGATGACGGCTCGCAACTTCCGGAACGACTCCACCAAAACGTTGATGGCTCTTAATTTGCGAAGCTACGATATTGGAAAGAATTTTGTCGCCATCTTCAATGACAGCCACACTTGTTTCATCACAGCTACTTTCCACAGCTAATAATAATTTACGTTCTTTTGTAAAAATTGTCATTGGGCTTCCTTCCTTAATTTCGCACACATTACAAAGGCATTTTCTTGAGGTTCTTTATAATAATTTTTTCGAACAGCTACTTTCCGAAAACCTGTTTTCTCATAAAGTTTTTGAGCTAATGTATTCGATTCTCTGACCTCTAAGAAAATTTGTGTAATGTCACGACTTTTAACATATTCTTTAAAAGCTTTCATTAATTGACAACCAATTCCTTGGTGTTGTTTCTGACCATTCACAACAACGTGACTAATTTCTGCTTCATCTAAAATAAAATGATAGGCAATATAACCTAACCACTGGCCATTTTCAACTAAAAAAAGATATTCGCTATTTTCCTGAGCAAAATCTTCCGCGAATTGTGTTTCTGTCCAAGGGGAGCCAGTTGTATAAGAAGAATTACTAAAACGCCATAATTCTTCACCAATATTTGCTATAGATATTTCTTTTTTTGTTACTAACATTTTTTCTTCACTCTTCTTTTAAATCAATTATCATTTCTAGTGCGTCTTCATTATTTTCGTCATAATAGCCTTTTTTCACCGTTTGTGAGGCAAAGCCAATTTTTCGATATAAACGTTGGGCTTTAACATTACTCATTCGTACTTCTAGCGATAAGGTTTCACAACGATTTTTCTTGGCAAAAATTCGCGTTTCTTCTATTAAAGAACGACCTAAACCTAAGCCTTGGTATGCTGTGTGAACAGCGACATTCGTAATGTGTGCATCCGTTCCTTGAATCCGACAGCCAATAAAGCCAACTGTTTTTCCGTTAATTGCCGCTAACAAATAGAGATGCGGCGCTTTTGAGCCAAGTTCTGCCATGAAAGCAGACATCGTCCAAGGAAGTTCCCCAGCATAAACTTCGCGTTCAATTGCAAGTAAATCCTTAATATCTTGGTAGGTAATTTCACGCAATTGAAATTCTTGCTGGTTCATTGCAATGGTTTTAGTTATATACCGTTGCCTTCTTTTTGTAAAGTATTTTGTCACAAAATTAAAGTTTTTCCACATAGCTTTCTCCATTAGGCGTGTGTGTCTTCAACCAATTTTCTTCCGCTTCTACTTTTTTCAAATACGCAGGTAAGAACCCATGAACATTTTCAACAGGTTCAGCCACACTACCTAACGCAGCCAAAACTGCGGCATTAGGAATTTGCCATTGCGGGACATCACAAATTTCTCCATGAGGAATGATTTGAGCTATTTCTTCAGTGAATTTTTCAACATCTTCACCAACAAAAAAAAGATTTGGTTCATTTTTTAGTTGTTCTAATAACTCCCGCAGGGAAATATGTTGGTCCGGTAACTCATTTTGCCACATGCCATTGACAAACCGATAAGCACCAGCATAGACGTTTTTACGACGCGCATCAAAAAGAGGCACAACTAAACCGGTTTGTCCAACACAATTGGCAGCTAACGTTTGTAGACTGGAAATGCCTACTAGCTCTTTCTTTAAAGTATAGGCCAATGTTTTGGCAGTCGTCACGCCTAAACGTAAACCAGTGTATGATCCAGGTCCTTCTGCTACGACAAAACGATCAATTGCCGTTGGCGCCAAGTTCAATTGACTCATCAAATAGTCAATTGCCAGCATTAATGTTAAGCTATGATTTCTTTTAACCGTTGCTGTATAACTTCCCAGAATTTTTTGATTTTCACACACAGCAATACTCAATGTTTGGTTAGATGTATCTATTGCTAAAATTCGCACACGAATCCCTTTCCTTCTACAATTTAGTCGCTTCATTGTAGCACACTTTCCTTTTTCTAAAAAGGGAAAACGAGGTTTCTTTTTACAGAAACCTCGTTTCGTTCATTTTCTCTTTTTATTTAATGGTTGCTTCTAAGTAATCAATTAATGGTTTACTGATATCTGTTGCAGAACCATTTTCTCCTGAATTTTCAACCATAATCATTGTTAAGAATTTATTGTTACTACGATCTAACGTTAGAAGGAAACTGTTTTCTTTGCCATCTGTATCTTGTTTATCTTTTATTTCAGCTGTTCCTGTTTTGGCAGCCAATGAGAAGTTCGGATTGTACATATTATAAACATAACCTGAAGGATCTTCCACACTACCTAAAAGATCTGTGGCAATTGTATTCGCTGCGTTGGCGCTGATTACATTGTCTTTTTTCTTCGTTTCTTTGTCTAAAACTAGTTTTGGATAGACTAATGTCCCATTATTTTGGAAAACACTATACATGGTAGCTTGCTGGATTGGCGAAATTAACAATTGGCCTTGGCCGTAGCCCGTATCTGCCAAAAGAATTTCAGAATTAAATTTATCTTCATTTGAAATTTGAGCAGGCGTCATGGCAATTGGTAAATCTAGTTCCTCACCGAAAATGAATTTATTAAGACCCGCTCTAAATTTGTCTTCCCCCATACGTAATGTTTGTTGGGCAAAATAAATATTATCTGAATTAACTAAAGCGGTACGCAGATTGACTGGACTTGCTTCTTTTACACGTGTTGCAAAATAGCCGCCCCAAGATTTATCTTTTTGCCATTTCAAGCCATTAATTTCTAGCTCTTCATCTGGCTTCAATGTCCCTGCATCTAAACCAATGGCACCGGTAATTGTTTTAAAGGTAGAGCCTGGTGCATAGCCTGTCGCAAAACGTGCTGTGAATGGTAAATCTTTGTTGTTATTGTAAGCATCATATTCTTTTTGAGAAATACCATTGGCCATTTTATTAGGATCATACGAAGGTGAACTAACCGTTGCTAATAAATCGCCTTTTTGAGGATCGGTAATGACCGCACTACCAGGGCGTTTGTCAAATATAGCGAAGGCTTGTTGTTGTACGCCACTGTCAATCGTTAATTTAATCGTTTGACCATCTTTTTTCTCTTTGGTTTGTAAAGCTTTTTTGACATTCTCTTTGTCATCTAAAATAACTAGTGAGCCACCATCTTGCCCTCTTAATTCTTTATCAAACGCTCGTTCTAAGCCAGTTTTACCAATTACGCCCGTACTACTTAACTCTGGATTTTTTTTAATATCTTCTGCAGTAATGGTGCCTGTATACCCGATTAATTGCGCAGCTGCTTCCCCCAGCGGATAATAACGTGACTCTGTATCTTTTGTCGCAGCCCCTGTTGGTAATTCTGTCACTGGTTCAGAAGCGACTGTGATTGGTACAAAGGAGTCTGCTTGGACCCACCCTTGGCTTAACTTTTGATTGATTTCATCAACAGAAACGCCGAACTTATCACTAAAAGCTTTGATATTGGCTGTTTTTTCTGCGCCAGAACCGAGTTTGCCAGGCACTACGCCCACTTCGTCAAACACTTTGTTAATTGCTAGCCCACTACCATTACGATCGACAATTTCTCCACGTTTGGCATTATCTACTTGAATCGAAATTTTATCATTTCCTGACATATCTGGAAAAATTAAAGACGGCTTCCAAGCGATTTGGTAGGTATCGCCTTTTTTGGCGATACTTGATTGATAAGACAAATCTTTCATTTCGCCTAAAGGGGTACTCATCGATAATTTATAGGTAAATGTGTATTGATTGTCTTTCGCTTTTTTGACTTGAACATCACTAGCTTTGACTCCTTCTGCTTGAATCCCTGAATAAATTGCTTGGTATTTTTCAACAACAGATTTAGTATCATAGCCATTTTTCTTTAAGCTAGCTTCTTGAACAACGGACGGTAACTTATCAAATTTCTGTTTTGTCAATACGTTTAAAAATGTAGTAGCTGTTTTCTTCGCTTCGGCTAATTCTTGTTTGGCTTGCCATTGACTATAAGCATAATACCCGCCACCGGCAGCAGCGATTAGAACCAAGGCAGAAACACCAAGAATAAGTGGTTTTTTTGAAGATTTTTTATTACGATTGCTTCGTTCCATTCAATAATCCCCTAACTATATAATATGTCTTTTCTTCTATTATACGTAACTTTTTTTAAAATGCTTGTGTTTCACCTATACTTTTTTTAATTTCTTAATAAAGTTTGATCAATTTTTTCCATTTCATCAGGCTTTCGTTGGATTTCTCTGCATTCATTGTGTGGTATACTAGCTGTAACAATTAGTTTTTTATTAGGAGGAATGAACATGGGACTTATTAAAGCAGCAACAAGTTCAGTTGGCGGTGGCTTGGCCGATCAATGGCTAGAGGTTATTGAACCTGATAATATGGGGGACACAACCGTCATGACAAAAGGTGTTTTTGTGCGTAAAGATGATAAACGTGGTTCTAATCGTAAAGGAACGGACGATGTTTTAACAGATGGTTCTGTTGTACATGTCTATCCCAACATGATGATGCTTCTTGTCGATGGGGGCAAAATCATCGATTACACTGCTGAAGAAGGCTATTATACAGTCAAAAATGATTCTGCGCCTTCAATGTTTAACGGTTCTTTAAAAGATGCGATTGCAGAGACCTTCAGTCGTTTCAAATTTGGTGGCGTAACTCCACAAAAACAACAAGTTTTTTATATTAACTTGCAAGAAATTAAAGGCATTAAATTTGGAACACCTGCGCCATTAAACTATTTTGATAATTTTTATAATGCCGAACTTTTCTTACGTGCACACGGAAATTACTCAATTAAAATTACAGATCCTTTACTATTTTATACTAATGCGATTCCTAAAAATCAAACGCAAGTAGATATTAATGATATTAATGAACAATATTTGGCAGAGTTCATTACAGCATTGCAAGCAGCAATCAATCAAATGTCTGCTGATGGGCAACGTATTTCTTATGTTCCCTCAAAAAGTGTTGAATTAAGCAAATATATGCAAACTGCACTTGATGAGGATTGGCGCACCAATCGCGGCATGGAAATTGTTTCTGTAGCAGTTGCGAGCATTTCTTATACAGATGATTCAACAAAATTAATCAACATGCGAAATGAAGGAGCTATGCTCAGCGATCCAGGTGTTCGCGAAGGCTATGTTCAAGGTTCCTTGGCTCGTGGTATGGAGGCTGCTGGTAAAAATGAAGGTGGCGCTATGAGCGGCTTTATGGGCGTTGGTATGGGCATGAATGCGAATGGCAACTACTTTGCGCAAGCGTCTCAAACAAACCAACAACAAATGCAAGAAAAACAAAACCAGCAAAACGCACAAGGGTCTACAGACACTTGGACTTGCCCACAATGTGGGACTGAAAACACTGGGAAGTTTTGTTCAAACTGTGGTACACCAAAACCAACAAACGAGAAACCAAAATTAGAAATGAAATGTAGTGAATGTAGCGAAATTGTTGACTTAAGTAATGGTATTCCTAAGTTCTGTCCACATTGTGGTAAACCATTCCAAGGGGTTCCTTTATAAGCAAGTAGTGAACAATTAAAGAAAAGGGTCAGGCACAAGTCTACCCTTTTTCTTTGAATCAGATTCCTGTTATTTACTCACTCTATTAGAAAGGACGGTTGCAATGGAAACAACATTTACCCATAAATGCCCCAACTGTGGCGGCCCGCTCTTATTTAATCCCAAAGATCAAAAATTTCATTGTGAATATTGTTTAAATATTTACACGGAAGAAGAAGTGACTCGTTATGAGCAACAGCAACATGAGGCGCATTTAGAGAATCCCTCAACAACGACTGCCGAGGAAAATTTGACTTTCACGGCGGAAGAAGAATCCTCCGCTACGCAACAAACAGAGACCACTGAGAATGAAGCAGCTGCAGATGCAGGCACAATGGAAATTTTTAATTGTCCAAGCTGTGGCGCTCAAATTGTCACCGATGCAACAACGGCTGCCACATACTGTTATTATTGCCATAATCCTGTTGTCTTGGCTGGTCGATTAAGTGGCGAATTTTTACCAGAAAACGTCTTACCCTTTACAATTGAAAAAGACGAAGCGATTGAAAAATTTCTCGCTTGGACCAAGAAAAAATGGTTCATTCCCCGAGATTTTTTCAGCAAAAATCAAATCGATAAATTAACTGGGGTTTACTTCCCCTATTGGGTCGTTGATGCAGAAGTCGATGGACAACTCCAAGCTACTGGCACAAGTATTCGCATTTGGCGCGTAGGTGATATTGAATACACCGAAACAAAACGTTTCAATGTGGGACGTTCAGGAAAATTATCGTTTAAAGAATTAGTTAAAAATGCCTTGTCAAAAAACGTCCAACAAAAAATGGTGGAAGGCGTTCAACCATTTTTAATTGATCAAGCAGTGCCTTTCAAAAGCCAATACCTAGCAGGTTTTCAAGCAGAAAAACGCGATATTGAATATGAAGCAATCAAAAAACACGTCCAACAAGAATTACAAGATTATTCGGAATCATTGTTACGGGACTCTGCTTCTGGTTATACTACATTGACAAATGTTCGCACGGATATTTCTCTAGACCAAGAAAATAATCACTATATGCTTTTGCCAATTTGGTTAGTCACCTATCGCAGTCAGGAACAATCAAAAAAAGTTTATTATTATGCCATGAATGGACAAACAGGTAAAGTAAGCGGTGTGCTTCCAATTAGTTACACTCGTTTAGGACTAGCAACGTTAGGCATTTTCGCTGGACTCTTAGCACTCTTTTTATTAGGAGGTTATTTCCTATGAAAAAACGACTTTTACCTATTTTTTTCCTAATACTTCTTACCTTTGGCCTTGCCCTACCCGTTTCGGCGGCTGAAAATTCAATTGATGATGGTGCACAATTACTGACACCTGATCAAATCAACCAACTAAAGCAAGAGATACAACCTTTAGAAGAAAAAACAAAAGCCTCTGTCTTTATTGTGACCACAAATAATAATACCTATGGCGATGAACAAGAATATGCAGATCATTATCTTTTAAATAAAGTTGGCAAGGACCAAAATGCGATTCTTTTTCTCATTGATATGGACTTACGGAAAGTCTACATCTCTACTTCTGGAAACATGATTGATTATATGACGGATGCACGAATTAATGACACCTTAGATAAAGTAATGGATGGGATGAGTCAAGGAAATTATTTCGCGGCTGCTCAAACCTTTGTTCAGGAAACTCAAGCATTTGTTAATAAAGGGGTTCCTGGGGGGCACTATCGTGTGGACAGCGCAACAGGTAAAATCACTCGTTATAAAGTCATTACCCCGCTGGAAATGGTAATTGCTTTTGCTGCTGCTCTGATACTCAGTTTGGTCTTCTTAGGCATTAATATTTCTAAATATCAATTAAAATTTTCAAGTTATCAATATCCCTTTAGGGAAAAAACAACTTTAAACTTAACCTCCCGTACAGATCAGTTAACCAACTCTTTCATCACTACGCGTCGTATTCCTAAAAACAATGGCGGCAGTGGCGGAATGGGCGGTGGTGGCAGCACCACCCACTCAACTGGCGGCGGCACATTCGGTGGCGGCGGTCGAAGTTTTTAGATTTTTCACAGAAATACCAACTCCTATAAAGAGTGATGAAAACCAACCGATTGAACCAAAGCTATCTGATTCACAAAAAAACTCATCTAGCGCTATTGAAGACGTAATGGCTGAGTTAAGAAATTTAAAACTGTTAGTTGATGAAGGAGTTCTAACAGAAGAAGAATTTCAACAAAAGAAACGGCAATTGCTTCAATTAGATTAATAAAAAAATCCTGAAAAGACTCGTCATCTTTTCAGGATTTTTTTCTTCTTGGTATTTTCCCATAATTCTTGATAAGGTATTTCATGGATATCACGGAAATAGGCTACTTCAAACTTTTCAAAATCAGTTGACTGGCAGTTGCCTGTTAAAACACCAATTCCTGCTTTGCCATGACAAGTTCCCATGAAAACATCCACGAGCGAATCCCCCACCATAATTACTTCTGTCGACTTCAATTGACATGACTGACAAAAGGCTTGGAGCATGTCCGCATCTGGTTTCGGTAAGTAACGATCTCCTGTCGCAATAAAATCAAACATTTCTGTTAAACCAAGATATTCCATAATCAACATAGTCGCTGGCAAAGTATCTGAAGTTGCTAGTCCAATTTTATAGTTCTTCCGTTTTAGCTCAAGAAATAACTGTTTTAAATCACCAATTGGTTCAATCTTTTTCAGATTTTTTCGTAAATAATCATAAAAAAATTGCTCCAGCCATCGACTGCTGATTCCCTGTTCGACTAATTCCTCAAATTGCGCCAATTCCTGATAAAGTTCCTGATAAAGGACTTCATCAAGTAAATGTTTTTGCAAAAAACGTTGCTCCTGAATAGCTAATATCTTTTTTATTTCTGCTGAATGATGAGGGGCTAACATACTTAGTGTTTCAAAACAAGCTTGCAAACCTGCTTGCCAAAGAGTATCAAAACGAATACACGTACCATCTTTATCAAATAAAATTCCTCGTTTTTCCATGAAAGAACACCTCAAAACGTTTGCTTTGCTTCCTATTTGTTTCTTCAAGTATACTAATCATTTATTTGATTTTGATATTCTTTTTGTATCATTTGTGTAAAAAAATATAAAAAAGCAACGAATTTAGAAAAATTCGTTGCTTTTTTTTAATCAATCACTTTTTTTACTTTGAATTCTTTTGTTTCAGCAGACGGTTCTGTTTGATCAGCTAATTCAAATAAAATATGGGTACCATTTTCTTCATCTTCAACGATAATCAGTTTTCCTGGAATCTTTCGAGTATCTTTCGCAATTTGGGCTTCTTTAATTAATTCTTTTTGATCTCTTTTTGAAGCAAGGGCATTTCCTAAATTAAAAAAGACAGTTTCTTCCATAATTAACCACTCACTTTCTCTACTTTTCTTAAGTCAATTATAGCATATCGCTAGAAAAAGTGGCAGCTTGTGTCCTTTTACTTTCATTTAAGCATCAATAATCAAAGAATAAGCATAAGGACTTTCATAAATTCCTGAAGTATAATAATTGAGCCTCTTTTTAAATAGCGGGCCGTCAATTACCAACGTATGGTACTCCCCGTTTTCTCCGCAAATATCTAATTGATGCTCTTTAAGGTACGTGATAAATGTTTCATTTAACGGTTCTCCTAAAAATTTTATTGGAATACCTGCCTCTTTGCTGACCGTTTTGATAATTGCTGTGTACCCTTTTGCCAAGAATTCTTTGACAAGTGCTTCGCGATTCTCCTGCCAAAGAGGTAATTGTGGCTCAAGCCCAGCACTTAATGCAACTTGGCGATCCCAAGCACCATTTTGTTCAATATCTATATCGCCAAAACAAACCGTTTCTGCACCCAATTTTTTAGTTTCATGCAGTGCCTCAACCACTTTTTCTGTGTAATTTGTTTCGTTGTTATGTGATATAACAAGTGGTAAATCTAACGCTTCGGCTGCTGATTCTAAGACGGAGATTGGTATCCCGTGAAACCAAGAACGATTAATTTCATCACTTAATGTTGTCACTAACGCAACTGGCTGATTTCCTGCTTGTACCAATCGATCCATCGCCAATAAACAATCTTTACCAGAGCTATAACTTAAACAAAATTTTTTCATAAACGTTCCCTCTTTTCTCTATGACTATACCTCAAAATAATACATCCGTATACATATTTATTATTTAAGTATAACTAATACTGAATAGTTATTTGAATCAAAACATGGTATAAAATAGAGGTAAAGCAAGCTTTATTCACTTCTTTATATCTCTTTTCAACGGATGATCAGCTGGCGGAAACCAGCTGATCTTTTTTTCAAAAAACACAGCTATCTTTTGCAGTTTTCTTTTCCTCATGTTATAAAGAGAGGGTAGGAAGCATTTATTCACTTCTTTACAAATCTATCTTAATCTTAGACAGTCGGCGGAAAACGGCTGTCTATTTATCTGGAAAAATTATGAACTCGTCAGCTAGTGGTCAGTTGACGAGTTTTATGTTATAATAATTAGAACACGAAAAATATTTTTAAACGAACCATTCAATTGTTTTGATGATTTTATTCAAAACTGGCGTGTCTAGAGAGACACAAGGATGTATTAGAGGTAGGGAATACATCGCTTAAATGAAAAATACTTGAATACTAGAAATAGTCTGATCCAACTTTAAAATAATAATATTGATTCGTTAGATAGCCTTCTCTTTAAAGAGAAGGCTATTGTCAATTAAAGAGTAAAACCACCGTATTCTTGTCAGTATACGGTGGTTTTACTTCTTCATATATTACATATAATCAACAAATTTGCTTCTGAACTTAACATGTAAATGAGCCCCTACGATAAATATTACTAATGTTGTTAGCCAAAAAACAATAAGCTGGGGCTTATCTTCAAAAAACCATCTTTTATAGAAAAATGTATCTCGAAATCCATTAATAATATATGCGTAAGGATTCAACATAAGAATTTTTGATAACCAAGACGGTAAATTCTTTGTACTCAAATCCCAAAAGACCCCTGACATATACATTAATACTTGGATAATAGAATTCAAGAAAATTTGATAATCCCTAATTAATGCAGCAATCGTTGAATTAATTAGACTAAAACTATATAAAAAGATAATCATCGCTACAATATAGTAAGGTAGCTGAATCCAATAAATAGAAATCTTTTCGCCTGTCGAGATTGAGACAATTGCTGCTAACGTAGTGAATGCAAAATAACTTGGTAACTCAGAAAATATTTTAACCATTGGCAAAATACTTATTGGAAACTTCATTCTAGAGACCATGCCAACTTGCATATAAACAGAACTAGAAGCTTGTTTCGTTACTGTACTTAAAAAAATCCATGTACTTAATCCTATCATCAACCAAGCGATATAGGATACTCCTCCTTTTACGGTTCGAGCACCACCAAGGGCAATCCCAAAAGCAAAATAATAGACACCTAACTGAATTAAAGGACTTAAAATTTGCCATAAATTTCCTAAGATGTGGCTTTGATATAATGCTTTATTACTGTATTTAGCAATTCGTTGTGCAACGCCTAAGTATGAAAACTGTTCAGCTAAAATTAATTTTACCTCGCGCATTATTCAGTCACCTCTTTCAATTTCAACACTTGTCCAGGATAAATAGGTACCTCAATGATTTCTGGGTTCAAAGTTTGAAGTTGTTCTATAGTGAGTCCGTGATTTTCAGCAATCAAACTGACTGAATCTCCAACTTCCACTGTATATGTCGACACAGCTTGTTCACTATTATTATTTTCTGGTACGTTCGTTGAACTAGACTGTACTTCCTCCTGCTGGATAGATTCTTTTGTTGAAGTTGGTTTAGTTTTAGACGTTTTCACAGCGCTTGAATCCTTACCTGCTACTTTCTCAGGAACAAATATACGTTGAATTGTTTCTGCTGGATGAATAAAAGCTGTTGTTAATGAAATACCTTTTACAAAGGTAAGACTTACATAAAAAATCATACAAAGTAGCAAAATTAACAAGCTCTTCGTACCAAGAGTCATTTTATCTCCAATTTTATTTTTAGTAGTAAATTTTATGACTTCTTTAGTCGTCCGGCGACTGCCTACTTGTTGATTGGCTTTTTCAAGAATTGTTTCTTGAAGTTGTTCCAAAGAAAAATTTCTCTGTTTGGCCTTGCCATCTCTCTGATACGATTCTTTTTGCGGTTCAGTGAAATGATTATAACGGTGCAAGAAAGCACGATATTCCTTTAAAATATGCTTAGTTTCACCAAATGCACGTAGGTCACCATAATGCATCCAAGCGACACGATCACAAATTTGCTCTACTTGTTGAATAGAATGAGAGACGAAAAAGATAGTTTTGCCTTGCTCTTTAAATGCAAGCATTTTTTTTAAGCCTTTATTATAGAAGGTTTGATCTCCTACAGATAACGCTTCATCGATTACTAAAATATCTGGATTTTGATGAACCGCAATTGAAAAACCAAGCTTAGCACGCATACCGCTAGAATAAGTTTTAACAGGCTGGTCGATAAAAACGCCTAATTCTGAGAATTCAATAATATCATCGATTTTGGCATCAATTTCTTTATTCTTTTCCCCCAACATTAAACATTTCATTCGAATGTTTTCTCGTCCTGTTAAATTATTATTTAGTCCTGCACCAATCGAAATAATTGAAACTTCACCATTTATTTCAAGTTCTCCTGACGTTTGAGGAGTGATGCCTGAAATAATGTTTGATAAAGTGGATTTGCCTGAACCATTTAAACCAATAATACCAATTGTTTCTCCAGAATATACGTCGAGGCTAACACCTTTTAACGCCCAAAATGTGGGAACTTTGTTTTGAAAAATACTAAAAAGTGTCTTCAATTTGTCAATACGTGTTTGCGCTAAACTGTATTCTTTGGTAAGTAATTTTGTTCTAACTTTCAGTTCTTTTTCCATTTGTTCCTCCGAGTCTAACCGTTCACTAGTTGGCCATTTCACCAAATTCTTTAGCGACTGCTTTCAAAGCTGCTCCGAAAACTTGGTCCATATCATAGTATTGATAATTGGCTAAACGTCCACCAAAAATAACTTTTTCTTGAGCGTTTGCTTTTTCTTTGTATTTTCTAAACAAAAGTGAATTTTTCTCATCATTAACAGGATAATAGGCTTCTTTTGAACGATCCCAATCTTGTGGGTATTCTTTCGTCAAAATCGTTTTGTTTTCATCGGCCTGTTGATCAAAATGTCGCCATTCCATTATCCGTGTATAGGGGGTTTCCGCATCTGTGTAATTAATTACGGCATTGCCTTGTGCATTGTTTGAATCTACTGTTTCATTTTCAAAACGTACTGAACGATATTCTAATTCGCCATAAGAATAATCAAAGAATGCATCAATCATCCCTGTATAAACAATTTTTGGAAACTCTGATAAGTAAGTTTCTTTCTCTGCCAAAAAGTCTTTATTCAATTGAATATCAATTAATTCACTCTCTAACAATTTATCAAACATAGCTGTGTAACCGTCGACAGGTACGCCTTGATAGCGATGGTTAAAGTAATTATTATCAAAAGTAAAACGAGTTGGCAAACGGCGAATAATAAAACTTGGTAATTCCGTAGCCTTACGTCCCCACTGTTTTTCTGTATAGCCTTTAATTAATTTTTCATAGATGTCTGTTCCTATCAAACGAATCGCTTGTTCTTCTAAATTTTTTGGAGCTCCTTTAATTCCAGCTGCCTCCCGCTGTTCTGAAATTTTTGCTTGTGCTTCAGCTGGTGTTTTTACCCCCCACATTTGGTAGAACGTATTCATATTGAATGGTAGGTTGTAGAGCTCCCCTTTGTAATTAGCAACTACTTGATTGATGTAGCCATTGAATTCCGTCAATTGATTGACATAAGACCATACTTCTTTATTGTCAGTATGAAAAATATGGGCACCATAGTCATGGACATTAATCCCATTTTCTTTATGTGTATACATATTGCCACCAATATGAGCACGTTTCTCAATAACTAATACTTTTTTCCCTCGTTTAGCTGCTTCACAAGCAAACGTTGCCCCAAAAGGTCCCGAACCAACAATTAAATAGTCATAATTTTTCGTATTGTATTTCATTTACTAACTTCTCCTAACAAAGTTACTTTCAATTTATTTCAAACACCAAATGCATTATTTATTTCTTCACTAGAGTAGCCAATACTTTTTTTCCAACGCCTTCTTTTGTGTAAGAATATAAGTTGATTTTTTCGTTATCTTTTTCTATTTTATAAACTACAAGTGATTTCAAATTTTTTCCCTTTAAAATCACAATATTATCATTTGTAGTCGAAACATCATAAATACGTTTGCCATCCAATGTCCACACATTATCTTTAACAACTAATGTTTTCCAATCCCAATTAGCTGTTACTTGATACTCTCCATTTACAATCAAAGGTTGTTCTGAGTTAGTACTTTTGGAAATAGTTGTCTCTTGGTTTTCCGAATATTTTTTACCGATGTAATATCCTGACCAAAAACCACAACCGATACCAATTGCTAAAGACACAATTATCGTGATTATTTTCTTCATGTCACACACTCCTCTGTTTATTTAAAAGTTAAACTTGCTTCCCACATATTTGCACCTAAAATTCTCACTTCTGGTTTTAATAAAAATCCAGAAAATTCATAAACTTTTGCAATAATTAAATAAATTAATGCTTCATAGTCTTGAGCAGAGGCTTGTTCAACATTGATAAAGAAACCTGGATGTTTTTCAGATACTTTTACTCCGCCAATTCTAGTACCAACTAAGCCAGCTTGTTGAATTAATCGAGGCGCCCGTCCCCAAGTAAAAGTTGATCCATGATTTGGATGTGTTAGTGGGTGCATCCTTTCTCTAATTTCGACAGTTCCTACCATGTCATTTACCATGTTTTCTAAATTACCTTCTGAAATCTGTAATTTAGTTTCTAGAATAATCCACTCAGGATGATCCATAAATGAACTATAGCGATGACTAAATTGAACATCTTCTTTATTTAAAACTTTAATTTCTCCATTTTCATCTACAATCGTAGCTTCAAGAAACATACTATTAATATCCTTAACTGTCCCAGCATTCATATAAACTGCGCCACCAATGGTTCCTGGAATATTATCTGCCCATTCTAAACCGCATTTCAAGTGTTCTAGTAGATAATAAGATGTTTCAATTAAACTTGCACCTGCCGAAACTGTTAAAACATTCCCCGTAATTTTACGATAATTCAAGGCAGTCATATTTAAAGTAATCCCACGGATACCACCATCACGGACTAAAATATTTGAACCTTTACCGATAACAGTTAAAGGAATCTGATTATTTTTAGCATATTTTACAATTAAAGCAACTTCTTCTATCGTTTTTGGAAAAATTAAAAGGTCTGCTGGACCACCAACAAAATTCGAAGCATATTCTTTTAATTCACGACCTACAAATAACTCTAAATCTGGTAATTCTTCTAAAAGATCCTGTTTCCACGAACGAATTCTCTCATTTTGCACAATTTTCATAATTAATTGTTTTCTTGTTAAAAGATTCTCTGGAATTGCTAATGCTTTTTTTTCTGTGCCTTGTTTCGGTTTAGGCTTAGGTTTTTGTATCGGATGCAAATACATGACATGTTCGATTTTTTCATCTTTCACATATTTACCGACGATTCTAAAAGGACTGAACGTTTCCTTTCCCTTAAACTTTTCACGATTAAATCTTGTAGTGACTTCACGATGATTATTCATAAAAATTAGTTCTTTATCTGTTAGCTTCCAAAAGCTTTCATTAGGGTTAGAATTTTTTATCGTACCATTTGGCGATAAAACAATTGCTGCGGAAATCGGAACAGTTGTTTTAGCTCGATAAAAATCCAAAGGTTTATTGATAATATATCGTCTAAATTCATCATATACTTCGTCTTCATCTGGGCTAAATTTACTTGTCAACGCATCGGTTAACCACTTATCTGAAATCTCTTTTTCCCTGGCAATCTTTCCAGCGGTCTTTTGATAGTCAAGTGCTAAACTAATGTTTTTATTTTCTTCAATTTCTTGTTTTGTATTTTGCTCATAGACACGTCTAGTTTCGCCAAGCTCAAATAGGTTCATCAAGCTGTTAAAGCGATCAATTCCACGTTGTTCATTATAAAAAATTGAAAACGGTTTTTGGAAAATAGTCGCAAAAACAGTGCCATGAAACGAATCAGTAATAATATATTTTGCTTCTCGATAAACAGCTAAGAAATTTTCTGGTGTATCTTCAGAAACATATTCTACTGTATTAGGGAATGTTTTTTTCGCTAGTTCACGTCCTTTTAAAGGATTAGGCAAGACCACTAATTTCAGTCCCAATTTTTCTGCGATCGCTAGTGCTACACGAACTTTTTCCTTGTTAATATCCAAGAAAAAGACAGCCATATAATCTCCTGATTCTTGTCGTTTAAACGTAGCTTGATCAGCTAAAGAATCATATTCACTTCTTTCAACAAGATAGGTTGGATCCAAAGCCTGAATAACTTCTTCTTGAAAAATATCCTTCATAATTTGTACAGAAAAATCTTCTCTCATAGAAACATGATTAAACTGTGTAATATCTTTTTTGCGGTTTGCAACCCATTTGGGATCATATTTACTTGTATCTGCTTTTCCTAATGAAACAGAATAAGCAATTGTTTTATTACGAGGATAAACAAAATCTAAGAAATCATCATCGTCTACCCAACCATTCCACGGATTCCACATCTGATCAGAACCTAAAATAAAGGTATCTAGATTTTCTAAATCATTCAATGTCGGTAACGTTTCTTTTGTTAATTGCTCGGTATAGGGCATATTATTTTTCTTAAAAAAATTATACGCTAAAGGCATCCATGCTCGAAAGTTACTTCTGTTTTTATAACCTAGTGGTCCATCAATCATAACCGTCTCGTACCCTTTATTCTGTACATATTTGTTTAGAGCATAGTATGTTAAGATTGATCCATAATTTTGGTTATACCACCAGCCCATAATTGCTGCTTTTTTCATTTTTCCGCTCCTACTTTCTCTGTTACTTAATCAAATAAATAATTATTTATTAACGCTAATTGTAAATGAATACTTTCCATTATCGTAAGGCCGTGTATACCAATTGTATTTTCAGAATCAATCATTAATTCTAATTTTTTCAAGGTAAAACCATTAGATAAGGGGTAAATTTTCTCATACATTTTTTTATTTGCTTCAGAAGCAATCACCGTAATGTTTTCTAATTCATAGTTTGACTGTTCCATCTTATCTTTTATTCGGTTTGAAAAATCCATTTCTACGAAATCAAACATTAACTGACGATCTATTCTACCATCCGCGCTGTTTACCCAAGGCTCTCGATCAATTACTGGATCTACACTAACTGTTTTGTAATTACCTGTAATACCTAATAATAACGCTCCCGTTCCGCCTCTAGAATTTCCATAGAAGATTATATCTTGATGCTTCAGTCCAAATTCTGTTTTCTTTGCTTCAATTAAATCCAAAATTTCTTGCTCAAATAATGTGTAATAGGATCCTGACACAAAGCCAACATCAGCTATTCTAAGAATGATGGTATTTTTTCGAACAGATTGAGACAGGGTATTCCATTGTCTCAATCCAAAATATCTTTCTTTGGCGCCAGAGTGTCCCACTCCATCCGCAGGAACAAAAAGTACTACCATCTTCTTACTTAGTAATTCATTAAATTCTGGGATTTGGATACTATAATGAATATTTCCAAATTTTTCCAGACCAATAGACAAAGTATCTAGAGCAACAAAATTAAGTTGATCATTTAAAATTCCATCAACTGTATAACCTTGTAATGCTTTTACCTTTATCAATTCTTTCTCTTCAGGATGATTATCTAAAAAATTCCATAAATCGTTCATTTTTAATCTCCTTTAAAATCTTTCTATTTCAACAACCCTTTTGCTTTTTTAAGACTTTTTGATACAGCTTTTTTAATTGTTGTAGGTTCATTTCCTTCAATTTTATTGATAGGTGTTAATTCGTTACTGATGCTTGTCATTGTATCTTGGATATAGCCTTGGTTTTGTCGAACGACACTGAAATGCGTTTCCCCTTCTCGAGAAGTCAAAATTCGAACATTGTAATCAAATGCTGCATATTTTTGAGTATAGCCCGCCCAAATTGTAAAAACATTGTCTACGAAAGTATAATACATATTTTCTTGTAGTAAGGTATAGCCTTTTTCCCACTCGGCTTGTAAAACAATCGATTTTAAAGTAGTACCTTCTTTTTTAATTAATAAAGATACTAATAAACTATCATGAATTATTTTTGTATTGTCACCCATATAAACGAAATCAATCACTCCGCTGGCATTGCTTGTATCGTTATCTGCAATAATAATTGAAAACATTTCAATTGCCGTCCCATTCCCCTGGGTTTTCTCTTGTCCAAAAATTACTTTACCTCCACGCTCTTGAATATGAACATTCGGGATAATGAAGGTTTTTTTCATCCCAAAATCTTTATAAATATTTTGATATATTTCTAAATTGTATTGTAAAATATTTTGGATTCGAGTGATACGTTCTACTTGTTCTGGGTCATTAGAATATTTTTCTTTTTTCACTAAGTCTAGCCCTAATTGTTGGATATATTTCTCTTTTAATTCTTGATAGAAACGTTCTTTAAATGCTTGATCAACACGATTCATATCAAAAATAAACCAGTTTAATGTATTAATAATTTTTAAACGATATGCTTCAATCCGATTTGGAGCATGTTGTTTTAAGTACTCCAACATTTTGTCATGTAAATTGAACTCATCACGATAATTCATTCCGTACGTAGACATCAAACCATCTTGTCTAACAATTCGAGTCAGCAAATATTTGTTTAGCGCAACAATTTTTTCGGTACCTAATAATGCTGTATAAGTGAAATAAGCGTCTTCACCAACAAATTGTTCTAAGTTTACCAAGTTATTTTCTTTGATGTATTCTAATAAAAATAATTTGTCATATAAATAAGGAGTTACTTCATCCAATGAAATTTCTTCACCAGACATACGTCCGCCATTAGTTAGTAATGGATTGTGAACCACGTGCACTTCTCCATTTGGCAATTTTTCTTTCATACCAAATAAAAGAATATCTGTTGCACTATCATATGCACGATAATAAGCGTCTTGTAATAAATTCACTTCAAAATGATCATCTGCATCTAGAAATTGTAAATACCGGCCTCGTGCCATCGAAATGCCCACATTTCTTGCATGTCCAGGATTACTTTTGCCAATAGAAATCCCCATAATTCTCGGATCTTTTACTGCAAATTCGTTAATGATATCCATAGTATTATCCGTAGAACCGTTCTCTACCAAAATGATTTCAATTTCACGTAAAGACTGCCCACAAACAGTTTCTAATGTTTGTCTTAAATATTTGGATGCATTGTGAATCGGCATGACAACACTAACTTTATACAGATTTTTCAAGTAGTCCTCATAATAAGCTACTGGATCATTCGAAATTTGATAAAATTGTTTGATATATTCAAAATCGATATCATTCAGCTGGTCTATTTCTATAGCTTGTTTAAAATCTACTGCCACTTCTTGAATCACTTCATAAACCGACTCGTCACGTAAATGGGTTAATTTTTCAATCGCCCAAAAGTATTTTTCGAACATTTGCTTATAAAAATAACCTTTGTAACGTTCAAATTTATTTTGTTCAATTAAATTTGAACGAATTAGTTTAAATTGTTGAAACAAGAAAGGAACCTTTGTTGCCACATTATTTACTGTCGAATTCGGGTTGTCTTGTCTATAAAAATACAAACAATCTTTAATAAAAATAACATTCTGAGATGCTGAATTGATTTTCCAAAATAGACCAGTGTCCCCATAACTTTTAATTTCCTCATCCCAAGTTACGTTTTCTTTCTCAATCATACTTTTTTTATAAATGGCATTCCATGGATAAACTTGTACAATTAAATCCGTCGTTTTTAAGTCAATCAATTGATTGTATTTATCGGGATATTGCCATAATATATCTCGCTCAACCTCTTCTTCCGAAGAAAATTCAACCCAGTTACAACGGACAACATCTGCATGATGACTTTTAGCCGTATTGTATAAACGCTCATAGGCATGCAACGCTACATAATCGTCACTTTCAAATTCAGCAATATACTCACCTTTTGCTTCTGAAACACCCAAGTTAAAGGCTTTTCCAATTCCCCCATTTTTAACATTGAAAACGCGAAAACGTGGATCGTCTTGTGCAATTTCTTCAATAATTTTTTGACTATTATCAGTAGAGCCATCATTAATAATTAAAAATTCAATTTCTTTTAATGTTTGATCTTTCAAACTCATTAATGCCTCTTCTAAATAGGTTTCTACGTTATAGACGGGTACAATGACTGACACTTTCACATTTTCCATAAAACAAATTTCCCTCACTTATCATTTATAGTTGTATACTCAAAATATCCTGATTTAAACGGACAAAATTTAAGCAAAAAACTTACTAAAATCTTTAACCCCAATTTCTAAATAATTATCAAAAACTATCGTAAATCTACTTTCTTTATTTGAAAATTTTTCTGGCAACTCCACCTGGTAACTAGTTTCACTAATTTTTTTAAACGCCAGCCTCTGTCTTGTTTCAAAAGGATTTTTCAGCTCTTTTATTTCAAATCCTGTAATTTTTTGGTGTGTATACACATTTAAAGAAAGCGTATTGCCTTCACGTTGCGTTGCTTCTGCATAAGCATTCATGCGAACTGCTGGGAATCGTTTCAATAATCTGGGATAATAATAACTTCTCTCTGTTTTTGAAACATAACCAAAGCGATTGACTAACACCCAACGAATGGACTGACATTGAATAAACCAATACAAACCATCAATATCGTTAGTTTGTAAAAATGTCCAAATAATTTGGCGCACATCACTTCTAAAATACGGGCTAGGATCAAAATTTAATTCGCCTAAATACAGATCCATCTGTACTTTAAAGTCTTGTAATCGCTTTTTACTGAATGGATACCCAGTATCCCTCCGAATACAAAAGTCATAAATTAGCCATTCTAAACGGCGGGCTAACATCCGCTCTTTAGACAAATCATCTGGAAACTGTTGATTGATATAACTTAACGCACGCAACCAAGAAAGCATAAATGTCCGATTAATTGATTTGCTTAAACTTTCATTATCTGCATCTCGATTTAAATAAGTCGTTAACCTTTCCCCTTGTGTAATGGTTTTTGAAAATCGCATGGCTTCATAAAAGAACAGCACATCATCAGCCACCCGTTGATTAACAAAGTGTAAATTATTATTGTGTATCAGTGAAGTTCTTAACATGATAGCTTGCGGTCCTAACCAACCATAAAATTCAGCTGGCAATTCTTGGATAGACCGATTTTTAAATGACCCATCCACATAATACGGCTTACTTTTTAACATTAAGTGGCCATCCGTACTCTGTATTAGACCAGAAACAGCAAAATCATCGTGAGAGTCATCTAGTAGGTCTGATAAATATTTCAATGCATTTAAATCATACCAATCATCTGCATCTAAGAAGACACTATACTCACCACGTGCATTTACAATTCCTACGTTTCTTGGGCCGTGAGCACCTCCAGTGTTTTCAAGTAGCTGATAAATTTCAATATTCGGATATCTTTCAAGATATGGCTCTATTACTTTTAACGAATGATCTGTGGAACAATCATCAATAAACATCACTTGCAATTGCTCGATCCCAATGGTTTGTTGAACAAGAGAATCCATCATCTTTTTAAGATATGGTGCATTATTATAATTAGCAATAATGATTGAGACTTTAGGATTTTTTGATATTTTTTCTGAAGAGGACAGCTTAAATTGACTTAACTCCTTTTTCCACGTTTCAGTATCTAACATATATTGATACTCTTCATATTCTTTTTGGACTTCTTTTTGTTTTTCCAACCTACACCCTCCGGCTTTTTATCTCTTTAAAATTTCTGAAATCAGCTGTCTAGTGGCATCCTGATTTTCAAGGCAAAATTCACGAAAAAACTGCACATATAAACGTTGTTCCTGTTCCGTTTTAGAAAACAATACGTTTTTTACAGACGTTACTAGGCTATCCGTATCTGTCACAATTTTCCCAGGCAAAATTGCTGTTGGGTCAAAATAGAATCCCCTTGTACTATTTTGATACTTTTCCTTATCATACATAAAAAATAGCATCGGTTTTTTTGTTAATGCAAAATCAAACATAACCGATGAATAATCTGTAATTAATAAGTCAGCGATTAAATAAAGTTGATTGATATCTGGATAAGAAGAAACATCGATTACACGTGAACCAAATGCACTTATATCAAAACTTTCTGCAATTAAATAATGTAGTCGTGTAAGTATAACAACAGAAGAATCAATTGCTAAAAGTTGTTCAACTGGCAAATGGTTGGTAAAACGATAGGCTCCTTTTCGAATAGACTCATCATCACGCCACGTGGGGGCATAAAGAATAATTTTTTGATTGACTGAAAGGCCTAACTGATTGCGAACAGAAAAAGCTATTTTGTCCTTATTTTCACAAACTAACAAATCATTTCGCGGATATCCTACTTCTAATATTTCCCCTCCATAATGAAAGGCCTGTCGAAATACTCTCGTACTATATGCATTAGGTGAGATGAGATAATCCCAACGCTTTGCTTCTTGAATGACTTCTAGTTTATAGCTCTCTGTTTCATGGTCTGGCATTTTGACTGTTTCAATATCTAAGCCCAGTTTCTTTAGAGGGGTCCCATGCCACGTCTGTATATAGATTGTTGTTTGATTCTTATACATCCAAGCTGGCATCCGCGTGTTAAAAACCCAATACTGAGCTCTTGGCATCAACCATAGCCATCTCCAACTTAATCGTTTGACGAAAGGAACATTCTCTTCCACAAAAGGCATCTCATATCCTTTTTTGACTGCCCAAATACATTGATATTCAGGACAGTTATCTCTTATGTACTCAAAAATTGCACGTGGATTATCACTATACTGTTTTCCATGAAAACTTTCAAAAATAAATAACTTCTTTTTAGGTAGTTTACCTAAAAAGAAAAAACAAGCTTTTATGGCTTGATGTATACTATTCTCTAAAAATTTTTTCATTGAATTAATCCTTTACATTAGATTATCAAAAATATAATCCTAATCTATAACCTTGTATGAAGAACGCGTTCACAAATCTCTAAATTATCTTCTCTTTACTTGTTTAAATTTATGAATAACTCTCACCACGATTGAACAAGCTTATAAAATACATTATTTTGCTTTTCTTCTTTTAAGTATAAATTTATCTATGCTAAACGTCAATGGCTTTATTGAAATAAACATTCCAGTGTTATTCGATTGTTATAATTTAATTTTTAACAATCGAATAACACTGGAATGTTCAGATATTTAACATCCAATCACCTATTTAATTTTTTAGAAACTTTAGCCATCTTTATACAATTACTCTTATAAACTAAATAACTCACAAGGTACCTAAACTAACCCAATAAACAGCAAAAATCCAGAAGAGTCTCTCTTCTGGATTTTTGCTTATTTGACGATACTTTTTTAAATTTTGTTAATCAATTTAAAATAATCCACATAAGTGCATAATTGGGAAAACAAATAATAAACTATCAAAACGATCTAAAATACCACCATGTCCTGGCAAGATGTTACCAGAGTCTTTCACGCCATAATGACGTTTGATAGAAGATTCAACCAAATCACCGAATTGACCTACTATAGAAAATAGAACCGTCAATACAAGCATCACCGGCATCGGATAAGGAAATAGCCCTTTATTAGCTGTGAAAACTAAAAACAACGCTGCTACAACGACGGCTGATAAAATACCACCAAGTGCACCTTCTATTGTCTTGTTGGGTGAAACATCTGGCATCAATTTATGACGACCAAATCGGCGTCCAAATAGATATGCACCAATATCCGTTGCCCAGACAATGAATAAAGCAAATAACAAGACTTCAAAACCTGCGGAACGGGCACTAATAAAGTTCTGGAACCCCATCCCTACATATAAACTGACAATAACTGGAAAGCCAGCTTCTTCAATCGTATATGTATTTTTAGAAATTACCGAAGCACCTAACAACAACATTACAGTGACATAAAATAAAATGAAATTTGTTTGCATTTCCGGCAAAAAGTTTAACCATTTAATTGTTGGGATAACTAAAAAAACGGCCCCTAATGCTGATAAAATACCTTCAAAACTTAATAACGTTAATCCTTTCATACGGAATAACTCGTACACGCCGACTACTGCCAAAGCAACAGCGGCAATCTCAATTGCAAAACCACCATACCAGATAATTGGAATAAAGATGATTAATGCGACGATAGCTGTGATGACACGTTGTCTCACTGCGGATCGCTCCCTTCTGTTTCTGTAGTTTCTTTTAGACCTCCAAAACGACGATTACGATTTTGGAAAGAAGCAATCGCGGTTTCTAAAGTGTCCCCTGAAAAATCAGGCCATAATGCTTTTGTAAAAAACAACTCGCTATAAGCAATTTGCCATAGCAAGAAATTACTAATTCTCTCTTCCCCACTTGTTCGAATCAACAATTCTGGATCACGAAGTTCCGTGGGTAAAAAGCCAGTCATCAAGTGATCTGCGATCGTTTCTTCTGTAATCTCATCTGCCGTATATGTTTTTTCTGAAACCTCTGCAGCAATCTGTTTCATGGCAGTTAGTAGCTCCGCACGCGCCCCATAATTTAAAGCAAAGTTCAAAACCATGCCCGTATTGTCCTTGGTTTGCTCAATGGCCCGCTTAACAGCATCTTGCGTATGGCTTGGTAGAAACTCTTGGTAGCCCATTACATTGACTTTAACATTTTCCTTAATTAATTCAGGCACGAATGTATCAAAAAAATCAACAGGCAATTGCATTAAGAAATTGACTTCATCTGTTGGTCTCTTCCAATTTTCCGTTGAAAATGCATAAAGTGTTAAAACTTTAACACCTAAATGACTAGCATGCTTCGTTATTTTTTTGACCGTATCCATGCCTTCTTTATGTCCAGCAATTCTCGGCAGTCTTCGATTCTGTGCCCACCGGCCATTTCCGTCCATAATAATGGCAATGTGCTGCGGAATTTGGCCTTCTTTATCAAAGGCGTACTGGCTTGCTTCTTCTACATATTTATTTTTTTGCGGAAAAAAACGTAACATCTTTTTCCCTCCATTCCAAAAAATCTATCTTAATTATTATAACAATAACTAATGCAAATGCCTATGCATAGTCCCTGAATTTTCCTGATAATTAAGAAATTCCTTGTAACTTTATCATTTATGGTCCTTTTTTAAAAGAAAAAAACTTAGACTTGGCAGGTAAATCAACATGATGTATCTGCCTAGCCCTAAAATTTTAAATAAACAACGGGACAGGAGCAGCTTCTTCGGAAATAAGCTGAACGTCCTTGAGAGACAAAAAGCATCTTTCAGAACTTTCTTCTTATTTCTTGAAGCTTAACACGCCTGTCCCGACCTCAAGTTTTTATTCTATTGTCTTTTTCTTTTTATTCATTGACTGGAACAATGGCACCGTTCCATTTTTTCGTAATCCAATCTTGGACTTCTTTGCTACGTAACACTTTGACTAATTTTTTTACATTTTCGTTGTTTTCGTCTTCTTTACGAACCGCAATAATATTGGCATAAGGTGAACTTTCTTTTTCTAAAGCAATCGCATCTTTTTTCGGATTTAATCCTTGATCCACGGCAAAGTTTGAGTTAATTAAAACCGCAGCCCCTTCTTCATTGTCATAAAGAGTGGTCATGATTGCTGGATCACTTTCATGATTGAATTTCAACTTTTTAGTATTTTTATCAATATCATCGAAAGTAGCAGTTGTCCGGTCTACCCCTTCTTTCAGCGTGATTAAACCAGCATCTTCTAAAATCGTTAAAACACGTGGCCAATCTGAAACGGAAGAGCTAACGTAAATCGTTGAACCATCAGGAATTTCTTGTAACGATTTGTATTTTTTCGAGTAAAGCCCAACTGGTTCTAAATGAATCGCACCTGCATTCACAAAGTCATAATCATTTTCTTTAACCGCTTCATTAAAGAACGGCACATGTTGGAAATAGTTGGCATCGATATCACCACTTTCCAACGCCTTGTTAGGTAGCACGTAATCTGTATAAGTCGTCACTTCTAGTTTTACGCCTTCTTTTTCTAATAAAGGTTTTACATGTTCTAAAATCTCTGCATGTGGAACCGGTGAAGCCCCAACTTTCAAGACCGAGTCATCACTCTTTTTATTGCCGCAAGCCCCTAAAATTAAGACAGCTACTGCTACAGTAATTACTGACCATAATGTACGTTTTTTCATCTTATTCCCTCCATTTATCGTTTATCTATTTTTTTAGCGACTGTATCCCCAAGCCATTGAATCGCAAAGACAATAATTAAGATACAAATCGTTGCTACTAAGGTAACTGTATTTTGACCACGTTGGAAGCCATCTTGATACGCCAAACTTCCTAAACCACCCGCTCCAATAGCAGCTGCCATTGCAGTGTAGCCCACTAAAGAAATGGTTGTAACGGTTAAGCCAGAAACAAGTGCTGGCAGACTTTCTGGTAATAGAACTTTCCAAATTATTTGGAAACGATTGGCCCCCATTGCTTTGGCTGCTTCAATCACGCCTTTATCGACTTCACGAAAAGCAATTTCGACCATGCGAGCATAAAAAGGTGCTGCGGAAATAATCAATGCTGGTAAGGAGCCTTTGACACCAGACATACTCCCTAAAATAATTTTTGTAAAAGGAATTAACAGAACGATTAAGATAATAAACGGAATCGAACGGAAAATATTTACAAAAATGGCCACTAGCCAATACAGTAATCGGCTCAAAATCCCTTTTCTGCCTGACGTTTCAAAAAGTAGTAGTCCTAAAATCAGCCCTAAAATGGCGACCACTATGATTGAAATCCCTGTCATATAGAGTGTTTCAATCGTTTTTTCTTGTAGTTTACTTATATCAATTTGGGAAAAATCAAAGAAACTTGCTAAGCCACGATTATTCATTTCCAATCACCTCTGTTTCTACACGAAGTTTACGTAATCCTTCAATGGCTGCTAGAATATTTTGCTCTTCGCCTAATAATTGAATATAAAGAGAACCCACTGCACCTTGCTTTGTTTGCTGAATGTTCCCTTGAATAATACTGACTTCTACTTGATATTCTTGGACAATATGCGAGATAATTGGCAATTTTGCTTGTTCGCCGTGGAAAAGTAGGCGAACAATTTTTCCATTCGGATATTGTTCCAACATTTCTTCAACAACCAGTTCCGTTTCTTCAATGTTTTTATCCGCTTCTTGTTGGATAAAGCGTTTCGCAATTTCTGTTTGAGGCTTTTTGAAAATATCGATTACTTTACCTTCTTCAACAATTTCACCATATTCCATCACGGCTACGCGATTACAAATTTTACGAATCACGTGCATTTCATGGGTAATTAATACAACCGTTAAATTTAATTCTTGGTTGATTTTTAGTAGTAATTCTAGCACTTCATCGGTTGTCTGCGGATCCAAAGCACTCGTTGCTTCATCACAAAGCAAAATGTCAGGATTGTTAGCTAAGGCACGGGCAATCCCCACTCGTTGCTTTTGCCCACCAGAGAGTTGACTTGGGTAGGCGGTTTCCCGTCCTTCTAAACCAACCAACTTGATTAACTCTTCTGCGCGGCTTTTCCGATTTTGTTTTGGAACACCAGCAATTTCCAATGGGAGCATGATATTTTCTAGGACCGTCCGTGACCATAATAAATTAAAATGTTGAAAGATCATCCCAATTTTTTTACGGAAGTTTCGTAGTTCTTTATTTGGCAACAATGCAATATCTTGTCCTTGAATTTCTACTTCACCTTCTGTAGGTGTTTCAAGTCCATTCAATAGGCGAACCAACGTACTTTTTCCTGCACCTGAATAGCCAATAATGCCATAAATATCACCTGATTCAACCGTTAAATCAATATCTTTTAAAGCCGTGACTTTACCCGCTTTACCGGAAAACTCTTTTTTTACATGACGTAATTCAATTAATGCCATTTTGTTCTCCTCTTCTTTCTGTTCTACTTTCTTATTTTGAAGGTTTCGCACTTTTTATGAAACGAATTTGCTTAATAAAAACAAAAAAACTTCCATCCTTTTGCTATTACAGCAAAAAGGACGAAAGTTTGTCATTTCGTGATACCACCTTAATTCGCTATTATTTCTCAATAATAACCTCATACGGTACTTGATTCTTCGCATACCGTTGGCTGTAACGGGCGCCCCGTAGTAAGTTCACTGCTTCGCTCACTTACTCTGCTCAAAGACCATCTTCCATCTTAAATCTGTTACCCATTCTCAGCAAACAGGGCTCTCTTCAAACGTCCTTAACATGTACTCTTCTTTTCAAAGCTTTCTTTTGATTAGATTGAGAAAATTATAGCAATAAACATTGACCTTGTCAACGTAAGACTAAAGATTTTCAAATTCTGTTGGTTCAACATCTGCTAAAACAGCAATCCAGGCATTTTCTTCATCTAATGCACTTGGCTCTTGATCAGCCGCTTCATTAATCGCAACTACCTTACCAGATAATGGACTACTGAATTCACTGACTGCTTTTTCTGCTTCTAATTCAATTAAAGAATCACCCTTAGCTAATGTTTGTCCGACTTTTGGAAATGTTGCAAAAGTAATCTTCCCTAACTCCTCTTGGGCTTCGGCAGTTAAACCAATTTTATAACCTGCTTCTGTTGGTAAGATCCATAATTGATCGATTTGTTTCATTTCACTCATTTTCCAAGCACTCCTTCGTAATCTGCTTCTTTAAAACCATTCGTTAGAAATGTATTGTCTTTTAAGAGAATTGGACGCTTAATCAACATGCCATCCGCAGCTAAACGCTGACTTGCTTCTTCAATAGAAAAACTGTCAACCAGATCTTTTAAACCTTGTTCTCTATATAAAACCCCACTTGTGTTAAAAAAACGACGAACAGGCAAGCCGGTTTCTTTCATCCATTTTGCTAGTTGTTCACTACTAGGCGGTGTTGTTTTAATATCAATTGCTTGGTATTTAACGCCTTGTTGGTCTAACCACGCTTTCGCTTTTTTACAAGTTGAGCATTTAGGATATTCATAAAGTGTGTACATTTCTACCCCTTCTTTCTTCTTTCTTTAACGGCCACTTCTGGTACGAACCGTTTCTTGTTGGTAACGCATGGACATAATTAAGCCCACCCCAATCATGTTACCTAAAATGGAAGAACCACCTTGACTAATAAACGGTAATGGAATCCCAGTTAATGGTAGTAAACCAATATTTGCTCCAATGTTTTCAAAAACATGGAACAAAATCATCATGATAATTCCTGTGGCAATGTAGGCATAGAATTCATTATTTGTATCAAAACAAACGCGAATCATGCGGTAGATTAAAATAAAATACAACAAAATAATGAAACAGCCACCAATAAAGCCAAAGTTTTCACCAACAACTGTAAAAATCATATCTGACTCACGAACAGGGACATACACATCACTCACGTTAAAGCCTTTTCCGAAAAGGCCCCCAGAACCAATTGCTGTTAATGCTAGCGCTGGTTGGAATGAGCGATCTGGATCTGTATGGAAAGGATTTAGCCATAAATCAATCCGATCAAATTGATAAGCTTTAATGCCAATTTTAGACAATAAGTCTCTTCCTGTTTCTGTTGTTACCAAGTAGATGGTTCCAGCTCCGACTAGAGCAGCTATGATAAAGGCGGGCACAATAATTTTCCAAGTAATGCCAGACATTAAGAAAACTCCCCCAAAAATGGCTAAGAAAACTAACATCGTCCCGAAGTCTTTTTGTAAAAGTACTAAAACAATTACCGGAATCGCCACTAATAGCATTTTAGCGATTAGCCAAAAGTCGCTTTTGAGTGTTCGGTCCACATATTTAACATTATGCATGGTCACTATATAGGCCAACATCAAAATAAACGCAATCTTCATCAATTCCGATGGTTGGAATGTGGTGCCACCAAAGCGAATCCAGTTTTTAGAACCTGTTTGCTCTGCTAGCACGGGATCATAGAATTTCAGTAGTAATCCCATTAATACTAATCCAAGTGCATAAAAAACGGGCGTTAACCGCCAGAGTAATTTTGAGCTAAAATGCATAATAATGACAATACTTAATCCTCCGACTAAATACCACAGTCCTTGTTTCATTAACAAGCTACCAATTTTAGGTTTGCTTGGATCATTGTAAAGCGCTACGTAAAGCGATAGCATACCAATTAGTGATAAAAGAAACACTGGTAATATCACGCCGTAATCAATTCGACTATCTAAATTTGTTTTCTCTTTTCTATTCATTCGTCATCCCTTTTCCTTTGTTCATACGTTTTTTATTATATCTTTCTCACAGAAGAAAAGAAAGGAATTCTACTATATTTGAGAAAAACTTTAGAGAATTGGTCCTTCACTAGCAATTTTTTCTTTTTCTTCAATCCTATTTTGCTTTTATTTAAAATTTTTTACATCAGTGATAATGAGAAAGTTTACTATAAACAGTCAGTAACAAAAAACAGTCGCAACTAAAACACGTTGCGACTGTTTTTATTCGCTTTTTCTTTGTTTCGTTTGTTGTAGCTCTTTATTAATTCGGACAATTTCGTTGCCAAAATTTTGCCAGTCACTGGCTCGCGGGGGCGCTAGCCAAATTAAACATTTTACTGAAAATAACGTTTTTGGTAAATAATCCGAAACTACTAAATCCGTATCTGGTCGAATCGCTGAATGAAAGTGAATGCTGAAAGATTCGAATATTTTGATTTGTTCTTTGATAAACTGAGTATATTTTTCTCCTTGCGTAAAATTCACATAAAGATTGATCGTGCTTTTTTCATTCCTTTGGTCATAAAGACGGGATAACACTAATAGCAAATCAAAAAATAAAGAAAGCTTACTAAACTCAAACGCCGAGCAATCCAACGCAAATAAAAACTGACGACAGCTATTAAAAACAATTGGGTAGCGTTCCTGAAAAAATTCTAAATCCATAATTCGTAAGGTGATATCGATGAACGGCGTAATAAAACGATGTTGATAAATAATCGGAACAATTTCTTGATAAAATTCTTCGTCCGAAATTGTAAACGGCATATAAGAAAAGAATAATGTTTTCGTAGCCGTAATTGCCTCATTGTGAGAACTCAGCAAATGTTCCGAAATAAGTTCACTTTGATAGACCGATAAATTGCCGATAATTCCTTGAATTTCTGCGTTTTTCTCTGCATGAGTCGCCTTCATCACTTCGTTGATCCAACTTTGAATTTCTTGATAAATCGAACTTTCTTCATCAAAAGCGAATGGATTTTCTTCTTGGGATAAAAAATAATTAGCTTTTCTCTGCGTTCGTTCTAACGCCACCAATACATAATGTTTAAATAAATGAAAATTAGTGATATTTTCATAAGAGCCTTTCAATTGAGCCAATAATTGGTTAACTGCGCGAAGATCTGTTTGATTATATAATTCTTCAGAATCTTTGTAAATTCGGTAATAAAGCATAGTAAAATATTGTCTAATCGCCATTTCATTGCCGCTAAGTTGTAAATTTTTGGATAACTTGATACCGTATTGACCTAATTCTTTCCGGATATGGTCAACAATTTTGTACACAACCGTTCGACTCATCCCGTGCTTTTCACCGTATTTTTTGATTGAGGTAAACTGATGAAAGAAAATCGTTTTTAATAGATTAAATTCTAACGAGTCTTTTAAATAATATTCTTCAATAATACTTGAAGAAATACGAAGGCTTTGAGATAACAAAATTTCATTATTTTTTTCACTGATTTCCATCTCATTAATCAGACCAAAGCGTTGCAAATCTGCATTGATTTCTGTTATGTTCCGTTCTAGCAAATAAGGAGAAATAGCTAATTGCTTACATAAACGATCTTTTCGTTCAGAAAATGAATATTGTTGCTCTAACTTTCTAATAATCGCTAATTTTAAATTTTCCCGATCATCTAATAACAAGAATTCCATTTAAACTCTCCTTGTTCCATACAAAAGTGAGCCTGACAGGAAGCTTAAAGTGGTGCCAAATTGAGAGGACCCACTTGCCGCTCCTCCAGTAATTTCCACTGGGGCTATCGTATCTATTTTTTTCAACAACTCATCATTTAACAGCACCTTTTTATTTACTCGTTCCTGTTCAATTTTATTTTTCTTTTTCTCCTGTTTTGTTTGTTGCTCCTTGTCCTGTCTCGAGGCAATAATTGGTCTTTCTGGGCCAATCATTGCTTGACTATAAGGAAGCTCTGCAAGCATATTCCCCTCTGCAGCAAAATTAGTAGGGTTGACATACACCTTCGCAATAGAAAGGTATGACTCGTAACGGAAGGTTACAAAATAAAGGCCTACTTTTTGAGTATTTACATTATTTTCTATAATTACATTTTCTAAATTTAAAGGGCGACCCTCTTTATCTTTTAGAAAAACGACATTGTCTAAGGGTGACCATGCTTGATTAACTCCTAAAAACGTGTCTTTTAATTTAAGTTCCGTTTGATTTTCTTTGACCGTAATGGTTGCTGTTTCAATTTTGCCATCCACTTCATAAGTCACGGTATATTTGCCTGGTGTTGTCGCTTCGTTTGCATAGCTATTCACTGAAGCAATCAACATTCCTGAAGAAAGAAATAAGGCTGTGCCGATACTACCATAATAAATAGTTCGCTGGTTCATCTCGTTTATTATTCCTCCAAACTATTTCATAAAAATAACTATCTTAACAGAAAAACCTGCTAATAGGTGTTCTTAAAATAAAAGTCACTTGTAAAACTTCCTATTTTCCAAGGAAACAGCTACCCTCATTCATGCACTTATTCATCTTTTAAGCGTGGAACAAAAGTTACTTTAAACTTTTGCCCCACGCTCATTTAATTATTTTCGTTTCTTCTTGATGACTATACCACTAATAATCACAATAAGTAACACAACAAGTCCTAGCACACGATATAGACCATTAGTTTGTTCTCCCGTTTTTGGATAACGTCCTTGCTTGTCAGGTTTCACAATATGTGTGACATACTGACTACGTTTTATCGTGGTTTGATTCGTTGAGGAACTAGTCTGGTTGTTCTCATTTTTATCTGGTAGTGGTGTAGGATTACGATCAATCACATGAACAGTTGCTACTGTCGTCAATTGACGAGGTGTTTCGTTTGAAAACATTGCGAAAAGTCGTGACTGCACAGCTGGTTTGGTTTCATTAACTGGCTCAGTGGTATAGGAAATCTGGTACTCTCCTGTTTTCTTTGTATCAACTCCCCCTTTTACTTGAACCTTATCAAAGGATATAGCATGACCGTCACGATCTGTCGCTGAAACGAAATTATCTTCTGGTTTCCACGAATCACCAACATAAATCGTTGTATCTTTAACCTCTAACTTAGATTGGTCGGGTTTGACAGTCACATTAGCTGTTTCTTCTTTACCTTCGTAACTGTAAATGATTGGGTAAATGCCCGCTTTGGTGTTATCAACTTGACCTGAAACAGTGATTTTTTCGAATGGGACATCTTGACCTGTTTTATCTGTTGCTGAAACAAAGTTCTCTTCTGGTTCCCATGAATCGCCGACATAAATCGTTGAATCTTTGACTTGTAAACGACTATCATCACGGACATGAACGATTGCTTTCGCTTCTTTTGTGCCATTTTTATAGACAATTTCATAATCGCCTATTTTATCAACATTCACTGTTCCCTGAACATCAATTTTTTCAAACGGAACGTCTTGACCTGTTTTATCTGTTGCTGAAACGAAATTATCTTCTGGTTTCCACGAATCACCAACATAAATCGTTGTATCTTTAACCTCTAACTTAGATTGGTCGGGTTTGACGGTCACATGGGCTGTTTCTTCTTTACCTTCGTAACTGTATACGATTGGATAAACGCCTGCTTTGCTAGTATCAACTTGACCTGAAACAGTGATTTTTTCGAAGGGGACATCTTGGCCTGTTTTATCTGTTGCTGAGATAAAGTTCTCTTCTGGTTCCCATGAATCGCCGACATAAATCGTTGAATCTTTGACTTGTAAACGACTATCATCACGAACATGAACGATTGCTTTCGCTTCTTTTGTGCCATTTTTATAGACAATTTCATAATCGCCTATTTTATCAACATTCACTGTTCCCTGAACGTCAATTTTTTCAAACGGGACATCTTGACCTGTTTTGTCTGTTGCTGAAACGAAATTATCTTCTGGTTTCCACGGATCACCAACATAAATCGTTGTATCTTTAACCTCTAACTTAGATTGGTCGGGTTTGACGGTCACATGGGCTGTTTCTTCTTTACCTTCGTAACTGTATACGATTGGATAAACGCCTGCTTTGGTGTTATCAACTTGACCTGAAACAGTGATTTTTTCGAAGGGAACGTCTTGACCTGTTTTATCTGTTGCTGAGATAAAGTTCTCTTCTGGTTTCCATGAATCGCCGACATAAATCGTTGAATCTTTGACTTGTAAACGACTGTGATCAATTGTTTTCGTTAATGGAATTTTTAGTTGATTGTCTCCTTTGACCAGCTTAATAGCTTTTCCTGTCAAATACTCTTCATCCACGGAATATTCCTGCGGTACATTCGTTACTCGCAAAGTATAATCACCTGTCATGATGGCATCAAAGGAGTATTGACCTTTTTCATCTGTTGTAAATTCGGTTGCTGTATGCGTGACATTATCAATTAGTTCAAAAGAAACTTTCGCAATTGCTTGGTTTTCATCCTCTACGTTATGCGTGTAGAATGTGGCAGTTGCTAAATAGACAATGCCTTCCGCATCACCTTCTGAGAATTTCAATGTGATTGGCGCAGTGGCGACTTTTTTCTTGCTAGCAGACATCTGGTTCAATGTTTCAGAGTCGATTGTTGTTTCTGTATAGATTTGGCCAGCGTTTGCAGAGACAGTATTGTATTCAATCGTAATGTTTTCTGTCAATGTATAGTCTTTAAAAATAATTTTCGCACCGTTTGTAGTCTTCTCTAATGAATAAGCATCTTCTGGCACGCCTTTCACGGTAATAGAATTCAAATCGATTTGAGCATTGGTTGTGCCTTTGGGTGTTAATTCAATCGTTGGATTTTTCACACGATGTGTTTTATTATCAATATTTTTTGTTGTTACTGTCGTTTTTGTTACATTTTTTAATGTTGGATTCGCCGCTTGTGTTGCACTCAAAATGTCTAACGCTTCATTTTGAACAGAAACCGTAGCAGACCCTTCATTATTATTCGATTGTGGTTCTTTAGCTGTCCCTGTTATAAAAAGAGTTGGCACGTCGATCCAGCCATTGGCATTTTTATACTCAATAATGTAACGTTTGTTGGTTTTTCCAAAATCAAACGTGTAACTATTGGTATTTTCGTCAAAAGTAATCGTTGGGTATCCAGGACTGTCTGGTGACATTGGTTTATCAAAATAATAGCCACGATCCCAGTATTGTGGATAAATTGAATCTACCTGATCGTTTGAAACATCATAAATGTCAAAAAGAACATCGGCGCCAGCTGGAATTTTTGTACGGACGCTTAGTGAGTCAAAAGAATCATTTCGTGCATTGACAAGGAATTGATTTTTACTACTTTGAAGTGTTCGTTCAGAACCACGCTTACTATTAGTAGTTACTGTCGTATCAACTGGAGTTAAACCTTCAGCACTCATTGTTATCGGTATCGTATCGACTGGGATACTTTTATCTTTTGGCAAACTATCGGGCACATAATTAAAACCAATTGGAATTTGGATTTCGTTGGTTATTGGCGTAGTGAACTTAATAACTGAACCATCTGACGTTGGCGTTACTGTATAATCCGTTCCTAACTTGTAATAAAAATAAATTTCTTTTGTAGCTCGCAATGAAAGATAATTAGGATGCTTTACTTTAATTTCTAAATTTTGAATCGGTGTCTCTTTGCTTCCCATAACTGAGACAGTTGTTCTTGATGAATAGGCACCATTTTGATCATAATTACCCCAAGCAGTTTCAGCATTCAAAGGATTAACAACACTAATTGGTTCAATATATTGATCAGATACTAATTGAATGGCTTTATTGGGACCAATTACAGGTGTACTTAATGATAGATTGATATCTTTCTTGTCAAAATCCATTGTTAAATCAGAAATATTTATTCTTAAATAGCTATCTTTTGTGGCCGTTAAAGTGAGCTTGCCACCTTCAGTTTTAATATCAAAATAGTCTTCCAATTTTACATTTTCATATAAAGGACCATACGCCGTAAATTTAGGATTCTTAATTTCTTGACCGTTTGTACTCTCTAATACGATTTGTTGACCCACTTTTGTTTCTGTTAATGTGCCATAAATTGTTACATAATATTTCCCTTTGCTTTGAAAACTGATATAGGACATACTACGCATTTCACGATCAGCAATTACTTTACTTGTTTGACTCGTCTTCGCAGTAAAATCGGTTGTTTGTTTAGTTCCTGTCGTACTTTTCAAAGAAATTGACCCAATTTTTGTGGTTGGATACTGCTGCGAATATAAGTAGTTATAGTCCGAAGCACTCTCTAAATAAATTGTCCGATTAATCGATAAGGAATAGGCTTTTTGTTGATTCATGTTTGGAACAGTTACAGCAATCCGCCCGAGTGAATTATCGCTTAATGTATAATCTTTGCCAGGTGTTAACAGGGCTTGCGTTTCTGGTAAAATTTGACCATTAATATCGACATCGTAACTGAAAACTTGAGGTTCCAAGTTATCTTGTTTTCCAAAGACAGCGCCTGGCGTCTCTGTTGTTAATAATTCTAATGTTTGATTGCCAGTTAACGTCCGGTCTAAATTATAAAAAATTTCGCCATCTAACCCTGTCGTTCTGGTTCGTTCGTTATATTGAATTGGTTCCACTTGTTCATATAAATCAAACGAGTAGGTTTTTTTATTTTTTCCTGGAGTTTCAATTTTGATTAATGGTTCCGCCTCTGTTGTTAGATAACTTTTTAGTTCTACTTTAAAGGAAGTATCTGAAACTCGTTGATTAAACGTAATACTTAATGTTTTGGTTGCCGCATCGACTGCCCAAGTTGCGCCAATGCCTGTCACTTCTCCGCTAACAGTTGAATAACCTAAATGTTCTGGTAATTGAACTGTATAAACTGATCCAGGTGCATAACCTGTGTTTCCAACAGCAAATTGGAACGTAGCGGTTACCGGTGTTGTATTTAATTCGCGGTGAACCTCTGTTTGGCTGTATTCTGTTCCACCAATCGGCGCAAGACTCATACTGTCAAGTAGTTCATCTGTAATTGGCGCTTGAACATCTGGTAGGGCTTTTTCATTAAGTGAGGTGTCCTTGTCCTCCGTTGTTTGTTGTTCAGATGGTGTAGCACCACTGGAAGCTGTTGTGCTCGCCTCTGTGGTTTGCGATTCAGTTGTTGCAGTTGGTTGATTCATTTCTGAAGTAGTCGTTGTTGCTAAAGGTAAAGATGGTGTTGAGTTCGATAACTCTGCCTCTTTTTTTGCTGTATCAGTGGTCTCTGTTTGTGCTTCTGTCGTTGTTACAGCATAGGCATTTACGGCAAACCCGAAATTTTGTGCGAGAAGTATACTCAACATCACAAAAGAAAAAGTTTTTTTCTTCATACTAATCCCCTTTCAATAAAATTCATATAACCTAATAATAGCTTGTTAAAAATGAAACAATTGATTAATTTTTTTTGAATCTTCGAAAAAAAAAAACAGCTTTTCATAAAAAAATACTTGGAAAATCAGCCACAATCACTGTTTTTCCAAGTATTTTTTTATGAATATTTGTAAATTATCGTTTCTTTTGGCGAAAAACGACCACGAAATAAACTGCAATAAACAATAACACTAAGAGCGAGTTACTATTTTTAATGAAAGTTAAAAATTGACTTGTTTGCATTGAAATGCCTTTGCCGCCAGTCAATTCTAATAAAAATTGTGTCGTGCCACCTTTGCCTACTACAGTGACTAACATAAGCGCCATCAAAATAAATTGATGGAATAAACTCCCTTTTGTTTGTGTTGTATATTTGATAAGGATGCGGCTATCTTTAGGCAAATCTGTCTCTTGATAATATCGCCTAGCTAAAAAGCTGTTCAATGTGCTTTTGAAAAAACTCAAGAGAAACAGGCCTAAAATAGTCCACGAGGTAAGAAGTAATATTCCCAAACTTCCCGCCAGACCAATCATTGGTATGTTGTTTGACCATTGTTTCGTTTTACTAGCTACAATCATTGCAAAAATCATCCCTAAAACATAAGGTAAATAGAGATAGATGCCCATATGAGCTCTGCCATAAACCCCTGCAACATAAATGGAACCAAATAAAAATAAATAGTTCCCGACAATCCCGTTAATCAAGGTCGCAAGATTCATTTCTAATGATACTTTATATGCGCCCCGTTTGCCATAATGACTAACGAAAAGGACAGCCACCACAAAGAAACAGCAGGCGCCAACAATCGCATAATCAAATTCCACCGCATTCGTTAATAAGCGACCACTTCTTAATAAAAGTAATAACACAAAAAAGATAACAAACAGAATTAATTCTTTTCGTGAAACTTCTGCTGATTCTTCTTCTAGCTCGTTTAATGAAACAGGATAGCTCTTGATTGCTACTAAAGCAACCAGAAAATAGAGCGCGTACACCAATAACGCCAGTCCAATCTCAGTCGCTTTAAAAAATAAAGCGCCAAATAAAACAGCGGTCAATAAGACTGTCGTTAAAAGATTGCTATGACTGATTTTTTGACCTTCTTCTTTTAAGAAAAAGCGAATTGATTGATTACTTGGTGGCAACAATGCCCCACTAAGTCCTAACAACATTCCTGAAATACTATAAAGCGGGAAAGAAAAAGCGCCGGCGATCCCAATTAAGGAGCCTGCCAAGCCTAACAATAGAGAAATCTTTAGTAGACCTAGACTAGTTAAAGACAAATTAATTCCTCGAACCAGAAAAATGCCTGTCATACGCAATGTATAAAATAAGACAAATGGTAAAATTGTTAAAAGGTTGTGTCCATCACTCAATTGAATGTAAAGTAAATAAGGCACAACAATAATCGTATTACTTAGTAAACTTAATGCTGTATTACCAAGACTTTCAATTTTTTTATTCATTTTGACCTCTTCTTTTATCTTTCATTTTCTATTATTTTTAGGGTAGCATTGTTTACTTTTTTTGTCCATAAAATAACAGATGTAGCAATTTCCTAATGTTTATTTTCCACTGTTACGTATAATAGTTAATGACGACAGCTTGGACTTTCTCTGTTCCATCATTTATATACGTGTGTACTTGATTAGCATCAAAATACATAGCGGCGTCTTTTGGAAGAAGGTATCTCTGACCGCCCACTTCAAGAGCTAATGCTCCTTGAATAACCATGACATATTCTGTCGAACGTTTTGAATGCCCAACAGCTTGATACTTTTTCCCTGGATCTAATTCAAACTGAAAGAGTTCAAAGTTTCTTTCCTGGTTGTCTGAGTAGTAATTAAAGACTCGATAGGAGTGATCTTCAGAATGTTGTGTTACCGTCTCAGTTTTTTTAACCACGGGATTTTCTTTAACATAGTCATCTTCTAATAAATACGTATATGGAACATTGAGTCCATTACTTATTTTCCAAATTGTATTTATGGTAGGATTGGTGGTTCCTTTTTCAATCTGCGAAAGCATCCCTTTACTCACTCCGGTTATCCCAGCTAGTTCATCTAACGTAAGTTTTTTTTCTTGTCTAATTTTTTTTAAATTATTGCCAATGATTGTATTAATCTCCAAAATAGTTGCTCCTTCTGTTTCTTTTTATTATCTAAAAGTTTAATATATTGAACAAAAGTATTCTTTATTGTATTATACAATATATATCTTAGTTGTTCAAAAGGAGTGGTTAATAATGAAAACGCTCATTCGCTCGTTGTGTCTTATTATCGAAGGTCTAGATTTTCATACACACGTGTTTAAATTTTATACAGAAAGAAGGAAAAAAAGAGAATGAACCACCAATTAGATGCACGCACTGGCATTCGTGAAGCCTTGCCAACGGTTTTTGGCTATATTGGTATTGGGATTGCTTTTGGTATCGTAGGACAAGCAGCAGGTTTTTCCCCTCTTATTGTTAGTGCGATGTCGTTTTTTATTTTTGCAGGATCTGCTCAGTTTGTAACGGTTAGTATGTTGACTGGTGGCAGCCCTATCTTATCTATTGTGTTAGCGACTTTCTTAGTAAATGCGCGTATGATTCTTATGGGAATGACCATTGCGCCTTACTTTAAAGCCGAATCTCTCGGTAAAAATCTCTGGTTGGGAACCTTACTGACGGATGAAAGTTTTGCACTAGGAATGAATAAATTAAACCATACCAAAGGACGTTTAAGTTTTGAGTGGTTTAATGCTGCCAATTTGATTTCCTATGCGACTTGGTTTTTTTCGACGATCATCGGTGCCTATCTAGGGCGCTTTATTGCAAACCCTCAAGCATTAGGTCTTGAGTTTGCGGTCGTGGCTATGTTCATTGGTTTACTCTATCTGCAGATAATTAGTGATCGTTCCATGAAAATCGCTTTACAACTCATCATGGTCCTGATTACTTTTGGGTTGATGTCTATTGGTCTAATTTTTATTCCCAGTAATTTAATTGTCTTAGTTGTCACGTTAATCGGTTGTGGAATAGGAGTGATGATAAAACATGCCTTCTTCTGAGTATCTCTTTTTAACAATTTTAGGCTGTACCGTTGCAACCTGGCTTTCAAGAATACTGCCATTTTTACTTTTAAAAAAAATCAGTCTGCCACAGAAATTATTAGAATATCTAAGTTTTGTTCCCATTGTGATTATGTCCGCCTTATGGTTTAGTAGCTTATTTGAACAAAGAATAGGGCATTTACCAAGCCTCAATCTTCCTTATTTATTCGCTTCATTTCCTACCATTTTAGCCGCAATACTTACTAAAAACTTATTGCTTATTGTACTGGTAGGCATTGCTTCATTTGCACTAATCCAAAATTTTATCTAAAAAAACAGACAGGCACTACCAGATGGTAGTGCCTGTCTGTTTTTTTAGATGCCAGCTGCAGGGATCGAACCTGTGACCTACGCGTTACGAGTGCGTTGCTCTACCAACTGAGCTAAGCTGGCCTGAAACAAATCTATTATAGGACTTTCTACTTTATTTGTAAAGTCTGTTTGTTATTTATTTATGCAAAATCTCTTTAAAATAAGCCAAATAGCGACTTTACAAACTTTTTTCTGAAAATGTGGTATAATAGAGATATCAAGAAAGGATGGTTTTTTGTATGTCAAATTTTAATGGTATGGTTACTCCTGTTGTTCCATCGGATGCTGGTAAGGATTTCGCCGTTGACACCCATGTTACTTTTCTTGTTCACGGACAGCCACAAACAGGCGTTGTTACGAAACAATTAAAAAATGCCGCTGTCGTCGAAATTGACGAAACGCAAAAAAACAATCACTTAATGGTGCACAGCAATGGTGTGATTGTTATTAATTACAAACAATTGAAAAAGATTTAATTCTTCAAGCGTGGGAAATTTCCCCCGCTCTTTTTTATGTACAGAATTGGAATACTTTCCAATTCGTCGGAAGCTATAATGCTGTAATAAACGCAAAAAAACCAAAAATAATTCCGGGAACATTAGCAAAAATAATGGACTTATCTCGTGTTTCTCCATCGTCTCCATATAACCCATGAATCGTCCAAAAAATACAATTAATCATTGCCACTAATGGTTGCGTCGGATTGCCTTTTTCCCCATGTAAATTTCCATAAATTTGTGGAATATATGAAACATACATCAAAACTGACATCACACTAGCAATCACAGCGATAGCGTGTAAGACTTTTTTATTCTTTTTCATAGCTACTCCTTTGTTTTTTTATTTTTTATTATACACCTAGAAAAGTTCTTTAAGCAAAAGAAAACCGTTAGTAACCATAATCGGTTATCTAACGGTTTTTTGTTATTATTTTGTTCCGAATAAACGGTCACCAGCATCCCCTAAACCAGGAACGATATAGCCGTCTTCGTTTAAGCGCTCATCTAAAGCTGCTGTATAAATATCTACATCTGGGTGCGCTTCTTGTAAAGCTTTCACACCTTCTGGAACGGCCACTAGACATACAAATTTAATGTTGCTAGCACCACGTTCTTTTAAGGAATCGATGGCCATAATTGCGGAACCACCTGTTGCTAGCATTGGGTCAACAACAAATAATTGACGACTTGCAATGTCTTCAGGTAATTTCACGAAGTATTCATGTGGTTGCAATGTTTCTTCATCACGGTAAAGTCCAACGTGTCCAACTTTCGCTGCTGGAATTAATTCTAAAATCCCATCAACCATGCCAATGCCGGCACGTAAAATAGGAATGATTGCTACTTTTTTCCCTGAAAGTGTTTTTTGTGTTGATTTACCCATCGGTGTTTCGATGACAACATCCTCTAAAGGCATATCCCGTGATACTTCATAAGCCATTAACATAGCAATTTCGTTGACAACTTCGCGGAAAACCTTTGTCCCACAGTTCTTTTCGCGAATCATTGTTAGTTTGTGTTGAATTAGCGGATGATCAATTACTTGAAATTTTCCCATATCTATTCTCCTTCATTATTTTATTCTTTCTTATTGTAAAACAAAAGAGCCTAGGACACAAGTTGAATTCCTTAAATCCTAAGCTCCGACTCTTATTTGTACAGAGAATCGCGCTTCAGCTATCCCTGATGTTAGTTATATAATGGATATTTTTTAGTTAGCGCTGCTACAGCTGCTTTGACTTCATCATGAACTGCTGTATTTTCTGGATCTTTTAAGACTTGAACGATTAATTTAGCAACTTCTACCGCATCTTCTTCTTTAAAACCACGTGAAGTAATCGCAGGCGTTCCAATACGGATACCACTTGTTTTAAATGGACTTAATTGTTCAAACGGAATTGAATTTTTATTGACAGTAATATTTACACTATCTAAAATAGCTTCTGCTTCTTTTCCATTTAAACCAAAACCTGTCACTTCAATCAGTAATAAGTGGTTGTCTGTTGCCCCACTAATTAAACGAGCTTCTGGCGCTTGATTGAAAACTTTCGTCATCGCTTGCGCATTTGCAATCACTTGCTGACTATATTCAGCAAAACTTGGATCCAAAGCTTCTTTAAAAGCTGCGGCTTTTCCGGCAATCACATGTTCCAACGGGCCACCTTGAATGCCTGGGAAAATACTACTATTTACTTTTTTCGCCAATTCTTCGCTATTTGTCAAAATTAAACCGCCACGAGGACCACGCAATGTTTTATGGGTCGTACTTGTTACGATATCAGCATACGGAACTGGATTTGGGTGCAACCCTGAAGCCACCAAGCCTGCAATATGCGCCATATCAACCATTAACTTGGCATCTACTTCATCAGCGATTTCACGGAAACGTTTGAAGTCAATCGTTCGTGAATACGCACTTGCGCCAGCAACAATTAATTTTGGACGATGTTCTCTTGCTAAAATTCGCACGACATCGTAATCGATTACTTCTGTTGAAGGATCCACTCCATAACTGACAAAATTATAGGTTTTTCCACTAAAGTTAACGGGCGAACCATGTGTTAAGTGACCACCAGCTGATAAATCCATCCCCAAAATGGTATCACCTGGTTCAACCAATGAAAGGTATGCCGCTGTATTGGCTTGAGAACCTGAATGGGCTTGTACATTCGCGAATTTTGCACCAAATAATTCTTTGGCACGATCAATAGCTAAATTTTCTACGATATCGATAAATTCACAACCACCATAGTACCGTTTGCCAGGGTAACCTTCTGCATATTTATTCGTTAAAATACTTCCTTGGGCAGCCATCACCGCTTTTGACACGACATTCTCAGATGCGATTAGTTCCAAGTTATTTTCTTGGCGCTCTTCTTCTCTTGCAATTGCATTCCATAAATCTGGGTCATACGTTTTGTAATCCATTCAAACAACACTCCATTTTGTTTTCTTTTGTCTGATTGTATCATACTTCTGTGTCAGCTTCGTTACAAATACCTCTTATTTTTCAAAAAATTTTTGATTAGCTGATTTTTTCAAGCGATTCATGTAAGCAGTGCCTAAACCAGTTTCTGCAAATCCTTGTGCAAAAATCGTGGTAGCTCCTTGCTCATCTAACGCTCTTAACCCTGCAAATAGTTCTTTTGTGGCATTTTCAACCGTTTCTGCACCATAAGAATAAACAAACGCATTTTCTGTATCTAGTTGTGCTGCCTGTTCATCACTTAAAAATAAGCCGATTTTTTCCTGTTGTTCTTTTGCTTGCTGAATCGCCGCTTGCCATTCTGCTGTTTGACCGCTTATAATCCAAACTTCCGCATCAGGAGAATAGTGTTTGTATTTCATCCCTGGCGCTTTGGGTGCTGCATTTTCGCTAATTAAATGTGTATCGATTTTCACTTGGGAAATAATGCTTTCCAACTGCTCTTTGGTAATTGCTCCTGGTCGTAAAATAACTGGCACACCATCTTCCGCCGTTAAATCTAAGACCGTTGACTCCACCCCAATCTGCGTTGGGCCATCATCTAATATGGCAGCAATTTTCCCCTGCAAATCATGATAAACATGCTCTGCAGATGTTGGACTAGGCTTGCCAGAAGTGTTCGCACTTGGTCCGACCAATGGAACATTGGCTTGTTCAATCAAAGCTAAGGTCGCTTGGTTATCTGGCATACGAAAAGCGACTGTCTCTAAACCACCTGTTACTGTTTTAGAAAATGTATCGCTAGGCACATTAAAAATTAAAGTTAATGGTCCCGGCCAAAAGGCAGACACCAATTTTGTAGCGACTTCTGGTAAGGTCGCCACGTATTTTTTGACCATCTCAACGTTGTTCACATGAACAATCAATGGATTATCACTGGGGCGGCCTTTTACTTGGTAAACTTTTTTTACTGCCGCTTCATTTAAGGCATCGGCACCTAAGCCATAAACAGTTTCTGTTGGAAAAGCCACTAGCTCGCCTGCTTGAATGGCTGCTGCTGCTTGGGCTATTTCTTGTTTGGTTAATTTTTTTGTTTCCATTGCAAATCGCTCCTTCTAGAAAAGTGGCGACGAAGAACCTTAGTTACTCGGCTATCGCGAGGCGATCGTTGCCAGATAAATCTTTTTCAATTTTAATTGTTTTTTGTGGATAGGCGGCGCTCAATAATTCTTGGAGGGTCGCGCCTTGTTGAAACCCTATTTCAAAATAAATTTTACCGTCTGCTTTAAGCATCGTTTGACTTTCATGAATTAATTGTTGGTATAAAGCCAAACCGTTATTTTCAGCGAATAAAGCGGTTTTAGGTTCATACGTTCGGACACTTGAATCCATTAAATGCCATTCTTGTTCACTAATATAGGGCGGATTAGAAATAAGCAGATCAATTTTTTCAGAAGCAACTGGCTGTAAGCCATTCCCATGATAAAATTCGATGCCAGCACCTAATGCTTGCGCGTTTTGTTTAGCGACAGTCAACGCTTTCTCTGAAAGATCAATGGCAATAACTCGCCAGTTGGGCCGTGCCAGTTTCAAGCTAATCGCAATGGCACCTGTCCCTGTTCCGACATCCACGACCGTCAAAGGAGTATCTGGATTGGCTTTTAAGCAACGCTCGACTAATTCTTCTGTTTCTGGTCTAGGAATCAAAGTATGTTCATTAACAATAAAGGAATGTCCATAAAATTCAGCTTGTCCTAGTAAATATTGTGCTGGGTAATCTGTCAATAATTGGGCTAAATCCGTTTTTAATTGTTCCTCTTCTTCTTTGGGCATTTCTTCTTGCATATGCAGGAGCCACTGCGTTTTATCCCAACCTTTACGTTCTAAAAAAACATAGTGAATAGCATAGCCTTCTTTGCCTTGCGCCTCTAAAAAAGAAGAAGCCCAGTTAAGGACTTCAAAGTAACGTTTAGCCATTTTGCATCTCTTCTAATTTCGATGTTTGATCATATAAGACTAATGCATCAATGATTTCATCTAATTTGCCAGCAAGAATCTGGTCTAGTTTTTGGATGGTTAAACCAATACGATGATCCGTTACTCGATTTTGTGGGAAGTTATACGTTCTGATTCGTTCTGAACGATCTCCAGTCCCCACCGCCGATTTACGGTTAGCATCATATTCACTTTGTGCTTCTTGTTGAATTTGGTCATACACACGAGCACGCAAAACTTTCATTGCTTTTTCACGGTTTTTTAGCTGTGAACGTTCATCTTGCATTGCGACTACGATTCCTGTTGGTAAATGGGTTAATCGAACAGCCGAAGCGGTTTTATTGACGTGCTGTCCACCAGCGCCACTTGCATGATAAATATCGACACGGATATCTTTATCAGCTAATTCGATTTCGACTTCTTCCGCTTCCGGCATAACTACAACGGTTGCTGTCGATGTATGAATCCGTCCTTGTGATTCTGTTGAAGGAACTCGTTGCACGCGGTGAGCGCCACTTTCATATTTTAATTTTGAAAAGACGTTATCTCCTGAAATCATCATAATTACTTCTTTATATCCACCGATTCCAGTGACGTTCGCTTCTAAAACTTCCGCTTTCCACCCTTGTGCTTCTGCATATTTTTGGTACATATTAAATAAGTCGCCAGCAAAAAGTGCGGCTTCATCGCCACCGGCTGCACCACGGATTTCCATGATGATATTTTTATCATCATTTGGGTCTTTTGGTAATAATAAAATTTTAATGCGGTCTTCTAACACTTCTTTTTCTTTTTTCAAATCAGAAAGTTCTTCTTTCGCCATTTCGGCCATTTCCGCATCTAAGTTTTCACTTAAAAGTTCTTCGGCATCGCTAATCCCTTCAACAACTTGTTTATATCGGCGATAAACCTCAACCGTCTCACGTGTATTAGCTTCTTCCTTCGATAATTCCATGAAACGTTTTGTATCGCTAATGACTGCTGGGTCACTTAATAATTCGCCCAATTCCTCATAGCGATCTTCAATAGATTGTAATTGATCGTACATAGTGTCTCTCCTTACTGTTCTTCATTCACTGTTTTTGGATGAAAATAATGTTTGCGACAAACAGGATAGTAGGCTTCATTCCCACCAATTTGGACTTGATCCCCTTCATAAACGGGTTTGCCATCAATATAGTGCAAGTTCATAGTTGCTTTTTTATGACAGAACCAGCAAATCGTTTTTAATTCTTCTAATTTGTCTGCATATAAAAGTAAATACTTTGAGCCTTCAAATAATTCATTTCTAAAATCATTCTTTAGCCCAAATGCCATTACTGGAATATCTAATTCGTCAACAATTCGTGCAAATTCAATGACATGATGCTTGTTTAAAAATTGACATTCATCGACTAATACGCAAAAAGGTTTGTAAGACAAATCATTAATCAAGTCAAAGACATTGGTTTCTTCAAAAATTGGAATAGCATCTCTGCGTAATCCGATGCGACTGGATACTTTCCCGACACCATCACGTGTATCTAGTCCACTGGTCATCAAAACAACTGGTTTGTCTTGTTCTTCGTAATTGTGTGCTACTTTTAAGATTTCAATGGTTTTACCACTATTCATTGCGCCATACTTGAAAAATAATTGAGCCATGTTCACTACACCTTTCCGTTAGTTCCTTACGTATTTTACTATATTTTCAGCAAAAAAGCAGTATTTTTAGCTAAAATGGTCGTGCATTTTTCTGAAAAAAACAGAATCTACGCCAAAGTCATTTTAGCAGAGCTGTTTATACTACAACTAATGATCCTGCTAGTATGCAATAAAAAAGCCCGAAATTGTAGTTATTTGACTACAATTTCAGACTTTTTAATGCTAGTTATTTTTGAGCAGAGGCAAATTTTGCTGATTGCGTACCTGCTTGACGACCATAAATGATAATATCGGCGATGGCATTGCCTCCGATACGGTTTTGACCATGTAAGCCACCTGTTAATTCACCAGCAGCATATAGACCTTTAATTGGTGTGCCATCTTCACGTAAAACTTCTGTTTTCGTGTTGATTTTCACGCCACCCATTGTGTGGTGAATCCCTGGTGCAATTTTAATTGCGTAGTAAGGGGCTGTGCTTAAGTCAGCTTCCATGCCAGTTGTCCGGCCAAATTGTTTGTCATCTTTGGCATTAACATCTTGGTTCCAAGTATCAATCGTTGCTTTCAATGTATCGGCAGGCATGCCAATTTTTTCAGCTAATTCTTCAATCGTTTCACCTTTTTCCACGAAACCTTTTTGATCATAGAAATCAATGGCTTTTGCACGGTCGCGAACGCCTTGGTCAAAGACTAAATAAGCTGATTTTTCTGGTAAGGCATTGATTGCTGCAGAAACTTTGTCACGTGTATCTAACTCATTAACAAAACGTTCTCCTTTTTGAGAAGCCAAGATTGCGCCTTCTCCACGAACTGCTTCACCAATTAAGAAAGCATCGCTTTGTTGAACAGTTGGGTGAATTTGAATTTCTTTCATATCCACTAACGCACCGCCAACTTTTTGAATCATTTGGATACCGTCACCTGTTGTGCCTTCTTGGTTCGTTGTAACATAGTTTTTCAATTCTGGTTTGTATTGTGTAATTAATTTTTCGTTGGCACCGAAACCACCTGTTGTGACAACGACTGCTTTTGCTTTAACTGTTTTTTCTTTATCATCTTTCATTTTCACTTTTACGCCATCAATTTGACCGTTTTCTTCAACTAAGTCTGTGACGTCAGCATCAACAAACAATGGAATTTTTTCTTCGCGAACGTTACGTACTAAACCGTCAACTAGATAGCCCCCAATTGCTGATCCGTCAGCAGGACGGTGTGTGCGTTTTTCGCTCATTCCACCTGTAATCGTTAAATTGCTCAATGTAATTCCTTTTGTATCTAACCAATCAATTGCTTCAGCTGAATGATCAACAAAATAACGTAGTAATTCTTGATCGTTGGTTCCTTTACCGCCTTTTAGTGTTTCTTCAAAGAATTTATCGTTGCTATCTTTAATGCCTTCTTTTTCTTGGAATTTTGTTTGTGAAGCATTCATTCCTGAAGACGATTTAATTGTATTCCCACCTGCAACAGGCATTTTTTCTAAAATAACTGGATTCATGCCAGCTTCTTTGGCTTGTAATGCAGCGGTCATCCCCGCACCACCTGAACCAACAATAACAACATCATAACTGTCTTTTAGTTCACTTGGATCTGTATAACCATTAGCAGAGGCACCAGATGTTGCTTCTGTTTTTTCAGAAGATGCTTTTGTTTTACCAGCAGCTTTTTCTTGATCGCTTGTACAACCTGTTGCTGCACCTAATAATAACCCTAGGGAAAGAACTCCCATTAACACTTTTTTCATTGTTTTCCCACCTTATAAACTATTGATTTCTACCAACACAATTTCTTATTTTTCATTTGAATAAAAATAACAGTTTGTTACATAAAGTGAACACATTCACATATCAACCGAAATAAAAAAGCTACCACTACTTTTTAAAGTTGTATCGTTAGACAAACTGACCAATTAGCAATAAGTTGTTTGGGGAACAACCTATTTTTCTATTCTTTCATAAAATATCATGTTCTCGCTTGTTTGTGGATGTTTTCCAATTATTTCTAACGAATTTCTTATTTTTATTTGTCATTTCAAGGATTTTCTGGCAGAATTATTCGTTTGAGGCGAAAAGTTTTGGTATACTTAGTTTAATTAGAATTGGGAGGTTATCTAGTGAACCATACACGTTTGCTGTGGCTGGCACAGCGAAAAAGCGATCGATTTATTCGCAAAAATTTTTCATCTATTCAAATCATCGTCGCTTATTACATATTAATGACGGTTATTTCTTATTTATTGTTTTGCCTCCCTATTTTCAGAGAACCTGACTCTCATGTTCCCTTTATTGATTTATTTTTCTTAGCAATCAGTACAGTCAGCGTTACTGGACTCACCACAGTCGATATTAATTCGGTTTTTAATGATCGTGGGATCGTCTTATTGGAGGTTCTTTTCCAAGTTGGTGGCTTAGGGATTATGATGATTTCAACGGTCTTTTTTATTTTATCAAAACGGCGAATCACATTAAAGCAACGTCAGTTAATTATGACTGACATGAATCAGCCGCGGCTGAGCGGAATTGTTCGACTGATCCGCACCACTTTTTTGATTTTAATTTGGTTCCAAGTAATCTTCGGCTCGCTCTTTTCGCTTTATTTTTATATAAGTGGTTATTATACAAACTGGCGAGATGCGATATTTTATGGATTTTATCAAGCTATTTCTGCAGTGACTAATTCAGGCTTTGATATTTCAGGTGATTCAATTATTCCTTTTGCTCATGATTATCTCTTTTTACTGGCAATTATGTTCTTAATTTTTATCGGCGGAATTGGATTTCCCGTTTTACTGGAAATTCATGAGTGGTTACATTTTAAGAAAAAGAACTTTCGTAAGAAGAAACGAGGCTTGCCTTTCCGCTTCTCATTGTTTAGTAAAATTGCTTTGCTAGCGTTTATTGTTCTGTTTATTGGTGGGACTATTTTGATTTACTTATTAGAAAAAGATCACCTATTTTTGACAATGAATGAAAGTGGCCGTTGGGTAAGTTCGATGTTTTATTCGATGACTACACGAAACGCTGGCCTCCAAATTAATGATTTAGGGGACTTCCAAATCACAACATTGATTATTTTTTCTGTGTTAATGTTTATTGGTTGTAGTCCTAGCTCTGTTGGTGGTGGTGTTCGAACAACGACTGTTGCGATTATTGGTTTGTATTTGTTAGCCTTTTTAAAAAGTGAAGATGATATTAGCGTCTTTAGCCGTAAAATAGATGACGATGATGTCAAAAAATCGATTGTCGTCTTCATGTTGTCTTTGATTATGTGCTTTTTCGCTGTCGTCTTTTTGTCAGCAACTGAAAATCTGCCCTTGATTTCAATCATTGTGGAAGTCGCTTCTGCCTTTGGGACAACCGGTCTTTCTTTGGGCATTACAGACGATTTAACAACAGTAGGTAAATTAATGATTGCCTTATTAATGTTTATTGGACGTATTGGTATGCTTTATACCTTAATGATTTTTGTACCAAAAGAAACACGTGACTTAGGCTACGAATACCCTTCAGAAAAAATTATTATTGGATAAAAAACAAAGCCTCTCAAGTAAGAGGCTTTGTTTTTTTATTTTTTCATATGTGTGGCTAGTTTGTTATAACTTTCAGAGCGTTCAATTGCATCTTCTTTAGTTTTATCAAGTAAATGTTCGACTACTTCTTGATTCTCTTTAATTGTATGCAACGCAGAGTAACGTGTTTGTTTTTCAAGGAAATCACGCATTTTGTCAAAATCTGTTTTCTTGTAGTCAATGACCATCGGATCTTTGCCTTTCTTAACTAACTCTGGATTATAGCGATAAAGTGGCCAATAGCCAGATTCAACGGCTTCTTTGGCTTGATCTAACGTCCGAACCATTCCACCTTTGACCCCGTGATTAATACATGGGGTATAACCGATGATAATTGATGGGCCTGGGTACCGCTCCGCTTCGTCAATTGCTTTAATCGTTTGCATTGAGTTTGCGCCTAAAGCCACTTGTGCAACATAGACATTCCCATAAGTGATTGCCATCATCCCTAAATCTTTTTTAGAGGTATGTTTCCCACCCGCTGAGAATTTGGCAATGGCTGAAGCTGGTGTAGCTTTAGATGTTTGTCCGCCTGTATTGGCATATACTTCGTTATCCATAACAAAAATATTAACATCTTCCCCACTGGCAAGAACATGATCAATGCCGCTAAACCCGATATCATAGGCCCAACCATCGCCGCCGACAATCCATTGACTCGTTTTCACTAGTAAATCTTTTTGTTCGTAAATTTTTGTTAAAAGTGGATCTTCATCGGCTTCTTCACTTAATGCCGCCGCTAGTTTGGTTGCTCGCTGTTGTGTTCCTTCCCCTTCAGCCATGTGTTCCAACCAATCATTTAACAAGGCTTGAAGTGAATCTGATCCGACGTTTTTAGCAAGACTTTCTTCAACCAGACTAGCTAAATGTTGCCGTTTCGTTCGATTGGCAATATACATACCATAACCATATTCCGCATTATCTTCAAACAGCGAATTACTCCAAGCTGGTCCTTGGCCACATTCGTTCGTTGTATAAGGCGTCACCGGTGACGAACCACCCCAAATTGATGAACAGCCTGTTGCGTTAGCAATCATCATTCGATCACCAAATAGTTGCGTCAACAACTTAATATAAGGTGTTTCGCCACAGCCTTCACAAGCACCTGAAAATTCCATCAATGGCTGGTTAAATTGGGAACCTTTAACAGAAAGTTTTTTGACTGGGTTGGCTTTTTGTTTAAGAGTCATCGCAAAGGCCCAATTCATCGCTTGCTCTTTCTGAGTTTCATAAGGTTTCATTAAAATCGCCTTGTCTTTCACGGGACATGCCTGAACACAAAGACCACAACCTGTACAGTCTTCTAAAGAAACTTGGATACGATACATCAATCCATCTGTGCCACGCATTTCGCGCATGGCAAAACCTGCAGGTGCTTCTTTCAGTTCTTCTTCATCCGCTAAAAACGGTCGAATAGCCGCGTGTGGACAAACAAAGGCACATTCATTACACATCGTACACTTATCCATTTGCCACTCAGGCACTTCTAACGCAATGCCACGTTTTTCATAAGCCGCAGTGCCCATAGGAATGGCACCGCCCTTCATTCCGTTTTCAATCAAATCTGAAACGGTCAGCTGATCCCCTTCTTGACGATTGATTGGTTCTAAAATGTTTGTCACAAAAGCTGGAACTTCCGACTCTTGATTTTCTGGTTCTAAAACAATGGTGGCCCAATCTTCTGGGACTACAATTTCTTGCAGCGATTCAAAGGTAGCATCAATCGCTTGGTAATTTTTTTCAACAATTTCCATTGATTTTTTTCCATAAGTCTTTTTCACTTCTTCTTTAAGTAACGGTAAATATTGCTCTTTCGTTAAAATATCTGTTACTTCAAAAAAGGCAGTAGACATCACTGTATTGATCCGACGGCCTAAGCCTACTTTGCGAGCTAACTCAACCGCATTGATAATATAAAATTTGATTTGGTGCTCCCCAATATATTTTTTTAACTTAGCCGGTAATAAACGATGAACCTTTTCTTGATCCCAAATAGTATTCAGTAAAAACGTTCCGCCATCTTTTAAACCTTTTAACAGGTCGTATTTATGCAAATAGGAAGCATTATGACAAGCGATGAAATCTGCTTGTTCAATTAAATACGTGGAAGTAATTGGCTCTTTACCAAAACGCAGATGCGAAACGGTTAAACCGCCTGATTTTTTAGAATCATAACTAAAGTAAGCTTGTGCATAAAGGTCGGTATGATCTCCGATAATTTTAATCGCTTGCTTGTTTGCTCCCACAGTTCCGTCAGAACCAAAGCCCCAAAATTTTGCTTGGAAAGTAGTATCTGGCGTTAAATCTAAAGTAGATTCTTCTGGCAATGATTGATAGGTTACATCATCAACGATCCCTACCGTAAAACGTTGTTTTAATTCTTTAAATGGCAATAACAAATGATCATAGATCGCTTTAATTTGATTAGGCGCTACGTCTTTAGAACCTAACCCATAACGTCCACCAATCACAATTGGGCGATTTTCATGTTGATAGAGAGCGCTTTGAACATCTAGCAATAATGGTTCCCCTTCGGCTCCTGATTCTTTTGTTCGATCTAAAACCGCAACCTTTTCTACTGTAGCTGGTAATTTTTCAAGAAGGTTTTCGGTAGGAAATGGACGATATAAATGAATATTGATAAAACCAACTTTGCGTCCTTGTTGATTGAGATAGTCGACTGTTTGTTTGATTACTGGCGAAGCCGACCCCATTGAAATAATGACTTCTGTTGCATCTTCAACCCCGTAATAATCGGTTAAATCATACGTTGTTCCACGAAGATTGTTAATTTTTTTCATGTATTTTTGAACAATTTTTGGCATTTCTTCGTAATTTTTATTGACTGTTTCTCTTTGTTGAAAATGAATGTCAGGATTTTGAGCGGTCCCTGAAACAGTGGGATGATTAGGATTCATGCCTCCCATTCTAAAACGAGTTACAGCTTCCTGATTCACCATTTCTTTCAGGTCATCATAATCAATCACTTCGATTTTTTGTAGTTCATGGCTCGTTCTAAAACCATCAAAAAAGTTTACAAAAGGTAAACTACCTTCTAAGCTAGCTAAATGAGCAACTGCCGACAAATCCATCACTTCTTGAACACTCGATTCTGCTAACATACAAAAACCTGTTTGGCGGGTAGCCATCACATCGCCATGATCACCAAAAATACTCAACGCACTTGTCGTTACTGCCCGAGCCGCCACGTGGAACACAGAAGGTAGCAATTCTCCTGCGATTTTATACATATTGGGAATCATCAACAGTAAACCTTGTGAAGCAGTATAAGTAGTGGTTAACGCACCTGTTTTTAACGAACCATGAACTACTCCCGCTGCCCCAGCTTCTGATTGCATTTCAATAACTTGAACTTTTTGACCATAAATATTTTTTAAACCACTTTCCGCCCATTCATCTACCAACTCAGCCATTGTTGAACTTGGTGTGATAGGATAAATAGCGGCAACTTCTGTAAACGCATATGAAATATAAGCCGCTGCGGTGTTTCCATCCATTGTTTTTTTCATTTTTTCACCTTTTATCTTTCCTAAACATTGCTTGTGACTGTTGTTTTTTGTGTTTTGACATACTGATCAATTGCATTAGCTGCGATTTTCCCAGCGCCCATCGCTAAAATAACGGTGGCAGCACCTGTGACTATATCGCCCCCAGCAAAAACGCCAGGTATTGAGGTTGCTCCTGTTTTAGGATCAGCTTGAATGTAACCCCATTGGTTTAGTTCTATTTCTGGATATGTTGATAACAAGACGCGATTTGCCCCTTGGCCAATTGCCTCGATTACTGCATCAGCAGGAATGGTAAACGTGCTGTCTGGAACCGGTTCTGGCCGTCGTCTTCCAGACGCATCTGGTTCACCTAAAACCATTTTGACACATTCAACACCGGCTAGATTTCCTTGTTGGTCATCTAAATAAGCAATTGGATTCGTTAACCAATAATAGTTAATTCCTTCTTCAAGGGAATGGTGGTATTCTTCAATTCTTGCTGGTAATTCTTCTAACGAACGACGATACACAATGTTCACATTTTCAGCGCCTAATCGTTTGGCTGAACGAGCGGCATCCATTGCAACATTCCCGCCGCCAATCACAACAACATTTTTAGCACGTTTAATCGGTGTATCATATTCTGGAAACTCATAGCTATGCATTAAATTGATTCGTGTTAAAAATTCACTAGAAGAATAAACCCCATTTAAACTAGTTCCTGGGATTCCCATAAAGTTTGGTGCCCCTGCACCAACCGATAGATAACAGGCATCAAACTCTGACATTATTTCTTCCATCGTAATCGTTTTACCTACTACCACATTGGTTTCTATTGTTACACCTAAGGCTTCAATACTCGCAATTTCTTGTTTAACAATTTTTTTCGGTAATCGAAATTCAGGTATACCATAGGTTAATACGCCACCAGCTTCATGAAGCGCTTCAAAAATAATTACTTCGTAGCCGAGCTTTGCCAAATCCCCCGCAACTGTTAACCCAGAAGGACCAGAACCGACCACTGCGATTTTCCCTTTTGTTGGTTCCGCTGTTTTCTTAGGAAACTTGTGATTTTCTAATGCCCAATCGGCAACTAAACGTTCTAATTTGCCAATTGCCACTGGTTCAAAGTTTTTGGCTTTCCCTAATTTACAAACTTGTTCACATTGTTTCTCTTGCGGACAAACGCGTCCACAAATAGCAGGTAAATTCGTATATTTACTTAAAATATCGGCTGCTTGTTCCATGTTTCCTTCACGAATAGCTAAAATAAATCCAGGAATATCAATCATCACGGGGCATTTAGCAATACAAGGTGCATTTTTACATTGTAAACAGCGAATCGCTTCTTCTTGCCCTTCTGCTAATGTATAGCCTAAGCAAACCTCTTCAAAATTATTCTTTCTGATAGTAGGTGCTTGTTCCGCAATCGGTGTTTTTATACGACTTTTTCTAGCCATTTTTCTCCACCTGCTCTTTCAAACGATCTGTAAAGCAAACTGCTTCTTCTTCCTGATATTGCTTCATTCGATTAATGAATTCATCCCAATTTACTTCATTGCCTTTAAACTCAGGTCCATCAACACAGGCAAATTTCATGGTGCCATCAACAGTGACCCGACAACCGCCACACATACCTGTTCCGTCAATCATAATAGGATTCAAGGAAACATAAATTGGTAATTGATGTTTTTCAGCTGTCAAGGTACAAAATTTCATCATGATGCTGGGCCCAATCGCCCAACTGCACGCTACAGATTCACGTGCAATAACTTCTTCCATCGCTTCTGTTACTAAGCCCTTTTTACCTAATGAACCATCATCCGTTGTAATGATTAGTTCATCCGAATAACGACGGCATTCTTCTTGTAACAGAACTAACTCAGCTGTGCGTGCCCCCAAAATCGTAATCACTCGGTTGCCTGCTTCTTTTAAAGCCTTGATAATTGGATAAATAGCCGCGATGCCAACCCCGCCACCGACAACCATCACCGTTCCATATTGCTTCACTTCTGTGGGCATACCTAAAGGTCCAGTGATATCTAACAAAGAGTCGGAAGTTTTAAGTTGGGAAAGTGCAGCTGTTGTCTTACCGATTACTTGGAAAATAATTCGAATACTGCCTGCTTGTGGATTTGTCTCCGCAATCGTTAAAGGGATCCGCTCTCCTTTTTCGTCAATTCTTAAAATAACAAACTGTCCAGCCTGGGCATGTGTCGCTATTCTTGGCGCTTCCAGCCAAAAATCAAATGTATTACTAGATAATTGAGTCGACTGAAGAATATTAAACATTGAAATACCTACCTTCATCATTCCTTTTCATTCTGACTCCTACTTTCTTAAACCTTTAGGCAACGCTATCAGATAAAGTTGTGGCAACACTTTTAACAAATGTTTTTAGCATTTCGATGTCTTCTTCTTCTGCATTGTTTTCAATTTCAACTGTTTCAGCTACTTTTTTAGCACCAGCTTTTTCAAAAGCTCCTACAAAATCATGCGCTGATTTACAGAAAAATTCACCATATTCACGATCACCGGAACCAACAACGCCAAATGGCTTACCTGCTAAATCCTTTTCAGTTAATTCATCAAAGAAATCTTCAAATTCAAAAGGCAGTTCCCCATCACCATAAGTATACGTTGCGATAATACAAGCATCTGCATCATCAAAGAAGTCTACATCAACTTCTGAACATTCTTCACGTTCTACTTCAACTCCAGCTTCTTGAAACTGTTCTTCCAAAATCTCGGAAATTTCTTCTGTGTTTCCAGTCATACTTGCATAAACAATTTTTACTAGTGCCATCTTCATTCATTTCCTTTCTTTTTTCCTAAATATTTCAATGCATTCAAATGCAATTGTAACCCCTTACATTAATTCCTAAAAAAATAACTTTTACAAATGATTTTATTCACAAATTAATCTAACTAAGTATGTACTCTTCCCCTTTCGAGATAGAGTATTTTTTACTACGTCTTTACTATACCACATTCCAAACCGTTTTAACAATATTTTTAAGGTAAAAAAAATATTATTTAGGTTCTTTTTTATAAAACATTTTTCCTTCTTCCAATCATAAAAATTGCTTCTAAAACCGCTCCCCCTAATGCACGAGCTTTGTCGGAGATCGTCAAGCAATCGACTTTCTCAACTGGTCGAGGATCTACATCTGCACACTTCAACCCTTGACAGCATATTACCTTTTCTGAAATCAATCCTCTCAAAGTCCCTGTCAAAGGCGAATAAACTGGAACCTGATCGATTAAAAATAATGCTTCCCCTTTCAACACGAGATCCCCGATGTTTTTAAGGTGGATAACTTGTCCTGAAGCAGGGGCATGGACAACTCGTTCCGCACTTTTTCCGCCAATTTCACCTGGAATACCTGTATTAGGTAAAGCTGTTCCTTCAAAGTATAAACGTCCCAACCTATGTCCACGCATTGTCTCAATCACAACATCGACATCTTGCGGTGCTGAAAAGCCTGGTCCTAAAGCAATCGTAATCGGTGCCATTCCTCGATGCGTACCTAAATTTTTCTTAGCCAAAATCGCATCGATAACAATCAGTGGTTTCAATTGTTGAATAGCACTTGCTGTTTGATCGACAAAAACAGGCAGCTTATTTTGCTGCCAACATTTCGCGCAATCCTTTAATGAAGTAATTCGAACAGCAACCAAATCTTCCACTCTTTGTTCTTTCTGGAAAATAGCATCACAAACTGAAACAGTCCGCCGAATGGCCAGAGGACATTCTGTTTCTAATACTAGTATTTTAAAGCCAACGTGCCATAATTTTTGGATAACACCTGTCGCTAGATCGCCCCCTCCGCGAACAATCACTAATTTTTCTTGGATGTTTTGACTGATTTCTCCCATAAAATAAGTCCTTTCTCTAATTCCATATTGCAAGCAATAATTTTGTCTAATTTTTCAAAACAGCTTTTGGGTAACTGAAGACAGACATTCATCGCTTGAACGAACTCTCTTCGCGTATGGGTTTGATTTAAACACAAAATTCGTTTGCCTTGGCTCTCTTTAAACAATCCTTTTGGATGAGCAATGAGTTGAGCTAACAATGTTTCTGTGATTGGTTCTTGTTGTTGCGCATCGGTTAATTCCAAAAAAAGCGGCAACCGATGAATGGTCGTTTCATCTATCTTTTGACCAATCACAGAAATCGGAAGCACACCAATTGTGGTGGTTGTTTCTTTTAATATCACGGGTTCATAAGAGGACCAGCCTTTCAAAGGTCGTTGTTTGGATCCATCCGCTTCTAAAAAAACTTTCGTGAAGTGCTGAAACAATATTTGAAGCGAGGTCATTGCAGGCATCGTTAGTTTTGTTTGGTTGTTGATAGCGGTTCCTGCTAAAGTGATTCCGCAGATATTCGGCGTTATTTTTTCAAAATGGTTTGTATAAAAATAATCATACAATTGACGTTGGGGAAACCCAATTTTTGTAGTTGTACTAACCAGAACAGCTTCCTTTCGATATGTTTTTGCTAGCGCCCACATTAAGCTTGTTTTCCCACCACTACCAACAATCGACACAATCTCCTTTCCTTGTAAATCAAAACACTTTTTTAAGGACTCCACAGTTGGTACCTCCTTTCCCCAAGGTCATTTTTCACAGAAAAAATAGAGGCTACGCGTACTTTTGCTTCTTCTAAAAAACATACACTGTGAGTTATTTCCGCTTCATTAATGAGTAAACCGATCCCACAGCCATCCGTCAATGATGGTGGCAAAGTAAAGACGCGAACAGCCACCTTTCTTGCCAATAGTACTTGTTCCGCCTGAACAGCATAATGTGTATTCGGAAAGGTTAGCAAATACTCCATCTTTTCACCTTCTTTTTTTGTTAAAGCGTAATTACTTTAGCCGCTTGATTCATTGTTTCAACAATTTCGTACATATTAGTAATAGAGCCGATGGCTAAGGTGTCTGTTAAATGATAAAAATCTAAACAGGCCCCACACGTTTTAATCGTGGTTCCCTTCTCCGCTAATTGTTGCAAATCAGCTAAGGTATTCGCTGCTTGATTCGTTAAAAACGCCCCTCGATTAAAGAATAATAGCTGTGTAGGAACAGTTTCTGCTTCTGATAATGATTGAAGATAACTTTTCATTAATAGTCGTCCTAGCTGCTCGTCTCCAGTACCTAATTGATCGGAGCCAATCGTAATTACTAAATCTGTTGCTGACTGACTTGTTTGTTGCGTCGCTTCTTCAGGTACCGTAATTTTGACAGAGAAAACCGTGGCTTCTATCTGCTTCGCAGTCAAAGTGGCCTGTTTTTTAGCAGCTAATTTTTTCAAATTTTCAACAGCTACTTCGTTATCGACTAAAACCTCGATAGTGCCTCCAGCTAAACCTAACTCCGCCAAAGCTTTTTTTGTTTCAATCACAGGTATTGGGCAAGGTTTCCCCAATGCATCTACTAATTTCATATTTGGCCCTTCTCTCTATAAAAGTACTACTGCTTGTTGTTCTTTTGGCAGAACCTCACCAATAATTTTGGCAACAGGGTCCTCTTTTTGAATAGCTGCTAAACAGGCTGCCGCTTCGTCAGCAGCAACACTAATTAACAGTCCGCCAGATGTTTGTGGATCAAACAAAAGTTCTTGCATTTCCATAGAAATTTTTGAATAATCGATTGTCGTTCCGATTGTTTGTCGGTTTCTTTGCCCAGCTGCAGTGACTAAACATTCTCCGGCGTAGGCCAACGCTCCTGTAATGGTTGGTAACGCTTCTGTATCAATCAGTAATGTTACCTGATTATCAGCCATTTCTTTTGCATGAATTAATAGACCAAACCCAGTCACATCAGTACAAGCATGTACTGCGTAAGATCGAGCATTCGCAGCGGCATATTTATTTAAACGTTCCATCGAATCTTGTGCGATTTTTTGTTCCGTCTGCTTCGCCAATTGCCCCCGAACAGCCGCTTGAATAATTCCTACACCTAATGCTTTAGTTAAAATCAAGACATCCCCCACCTGTGGCGTATTATTATGCCACAAATTTTCTGGATGAACTTCTCCAGTTACCGCTAAGCCATACTTGGGTTCATGGTCATAAATCGAATGGCCTCCCGCCAGTAAAGCGCCCGCTTCCTTTAATTTTAAACTGCCACCCAAGAGCATTTGTTCCAACCATTCTTTTGACATCTTTTGTGGAAAACAAACAAGATTTAGCGCATAAAGGACTGTACCGCCCATGGCATAGACATCACTTAAAGCATTAGCGACCGCAATTTTTCCAAATGATAACGGATCATTGACCATTGGTGAAAAAAAATCAACCGTTGAAATCAAAGCTTTTTCAGACGTTATTTGGTAAACAGCGGCGTCGTCGGCATGTTCAAATCCGACGAGTAGCCGCTCATTTGCCGGTGTTTCGGGTAAGTGTTGCAACAATTGGTTCAGTACACGGGATTCAATTTTTGCCCCGCAGCCACCTGATGTACATTGTGATAAAAAATCCATGCTGTCCGCTCCTTCTCAAATTAGTAGTTCTTGTAAAGCGTGAATTGTCCAAGTAATTTCTTCAGGCGTTGTCTGCCAACCAAAGCTAAAACGTAAGGTGCCAGTTGCTAAAGTCCCAGCTGTTTCATGGGCTAATGGTGCACAATGCAAACCTGCGCGCGTCATAATGCCATATTGTTCTGCTAGTTGCTGTGCCACCACTGTTTCTTCCTGATTCCACAGTGTGATAGAAACAACAGGGACAGTTTGTGCCGCGTCCTTGGTTCCTAAAATTGTGACAGGTAACCCTGATAAACCATCTAAAAAATTCTGCATTAAGGTTCGTTCGTGCTTTTGAATCGCTGCTAAACCAATTTTATTCAACTCTTTAACAGAACTATTTAAGCTTAGAATACCTAAACTGTTTAACGTACCAGCTTCAAATTTATCTGGTAAAAAAGAGGGTTGATCAAAGGAATTAGAATGGCTACCAGTGCCGCCCGTTATCAGTGGTTTGACCGCTTCAGCCCCTCGCTCACTAAAAGCTAACCCACCAATACCTGCTAATCCATATAAGCTTTTATGTCCAGTAAAGGCTAACACATCAATGGCCATCTGGGTCATTTTTATTGGTAAAAATCCCGCCGTTTGAGCTGCATCCAAAACGGTTAATAATCCTTTCTGTTTGGCCCATTGAAAACATTCTTCAATGGGTAAAATGGTGCCTAAGACATTGGATGCGTGTGTCATCACCAAGGCTTTTGTATTCGTTCGCCAGGCTCGCTGAATATCTTCTACATCTAACAGACCCGTTTTTTGACAAGCAACATACGTCACTGAAATGCCTCGTTCTTTCTCAAGTAAGTGAAGCGGTCTAGCTACTGCATGATGTTCTAACATGGTCGTAATCACATGATCGCCAGGTTGTAAAATCCCCGCTAATGCAAGATTTAAGGAAGTTGTTGCGTTATTCGTAAACGTAATCTGAGCCGCACTGGGTGCCTGAAAAAAGTCTGCTAACAATTGACGTGTCTCTAAAAGAGGAAGCCCCTCTCTAAGCAAAGGGGCATTTCTTCCGTAATTCATGAACTGATTTTCTGCTAAATAGGCAGTCAAAGCCTCAATGGTTGCTGGAAATTTTTTATAGGAAGTCGCTGCATAATTTAAATAAACCAAATCCTTCATACGATTTTCCTCTCTAACTATTGGTTTCTTGAATTAATTTTCTGTACTCTTCTGGCGTATCGATATCTTTCAAACGGCCAGGAGTCGCTATTCTCAGCATCTGAACTGCTTCTGGAAAGCGTTCATAAATCATGCGTCCGCCTTTTTCACCAGTCAATGTTAATAGTTCTTGTCGAAATTGATTACCGAATAATACTGGACTACTAGGACAGCCATCTTTTTGTAATGGCACTATAATTTTATTTCTCTGACATTTATCTAACACGGGTTGTAGCATTTTAGGTGTTAACAATGGTTGATCACTAGGTAAGTATAAATAGCCAGCTCCCCGAGCTTGTTCGGTTCCTAAACGAATACTGCTACTTTGCCCTTCTTGCCATTGATGATTGAGAATCACCTGAATGTTCTTAGGTAAAGGAAACGCTGGCTGATTCTCAGGCGAAACAACTAAAATCCGTTCTAATACGTCTAATTGATTCACTAAGGTTAACGTGTGCTCTAAAAATGTTTTTCCTTGATATTTTAAGAACAATTTATTTTGGCCCATCCGTTGTGAATTGCCCGATGCTAGAATAATGACACTAACGAGTGACATGAGTTGTCTCCTTTTATCTTTTTTTCTTTTGATAAGGGGTATTTTCTAAAGGCAGACTTGGTCGTAGCTGACCATCCAAGGCAAAATATGCGCCTGCTAAAGCTGGTGCGGTAGGGATCGTTGCTAACTCACCTACGCCTTTAATTCCATAAGCTAAACCTTCGTGAAGATTGTCAGCATGAACCAAAATTGTTTCGATTGGTGGTACTTGAGTGGCGTTCACTAATCCTAGCGTTGCATATTTTGCTTTAACATAGCCTTCTTCTAAGGCAAATTTTTCAGTTAAAGCATACCCCATGCCCATTGCAATCCCACCTTCAATTTGACCTTCAGCAGCTCGTGGATTCACCACTTGCCCCATATCATACGCAGCCACAAATTTAGCTACTTTTCCTTTGTCATCTAGAATAGCTACTTCAGCAGCATAACCATAACCAGCATGACTAACTGGACTTTTTTTATCATTAATTAATGGATCCGTTTTCGCTGAATATTCCCCATAAAATTCTTCGCCTTCCAAATCGCTTAAAGCACGTCCCATATCAAGCTCATACCGTAATTGCATTGCCGCTCTTCTAGTTGCTTCTCCTGTGAAGAGTGACTGCCTCGAAGCCGTTGTCGTTCCTGAATTCGGTGTTCTTCTCGTATCAGGGGCTTCCGCAACAATCATTTCTGGTGGTAAATTTAATGTTTCACAGGCAATTTGCGTCGTAACGGTTGCCATCCCTTGACCGATACAAGCAGCACTTGTGCGGACATGTATTTTTCCTTCTTCAACAGAAATAATACAACGCCCTGTATCAGGTAGCCCCACACCCACGCCACTATTTTTAAAGAAACTAGAAATTCCAGCAACTTCCGCTTGTTCATAGACGTCTTTAACTGCTAACAAGGCTTCTTTTAACGCCGCATTTTTCGAGACCAATTGTCCATTCGGTAAAGTATCTCCTGGGGCGACGGCATTTTTAAAGCGTATTTCCCATGGTGATAGTCCGACTTTTTCTGCTAACAAGTTTAAATTACTTTCAATTGCAAAAGCCGTTTGGCAAACACCAAATCCACGAAATGCACCTGCTGGCGGATTATTAGTATATACAGCAAACCCTTCCACATCAATCGTTTGATACTTGTAGGGACCTGCCGCATGTGTACAAGCCCGTTGCAATACTGGTCCTCCTAAAGAAGCATAGGCCCCAGTATCCGCATAAATCACTGCTTTCATTGCAGTTAAATTACCTTCTTCATCACAGCCAGTCGTAAAGTCCATTTCCATGCCATGGCGTTTGGGATGAACCATCAAACTTTCTTCACGGCTTAGCAGTACTTTTACTGGTTTCTTCAATAACCAAGCGGCTAAGGATGCATGATGCTGAACACTCATGTCTTCTTTTCCACCAAAACCACCACCAACAAGTTTTGATTGAACATGAATTTTTTCCTTGTCCAGTCCTAACATCCGAGCCACTTCCCGTTGTTCATCATAGATACTTTGACCCGCACTAAAGAGCAAAATGCCCTCACCTTCAGGCTGTGCAATCGCACACTCGGGTTCCATAAAGGCATGTTCGTTAATTGGTACGGAATAATGTTCTGTCACTATAAACGCAGAATTTGCTAATACTTCCTCTGCATTGCCACGTACCAAGTGTTCATGAGACAAGATATTGCCCTTTTCATGAATAGCTGGTGCACCTTCTGCTAAAGCAGCTTCACAAGAAGTAAGCGGTATCATTTCTTCGTAATCAACTTCCACTAAATTTTTTATCTCTGGTAAGGTTTCTTTTCTTTTTGAAACAACGAGTGCCACTGCATCCCCAACGTACCGTGTTATTTCTCCTTCTGGAATCATTACATCCCAATCGGAAATAAATTCTAAATGACCAATTTTATTATTTCCTGGAACGTCTTTAGCTGTGAACACAGCCACACAGTCAGGATGCGCCAACGCTTGGGTACTATCGATTGATAGAACTTTTGCACGAGGATAGGCACTCCGCAAAGCAGATGCATGAAGCATTCCTTCTATGTCAATGTCATCTACATAAATCCCTGTGCCTAATGTTTTCTCTACTGCATCGACCCGTTGGAAGTCTTCCCCTAATTTACCATTTGAATGTTCTTCCGGAATGCTCGTTTCTTCACAAAACATTTTAGCAGCTAACTGAATGGCTTCTATTATTTTCACATATCCTGTACAACGACAAATGTTTCCTCGTATAGCTTTTTGAATGTCTTCTTTTGTGGGTTCGGGTTTCTTGTTCAATAATCCTTGTGCCGAAATAACCATCCCAGGGATGCAATACCCGCACTGAACTGCACCCGTTTTTGCAAACGCATAGGCATAAACATCTTTTTGCCGTTGGCTTAAACCTTCGATTGTCGTGACTTCTTTACCAGCTAATTTTTCTAGAGTAAACAAACACGCTTTGGAAGCCTTTCCATTTACTAGCACCGTACATGCGCCGCAAGAGCCTTGGTTACAACCATCTTTTGTTCCAGTTAGGCCCAGATCCTCCCGCAAAAAGTCCATTAATTTTTTGTTTGTTTCACAGGTTTCACTTTGACCATTTACAATAATTGAATACATTTCTTGCACCTCGATTTCTGATATAGTTTAGTGTTCAATCACCTAGATTATACCACAAATCTTCGTTCTAAAAATTATTTTTTAGCAAAAAAACTTTTTTATTTAACTCAAAAGTCCTCATTATTGATAGCGCTGTTGAATTAATTCTCCCGTGATGCTAATCGCTAACTCTTCTGGTGTTTCGGCTGCAATGTCTAAGCCAATTGGCATGAAAATTCTTTCAATTTCAGTCATTGTATAACCGACCTCTTTTAACCGTCGAACTTGTGAAGCAATTTTGTGTTTGCTCCCCATCACACCAATATATTTGGCTGGTGTTTCCAATAACTGTTTGGCAACGATGAAATCAAAATTGTGTCCTCTGGTAATTACTATACCATAATCGTCCGCCGTTATTTCAATAAACGCAGCTAAATTTTCTAAAGGAATAACCCGTAGTTCCTCAGCTTGTGGAAAAGCTTGTGCCGTCAAAAATTCTGGACGATCGTCCACTACAACGCAATAAAACGATAAATAGTTTAAAATAGGTACCAATGCGCGTGCGACATGACCACTTCCAAAAATATACACTTTCCCTACTTGGAGGATCGCTTCTGTTAAAAAAGTGATTTCCTCTTTTTGCTCACAATAGATACCTTTAGGTAGCAAACTTAATTCCCCCTCCCAAGAAGTGGAACCAATCAATTTGCCTGTTTCACTATAAAAGGATACTTTTCCTAAATTGTTTTGATCTAGTTCAGTCATTAACCAACCTTGTTGATTATTTTGAAAATGCGTTTCTATGGACTCACACAACTCTTTTAAAAATGGCGTTTCCCATGAAAGATAATGGAAAAAAATCGTGACATTTCCGCCACAGACCATGCCTAAATCAGCAATATTATTCGGGGCTAAAATAAATTGACGTTGTGCATTTTCTTTCTCAATAAGTAGCTTTTTTGCCACTTGTTCAGCCTGAAATTCAACCGCGCCACCACCAACAGTTCCGGCTATTCTACCTTCGGCGGAAACCAGCATTCTAGCCCCTTGACTTCGTGGTGTAGATCCTGAACTTGTACCAATCGTTAATAACATCGTGTCTTGCTTTTCCAATATTGCCTGTTTCAAACGCTGAAATACTTCTCTCATTTCAGTTCCTCCGATACTACATCCTGTTCTTTAAATATTTCTTCAAAGCAAGCCTCTACCTGTTGATACACTTTTTTCTCAAATAAAAGATATTGATCAATCAACTCTTTTCCTTGATCCGTAACAATTGACCCGCCACCATTACAACCACCAACACTTTTGATAATTAATGGAAAAGATAGCTCTTCTTCAGCTACCCGCACAATCCGCCATGCCTTATTATAAGACATTTTCATCTCTTTTGCCGCTAAGTTTAGTGACCCAGTTTGCTGAATTTTTTGTAAAACTTCGACAACGCCAGGACCAAAAAAGTTCCGATCTGTTTTTAATTTTAAGTTTAAGGAATACGTAAACATCTTCTCCTCCTTTATTCGTTCATTTTTTTATAGATAACGTAAGGGAAAAAGGATACGAAAGCTTACTCACTTTCGTATCAAAAAAAGCAATCTTCACTCAAGTGCTACGCGCTTTTTTGGTTTTAAAATGACATTTAAAAGGACTGCTACCAAAGTGGTTAAGATAACTTCCGAATTACCGAAAATCGTTGTTACCCAAGTTGGAAAACCAGCTAAGCTTCCAGTAGACAATGTGACACCAATTCCAAATGCTAGAGCTGTTCCGACAACCCCAGTATTTCGAGGAGTCATTTCCTGCGAAGCAATCATCCGAATACCTGTCATAGAAATAGAAGCAAAAACTGAAATCGTTGCGCCACCAATTACTGCGTAAGGAATCGTAGTTAATAACGCAGCTACTTTCGGAACAAAACCAGCAATTAATAATATAACTGAAGCGAAAACCAGAACATACTTATTAATCACTTTTGTTACCGTAACCAGACCAACATTTTGTCCAAAAGTTGCCACTGGGATTGATCCAAATAAACTGCCAATAAAGTTAGTGAAACCACTCCCCATAATTCCGCCAGATAATTCTTCATCCGTTGCATCCCGATCCATTGCCCCAACCGTTGTTGCTGTAAATTGACCGATGGCTTGAACAGCATCAACAATAAACATCACTACAAGCGTAAAGATAGGTACCAGTTGAAAATCCAGTCCAAAATGAAACGGGGTAATTACCTGAACGATTTTAGCATTTTGAACTGGTTCAAAACTAACCATCCCTAAAGCTAAAGAAATCAAATAACCAATAACCATTCCGTTTAAAATTGCGGATAACTTCAAAAATCCTTTTGCAAAATAATTGAAGTAAAAGACAATCGCAAAGGTTAATAATGCAACTAACCAATTCCGTGCTGAACCAAAATCAGCACTACCAGCTCCTCCTGCCATATATTTAATCGCAACTGGAAACAAGGATAGTCCAATGCTTAAAATAACCGTTCCTGTTACTAAAGGCGGAAACAACACACGGATTTTTTTAATGAACAAACCAACAATAATAACAAGAATACTGCCAACTAATTGGGAACCAAAAATTGCTGCAATCCCAAAATCAGCTCCGATGGCCATCAAAATCGGTACATACGCAAAACTTGCACCCATCATAACTGGTAACCGTGAACCCACTTTTCCAAAAATAGGGAAAAGTTGAATTAACGTGGCAACTGCTGAAAAAATCAATGATGTTTGAATCAAAATAGTTGTATCACTAGGACTTAATTGGCAAACTTTGGCAATCATGATTCCCGGTGTGACAATCCCTACTACTGCTGCGACAACGTGTTGCAATCCCATCGGAATTGCTTCAGAAATTGATAGTTTCGCATCATATTCAAATAATGCTTGCTCTTTTTTTTCATTCATAGGATCGTTTCCTTCTTCTTTTTATTCTAAAAGGATTGTTTCCCTTAATCAGTAAAGAATGCAATCCTTTTTCCCTCAGAAACATCTTAAAAATTATCCTTTGACAGCAACTGCTTCAATTTCAAATAAACCATCTTTTGGCAACTTGGCTACTTCTACACAAGAACGTGCAGGCAAAACTTCTGAAAAGTAATTCCCATAGATTTCGTTAATTTTGCTAAAATCAGACATATGTTGTAAAAACACCGTTGTTTTCACAACATTATCATAGGTCATCTCGACCTCTTTTAAAATCGAACCTAAATTGATAAAAGCTTGTTTTGCTTGTTCTTCCACTGTAGCCTTCATTTCACCCGATTGCGGATCTAATCCTAGTTGTCCAGAAATGTACAACGTATTTCCCGCTAAGACAGAATGTGAATAAGGTCCTACAGCAGCTGGTGCCTGTGCAGAATTAATCATTTTGTTTGTCATCGTTTTCCTCCATTCTATGATTCTTTATTTTCAATTAAAGTCCCTGTTTTTCCAGATAATCCTTCTTTGGCTTTTTCTAATAACGTAATCAATGTTTTTCGACCTGGCTTAGATTCAGCAAACTTAATCGCTGCTTCAACTTTTGGTAACATTGAACCTGGAGCAAACTGACCTTCTTGCGCATATTGTTTCATTTTTTCTGTTGAAATATTCCCTAAGGCTTCTTGATTTTCTTTACCAAAATTAATACAAACTTTTTCAACTGCTGTTAAAATCACGAGCAGATCAGCATCTACTTGTTCAGCTAGTCGTTCACTACAAAAATCTTTGTCGATGACTGCATTTACCCCTTTCAGTCGGTTCCCTTCTTGAATGACTGGGATGCCACCACCGCCGCCAGCAATGACTGTTTGGCCAGCGTCAACCAATGTTTGAATCGTGAGAAGTTCGACAATATTTTTGGGTTTAGGGGAAGCGACGACTTGGCGGTAACCACGGCCAGCATCTTCCATCACTTGTATATTTTTTTCTTTGACTAATTGTTCTGCTTCTTCTTTTGTCATGAAGCGGCCAATTGGTTTCGTTGGTTTTTTGAACGCCGGATCATTTTCATCCACGACCACTTGAGTGACTATGGTGGTGACGGCTTTACTTATATTTCGCTGACGCAACTCTTCTTGTAGCGCATTCTCTAAATCATAGCCAATGTAACTTTGACTCATGGCTACGCACATGGATAACGGAACAACTGGATATTGTGGATTATTAAAGGAAAATTCTTCCATAGCTAATTGAATCATCCCCACTTGAGGACCATTGCCATGAGATAAAATAACTTCATATCCTGCTTCAATCAAATCTGCAATCGCTTTGGAGGTCTGTTTTACGGCAGTCATCTGCTCCGTCAAATTATTTCCTAAAGCATTGCCACCTAAAGCTACTACGACGCGTTTGCCCATTGCTTCACCTCATTTTCTGTTTTATAAAAAGGACGATGCTTTTTCTTTTTCACAACGAGTTTTCGTATTAACTGTCTGTTGTCGTTGCATGAAGTCAACGCACATGACTAAGCGTTCTTGACTCGAGACAATCACACATTCATGAATAGACTTGGGAAGGTCTTATTTGTTCATGTTGAAGAGGCAACTTCTAATGATTCATTGTGTAAAGAAAAAGCATCTGTCTTCATGCCAAATTCATTATTTTACTTCTCTTGGTGTCGCTTTATCCGCTAAGTCTGTTAAGGTTTTTTGCGGATTTTTTACTTTACTTAAGAAAATCATAGCCGCAATAACATACGGTTTGTAGCTAGCTTCTTTGTAAAGTTCGACCCGATAACGATCGAAAACAGAAGCTTCCACTTCGCCTTCTTCACAACTAACGCCAGTAATATCAGCTGGTAGACAATGCATATACAAAGCTTTGCCGTCTTTTGTTGTTTTCATCAATTCTTCTGTACATTCCCAATCTTTGTGCTTTTTATTTTGAGAAAGTAATTCTTGTTCTAGTTGATCAATTCCTGCTTGGTCACCATTGCCATATAATTCAGTTCGCTTTTCCATTGCCGCAAAAGGTGCCCAGCTTTTCGGATAAACAACATCCGCATCTTTGAATGCTTCTGCCATACTATTCGTTTTAGTAAAGTTTCCACCAAATTCTGCTGCATTTTTCTTCGCAACTTCTTCTACTTCTGGCATAATTTCATAACCTTCTGGATGTGCTAAGACGACATCCATTCCTAAACGGGTCATTAGACCAACAATTCCTTGAGGAACAGATAATGGTTTTCCATAAGATGGTGAATACGCCCAAGTCATGGCAACTTTTTTCCCTTTCAGGTTTTCAATGCCACCAAATTCATGAATTAAATGCAACGCATCCGCCATTGCTTGCGTCGGATGGTCAATATCACATTGTAAATTCACTAACGTTGGGCGTTGTTCTAATACCCCATCTTTATATCCTTCTTGGACAGATTCTGATACTTCGTGCATGTAAGCATTGCCTTTACCAATGTACATGTCATCACGAATACCAATGATATCAGCCATAAAAGAAATCATGTTTGCTGTCTCACGAACAGTTTCTCCGTGAGAAATTTGACTTTTTCCTTCGTCTAAATCTTGAACTTCTAAGCCCAAAAGATTACACGCTGAAGCGAAACTAAAACGTGTTCTTGTAGAGTTGTCGCGGAATAAAGAAATCCCCAAGCCACTATCAAAGATTTTAGTTGAAATATTATTTTCTCTTAAATAGCGTAATGTATCGGCAACTGTGAAAACAGCTTCTAATTCATCTCTTGTTTTTTCCCAAGTTAGGAAAAAGTCATTTTCGTACATTTTTTCAAATTCTAATTTATCTAATTTCTCAATATATTCTTTAAACGTTTCCATTCCATCTGCTCCTTTTTTCTTGTCTAATAATCCTTTACTTAACCACAATAGACCGTTGGTAATGCCGCATAAACGGCTGCACAACGAACCAAATCATCTTTCCAAGTTTTTTCATTTGGTGCATGTGCTTGTGCTTCCGCCCCTGGCCCGAAACCAATACAAGGAATGCCATTACGTCCCATAATTGAAACGCCATTTGTTGAGAAGGTCCACTTATCTAACAATGGGCGTTCTTCACGCATTTCCACTGTTTCTACAGAGCCTTTCCGTGTTTCTCCATAGAGATTTTTATGCGTTTCCATCAAGGCTTTTGTTACATCATGATTTTCTGGAATTACCCACGTTGGGAAATAACATTCAATTTCATAAGTTAAATCAGTATAAGAAGGACGATCATAGTTGTACATTGAAACCGTCACATCATCTCCATATTTTTTAACAGCTGGTAAATTACGAATTTCTTCTAAACAACTTTCCCAAGTTTCTCCAGCTGTCATTCGACGGTCTAGTGAAACGGTACAGCCATCCGCAACAGCACACCGACTTGGTGAAGAATGGAAAATTTGCGAAACAGTCACCGTACCACGTCCTAAGAAACGGGCTTCTTGCCACTCTGGATTGTACTTAGGATCTAACATACGAACTAAACCACGAATCGCTGTGCTTTCTGTATCTCCATTGTTGTTTAAGGCACGAACATCTTGTAAGATATCCGCCATTTTGTAAATGGCATTATCTCCACGTTCTGGTGCTGAGCCATGACACGAAACGCCTTTGACATCAACTTTAATTTCCATTCGGCCTCGTTGACCACGATAAATCCCACCATCTGTTGGCTCTGTTGAAACAACAAATTCTGGACGGATACCGTCTTCTTTGATAATGTACTGCCAGCATAAACCGTCACAGTCTTCTTCTTGGACAGTAACTGTTACCAAAGCAGTGTATTTTTCTGATAATAGACCTAAATCTTTCATAATTTTAGCGCCATAAATAGCTGAAACAATCCCGCCTTCTTGGTCAGATGTACCGCGACCACCGATCTCAGTTTCTGTTTCATAACCATCGTAAGGATCAAATTTCCAGTTACTCATTTCACCAATTCCGACAGTATCCATGTGCCCATCAAAAGCAATTAATTTTTCACCAGACCCCATATAACCAAGTAAATTTCCTTGAGGATCAATGTCAATTTTATCGAAACCTAATTTTTCCATTTCGGCTTTTGCTCGCGCAATTTTGTTGCCTTCTTCTGCACTTTCTCCTGGAATTTTGACAAGGTCTCTTAAAAATTTGACCATATCTTCTCTGTAACCTTCTGCTGCTGCATTTACTGCATTAAAATCCATTCCTTTTACCTCCATAAAATTTTTTTATAATTGTCTGGATCAGTGTCCCCTTCGGTAGAAAACATTAAAACGTTTGACGTCTCATCCAGTTGCAATGCCTCACGTAATTCTTGATAGTCGGGATCTTGCATCACTGTAGCTACTAAGCCCATTGCTACTGCCCCAGATTCGCCTGATACAACTTGCGGATCCCCTTTTAATGGCGCGCCCAACATACGCATTCCTTTTTCAGAAACCCAATCTGGTGCTGAAACAAAGAAGGATGTATGATTTTTTAGAATATCAAAAGAAATCGTATTAGGTTCTCCACATGCTAGGCCAGCCATAATTGTCTGTAAATCACCATCGACAAAGCGAATTTCTCCGTCTTTTTTAATTGCTGATTGATATAAACAGTCAGCCGCCTGTGCCTCAACTACGACCATAATCGGTGGGTTTTCTGGAAAAGCATTAGCAAAATAACCAATCACCGCCCCAGCTAAACTGCCGACACCAGCTTGAACAAAAACATGACTAGGTCGTTCAGAGCCAAATTTTCTTAATTGTTGAGAGGCTTCTAACGCCATCGTTCCATATCCTTGCATAATCCAAGTTGGAATTTTTTCATATCCGTCCCAAGCGGTGTCTTGAACCATGACACCGTTTTCAGTTTCTTCGGCCATTTTATTAGCCATTCGCACACATTCATCGTAATTAACTTCTTCGATTGTGACGGTTGCGCCTTCTTTTTCAATATTTTCTTTTCTCGTCTGTGTTGAACCCTTTGGCATGAGTACAACTGATTTTTGACCTAATTTATTCGCAGCCCAAGCGACTCCTCGTCCATGGTTGCCATCAGTTGCTGTAAAAAACGTAGCTTGTCCAAAAGCTGATCGTAATTGATCAGAAGTTAATTCATCATATGTTAGTTCCGAAACATCTTTCTTTAATTTTTCGGCAATATAGTTAGCCATGGCAAACGAACCACCTAAGACTTTAAAAGCATTTAAACCAAAGCGATAAGATTCATCTTTAACAAAGAAATCATTTAACCCCAGATACGCGGCCATATGATTCAATTCTGCTAATGGTGTTTCTGAATACTGTGGAAAACTTTTGTGAAAAGCCAAAGCTTTCTCAATTTTTTCTTTAGACATCAGTGGTAAGTACTTATCCTCCGTCTTCGGCATTTCATTTGCTGTCCATTTAATTTTTTCCAAAAATACTTCTCCTCCTTCTATTTTTAAGTTGCTTTACGAAAAACAAATTTTCCTTGATTTGCCAAGATGACTTGCCCAGCTTCAGCAACTTTTTGACCTCTTAAATAAACCATTCGAGCCTGTCCTTGTGTTTCAAATCCTTCATACGGCGTATAATCGACATTTTGTAACTGCGTTCTCGCAGCAATCACGCCGGTTGTTCTAGGATCCCAAACAACTAAATCGGCATCACTGCCTTCTTGCACCACACCTTTTTGTGGATACATCGAGAATTGTTTAGCAATATTTTCAGAAAGCAGAGCAACCATTTTTTCCAAGGTGATTCGGCCCTTCGCCACACCTTCCGTGTAAATTAATTCTGGTCTCGTTTCAACACCTGGCATCCCATTGGGAATTTTACTAAAATCATCTTCGCCAACTGTTTTTTGTCCGTGAAAATTAAAACTGCAGTGATCTGTCGATATTGTATTGATTGCCCCCTCTTTAATCCCTTGCCACAAAGCCTGTTGATCCTCTCGTTTGCGTAGTGGCGGTGAGCAGACATATTTTGCTGCTTCAAAATTAGGCGCATCATACAAGTGATCATCTAGTAAAAGATATTGAGGGCAAGTTTCTACATAGACTGATTGTCCTCTTTGACGAGCCCGTTCCACCGCTTCTAATGATCGTTTTGTGCTTAAATGCACAATGTTAACCGGCAAATCAGCCATTTCCGCTATCATCAAATATCTTGCTACCGCTTCTGCTTCAACAGCCGCCGGTCTTGATAACGGATGATAGTGCGGGGTTAGCTTTCCTTGAGAAACATATGATTGGATTAATTCATCTACTAAATCACCATTTTCACAATGAACGCCTAACATTCCATTAACTTTTTTTATTTCTTTCATCGCTTCAAAAATTTCCGCATCTGTGGTCCGCAAGTTATCATAAGCCATATACATTTTGAAGGAAGTAATACCTGCAGCAATCATTTCCTGAATTTCAGCAGCTATCGTTGGGTTCCATTCGATCATGGACATATGGTAAGTATAATCACATGAACTCTTGCCTTCAGCCAATTGATTCCAAGTAGCTAAACAGTCTTTCAATGAGCCACCTTTATTAGGTGTAGCCATATCAATAACCGTAGTCGTACCTTTGGCCACCGCCGCTTGGCTGCCAGTAGTAAAGTTATCCGCCGTACTTAACGAACCTTTGCCATTATTTAATTCCAGATGCGTGTGCGCATCAATAAAGCCTGGTAATACATAACACCCCGTAACATCCTCAATCTGAGAATTTTCTACTGGTAAATTTGCCCCCATCTCTACAATTTGCTCGCCGTCAATTCGAATATCCAATTGACGACGATTATATGCAGATACGACGGTTCCACCTTTGAGCAGAATAGACATTTATTTATCCCCCAGTCGTAAATTTCCTTTTATGCTTGCATACAATAAGCATATTCTTCAATCATAGTTACCATTAATGCAATTAAATCTTCTGGTACATCTAATCCTTGATCTGTTAATTGAATTGTTGACACCGTTCCCCATAGACGCAGTAAACAAATTTTATCCACAGGATTTTGAACATAGAAACCTGAATTAGTACTGTCATAAAAATCAGCTTCACTGTTAAATAAGGTAAATTTGTCTTTGTAAGGGGCACTTGCATAAGGGCAAAATGTTTCACAGTTACCACATTCGTTACACATCCGATCAACATGGACAATTTGTGGTTTTCCTTCGACATACACAACAATATTTGCTCGGTTTGGACAGACATCCATACAAGATTCACAAATTGTGGAGCATTCTAAGCAACGACTAGCTTGACTACAAGACATCTCGTCTGTCACAAGGATACCCCGTTTGTTTCTAACAAATGCGACATCACTATTTAAATTATCTTTTTCATAGTGATGATTGTGGACAAGACAAATATTATTGGCCGCTTTGGTTGCATCAGCAATTGCTTCAACAATTGTGGCTGGTCCTAAATTAGCGTCACCAATGACATAGACGCCTGGTATATTTGTTTCCAATGTTTCTTGATTTGAAACGACTTTCCCATAGTTGTCTGTGTGAATGCCTAATGCTTGGTAAAATTCTGTATCTACTTTTTCACCAACAGCGGCAATCACTGTATCAGCAGGAATATCAATCATTTCTCCTGTACCAATCGGACGACGGCGTCCAGAAGCATCTCGTTCACCTAGGACCATTTTTTCACAAGTTAATTGTTGATTTTCATGTTTAATTGGCGAAAGTAATTCTAAAAAGTCGACACCATCTTCTAAGGCTAAATAAAGTTCTTCTTCATCTGCTGGCATATTGCGTTTATTCCGACGATAAACCACTGAGACTTTTTTAACACCAGGCAATGTTGTGGCTGCACGAGCACAGTCCATGGCTGTATTTCCGCCACCAACGACGACAATCTGTTCCCCGTAAGGATTAATCGTTGGATTTTCTCGGTTTGCTTTTAAAAATTCTAACGAGTTCAATGCTCGCCCAGATTCTAAACGAAGGACCCCATGTTTCCATGCACCAATGGCATAAATAACATTCGTATAGCCTTGGTTTTTCAATTCTGCCAATGATGGCGCCTCTTGTCCTGTACGGAATTCAACTCCCATAAATTCCGCTAACTGAACGTCTTTTTGAACAGATTCCATAGAAATTCGAAATTCTGGTACAATCTGGCTACAAACGCCCCCAATTGTCTCGGATTTTTCAAACACAGTAACAGGCATGCCTTCACGTGCTAATAAATACCCAGCAGAGATCCCTGCAGGACCTCCACCCACAACAGCTGTTTTAGGTGCATTTTCTTTTGGCTGTGGCTTTTCTAGTGTCGTCAATAATTCATCATAAGCATGTTCAGCTGCTTCTAACTTCACTTCCCGAATATGAATAGATTCTTCATAAAATTGACGTGTGCATTTGGTCATACAAGGATGTGCACAAATGGTTCCAGTAATAAAAGGCAACGGATTTTTATCGACAATTACTTGCAAGGCCTTTAAATAATTGCCTTCACTTACATAACGAAGGTAAGCAGGAATATCCTGATTGATTGGACAACCACCGTCACTTCGACAAGGAGCAATATAACAATCTGTTAATGGGACTGTTTTTCTTAGTTTGGTACTTTCTGGTAATTTAATTGATTTTTGGTAACGCGCTTGTGTTTTAGCTTTCTCAACAACTTGGGCTAATTTATCCAAGTTGACATGAACCATCTGAGGATATTCTGCTGCGCTTAATACATTAGCAACTTGATTCATTCGTTGATAGCCACCAGGTTTCAACAGCGTCGTTGCCATAGTGATTGGCCAAATCCCAGCATCAAATATTTCTTTACTATTGAAAATATCTGCACCGCCAGAATAAGAAATTTGTAGTTTCCCATCAAATGCTTCTGATAATTTTTGTGCCAATGAAATACTAAGAGGAAATAGCGAACGTCCTGACATGTACATTTCATCACCAGGTAATTCATTTGCTGCAATCGTTACTGGGAAAGTGTTCGTAATTTTAACTCCGAAGCTTAGATTTTTACTATTGGCTAATAATTGCAGACGTTGTAACATCGGTACTGCTTCTTCAAATTGTAAATCTTCTTTAAAATGGTGATCGTCAAAAACCATATAATCAAACCCTAGCTCATCCATCGTTTGACGCGCATATTCATAACCTAACATGGTTGGATTACATTTAATAAAGGAATGGAGACCTTTTTCACTTAATAAATAGGCCGCAATTCGTTCAATTTCATCTGATGGACAGCCGTGTAAAGTCGACAGCGTAATAGAATGACAGACTTTAGGACTAATTGCTTCGATATATAAGTCATCTACTTTTTTAAAATAAGATAGATATTTTTTGGCAGCTGCTTGGCATTCCGCCCAAATCGGCGTTCCTTCTGCGTTCTGCATTTCGTTAATATAACGATCAATTTTTGGTGATTGAATCCCTGCCAAATCATAGCCAACACTCATGTTAAAAATGAAACCATTCGGGTCACCTAGCTCAAACTCTTTACTCAGTAACTTCAAAACAAACCATGCTTTGACGTATTCATCATAAGCTTGGGGAACGCGCAATTCTGTGGACCACTCAACGTTGTAACATTCATCCGCTGCTGCGATACATGGTTTACTCACTGGTAAATCTTCTCCATCCAGTATCTGGACTGTCTTAACTTCAAAAAAACGAGAACCTGTTAAATAGGCCGCAATAATATTTTGTGCTAATTGTGTATGAGGACCTGCTGCTGGACCACAAGGGGTTTCCATTTTTTCTCCAAATAACGAAATCGTTTTTGTAGGATCCGCATGATAAAATTTACGAATGCCAAAAATTGTGCCATCTTGTTGATACTCACTAAAAATCCAATTTAATAAAGCCTCAATTGAGATGGGATGCATAATATCACTCATTAACGTCACTCCTTTTATTTATAATGAAAGCTATTGATTTACTCGTTTCCAGAAAGATTGTGCTTGCGTTTGCGCATCATGCCAAACTTTCTCTTCATCAATTCCTTGAACTTCACGATTACGCATCCGAATTTCTCCATTAATCACCGTGTCAGTGACCATCCCACCATTCATGCCGAATAAAATGTGCATGTTATAATTCTCTTTTGTCATTGGTGTCGGGCCATGATAATCAACAATAATGACGTCTGCTGCTGCATTAGGTTCTAAAACGCCTAGCTTTGTTTTAAAATAGCGATTAGCCATTTGCGGATTATTATCAAATAGCATTGCGGGAATTTCTGCCCAAGCCGCATTTGGATCAGCTAAATGATGTTTGTGGATAACATTTCCTACCTTATAAGATTCCGTCACATCATTCGTATAACCATCTGTGCCAAGACCCATCAAAATACCATACTCATTAAACATGCGCATTGCAGGTGGGCAACCGACCGCATTCCCCATATTCGACTCTGGATTCGTGACCACCATTGTGTCTGTATCTCTTAGTAATTCCATCTCATGAGGTCCAATATGGATGCAATGGCCTGCCATTGTCTGTTTTCCTAAAATTCCTAAATCAAATAATCGGTTCACAATCGGCTTCCCATATTTTTTCAAAGAATCATGAACATCGGCTAAATCCTCTGCAATATGAATATGATAACCAATCCCATCTGGCGTATTGGCTGCACATAATTCTAAAGAAGCATCTGATAAAGTAAAGGCTGCATGCATACCCATCATCGCTTTTTGCATATCATCATTTCTTAAGGAACTGGCTTTAATAAAGGCGGCATTTTCTTGAACTGCTTCCCGCATTTTCTGCTCACCATCGCGATCAGAAACTTCATAACAAAGGCAGGTCCGAATCCCTAACTCGTCCGCTGCATTAGATAATTGGGTTAAACTCCCTGTAATTTCTCCGTAACTAGCATGATGATCAAAGACAGTTGTAACACCGTTGCGAATACTATCTAAATAAGCAACCTTACCACTTTGATAAGTGTCTTCTAATGTCAAGGCACGATCAATTCGCCACCATTGATCTACCAAAATATCCATGAAATTTTTAGGATGATAATTCGTTAAACTTAACCCACGTGCAAAGGTACTATAAATATGATTGTGCATGTTAATAAAGCCTGGCATAATCACTCCACCTTTAGCATCAATAAATGTCGCTTCTGGATAAGCTTGTTTTAATTCTTCTGTCGTTCCGACTTGTTTCACAACTTGACCATCAATCGCCACACACCCATTTTCAAAAAAATGATTCTGCGCATCCCGAGTGATTAAACGCCCATTTCCAATTAATAACATGTATTCTCCTCCTATTTTTCAACCTATTCCCCACAAGCGGCAAACGCTTACAAATCAATCGCTCAATCATTCACGAATATAGCTTGATTAGCTTTGCTAATCTACATTCCTTACGAAAATCATTTGAAGCGCTTGCATTTTTTTACTAACGAACTCATTAACTTGATTAAAGTATATCACCTTACCTTAAAAAAAACAATGCTACCTAAAAAATATTTTTTAGAATTTTGACAGCCGTTATCTTGTATTATTATTTTTATCATGCTATCATTATTTTTCAGAACAGGTAGTACGCGACATTAAAGGATTTAGCCCTGCCTATTCCATTTAAAAATATTATGTTAAATTTGACACAATCTTATAAAAACTGTTTGTGCCAGGCACATTAGAAAGGAGCTTATTTATGTTATCCGACGAAAAACTTACTTTTTTAACACAAATTGCTAAAGGTTTAGCTGGTCAATTTGGGGAAAACTGCGAAGTCGTTATCCACCAAATCAATGAAGACAATATTAACAATTCTATTGTTTCCATTGAAAATGGTCATGTCTCTTCTCGTCATCTGGGCGATGGACCTTCTCAAGTAGTCTTAGAAGCCTTAAAAAAAGACCCTAGTGAGTTGAATGATCATATTAACTATCTGACCCGCACCCATGATGGTCGTATTTTAAAATCTAGTACAATGTATTTTAAAGATGAGAATGGTCAACTCGATGGTATTTTTGCTATTAACTACGACATCACTACATTGATTGCTGCAGAGTCGAACTTAAAATCTTTGATTTCCACTGCAGAACCTGAAGAAGATAAAGACCCTGATTACATTCCTCAGGATGTTAATGAGTTGTTAGACGATTTAATTCACGAATCAGTTAAATTAGTTGGCAAGCCGGTCCCATTAATGACGAAGGACGATAAAATCAAGTGTATTCAATTTTTAAATAATAAAGGCGCCTTCTTAGTCACTAAATCTGGGGACAAAGTTTCTAACTTCTTCAATATTTCTAAATATACGCTATACAGTTATATTGATGCGAAATAAAAATGGAAATCGATGGACGATTTGTTGTTAAGACAAGTCGTCTATTCTCTTTTTTCCTTCACTATTCTACTTTTTCTAAAAGACTTTTTAAATAATAGTAAGAAAAAGTAAAAGGAATTAATTTTTTATTTTAGTTATGGTATGATAGATTGAGTTTAATTTAAAATAACGAAAAATTAAAGATATAGAAATTGGGGGACAACAAATGGGGATTCGAAGTCATTTAGCAATTGCTGCAGGAAAAACTTCGCAATGGGTTTTACAAACATTTTTTAAAGGCGGCAGTAGCTACCCAGGGAAATTAGCCCTAAAAATCGATCCTAAAATTTTAGATACATTGGCAAAAGACTATGAAATTGTCGTAGTCACTGGAACGAACGGCAAAACATTGACAACTGCTTTAACTGTTAACATTTTACGCCAAGAATTTGATGAGGTATTAACAAATCCAACGGGTGCTAACATGGAGCAAGGAATTGTCTCTACTTTTTTAAATGCCAAGGCGAAAAAAGGACAAAAGAAATTTGCGGTTTTAGAAATTGATGAAGCAAGTTTAAGCCGTGTCACTAAATATATTCAACCAAAATTATTTGTTTTTACGAATATTTTCCGCGACCAAATGGATCGCTATGGTGAAATTTATACGACGTATCGCTTAATTATGGAAGGCGCCGCTGCTGCTCCTGAAGCAACTATTTTGTGCAATGGTGATTCGCCAATTTTTAATTCAAAAGAAACTGTAAATCCTCGCAAATACTATGGATTTAATCATTTACCACCGAAAGAGCAATTGGCTCATTACAATACAGATGGGGTTTTATGTCCAAAATGTAATCATATTCTTCATTATAAAATGATTACGTATGCTAATTTAGGTGATTACTATTGCCCAAATTGTGGCTTCAAACGCCCTGAGTTGGATGTGCAGTTAACGGAAATGGTCCGAATGGATAATACATCTGCTGATTTTGTGATTGATGGCGAAGAATACGGCATTGCTGTTGGTGGGATGTATAATGTTTATAATGCGCTAGCGGCCACAGCGGTAGCAGAATATTATCAGGTGGCACCAGATAAAATCCGAGCAGGCTTAGCTTATGATGAAAAAGTTTTTGGGCGTCAAGAAACTATTAAAGTTGGCGATAAAGAATGTACATTAGTTTTAGTAAAAAATCCCGTTGGTTTAAATCAGGTCATTGATATGATGGGCTTAGCCCCTTACTCTTTCTCGCTGGTTTCATTATTAAATGCCAATTATGCAGATGGAATTGATGTCAGTTGGATTTGGGATGGTAATCATGAAGCCTTTGCTGATATGGACATTCCAAAAGTAATTGCTGGCGGTGATCGCCATGAAGATATGGCCTTGCGTTTAAAAGTTGCGGGTATTCCTGAAGAAAAATTACTAGAAATTCCTGATTTGGAGCAAGTAATTTCAGAAATTAAAACGTTGCCGACAGATCATGTCTATATTTTGGCAACCTATACTGCTGTTTTGCAATTAAGAAAATCATTAACAGCCCAAGGGTATATTCAAGGGGGAATGAATGGTGTCTAAAGAATTAGTCGTTTGTCATTTATATGGCAACTTATTAAATACTTACGGAGATAACGGAAATTTATTGATGCTTAAATATTTAACCGAAAAAATGGGCGTTACCTTCCGATCAGAAATTATCAGTATCTACGAACCGTTTGATCCCGAAAAATATGATTTAGTCTTTGTTGGTGGCGGTCAAGACTTCGAGCAATTGATCATCTCAGAAGACATTCAGAATAAAAAAGAAGCTTTGACTTCTTATATTGAAAATGACGGCGTCTTGTTAGCTATCTGTGGTGGTTATCAACTTCTAGGACATTACTATGTCGGCGCACAAGGCGAAAAAATTAAAGGAATCGGTGCATTAGATCATTACACTTTGAGCCAAGACAACAATCGTTTCATTGGTGATATCGAAATTTATAATGAAGAATTTGATGAAACGTATTATGGTTTTGAAAATCATAATGGCATGACTTTTTTAGGAGAAGGTGAACGACCTTTAGGAACAGTCAAACAAGGCAAAGGCAATAACGGTCAAGATAATGGCGAAGGCGTTGTCTATAAAAATGTGTTTGGCTCCTACTTCCACGGTCCAATCTTAGCACGCAACAAAAATCTAGGGATTCGGTTAATTCGGACCGCTTTAGAGAAAAAATATGGTGAACCGATCGCTATTCCTGAAACGCTTTATAAATAAAAGAAGAATCTAGTTCCTACATATAGGGCTAGATTCTTTTTCATTTCTCCGACAACTATTTACATCTTTACAAAATATAGTAAGATAAAGAGGTGCATTTAAAATCGAGAATTTCTCGGACTGGTTCGGAAACTTCCCAGAATAAAAAACTAAGTATCTCTCAATACTAACTCAAGTCATAGCTTTTTTAACAAGAGTTATCATTTGCAGTTAACGAAAAAGGAGGATTGGAAAAAATGCAAAAAGTAATTATTGATTGTGATCCCGGAATTGATGACACGCTTGCTCTCTTGTATGCACTTGCTTCACCAGAGCTAGATGTCCAAGCGATTACAGTTGTTTGCGGAAATGTCCCTGTGGAGATTGGCGTGGGAAATGTTTTTAAATGTTTAGAAAAAGTTAATCGCTTAGATATTCCTGTCTACCAAGGGGCTGCTAGCCCTTTAAAACGGCCATTTGTTAGTGCACAAGATACACATGGCATGGATGGTTTAGGTGAAACTTATTTCCCCAGAACTAGCAAAATCCAAGCACAAGCGCTTTCCGCTGCCGACTATTTAGCACAAACCTTTCAACAAGCCACCGATTGTTCAATCATTGCCCTTGGTCCTTTAACAAACATTGCGTTGGCTTTAAAAAAAGAACCTCTTCTGGGACGAAATCTTCAACGTTTTGTCTCAATGGGTGGTACCTTTAAAAGCCACGGCAATTGCTCTCCTGTTGCAGAATTTAATTATTGGTGTGATCCTGATGCAGCAGCTTGGGTTTTTGAGGAATTAGGTGCAAAAATCGAGATGGTCGGCTTAGATGTCACACGAGAAATTGTTTTTACACCAACAATTCTCAACTATTGTCAACGACTCAACCCCAAAATGGGGAATTACCTCGCTGAGATTACTCAATTTTATTTTGATTTTCATTGGAAATATGAACGTATTTTAGGGTGTGTTATCAACGATCCCTTAGCGGTTGCTTATTTTATTGATCCTACGCTCTGCCAAGGCTTTTCCAGTTACGGACAAATTGTTCCTGACGGCATTGCTATGGGGCAATCAATGATCGATCAGTATCATTTCCAGCAGCAACCAGCTAATTGTCATGTCTTGACTACGGTTGATAGTCAACAGTTTTTCGTGAAGTTTCTATCCATTCTTTTAAATGTACAAATAGATGAGATCGAAAGAGATTTCAAAAATTTAAGGATGGGATAACCATGAAAAAAATAACACCACGAATCATTACAATTATCGCTTTTAGTGTTGCTTTAAATTACCTCGGCAGTACCATTGCGTTACTCCTTCGTTTACCAATTTATCTTGATAGCGTGGGAACTATTTTTACAGGTGCGTTATTAGGCCCACTCTTTGGTGCACTGACAGGTATTTTAACAAGTCTATTAACTGGATTGACAACGGATATCTTTTCTCTGTATTATTCACCTGTCCAACTCTGCACAGGAATTTTAGCAGGTTTGCTCCTTCATCAGCAGTTAAAAGTAACCAAATTACCATTTAAAACGTTATGGTTAACGATACCAGGAACAGTGATTTCTTCCTTAATCACAGTTTGTTTATTTGGTGGAATTACTTCTGCTGGCTCCAGCATAATTGTCCAATTTTTATATGGTTTAGGCTTAAATCAGCTAGCAAGCGTCCTGTTGGTTCAATTGATAACAGATTACGGGGATCGTCTGCTATCAGTCATCATCGTCACAGCTGTTATCGCTGCCTTACCTAAACGTTCCTTTATAACAAAATAAACTGTTTTAATGCCAAAAAATGAGGAAATCATCTGTTGATGATCTCCTCATTTTTTTAGCGACTGCCAGGTTCTGAAGCTATAATCGTTAAATCACCTTCAAAACGCCAGCTCGGAATATCTGTTGGAAAGATAAAGCTATCGCCTTTTTTCAAATCAAAAGTAGCCACATCTGCTTTTGCAGCATCTTCTGTAATCAATCGACCCACACCTTCAATAACTGTTGCTAATGTATAAGGTGCTTGTTTTTTGACTTTTAGAATCCCACTGACACGCCACTCATAGACATTAAAGAAATCTGTTTTTACATAAGTAACAATGCTTGATTGTCCTTGATTTTCTTGTTGAATAGAGAGATCAGGATCCTTTGCCGGAACGGTTGTCACATCAATGGATTGTTGAATATGCAATTCCCGGGTCTTTCCTTGATCATCTGTTCGATCATAATCATAAACCCGATACGTAGTATCACTGCTTTGTTGCGTTTCTAAAATTAAAATACCCGAGCCGATGGCATGAATAGTGCCGCTTGGTACATAATAAAAATCGCCTTTTTTCACTGGTACTTTTCTTAAAAGATCGTCCCAACGACCTTCTTCAATCATTTCAGCTAGTTCTTCTTTTGTTTTCGCGTGATGTCCATAAATGATTTCAGCGCCAGGTTCTGCATCAATAATGTACCAACATTCAGTTTTGCCTAGCTCGCCTTCATGTTTTTGACCATATGCATCATCAGGATGAACTTGCACGGATAAATCATCTTCAGCATCTAAAATTTTCGTTAATAATGGAAAGACAGCGCCACCTGCATGGCCGAATAACTCTTGATGGTCTGCCCACAATTCATCTAATTTTTTTCCTTTAAATTCGCCATTTAAAACAGTACTAACGCCATGTGGATGTGCACTGATGGCCCAATCTTCACCAATTTTATCGCTCGGTAAATCGAAACCAAATAGCGTGTGTAGACGATTGCCGCCCCAAATTTTTTCTTGAAAAACAGGTTGTAAAAATAATGGTTCTTGCATTGACTGTGACCTCCCAAATTGAATTCGCTCTCATTATATCACTAAAAACTAGTCATTTCATCTGAAACTGATGATTTCTCTTTTAAATAGGTTGCCAACAACTGATCTCTTTCTTCGATATAAGTATTCCGGTGGTCCTCTGGATGGACTCGATTAGATAAAAAGATAAACGCTGATTGTTGTCGCACATCAATTAGCAAAAAAGTGCCTGTATAGCCTGTATGGAATAATAATGGCCGTTGCGTAGCTACATCATATTTAAAATCCCAGCCTAGAGAACGTGGTTTATCTGCAGCTGGCACTTGGTTAACTAGTAACAAATCAATTGTCTCTTTTTTCAAGAATTGGTGATTGTGATAACTGCCTCGATTTAAATACATTCGAACAAATTTTGTTAAATCATAGACATTGCTAAACAAGCCAGCATTCCCTGCATGTTCCCGTAAAACAAATGCCTTAGGATCATGGGTTGTACCTCGAATCAACCCTCTTTGTTCATGTAATTCTGTTGGCACACAGTTTAAAAGATTCTTTGGTAGAAACGTACTTTCGTTCATCCCTAAAGGAAGCAATACTCGCTCAGATAAAATTTCTATCATTGATTGCTGGAACATTTCTTCTAACATAAAGCCTAATAAAATAGTCCCTGCATCTGTATAAACAACTTTTTTACCTATCGCTTTGCCTGCGTGAAATGAATGATTGTAGGCGTCTTTTAATTCTTGGGCATTCAGCTGATCACGATTAGGAATATAGCCTTGTAAATCTGCCGTATGTGTCAACAAATGCCGGATTGTAATATTAGAATCTTGAAAAGAGGGATAATAAGTTTGTAATGATTGATCTAGAATAATTTTTCCTTCTTCCACTAATTGCAAAATAACGGTGGTGGTGCCGACTACTTTGGTTAAAGAAGCCACATCAAACAGCATGGCCGAGGTTAATTGTTCTTTGGTGGGTTTTACTTGTGCGAGTCCCCAACAATTGCTCTCCTCTTTTTCACCTTCAATGAAACAAAAACTAGCCCCCGAAAAAACACTTTTTTTCATCATATTTTGAATTTTCCACTTTGTTTTTTCGTACATTTTTTCACCTACTATTTTTAATATTAAAGGAAAAGTCTAGAATAAGTCCCGAACAAAAGCAGCGTTAAACTTTTATTCCGACTTTATTCCAGACTTGCTAAAACAAGCTTATTTTGTCTGTCTAAGCGTTTATTTTAAGACAAACCACCATTCCAAGCCAATTGGATCAAACACAGTGACAATCGCTTTTTTCTGGTCAATAAAGAACTCTTGATTTTTTGCCGTTAATTGTTGCTCCATTGCTAAAATATGTTCTTGATCAGAGAGCTTAATGGTAAAGAAATCTAAACCTAAGTGTGGATCAGGTAATTGATCCACTTCACTTGTTTCAGGTTTTTGGAATCCAATAGTTGCTTTGCCATCTTCTAAAACAAATTGATCTTTTTCATTGCGTTTTAAACCCAGAACTTCCTCATAGTATGCTTTTATTTCTTTTTGATTGTTTGTTTTTAATTGCACATGCGCTAAATATGAGCCAGCGGCTAACCCTTGATGTGGCTCTAAGTCCTCACTGATAAGATCTTTAAGCACAATTGGTTGCTTTTCAGAAGTCGAATTTGCTGTTGCTTCATCGTGAAAAATCTCAAATTGATTGCCTTCAAGATCAGTAATGAACATGCTTTGTCGTGTGCCAATTTGGAAACTTTCATCAATTGGGTAGTCTTGCTCAAGCACTCGTTGAGCAATTTGTAAAAATTCTTTTTCCGTAGGAACTTTAATTGAAAAATAAGCCATTTGCTTTTCTTCATTATGAAAATCTTCGGCTTTTCTAGTTTCTTCTAAAATTAATAATTGCGTTCCTGCTTCACGTGTACCCCAGATAGACAGGTTATTTTCTTCTGACTTTAAAACAAAACCCATTACTTTTTTATAAAAGTCGACCATTTCGCCAACTTTTTTCGCACGAATGGCAATTGTTTTTAATGTCGCAGCTTTTTCTAATTGAAATTCAGTCATTTTTTCTGTTACCTCCATTTTCTTCTCTCCCATTTTATACATCTCTTGCTATTTCATCAAGTAATATCCTGTTTTTCTCAAAAGAAAATAGAAATTTTTCAATTTCGCCAACTTTTTGTCAAAAAAATAAGGCTTCAGGAACCAGTCTTTACGACTATGGTTCCTGAAGCCTCATCATGAATTACTATTTTTTGCTTCGCCTTTTAGGCTACTTCTTCTGAAAACTGACTGTTATATAAATCAGCATAAAAACCGTTTTTCGTCATTAATTCATCGTGGGTTCCTGTTTCCACAATTGAACCTTCTGCCATAACGATAATCGTATCAGCATCACGGATAGTCGACAAGCGATGAGCAACTACAAAGCTGGTCCGATTTTCCAATAAACGATTCATTGCTGCTTGAATCAGTATTTCTGTTCGAGTGTCCACACTTGAGGTGGCTTCATCCAAAATTAAAACGTCTGGATTTGCTAAGAATGCTCGAGCAATTGTAATTAATTGTCGTTGACCTTGAGAAATATTGCTGGCTTCTTCATTTAAAATCGTTTGGTAGCCTTCTGGTAATTTTCTGACAAAATCATCCACATGGGCTGCTTTCGCCGCACGGATCACTTCTTCTTCGCTCGCTTGGTCATTACCATAATGAATATTGTCATAGATACTTCCAGTGAACAACCAAGTATCTTGAAGAACCATTGAGAAGTGTGCTCGCAACTCTTCGCGAGATAAATCGCGCGTATCTACGCCATCATATTTGATGCTGCCGCTACTAATATCATAGAAGCGTTCCAATAAGTTAATTAGGGTTGTTTTTCCAGCACCTGTTGGGCCCACGATTGCGACCATTTCCCCAGGTTTAACATTTAAATTGAAATCTTTCATTAATAATTTCTCTGGTGAATAGCCAAAAGCAACATGTTCAAAAGAAACACGATAAGGACTATCTGTTTCCACTGGTACGCCAGAAGGTTCATCCACCATTTCTTCTTCATCTAATACTTCAAAGACACGTTCTGCCGAAGCCACCGTAGCTTGGATTGTATTCATTAAATTAGCGATTTGAGTAATCGGTTGTGAAAATTGATTGGTATATTGAAGAAATGCTTGGACATCCCCTAAATCCATCATACCATTCGCTACTTTTACGCCACCAAGGACTGCAACAAACACGTAGCCTAGATTTTTGATAAAGTTCATTAAAGGCATAATGATCGCTGAAATAAATTGTGCTTTGCGACCAGCATGATATAATTTTTCATTTTCTTTTTCAAATACTTCTTGATCACTTTCTTCGTGGTTGAAACTTTTTACTACTACGTGACCACCGTAGGTTTCTTCGACTTGGTTATTCAATAATCCTAAGCTTTTTTGTTGAGCCGCAAAATGTTTTTGCGAGCGAGGTGCCACAACCATCACAACAATTAAACTTAATGGCACTGTTGCTAAAGCAATTAGTGTTAACTGCCAGCTAATGGTCAGCATCATCCAAAGTACACCCACAAATGTCACGATACTGGTAATTAATTGGGTTAAGTTTTGTTGTAAAGTACTCGCAATATTATCCATGTCGTTAATTGCCCGTGACATAATGTCCCCATTACTATGAGTATCATAATAGGAAATTGGAACTTTGTTCATTTTCGCTTCTAATTCTTGACGTAATTCATAAACTGTTCGCTGTGAAACACGTGTCATAATTACTTGCTGCAAGAAATTAAAGACAGCAGAAATAAGGTACATGGCAATAACAATTAATAAAATTTGACCGATTTTGTCAAAATCAATTGGAAAAGAAGTTATTTTTAAGCCTTGTTTCATTTCAGCAGCGCCTTTCATGACGCCTTTAAAAATTTCAGTTGTTGCCTGTCCTAATACTTTTGGTGTTTGAATTTGGAAAACGACGGCTGCGATTGCTAATACTAAGACAGCAATAATTGACAGCATTCGTTTAGACATGTACCGAAATAAACGTTTCACTGTTTTCCAGAAATTTTTTGGTTTTGGCCCTTTTGCGCCAATGTTACGTCCTGGTCCCCCGCCCATTGGTCCGCCTTTTGGTCGACTACTCATGCAAGGTCCTCCTCTCTCAATTGAGAATGTACAATTTCTTGATACGTTTGGTTATTCGCTAATAACTCTTCATGCGTTCCTTTACCAACTAATTTCCCTTCGTCTAATACTAAAATTGTCGATGCTTCCATAACCGTACTTACACGTTGGGCTACTAAAACGACAATTGCATCCGTCATCTGCTCTTTTAAGGCTTTTCTTAAATTAGCATCTGTTTTGAAATCCAATGCAGAAAAGGAATCATCAAAAACATAGACATCTGCTGGTTTTACTAAAGCACGAGCAATAGCCAACCGCTGGCGTTGTCCGCCAGAAAAATTACCGCCGCCTTGTTCGACATGACTATCCAAACCTTCTGCCAATTCTGAAACAAACGCCTTCGCCTGCGCGATTTCTAAGGCTTGCCAAATTTCTTCATCGGTCGCATTTGGGGCGCCGTATTGCATATTTTCACGAATCGTTCCTGTAAATAAAACAGCCTTTTGCGGTACAAAGCCAATCATTTCTCGTAAATTATGCTGTGACGTTTCTTTAATGTTTTTACCATTTAGCAAAATTTTGCCAGATTCAACATCATAAAAACGTGGTAAAAGATTAACCAGCGTTGTTTTCCCAGAACCTGTCCCACCAATAATTGCGACCGTCTCCCCAGATTTTGCTGAAAAATCTATATCTTCCAGTGCTAAGTTTTCAGCATGCTGGTAACGATAATTAACATGTTCAAATGCCAATGTTGCTTTGTCGCCTTTTAGAGAGAGTAGTTCTGGATTGGGTACATCTTTGATTTCTGAATCAGTATTTAGCACCTCATTAATCCGATCAGCAGAAGCTTGCGCCCGCGGTACCATGACAAAAATCATAGATAACATCATGAAACTCATCAGAATTTGCATGGCATAAGTCATAAAGGCAATTAAGTTCCCTACTTCTAGTTGCATTTCCGCAATATAATGACCGCCAAACCAGGTGATTGCAATATTGGTACCGCTCATAATGAGTGTCATTAAAGGAATCATCAAAGCGACAATCGTATTCACTTTAATCGCCGTTTGTGTATAATCCTTATTGGCTTCATCAAAACGTTGTTCTTCATAGTTTGCTTTGCCAAAGGCCCGAATCACACGAACCCCTGTCAGTCCTTCACGAAAAACTAAATTTAAACGGTCTGTTTTCTTTTGCATGCTTTTAAATAACGGAACCGCTAAAAACATGATACCTCCCACTAAAACAGCCATAATTGGTAAAACATATAGAAAAATTTTCGTTAATTGCGGGTCCTTATTATACGCCATAAAGCTTGCACCAATTAACGTTAAAGGTGCGTTAATCATTAAACGTAAAAACATTTGCATAACCATTTGAATCTGATTGACATCATTGGTTGTTCGTGTAATTAGCGAAGCTGTCCCAAATTTATCAAATTCATTATTAGAAAAATTTTCAACTTTTCGATAAATATCAGTCCGTAATTTTTTACCTAAACTTTGTGATTCTTTGGTGGCAAAAAAGGTATTTCCAATAGAAGCGACAATGCTAATCAAAGAAAAGCCTAACATGACAACTCCTGTACTCCAAATATAGTTAATATCTCCTTTAGCGACACCGTCATTAATGATATTAGATGTTAATGTGGGCAGATATAAATCTGCGATAATTTGCACGATCATAAATAAAACCGCTGCAAAGACCGACCATAACGACATCCGTTTGACTAGTTTAATCAACTAACTTCTCCTCCTTTTTGCTACTTATAAGCGCCATTTTTCAACCAATTTAATTTCATTTTTAATTGTTTGACTGCTTCAGTTGAATCATAGGCAGTATTTTCTCTTTGTTGACGATACCCATCAACAATTGTTGAGAAAACGGCATGCATCGCCGTCTGCATGAACCATGTGAATTCTTTTGGCGTTTCAATGGTTAATTTCGAACGATCAATTATTTGATAAAGATGTTCTGCATAGGCAGCATGGCCTTTTCTTCCTCTATGCTTATGACAGTTCTGTTTCCTATTTTTTTCCTCTTCTCCAGTCGCTAAATTATCCGTCACCCGACGTGAAGCACGATAATCCATGTTGACAAATAAATTCCGATAGAAAGAAGCATTCTCTCCCGTTAGCACTTCGACAATCATTTTGGAGAAATAGACATCCATGGCTTCGATTAAATCACCATTTTCTGCAATAATTTGTTTCTCTAAATCTCGTTCACTATTTTTTCTTAATGTCGCAAAGTAATAAAAATACAAATCTTCTTTGTTCTCAAAATATTGATAAAAGCTACCGCGAGGAATTTCCGCTAATTTAACAATATTTGCAATTGACGCTTCTTGTAAAGAATGGCGTGAAAATTCAATTTGCGCAGCATCTAATAAGCGTTGTTGCTTTTCTTCTGGCAAATGAAAAAACGTATTCGTAGGCATATTTGTGTTCCTCCCTTTTATGACACATTGTCATATGACACCATGTCATTATAGCACTCTCTATTCAGAATGCAAGTTTTTTACAAAAAAAATCAAGCACCTAGCAAGACAAAATTGATGTTAGATTCTGTCTCACCAGTTGCTTGATTAATAATAGTGTTTGATGCATTCTTGTAACAAGCCAGCGACCTCTTTTATAGGTCCATTGGCATCTATTCGTTGATAATTAGGATATTGTTCCAATTGGTTTTTGATAAGAATTTCTTGATCATAAAGGTTTAAACGTTCTTCAATAATTTTAGGATCAGATTCTCGTTGCTTTAAACGTTGATAAATATTTTCTTTTGAAACGTCAAAAAAAACTGGAATGACGGACTCGCCAAAACGCTCAAAGACCGCTTGAAAGCCTGGAAAAGTTAACGCATTATAGGCTGGATGCTCTTTCGTTGTTTCAACGATGGCAGCTACACCGACACCGTAATAGTTTCCATGGTAAAAATCATACTCCACTAACTGATTGGTTTCAATCAAGGTTTGAAAACTTGCTTTTGTTTCAAAATAGTAATCCACACCATCCACTTCATCCAACCGTTTTTTCCTCGTAGTATGCGAGATAACTTTATAGTTTTTCGGAAAAACCTTACTTGTAATTGCGGTCTTGCCAGAACCACTAGGACCCATAATAACAAAAAATGGATGTTGTAATTGCTTAATCATTAGAAACGCTCCTCTCAGTTGTTTCTATTATAACGTATTGTGCACTATTTTGAAAAATTGACAAAAAAGAGCTTGGGCCAAAAATCACTTTAGATTTTTGGCCCAAGCTTAAAAATTAATAGACGGCGGGAACAGAAGCAACAACCTGCTACGCTTATCTTGTTTTGTTTAATTACAATAACTAGTCTAAGTTTTGTCCATTAGTTTCGATAACTTGTTTGTACCAATTAAACGATTTTTTTTCATAACGGTTTTTAGTACCATTTCCTTCATCGTCTAAATCAACGTAAATAAACCCATACCGTTTACTCATTTCACCTGTGGAAGCACTGACTAAATCAATACAGCCCCACGGCGTATAGCCCATTAAATCGACGCCATCTGCAACTGCTTCTGCCATTGCTTCAATATGACGACGTAAATAATCAATCCGATAGTCGTCTGCCACATAGAAATTTTCGTCTACTTTATCAATTGCACCTAAGCCGTTTTCCACAATAAATAAAGGTTTTTGATAACGATTATATAATTCATTTAGGGCAATTCGTAAGCCTTCGGGATCAATTTGCCAACCCCATTCACTTGCTTCTAAGAAGGGATTTTTAACGCCGCCTAAAAGATTCCCATTTGCTGTATCGTTGGTAGTACCAGTAACATCGACAGCAGTCGACATATAATAACTAAAGCCAATGTAATCCACTGGGTATTCTTTTAATAATTCTAAATCGCCTTCTTCAATGACTAAGTCTTTCACAGCATATTTTTGATATATGCGTTCTGCGTATGCTGGATATTCACCACGAACTTGAACATCTGTACAATAATAATTAAACTCTTGGTTTTCAATCATTGTAGCAACTTGATTGACTGGATTCGAATCAATGCCATACGTTGTTGCATAAATAATCATACATCCAATTTTTAATTCTGGATTTAATTCATGGCCAATTTTTACAGCTTTACTACTTGCAACAAATTGATTATGCCAGGCTTGGAAAATGTTTTGATAATCATTGGCTCCATTGCTTTTTACCAATCCTTGACTAAGTGCTGGAAAATGAAAAGCTGAATTAATTTCATTGAATGTCATCCAATAGTTAACTTTTTGGTGGTAACGTGTTAAAACAGTTTCCGCAAAACGTTCATAAAAGTCAACTAATTGACGATTTTTCCACCCGCCGTATTCTTTCGCTAAATGCAGTGGCATTTCATAATGAGAAATCGTAATTACTGGTTCAATGTTATAGCTTAAACATTCATCGATAACCGCATCATAAAATTTCAAGCCGGCTTCATTCGGTTGTGTTTCATCTCCTTGTGGAAAAATACGCGACCACGCAATTGAAAAGCGATAACATTTAAAGCCCATTTTAGCAAACAACGCAATGTCCTCTTTAAAGCGATCATAGTGATCAATTCCTGTATGATTAGGGTAGCGATATTTCGTTTCGTCAATCGTCCAATCAAACGCTTCATCTCCTAAAATAGCGAAACGTTGTTTTCCTCCAGGCATCGCATCTGCCACAGATAACCCTTTACCATCGGCTAAGTAAGCCCCTTCTAATTGATTGGCTGCGGTCGCACCGCCCCATAAAAATCCTTTTGGAAATTTTGTCGTTGTTGTCATACTTGTTCCTCCTCCAATTGTCTTTTATTTAATAATGGCTAAAAAGTCTTCACCATGTAACACGTCTGTTTGGTTCATATCCAAAACATCTAAATAATCATTCGTATTCGTTACCACAATCGGTGTAACTACTGGATAACCAGCTTCTTTAATGGCAGCAATATCAAAAGTAACCAGCAAATCTCCTTTTTTAACAGAATCACCTTGTTTCACTGATAATTCAAAGCCTTTACCATCTAATTCGACCGTATCCATGCCAATATGCATTAATAATTCAACGCCCTCTGTTGTCGTCAAGCCAACAGCATGTCCTGTCGGAAATAATGTGGTGATTTCACCATCTGCGGGTGCATACAGTTTGCCTTCAGTCGGCTCAATTGCAACACCTTTTCCTAAAGCACCTGAAGCAAAAACAGGGTCTTGTACTTTTTCTAGCGGTAAAATTTCACCTTGAAGTGGACTTGCTAAAATAATTTTGTCTTCTTGATTCGTTTTTACAGGTGCCACCATCTTATCAGTTTCTGTTTTTTCAGTTGCTGTTTCTGGATTAGGTTGATCTTCAAAACGTAAGACAAACGTTAAGACAAACGCAATGATAAAGGCAATTCCGGCACCAATTGCACCAGTAATCATCGGTGCAGTATCTTTTGTCTCTGCAGGAATAAAGCCAGGTAAGCTCAACATACTAACCAAGCCAAACGTAAAGTTTTTCACGTGATTCATAGCCACAAATGCACCACCGATACCGCCACCAATACAAGCTGCAATAAATGGTTTTTTCAATGGTAAAGTCACGCCATATACAGTTGGTTCAGTAATTCCAAAAATAGTCGTAATACTTGAAGACAAAGCCAAACCTTTTAGTTTCACATTTTTTGTTAGGAAAAAGACAGCTAAAGCAGCCCCACCTTGTGCAATAACGGCTGGTAATAACATTGGTACCATCGTATCGCCACCTTGTGTTAAGTTTAACATCATAATTGGTACAAAGCCCCAATGCATACCAAACATTACCAAGACTTGCCACAACGAACCCATTAATAACCCTGCGATAATTGGACTAAAAGCGTAAATTGCGTTGTATCCTTGTCCCAACCAATCGCCGATGACCGTCCCGATAGGACCAATAGCTAAGAAGGTAACAGGTGCCATAATAAGGAAAACAGCTAACGGAACGCAGATAATTTGTAGAAAACTCGGAATTACTTTTTTGAAGAAACGTTCCACATAACTTTGTGCAAAAACAGCCAAAATAATTGGTAAAACCGAAGAAGTATAGCCACTTGGCCCAATAATCACTGGAAGACCAGCAAAGCTAATTGTTTTGCCTGCTAAAGCAGTAATGCTGGGATGAACTAAGGCCATCGCCAAAGCAACCGCTAAAAAGGGATTAGTATTGAATTTTTTAGCAGCCGTAAACGCTAACATAATTGGTAAGAAAGTAAATAAACCATCTGCAATCGAAAAGAGAACAAGATATACGCCTGAAGTGTCAGCTAACCAGCCCATAGTTACAGCCAATGTTAAGAAGCCTTTTAAAACCCCAGCGCCGGCCATTGCACCTAAAAACGGTGTAAAAATAGAAGAAATAATATCAATTAAACGGTTAAAGATATTTCCGCCACTTTCTTTTTCTCTATTATCAGAATCATTACCTAGTCCACTGTTGGCCATCAAATCCTTATAGACATCACTAACGTGACTGCCAATAACCACTTGATATTGTCCTGCACTTTGAACTACCTGAATAACATCTGGGTCAGCATTCAATGCAGCTGTATCTGCTTTATTCTCATCTTTTAATTTAAAACGTAAGCGTGTAGCACAGTGAACAACACTATTAACGTTGCCTTCGCCCCCAACAGCTTTTAACACACGTGCTGCAATTTCTTGATTTTTACTCATCTCTAGATCCTCATTTCCATTAATTTTTAATATCAAAAAAACCTACATTGAAAAAGAGCCAGATCCTTCTCTTCACAGCTGCGCAGTCTGCGAAAATTGTTATCGGTTTTTTCAATCTAGGTTTTGCCTGCATTATCAGTAACAATCCGCGATTATTGGTTGTTATGCTTTTTTATCATTGACCACTCTTTGGATATGAATGGTTAAATAAATCATTTCCGCTTGATCAATTGGTCGATCATAGCTTTTTAATAAATACTCATTAATACGTTGGACCGCTTGAAACGCCTTAGGATACTTTCCTTGGACCAAAGCAAAAAGAAATTCGTCCTCCTCATCATGCGCTTCTTGTTTTAAATAACGTTGCGCAAAATATTGAAGATGTGTAACAATTCGTTGATAGTTCAATGAATCTTCATCAAACACCTGTCCAAAGTAGCGACTAATAATCGTTAAAATATCACGAACCATCTTGGTTGCTTCCATGGTAACTTCCATATTGCCATTTCCTTGTTCAGCATTCACAATATGAAAAGCAATGAAGCCCGCTTCATTTTCTGAAAATTGAACCCCTAGCTTTTCAGCAATAATCGCTAATGCTTGCTTTGCGATTTCAAATTCTTTAGGATAAAATTTGCGTGTTTCGAATACAAGAGGATTCGGAATATCAATTCCTTCTTTGGCTCGAAGTAACGCATAGTGAATATGATCCGTTAAAGTTAAATAAATATTTGATGAAAGCTCAATCGCTAGCGTTGTTTCTGCTAAATCAACGATTTGTTTGACGACTTCTACTTCTTTGGTGGGGACGTCTTCAAACAGCTGCTGGAATTGTCCTGCCATAGCGGAGTCCTTTAACACGAATTCCTTTTCAACATAATCTGGATTGATCGTGTCTCCAATCTTCTTTTGAAAGGCTAAGCCGCGTCCCATATAAACAATTTCTTCGCCTTGCTCATTTCTTGAAAGCACGACATTATTATTTAAAACTTTTTCAATCCTCATGATGAATGCAACCTCACTTTTTTATAAAAAAAGCCCAGAATCCCTCCACTGATTGTGTTAATGGAAGACTCTGGTTTTGCCTGCAAAGCAGTAACAATCCTTATTTACAAAGTAATAATAGCATGCTTTTTTTTAATATGCAAGCCTTTCCAAAAAAATATTTTTATTTATTTTTTACTCTGTTGATCCATTTTAAAAAAAAGTTTACTAAAAGTAAAAAAAAGACTTGCTTTCTCTTACTTTTTATTAGTAAAATAGAGATGTTGAATTTTTAAACTATTTATTTTAAGGAGATTACACAATGTCAAAATTATTAGTTGTTAAAGCACATCCATTAACAAAAGAAGAATCACGCTCAGTTCGTGCGTTAGAAACATTTTTAGCTTCATACCGTGAAACAAATCCATCAGACGAAATCGAAATTTTAGATGTTTATGCACCAGAAACAAACATGCCGGAAATCGATGAAGAATTATTATCTGCTTGGGGTGCACTTCGCGCTGGCGCAGCATTTGAAACATTAAGCGAAAACCAACAACAAAAAGTGGCTCGTTTTAATGAATTAACTGATCAATTTTTATCTGCAGACAAAGTAGTAATTGCTAATCCAATGTGGAACTTAAACGTACCGACACGCTTAAAAGCTTGGGTAGATACAATCAACGTTGCTGGAAAAACATTCCAATATACTGCAGAAGGACCAAAACCTCTAACAAGTGGTAAAAAAGCCTTACACATCCAATCAAATGGCGGCTTCTACGAAGGAAAAGATTTTGCTTCTCAATACATTAAAGCGATTCTAAACTTTATTGGCGTTGATCAAGTTGACGGATTATTCATCGAAGGAATCGATCATTTCCCTGATCGCGCGGAAGAACTTTTAAATACTGCCATGACCAAAGCAACTGAATACGGTAAAACATTCTAAATTTTCCGAGTGATTTACAGCAAAAAGAGACAAGCAGTTCGTTCACTGCTTGTCTCTTTTGTTACGTAGATTCTTGTTGATCTGGCTTATCTTCATCATACAAACCGGAAACAATTTGGTACCACTCAAAAATGTGTGTAATTATCACCTTAGCTGCGGCATAAACAGGAATTCCTAAAATCACCCCGACAATCCCAAATAGTTTACCAGACGTTAATAAAACAACCAAAATGGTGACTGGATGAATGGATAACTGACTGCCTAGGACAAGTGGTGAAATAAACCGACCTTCGACCGTTTGCTCAATGGCAAAAACAATCAAGACTTTAATTAACAAAGCTGGCCCACTGACAATTCCTAAAAAGACTGCTGGAATCATGGCTAAAAATGACCCTAAATAAGGGATTAAATTTAAAAAGCCTGCTGCAATACCTAAAGTGACTGCATAATCTAAGCCAATGACAGAAAAACCAATCATAAACATAATTGCCACTGCGAAAGCGACAGTTAATTGTCCTCTAATATAAGAAGAGACTTGATCATTGACTTCTGCAAGAACTTTTAAGGTTGGTTTACGCATCTTCACTGGTAAAAACTTCATTAAATATGGCGCTAAGTTTTTGCCATCTTTCAGTAAATAAAATAGAATAAAGGGCATCGTAATGATGGCGACAAAGATCGTAGCCACCGCCCCAAAGAAATTACCAATTCCTTGTACTGTGAACGTTGAGACGTTTTTAATGATGGTACCTAACGAACTGACAACTTTATCGCCTGCCGCTTCAAGTTGTTCTCTAAATTGCGCGAAAAGTGGATCACTTAATATTTCCTGCGATTTTTGATCAATTGTATCAATATATTGAGGAAAATGATTTACAAAGCTGACAGATTGCTCACGAATTTTAGGAACGATTACAATACCACCCCAAATGAGTAGTGCCACAATTAAAATAAATAGGCCGATAATACTCCAGACACGTGAGATTTGTTTTTTCTCTAAATAATCGACAATCGGATTTAATAAATAATATAAAATCCCCGCCATAATTACTGGTAAGCCGACAACGCCAAAAAACTGCCAGACGGGCTTAAATAAATAAGAAACTTTCGTAAAAGTTAGAATAATTAACAGCACCAATAAGACAATCAGTAAGGCTGTTACTACTTGATTATTTAAAAACCAACGCCAAAACCAAGACAGGCGTTTATCAGTCGTTTGTTTTTTATCCATTGATTCACGCTCCATTTACTAAGTAATCAATTGTTGTTCCAATCGTTATCTTTGGTAACTGATGGGGCGTTAAATAAACACCATTTCGGATAACATCATCCTCATCGGTTGGTGCATCAGCAAAGATTAAAGTGCTGTGAGCGATACTTTGCAAGTTACTATTGGCAAAAGAACCCACTTTTGTAATTGTATAGTTTGTATCGCCAATTTTCAGATGATCTCCTTCTGCCAAGGTAACTTGGTCTTTTTCTGGGAATGATTGAATAACTGCATGTTGCTTCAAGGTATCGGTAGCAGTTTCACCAAAAAGAATAATCATTTTTTCTGAATCATCGATTGCATGTTTGCCTATTTCTGTTACGGTTGCTTGCATCTTCCATCCCACTCCTTCATTATCTTACTTCTATTATTATAGCATAGAATAAAATAGATATTCAGGAAAAAGAAAAGGCGATGAACAATCGTCAATTGACTTTTGTTCACCGCCTTAAAATAAGTTTTTATTTAAAGAAGTTCATAATATGAGTCCAAATTTTTTCATCAAAGACATCCATCGGATTCCCATTTCCAATCAAACCATAACCAATCATTGTTCCCACAACAAATAAGATAATGACTAACGAAATGACCACTAGAATTTTCAATAATGTTACTAAAATATAACGAAATGAACTCATACGTTTGACTCCTTTAGATTACTGTCGTTGCTTGTTTTTCTTCAATTTTTTCATCATTGACGCGTTCAACGTTCGCGCCTAATTTTTGAAGTTTTTTATGGAACTCATAATAGCCACGATCTAAATATTTCAAATTAGAGACACGTGTAATGCCATTTGCACGTAACCCTACTAAAATCAATGCGGCAGCTGCCCGTAAATCAGTGGCTTCCACTGCTGCTCCTTGTAACTCGTTGCCACCATTAATAACGGCGATGTTGCCATCAATTTTTAAGTCAGCGTTCATTCGACGCATTTCCTCTAAGTGTTGGTAACGATTTTCAAAGACTGTTTCTGTCACGATGCTTGTTCCTTCAGCAAACATTTGGATCGCTGTCATTTGCGCTTGCATGTCTGTTGGGAAACCAGGATGCGGCATTGTCTTAACATCTGTTGGTTTTAGATGTTTTGGTCCAATTACACGGATGCCGTTTTCTTCTTCTTCAATGATTGCACCCATTTCAGTTAATTTAGAAATTAGCGGACGATTATGTTCAGAAATTGCTTCTTCAATTAAAACATTGCCCTCAGTCATTGCTGCAGCTACCATGAACGTACCTGCTTCAATTCGATCTTGAACGATTGAATGCTCTACGGCATGTAATTTATCGACGCCTTCGATACGCATCGTTTCTGTCCCAGCACCGATAACATTGGCACCCATTTTGTTTAAAATATTTGCTAAGTCAACGATTTCAGGTTCACGAGCAACGTTTTCAATGATGGTTGTTCCTTTCGCACGAACAGCAGCCATCATAATATTTTGCGTAGCGCCGACACTTGGGAAGTCTAAGTAAATAGTGTTACCGATTAGTTCATCCGCAATTGCTTCAATGTAACCATTTTTTTGGATGATTTTTGCACCTAATGCTTGGAAGCCTTTTAAGTGTAAGTCAATTGGTCGTTTGCCAATGGCACAGCCACCTGGCATTGCCACTTTGGCATGACCATTACGAGCCAATAAAGGTCCCATTACAACGATAGAAGCACGCATTTTACTAACGTACTCATAGTTTGCTTCGATCCCTAAAGGTTGTGTTGCGTCTATTGTTACTTCATTCGCGTCTTCATCAAAATCAATGGCTACATTCAAATGCTTAATTACTTGATTCATTGTAAATACATCAGATAAAATTGGTACATTTTTTAAAGTAGTAACGCCTTCTTCAGCTAAAAGAGTAGCTGCTAAAATTGGTAAAACAGCGTTTTTGGCGCCTTCAATTTTTACAGTTCCTTCTAATTTTGTATTACCACCATGAACAATAATTTGTTCCATTTTGTTCCCCCCAAAAAAATGAGAATAGGTATTCCTATTCAAAATCTTTACTATTATACCATTATTCAACTAAAAATTGTACCTTTTTTTATTTTTCAATTTTTAAGGAAAATACACAATGAAAAGATTTCGACAAAGCGCAATCAATTCTAAAGCAAACGAGCTAACTGTGTATCCGATAGCGATGGCGAAAAATACCATCAACATTCTAATTTGCGGTGTAAATTGGGTTTTGAAAAATTGCTCAATACGCAATGATTGCAACGCCCAAAAACTTATGTAAATGAACATAAGATGACTAACGATTCGAACAATAGCATCTACTCCATAGTATTGCATAAGGAGCCTCCTTTTTTCTAACGTAGGAACATTTTATCACAAAATAATAAAAACCGATAATTAATCCACTTGAAATGCCAAAATTTGACACTATTTATTAAAAAATACGAAGAAATAGAGTTTAAGGCAACTGACTCAATAGCAAGCGCCTTAAACTCTACAAAAGTGACTGAATCCTTCAGCCTTTTTTACCCATGTTTCGATACGTTGATCCGGTTGATTGCACGATGCAAAGCAACAGTCGCACGACGTAGTTGATCGCGGTCGTCTTTTGCTTTGGCTTCTTCAATTAAACGTTCTGCTCGTTGTTTTGCTCGTTCAGCACGAGGTACATCGATATCTCGTTCACGTTCGGCACTATCGGCAATAATAGAAACGACATTATCACGGACTTCCATGATACCACCATTTACAGCTACCCAGTCAACATGTGTATCTGAATCGGTCCGTTTGATGCGGACTTCATCAATCGCTAGCGGAACGATGATTGGCGCATGTTTTGGTAAAATACCAATTTCACCATCTGTTGTTTTCGCCACAACGATTTTTGCATGGTGGTCATAAACTAGACCATTAGGCGTTACTACATTCACAGTAAGACTATCCATTGTGTTTGCCGCCTTTCTAGTAGTTTAATTGTTTCGCTTTTTCGATGGCATCTTCAATTTTACCGACACTACGGAAGGCTTCTTCTGGCAGATTATCATGTTTACCTTCAAGAATTTCTTTAAAGCCACGAACTGTTTCCGCAACTGGTACATAAGAACCAGGTTGACCTGTAAATTGTTCAGCAACGTTAAAGTTTTGAGATAAGAAGAATTGAACACGGCGTGCGCGACCAACAAGTACTTTTTCGTCATCTGATAATTCGTCCATCCCTAAAATAGCGATGATATCTTGTAATTCACGGTAACGTTGTAAAATATGTTGCACTTCGGTAGCCACTTCGTAGTGTTCTTCTCCAACAATTTCAGGAGCCAAGGCACTAGAAGATGAAGCTAACGGATCTACCGCTGGATAAATCCCTTGTTCGGTTAATTTACGTTCCAAGTTAGTTGTTGCATCCAAATGGGCAAACGCTGTTGCTGGCGCTGGATCGGTATAGTCATCGGCTGGAACATAGATTGCTTGAATAGAGGTAATTGATCCTTTTTTCGTTGAAGTAATCCGTTCTTGTAATTGTCCCATTTCAGTCGCTAAGGTTGGTTGGTAACCAACGGCTGACGGCATCCGACCTAAAAGGGCAGAAACTTCTGAACCGGCTTGGGTGAAACGGAAAATGTTATCAATAAATAATAGCACGTCTTGTCCTTCCACATCACGGAAATATTCAGCAATCGTTAACCCAGTTAAGGCCACACGCATCCGTGCACCTGGTGGTTCGTTCATTTGACCAAAAACCATGGCTGTTTTTTCAATAACGCCTGAATCTTTCATTTCATAGTACAGGTCGTTCCCTTCACGTGTCCGTTCACCAACACCAGTAAAGACGGAAATCCCTCCATGTTCTTGGGCAATATTATGAATTAATTCTTGAATTAAGACGGTTTTACCAACACCGGCACCACCGAAAAGTCCGACTTTACCACCTTTTAGATAAGGCGCTAATAAGTCAATAACTTTAATCCCTGTTTCTAAAATTTCATTACTGGTACTTAATTCATCAAATGCTGGCGCTTTTTTATGAATCCCACTACGTTCAGCATCTGCAGGGAATGGCGCTTCTAAGTCAATTGTGTCTCCTAAAACGTTAAACACACGACCCAATGTATCTTTACCAACAGGAACTGAAATTGATTTTCCTGTATCGATAACTTCCATTCCACGTTGTAAACCATCTGTCGATTCCATGGCGATAGAACGAATCACTCCATCACCTAGTTCTAAAGCGACTTCAAGTACTACTTTTTGTTTTGCTTCGCCATTTTTATAAACGACTAAAGCGTTGTTAATATCGGGTAAGGATTGATCTAATGAAAATTCCACGTCAACAACGGGACCGATTACTTGAACAATCTTTCCTGAACTCATAATTTCTTTCCTCCAGTCTTCATAAAGTCACACGCTTTGAACGTTTTTATACACGTTCAAACGTAAGACTAGATTATTCTAGTGCAGCTGCACCAGCAACAATTTCTGTAATTTCTTGGGTAATCGCCCCTTGACGAGCACGGTTATAAGAAATTGTTAAATCGCTAATAATATTTTGCGCATTGTCAGTGGCTGTTTTCATGGCGGTCATCCCAGCAGCATGTTCTGCTGTTTTCGCATCAATGATCGCCCCATAAATTAAGCTTTCTGCATATTGTGGTAATAATTGATCCAAGATTGCTTCAGGTGAAGGCTCTAAAAGATATTCTTGTTCGTAAGAGGTCGCCTCTGATGGATCTAAATCAGTAATTGGCAACATTTTTTCCACACGAAACTGACTCGTTAGTGAGTTAACGTGGTGATTATAACAAACATACAATTCATCAAACACTTCGTTTTGGTACATAGTCGTTGCCGTTGTCACAATCTTACGGACTTCTTCAAACGTTGGTTGATCCGTTAAGCCTCTTAGCTCATAGGAAACATCGATTCCGCGTGCTTTAAAGAAATCCGCCCCTGTACCACCAATGGCGATTAAGGCATATTCTTTATTAGAATCATGGTCTTCTTGAATCATACTCATGGTTTGTTTTAAGATTGAGCTATTGTAGCCACCAACTAACCCTTTGTCAGAAGTGATAACGATATAGCCTGTTTTTTTGACAGGTCGTTGTGCTAACATCACATGATAGTTCCCTTCACTAAGAGAAGATTGTTCTGTTTCACGTAATTCACTTAACTGAGCAGCTACTAAATGCGTAACGACACTACGAATTTTTGAAGAATATTCTTGAAAGCTTTTAGAGGCGCCTTCTGACTTTGTCAATTTGGCTGCAGAAACCATTTGCATCGCTTTAGTAATTTGGCTTGTCTTTTTTGTTGATGCAATGCGTTGTTTGATTTCATTTAATGAAGCACCCAATGTTGCTCACCTCTCTTATGCGTTATCGATTTTTTCTAAAGCTTCTTTGGCTGAATCTCCGCTGTTGTTTGCCGCTGCAAACATTTCAGAAAACTCTGTAATCGCTGCATCTAATGCATCAGTATCTGGTAAGTCTTTCGTTGTACGAATGGTTTCCAATAAGTCTGCATGTTTGCCATCAAAATAATCGAATAAATCTTGTTCAAAGTGTAAAATTTTATCTACGCTCACGCTATCTAAAAAGCCGTGTGTTAACGCATATAAAATTAAGACTTGTTTTTCTACAGGCAGTGGCGCATGTAGTTTTTGTTTTAAAATTTCTACCGTACGACGACCACGGTTTAATTTAGCTTGTGTTGCCGCATCTAAATCAGAGCCAAATTGTGTAAAGGCTTCTAACTCACGGTAACTAGCTAAGTCTAAACGAAGCGTTCCGGCAACTTTTTTCATTGCTTTGATTTGCGCTGATCCTCCGACCCGAGAAACAGATAACCCAGCATCAACGGCTGGACGAGTGCCTGCATAGAACAGGTCGCTTTCTAAGAAAATTTGTCCATCAGTGATTGAAATAACGTTTGTTGGAATATAAGCAGAAATATCGCCTGCTTGTGTTTCAACGAATGGTAAGGCTGTCATTGAACCGCCACCTAATTCATCACTTAATTTAGCTGCACGTTCTAATAAACGTGAGTGTAAATAGAAGACATCCCCTGGATAAGCTTCACGACCTGGTGGACGGCGTAATAGTAGAGAAAGTTCACGATAAGCCACGGCTTGTTTTGATAAGTCATCAAAAATAATTAAGACATGTTTGCCGTTATACATGAATTCTTCACCCATTGCAGTTCCTGCATATGGTGCAATGTAAAGTAATGGTGCTGGTTGTGAAGCCCCTGCAGTCACAACGATTGTATAATCTAAGGCACCAAATTTACGAAGTGTTTCTACTTGGTTACGAACAGTAGATTCTTTTTGACCAATCGCTACATAAATACAAATTACATCTTGTCCTTTTTGGTTAATAATTGTATCAATTGCAATGGATGTTTTCCCTGTTTTACGGTCTCCAATAACCAATTCCCGTTGTCCACGACCAATTGGTACGAGGGCATCAATGGCTTTTAAGCCAGTTTGCATTGGTTCAGCAACAGATTGACGTTGCATAACACCGGGAGCTGTTGCTTCCACAGGACGTGTTTTGTCTGTTTTAATTTCGCCTAAACCATCTAATGGTTGACCTAATGGATTAACAACACGGCCAATCAAAGCTTCCCCAACGGGTACTTCCATGATTTTGCCTGTGCGTTGTACTTTATCTCCTTCACGAATGGTTTCAAAATCGCCAAGGATAATAATCCCTACATCATTTGTTTCTAAGTTTTGTGCCATTCCGTATGAACCGTTTGAAAACTCAACAAGTTCTCCACTCATGGCATTTTCTAAACCGTGGGCGCGGGCAATTCCGTCACCGACGTAAGTGACTGTTCCAACTTCTTCAACAGCAAGCTGTTGTTGATAGTTTTCGATTTGTTCTTTAATCAAGGCACTGATTTCTTCTGCTTTGATAGCCATTCAATTCACCTCTTTGTAGTCCTAAAGATTATTTTAATAACTTCTGCTGCATATGTTCTAATTGTTTGCGGATGCTGCCATCGATTACTTGATGGTTTGCTTCAATAACCACTCCGCCGACAATTGACGGGTCAATTAAATTGACTAAATGCGCTTGTTCATACCCTAATAATTGGGCAGCTTTTTCTTCCATTGCTTGATGTTGTTCTTTTGATAAAGGAATGGCTGTTGTCACTGAACCCAAAATTAGTCCTTGGTGCTCATCATAACGTCGTTCATATTCATCAATCATCAAGAGCAGATCGTACATGCGACGATATTCGTAAACCACTCGCAAAAAGTTTTGCATCATTTCACTAAAACCTGTTACTAGTTTTTCCATGATGCTGTCTTTTTCATAAGGCTCTAAGCGATCATCACTTAAAATATCGCCAATACCAGGTACTTGGTGATAGACTTCGCGAAGCGTCAATAATTCTTGATAAATTGCTTCAGCTTGGTTCTTTTCAACTGCCAACTCAAACAAAGCCTTGCCGTAGCGTTTACCAACTGTATATTTATCTAGTTTCATTTGCTTTACCTAAACTTTCAATATAAGAATCAATCAATGCTTCATGTGCATCTGGTGTTAATTCTTTATTTAAAATTTTGGCTGCAATTTGAAGAGAAAGATCTGCCACTTCATTTTTTACTGAAGACAATGCTTCTTCACGTTCTTGAGAAATATCTGTCCGAGCTTTTTCGCGTAGGCGAGTAACTTCCGCAGTTGTTTCTTTTAATGTTTTTTGGCGAGTCTGTTCTCCACTTTCTTTCGCGTTTTTAATAATTTCAGCTGCTTCTGATCTGGAAGAAAGTAATTGTTGTTGACGTTCTTTTTCCATTTTCGCTGCTGCTACGCGAGATTGTTCTGCAGAGTCTAAATCGTTGGCAATTTTTTCTTCACGTTGTGTCAAAATATCTACGATTGCTCCCCATGCATATTTCTTTAATAAGAGCATCAAGATTAAAAATGCACCACTGACAACAATCATCGTGCCTAGTGTGGTACTAGGAGCCGTTTCACCGACTACCAATGTAGTAAGTAGCATGAAGTCTCAACTTCCTTTCCTGCAAAAATCGATTTAGCTTCTTCAACTGCTTTATCACCAGCTATTGAAAAGGCTAAAGATAGAAGAAAGCAGTGACGGTCCCGATAATAATCAGCGTCCTGCCTCCATTTTATTGCTTATCTGAATAAAAGTAATAAAGAAACAACGACACCTAAAATTGGCACAGCTTCGATTAAAGCGACCCCGATAAACATTGTTGTTCTTAATTGACCAGACATTTCTGGTTGACGAGTCATTGACTCGATTGTTTTTGAAATAACTTGTCCGTTACCGATAGCGGCTCCGATAGCTGAACCGAAAATTGCAATTGCTGCTGCGATAAAATTTAATCCTTCCATTGTGTAAAATCCTCCTAAAAGATAATTTTTGTCCTTCGTATTTCTTGATTATTCTTCTGTTTCAATTTTGTGTGACATATAAACCATTGAAAGTGTCACAAAGATAAACGCTTGGATACATCCAATAAAGATTGAGAATGCTACCCAAATCATTTCTAGCGGAATTGCTAGTGGGATAACCCATAATCCGACGCTTGCTACGGTTCCAGCAATTAAGCCCAATAGAACTTCGCCGGCAAAAATGTTTCCGTACAAACGCAAGCCTAATGTTAATAGATTCGTGAATTCTTCCATTAATTTTACCGGTAGTAAGAAACCAACGGGTCTTAAATAACTATTAACTAGATAGCCTTTAAAACCAAAGCGTTTCATACCAAAGAAGTGTGTTAAGACAATCATCATCATCGCTAACGTTAAGGTTACGATTGGATCGGCGGTTGGACTTTTCCAAACGCTGAGATCGTCGCCCACAACGATTTTTGTAACGAGACCCAAGATGTTTGAAACAAGCACAAACATGAAAAGGGTAAACGCCATTAAATGAAAATTGCTCACTTCTTTACGAGGTAAATTGTCTGTAATGATTCCACGAATAAAATCCACTAACCATTCGATGACCGTTTGTTTGCCTTTAGGTCGTAGCTTCATATTTCTCGTACAAGCATAGACAAAGGCGAAAACAATGATACACGTCAACAGCACCATCAAAACAATGGTTCCATCAAACCAAATTGGTCCGATATTGAAGAGTAATTTCTTCTCTTCCAAATCAATTCACCTCTTTTCCAACAATCTTTCAGAAGTTTCATCCTACTCCTGAGTGATAATCCCTGGCAAAGCTATCGTACCACCACTTGTTGATAATTTACAAATAGTTTACTTTTAAAATTTCATGTGTTGAAAATTGGTTGGAAAACCTTTTCCATAAACCAATCTAATGCAGGGTGGTACTGCTTTCCGAAGCGATTAAAAAATGAATCATTTACATTCATTTACTCAACACTTACCAGATTTTACACCTAATCCGAAGAAAGGCAAGCAAATATGCGAAAAAGAATAAATTTACATTTTTAACGTCGGTTATTTTTTAATGTTCGGCTGATTTGTCGGTCAACTTCCTTACGTTTCAAGTCTTCACGCTTGTCGTACTGCTTTTTCCCTTTAGCTAAACCAATCAAAACTTTGGCATAGCCGTCTTTAATATAGACCTTCAAAGGTACTAATGTGATACCTGTATTTTTGGTTTCGCCGATTAACTTATTAATTTGTTTTTTGTGTAATAATAATTTTCTGGTACGTAATGGGTCATGATTAAAAATATTGCCCTGTTCATATGGACTAATATGAACATTATACAAAAAGGCTTCTCCGTTTCGAATTCGTGCAAAACCATCTTTTAAATTGATACGACCATTTCGAATAGATTTGATTTCTGTTCCTTGTAAAACAAGCCCAGCTTCAACCGTATCGATAATTGAATAATCATGTCTAGCTTTGCGGTTTTGTGCGATTAATTTTCCTTCCCCTTTTGGCATAAGCGACCTCCTCTACTTCTTCTTTTTCCCTTTTTTATTTTTTTGTTTCATTGCTTCTTTATAAAAAGGTTGTTTTTTGCCTTTGCCTTTTTTCTTATTTTTCTTTTTCTTACCATCAAATGATTCATCTTTTTTATTTCTTCGTTGATTATTTGAACGAGTTGAAGAATTGGCTTTACCTTTTTTACGTCCTTTTGGTCCTTCGACTGGCGCAACTTCCTCAGCTGAAATCAATTCAAAATCAACTTCTCTTGTTTCTGGATCAGCTTTTTCAACACGGATTTGAACTTTCTGACCAATTTTCAAAGTCATTCCCGTCCGTTCACCAACTAACGCCATATGATTTTCAATAAAGTGGAAATAATCTTGTTTTAAGTTATTCACGTGAATTAAGCCTTCTATTGTATTAGGCAGTTCCACAAAGATACCAAATTTTGTGACAGAGCTGATGATCCCGTCATACGTTTCTCCCACTTTATCTACCATAAATTCGGCTTTCTTCATGGCGTCCACTTCACGCTCTGCATCAACTGCGCGACGTTCCATACTTGAACTATGATTGGCAATTTCTGGTAATGCTTCGTTCCATTTTTCTTGATTTTTTTCAGATTGATCTTGGCTATAGCTGCGAATCAAACGATGCACAATTAAATCTGGATAACGACGTATTGGTGAAGTGAAATGCGTATAATATTCAGCGGCCAACCCATAGTGTCCGTAGTTGTCTTCTGAGTATTTCGCTTGTTGCATACTTCTTAGCAACATCGTATTGATAACCACTTCTTCCGGCTTATTTTCAACTTGCTCTAAAACTTTTTGTAAATCTTTCGGTGAAATGTTTTCTTTTGTTCCTTTAACAAGAATGCCAAGTACTGCAGCAAAGTCAAAGAAACGTTGCATTTTTTCTTCTTTTGGTTGTTCATGAATCCGATAAATAAATGGCAGTTTTAAGTCATGATAATGACGTGCCACAGTTTCATTGGCTGCCAACATAAAGGATTCAATTAATCGTTCACCCACGCCACGCGTGCGTAAAAGAATATCTTGGGGATGACCATTTTCATCAACTAGGACTTTGGCTTCACGATCTTCAAAAGAAATCGCACCACGGCGCATACGCATCTCTTCTAATATATGGTGCAGCTCGCCCATCTCTTTAAACATGGGAACTAGCTCTTTGTAGCGTTCTAACGTTTCAGGTTTTTGCTCTTCTAAAATTTCATTGACTGCTGTATAGGTCATTCGCTCCGTTGTTTGGATTACACTTTGGAAAATTTCATGCGAAATAACTTCTCCTTCTGGTGTAATTTCCATCTCACAACTCATGGTTAAACGTGGAACATGTGGGTTAAGCGAACAAATCCCATTTGATAATCGCTGCGGAATCATTGGCACAACTCGGTCTGTCAAATAGACACTTGTGCCACGTTCATACGCTTCCATATCCAATTGACTTCCTTCAGTTACATAATAAGAAACATCTGCAATATGCACCCCTAAAAAGAAATTGCCATTTGCTAACTTTTGTACCGTTACTGCATCATCTAAATCTTTCGCATCTTCTCCATCAATCGTCACAATCAACTGATCACGTAAATCCCGACGACCGACTAAATCGCTTTCTGCAATAGTTTCTGGTACTTGGTCCGCTTCAGCTAAAACTTCGTCAGGAAATGCTGTGGGAATTCCATGAGCCACCACGATTGATAAAATATCCATTCCTGGATCATTTTTATGACCAATCACTTGTTTGACTAGTCCTTCCATACTTGTTGGATATTCTTGATCTGGATAATAGGTAATTTCAGCAATGACAATGCTACCATCTACTGGCTTAATCCCTTCAGGTGCAATTGATACAGTATACTGATTCAATTTCTTATCTTTGGGAATCATGTAGCCATACAGTCCCATTTCTGCCATTTCTTCTTCACTATATGCCACAAATTCTCCGACAACTTGGCTCACTGCTCGCTCTTTAATTTCTTTGACTTTACCTTCTGCGCCGCGATCTGAAAAAGGATCAGCATGTTGGATCACGTCGATTAAAACCGTGTCCCCATCCATTGCAAAGTTCGTTGCCTCTTTAGGAATATAAACATCTGGTTCTTCAGGATCGATGGTCACGAAACCAAAGCCTCGTTCATTTGCACGAAACGTTCCTTCTATTAATAAGTCTTTCATTGGTAACAGGACTTTGCCTTTTTTGTTGAAACTAACTGACTTTTCTCGTTCCATTTGTGCAATGGTTTGCACTAAAATTTTAAAATCTGAACTTTTTTCTAAATTCAAGCCTTGTGCAATTTCTTCCATTGAAAAGCTTTTCTTTTTTTGGCTTTCCATGAAATGTAAAATTTGCTCTTTAATTGTTTGTTTTGTCATTATTTCTCCTCATTCCAAGGTAGTGTTGCTAAAAATTGCACCACATCTTGCTCTAATTGTTTGTGTTCTCCACTCACCGTAATGACATGTCCGCTGTTTGGGTACCATTGTAAGGTCACACGTGCTTGTGTTAGCGCTTGGGCCGTTTGATAGACGCCCATTGGCTCAATCATTTCATCTTTGCCAGCTTGCGCTAAGAAAAGAGGTGCGTGGATTTTGTTTAGTTTGTCTGCCGTCTGACTAGCAATTGTTTCAATCGCTCCTAATTGTTGTTTGACTCGTTGCTCAATCGATTGCAACCGGCTTTGTTGTTGCTCTGCAGGAACTTCTGCGATTTTCATCACGTTTTCTGCGTATAATACAAAATTTTCTGGGACTTTATTTTCGACAGGGTAGATCGGTGAACAGAAAAATCCACCACCAATTAATCCTGTTAATTGTTCCGTTAATGCATGCATACTGAAAATCCCGCCCATTGATAAACCAAAAATGGCAATTTCTTGGTAACCTCTTTCTCTCAAAAAAGCGACTGCTTCTTGTGTATCTTGCCACCATTGTTCCGTTGTTTGATCTAAAATATCTTCAGGAACTAGCGTGCCATGTCCTGAAAAATTAGGCGAATAGACAGTATAATTTTCTTTTTCTAAACGTCTGCTTAACATCCGTACATCATTACTGCTGCCAGAATAAGCGTGTAATAAAAGGACCGCCCGTTTTCCTTTTTCTGAAAATAACGGCTTCGGTAAATTGATTTTTTTTGCCACTTCGCTCACCTCAGCTTCATTCTATCATATTCTCAAAAGAAAACCTTCCGAAATGATAAGTTTCAAAGACTTTTTCAGAAAGAAAAAGAACAGAAAAATAAGTGTTCGCACTCATCTCTCTGTTCTAAACTTGTCATTTTAAAAGATTACGTACTTATTTTGAAGATAAGAACGCCAAAACAAATAATAAAATCATCCAAATTGCGCCAAGAACTGCTGTTGAGCGTTGCATAACAGCTTCAAAACCGCGCGCTTTTTGCTTCCCAAATAATTTATCTGCACCGCCAGTGAAGGCACTTGCTGCACTGTTTTGTTTGCTTGGTTGCATCATAACAGTAATGACGATTAAAACAGATAAAATGATGACCAACGTTAAGATTAGATTATACATGCGTTAATTCTCCTTTTTATACAAATATGCGAAATTCATCTACTTTAATGTAGCATATTTTATCTGTAAACACCAGTGAAATTTAATGTCTTTCCTTATTTGTCTCTAATAGCAACAGCCGCAAGTAGGAATCAAATTTCTACTTGCGGCTGTTGCTAACTTATTTTTTATTTTCTCAATACGTCTCCGTATTCAGGTTTAGTATCAAATTCTTTTTTGGCAAATGGACATAGCGGAATAATTTTTTTATGCTCTTTTCTCGCTTTTTCAACACCGGCTAAAACAAGTTTTTCAGCTAATTTTTGTCCACGATAAGTTGGATCAACAAACGTATGATCAATAATCATCATGCTTTCGCCAGCATCTGACCAAGTCATTTCACCAATTTCTTGGTTTTCATCGTTATATAGAGCAAAACGATTGTTTTCTTCTTTAATTTGCATATTCGTTCCCTGCTTTCCGAATATATTTTAGAGCGCCACTTGGACATGAATCAACTACAATCATGTCATTTTCAACACTTCCGTTATCTGGAATAATCCATGGTTTCCGACCAACTTCAAAGACTTCTGGATTTCCGCGAACACAATTACCAATATGTTCACAAATATCTTTATTATAAAAGATATCAATTCCTTCCCCCGTATATTTACGGTAGCCTTCTTTTAATAGTTGTTCTTCCGTAACTGGTTGCCCATCTATTTGGTTTCCTTTCATTGCACAATCTCTCCCCTGTAACTTATTAATATTAAAAACGTACCTTTATTTTACCACTAAGCTGGACATTCAGGCAATTAATTGTTCCACCTTACTTGCCAATTCGACGAGCACGCAAAGCAGATAAGATTGACACAGTGTCCACGACTTCTTGTAGCATAGCTCCGATTAGCGCCGGAATGATCCCGGTACTAGCAATTAGCATTAGTAAAACGCAGATAAAAATTCCGATTAATACAGATTGTTTGGCAATTTTCATGGTATCTTGGGCAATTTCGACCGCTTGGCTGACTTTACTTAAGTCATCTTTTAAAATAACAACGTCAGCAGTTTCACTAGCCGCAGTAGCTCCATGAGCGCCCATAGCAATACCTACGTCTGCAGCAGCAAGCGAAGGTGCATCATTTACACCATCTCCTACCATGATGACTGGATGGTTTTCTTTGGGCAATTCTTTTAGAATAGTTAACTTATCTTGTGGTAAACATTCCCCATGTACTTCGGTAATTCCTACTTCTGCAGCAATCGTTTCTGCGACGGATTCTTGATCCCCCGTCAGCATTAAAATTCGTTGAAGATGTAATTGGTGTAATTTTTCCATAGTCTCTTTTGCTTCTGGGCGTACAGTGTCTGTAAAAGTAATTCGGCCTAAATATGTGCCATTACGTGAAATATGAATAGTCGTTTTATCAATTTTTTCAGTTGCTTGAGACTCTTGTGTCACAAAATTCTTTTTACCTACCCGTATCTCAGCACCATCCACAAATGCCTTCACGCCAGCACCAGAAACTTCCGCTAGATCTGTAATATTTTTTAATGGGACATCTTGCTTTCTGGCATAAGCAACAATTGATCTAGCTAAAATATGACTTGATTCTTGTTCCACGCTTGCTGCTAATCCCACTAATTCAGCAGCAGTTATTTCAGCATTGATTGGTTGGACTTGATCAACAGAAAGTTGTCCTTGCGTAATCGTGCCTGTTTTATCAAACGCAATCGTTTTTGCAGAAGCTAATTTTTCGACCATCGTTCCCGATTTAATAACGACCCCATGACGACTTGAACGACCCATCCCTGCCACTAAAGCAATTGGGGCAGATAGAATTAAAGGACACGGCGAAGCAACAACTAAGACTTCCGCAAAACGTGTCGGACTTTTTGAAACAAACCAAGCAACACCTGCAATTAAGTAGGCAACTAGTGTAAAAGGTACCGCATAGCGGTCTGCTAAACGTACAAAATGAGCTGGACGTGCCGCAGATTCTTTCACTAAGTTCACAATCGTTTGATATTGACTGTCGGCTACAGTTTTTTCAGCAACCATTTTCAAAGAGCCATCACCATTCACGGAACCCGACATTAATTCATCCCCAGGATTTTTTTCAATTGGTTTTGATTCTCCTGTTAATGAAGATTCATCGACTGTTGATGTCCCGGTTTTTACCAAGCCATCAACTGGAACTAGTTCCCCTGGTTTTACTACTAATTCATCGCCAACATTGATTTCCTCAACAGAAACATCTTCTAAATTTTCGCCATTCAAGCGATGAGCTTTTTGTGGCGAGTTATCCAATAATGACTTCAGCTCTTGGTTAGCTTTTCCAGCGGCATAGTCTTCTAATGAATCACCACCAGTCAACATAATTAAAATCATCAAACTGGCCCAGTATTCTCCCACAGCTAAGGTTGCGACGATAGCGGTAATCGCTAAAATATCGACACCATATTTTCCTTCACGTAAGGTTTGAATCATTTCCCAGAACATCATTAACGCCATTACAGAACCTGTTATTAAAATAATGCCATACGCCCAATTCGGCTGATGTAAAATAAATTCAAATAATAATGCCAAAACTCCTGTTATAATTGTAATCCCCAATTTTGTTACATGCTTCATCTCTTTTTCTCTCCTATCATTCACTTTACATTATTGAGCGTACCTTTTCTGTTTTGAAAAAGAAAGTGAAAACGCCTAAATGAAAACGACTTTCATTATCATAGGATAGTTGCTGTAGCAACGTTTACTTTCTGAAAAGTAGTTATGTAAAAAAAACACAGACCATCGTTCATTCGCCGATGGTCTGTGTTTTTATTTCCAAAAATCATCAAAAATTGTAATGGGTAAATGCCGTTTGTGTTGTCCTTTTTTATACCAGTTTTCAATTGTTTGTTGATCTGTTTCCGAGACTTTTTTGCCTTCCAAATAATCATCAATGGCATCATACGTGACACCTAAGGCAACTTCATCTGCAACTAACGGTTTGTCATCTTCTAGATCAGCTGTTGGTATTTTTAAATACAAGGCTTCTGGTGCCCCAAGTTCTTTCAGCAAAGCTTTCCCTTGGCGCTTATTTAAACGAAATAACGGTAAAATATCCGCTCCGCCATCGCCATATTTGGTGAAGAAAGCTGTCACATTTTCGGCTGCGTGGTCTGTGCCAATTACTGCGCCAGCATTTTCGCCAGCTACTGCATATTGTGTAATCATACGTTGACGTGCTTTCATGTTCCCTTTATTAAAATCGCTAATTTGAACGCCAGCGTTTTCTAGCGAACCAACCATTGCATCCACTGCTGGTTTAATATCCACTCGTAAAGAAACATCTGGCTGGATAAAGGCTAGCGCGGCTTGTGCATCAGCTTCATCTGCTTGCTCACCGTAGGGAAGGCGAATCGCAATAAATTGATACGACATATCTCCTGTTTCTTCGCGCATTTCAGTCATCGCTAATTGTGCTAAGCGCCCAGCTAATGTTGAATCTTGTCCGCCACTAATTCCCAAGACAAAAGTTTTTAAAAAAGGATGTTTAGTTAAATAAGCTTTCAGAAAATCAATACTTTTACGAACTTCTTCTTTTGGATCAATTGTCGGTAAAACACCTAACTCTTGAATGATTTTTTCTTGAAGTGTTGTCATTTCTAGGCCTCCTTATTCACCGTTTCCGTTAAATGTTTAACGTCTTTACGCACTTTTTCCAATAAATTCATTTTGTGGTTCCAACAATCTGTTGAAAGGTCCACGGGATATTTCTGCGGATTCAAGTCCCGCTTGTATTCTTCCCAAAGTGAATCTAAATTTTCTTTTGCATATTGTTTAATTTCATCTAAAGTTGGTAATTCATACACACGTTTTCCTTCAACGAAAATATCTTGGAGTACTGGCCGTGCTTCAAAATCACGGACATACTTATTAATAAAGGTATGAACGGGATGGAACATATAAATTTCTTCTTCTTGGCGAGGATCTTCGTTCCAAAGTGTCACATAGTCCCCTTCTGACTTTTTATCAGATTTACGTGTAATGCGCCAGACTTGTTTTTTTCCTGGTGTTGTCACTTTTTCAGCATTGCTAGATAGTTTAATGGTATCTTTCATTTGACCATCTTCACCTTCAATTGAAACTAATTTAAACACCGCTCCTAAAGCCGGTTGATCATAGGCGGTAATCAGCTTGGTACCCACGCCCCATACATCAATTTTTGATTTTTGCATTTTTAGATTCAAAATCGTATTTTCATCTAAATCGTTCGATGCATAAATTTTTGCTTCAGTAAAGCCTGCTTCGTCCAGTTGTTCACGAACTCGTTTAGAAATATAAGCCATATCGCCACTATCAATCCGCACGCCTAGGAAATTAATTTTATCCCCCATTTCTCGAGCTACTCGAATTGCGCTTGGCACTCCCGCTTTCAAAGTATCATACGTATCAACAAGGAAAACGCAATCCCGATGTGTTTTGGCATACGCCATGAATGCTTCATAATCATTTCCATACGACTGAACCAATGAATGGGCATGAGTCCCACTAACCGGAATACCAAAAATTTTACCAGCACGAACATTACTTGTCGCGTCCGCCCCACCAATATAGGCGGCTCTTGTGCCCCAAATGGCAGCATCTAATTCTTGTGCCCGGCGTGTTCCAAATTCCAATAAAGGATCATCGCCTATCACGGATTTAATTCGAGCCGCTTTTGTCGCAATTAATGTTTGGAAATTCACCATATTTAGCAAGGCAGTTTCTACCAATTGACATTGTGCCAAAGGACCTTCAATTTGAATTAACGGTTCGTTATTAAAAACCAAATCCCCTTCTAAAGCAGAGCGTACAGTACATTTAAATTCAAAATTTGCTAAATACGTCAAGAAATCTTCTGGATATTCTTCAACTTCTCGGAGATATGCAATATCAGATTCTGTGAACGTTAAATTTTCGAGATAATTGACTAAACGTTCTAAACCTGCAAAAATTGCGTAGCCATGATTAAAGGGCATCTCTCTAAAGTAACATTCAAAAACAGCATGTAAATCTGCTCTCCCTAATTCCCAGTATGTTTGCATCATATTGATTTGATACATATCTGTATGCAATGTCAAACTATCATCTGCATATGTATAGTCCATCGTTTTCTACCTCTATTCTTTGTATTAAAAACTTGTTTATATTATAACAAAAAAATTTTTTTTAGCCTAAAATCTGCTTAGACCTCTTTTTCTTTAAAAATGAAAAATTTACTGAAGAAATAATTTAAAATCACTACTACAACTTGTGTAATCATTTTCGCCCAAAACGATGAAAAATGAATGCCATCAATTAGGAGAATCATTAAACCCATATCAGCCACAAAAGATAAAATTCGGTACCAATAAAATAAGCCCATTTCTTTAAAAAAACCAGCTATGCTTTCATGCTTACTTGCGAATACCCAATATTTATTCGTGAAAAAGGCAAACAGAACAGATAAAAACCAACTAATTGCGTTACTTATCTTGTAATCCAGCCCTAACACGTTTTGACAAACAAAAAACACAACTAAGTTGACGACCGTCGTTGCACCACCAAAAAATAAATAAGCCAGTACTTCTCGGTATTTACGAAATAATTCTTTCAATTTTCACGCATCCTTTCAACTAATCATTTTATCAAACTTCGGCAAGAAAACCTATCTATTTTGTGTAAAGACACAATTCTCTTGCTAATTTTACTATTTATTAAGGTATTTATGAAAAACATAGTAAGAGAAGAGGAGAAGTTCATCCATGGATGAACTTCTCCTCTTCTCTTCGTCTAATAATATATGACTCCATCAACCAATAAGTTAAATCAGCATTAGTCCTTTAGCTTAGGAAGTGCTATCGTTTGTCCTTCGGTTAATACAGAATACGTTAAGTCATTTGCCTGCTTGAGTGCGGTTAAGGAATAGCCCGTTTTTTTAGCAATTTTTGCGAGTGTCTCTCCTCTTTTTACTTCATAATACTCAGTAGACTCTGTTTTTGAGTCATTCGCTGTACCATTTGATTGCTCTGCTGTTTCCAAAGCATTAGTCACCGATTTACTGATTATTAGTGATTGAAGTAACGCTTGTTCTTTCGGTTCTAGAGAAGTCGCCGCTGTATGCTGAGGAATCGTGATTTTTTGGCCAATATAAAACATTTCTTGAGTCTTTGAATTTTGTTTTAAAATGGCTGTTGCTGACACACCAAACGTCTGGCTAATGGTGGCGAGAGAATCTCCTTTGCTTACTTCATAGATGACTGCTTCTTTTTTTAGCTGTTCTTTGACTGCTTCCTTATCAAACGAAGGTTTCTTTTCTTCTGCCAAATTAGTCACTACTGGTTTCTTCTTTTCTTGATCGTATTCAGTTAATTGATAGGTTTCAATCAACGCGTTTAATTTTTTATCGTAATATGTATCCGTTGCATAACGACCTGTCAAAAATTTTGTTGCCTGCTGATAATTCGTCGTGTTTGCTTTCAAAACGCCGTGATAAAACGTTGGATTACCCGCCAGCCCATTGATGATTAATTTACTATAGTCTGTTAATGACTCTTTATAGGATGGATACTGACGAAAATCGGCATGAATGGTGGTCATCTTCCCTTTACCATCATCTTCTTGTGTGGGAAAGCTGACACTTTGACCTTGATAAGCGCCTTTAATGCCAAACAAATTATAATTTGGCGGCGCCGCTAACGCACTATTGCCCGAGCCACTCTCTAAAATAGCTTGAGCTATCATGACAGAAGCGTATAGCTCATGTCGCTGACCAATAACTCGTGCTTCTTCACCAATTTTTCTAATAAACTCAGAAGTAGAAGCATTCTCTTGGACAACAAAATTTGCCTCGGCTTGTTGTTGAATTCCTGCTTGCTTTTCCTTTTCTTGACTATTGTCTATCTCTGAATGTACCAACGGCTCTTTGGTCTTTTCAGTTAATGTAGAATTTTGTGGTTCCTGATTATGAGGCGGCTTTTCAGTGAGTGCTTTACGCTCTTCAGACGCTGGTTGCTCACTTTGTAACGATTCGGTTGGTTTAGTACTAGCAATTGGCTTTTCTTGTGGCGGTAAACTATTTTCAGATTCTGAAGGTTCCATATTATTTTCCTGATGGTCACCGCTGTCATTTTGTATTGAACTTTCTTGTTGTTCAGACGAACTTATTACTGTTTCGTTCAGCGTTGAAGAAGTAAGAGTTCCTTGGTCTTGATTGACTTGGTCCGCTCTTTTTTCTTCCAGTACTAGCTGTCGGCTTTCGTTACTCGTTTCGGTCTCCTCTTGAGCGATTAATGGTTCCGAATTGTAGTAACTGGCGCCCGCATAAGTCCCTAAGACTCCAAGACATACCAACTTCAAATATCTTGCCTTTCTTTTTTTCATCGCATTTCTCCTTCATTTACCTCTTTATTTCTGCTAATAATTGCTCTATCTGTTGGTACATTCCTGTTGATTCATTCTTGATGGTTAGCATTTGTTCACAATAAGCTTGGTACTCTCTTGCCACTTGCTTCATGCGTGTTAAAGTTGCTAAACGTTGTTCCATCTCTTCATGAACTGTTGCAACTTGTTGGTTAGCTTGGGCAATTGTTTCTTTTGCTTGACGTTTGGCTTCTAATAAGACTTCGCCAATTTCTTTTTGAGAAAGCGTAACGGCTGTGTCTAAGTTCTCTTCGCTAGTCTGTTTCTGTTGTATCTTTGCTTCAGACAATTGTTTCTGTAAAGAAGTGATAGTTGCTTCTTTATCACTTAACGTTTCTTTAACATCTTTAAGTTGAACATCTTTTTCGACTACTTGTTTTTGTAATGCTTCCACTTCATTGGTTTGCATTAATAATTGCTCCGTTAGTTTTTTTATGGATTGCTGATATAGTTGATTTTCTTCTTCTAGTTTTTCAACAAAAGAAAATGACTCTTCTGACAGTTCAGTCGGCACTTCTTGCTGGACCTGTTTTACTTTTGCGGCTTGCTCTTTTGCATAAACGACCTCGTCATCAAAGATTGCTTCTTCTGTTACCGTTGGTTGTGCTTTCATCGATTGTTCATTTTCAAAATCCGGCATCTTCTCATACTCCTCATCTTCATTGTTTTTAGTCAAAAATTGCCACATCTTTTTCTCCTCCTTCATACCTTTTACACCGTTAACATATAGCCTTTTGAACGAATTGTTTTGATATATTGTGGTTTGTTCACATCTTGTTCAATTTTTTTGCGCAAATGGAAAATCACATTAGCGACACGATATTTTCGTTCATTCGCAGTATCTTTCCAGACATTTTTGTAGAGTTCTTCATATGTAATTGTTTGTCCTGCGTGTTTGTATAAATACTCTATTGTGAAAAATTCCAATTTTGTTAAAAGAATTTCTTCTCCGCTTCCCAAGCAAACACTCAAATTTGGCGCAATTAAATACAATCTCTCAGAAAGATTCTTAGTAACTGTTTGTTCCTCGTTTGCAATAGCTAATTTAGGATAAAAACGTCTTTTTACACGTTGCAATAAATTACTCATGCTTAACATGCATTCTTGACGATCATAAGAATGATCAAAAACACCATCTGCGCCTAATTGTAAATAAATAATTCGATTGACTTTACTAATTGCTTCTGTCCGAGAAAATAACCAAATTGGCAAGTCTGACTGCTTGCGAATTGTCATTAATAACTCACAACAAGTATTTACTTGCTGGTGATCAGTAACTTCAATCACTAATCCATCAATATGGTGCAAATGAAGAAGTATATTTGTTCCTTGGATGATCTGACATTCTACTTGATTACTAACAAACCAATTTTGACAGTATTCTTTTGTTTCAATTGTCAAAGGAACGACACCAATTGTATATTTTTCCATTTTTCCACCTCAATCTTCCTAATATTCCCCTTCAAAATATAATAATTTTTATTTATATTCTATTAATAAATAAAAATCACCAACTACTAGTTTTCAAAAAATGATTGTTATTACTAAATTTTATCGAATAAAAACAAGGCTGTCTAGCTAAAACGAAGCCTTTAAATTATCATCTTTTTTGTTAAATGAGTAAATATTTGAGAAAATACTATAAGCAAAGATATTATTTAGATTATTTATTCTTTATGTAAAAAAAAGCTTACGATTTTTCAATCGTAAGCTTTTAGAATACTTTTTTATTTTTACATCATACCGCCCATGCCCATTGATGGATCCATCATAGGAGCTGGTGCAGCTGGTTCTGGTTTGTCTGCAACAACTGCTTCGGTTGTTAATAATAAAGCTGACACAGAAGCTGCATTTTGTAAGGCAGAACGAGTTACTTTTGTTGGGTCAACAATACCAGCTTCAACCATGTTTACCCATTCACCGTTAGCTGCATTGAATCCGATACCTAAGTCAACATTTTTTAGTTTGTCAACAATCACTGATCCTTCATAACCAGCATTTTCAGCGATTTGACGGATTGGTTCTTCTAATGCACGAACGACAATCTTGATCCCTGTTGCCACATCGCCTTCAGCTTCTAGCGCAGCGACTTTACCAATTACATTGACAAGTGCGGTACCACCACCAGAAACCATGCCTTCTTCTACAGCGGCACGTGTTGCGTTTAACGCATCTTCAATTCGTAATTTTAATTCTTTTAATTCTGTTTCAGTTGCAGCACCGACTTTAACGACAGCAACCCCGCCAGCTAATTTAGCTAAACGTTCTTGTAATTTTTCACGATCAAAATCAGACGTTGTTTCGCCGATTTGGTTTTTAATTAAATGAACGCGGGCCTCAATGGCTTCTTTTGAACCAGCACCTTCAACAATTGTTGTGTTATCTTTGTCGACAACTACTTTGCTAGCATTTCCTAAGTTTTCAATGGTTGTGTCTTTTAACTCTAACCCTAAGTCGTCAGTGATTACTGTACCACCTGTTAAAATAGCAATATCTTCAAGCATCGCTTTGCGGCGGTCACCAAATCCTGGCGCTTTTACTGCGACAACATTAAATGTCCCACGGATTTTGTTCAATACTAATGTTGGTAGAGCTTCTCCATCAACATCATCCGCAATGATCAATAGTGGACGGCTTTGTTGTAGAATTTGTTCTAATAAAGGTAAGATATCTTGAATATTTGAGATTTTTTTGTCGGTAATTAAGATATATGGATTTTCTAAAACAGCTTCCATTTTATCGTTGTCAGTAACCATGTATTGAGATAAATAACCGCGGTCGAATTGCATTCCTTCAACCACATCTAATTCTGTTTCAATCCCTTTTGATTCTTCAATGGTAATTACGCCGTCGTTACCAACTTTTTCCATTGCATCAGCAATTAATTGGCCGACTTTTTCAGAACCTGATGAAACAGCAGCGACTTGTGCAATCGCTTCTTTTGAATCAACTACAGATGAAATATTGTGTAATTCTTCTACTGCTGTTTTTGTTGCTAATTCAATCCCACGACGAATACCTAATGGGTTAGCTCCAGCAGTTACGTTTTTTAAGCCTTCACGAACAATGGCTTGTGTCAAAACAGTCGCTGTTGTTGTTCCGTCACCAGCAATATCATTCGTTTTAGAAGCAACTTCTGAAACTAATTTTGCGCCCATGTTTTCAAAATGATCTTCTAATTCAATTTCCTTAGCAATTGTTACTCCATCGTTAGTAATCAATGGTGAACCAAATGATTTTTCTAAAACAACGTTACGACCTTTAGGGCCTAATGTCACTTTCACTGTATCTGCTAATACATCTACTCCGCGTAGCATTGCTGCACGTGCATCTTCTGCAAATTTAATCTCTTTTGCCATGATTTCTTCACCTCATAATTTTTTTCTTCTATTATATTATTCTGTAAAAGTTGTTTATTATTCAACAGTGGCAATAATGTCTTTGGCTGATACAATTAAGTATTCTACGCCTTCGTATTTCACTTCTGTTCCTGAATATTTTTCAAACATTACTGTGTCACCAATTTTTACTTCCATCGGAACTTTTGTGCCATTTTCAAGCACACGACCTTCACCTACTGCGATAACTTCACCTGTTTGTGGTTTTTCTTTTGCAACGGATGCAAGAACAATTCCTCCAACAGTTTTTTCTTCTTCTTTCGCGACTCTAATTACGACGCGATCGCCTAATGGTTTTAACACAATAAATCCCTCCAAATAAAAAGTTTTCGCTTATTTTAGCACTCGATACATAAGAGTGCTAACTCACACTATTTATAATACTCATTTCACTCTAAAAATGCAAGTCTTTTCTCTCTTTTTCTTGTCAATTATAAGATACGCATTTTTTATTGAGTATTCTTTTTTCATGGAATGTTTTTCCAATCCTTTAATTCATGGTAAAATAAATTGACTACGATTGGAGGCGAATAAAATGAAACAACGTTTACTTACAGCACTAATAGCAACCTTCGTTTATTTTGTGATAGCGAATTTAGGAAATCTTGTTTTCAGTGTCACAGAAGGAATTGTTTCGACACTTTGGGAATCTCTTTTCTTTTTCTTATTCGTTTTTCTTTTATTAGGATATCGCAATAATCGTAAAAAATAATTATAGAAAGGATTAACCATGACCTTAAGAAAATCAAGTTTATTTATTTTAGTCACATACATTATCGCTTTTTTCGGGCCGTTACTTTTTTCGGGTATTTCCCCCAATGCAGCGATTAATGTGACAACTGCTCTCTACATTATTGGCGCCCTTGTAATGATTGGCATCTTTTTAAAAACAACAGAACCTTCTCCTTTAGAGGAAACAGCAACCTTGAAATCACCTATTTTTATTTTTTTACTAGGTGTTAGTGGGATTTTCATTGCCATGCTGATTCAAGGGGTTACTTTTGCCATTGAAGTAGCCATCACAGGAGAACAAGCTACTTCTCAAAATACACAAGCTATTGTAGCGGTGATTTTGGCAAATCCTTTATTTATTTTGGCAACTACTATCGGTGGTCCGATTATGGAAGAATTCGTCTTTCGTTATGCATTTATCCATTTAATCCAGCCTTTTACAAATTTCTGGATTGCGGCTACTGTTAGTTCGGCGATTTTTTCACTCGCACATGCCGATGGTCACTTTTTTGTTTATTTCTTTATGGGATTTTTCTTTGCTCTTTTGTACAAGCAAACTGGAAAAATTTGGACCTCAATTATTGCCCATTGCGGCATGAATACGATTGTGATTATTGTTCAACTACTTTTGCATAATGGTGCAATTCAATAAGAAAAGGGCCTTCGTCTAAACGACTAGGCCCTTTTCTTTTGCTTATTCTTCTTCGTCAATCAATTCGTTGTCATGATGTAAGAAATAAATTAATGTTTGTAATTCGTTGGTTAAGTCAACATTTTGAATTAATACTTCAGGTGGCGCTACTAAACGCGCAGCCGTAAAGTTTAGAATTCCTTTAACCCCTGCTTCAGCAAGTTTGTTCACAACTTCTTGCGCTTTGCGAGCTGGAATAGTTAAAATAGCTACTTCGATTTGTTGAACACGGATTTGTTCCATCATATCTTCCATTGGATAAACCGGAATACCGTCAACAATGCGTCCCACAATATCTTCATTCACATCAAATGCGCAACTTACACGAATACTGTTGCTTTGATGGAATTTGTACTTTAATAAAGCACTTCCTAAATTACCAACCCCGATTAATGCGACATTGGTTAACTCATCTTCATTCAATGTTTTTGCAAAAAAGTTCATTAAGTTTTCAACATCATAGCCGTACCCACGTTTACCTAATTCACCAAAATATGAAAAGTCACGACGAATAGTCGCACTGTCTACTTGTACCGCTTCACTTAATTCAGTTGATGAGACTTTATTTTTTCCTGTATCATGTAACATTCTTAAGTAGCGATAATATAAAGGAAGGCGTCGCGCCGTTGCTTTTGGAATAACTTGATCTTTCACAATTGGACCTCCAATACTTTCACTTAAATCTTATCCATTAACATAATAGCAGTTTTTCACAATAAAAAGCAATTCTATGGCTCAAAAATAGCATTTTTCTTCAAAAGTTTGTGATAAAAGGTATAAACCTTCACAAAGCATTTTTTGATACGTGCTATTTTAGCAGATTTTATGCTACACTAAGGGCAATGAATTTAGAAATGAGGACTACTGATGATTTTATTACAAGCAAATCAAGTTGCCCGGCATTTTGGCTCGGAAACATTGTTTGAAAACATACATTTAGAAATTGCAACAAAAAGTCGGATTGCCTTAGTTGGTCGTAATGGTGCTGGAAAATCGACTTTTTTAAAAATCATTGCAGGCATTGATGCTCCCGATAGCGGAACCATTGCCAAAAATAAAACTGCTACGTTAGGTTATCTAGCTCAAAATACCGGCTTAGAATCAGATAAAACCGTTTGGGAAGAAATGACAAAAGCCTTTGCTGACATCCTAGAAATGGAACAGCGTATGCGAGAATTAGAAACCAAAATTAGTGAAATGGAGCCAACCACTTCCGTTTATGAAGGAATTTTAAAAGAGTACGATCAATTGCAACATACGTTTTCTGAAAAAAATGGCTACGGCTATGAAAATGAAATTCGCTCAGTCCTTCACGGCTTTGGCTTTGATGAATCCTTTTACACGAAAGATATTCAAACCTTATCTGGTGGTCAAAAAACCCGGCTTGCATTAGCGAGAATGCTTTTACAAAAACCAGACATTTTAATTCTGGACGAGCCTACAAACCACTTAGATATCGAGACGCTTTCTTGGCTGGAATCTTATTTGCCAAGCTATGCCGGCGCCCTATTGATTGTTTCCCACGATCGTTATTTTTTAGATAAGGTAGTTAATGAAGTTTATGAACTGAGTCGCAAAAAAATGACTCACTACAAAGGAAACTATTCCAAATACTTAGAGTTAAAAGCAGAACAATTAGCCAGTGAATGGAAAGCGTATGAAAAGCAACAAGAAGAAATCAATAAGTTAGAAGATTTCGTTGCCAAAAATCTGGTTCGTGCATCTACAACGAAACGTGCACAAAGTCGCCGAAAAATATTAGAAAAAATGGACCGTTTAGACCGACCTCAAGGAGATGAAAAATCGGCGCATTTTCTTTTCGATAGTGAAAAAGTCTCGGGAAATGTTGTTTTACAAGTCGAAGATGCCGCCATTGGTTACGACCAAGAACATATTTTATCCGAACCTATTCACTTGGATATTCGTCGTAAAGAAGCCATTGCCTTAGTCGGACCGAACGGAATTGGTAAATCCACTCTCTTGAAATCAATTATTGACCGCATTCCTTTCATTAAAGGAAGTAAAACTTTTGGCACCAATGTTTCTGTAGGTTACTATGACCAAGAGCAAGCCAATTTACATGGCAATAAAACGGTCTTAGCGGAATTATGGGATGAACACCCAACCACACCTGAAAAAGAGATTCGAAGTATTTTAGGCGGCTTTCTCTTCAGTGGAGACGATGTTGAAAAAACGATTCCTTTATTAAGCGGTGGCGAAAAAGCACGTGTGGCATTAGCAAAATTAGCGATGGATCGTGACAATTTCTTGATTCTCGATGAGCCAACCAACCACTTGGATATTGATAATAAAGAAGTTTTAGAAAATGCGCTGATTGATTATGAAGGAACCATCCTCTTCGTTTCCCATGACCGTTACTTTATCAATCGAATTGCAACAAAAGTTGTTGAGCTTTCTGAAAAAGGCAGCAAACTTTATTTAGGCGACTATGATTATTATTTAGAAAAGAAACAAGAGGAAGAAGAAATCGCTGCCCTCTTAGCTAATGAAGAAGCGGCGAAAAAACCCGAACCAGTCACAGCCAAAAATACCTTTTATCAAAATAAGGAGCAACAAAAATTACTCCGTACTTTGCAGAGAAAAATAACACAAGTCGAAGAAAATCTTGCTCAGCTAGATACGACAATTGCACAATTAGAAGCACAAATGAGTCAACCAGACATTCTAGAAAATCATGTTGAATTGCTGGCTTTAAACCAACAATTAGATGACGCTCGTCAGCAACAAGATGAACTACTTGAGCAATGGGAAAATTTCAGTTTAGAATTAGAAGAAATGGAAAATAACAATTAACGGAGGGATTCACTATGGCTTCCAAAAAAATCAGTTTAACGAAGCCCAAATATCAACAAATCGCCGTTGATGTTGCGGAAAAAATTGCAGAAGGCAAATTACATGTTGGAGATAAAATCCATGCCCGTTCCACCCTAGCTAACCAATACCAAGTGTCGCCAGAAACAGCTCGCAAAGCCATTATCGTTTTAGTCGATTTAGAAATCGTTAAAGCCAAACACGGCAGCGGCTTCTATGTGGCATCAAAAGAAAAAGCGCAGGACTTTGTGACACAATATCAAGACGTTCAAACGATTGCTGAAATTAAAGAAGAATTGCTAGATAGCGTAGCGAAACAAAAAGAAGAACTTACTCATTTTTCTAGCATTCTAGATACTCTTGTTGAACAAACAAAGCGTTTTGATTCTTTCAATCCAATGAATCCTTATTCATTGGTTTTAACAGAAGAAGCTGCTTATCTTGAGGCGACGATTAGCGAAATGAATTTTTGGCAAAACACTTCGGCAACGATTATCGCCATCAAACACAAAGAAGAGCTTCTGGTCTCACCTGGTCCATATGCAAAGATTTCGTTGAACGACACACTTTATTTTGTTGGACATGACGAATCAACGTTACAACGAGTGCAGAATTTTTTCTATCCTTAAAAAGCTCATTTGAGCTTTTTTTCTTTTGACAAATTCCTTTCAAATTGCTAAAATAAAGTAACGAAGTCGTTACATTTAGAAACGAGGTAGTTACATTGATTAAAAACAAACTTAAGGTTCTTAGAGCCCAAAAAAACTGGACACAAGCTGATTTAGCAGAAAAAGTTGGGATTTCACGCCAAGCAGTTATTTCTATTGAAAAGTATAAATACACACCCTCTTTAGAACTAGCCTTTGATATTGCAGCAGCTTTTAAAAAACCCGTCACAGAAGTATTTTATCAACAAAAGGAGGAAACTAAATGAATATTGAAACACTGAAACCACTTTTAGGAATTAGTTCGATGTGTATCTTAGCGATTTTTATGTATTTAACTGAACGATTCAAAAAACAGAAAAAAGTTGAATATAAAAATGATGAACGCTGGCAAGTTATCCGTTTAAAAGCAAATCAAATGATTTTACGTTATTTCTATATTCTAGGAATTGTTATCTGTATATCTCTAGCAACTGTGCTTGTGTTGAACTTAAAAACGGAAATTTCTTTAACCACTGTTGTTCAAGTTCTTTTTTATGGTTACTTATTTCAAAATCCCATTGAGTACTATTCATTAAAATACTTTGATCAAGAAATTTAAAACAAAGTGACTACTTATCTTGCGGTAAATAGTCACTTTTTTTATTTATTATTTCTATTTTTCATAAAAAACCACTATAAAACCTAGTTAAAATACTGTTTTTCTTCATTTTCAGAAAGATTTTCATCTAATTTGACAAAGTGACAACTTTATAGTAGTCTGATGTAGTCACTTTTTTATTGAGGAGGAACAATGATTTGCCAAAAGTAAAAGTAAATCACCTTACCAAAATCTTTGGTAAGAAAACCAAACCGGCACTTGAAATGATTCGTGCCAACAAAAGCAAAACAGAAATTTTAGAAAAAACGGGTGCCACAGTCGGTGTTTATGATGTAAATTTCGAAGTTGAAGAAGGCGAAATTTTCGTTATTATGGGGTTATCAGGAAGTGGGAAATCAACATTAATTCGTTTATTAAATCGTTTGATTGAACCAACTTCAGGAAATATTTATATTGATGGACAAGATATTTCTTCTTTAGATAAAGAAGGATTACGTGAAGTACGTCGAAATAAAATGAGCATGGTTTTCCAAAACTTTGGTCTTTTCCCCCATCGAACTATCTTAGAAAATACGGAATATGGTTTAGAAATTCGTGGTGTTCCTAAAGAAGAACGCCAAGCAAAAGCTGAAAAAGCCTTAGAAAATTCTAGCTTAATTGCTTTTAAAGACCAATTACCAAGTCAATTATCTGGTGGGATGCAACAACGTGTCGGCCTTGCTCGTGCCTTGGCTAACGATCCAGAAATTTTATTAATGGACGAAGCGTTCTCTGCTCTTGATCCGTTAATTCGTCGTGAAATGCAAGACGAACTATTAGATTTACAAGAAAATGTCAAAAAAACCATTATCTTTATCACACATGATTTGAATGAAGCTTTACGAATCGGCGACCGGATCGCCTTGATGAAAGATGGTCAAATTATGCAAATTGGGACTGGAGAAGAAATTTTAACCAACCCAGCCAACGAATATGTGCGAACCTTCGTGGAAGATGTGGATCGTTCAAAAGTCTTAACTGCCCAAAATATTATGGTACCTGCTTTAACTACTAACATTGAAATTGATGGCCCAACTGTTGCTTTAAAACGGATGCGTCAAGAAGAAGTGAGTATGTTACTTGCCGTGGATAAAAAACGCCAACTAAAAGGCGTTGTACGCGCAGAAAAAGCTTTAGAAGCGCGTAAAAATGGGACTTCTCTTGTAGAATGTGTGGATCCAGAAATTCAAACAATCGACAAAGATATGTTAGTGAATGATATTTTCCCACTGATTTATGATGCACAAACGCCTCTTGCTGTGACTGATAACGGCAAACTATTAGGCGTGGTCATCCGTGGTAGCGTACTTGAAGCACTTGCAGAAACAGAGGTGAACGAACATGAATAAGTATCAATTACCTGTCGCGTCTTGGGTTGAAAGTTTTACTGATTGGTTAACTTCAACATTTGCTGGATTATTCAGCTTTTTACAAACAATTGGTCAAAGTGTAATGGACAACATTACTGCCTTACTAACAGCCGTACCACCACTTGTGCTGATTGTGCTATTAACGATTGCTGCTTTCTTTATTTCTAATAAAAAAATTGGCTTAAGTTTATTCACATTTATCGGCTTAATGTTTATCTATAACCAAAACTTATGGAACGATTTAATGAGTACCGTTACGTTAGTTTTACTTTCTAGTGTTATTTCCATTATCATTGGTGTGCCACTAGGGATTTTAATGGCGAAAAGCGAAAAAGCCAAGAGTATTATTACACCGATTTTGGACTTCATGCAAACAATGCCTGGTTTCGTTTACTTGATTCCAGCCGTTGCATTCTTCGGAATTGGTATGGTTCCTGGGGTCTTCGCCTCTGTTATCTTCGCTTTACCACCAACCGTGCGCTTTACGAATTTAGGAATTCGACAAGTACCAAATGAACTTGTTGAAGCAGCTGATTCTTACGGTAGTACTGGCTGGCAAAAATTATTCAAATTAGAATTACCTTTAGCCAAAAACACGATTATGGCTGGTGTTAACCAAACAACCATGCTAGCCCTATCAATGGTAGTTATTGCTTCAATGATTGGTGCGCCTGGACTAGGACGTGGCGTCCTTTCTGCTTTACAACGTGCGCAAGTCGGGAACGGTTTCGTAAATGGTGTGGCTTTAGTTATTTTAGCGATTATCATTGACCGTTTTACTCAACATTTAAATAATAAAAAAGCAGCCCCTAAAGCATCTGGTGCCACCTCTAAAAAGAAAAAATATGGGATTATTGCAGCGGTTGTTGTAATTGTTGCTGGCTTAGTTGGTGCTTCAATTTTTACAACAACAAATGATAAGCAAATTTCCCTTTCTTATGTGGAATGGGATACCGAAGTAGCCTCCACACATGTGGTTGCCGAAGTCTTAAAAGATATGGGATATGATGTTAAAACGACTCCTTTAGATAACGCAATTATGTGGGAATCTGTAGCTAAAGGTGAAACAGATGCCATGGTTGGTGCGTGGCTGCCAGGAACTCACGCAGAGCAATATAAACAATATAAAGATAAATTAGACGACCTTGGTGAAAACCTTAAAGGCGCGAAGCTAGGAATTGTCGTCCCTTCTTATATGGATGTTGATTCTATCGAAGATTTATCTGATCAAGCTGGGAAAAAGATTACTGGAATTGAACCTGGGGCTGGTGTTGTTGCAGCAGCAGAGAAAACTAAAGAAGCTTATCCTAATTTGAAAGATTGGTCTGTTGAAACTTCTTCATCAGGTGCCATGACTGTCGCCTTAGGACAAGCAATTAAAAACAACGAAGACATCGTTATTACTGGCTGGTCTCCTCACTGGATGTTTGCAAAATATGATTTAAAATATTTAGCTGATCCAAAAGGCACTATGGGCGGTGAAGAAGCGATTCACACAATGGCTCGCCAAGGCCTAAAAGAAGATCAACCAGAAGCTTACAAAGTGTTAGATAATTTCCATTGGACAACTAAGGATATGGAATCTGTCATGTTAGAAATTAACGAAGGCAAAGACCCACAAGAAGCTGCACGTGATTGGGTTGATTCACATAAAGACCAAGTAGCAGAATGGAAAAAATAATTCTTAACAAATGACTTCCCCATCTATTAAAAGAGGGCGTTGAACAAATTGTTCAACGCCCTCTTTTTTCGCCAAAAAAACCACTCAGTTGGGTAGACTGAGTGGAAAGGAGTTATTTTTACTTGAGGAGTAAAAATGAAAAGTGTTTATGTTGGGTGTTTTGTTGGTATGCTTATATATTAACGAGAACCTGTGAATAATTTGTGACGAAAACCTTGGAAATTTGCTACGAATTACTTAAAAAAGTTTAAATGTGTCTCATCCTAGTTAATCGATACAGTAATTATTTCTTTTTAGCATTTTGGATGGCTTTAAATAATGTTGAAAATTGTCCTTTGAAAGACATCACATCATCAAAGATATCAACACCATCGTTTAACATTTTGACGGTCACCCAGCCAAGCGCTTCCGTAATTGCTACCGCAACTGAAGCATTGACCATGCCACCAGTCACAGTTCCGACAACAGGAATCACTTTTAGAATATTTCCGACTGCGCTCTTACCTAAACTAACCACTACTAATTCTTTGGTTAAACTTTTCCCTAAGCTTTCAGACCAAGACTGACCAAAAATTTTATGCAGCCGTGACATCATAGTTAATTGAACAGGTACCAGTAAAAAAGCATCCGAAAATGGAATTGGCGAAAACCCAATAATTGCTGCTGACAATGCAGCAAAATGAATCGTTTGATGACTTTTCTTTTTCACGTCAGGTGAAACACCAGCCAAAAATTCATCAAATACTTTGTCGAGTTGTGTTTGACTGTTCGTCACTAATTGTTCTGCTTTACCTTTAGAAGTTGCGAAAGCATTCATTATGGCCGTAGACGTTTTTTGTGGAAATTTTTTCAAGACATCCTGAAAAAAAGAACGAAATTCTGGGTCTTCGATTTCTTCATTCAATTGCTTAGTTTCTTGTTCTGCTAATTCTTGTTTTTCAATCTCTTCAAAAAGTTCTTGTTTCTTTTTGTTTTTATGTTTTTTTCTTCTCATCTCATTAACTCCTTTATCTATCAATATGTAGAAACAAAGTATAGCATAGCCCCTGATTGATTCTCTTTTAGATGATTTGAAAAGCCAGAACTTATCTGTTTTTTAAACAAATAGAAATGTTCTAGCTTTTCTCAAAAAATCAGCTATTTTGTTTGTTCTTCACCGCAATAGACCGTCAAGTGTTTAGGTAAAATTTCCAGCGTAATTGGCAAAGCAGCTCCTTCATCACCATCCACATTAGTGGTTAATTCTTCTTGGTTTTCTAAGGAGATTGTTCCTTCTTTAAAGGTTAGGTAAACTAAATTATCAGTGGACTGGTCGACTCCTTTTAACAAATCTGGGACTGCTTTTACTGCATCCCACAATGATTGATCTTTTAAATAAACTAAATGAAGTTTGCCATCATCCACTTGGGCCTCTGGTAATAATGTTTCAAACCCACCGATTGAATTCGTTAAGCCAACTAAAACGGTACTACTTTCAATGGTTTGTTCTTTTTGATCCAAGCTTAAATGAAAAGGATACGTTTGAGCATTCGCTAAATGTTTGGCACCTGAAATAAAATAAGCGAGTTTTCCTAACTTCGTTTTTTGTTCAACGTCCACGTCGTTAATTGACTCTGGAATCGTCCCAATCGCAACGACATTCATAAAATAGTCGTCATTGATTTTCCCCACATCTAAAGCACTGGTTTTTTCTAAATCTAATTGTTGAATCGCTTCTTCAGGGTCCATCGGTAAATTCAAGGCTCGCGCTAAATCGTTCACCGTTCCTAAAGGAAAAAAGCCAAATTTTGGGCGGTAATCTTGTTCTGCCAACCCGCTAATTCCTTCATTAACGGTTCCATCTCCCCCCATTACGAAAACACTGTCGAAGTGACTTTCCGCAGCTTCACGGGCAAATTGTTCTGCATCGCCGCCTTTTTCTGTTTGTTTCACTACAACTTCATCAAATAACTGCTTTAATTTTTCTTCTGCTAACGTTTCAAATTCTTTGGCTTTTTCACCACCAGAACTGGGGTTAACAATTAAAACTGCTTTTTTCACTGGCACCACTCCTCATTGATATCTAAATCGTTTGATTCCTTACAATTATTATAAAAGATATTTTTGATTCTGGCGAAAAATATGCTGACACTTGCTTAACAAACAAGCATTCCTGCTCCTCACTACTTTTCAAAACGTTCTTTAAAGCAATAGGCAAAATAATAGAACAATTTCCAAAAATCTTGCCAAACTTTTGGATCCATCCCCGTCAATTCATGAATTCGTTTCAAGCGGTAATTCAATGTATTTCGATGGATATGTAATACTTGTGAGGTTTCATTGATGTTTAAGTTATGATTGGCGAAAAAAATAACGGTTTCATAGTATTCATCATAAATCGTCTGGATGGTTTCAAAAAAATCCAATTCAATATGAAAAGGAAAATTAAAAATTCCTTGAATGAAAAAATCTTCTGCTTGGTAAAACTTAGCCTTTTCTAATTGGAGAAACGATAGAAGTAAATACGTGTTTTGTGCCTCTTGGACCATTTGTTGAATCGTGGCTTTTTCCGAACTTATTACAAGGTATTCTGTTACTGGCTTTGTTATCTGAGGTGGTTCAGAAGTAATCACCAGATAACAATTTTCCCATTCAAATATTTCATGGCCAGGATAATAACTGGATAATAAGCGCTTGTCCTTGGTCAGTACACAATGATTCTGGTCATCTAATTGAAGGTTATATAGTTCCAACGCTTCAAGTTTTAAGGCTTCTGAGTAAGCAGAATCAACATGCATTAAGTGCTGGATAAACTGATTTTTTTGTTTCTTCTTTTTTTCGCGTTCTTGTTGTGTATTTAATTCTTCTGTCAGTAAAAGAACAATCGAGCGCACAAGCTTGGTAAATTTGCGCACCTCGTCTGGTTCTCCTGAAATGCCTACGACACCTAAAATGTGATCATTCAAAATAATCGGTTCATTGGTGCCTTTTTTCTCTAAAGAAGTATCTTTATAAATTTCAATATTTTTCCGTTCATTGATGGCTCTTTCTGCGCCACGATGGCGCTCCCCAATTCGAGCAGAATCTCCACTCGCAATAATTTTTCCTCGTTCATCCATAATATTGATGTTATAAGGAATATCTGCCATCAACTTTTCAACAATTTTATTTGCTTGGATTTTGTCTAATTTTAACATTGCTATCGCCAACTTTCTAAAAAGCGAGTAGCGTTTGGGACATAAGCCGCAATGACTTATGTCCCAAACGCTTAATTCTTCAGATCAACGACTGAACATTTTTATTTCAGCTTTCATTACTGATGATACCATGGTTAGTTCTTAGTCACAAGGCACCAGCTGTAATGTACGAGCAATATTTTCAACGGTTCTTTCTAAGTTAACTGGTCCATTTTTCAATGCTGCTTCCAATGGTTCGGCTTTGGCCAAAATTCCAAAAATAGCCGTCATCCCTTCTTCATAGAGGACATCCACATCTTTGCCGATATAGCCAGCACAAGCGAAAACCGGTTTTTGATACTTCTTGGCCAAACGTGAGACGCCATAAGGGGCTTTGCCGAATTTTGTTTGAAAATCCATCCCGCCTTCACCAGTAAAGACATAATCAGCGGCTTTTATTTTTTCTTCTAATTGATTCACTTCTACGACAATATCAATTCCTGGGCGTAACTGAGCTTTTGTGAATGCTAGTAACCCTGCACCCAAACCACCAGCAGCTCCTGCGCCTGGCATCATCTCAACATCAATGCCGACCTCTTTTTTGATAATCGCTGCATAATGGGCTAAGTTTTTATCTAATTGAGCCACCATTTCTTCTGTCGCACCTTTTTGCGGGCCAAAGACATGAGACGCCCCTGTTGGCCCTGTTAGTGGGTTATTCACATCACTTGCTACTAGAACTTCGGTAGCAAAAATACGTTGATCAAACTGTGTTAAATCGATCTGCGCCAGTTTATCTAATGCACCACCGCCACGCGTCAATTCTTGCCCTTCCTTGTCTAACAAACGCGCACCAAGTGCCTGAATCATACCTGCACCCCCATCATTTGTCACGCTACCACCAATGCCGATAATGATTTTTTTTGCCCCATGATTGAGCGCATGTTGAATCATTTCTCCTGTACCATAAGTAGAAGTGATCAAGGGATTACGTTCTGCTGCTTTGACCAATTCAATTCCGTTGGCTTTCGCCATTTCAATGACCACCGTTTCTTGGTCACCTAATAAGCCGTAATAGGTTTCAACGATTTGATCAGGAAGCGGTCCTGCCACACGCACTGGTACTCTTGTGCCTCCTGTTGCATCCACTAAGGAATCCACCGTTCCTTCCCCGCCGTCTGCCATAGGGACGTGTTGAATGTCTGCATCTTTAAATACAGCTAAAATCCCTTTTTCCATTGCCAGACAGGCTTCTTTTGCACTCATACTTTCTTTAAATGAGTCTGGAGCCAAAACAAATTTTTTCGTCATCTTTTCGCGCCTACTTTCCAACTAGTTTAAAATAAAGCCATATAAAATGGTTGCAACAATCGTCATTACCCCACCGACACACATTTCATAAGGAATCACTCGAATTCTTTCTTTAATCGTCATATTCATACTTTGTGCCGTAATATGGAAATAATTGCCTTGAGGAACACTATCAATCACAGTTGCCCCAGTATGCACCATGACTGCTGCTGAAAGTGAAGATGTGCCCATATCTAAAATCGCTGGTCCAAAAGAACCTGTCGCTAAAATAACCGCTGTGGATGTTGAACCAACTGCTAAGCCCATTAAAATACCAGAAATCGGTGCCAAGAAGGTTCCAGAAATTCCCATAACAGAAATTAAGTGGACAATTTGTGTTGATAAATCAGAAACAGAAATTAATCCAGCAATTGCACCTGCACCAATTAAAATTAAAACGGTATCAGTTACTCTCTTTAAGCCAGAAGACGCATAAAAGGCCAGTTGTTTTGTTTGACCAATCGCAATTGTCCCAACAACTGAAGCGAACGGCAAAATATACAGAGCATCAATATTCAAACTTTTGATGAAAGAAATATTTAAAACGGCGCCAATCGGATTAAGTAATAATAAGACAATCGCTAACACTGGCGCGATCAACGCCTTTTTCAAAGGTAATAATTCTTTTGTTTGTTCCTCTACAAGATCCGTTTCTTTGACCATTGATCCTTTGCTTCTCATGATATTTGCAAGAACAACAGCTGTAATTAAACCAAATACGGCTGGAATAAATCCAGCAATCATAACGTCACTTAAAGGTAAATCAAAGCCGTTCGCCGCTGCAATAGTATTTGGATTAGGCGAAATAATATTACCCGCTTTGCCGCCACCTGATAAGGCAATCAATAATGATAACTTACTGATACCCGTACTTTTCCCAACAGATAGAGCAATCGGGGCAACAATCAACACTGCAACAGGAATGAATACGCCCACTGCTGTAATTACCATTGTGGATAATGCCAAAGATAAAATAGCTTTTTTCTCGCCAAGTTTTTGTACAATGGCGTTGGCAATTGATTCTGCCGCACCGGATTCCATCATCACACCCGCCAACATGCCGGCTGCTAAGACACGGATTGCGGTTCCCATAATACTTTGTGTTCCGTTTAATAGAACAGCGACTGTATCTGACAGGGAAGCGCCTCCAATAAGACAACCAACAATTGCACCAAAAAACAAGGAATACACAGGATTAAATTTTTTCAAAATTAATACTATTGCTACAACTAATCCTAAAATTGCAGCAACCCAAGATATTGTAATATCTGGCATTCAAAATCAGCTCCTTAAATTGTTTACGCTTTCATTTTATCAAAGTCCTTTCTTTTTAAAATTGTAAATTTAACAGGATTTATTGTTCAAATGCACAAAAAAACCGTTCTTAAAGAACAGTTTTTTGAAATCTTTTTCTATCTTTCTCAATAATGACCACCAAGCCAACGAACAAAAGAACACTCACAATTAACAATACTGCCGTTTTATTATATCCATGAAAGAGCGCTTCGCCTCCACATGCGTAAAGTATTGAGGAAGGAATTACACCAATGAATATAGCGGCTATTAAATTTTTTAATGGCAACTGCATAGTATCTGCAGCAAAATTAATCACAGAAGAAGGAATAATTGGAATCATGTAGCCCACCATAATCCCAATTTTTGGATGCTTCATCCGTCGAATGGACTGGACCCAATGATTGGTCTCCGTTTTTCTATCTAAAAATTTTATATGATGCATCAAAAAGATTGCAACTAAATTTCCCAAACTATTCCCTAAAACATTAATGAGTGTGCCGCTGAAGGGACCAAAACTCAATCCTGCAATCACACCAATTACCGAGGTTGGAATCCCTGGTACTGCACACATGATCGCGGTCAAAAAAACTAACAATAGCGCTGCTGAAAAACCATGTGAACGAATTCGCTCTAATAATTGTGTCTTACTGGCTTTAGGATTCAAAAATAATTGAATATCTGTTTGATATTCTAGATACAAACGGTAACCAACCAACAGGATTAAAATAAGACCGCTACTGATTAGTAGTATTCGGATTGTTTTCCTCTTCATTTTCTTTGCTCCTTTTATGCTTTATACAAAGTGTAGCACAGGATTCTTTGTGCCTCAATTAGAAGCTTGTATGAATAAAAGCCGCCCCTAAAAGTTAGACTAAAAATCTAGCTTTTAGGGGCGATTCGAAAGTTATGAAGGTACTTTTTTTATTTCCGATACATCTTAAACTCCAAGAACAGATCGTTATAAATTCCTAAGTATTCTTGACCTAAATCTTGGTAAACTTCTAAATGTTTGATGGTTTCATCATCTGGATAAAATTGTTTATCTTCGGCAACTTCTTTTGGTAATAGTTTTTTAGCTTCTTTATTTGGTGTGGAATAACCAATATATTCTGCGTTTTGTGCCGCATTTTCTGGTCGTAACATAAAGTTCATAAATGCATAGGCACCATCTTTATTTTTGGCTGTCTTAGGCATCACAATGTTATCAAACCAGAGATTAGAGCCTTCACTGGGAATCACATAATGTAGATGTTCATTGTTTTCTAGCATTTCAGCAGCTTCACCAGAGAAAGTTACAGCAACTGCACTTTCTTCATTAGCCATGTACATTTTGATTTCATCGGCAACAATTGCTTTGACATTGTTCGTTAATCGGTTTAACTTATCGGTAGCCTGACGTAATTGTTGGTCGTTTTTACTGTTTAACGAATAGCCTAAACTGTTCAAAGATAATCCTAACACTTCCCGAGCACCATCAATCAGCATGACATTATTTTTTAATTCCGGGCGCCATAAATCATCCCAATGTTGGATCTGACGGCCGTCAATAAATTTATCATTATAAATAATCCCCAACGTGCCCCAGAAGTACGGAACGGAAAACTTATTTTTGGGATCAAAGGATTGATCTAAAAAGCGTGCATCAATGTTTTCTAAGCCTTTTAATTTGCTGTGATCAAGTGGTAAAAGCATCTTCGCTTTCATCATTTTTTGAATCATATATTCAGAAGGAATGGCAATATCATAAGCTGTGCCACCTTGCTGAATTTTTGTATACATGGCTTCATTAGAATCAAAGGTTTCGTAATTGACTTTATAGCCTGTTTCTTTTTCAAATTTCTTAATCAAGGTCGGATCTATATAGTCCCCCCAATTGTAAATGGTTAAGGTATCTGCTCCTGCCATGCCACTTGCTTTCTCCAATTGGCGCACGCCAAAAAACAAGATGACAATAATAGCGATAATTCCAATAAAAAGTGACTGTAATTTTTTCATTTTAACTTGGCCACCTCACTTTGTTCCCGACGCATTTTCTTTAAACGTTTTGGCGTATTGTCTTTACTGATAAAGTAATAACCGACAACTAGAATCATTGAGAATAGGAACACTAACGCACTTAAGGCATTGATTTCTAAACTAATTCCCTGACGTGCTCGTGAATAAATTTCAACAGATAATGTTGAAAAACCATTGCCTGTCACAAAGAATGTTACGGCAAAATCGTCCAACGAATAAGTAAAGGCCATAAAGTAGCCAGCAATAATTCCTGGCGCTAAAAAAGGCAAAATAATATTTTTAATCACTTGAACATTATTGGCCCCTAAATCCCGTGCCGCATCTACCATAGAATCGTTCATCTCTTGTAGTTTTGGTAAAACCATTAAAACAACAATTGGAATACTAAAGGCAATATGCGACAATAATACACTTGTAAAACCTAAACTGATAAACCCTACTGCCGTGAAGAAAATTAAGAAACTGGCTCCAATAATAACATCTGGTGAAACGAGTAAAATGTTATTAAAGCTAAGCAACGTGTTCCGGTTTTTACGACGTTTTGTATAATAAATCCCCATCGCGCCAAATGTTCCAATGATGGTTGCTATTAAAGCCGATAAGAAAGCTAGCAAAAACGTATTCAGAACAATGGTTAACAAGCGTGTGTCTTCGAAAACGTTCCGATAATTATCTAACGTAAAACCAGTAAACTGATTCATCGTTTGCGTGTCGTTAAACGAATAAAAAATCAAATAAAAGATTGGTGCGTACAGTAGCGCAAAGACAACGAATAAATACACATAAGACCATTTAAACTTTTTCTTTTGCATTATTTGCCACGCCCTTTCTTCTTCTCACCCGTCAGCAACATCACAATAAACATGGCAACAATTAAAATCACACCAATTGTTGAACCCATGCCCCAGTTTTGCGTTACTAAGAAGTGCTCCTCAATCGCCGTCCCCAACGTAATCACCCGATTGCCGCCAATTAAACGTGTTAACATAAAGAGCGAGAGCGAAGGAATAAAGACAGCTTGAACACCACTTTTCACACCGTTTAGGGAGAGAGGAAAAATGACACGGCGGAACGTTTCCGCACTGCTAGCTCCTAAGTCCCGACTAGCACTAATCAATGAAGGATTCATCTCTTCTAAGGCATTAAAAATCGGCATAATCATAAATGGAATTTCAATATACGTTGCGACAAATAAAAAACTGAAATCTGTAAACAGAATTTGGTGCGTACCCAAACCCATAAAACTCATAAACTGATTGATACTCCCATGAATACTGAAAATCCCAATAAAGGCATAAGCTTTTAATAATAAATTCACCCACGTTGGTAAAATAACAAGCATTAACCATAACTGTTTATGCTTGAGCTTTGTCAAAAAATAAGCCGTAGGATAACTTACCAATAACGTAAAAATGGTAATCAGAAAAGCATACCAAACCGAATTAACGGTCATACTTAAATACGTTCCTGATGTAAAATACGTTTGGTAATTCGCCAAGGTAAACTGGCCATTCATATCGAAAAATGATTGATAAATAATCATTAGCACTGGCGCAATGACGAATAAAAGTAACCACATTACATAGGGAATCGAATAAATTCGACGCATTGTTTTCATTTTATTTTCCCCTTTCGTTTACTCGTCGTAACTTTCTAAACGGGCATCAAAGTCTTCTTCTGATTCATTGAAGCGCATCACGTGAATATCTTCTGGCTCAAAAGAGAGCCCTACTTGAGCGCCTTCTTTGGCTTTTCGAGTGGAATGCACCATCCATTCGTTTCCTTGTTCATCAAAACAAATAATTTCATAATGAACGCCGCGGAATAACTGTGTATCCACCGTTACGGTTAGCTTGCCTTTTTCAAGCGTGGTAATCGTTAAGTCTTCTGGACGTAAAACGACTTCTACAGGTTCATTTTTCCGCATGCCGCCATCGACACATTCAAACTTTTTGCCCACAAATGAAACTAAATTATCTTCCAGCATCACGCCATCCACAATATTACTTTCCCCTACAAAGTCAGCAACAAAGTGATTAATCGGTTCATCATAAATATCGACTGGTGTGCCACTTTGCACGATATGACCTTTATTCATGACAAAAATTTCATCACTCATCGCTAATGCTTCTTCTTGATCATGGGTCACAAAAATAAAAGTAATTCCTAAACGTTGTTGTAAATCACGTAGTTCATATTGCATCGCTGTGCGTAATTTCAAATCTAAAGCGGATAACGGCTCATCTAAAAGCAATACTTTTGGCTCATTGACAATCGCTCGTGCAATTGCGACCCGCTGACGCTGGCCCCCAGACATTTCACTAATTTCACGTGTTTCGTAGCCCGGTAATTGAACCAAACGTAATGCCTCTTTCACTTTTTTTTCAATTTCTGCTTTGGATAGTTTTTTGATTTTTAAACCAAACGCAACATTATCAAAAACATTCATGTGAGGAAACAAAGCATAATCCTGAAACACGGTATTGACTTGGCGTTTATTGGCAGGTACATCATTTATTCTTTTACCATCAAAATAAACATCGCCAGAAGTCACGTCATTGAATCCCGCAATAATACGCAAAATCGTTGTTTTGCCACATCCTGAAGGTCCTAATAAGGTATAAAATTTTCCTTCTTCAATTTCAAAGCTGACATTTTTTAATACTGGTTCATCGTCAAATTGTTTGACAACATTTTCAAATGAAATCACATGGTTTCTCACTGGATAAACTCCTCCATTTCGTCCTTTATAAATACGATTCTGTCGCCACAATTAACGCACGACTTTTTCCTCGACCATTGTTGCTAATTTGGTGAGGTTCTGTTGCTTGGTAATACATGGTTTGACCTTTTTTAGCAATATACGTGGCTTCCCCTAATGTCAAACGAATGGAGCCATCAATCACATAAATAAATGTTTCCGATAGAGAAGGTTCAAACGTTTTGTATTCGCCATTTTTATCAAAAGTAATAATGACAGGTTCCATTTCTTTTTCATTTGAGGCTGGAATTAACCATTTTAGTTCATAGCCATGTTCTTCATCATAATAGAGGGTACTTTCTTCTTCATTGTAGACAATTTTCTGTTCAAGCGGTTGCTGACTAAAAAACTGCTCTGGCGTCACGCCTAGTACTTCTAAAATTGAGAAAAATGTTTCCATTGATGGTGAGCTTAAATCCCGCTCCAATTGGGAAATATAGCCTTTGGATAAATCCGTTCTTTCGCCTAATTCTTCTTGTGTTAAATTTTTCTGAATGCGTAAATTTCTCAACTTCTCACCAATTTCCATGGCACACCTCGTTTCTATTTTCAGCTAATCTTTTCAACAAAAGTTTTGTAATACTAAACTTACAGTTTAGTTTTACCTTTTTTAGTATACGAACTTTTTGAAAAATTTCAACCATTTTTCTTTATTTTTCTAGTCTAATTGTCACACAATCTTTCTTTTCTGTATAACTTACTGTTTATAAGAAGAAAAATGATACGAAAAAATCAGAATATGATAAAATAAGACGAGTTGCTTTTTTACATAATTGGAAGGAGAGTTTTTATATGAATTCATTTCAAGCATTTACGTTAAGAGAACAAGATACATCTGTTATTGGTCAACTAGAAACCATTACTTTAGACGATTTATCAGAAGGCACTGTAGTAATCAAAGCAGCCTACTCCTCAGTTAACTTTAAAGACTCTTTAGCTTCAAAAAAAGACGGCGGTGTGATTCGCAATTATCCAATGATTCCAGGAATTGATGTCAGTGGCACTGTTGTCACATCGGAAGATCCTCGTTTCAAAGAAGGCGATAAAGTGATCGTAACAGGCTATCAATTAGGGGTTAGTCATACTGGTGGTTATTCTGAATATGTGCGTGTTCCTGGCGATTGGGTAGTTCCACTTCCTGAAAAAATGAGTCTCAAAGAAGCAATGATTTTCGGAACTGCTGGCTTTACGGCCGGATTATCTGTCACAGCTTTAGAAGACGATGGCTTACGCGACGACAAAGAAGCCCCCATCGTTGTAACTGGTGCGACAGGCGGTGTTGCGACATTGTCTATTGCGATGTTGCATCAATTAGGCTACACTTCAATCACTGCATTAACTAGAAAGCCAGATTCTTTTGAGCTTTTAAAAGAGTTAGGTGTTAGTGAATGCTTATTAGTAGAAGATTTCTTAGCAACTCCTGTTAAAGCATTGATGAAACAGCGTTTTGCTTTTGCAATTGATACCACTGGTGGGGAAATTACTTCTGCTGTTTTACCACAACTTCGTTATGATGGCCGTTCAGCCATTTGTGGCCGCGCTGCTGGAATTACATTAGAGACAACCGTTTTACCCTTTATTTTACGGGGCGTTCATTTATTGGGCATTGATTCGGTTAATGTTGGTATGGACAAACGAAAAATAGTCTGGCAACGTCTTGCCACTGATTTAGACATCACTGAAAAAGCTGTGTATCAAGAGATTACTTTAGAAGAACTTCCCCCTGTTTTTGAAGCATTACAAGCAGGCCAACATATTGGACGGACCATTGTCCGAATTTCTTAAGGAGGCGTTTTGATTATGGATGTTTTAGTTACTGCTGGCGGAACGTCAGAACCGATTGATAATGTTCGTTCGATTACCAATCATTCTTCTGGCGGACTAGGAAAAGCAATTGCTGAAAGTTTTTTAGCTGCGGGACACACCGTAACCTACGTAACAACCAAACATGCATTACGTCCAACCCAACAATTGGACTTATCAATTAAAGAAATAGAAACAACGGTTGAATTAGCCACTACGTTAGAACAACTCTTTGCTGAAAAGCAATTTGATGCGATTGTTCACGCAATGGCAGTCAGTGATTTTACGACGGAAACCGCGCAAACGGAAGAACAATTTATTGATTCTTTTGCTCAACAATTAAGCGAACAAACATTGCCAAAGACCAAAGAAGCCTTGGTAACTATCGTTCAAAACACATTGAATCAGATTGCTGATATTCCTCAAACAGCAACAAAAATTTCATCTGATACGGACCGATTATTAATTTTTCTAAAGAAAAATCCTAAAGTCATCCAAATGATTCGTGACAAGCAACCCCAAACTGTTTTAGTGGGCTTTAAATTACTTGTCGACGTTTCACAAGAAGAACTCGTCCAGGTTGCACAAGCCGCTTTGGTTAAAAATCGGTGTGACTTTGTCTTAGCCAATGACTTGATGAACGTTCATGAAACAGAACACGAAGGATTATTAATTAACGAAACGGGCATTGTCCAAGAAGCTTGTTCAAAACAAGGGATTGGTTCAATGATCGTTAAAAATGTTGAAAAGAAATGGAGAGAACAACAATGAAAACTATTTTATTAGGCGTCTCTGGCAGCATTTCTGCATATAAAGCAGCAGATATTACAAGTCAACTAGCTAAGCTTGGCTACAATGTGGAAATTTTAATGACTAAAAGCAGCACAGCGTTCATCACTCCGCTGACCTTACAATCACTTTCTAAGAATCCAGTGCATACGGATGTCATGATGGAAATTGATCCCAGTAAAATTAATCACATTGAGTTAGCTAAAAAAGCGGATTTATTTTTAGTAGCACCTGCTTCGGCCAATACAATTGGGAAATTAGCCCATGGGATTGCCGACGACTTATTATCAACAGTTGCTTTGGCGCTTTATCCTGAAACACCAAAAATTATTGCGCCCGCGATGAATACGTATATGTACCAAAACCCCATTGTCCAACGAAATATTGGCATTTTAAAAGAAGTCGGCTATCAAGAAATAATCCCACGTGAAGCTCTATTAGCTTGTGGTGATTATGGTCGTGGCGCACTTGCCACTGTTGAAGATATCCTTCAAACAGTGATGAAAATTTTAGCATCTGATAACAAGGAGTAATTTATGAATAACACGAAAAAATTTACGTTAACAGCCATGTTCTTAGCTATCTTACTTTTACTGGCTTTAACCCCGCTAGGATTTATCACATTAGGTCCTTTAAATTCGACCACGATGCATATTCCTGTAATTATTGGTTCCATTGTTTTAGGGCCAAAAATCGGTAGTATGTTGGGCGGCACGTTTGGGATCATTAGCTTAATTAAAAATACGACAGCACCAACACCTTTGTCGTTTGTTTTTTCTCCATTTATTCCCGTGATCGGTACCGATCACGGTAGTTGGAAGGCTCTTTTAATTGTGCTCATTCCGCGGATTTTAATTGGGGTCGTTCCTTATTTCGCTTACAAATGGCTAAATAAATTAACGAAGGAAAAAGCGCAACCTGTCTCCTTATTTGTGGCTGGTGTTTTAGGCTCAGCAACGAATACCATTTTAGTCATGAACATGATTTATTTTCTTTTTAATTCAGCTTATGCTGAAATTATTGGTAAAGCTGGAACTGCTGTTTACCTAGCTATTATTGCGACGATTTTCAGTTCTGGTGTGCCAGAAGCTCTTGTTGCTGGTGTAGCTGCTTCAGCAATTGCTAGCGTTTTGCTTCGCTTAATGAAACGGAATGCAACGCAAAAACTATAGAAAAAAACACAGGGACTAAAAATCAAGTTTGATTTTTAGTTCATGTGTTTTTTATTTATTTTTTTTGTTTTCGTAATTTATAGGCATATTCACTGGCTTTAAATAATAATTTATTAACCGGTAAATCGAATTCCCCAATAAATTCATTAATCGTTGGGTTGAAGTTCGCTTTAAACTTAATTAATCCATCATTTAAACTACCTTCTAAGCCGCCCATATTACAGCTTTCGCAGCCACGGTTAAAACATTCTTGAATGGCATCTCGCCAAGTCACATAAGTTGGCATGTAGCGTTTATAACGATCATCTAAGCCAGCATAAAGGATTTCACTTGTTGGACCAAATGTCACAGCCAAGGCGCCAGCAACCGTGACGATTTCACCAGCTTCTGCGATATTTTCTTCTAATTCTTTTAGTTCCCGAGTCAAGGAAGCATCTAATTCTTCTAAATTATGGCGCTTTTTCACTTGATTTTCTTTCAAATTACTCAAGTCTTTTTGATTTTTGTCATAGCGTTGTCGCGTGCTATCTAAGCGTTCCTTTAAATTGACTTGCGCCAACATAATAAAGGAGTCTTCTGGGTAAATATTCAACAGCTTCTTAAAGTAATCACTATTCCGCAAAGAAATATGTTGGCGTTCCATGGTTGATTGAATGACTTTTTCAAATTCATCAACAAAGTCAACATGCCCTTGCTGCACAACGACCCCTTTTTTTTCAGCTGTTTTAATCATTTTCTTGGTGCTTTTTGACAATTGTTCCTCACTAAAATCTTCACGATAAATATTCGCTTGGAAGCGGGGCTGGATGGTGGCCCCCATATCCATTGTCAGTCCTTGATATTTGGCACCTGCTTCTTTCAAGGTCTCAATAATAGCTGTCGCTTCAGCATGCGGTTGATGTTCTTCTCCCAAATGAAAATCTTGATAGTGAACCGCTGGATCCATTTTTATAAATAAAGCTCGTTTTTTCTTGCCAAATTTTTTCAATTCAGCCATAAAGTAGTTGACCAAACGTTCATTTGTATAGTCCATTACTGGACCTCTTGGTGTATATAACATCGTAAAACCGGCTGGTAATGGTTTGATTAAAACTAAACTTGATGCAACTAATGTATCCTTTTCATAAACCCCAACAATTTCAGAACCCCAGTTATCCTTGACTTTTGCCCATGAAGATGACTGTAGTAAATTACATAATGGGTGATTTTTAACAAATGTATCGTGTACTTCTGCCGGAATACCGATTTTAAATGTGTACATGTTCAAACTCCTCTGCTGTGACTTTCCAATAGTCCGTTTATCTTACACTATCATAGTGTATTCCAACAGACTAGTAAAGTTTTACATGAAAATTTTTAGAAAAAATGTAGATCTTATTCTTTATGTAAAAAAGACGAGGTAGAAACAGTTCATTCTACCACTTAGTTCACTAATAGCAACGACACTTTTCTTCACTGCCATTCAAAGGATGAATCATTTCTATCCACATCTTTTCAATTAAATACGTGTTTCAAATTTTAATGACTTGTTGATAAAATACATGATTGGTGCTGAAATCGTCATAATAATCGCTTCACTTAATGCTAACCAACCATAAGTTGTCCAAAATGCTTGACCGCCACTTGGTACTAGCATAAAGGCAATAAAAAACATACTTACAGTAAAAAATAGACTATTTAGACACATTCTAACAGGAATACTTGGTACCTTTTTTTGTAAAAAAGCTGTTAAGCTCAACGCAAATAATGTTTGCGCTCCACCAAACAGAACATCCATTACACCGAAACCAAAAAATAAGTTAAAAAAGATAACGCCGCCTAAAACACCCCACATCAATTTGCGATTGAAAACGACTAGGTGATTCAAACTTTCTGAAATTCTAAATTGAATCATACCAGAAGAAACTGGCCGAACCAATAAAGAGAGGACAATATATAAGCCCATAATGATACCATTGGCTAAGATTGTTCTTAGCTTTCGATTGGCTTGAAACGAATTTTGCATACTTTTTCCTTCTTTCTCCGAGTTTTTTTACAAGGGATGGTTGATGAACCTTGGTTACAATTGCAACAGTTCACATTCTAATATGGAAAGTCAAAATAGTCAATGAAAGCCCTGTTTTACTTTGCACTTATTTGCAGTTTTCACCTCTCATGCATTGTTTCGTGCCTTTTTCTAGTCATTTTTTACTTTTTTAAGCAATCTTTATTCGCAGAAGTTCCTCCCTCTGGTATAATGGACAATAGCGATTCAAAGGAGGAGCTCAATGAACATTCACTACTATCTTATTATCAACGAGCAGGCAAGTAGCGGCAATGGCCGAAAAGTCGCTAGAAAAGTGATTCAACAACTCAAGCAACAAGAACTTAAATATACGGCTCTTTACACTGATTACGCTGGACATGAAAAAGAATTGACGAAGGAACTTGCAGAAACAACTTTACTTCCTTGGTCTGAAGACCTAGACGTTTCAACTTTTCCAATCCTAGTCGTGCTAGGCGGCGATGGCACACTACATAATGTCATTAATTCATTACTTCCATATGATTCAGCTATTCCTTTAAGCTATATTCCATGCGGCTCTGGAAATGATTTTGCACGAGGGGTGGGATTATCAAGGAATATTGATAAAGCATTGCATCAAATCCTGCGCACCAGACGACCAAAAGAAATTCAAACGATTCATTATGTAGAAGCCAACCAAGAAGAAATCGGCTTAGCCACCAATAATGTTGGCTTAGGGTTAGATGCGGCAATCGTGGAAAAAACCAACGAATCGTCATCAAAAAAAGCCTTAAATAAATTTAAGCTTGGCTCGCTTTCCTATATTTCTTCAATCATTCATGTCTTTTTTAAACAAAAAGGCTTTCCAATTTTAGTTGAAATGAATGGTAAACAATACACATTTAATCGTGCTTTCCTATGTACGGTCACAAATCATCCTTATTTTGGCGGGGGCGTATCAATTATGCCGACGGCCAATCCTCGCAAAGCAGTCGTGGACTTAGTTGTCGTGGAACGAATCAATATTTTTAAAATTTTGTGGCTTATTTTCCTATTGCTTCGCCAAAAACAAGGGAAATCTAAGCATTTTCATCATTTTCAATCAAGCAAAATTCGAATTGTTTCGACGATTCCACAAACCATTCACGCAGATGGCGAGATTTTAGGCAAACGAAGTATTGATATGGTTTATACCACACAAAAACGTTTGTTTTGGTTTTAACTGAGTCCCTTAAGGTTGAAAAAGAGCCTGGGACAAAAATCACTTTGGATTTTTGTCCCAGGCTTAAAAATTGATAAACGGCGGGAACAGAAGCAACTCCTTCGGAAATAAGCCGAAATTCTCCAAAAATTATAGAACAATTTTCGGAAATTTCTTCTTATTTCTCGGAGTTAAACGCTTCTGTCCCGACCTCTTTCCTCTTCTCACATAAATTGATAAGGCGTCGTATCCTTCATTCCAATCATTGGATCAACAGCATTTGTTTGAATAATTTCGACTGTTAGTCGTGGTTCTTTTGGTAATGATTCTTCGACAACTTTTGTCGCTTTATTTACTGTTTCTGGGGTTGACTCTTCCCCTTCATCAGCAAATAGTGAAACTTCTTGTACCGTTGTTTCAACTAATTGCTCGTCTGTTTCTTTTATCTGATCGGCTTTCGTTGATTGCTGTTCAGTTTCATAAGAGACAGCTTTTGTTTCCTTTTCAGTAAATGGATGGTCTGCCGTTAAACCTTCTTCATAGGCTTCTAACTGAGTTCTAGTCGTTAAGGTCATTTGTTCTGCGTTCACGATTCGTTCTTTTAGCATCGTCATGCGACTAGCCGATTCGTTTTTGACACATGTTTCAAAAGCAGAAACCTCACCTAGTAGAATTAATAATTCTTTACTACGTGTCACTGCTGTATACAGCAAATTTCGTTGCAGCATTCGGCTATACTGATGAACCATTGGCAGTAACACCATGCGGAATTCACTACCTTGCGCTTTATGAATCGAACAACAATACGATAGCGTAATTTTATTCCATTCATTTCTTTTATACGTTACTTCATTATTATCAAACTGTAAAACCAACTCGTCCACTTTGTCCTCTGAGTCTTTGGCTAAAGTAATTCCGACGATTTCTCCCATATCTCCATTGAACACATTTAATTCTGGCGTATTGACTAGTTGCAAAACTTTGTCCCCAATCCGATAGACGGTGTCATTCCATTTGACTTCTTTTTTCTTACCATCATTTGGATTGAAGATTTCTTGCATCATCTTATTCAAGGCATCAATGCCGGCTGCGCCACGATACATTGGCGCTAAAACTTGGATATCTTGTGGCGTAAACCCTTTTGCTTTTGCCTTTGTGACGATTTGTCGAATGTATTCTTCGATATGACCAATATCACTTGCAAAGAACGAGCGATCCTTTTGATTTTTTTGAAAATCAGCAGGCAACTTTCCTTCTTTAATTTCATGGGCAAGAGGAATAATACTTGAACCGTCTCCTTGACGATAAATTTCGTTTAACTCACATTTGGGAATTTCGTTAATTTGCAATAAGTCATGTAAGACTTGACCTGGACCGACAGACGGTAGCTGATCCTTATCACCAACAAAAATCACTTGCATGTTTGTCGGAATAGCTTTTAATAACGTATTGGCTAACCAAGTATCCACCATTGACATTTCATCTACAATTAGCAAACCGCCTTCTAATTCTTTGGCGGTTAAACTCGGATTTTTTTCACGACCTGTCAAGCCTAACAAACGGTGGATGGTACTTGCAGGTAAACCTGTCGTTTCGTTCATGCGTTTCGCTGCTCGCCCAGTTGGCGCCGCTAGCAAGATTGGAAACATCTCCTGCGTGTAGTCTTTGAGATCTAATGAAAGACCATTTAGTTCCGCAAACAACGAGACAATCCCATTAATAACAGTTGTTTTCCCTGTTCCGGGCCCTCCAGTTAAAATAAATAACGGCGATTTAATCGCTTCTTCAATCGCTGCTTGTTGCGAGTCGCCATACTGAATATTTAAACGTTTCTCAATCATTCGGATATTTTTTTGGACTTCTTCTTCCTCGTAATGAATTTCTTTTTTACGAGAAAGTAAACGTTGAATCGAAGTACCAATGCCCCATTCAGAAAAATAGAGACTGTTCTCAAAAAGTTTAGTCTCTTCTTGTTGGATTTTTCCATGTTCGACTAACGTAATGATTTCATTGGCCACTTGATCAGGTGAGATTTCCACTGGGCGACTTGCTTCCAAGGTCCGAATCGCTCCTTCTAACAAAACATCTGCTTGAACATACGTATTGCCTGAGCGAATGGAGTGTTCAAACACTTCATGTAAAATCGCTGCCCGAATTCGAACAGCAGAATCCGCCTGAATGCCGATTTGTTCAGCAATATTGTCCGCTCGTTTAAATCCGACTCCCTCAATATCTTCAACTAACTGATAAGGATTTTCTTGAATCACAGAAAGGGTTTCTTCTTGATAGGTTTGATAAATTGAAAAAGCTAACTGACTACCGAAGCCGTATCGATTTAGTCCCACAATCACTTGCTCCATCCCGTGATTCAAGCGAATTGTTTCGACGATTACTTGACGTTTTTTTTCATTTAAAACAGTAACTTCTTCCAAAACACTAGGATCATCAATAATTCGGTCAATCGCACTTTCCCCTAATACTTCAACAATTTTTTCAGCGGTTCGTTTACCAATGCCAGGAAATTTGTCACTTGATAAATAGTTAACCACCCCACTAGCCGAAGTCGGTCTTTCTTGCTGATAACTATCCACCTGAAACTGTCTGCCATAACGAGGATGGTCCACAAAATGACCAAAGAAACGATAGGGTTCCTCTTCTTGAACTTGGCCAAAACTTCCAGTTACTACAATTTCTTTTTCTAAATAATCTGTATTTGTATCGGTCACATTTACAAGAACGACTTTATAAAAATTACTGGGATTTTCAAAAAAGATTGCTTGTACAGTCCCAACAATAAAGGCTTTTTCTTCGTCCTCACCAAAAAGTGTTACCACTACAAGCCCTCCTTTCTGTTGTGCGCTTATTGTACTTTTTCTTTAGCTAAAAAAGACGTATCATTCCATAACGTTAAGTCGTACGGCATGTTCCTTGATGTCTCTTTGGTTTCAAGGATTGAAAGGCTATTGTTTAACAGCCCGCCCATTGTCCGTAATTCTGATAATGGTTTACCAGCCATCGCTTGGATTGCCGCCGTCAGCGCTGCTCCGTGTCCGACAAATAGAACTGGACCTTCGTGCTGTTTCGCCGCTTCAGCAACTGTTTCTGAAATCCGTTGAATCGCTTGCTCGATTGGTTCACCATCAAAAATTGTTGGATCATACAAATCTAAACGATGCCGTAAATGATCTAATTCTTCTCCATAAAAATTACGCATTTCTTCAATATATTGTCCTTCTAGACGCCCTAAACCTAATTCTTTTAAGGTATCTGTATAAACAATTTCAACTGGATGATTCAATTCTTGTTGAATTCCCCGCGCAGTATTTTTGGCACGTAATAGCGGACTCGAATAAATTTTTTCAAACGGAATATCTTGTAAATATTGGCCTAATTGTTTAATTTCGTCATAACTAGTTGGTAATAACGGCGAATCTCCTGTCATTCCTTGAAATCGTTTCTGTTGATTCCATTCAGTTTTTCCATGTCGTGTAAAATATAATTTCATGTAACTTCTCCAAACTTCTTTATCTCTTCATATGTCTTTCTAGTTTATCACTTCCCTGCGAAAATATCCATGGAAGTTTCTAGTAATCCAAGCAAAATAAGCCTAGAACAAAAATCTAAATTGTTTTTTGTTCTAGGCTCGGAAATTGGGCAACAGTAAAAATAAAACCACTTTCTTCTGACATTTTTGAAAAAAAGCGCTACTGTCTTAACTTTTTTTAATCCAATTTATCATTTTCATAATGATGCGTCAGTTCTAAGTTCGGAAAATTTTGCTGACGTAAGGCTTCATAAACAATTAGTGCGGCAGTGTTAGAAAGATTCAATGAGCGCACATGTTCATCATTCATAGGAATTCGGATACACTTTTCTTCGTTTTCTCGCATAAACGTTTCTGGTAAGCCTGTTGTTTCTTTTCCAAAAAGGAAATAATGGTCCTCGCCATCATTATAATTGACCTCGCTGTATGTTTGGTGAGCAAATTTGGTTACTAAATGCAAGTGTTTGCCTGCCACATGGGCTAAAAAGGCAGCCAAATCTTTATGATACGTAATATTTACATCATTCCAATAATCTAATCCGGCACGTTTTAAGTGTTTATCATCTGTTGAAAATCCTAAAGGTTCAATTAAATGCAACGGTGTATTCGTCGCTGCACATGTCCGTGCAATATTTCCAGTATTTGCTGGAATTTGTGGTTCAAATAAAACAATATGGTTCGTCAACTATCTTCAGCTCCTCAAATATCAATCGTGTTCATTTTAGCATAAATTCAAAATAAATAGCGCCCACAATACTTATTTTCAAAAAAAAAACCGCATGACGCGATGATGTCAGGCGGCAGCTGTTCTAACCAATAAAAAAAACGTACCGTCTCGGTGTCTAGCACGGCGAGTCGTTACGTTAGTGAAGGTCTCTTCACTAACTTTTATCAGAACAGGACCCTGATAAAAACCAATGAAAAAACAACTTGTAAGTAATATAACACCAATGTCACTTTATTGCAAGACTTTTTTAGGATTTTCTTCACAAAAAAGTCTATCTTTTACGACCTACTAACAAGCGGACGTCAATCGTGATTTTTTCCAATGGTCGCTGTTGTAGCTCGGCTTTAACTTTTTGAGAAACTTGCCACTCTAATGGCGACATTTCTAATAAATCCAACCGTCTTTCCTCGGGAATGTCAAAGCAATAAGTTATTCGTTCATCTACTTCCACAGCTAATTCCTCGGCAAAACGTTGGACTACTTTTTGATTGGAATAACTTTGTTTCTTTTCGTCATTGGGATAAAAAGCCGCTCGTAATTCCTTTAAATAATTCTCTTCAGGAATAATTTTAATCACAGTCCCGTCAGCTTTTAGTACTCGCCGAAATTCTTGATAATGTGAAGGAGAAAAAATATTCAAAATCGTATCAAGCCCTTGATCCGCAAATGGCAAATTCGTTAAATCCGCCACACACCAAAACGCATCAATTGGCTGATTACTTGCTAAATAGATTCCTTCCTTTGATAAATCAAACCCGATTTTCAGTCCAGATAAGCCTGCTTGACTTAACTCAGCTAGAAAACTCCCTTCACCACAACCAACATCGACTACTGTTTTATTTTGAGGAAGATAGTGCATAATTTTGTTTAAAACAGGCGCGTACATGCCACTTTGAATCATTTTTCCTCGAGAAGTAAACATTTTTTTATTATATTCTGTCTGAACGCCATGATTTAGAAAGTATAACGTGCCTTTCTTGGATAAATCAAATTGATGCCTCTGTTGACAAATCAGACCAACCCCTTCTACATGCATTGGTTGATGACAAGTTGGACAGCGAAATACAGCTGCTTCTTTTTTCAATAATTGTTGTGCTCGTTCAATTTTCTTTAACATTTAAAACTCCTTACGTTCATCAAATGAACATTTTCTCTTATAAAAAGTTGCACTCTTTTTTTCAGGGCTATGGTAGTAAGCAGAATTATGGTACAATGCCTGTGAAGAAAAAGCAAGGAGCGATAAGAAATGATTAAAGAATTCTGTGCCGAAAATTTCACTAAGATTCCCCAAGCCATTCAAAAAGGTGCGAATCGCATCGAATTATGCGATAACTTAGCCGTGGGTGGAACGACGCCAAGTACTGGTGTTATTGAAGAAGTCTTAGCATACGCTGGCGAACATTCTGTACCAGTGATGACAATCATTCGTCCTCGTGGCGGCAATTTTGTCTATAATGATATTGAATTAAAAATTATGCATACCGATTTAATCGAAGCAAAGAAATTAGGAACCGACGGCATTGTTATTGGCTGTTTAACTGAGGATGGTTGGTTAGATGAAGAAGCTTTGGACTTATTCATTGAAACAGCTGAAGGCTTGCAAATCACTTTTCATATGGCTTTTGATGCCTTGTCGAAAGAAAACCAATTTAAGGCGATCGACTGGTTAGCTGAGCGTGGTGTGACGCGTATTTTAACTCATGGCGGGCCAGCTGGTACCCCTATCGAAGACAACTTTGATCATTTAAAAGAATTAATTGCCTACGCAGATCAACGGATTCTTATTTTACCAGGTGGCGGTATTTCCACAGAAAACGTTCAAACTGTGATGGACACTTTAAAAGTCACAGAAGTCCATGGCACAAAAATTGTTTAATTTCTTGTATCTAAAAAAGTGAGGTAGCCGTCGTATTAACGGCTATCTCACTTTTTTGATTTCAAGCAAACCAACGAATCCTTTTACCTCAGTCTCATGATAAATAAGTGCAATTTTTTAAACAAAATAACGCATAAACATGCTGGCAATATTGAAATAAATTAATACACTGGTTAAATCACTTAAGGTAGTAATAAACGGGCCACTGGCAACTGCGGGATCAAACCCTAATTTATCCATTAACATCGGGATTAAACTCCCTGCTAAATTCGCCACAGTAATTGCACAGAGCATTGCCATCCCAATCACAAATCCAAGCGGAAGATTATGTTGCCACACGCCAACCACAATCATAATGGTTAAACCTGTCACAGCCCCCGTCACTAGTCCCGTGAGCACTTCACTTAAGATTAAGCGACCAAAATTACTATCCTTTTCATCTTTCATAGCCAAACGGCGTACCGCGACCGCCAATGATTGTGTTCCGGCATTGCCGGCTGTTCCGGTAATTAAAGAAATAAAAACGGCTAAAATACTCGCTTCGCTAACTAACGACTCATAATTACTGATTAACGAGGCCGTAGACATCCCTAAAAACAGCAGCGTAATTAACCAAGGTAATCGTTTAGAAGCGGCTTTTAAAGGGTTCTCACTAACTTCTTCAACGTCGACCCCGGCTAAACCAGAGTAGTCGCTAGCGGCTTCATCATCGATAACATCAATAATATCATCAACTGTTACAATCCCCAACAAATGATCATCATAATCTGTAACTGGCACAGCTAAGAAGTCATAGTCACGAATTGTTTGCGCGACATCTTCTTGGTCATCGCCAACATGAACTGAAATAACCCGTTCATTCAAAATATCAGCAATCAAGGTATCATCATCATTAACAATTAAATCCCGCAACGAAATAACGCCGACTAAATGATTTTCTTGGTCGACTACGTAAACGTAATAGATTGTTTCCGCCATGTCCGCTTGATTCTTTAAGACGTACATCGCAGAACGCACTGTTTGATTCGCCACAATCGAAACAAATTCGGTGGTCATAATCGCCCCAGCAGTTTCATCTTCGTAATGAAGTAACTCTTTAATTTCGCCTGCTTCTTCACTACTTAACAAACTAAGATATTTCGCCTTTTGACTTTTATCTAACATATTTAGTAAATCCACTGCATTATCGGTATACATCTCAGCTAACATATCTGCTGCATAACTTGGGCGCATTTCAGCTAAATAATCTTTCATATTCTCATTATCTTCTTCGATAACATCAAACATATCCGCTAGTTCTTTCGGAGATAGGTAATTGTATAAATGTTGTCGGTCTTTTTCATCTAACGATTGGTAAAATTGTCCTTGTTCATAAATGTGTAACGCTAAAAATAGCTCACGAAATTCGTTCATTTGTTGATTTTTTAGCGTTTCTAAAAGAAGGGCAAATTGCTCTTCCATTTCTTGGCCTTCATTCATCTTACACTTTCCCCTCCTGCCTCTTTATTATTATAACGTATCATCTACACTTTTCATATCCTCCGCTAGTGGGGAAATCAGATGAACCGTTTCTTTGGTAAAAGGATGAGTAAAAATTAGTTCCATGCAATGCAACGCTTGCCGCTCAATTCCTTGATCCATCTTTCCATGATACATCTCATCCCCTAACAATGAACAGCCAATTGCTTCAAAATGTACCCGAATTTGATGTGTTCGTCCTGTATGGAGCTGAATGCGCACAGCTGCTGCTTGGGCTCCTCTTTTTGCGAGCCAATATTCTGTACTAGCAAATTGACCTGTTTCGATAACTTGGCGTTTTAATAAAGAGGACAAGTCGCGCCCAATTGGCTTTTCAATCAATTGATGCTCGTTTAACTGCTCAATCGCTCCACCAACAAGGGCATAATAAATTTTTGTCACCTTTTTTTCTCGTAATTCTTGGTCAATTAAAGCATGGGCAAAGCCGTGTTTCGCAAATAACATCAGCCCAGAAGTATCTCGATCTAAACGAGTCACGACATGAATAACTTGATTCACGTAATTTTGTCGCTTGTAATAGCCCTTAACACGATTCGCCATCGTTCCTGAAGGATGATACTGAGCAGGTATTGAGGCAATGCCAGCAGGCTTATTAACTACTAAAAAATGATCATCTTCAAACACAATTTCAATCGGTTCATCATCTGTTAATAATGTCTCATGTTCCGCTTCATCTGGAATCGTCATTTTAACGACATCGCCAGTTTGTAAAGGATAGATGGCATTTTGAACGGTCCCATTCACTTGAATTTTACCACCCTGAAATTTCACCTTTGCTAATAACCCTTTTGAAACACCTTGTTCCTTTAAAAAATATTTCACTTGTTGTGTTGTTTCTTTGTCATATGTCCATTGAAATTCCATCGTTTAATTAATCCTCACCAATAAAGGCATCTTTCACTCGATGCCAAAAATGCATGTGCCGATAAGAGGCAAAATGAATCCGTTCGTCTGCAATTCGATAGCAGACAGAAGCGATATTTTCTTGATAAATATCTAATTGGTCCACCGTGACAAAATAATCATCACTTTCCTGTAATTTAATCTCCAGCCACTCCGTATGTGCGATTACAATCGGTGACCCCAATGTTCGAAAGACACGATTGTTTAAGGAGGCGATTTCGGTTAACTGAAACGCATTAATGCTAGGATGCAAAACAGCCCCACCAATACTTTTATTATACGCAGTAGAGCCGGTTGGGGTCGAAATCGACAACCCATCACCACGAAATCGTTCAAACAGTTCGTCTTTAATAAACACATCGCCCACCATCGTCCGGTTTCCTCGTTTAATTGTCGATTCATTTAATGCTAAAAAATGTTTATCTGGTTTCCCATCTCTAAACCGAATCCGCACATCTAATAATGGATAACTTGTACTTTTTTCACGATGAATACATAAACTTTCAACTAGTTCTTTTAATTCATAATCACGCCAATCTGTATAGAAACCCAAGTGTCCGGTATGTACACCTAAGAAACTTACTTCGTTTAACAGATGATTAAATCGATGAAAAGCGGAAAGAAGCGTACCATCTCCGCCGACTGAAATCACAAGTTCAGGTTGACGATTGTCTATTTGAATTTGGTTTTGCTCTAATAGTGTTGTCAGTTGTTTTGTGACTTGTTTCGATTTTTCTTCCGAGTTATGAACAATCGCCACTTTCATAAGCAGACTCCTTTACTGATTTTCTGGTGTTTCGTTTTTAATTTGCTTATAGTATTCGTTTTCTAGCAATCCACGGCCATGAGAGAAGTAATGTTGTGCTTCTTGAATTTCTTCACGAATAGATGACATTTCTTCATCTAATAAATAGGCTGCCTCTGCCGCTCGCTGAAGGCGTTCTTTCATTTCTTCAGGAAAGACACCTTGATATTTATAATTCAAAGAATGTTCAATCGTTGCCCAAAAATTCATGGAAAGTGTCCGAATTTGGATTTCGGCCAAAATAATCTTTTCCCCAGTGACTAATTGCACAGGATATTCCACCACCACATGGTACGAACGATAACCACTTTCTTTTTTATTTTCAATGTAGTCCCGTTCTTCCACAATTTTTAAGTCTTTACGATTTCTTAAAAGTGCGACTACCTGGTAAATGTCTTCCACAAATTGGCACATAATCCGCAAACCAGCAATGTCTTGCATTTCTTCTTCAATCCGATTTAAAGGAATATGCCGAATAGCCGTCTTGGTCAAAATACTATCTACTGGTTTCACACGTCCTGTAACGAATTCAATTGGTATGTGTTTATCTTGCTCCCGAAATTGTTTACGAATACCTCGTAGTTTTACTTTTAATTCGCTGACCGCCTGTTCATATGGCGCTAAAAACAGCTCCCACTCTCGTTCCATGGTAGATCCCTCAATTTCCTTGAATTTCATTCACTGATTATTTTACCACAGTCCTCCCTAAAATAGGGTGTTATTCGCTATTTGATTTCCAAACGCCTTTCATTAGAAAAATTTTTCACAGAGAAGACCACTTTTCTTGACGGAAACCTATATAATATGTGAAAATTGGAGTGATTTAAGAAAGAGAGAGAACCCCATGAGTGAGCACTTAGAAATTGAATTTAAAACATTAGTTAGTCCGCAAGATTTCAAACGATTAATCGACCATTTTTCTATTCAAAAAACGGACTTTTTTACGCAAACAAATCATTATTTTGATACGGACGATTTTCAATTAAAAGCACAACGAATGGGCTTAAGAATTCGCGTATTAGCAGATCGTGGTGAGTTAACCTTAAAAGTTCCTGCGCCAGAAGGATTATTAGAAATCAATGACCCTTTATCGCTTGAGACGGCGAACCACTTTATCAAGAGGAATCACCTCCCTACTGAGGGGGCTGTGGCGAAGAAATTACAAGAATTAGGTATTGAAATCGCCTCGATCCATTTAATTGGTTCATTAAAAACAGCACGTGCAGAAAAACAAATTCCTCAAGGACTACTTGCGTTAGACGAAAGTTGGTATAACCAACAGCACGATTTTGAATTAGAGTTAGAAGTTACTGAAGCTGAAAGCGGCAAGCAAGCGTTTCAAACATTAATGGCTGATTTGAACATTCCCATTACGCTTGCACCTAACAAGATTCAACGCATGATGCGGACCACTGCCCCTTAGTATTCGAAGCACTGACGTTCTGGCACCTGTATTTGAAAAAGCATGGCATTGGAGGAAGTATGAATGGTTGAAATTTATTTGTTCGTCAATCCTTTAGGCGGCGTCTGTTTAGAAATTGAAAAAGAAATTATACAATTGTCTGTTAACGACAAGAAAAAAATACAATTGCGCTTTATCCCTTTATTAAACATGAAAACGATCAATGAATTTTTGAGTCGTCAACATATTCCGATTAATGACATTAAACGACGGAATCGAATTTTTGAAGATTTATACTCAGCCGCTCTTGACTATAAAGCAGCACAGTTACAAGGCCGAAAAAAAGGCCGACAATTGTTGATTGGCTTACAAAAAGCAGTAGCTGAAGACGGTCTAGCTTACTCTCCTGAGTTATCAGAAGAACTACTTCTAGCGGCCGGCGGGGATATTGATATGTATCGTAAAGACCGACAATCCGATTTTGTCAAAGAATCTTTCCAAACCGACCAAAAAGTTGCTCGAGAAATGGGGATTAAACAACATCCTACCGCAGTCGTTTACAACTATACTTGCGAGAACGATTTCGGCATTTTAGTCGAAAATTTTGAAAACATGGATGAAATTAAACAACTTTGTCGTGTCCATCCACATAACGAACCGTTGCTGGACCAAGGTGACGCAACCTTTGAATTTAAACGTCGCTCCAATTATCATTTTCCAAATGGACATTTACATTTATTATAAAAAAGAAGGACCAGTTGACTGGTCCTTCTTTTACTATTTTCACCATGTTCTATAATAATAGATAAAGTCTAATACTACTACATTTGATGCTTTGTTCTTATAAAAGACAGCTATGGAATGGGTCCATGTATATATATTATGTACTCTTAAATATTAACACCGAAATTTGTATCAACCACCAATATCTATTTCAGTTCATCGACTAATCTCTTGGAACGCTATCAGACAATACTCGCCGATACTAACTCAAAAAATCGAGTAAATTTTATTCGGTTTAACACAAGCTAATTTATTTCTTCCCATTTATTTTTAGTCTGTTTATATAATATGGTTAGTTCTTTTTTATCCTTATCTAAATTTTTATTTATTAATTCCTGAATCTCATAAGAAAATTTATTTCTTTGATTTACATTGTCAAAGATGAATTCTTTATCAAAAGATAACTCTAACCCATTTAATGCTCCTGTTGTCCAGTAAATTTTTATATTCGAATCATCACCGCTATAATACATATTAAACTTTTCGTTTTCAGAGATATACGAACTCATTAATTCCAATTCTTCTGGAATTGTAAACAGATTATAATTATCAATTTTAACCACATGATATTGAATGTTATCTTCTATTAAATTATAAGTTTGACCATTTTGATTCCATTCTTTGACACCGCTATACAAATTATTCAGACGAAGTTGTAAAATAGTAAAATATCCACCTATACATAGTACTATAATTAATAATATTAAAAATAATTTTTTGTACTTCTGTCCCTCTCTAATATCTTTCGAAAGTTTCTCCACCATCGTATTGTCCTCCTTCAATAATCGATCCAAGGTCATTTCATAAAGATTACTTAGTTCAATTAAACAATCAATATTAGGATATGATTTATTATTCTCCCAGTTAGAAATTGTTTGCCTAGTAACGTATAATTTCTCAGCAACCTCTGATTGTGTCAATCCTAATTCATTTCTTCTCATTTTTAATGAATTCCCTATGTTCAAAAAAAAACCTCCTTTTATTACTCTAAAGATAATAGAAGCTTGATATAAAAGAAAGCAACAATCTATTTAATTATATAACTAAACCTGGTTTTACACAGATATATTTACTATTCTGTATAAAACCAGGTTTATATTTTATGTTTACTAAGAAGTTACGAATTATAATTTTTCAACCAAAGCTTCTAATTCCGTTAAACGTTCTTCAAAAACTTTCATTGCATCTTCGATATACGCGGCTTGTGTCATATCCACGCCCGCTTTTTTCATCACTTCAATTGGGAAGTCACTACTTCCTGCTTTCAAGTAGTTAAGGTAGTTCTCTAAAGCTCCCTCTTCTCCAGCTAAAATATGTTTAGACAATGCCGAAGCGGCTGAGAAGCCAGTTGCATATTGATAAACATAGTAATTGTAATAAAAATGTGGAATTCTCGCCCATTCGTAACTGATTTCTTCGTCTCTAACTACTTCTGGTCCATAATATTTAGCATTGAGCTCGCCATAATACTCACTCAAATATTCACTTGTTAATGGCGTGCCTTTAGCATCTTCCGTGTGAATAAAATGTTCAAATTCCGCAAATTGGGTTTGACGGAAAATGGTTCCCTTAAAGCCGTCTAAATAGTGATTTAAGACATACGCACGTACTTTAGGATCTGTTTCTGTTTGTAATAAATATTCTGTTAAAATATTTTCATTTGTGGTTGAAGCAATCTCAGCTAAGAAAATTGAATAGTCGCCATAAACATACGGCTGATTATTTCTTGTATAGTAACTATGAACACTATGGCCCATCTCATGGACTAATGTAAATAGTTGATCCAAACTATCATGCCAATTCATTAAAATGTATGGGGCTGTATCATAAGCTCCTGAAGAATATGCGCCGCTTCGTTTTCCTTGATTTTCAATCACATCAATCCAACGACTTGAAAAAGCTTCTTTGACAATAGATAGATAGTCTTCACCTAGTGGTTTTAAAGCCTCAATTGCTTTTTCTTTTGCTTCTTCATAGCTGTAACGAATTGGTGCTTCACCTAGCAAAGGCGCATACAAGTCGTACATGTGTAATTCTTCTACGTTTAATAATTTTTTTCTTAATTTTACATAACGATGTAGCAAAGGTAAATGTTTATTTACTACAGCTACTAATGTTTCGTGAACACTTTCAGGAATATGATTACTTGCTAAAGAGGCTGCCCGAGCAGAATCATAATTTCTAATTTTTGCTTTATAGTTATGTGTTTTAACATGTGCACCTAAAGTTGAGGCTAATGTATTTCTAAATTGTTTGTATACTTTGTACAACCCTTTAAATGCTGCTTCACGAACAGATGGATCGACACTTTCCATTAATTGACCATAAACGCCATGAGAAAGTTGAATTGTTTCGCCTTCAGCATTTTGCACAGTTGGAAATTCTAAGTCTGCATTATTTAAAATTGAAAATGTATTACTTGAGGCACCAAAAATTTCACTAGCCCCCGCCAGTAAAGCTTCTTGTTCCATCGATAAAACATGGGGACGTTCATCTAAAATATTTTGAATATAGTGACGATAAACAGCTAATTTCGGCTGCTCTTCAAAATATCCCCAGATTTGTTCATCACTTAATGTTAAAACCTCTGGGTCAAACCAAGAAACAGCTTCACTAACTTGTGCATATAAAGAACTAGCTCTGGCATATAAAGCTTGGTAAGCTGTATTTGTAGTGTCTTGATCATTTTTTAAATGAGAATAGACATATAATGTTTCCACTTTTCGATAGACATCTAAAACGTATTCTAACGCAGCTAGAAAAGCTTCTGCACCATTCCCTAAGGTACCTTTAAATGATTCTGCTTGATTTAGCTCTTCTGTCAACTGATTATACGCAACATCAAAAGCAGCATCATCTTTAAAAATTTTGGTTAAATCCCAAGTCAATGGAGTTGGAACTTCATCACGTGTTGGTAATTGTTTAATTTCGCTCATAGTTTACTCTCCTTTAAGAAACGTTTTACTCATTATACTATCATAATTTAACACGTGTGACTAAAAAAATGTTGTTTTTTCACTTTTTTTAGCCAATGAATGAGCTTTTCAGGATCTTCTCTTAGGAAAATACTAGTTATTAGGTACTTATTGTTTACTTTAATTAACACATAACATTCTTGTAACCAGCTCAATAATCTATTCCCCACGATTTTAAAAAGCTTTTTTAAGCCAATATTCGGCAGTGGCTGCCAAACAAAGTTCCCTTCTTCCAAAAAAATAGCTTCCAAGATACGCCATAGTTCCTGTTTGGTCACTAAACGCTCTTCTTCGGTTTTTAGTGCTTCCCAAACAAGCATTTTTAAATGAATATCTTCTTCAGAAGAAGGTAATAGCTTCAATCCAGGATAGTAAAACCAAGGAGGTAACTGGAGAAGGTGACAACCTTTCGTATATAAAAAGCTCTGTGTTCTAAGCAACTGAGCATTTCTGTAACCAAGTTGTTGTGTCAATTTTTGATAATAATCATGCATCAATTGACCAGTGTGCCGTCTATTTGGCAGTAAATTTAAATTAGCGGTCGGTAGTCGGAAGATTTCTAGTAATTTTTTTTCGTAAAAATCCCATGATTGTTTTCTTCTATAAAATTGTTGACATTGACTCTCTTCAATATGACAAAGTAATTCTATTCGTTCTTGCTTCTTATTGGCCGTCCATAAATAAAATCCCAAGGACTCCGAAAAGTAAAGGAATTGTTTCGTTAATTGCGTGAGCTTGTCTTTAGGCACTAATCGTTCACCTAAAATCCAAACAACTTGATAGCCATGAGCTTGATAAGTCTCCGTCCGTTCCACCAAACGTTTAATTGGCAATGGACTACATTGAATTTCAATGGCTATCTTGCCAATGAGTAAATCTGGGCGTTGCTTCAAGGTGGGTAAGTATGCCTCAACTTGAAAGGACAGCTTTTCGCGTAAACACTTTTCCGCAAAAAGCTGCTTCAAGCGGAGGTGTTCTTCTGTTTCAGCTTCTGCTTCGTACCAACAACTATTCTTTTTACGATGAGCAAAATGGGGTATTTTAATGGGGCCTGCCTTCAAAATGACCGATTGATAACACATTGGACACACAAAAGCTTGTTCGCTTCGTATCTGTGTTAATTCATCAATCGAGCAATCGATTAAAGAAAATAATTCTTGGTTGTCTGCCGTTAAAGCTGTTAACATGATTTTCACCTCTCATAAATAAACTACGCAAAGTTTCTTAATTTTCATCAAAAAAAAAAAGCAAAAACTCGAAAGTTTTTGCTTTTTTGCTTAATCATTAAAGTAATAACGTGTTAATTCCAGCGCACTGCGTTCCATAATACAAGTGCCATATTCGACTAAAGTATCCTGAGTGACAGTTGTTTTATGAGCGAATTCTAAAATCTGTGCAATTTCATTGTCAACATTTGTTTTTTCTAATTCATCGGTTAAGAACAAAACTTGTAAGTAATAACGATCGTTGTACGTGTATAAGTTAGTCAAAACAGATTGCATGAAGACTTCTTTGGATAATTGGATCATCGCTTCAAAATTATCTAATTCAAAGATTACATTTCTGTTTGTTTCATCTGTGGCTTCCATCTCATCAAGTTCATCGGCGGCTGCTTTGTCTGCTTCAATTTGTTTGCGAATCAATTCGCTAACATCTGCATTGACTTCGCTCAGACCTTCTAAGGAAGACAAGTCGTCCATAGCGACATTTTTACTAATAAACAGTTCTAAGCCATCATTTTTAGGCAAGACTTGGAAAGTGACTGCTTCACTACCTTGGAATTCATCTTCGACATCAACTTCTTCTAAAATACTATAAAAGAAATTTTCAACATCTTTGTGGTTTCCTAGTAAGTCAAGAAAAGTAATCCCTCTATCCGCCAGGTCTTCGTTGCCAATTAACACACGAATCGTATTTTCATTAATATGTTCCATTTCCATAGCGCTACACCTCTCTTTGCTTCAATCAGGAAACTTCTTACGTTCATTGTAGCGAAAACTACACAAAAGTAAAGTGGAAAGTCTGTAAATCCTCGAAAACTAGCGAACGTTTTATAAACTTTGAACTTTTTTAACGATTGGTTTTTCGCTCCTTCTACCTCTTCATCTTAACGCAGTCTCTCCAAAAAAGATACTATTTTTCCTTGACCACGTTCTGCCAAATCAAATGAATACAAGTTCTAAATATGTATTAAAAAGCCAGAGATAAAAATCCCTGGCCCTAAATTCATATGAATCGTTCTTTATTAAAATTAACAAATAAAGAACAAAATTTTATATTTTTTATAAACCTGCCATTAATTGTGCTTGGCGCAATTCCAGTTGTCGAACATCTCTTGGTAAGAATCGGCGAATTTCATCTTCGTTAAAACCGACTTGTAATCTTTTCTCATCAATCATAATTGGCCGACGCAACAATCCAGGGTTTTCTTGAACCAACTCTAATAAATCTTGAAGTGGAAGCTCGTCCAAATCCATATTTAATTTTTGGAAAACTTTAGAGCGAGTAGAGATAATCTCTTCTGTTCCATCTTCTGTCATGATTAAAATTGCTTTTAATTCCTCAATATTTAAAGGTTCAGAAAAAATATTTCTTTCTTTAAAAGGAATTTCGTGCTCTTGCAACCAGGCTCTAGCCTTACGACATGACGTGCAACTTGGGGAAGTATAAAGTGTCAACATTGTGCATCACTCCTTTTCGCGAATCATCGCGTTTCTGAAACAGGGAACTGTACTGTTCCTCTATTTAAAACCAGTATACCTAATTTCTAATAAAAATACTAGGGGTTTTTAAACATTTTTTATTAACTTTGTTTATTTTTCCTTCATTACATCCGTGTAAAATTAGGGTTAATTTTTATGAAATTTTATGGATATTCGTTATGATTCTGTAAAAAAGTAATACAGTTTTCTATTTTTATGGTTGCTGTTATAATTTACTTCTCTTGGTGATTTTTCAAGAAGTTCCCATGTATTTTTTTCTAATAAAATGTATAATAGAACTATTCACTATCTTAAGTCTAAAGTCAGGTGGTTATTTAATGAAAACAATTTTTTCTGGTATTCAGCCCAGTGGTACTCCGACAATCGGAAATTACATTGGTGCAATGAAACAATTTATCGAATTACAAAATGAATACAATTGTTATTTTTGTATTGTGGATGAACATGCCATTACCGTTCCCCAAGAACCGCAAAAGCTACGCCAACAAATTCGTAGTTTAGCAGCTCTTTACCTAGCGGTTGGTTTAGACCCACAAAAAGCAACAATTTTCATACAGTCTGAAGTGAGTGCGCATGCAGAAGCTGGTTGGATCATTCAGTGCAATACTTCTATTGGTGAGTTAGAGCGAATGACACAATTTAAAGATAAATCGCAAAAAAATGGTCGTGCTGGCGTAAGCGCTGGTCTTTTAACATACCCTCCATTAATGGTTGGTGATATCGTGTTGTACAACGCTGACTTAGTGCCAGTCGGAGATGATCAAAAACAACATTTAGAATTAACACGTGATTTTGTGGAACGCTTCAATAAACGTTATGCCCAAAAAAATCAAGAAATTTTAACGATGCCTGAAGTAAAAATCGCTGAGCAAGGTAGTCGAATTATGAGCTTACAGGAACCAACGAAAAAGATGAGTAAGTCTGATACAAATGTGAAGGGCTTTATTTCAATGCTTGATGAGCCAGCAGTGATTCGCAAAAAAATCCGCTCTGCTGTAACTGATTCAACTGGTGTAATTGAATATAATAAAGAAGAAAAGCCTGGTATTACTAACTTACTAAATATTTATTCTGCTGCGACAGGTCAAACTGTTGAGGAACTTGTTCAAGCATACGAAGGCAAAGGCTATGGAGACTTCAAAGCAGATTTAGCAGAAGCAGTAGTTGCCTTATTAGAACCTATTCAAGTGCGCTACCAAGAGCTTCTAGCTTCAGAAGAATTAGATATGATTTTAGATGAGGGTGCAGAAAACGCTCGCCAGGTAGCCAACAAAACACTTCAACGAATGAAAAATGCTGTTGGTTTGGGAAGAAAAGTTCGGCGCTAACTAAACATAATAAAAACCTGCGAAGTTTTATTCGCGGGTTTTTTATGTTCTAAATTGAGCATCGTACAAGCGACGATAGTGGCCTCTTTGCGCGTACAAAGTTTCATGTGTTCCATCTTCTAAAATTCCTTGGTCACTCACTACGATTATTCGATCAGCATGTTTAATCGTTGCCAGTCTGTGGGCAATAATTAATGTTGTTCGCCCGTCAGCTAACGAGTTTAATGACTCTTGAATCACTTGCTCTGTTTCTGTATCTAATGCAGAAGTCGCTTCATCTAGAATTAAAATCGGCGGGTTCTTCAAGAACATTCGCGCAATTGCCACTCGCTGCTTTTGACCGCCCGATAATTTCACGCCACGTTCGCCAATAATTGTGTCCAAGCCATCTGGCATTAGCTGAATTACATGTTCTAAATGTGCTAATTTCACCGCTTGTTGAATGTCTATTTCTGTAGCATTTAAATTCCCATAAGCAATATTTTCTCGTAATGTTCCAGGGAATAAAAACACATCTTGTTGAACAATTCCAATTTGCTTACGTAATGAAGCCAAGGTCATTTGCTGGATATTTCTACCGTCAATCGTAATTTCACCACTACTGACTTCATAAAAACGAGGCAACAGATTGCACAAGGTCGTTTTTCCTGAACCACTTTGGCCAACGAAAGCAACGGTTTCACCAGGTTGAATTTTTAAATTGATATGGTCTAAAACTTTTGTGCCATCTTCATAAGCAAATGAAACATCTTTATAGGCAATCGTTCCTTCTAAATGCGAAACAGCAACAGCTCCTGGCAAATCTTTGATGGACGGTTGTTTGTCCATTTCTTCCGTAAAACGTTTAAAACCAGCAAATCCTTTGGGATAACTTTCAATCATATTGTTGACTTTTTCAATCGGCTGAATAAAAATATTGGCTAATAAAATAAATCCTACAAACTGACCTTCTGTAATTTCTCCTTTAATTGTATAATACGCACCAAAAATTAATGAAAATAAATTTATCAGACGAATTAATAAGTAATTATAGGCGGAACTGACACCCATCACCTTATAAAAATATAATTTCGATTTTCGATACATTTGATTTAAATAATTAAACTGTTTTCGTTAAAATGGTTCATTTGCAAAAGATTGCGTGACACGTATCCCACTTACTGACGCTTCAATCCCAGCATTAAATTCACCTAAATTATCGTAAATATCCGTATTCGCTTTTGTCATTTTTTTATTAAAATAGCCTAGCGCAATCGTGATAAATGGCAATAAAATAAACGTAGCGATGGCTAATTTCACGTGAATGGTTAACATTAATAAAAAAGAACCTGCTAACGTCATAATCGTAATAAAGACGTCTTCTGGACCATGATGCGCCACTTCCGAAATTTCAAAAAGATCAGTGGTCAAACGGCTCATTAATTTCCCTGTTTTTTGATTATCATAATACTCAAACGGTTGTGTTTGCAGATGTTGATATAATTCTTCACGCATATCTGTTTCAATATTCACGCCTAACATATGACCAAAATAAACCACAATAAATTGTAAAAACGTATTGATTATATAAAATGCAAATAAGCCCGCACTAGCTAATGCAATGAGGCGAAAATCTCCTTTTGGCATAATCTTATCAATTACTTGGTTGACTGCTACTGGAAAAGCCAACTCTAACAGCCCCGCAAAAACGGCACACCCAAAATCCAAAATAAATAATCGACGATAAGGTCGATAATACCCAAAAAAACGCTTTAACATAACTCCCTAACTCTCCCCCTTCATTCTCATTCATTATACGGAAAAAGACTGTCTCTTGCAAAATTCTAACTTCTATCAGAACACGTGTTATTTAAGTAACTTTGACTCAAAATCATTTTCACAAACTTTTCATTATCAGAATATTTTTTCATTTATCGTTTCCATTTTTTCGGTAAAAATAACTATAATTGTCTTTTCCCGCAAGGCTTTGATTTCTGTACAAAACCTTGAAATACAGTGAAAAATACTCTATTTATTTGTGAAAATATCGGCTACAATATAACATATGAAAAGTTTTGTAAAAAAGTTAAGAGGTGCACTTGTTAAATGAGAACCATTGTTTTTGATGTTGATGACACGCTGTACGATCAGCAACAACCCTTTCGAAATGCGATGACTAAAATTTTCCCGAACGTTGCGACAGAGGATATGCATGAATTGTATCTTCGTTTTAGACACCACAGCGATGAAACGTTTCCGAAAGTTTTAGCCAATGAATGGTCCCTAGATTTCATGCGGTTTTTCCGGATGAATGAAACATTAAAGGATCTAAACTATCCAGGAATTTCACAAGAAGAAGGAAAAATTTTCCAACAAGTTTATGAAGAAGAATTGGATAATATTACGATGCATCCAGAAGTTACTAAGCTTCTTGATACTTTACAAGAAAAGGAAATTCCGATGGGGATTATTACAAATGGTCCAACAGACCATCAATTTAAAAAAGTTAAACAATTGAATCTTGAAAAATGGGTTCCAAGCCAAAATATCATTATTTCTCAAAGTACGGGTTTCCAAAAACCTGAAAAGGAAATTTTTGATTTAGCCTGTAATCAATTTTGTATGGAACCTGAACATACTTTATATGTTGGTGATAGTTATGACAATGATATTGTAGGCGCACGTAATGGTGGCTGGCATTCTCTTTGGTTTAACCACCGCTCTCGTGAACTACCAAGTTGCCAACCTGCATCACACCTTGCAGAAGTCACTTGTTTCACCGAACTTTGTCCGACTGTGGAGAAATTATTTAATCTTTAAAAAAAAAGCCGCTCTTCAAATGGAACTGACCCAATAAACTGAGACAAAATAAAAAAGCACCTCTTGTTGAATTCACGTTAAAATGAATTTAACTAGGGGGTGCTTTTTCAATGGGAAATCGAGTGTCTTATCCGATTCACATCAAAGAAATGGCTATACAGATGAAAAAAGAGAATATTCCTGTAAAAACGATTATGGCAGAATTAGGCATTAAAAACAAAACACAAATTGAAACATGGTGGCGTTGGTACCGTAATGGCGAGAATCATCGTCTGGTTCAACCCGTTGGAAAACAATATGCTTATGGAAAAGGTCCAGAAATTCTATCAAATGAACAACAGCTTAGAAATGAAAATAACTATTTAAAAATGCATATTGAGGTGCTAAAAAAGTACAAAGAATTGGAAAGGACGTGGAGCCAGAAATATTTGTAGAATTAGTTAAAAAAATGAAAGGAAAAATAACCATTACTGCATTGTGTCAACTTTTCGGCGTTTCGCGAGCTACTTATTATCGTTGGACTCATCGAAAAGACTTAGGAAAGTTAACACCTCTTGAAGAAGCCGTTCGTCGACTTTGCTTCCAGCATAAGTTTCGATATGGCTATCGAAAGATTACTGCGTTGATTAATCAGGAATACAAAGTAAACAAAAACACCGTACAAAAGATTATGCAGAAATATCATTGGAATTGTCGCGTGAAAATGAAGAAACGCAGTAAAGTGGGACAACCTTACACGGTTGTCGAGAACAAGCTAAATAGACAATTTTCTTCAGACGCTCCTTTAAAGAAATTGGTAACAGATATTACTTATCTGCCTTTTGGTCAAAAGCAATTGTATTTGTCTTCAATTATGGATTTATACAATGGTGAAATTATTGCCTATACCATCGGTGATAAGCAAGATACGGCTTTTGTTCTGGATACACTTGATCAATTGCCCCAAACAACGGATTGTCTATTGCATAGTGATCAGGGCTCTGTTTATACTTCTTTTGACTACCAGAATCAAATAAAAGCAAAAGGCATTACCATGAGTATGTCCCGCAAAGGGACACCTTCAGATAATGCCTGCATCGAATCGTTTCATGCCTCACTAAAGTCTGAAACGTTCTACTTAGATGGGCTCACAAGTGAACCTACATCTATTGTAATAGAAATTGTAAAAAAATACATTACTTATTATAATGAAAGTCGAATTCAACAAAAACTAGACTACCAATCGCCGATAGACTATCGGAAATCAGCAGTCTAGGAAAATGCTTTTTTATTCCTGTCTCACAATCTTAGGTCAGTTCCAAATTGAAGAACGGCTTTTTTTTATTTATTTTTTTGTTTTTTCAGACGTAAAATGATGAACAGGCAGATTATCAGTAAAAGGATCAATAAACCGATTAAGAGATAAATAAGTTTAGATTCCGTTTTTTTGACGGTTACATCTTTCTCATTAAATGTTTTTGCTTCCTCTTTTGAGATCGTAAATTCTTTCGTAAATTGCCATTTTTTTCCTGAGCCTTCCACAGTCATTGCCAATACATACGTCCCAGCTTCCATTTCATTTTCTTCATAAGGAATAGGGAAATTAAAAATTGAATTGGGCGCCATTTGCATATCTTCTTGTTCTTTCTCTAAAATAACGTTATTTGTTTTCTTATTTTTAACATTTGCCGTTACTTTCATTGATTGAAGATAGGCTGCTTCATGGTTTAGCAGTGTTGCAGAAATAACACTACGCGCATTTCTTTGCGTCGGTTCAACTTTCTCTAAAGACAATTCAGGTTGTACAACTGTTTCATTTTCTCGAAGTAAAACAGCTACTGTATAGGCATAGCGATTTTCAATTGCTAAGCCGTTTGTATTTTCTTTTTGCTTGTCTTTCGTTTCATCGACTTTTTCACTAAACGTGATCCCGCCCGCTAGTTGCCCTGAAAACTCTTCTTTAGGCATCTTCACTCGCAATTCAACTACTTTTTCACTTTTAGCAGGCAATTCAACACTCTCACCGCCGTCTTTCAGTTGAATGATTTCTGATAAATCTGCTGGTGCAGATTTATCTAAAGCTGTCAACGACTCACCATATTCAATCACTCCGTTGCTGTTTGTTGTGGCCGACTTCACACTAACATCAATCACTAAATTTTCATCTGTACTATTGGCCGCTCGAACTTTCAAAATTTGTTCTTGGTCTGGTTTCATCATTAAATCAAAATATGTTTTTGTTTTATCTATTTGGTTTTCTGGAATTTCTGTTTCAACACTAAATCGTAATTCTGCTGCTGAGGTTTCAATCCCAAAAGCAAAGAAATAAAAACTTAGGATCATCAGAATAAAATATCTATTTTTCATTTCGCTCTACACTCCATTTCTATGTAAAGGAGAAAGGCTGAGTTCCCCTCTTCCTTTCTCCAAAAAGGCTCTTTTTATACTGGCGTATTAGCTAATGTCCAAGTAATTGTTGTTTTGTAGGCATCGTTTAATTTAACTGATTTACCTGGCACTTTTAATTGAACATCTTTCATTACTTGACGGCCGTCAACTTCAGCAATTGAACTAGCATTGCCGTATAAGTATGACCATTTCCCAGCGCCTTGATCTGTTGCGGCTACCATCACGTTATGACTTTCACCCACTGTACCAAAAGTTACGCTCGCTAAACTTGTTGGTGCAGCGCTTTGTCCTGCTGTCACAGCTGAAGCATTTTGAAAGACAATTTCAGTTCCTTCAAGCGTCTGACCTTTTGTAGCAGAAGTAAATGCAGAATTTTGTTTTGCAGATAAAGTCCAGCCTTCTAAAGTTCCACGATTATCTGTAATTTGAGCAAATAATGGACCCGTTTTTTCAACATTATTTTTATCTTTTAAAACTTGTGCTGATGCAAAATAGATTTCATCTTTTGTGCTGATGATATTTTCACCAAAGTTTAAACTTGAAGCATAGTCCAAGGTTAAGGGGCCTGTAGAACCTTCATCAACTGGTTTGTCAGGATTTACTGGGTCGATAGGTGTCACAGGATCTTTGCCGTCTTTGTCTTCTGGATCCACTACAGGATTTTTGCTGTTGGGATCTTTTTCATCTGGTGCTTTAAATTTTACAATAGCATCTGTGTCGCGATTAGCCACTTCCTCTGCTTGAACTGGTAGTGTGCCTACCGCGATGGTTGCTAAAATTAAGCTGCTTGCGATGGTCATTTTTTTCATGTTAGTGCTCCTTCTCTTCTATTGTTATAGTTTCAATAATTATACGCTTGGTAAATCAGCGATTGTCCATGTTAAAACAGTTTTGTATTGAACAGCATCTTTTGGTGTTGCTCCTGGTACAGTTAATGTGATCGCTGTATTTTTATCTACGCTTTCACCGTCAACTTCCACTTTTTCAATCCCACCGAACGCACTAAGCCAAGTTCCAGAACCTTGACCTTCAGCGGCAGACATCACATTTGATGAATCGCCAGCTACTAAAGTTACTTCATGCGCAGTTGGTGTGACTGCTTTGGAATTAGACACTGCTTTGTTTTGACTTAATTTAATTTCTGAACCGTCTAAAACTTTATTTAATGTTTCTTTTGTCGCTGTTAATTGTGTTTCTTGTTTAACTGTTAAGGCCCAACCGGCATTCGTTCCGCGTTTGTCGGAAATTTGTACATAATTTGGTTTAGGATTAGTCAAATCAGGACCAGAACCGTCTGCCAAGAAAAAGTATTGTGGATTTGCATAATATTTTTCATCTTTATTTGAAATTTTATTTTTGCCAAAGTCTAAACTAGAAGCATAATCGATACTTAGTGGACCAGTTGTTCCTTCATTTGGCTTATTACCAGTGTCTGGTGTCGTTGGGTCAAAGGGTTCAACAGGTTTTTCGGTATCTGGATTCACTGGATCGACAGGTTTGTTGATAGAGGTATCCGGCGTAAATTCTACGATGGCATTTGATTCATAGTTTTTTTCTTCTGCATTCACTTCTGGTGCAATAGCCACGCCTAAAGTGATAGCTGGGATTGTTGCTAAGATAATTTTTTTCATTTTATTGTTCCTTCTTTCTTTTTTTTAAAATAAAACTAGCCAAAAAGATGACTATTATTCCGAGATAATTAAACATTTGTTGCTGTTTAATACCAGTTCGAGGTAAGAAGCCTGAGCCTTTTTGATCAACCGTTTTACTTGTTGAATGCTTCAATGATTCTCCACTCACTGCTGGTATTGCTTCCGACTGCTTGGGGAAACGCTGTGGTATCTTACCATCTGGTTTTTCTTTGTTGGCTGGTGGCTCATACTCGCCATAAAAAGAAACTTCTGCATTTGTCGGATAGGCATTTGTTTCAGCAAATACATCAACTGATGAAATCAATCCTAATAGCAATACACCGCTAACTATTTTTTTGATAAGACTCACCCCCTATTTTGCACTGCCATCAGGTACGTCCATCAAGTGCCAAGTTAGTTTTGCTTCGTATTCTTCTGCTTTGGCCGTCCCTCCAGGAACAGATAATAACAACTCTTGGTCATTTTCTTTCCATTGATCAGAAATATTTGTTTCTTGATGTCCATTGACTTGGTTGTGAACAAGAATCGATTGGCCTTCTGGAATGTCCTGTAAGCGATGGTTGGTTCTAAATTTTAAAATATTCGGCAACGTAGCACCTGATTCAGATTTGAAATCAGAAGTAACGGTTAGTGCAAGCGACCAATTATTCCCCGTTTGACGAGTATCCCGTATCACTAATGGTTGATCCATGGAAACAATTGGATATTGGGTCGTGCTACTAGCGATTTGCAGCTCATTCCCAAAGGAAATCGCTGTGGGTACCGTTTTGAACCTGACAGAGCCAACCACAGTGACTGTTAGCGCTAATTCATCAATCTTGTAGCCTTTATCATAGACTTCCACGACCAACTGCTGTTTTCCATAAGTTAGTTCTGGTAATAACAAGGCTTTTTCCTTAAATGTTTTAGAATTAGTGGTTGTTTCATCTGCTAATTTCTGGATTTCTTGGCCCTCTTTTTTGACAATAAATTGTAATCTATTCCCAGCATCGACATCTTGCCAATAAAAAGGCAGGGCTGTTTTTTGAAAGTCATCAATATCGATTGTTTTTTCCATCGACTTTTCTATACGCTCTTTTGACCAAGATAGTTTCGTTTCACTTAAGAAAACTTCTTTGACAGGTTGGACGACTGTTCCAGAAAAGTTCCCTAAGTATGCTTTATCTGTTGATTCCCAGATGTAAGAAACGCCTTCATGAGCTTTGGGTAAATCCCATTCAAACAGTCCTTTTGTAGCATCGTAACTTCCATAAGGGCTAATCGTCAGCGGTGGAAATAGTTGACCATCACGAGATACCACCTTATTTTTTAATTGCAGTGGTTTCCCAGCAATATAATCGACAGAAGATAAGATAATCATTTGATTAGATACATCTAGCCCTGTAATGGCCGTTAAGCCTTTTAACGGACTGATATCTGAAATTTGATTTTCTCCCACATCTAAAACTGTTAGATTGAGTGTTTTCTCTAACGGTGCCAAGGAAGAAATTTGATTGTTTCTTGCATACAGTACACGCAGATTAGGAACAGTGCTTAAAGCTTCCAGACTAGCAATCGTTTGATTCATAATACTCAACTCTTCTAGACGTGGCTTATTCGCCAAGGGCGCAATTGTTTTTAATTGATTATTTTCCACATAAAGACGGAGTAGGTTATTTGCTTCCGTAAGCCCATCTAAAGTAGCAATCTGATTATTGGCAGCCCAAATGGTTTCTAAATTACGAAGAGAACGAAGCGGGTCGAAGGAAGTCACTCGATTATTCGGCGTGATTTTTGACGGATGATCTGTCGTATTTTGGATACTTAAATTTTTTAAAGCAGCCATTCCTTCAAGTCCATTTAATGTCGTTAATTGATTGTTCTCAACATACAAGCCTTCTAAATTAATTAATCCTGCTTGACCTAACGGACTAAGATCAGCTATTTTATTGTTTCTCATATATAAAAAACGTAATAGCTTAAATTCACCTTTAGCAAAAGGACTCAAATCTGTTACATTGAGTGAATCTTGAAAAGATAATTCTTCTAAGTTTCTTAGGTATTGAACTCCTTCCACATTAGAAACAACGACATTTTCTAAAATAACTTTATTCAGTTTATCCAATTCTGCTTGGGTGACAGTATTAGAGGTCCGAGATTTGCTTAACTGTTTTCTGATATTTTCCGCAAAGGCTGGATCAGGAAATAGTGTACTGATAGGCGTCGCTTTATCTAAGACAGCACCTGCGTATAATTGGGGCATCATCAGTTGTGCTTCCGTTATCGCTAGTGCTTCATTTGGCGGCTCTTCACTTGTTTCAACAGTCGTTAACTCTTCTGATTGGGGAATCTCCGAACTACTGGTTGCTGAATTTTGCTCTTCTGCCGATGAAGTTTCTGGAATCTTTTCTTCTGAAACAGATGAAACATTTTCTTCACTGGAGGATGCGATTGTTTCGGTCGTTTCGGCGAAAGTTGTTACAGGAAGTAATAAACTATTAGCCAAAAGTAAGGCACTAACTGCGGAGATGCACATTTTTTTCATAAACTTCACCTCCTGATATTTTCTTAATTATAGTGAATATCAACTGAAAATAGGTTCAATTACGACAAACTGTCCAAATTAATTTGTATAGACAAGACAAAGAGCGCCAAATAGGGTTTTCTACCCCTATTTGGCGCTCTTTGTCGCTAAACACAACCAGAATGTATTATGACAAATTCTCAATTATGCCTAGTTTTCTTTTATTTCTTTTAAACTATCCTCTATTTTTTCCAATTGCCCAGCAAAAAATTCTTGTTTGGCTTTTGGTAAAAACAATGTGATAGATAAGAGGATTTGTTCTTTAAAGATTGACCAATCTGCGAATATTTCTTCATTGGTTAAAATCAATTCTATTTTTTCTGCTATTTTTTTCCAGAGGATCATTCGCCAGTTATTTTCACCCACTTCATATTCTTTAAACATACTTAATACATGAAGAATATGGGGAACATTTTGGCTGACAATCGCCGCAAATAAAAAATCAATAATTACTTGCTCGATAATTTCTAGCGAGCGAATATCAATAATTTCCCGCTCATTGACAGATTGTAGTACACGAAAAAGTAACGAAGTTGGAAACGGCTGCAAGCCAACATTTTTTTGTAATGCTAAAAATTTCAAATTAAAAATAGTATACACATCGGCATTAATTAATCGTTCCAGAATCTGATTTTCTAATGCAATAATCTCTTCTTTTGTCACAACTGTTTGAGGGTTAAAAAGATATTCCAACGCCAACATCGAATACATTACTTCTTGCTTTCCTAAAGCAAAAGACGATTTATCATAATACGCTCGATAATCTGCAACGATTCGACTACTTTCTTGAAAATTTTTACTAAAGATTGCTTGATTAAACTGCTCCTTAGCTAAAACTGTTTTGGACATTGGCGTTAATTTTTCTGTCATTTCCATCGGCGAAATAGACAAGATTTCGACAATAATAGCTAAATCCGAAATACGTAATTCACTATTTCCTTGGACAAAGCGTTGATAACTTCGACTAGAAACACCATTTTCATCAAAGACACGCAGAGGAATATTTTTCCCTTTACGAATCCGTTCAATTTCTTCACCTAGCGGCCGATATTCCATATATTCTTTTTGTTTCAAACGAATTACTCCATTTCTCTTTAAATAAGATAGCAACTAAGTTGAACGGCTATTCTCCAATGCTTAAAATTGTGCGAATATCTTCTTCCGTCATTTTCGCTAATTGCTCTTCATTTCCTTGAATCACTTTTTGGAACAGCTCGCGTTTCTCTTGCTGTAAGGAATTCATTTTTTCTTCAACCGTTCCTTCTGCAATCATCCGCCACACTTCAACAACCTTTTTTTGTCCCATGCGGTGCGCCCGACCAGCCGCTTGTTCTTCGACTGCGGGATTCCACCATAAATCGTATAAAATAACTGTATCTGCACCAGTTAAATTTAGTCCGGTTCCCCCTGCTTTCAATGAAATTAAGAAGACATCTTTTTCTCCTTCATTGAAGGCATTCGCCATCGTTAACCGATCTTGAGGCTTCGTACTTCCTCGTAAATAGAACGTCTCTAAACCTAATTCATTCAATTCTTTTTCTAAGATAGAAAGCATACTTGTGAACTGAGAAAATAATAGGACACGACGATTGTTTTCTTTGGCAGCCACTAAAAAGTCTTTGACTTGTTCCACTTTGCCAGAACCTCCCGTGTAATCCTCAATAAACAAACGCGGATCGCAACAGATTTGTCGTAAACGGGTCAAGCCTGCTAAAATACTCATGCGATTTTTCTTGAAGGTCGCCTGATCCATTTGACTAACATCTGCTTGCATTTGTTTTAGATAGGCCAAATAAACCGTTTTTTGTTCTTCTGTTAAGACACTGTACATATTATTTTCAATTTTTTCTGGTAAGTCTGCAAGCACCGTTTTCTTGTCTCGTCGTAAAATGAATGGTTGAATCATTTTGGCAATTTCTTCCGGCTTAATTTCTCGAAAGGCTTTTTTGCCTGGGAACAATCCCGGTAAGATCATTTGGAAAATTGACCACAATTCATCTAAATTATTTTCAATTGGTGTGCCACTTAATGCAAAACGTTGTGGTACTTTTAAACTTTTTAAGGCTTGCGCCGTTTTAGTCCCACTATTTTTAACCATTTGGGCCTCATCTAGAATCAAATAGCCGACACGCATTTCCTGATAAAGCTGAACATCTTGTCGCATACTTGCATAAGAAGTAATCAGAATATCTTCGGTGCTATTTTGTAAAAGCGCTGCTCGTTCTTGGCGATTGCCAGAAACCACTTGAACATTTAAGGTTGGCGCAAAACGTTTGACTTCGGCTAACCAGTTATAGGTTAAACTTGCAGGAGCGACAATCAAAGCTGTCCCTTTCAAGCGCTCTTCTTCTTTTTCCGAAAGTAAATAGGTAATGGTTTGCAGTGTCTTCCCTAAACCCATTTCATCAGCTAAAATACCGCCAAATTGATAATGGCTAAGCATTTTCAGCCATTTATACCCTGTTTCTTGGTAATGGCGTAACGTTGCTTGTAAGGTTTTGGGGACTTGCGCTTCAAAGTTTTCTGGATGCGTTAAATCCGTGACCATTTTTTTAAAGGAATCTGAAAAATGTGCTCGCTCGTTGTCTTCTAATAAACTTTCGATCATGAGGCCTTGGTTTTTGGGCACATGAATGACATTGTCTTCTTGATGCATATTTTTTCGCAGCTTCGTTAAAATTGCACTTGTATGGAAAAATTCCTCTGAGTCAAAAGCAAGAATTTCACCACTTTTCAACGTATAAAAAGCATCATTACGTAGCAGACTAGTCAATACTGCATCGATTTCGGTTTCATCAATGCCAGTGACATCAAACCGAATATCTAACCAAGAATCCCCTTCCGCAACTTCAATCGTTGGTTGATGATGCTGGGCATCTAAATACAATTCCCGTAATTTCCGTCCCATCCGAACTTCTCCTAATTGACGGAAAGCTGGAACCTCGGCTTTAAAGAAATAATACAAGGACTCTCCAGCAGGTAAGACTTTTTCAAAGCCTGTGGTTGTTTGCTGATAGGCAAACTGTTGAAATTGTTGCTTAATTGCTGTTTCTTTTGCTTTATCTCGAACGATTTCTTGATTGACTTCAGGTAATTGAGCATATTTCGGGTTTGTCGAGAAAATGACTTCTCCATAGTGATAGTCAATTCGAGCATTAATCCGACCTTTAATTTTCTTAAAAATAAAGACTGCTTTTAAAGGATGATGGACGACTAATTCTTCAACTGATTCTTCAACAGACACTCGACCAATTTTTTCCAATAATGGTAACACTTCACTAAATAAATCAGAAACTGTTTCTTTTTCATAAATAATTGACGGCTCTTCCAAGCGTTTCATTAATTGAAGTAACGTGGTGTAGATGGCTTCCTGCTCTTCTGTTAGTAAATAAACCGTTTGATCCGCAATCGCCCAGTGATAGTGGGCTAGAAACGTTGTAATAGGATTCTGAATAGTTAATTTGAAGCTTTGTTCCTCGGTTTTTTGCACTGTAAACGTAAGTGGCAAACTGGTTTCTTTGAACGTTAGATAGCGATACTTATGAGTTTGATTGGTCAATATAAACTGACCCGTTCGATTCATTTTTTCAACTAACGATTGACTGCGATCAATTGGTAATAATAGATAACGTTTGTCGATTTTCCCTTTAACTTGAATACCGTTTGCACCTAATAATTGGCTGGTATGATAAATTGCCGCAAGTTCTGTTAAAATTTCTTGAATCTCCATTGAAAAAGAATCATGTAGCAAAGTAAATTGGTGTTGTTTATTCACCATAAAGGTCATTTCTTTTTCATATGCTTGTAAAAAATCACCAATATTTTTCACAATATATGTTTTAGGTTTGGTCCCTTCCAAACCAATTTTTAAAGAAAGACCAATCGTTGATAATTCTGGATAGTAATTATTCGTTTCAATCACATCTAAATGAAATTCTAAACGTAAAGGCTGCAAGGGAACTTCGGCAGAAGCTTTGCTTAATTTGGCAAAGCCTTTGGTAAACATTTCAGCTGTTGATCGATTTGTTTTCTCAAAACTGACTGTTTGATTCGCTTGAATAATTCTTGACACGCCTCGTTGTTTCAGTGCCAGTTCAACTGCCACTGTATGCTTGCAATAGCCATGTTCCATCCAATATTGACATTCACAAACATCTTGTTCTTTGGCGGTACCATCCAATTCAACAAGATAAAGTTCTTCCCCTAAAACCTCAGACAACCAGATCCTTTTTTCTGGATTTTGAACGATAGATAAGACCCGGCCTTCTTGCATATATTCGCGCCCTTGTTCAACGATTCGCTCTGGAATACTCCATTTCATCGACTCACCTCCTCTTCTACTAAGCTAGCTGATAGTGAACGGTACTTTGACCATTCCCATTGCTTTTTATTTGTAATTGTTGTGGAATTCGTGCTTTTAATTCGCCAATATGACTAATAATCCCAATCATGCGGCCTTCATTTTCAATCGTTTCTAACGCCTCCATTGCCATTTCCAATGCTTCTTCATCTAAGGAACCAAAGCCTTCATCAATAAACAACGCATCAATTAAGACTCCGCCTGCTTGTTCTTGAATCACTTCTGCTAAAGAAAGTGCCAAAGCTAACGCTGCTATAAAACTTTCCCCGCCTGATAACGTGTGAGCGCTGCGCACCGTCCCTGAATTGTCATCATAAATATTGATTTCTAGCCCCGTTTGATTCCGATAACTACCTGCTTCGTGATTCAATTCAAATTGATAACGACTATTGGTCAGGCGGTCTAAACGCTGATTAGCGACTGTCAGCACTCTTTCTAAATACGTTTGTAACATATACCGTTCAAAACTAATTTTTTTAGGATTATTGCCATTCACCGTATCTGCCAATTGTTGTAGTGCAGCAACTTCCTCAAACTTGTCTTCAATTGTTGTTCTTTGCGCATTAATTTCTTGAACCAACTGTTGGTTGTTCAGCATTTTTTCATGCAGTTGATAGTATTTTTTTTCTTGTTCTTCAATTTGTTGTGTTATTTGTTCAATTTCTGTGGTGATTAAAGATAATTCTGGGAACGTATCACTAGATAATTTTTTTTCAATTTCAGCGAGTTGGATAGTCAGTTGGGTTTGCTCTTGTTCAAATAAAGCAATTTGTTCTTGCTGACTTTCTAGTGTCGGTACCTCTTTCAACCACTCCGTCAATTGGTCCTCTGTCACTCCTTGTTCCGTTAAAACTGCGTTTAACTGACTCTCAAGTTGTGCGACTGTTTGTTGAAGTGTTTGTTGTTCTTTCTCCAAATGCGTCAACGTACTTTCAAGGATCATTTCTTCTTTCTTCAAGGTTTCTCCTTGTGTCGTCACGTTTTCTTTTTGACGTTCAAATGCAGAGAGTTCTTCTTGAAGCAAAGCTTGTCGTTTAGTCATTTCTTCGTATGTGACGGTTGCATCCAATAATTGGCTAGCAATCATTTGCTGCTGGATAGTGATTCTTTCCAGACTTTGTTGCATTGTTTCTACTTGTTGTCGGAGCACTTCAAAGCGTTGGGAATTTTCAGCTACTTGTTCTTCTAGTTCCGCCAGACGGTCCTTTTCGACTGAAATTTCCGTTAGTTTTTGTGCTATTTGTTGTTTTTCTTTAGCTAATTGCGACTCAACTTCCGCAATTTCTGCAGGTGTTACTTGTGAAAAAGTTAGTCCTGTTAACGGCAACTGCAAGTCAGCAAACTGCGCTGCTAATTGTTCTTGTTCCTCAGTATACGCAGCTTCCTGTTCTTGTAATTGGCTTTCTTTCTGTTGCTTTTCCGCCCCTAATGCAGAGAGCGTTTCAGTAAATCGTTGAACCGTTTTTTCAACTTCCGTTAATTCCCGTTCCGCTTGATCAATCTCTTCTAAGGAAACTTCTTGATGAGTTTGTTGTTTTGGATGTTCTAAAGAGCCACAAACTGGGCAAGGTTCCCCCTCTTCAAGTAACAAGCTTAATCGTTGGATTTGTAAAGAGGCCCATTGACTTTTCTTTGTCTGCAACTTCGCTTCTTCGGCGCTTTTTTGTTGCTGTTCAACAGCAAACCGTTGTGTCAACTCGTGCAATTCCCCTTGGTTTTGACTAATTTTTTGCCAAGCTTTTTGATTTTTTTGCCAACGTTCTACAAAATTTTGCCAATGATCTGCTACACTAGAACATTCAAAATTTGCTTTTTCAAGTGTTCCTTCTTGTTCAATAAATTGTTTGGCTGTCGCCACTTTATCCGCTAATGTTGTTTTTTCCTGTTGGCAAGATTCATACTCTTTTTGAATGGCTTGATAATTGGCTTGTTCTGCTATTTTTCGTTGAGCTAACTGTTCATATTCTTGGTATTGTGGTAATTGACGTTGAATCGTTTGAAGACGTTCTTGTTTTTCAGCAATCAATGGTTGTTGTTCTTCCAACTCACTCATGATTGCTTGCCAATCTGTCAATGCTTGTTGCGTTTCCATAAGAGCTTGTTGTTTAGACTTTGTTTCTTGCTCTTTTTGTTGTTTTTCGCTTCGTTTTTCAAAGACTTTTTCAGCTAAAGATTGCTGTTTTTGGCTCCATTTTAATTGCTGAATCTGTTCCTTTAACCGTTCAATGACGGTTTCCTGTTCAGCTTGTTTTGCTTTCTTTTCCAGTAATTCTTCTTTTTGCTGTTGCAAGTTTTGCCGTTCTTCAATAGCATAACGAACTTGCTCTTTTGCTTGTTTGGCTTGTTTTAAGGTTGTAATTTGTTCTCTTTCAACTAATAGTTGTTGCTGAGCCTCTTGTTGTTGGCTTTCTAATAATTGAAGTTTTTCAAAAAGTGTCATTGTCGGTTCAGGTTCTTCTGACCAATGCAACTGTTCTGTTTTCAGTTCAATTTTTTGCTGGGTTTCTTGAATCTCTTGATTGGCAATTTTTAAGCGTTCTTTTAAATTTTCGCTGAACAACTGATACAATTCTGTTCCGAATAAATTACGCAAAACCTTTTCTTTTTCATCACTTTTAGCAATTAAAAAAGTCCGAAACTCTCCTTGTGGTAACAATACAATTTGAGCAAATTGATTGGCATTCAAATGCAATAATTCTTGAATGAGTTCGTCCACTTCACGTCTTTTAGAATAGGCTCGTAGTTCTTTCCCTTGAGCATCTTTGACAATTAAAGAAATTTTGGCACTTTGTTTACGGACTCCTGTGCCACGTTTTTTAAAAAGTTCTTGTTCGGGAAGTCGGTTCAGTTCATAGAGAAACTCGTTATGTTTAAAAAGCAAAGTAACTTCAGTGGCTTCTGAGGGGTCAGCAAATGTGGAACGCATTTCTTTGCCTAAACGTAATTTTCCAGAACTTTCACCAAACAAAGCATAGCTCATTCCATCAAAAATCGTTGTTTTCCCAGATCCTGTTTTTCCACTAATTAGAAAAAGTGAAGAATCTTCAAACTTCGTAAAATCAATGGTTTCATTAATATACGGTCCGAAGTTTTTCAATGTTAAAGATAATGGTTTCATCCTATTACTTCCCTCTTTCTAATTGATTAAGTGTACTCAGTTCTTCTTGGACCCATTGTGCTTGTTGTTCTGTCAGGGCCTCTCCTGTCACATCGTTAAAAAAGTCATGCAAATGTTCTTCAGGTGAGCGTTGTTCTATTTGTACCATTTTTTTCTGATTTCCGCTGCTTGTTTCTCGACCATTCAAACGTTCCAGCCCAATAATTTTGGGGTAAATTTTTCGCAATTGATTCATCATGTTGGGAATGATCGCTCGGTCGGTTAATTGGACATGTAAATAATTTTCCCGATTCACTTCTTGATAAAAAGCGGGATCCGTTAACTGCTGAAACGAGCCCGTCAATTGTTGAATGTCTCGCAATGGTTTCAAAGCACGGAATTGAAAATGAACTTCAGCTTCTGTTTCAACAAGCCAAACACCCTTTTCTTGTGTCATTTCTGATAAAGAAAATTTTACAGGCGAGCCACTGTATCGAGCATTAGGTGCCTGCAACGCATTTTTTCCATGTAAGTGGCCCAACGCGACGTAATCAAAAGGCTCTAACAAAGCCGTCGGAACAACATCCAAACCACCCACTGTTAATTTTGTTTCAGAATCAGTTTTTTCACTGCCAGCGACAAAAAAATGACTAACTAACACCTGTTTTTTGTTGGGAAGAAAAGATTCCTGCATTTTCGCGACAACTTTTTCCATCGCCGCCTGAATCGTTCGAATCGTTTCATCTTCAAAATATAAGCGAGCCGCAATCGGTTCAAAATAAGGCAACAAATAAAATTGGGTATTGTCGATTTCAATTGGTTGAAAGGCTTGTTCTAAACGCGTATTCAAATGAAATTGCGTTTGGTTAAACCAAGGGCCTCCTGTTTCTAAACGAGTGCTGCTATCATGGTTTCCCGAAATAGCTAACACGGGGAAATGCTCTTTGAGATTCATTTGAATCATCATTTCATTAAAAATCTCGACTGCTTCAACTGCTGGAACAGAGCGATCATACAAATCTCCAGCGATCACAACAGCATCCACTTGCTCTTCTTTCGCAATTGCTAAGATTTGTTTAAAGGCTTCCCTTTGTTCTGCCAACAAATCAAAACCATGTAATTTTTTGCCAATATGCCAATCTGCTGTATGTAAAAATTTCATTTTTTCACCGCCTAAAAAAGTCCTTCTTATTATTATAACAAATTTCTGGTATTTTTTAAGAAAATCGGACAGAAGAATTAGATTTTTAACAAACTTTTTTCTTAACACAAGAAAAAAGACAGGGAGCATCATCTTTTGACGAGACTACCTGCCAGTAACATTTCTATTCTGTAGCGGTTTGTTTTATTCTTTTTCTGTTGAATCATACTTAAAAGTTGGATCAATTTCTTTATCTAACTGATCAAATGCTTCTTGCATCCGACGTTCCACTTCAGCTAAACCGTCTTTATCCATTTTTTTAATATCGCTAATATCGATTGGCTCCCCAAAACGAACCGTTACTTTTTTACGTTTAAACAACTCTTTTAAAGTTAACGGACCTTGATAAACAGATGGCACGATAGGTACTCGCCCCATTTTAGCAATCAAGGCTACCCCACCTTTTAATTCTGAGGAATGACGCGTGCCACTAGGGAACATAATCAAACTTAAATCAGAATTTTTTAAAATTTTGACAGGTGTTTTAATCGCGCTGGGACCGGGCTTCTCACGATCCACCGGAAACGCATTCGCATGTTTTAAAATGAAACGTAAAACAGGATTTTTAAACAACTCTTTTTTTGCCATAAAGCTAAACTTCTTAGGACTGCCAGCAACAGCTAAATACAGCGGTTCCCACCATGTTCGATGCGGCGCAACTAAGACATAGTTTTGGTCTTTTGGTAATTTTTCTTTATTTTCATAATGTGCATTTCCATTAATCACAAATAAAATGACGCGAACCACGCCACGCATAAATGTAAAAAACATAATTTTCTTCCTTTCTTCTCTCCGCTTTCTAGTATGCCGAAAGCTCTACCTTTTGACAAGCTTTTTTTACGTCTATCAATCAGAGAAATAACATGTCCCTACTAATCTAGGGAACAGATTTTGTCATACGGGTTTAAAAGTAGTATAATACATGAACAATCAGATGAAAAGTTGGAGGTTCTTAATCTATGTTATTATCCGGCGAACGGATTGATCAATTATATGCGGATGATATTCAAATTATTCAAAGCAAAGAAGTCTTTTCTTTTTCCATTGATGCAGTCTTATTGGCTAATTTTCCGCAACTACCAAAAAAAGGCAAGATTGTCGATTTGTGTGCTGGCAATGGCGCGGTCGGCCTCTTCGTTAGTCGGAAAACAGCTGCAAAGATCGACCAAATCGAATTACAACCTCGTTTGGCAGATATGGGTCAACGAAGTATTCTATTAAATAAATTGGAAAAACAAGTAACGATGTATGAACGTGATTTAAAACAAGCGACAGAGGTCATCAAAAAAGATTCTGTTGATTTAGTACTATGTAACCCCCCATACTTTAAAGAACGACCAACTAGCCAAAAAAATCCAAACCCGCATTTAGCGATTGCCCGTCATGAAATTCACACGTCTCTTCAAGAAGTGGTCACTGTGTCGGCGGATTTATTAAAAACAAATGGTCGCCTCGCAATGGTTCATCGTCCTGATCGTTTCCTGGATATTTTACATGCCATGGAAAACGCCAATATTGCGCCGAAAAAAGCTCGGTTTGTTTATCCGAAGCCAGGCAAAGAAGCCAATGTTTTACTAATTGAAGGCATTAAACAAGGCAAAAAAGACGGTTTTCGTGTGTTACCACCTCTTTTTACATACAATGAAAAGAACGAATACGAAGCTGAAATGAAGGCTATGCTGTATGGAGAATAAGAAATCCCATTATTTTTATGTTTTACTTTGCCAAGATGGTTCCTTTTACGGTGGCTATACAACTGAGCCAGAACGTCGATTAACCGAACATAATAGCGGAACTGGTGCAAAATATACTCGATTAGCCAAACGACGGCCAGTCGAAATGATTCATACAGAGAAATTTGAAACACGTAGCGCGGCCACCAAAGCCGAAGCCGCCTTTAAAAAATTAACGCGCAAACAAAAAGAACAGTATTTAAAAACTTTCCATTAAGTGACAATAAGCAAAAAGAAACAGCCATCATTTCATTGATGAAATGATGGCTGTTTCTTTCTCTTTTTAAACTAAGTTTTCGACAAAATGAATAACCATTTCGGCTGATTTTTTCCCAGCTTCATCGATGAATTCGTCAAAGCTTTGAGTTGCTTCGCCATCTGCTGTATCACTCATTGCCCGTACAACTAAGAATGGAATATTGAACTGTGAAGCGGCTTGGCCAATTGCTGCGCCTTCCATTTCACAAGCTAAGGCTTCAGGAAACTCTTTCTTAATTTTGGCAATTTTCTCAGCGCTGTCCACAAAAGTATCTCCAGTAACAATCAATCCTTTACGAATAGCTAAACCAGTTTTTTCAGCAGCTTTCGCAATTTCCATCCGCAAGTATTCACTTGTTTCAAAATACAAAGGCACACCACCAGGCAATTGTCCATAGGCATAACCAAAACCAGTGACATCAACATCAAAGTAAGCTAATTTGTCCGCAATGACTAAATCGCCGACTTTTAGTCCTTCACCGATACCACCAGCAGAACCGGTATTAATCACCATATTTACGCCATATTGATGAATCAATAAAGTCGTGGTCACAGCTGAGGCCACTTTACCAATTCCTGAACGAACCACAATCACCTCATGTCTTCCTAACGAACCAGAAACAAATAAAGCGCCTGCTCGTTCCCATGACATCGTGTCTGTCAATTTTTCTTTTAGAATTTTGACCTCTTGATCCATTGCTCCAATAATTCCAATTTTCATAGTGATTCCTCTTTTCTATAAATTCAAAACGATATATGCCACAACGGCTAATAAAATCGCTACAATAATAATTGCCTTGTTTAACCAAGTACTCCGTTCTCGACGCTTCGAGTATTCTCCTACTCGTGACTTGTTGATTGGTTTTTGTTTTTTCTTTTCTTTACGATAAAACGTCGAAATTTCTTTTTCTTTTCGCTTATACGCTTTTTCCGCCAGCTTCTGCTCTTCTTGCTGACGACGTTCCGCTTCTTTTTCTTCTGCTTCTCTGCGTTTGCGAAGCTCTGTCCGAGTGACTAACGGACCTTTGCTCATTGCGTGTCCTCCTTAAACTGTCTCTGCAGTAAATACAATTCCCAGTATTGTATAGCAAAAAGTGTTTTGGCATCACAAATCGTGCCTTTTGCCACCTCTGCTTTGGCTTCAGCTATTGTTAGCTCGTAAAGTTCCAAGATTTCATCTTCATCTTGAGGACGCGGATTTTCGACTTTCTGCAAATCCGTTGCCAAATAGAGAGCCAATTTTTCATTAGCAAATCCTGGTGACAGATACATTGAATTTATGTAGGTAAGCTGACCTGCACGATACCCAGTTTCTTCTTCTAATTCCCGCATAGCCGTCGTTTCCAGTTGATTTTCTTCTCCAGGATCAATTTTTCCCGCCGGAATTTCTAAAATTACTTGTTCCAAGGGTTTTCTAAATTGTTTAACTAAGACGATTTTTCCTTCTGCGGTTAACGGAATCATAGCTACTGCGCCTGAATGAAAAACCAATTCGCGTTTAGCAGTGCCGCCTGTCGGTAAAGCCACGTCATCCAAAAAAACATCAATAATCTTTCCTTTAAAAATTTCTCGACGTTGAAGTGTTTTTTCTTCGAAGTCCTCATAATTTAACATATCTTTCACCAACCTTTCTTGTTTATCATACCCTAAAATGATAAAAATCGCACCCCTTCTTCTCTAGTTAAACCCTTTTCAAAGAAAAAAATTTATTGCTTTAGAAAAAAATTACATTTTCGAAAAAAAATAGACATAAAAAATTCACAACTTCCTTGTATTATTTAAGCATACCAACAAACAACCCTAACAAAACACTTTTTCATTTTTAACTCCTTTCCCGTCCTACCCCCAATTAGGACGGGTCTTTTTTTGCGTTTTATACTTTTTTTCTTAGGATTTCACTAAATCATAAAATACATCTTCCGCTGTATGTCTTTTCTCTCACAGAGTATGCTAAAATAACTATTGTAACGAGAGCTGACTCTTTCGAGGATTAGATAGATAGGAGGAACTATATAAATGAACAAATTAAATACAAAATTACTGATTGGCTATATTCTTTTAGGAGCCTTAATCATTGCTGTCGCTAGAGAATATGGCTTCTTCGCTTTTGTGATTCTGGTAGGCTTTTTAGTATTCGTTCTCTATCGAAAAAAGAAAAATGCCGCCGACAAGAGCGATCAAATGCCTTACTTAACAAAAGATAAAGAAGCCCATTATCGTGAGTTGGGGTTATCTCCACAAGAAATTGATTTTTTCAGAAGTACAATGAGCACAGCCAAAAAACAAATCATACAATTACAAGAAAACATGAATCGTTCAACTAAATTACGGGCGATTGACTTACGTAATGATACTACGAAGGTTTCTAAAGCTCTGTTTAAAGAGTTAGTGAAAGAACCTAAAAAGTTACACTTAGCCAATCACTTTCTCTATACACATTTACCAAATATCGTTGACTTAACAAGTAAGCATTTAGAAATCGAACAACATGAAGTAAAAAACAAACAAACGTATGAAAAATTAGAAGAAAGCGCACAAATCATTGACCAATTGTCAAAATTAGTTAAAAATGATTATGAGGAAATCGTTTCCGATGACTTAGACGATTTAGATGTCGAAATGTCGATCGCTAAAAGCAGCTTGTCGCAAAAAGCTGCAACTGAGGAATCACCTCAAGTAAACGAAGACCAGCAATAATCATTAGGGAGGAAAAAAAATGACTGAGCAACAACCCAAAGAAACAACATCTGTAACCAATACATTGGACGATTTATTAAGTAATCCATTTTCATCAATGGATGAACTAACACCAACGCAACAAAATGAACTATCTGAGTTAAAAGAACAGCAAGCAGCTCCTCGTTTAATTGATAAATTACCACAAGAACGTCAAGCCCAAGCAAAAGAGTTAGCTTCAAAAATTGACGTCCAAGATTCACAAGCAGTAATTACCTATGGTTCAAATGCCCAAATCAAACTCGGCGAATTTTCGCAAGCGATGTTAAACCACGTTCAAGCACAAGACATTGGTCCTGTTGGTGATTCACTGACCGATTTAATGTTTCGTTTAAATGAAGCCAATCCCAATGAATTACGTGCTGGCGAAGGCAACTTTATTCAAAAAATGTTAGGTAAAGTCAAACAATCCGTTTACGAAATTACCGCCAAATATCAAAAAATTGGTGCGCAAATTGACAAAATTGCTGTCAAATTAACCCATGAAAAAGATGGTCTTTTAAAAGATAATGCCATGTTAGATCAATTGTATCAAAAAAATAAAGATTATTTTGATGCCTTAAACATCTATATTGCCGCTGGGGAATTAAAAGCAGAAGAACTACGGACGCAAATTATTCCTGAAGCCATGAAAAAAGCGGAAGAATCTGGAGATCAAATGGATGTTCAAATTGTTAATGATTATAACCAATTCCTAGACCGTTTAGAAAAAAGAACCCATGATTTACGCTTGGCTCGTCAAATTACGATTCAACAAGCCCCACAAATTCGTTTAATCCAAAATACTAACCAAGCTTTGGCTGAGAAAATTCAATCATCGGTGAATACGGCGATTCCGTTATGGAAAAACCAAGTAGTCATCGCCTTGACCTTACTCCGTCAAAAAGATGCTGTGACTGCTCAACGTCAAGTCTCTGAAACCACCAATGACTTACTGAAGAAAAATTCAGAAATGCTAAAAATTTCTGCAATTGAAACAGCAAAAGAAAACGAACGTGGCCTAGTCGATATTGAAACATTACAAAAAACACAAAATGATTTAATTGAAACTATCCAAGAAACATTACGTATTCAACAAGAAGGAAAAGAAAAACGCCAAGCTGCCGAGATCGAACTTGGCCATATGGAAGAAGATTTGAAAAATAAATTATTAGAATTAACACAATAAACACTGTCTAGAACAAACTTCTTATAGTACAAACCTGGGACAAAAATCACTTTGGATTTTTGTCCCAGGCTTGCTTTTCTTTTTACGCTTGAATATTGTATTTCAGCCACTTAATGATACAATAAAAGAAAACCATGTTTCTTTTTGAAAGGAGGAGCAATTGTGCCACAATTTGCTTCTAAAGCGGAAGAAAAAAATTATTATGAACGCCAAGCTAGCTTAGAAGAGTTTTTAACTTGGTATCATCAACAAGAATTACCTGAATATGAAAAACCCTCTTTAACCGTTGATATGGTTCTTCTTTGTTACAACAAGGAAGCCGATCAATTGAAAGTCTTACTGATTCAACGTAAAGGTCACCCCTTTAGAAACTCATGGGCGCTTCCTGGCGGTTTTGTTAATCGTAACGAATCTACTGAAGATAGTGTTTTAAGAGAAACAAAAGAGGAAACTGGTGTGGTGATTTCTCAAGAAAATATTGAACAATTACACAGCTTTAGTCGCCCAGATCGTGATCCTCGTGGCTGGGTCGTGACAGTCAGCTATTTAGCTTTTATTGGTGAAGAACCTTTAATTGCTGGCGACGATGCCAAAGAAGTCCACTGGTTCAATCTTGAACGGCATGGTCAACATATCACGTTATCTCATGAAGATGTGGAAATTACTTTAGACTTGAAAACAGCGGCCTCTCTTGGTAAAGATACATTAGCCTTCGACCATAGTGAAATTATAATTAAGGCGTTTAATCGTGTTGTTGATAAAATGGAACATGAACCGCAAGTGCTTCAAGTCTTAGGAAAAGATTTCACCATTACGGAAGCCCGTAAAGTTTTTGCGAAGTTCCTCGGCGTTGATTATCGTAGCATTGACCATTCAAATTTTAAAAAAGCCATGACACAATATTTTGAAGAGTTAGGTGAACGTCCCGTTGGCATTGGCCGCCCTTCAAAAATTTACCAATTGAAAACAACAACAGGTTTCTAAGAGGAGGGAATATTTTTTGACTGTTTACTTAAGAAAAGCAGAACCTTCTGATTTGCCTGACATCCTTGCTATCATTGAAGATGGACGCCGCACCTTACAAAAAAGTGGCATTCCCCAATGGCAAAACGGCGATGGCCCGAATCAAGAAATTTTAGCAAAAGATATCGACCAGCAAACTTGCTATATTTTAATGGTTGAGGATACCTTGGCAGGCGTTGGTGTTTTATGTTCGGAGATTGATCCTGCTTATGAAGCGATTTTTAATGGTTCTTGGCAACCTCATTCTCAAGCTACGTATACAGCAATTCATCGTGTTGCTCTAAAAAGTTTCTTTCAAGGTCAAGGACTGGCTTTGGTGCTTTTGCGCTCACTGGTTACAGCCGCTCGTTTGCAAGGTGCTACTGATATTCGAATTGATACACATCCACAAAATCTCGCTATGCAGCACCTGATTAAAAAAGCTGGCTTTGTTTATCAAGGTGACGTGATTTTAGATGTTAACGATGGCGAACGTTATGCTTATCAGATGATATTGAAATAAAAAAGTTAGGGATAACTGCCAGATTGACAGCTATCCCTAACTTTTTACATCTTATGAACACTATGAGCGCTTTGAATGCCCTCACAGGCTTCTTTACAAGCTTGATTAATTAATAAATAAGAGGATTCTTTTTGGCGGATTCCTAATTGATATTTCAATTCATCTGTCACTTGGCAAGATTCACTTAATGCCTCTAACCAGAAAAATACTCCTTCTTTATACGTATCTAATCCTTCTAGCAAGATTTTCGTTGCTTCTTTATCATAATACGGCTCTAAATTTTTACGAAACATCATTTCTTCTGTAAAAAAACGATTCACATTATTTCGGCAAAACATATAAGTGTCACGGCCTCTCCGATGTGCAGCCTGATTACAACCGTATTCTTGAACTTCTTTAGAGATGGCTTTGAAAATTTCGTTGTATACTTCAATTCTTTGCATAATTGACAAAATGGTATCTGTATAACTAAACATAACTCCTTGCTCCCTTCCCCTTCTAAGTAACAAAAATTTGCTTGTTACTTTCATTATAAAGGGAATGTTGGGTTTATATCAAATGATACGCTGTTTCCTTGCTAAAATCCTTCGTTTTTTCCTTAGAAGAATAATAAGTAAGCGGATTATTTAATCTGTTATGTTCGGATTTTCTACACTTGGAAAATAAATTATTTTATAAAGCCATTTTCCGTTTTAACTGATGGCAACGGGCCAGTCTGTGTATTGCCAGGAACACCAATATACGTATTGCCGTTGATAGAAGTCATTTCGTTTTCCTCAGCTGCTTCATCTTGAACGGTATAATCACTTTGATATAAAAATTCACCGTTCGTATGGAAGACATAGCCGTCTTGATCTCGTTCATCTGGCTTTTCTAAATTTAAAGACACACGTAATTGATGACGGACATTTTCAATACTATCTGGATATAGTTCAACCATACTGCGCCCTTCATTACTAAAAGTGCGCCAGTCAAAAGAAAGCTGTTGTTTATCATAATTGGTCCAAGTCAAACCTTCTTTGACTAAATGAGTCAATTCATTGGAATCCACATCAGTTTGAATGTTTCCATTTAACGAATCAATAATGTCCATTATTTTCATGATTGATTGACCAGATTTCAACTTGTCTTCAACTGCTTGAATAATTTCTTGTTGTCGGAATCCACGCATAATATCGTTATCGCTATGTCTTTCACGGGCATAAGATAAAGCTTTCGTACCATCTAAATGCTGTTTCCCTGCATCAAAATGAATGGATCCTGGCCCGTCTTTGGTGACACCATCAAACGCCTGCTTGACATTGACATCTATGCCGCCAACTGCATCAATTAACTTAATAAAAGATAAAAAGTTAAACACAACGTAATGATTGATTGGAATATTCAATAATTTCTCAACGGTGTTAACAGAAGCTGTTGGTCCATCGTAGGTATAGGCGGCTTCAATTCGCTGCATCCCTTGGTAATTTTTCGCATCAATTTGCACAAAACTATCCCGTGGCAAACTTAAATAGGTTATTTTCTTCGTCTTGTTATTCACGGTAATCACCATCATAGCATCAGTCCTAGTTGTGCCTAATTTCCGTTCAATTGTATTGTCTAGACCCATGACCAAAAACGATTGACTATCTTTATTTTGCGCTTCAGTATAATCATTTTTTATGGGGACATAGCCTTTATCAATCGTTTTCTTTAAATAACTACCCGCTACAGCAAAGTATGCTGAGCCGACTGTGACAAAAAACAAAATGATGACTAAACTAATTAAGCTGATTTTTCGCTTCCTACTCATTGGCTGTACTTCCTCTCTCTTGAAAAGTCTCCACCATCATTACTACTCCTCTAAGCAGACAAGAGACAAGTCTATCTTACCAGTCCCTTTCAAAACTAAACATAGCAGAATTTATATAGGGGTATAACCTAGAGGAAACAAAAAAGAGGGGCTTGTTTGTTTAAAAGTCTCTCTTTTTTGTTATTTATTTTTGTGTTCTTTTTTGAAGAATTCCACCATTTTTTGCTGTGGTTTTGGAAAAACATAGTCCGAAAATTGTTGTGCTGCTACCCATCGCTGCGACTCTAGTGTGGCTAATTCGCCTGTATTTCGGCCATAAAAGACTAAGATATGCCATTTTAAATGACTGAAAATATGAACGACTTCGCCTAAGGCACGTTTTTGCCAGACAACTGTTTCATAGTCCGTAAAAAAGCTGACAGGTTCTTCAGCGACCAAAGGCTCTGTTACAGGCTCTAACTCTAAAGTTAATTGTTTTTCCGTTTCTACTGGTTGCGCCATTTTTTGCAATTGTTGAAATTGTTTTTTGCTAATTTCTTCAATCGGAAACAGCCACATATTGGCTAACAAACCGGTTTCAGGGCGTTGTTCTAATAAAAATTCTTGCTTTTTATTTTCAATAATAGTGCCGACATAATACACATCTTTCGGCTTAACTTTTTTTGATTTGACTGGATAAGCGGTCATTTTATCTGCCTGATAGGCCGCACAATATTGCTGAAGCGGACAGCTTTCACACTTAGGTGAAGTTGGGGTGCAGACGGCTGAGCCTAGATCCATTAAGGCTTGATTAAAATCCCCTGGACGCTCACGATCGATGATTTTAAGCATCGCCGCTTCAAATACTTTACGACTACTCGCTTTTGCAATATCTGCATCAATTTCAAATAAACGGCTCACTACCCGCATGACGTTACCGTCAATTGCTGGTTCGGGTAAATTAAAGGCAATACTGCCAATCGCACCAGCCGTATAGGGGCCGATTCCTTTTAAACTCCGAATATCTTCGATTGTGTCAGGCATTTTCCCACCAAATTCTGAAACAATCTGTTGCGCTGCCACTTTTAAATTACGCGCTCGTGAATAGTAACCTAACCCTTCCCAAGCTTTCAACAACTTATCATCTGGCGCTTCCGCTAAATCTTGAATCGTCGGAAACCATTCCATAAATCGATAAAAATAATCAATGACTGTATCTACGCGAGTTTGTTGTAGCATAATTTCAGAAATCCAAATACGATACGCATCTGTATTCGCTCGCCAAGGTAAATTGCGTTTTTCTCGTTCATACCAAGCTAAAAAATCTTCCTGGAATGAACTAACTTTTGCGGGACTCCACGCCTCCCAAGGCTCTTTATTCGTCATGTTCTACTTCCTTTTCGCTAATAAATTGCTGAACCAAATCATAGTCAAACCCTTTTTGGAATAAGCTTTGTTTGACTTTTTGGACTTTTTTAGAAAAATCAAATTGCTGATTAGCACGCCATAAACGTTCGCCTTCCTTGTTTAACGCTTGTTGTTCTTGTTCTTCGTCCTTTTCAAAAGCTAAAGATTCCAAAGCTAGATCAATGATTTCATTTGTAAAGCCCTTTTGCATCAGATGCAGACGCGTTTTCTGTAGTGCATCTTTAAAACTTTTAGTTCGATAGCGTTTCATGGCCTTTTCTGCAGTTGCTGTGGCAACATTAAGCTGTTCATCTAACGTATAAAAGGTCAAGCCATGCTGAATATCTTCTTCACTAATGCCTTTTTGCTTTAATTGTTGTGCCACATTTCGTGGTCCTTTATCACTGGTTCGCATAGCTGTCCGCACGTAACTTTCACTAAAAATTGCATCATCCAACAACCGTAGCTCTTCTAAACGTTGAACGATTTTTACTCGATCTTCAGGTACAATTTCTTTCTCTTTTAAATAAATAAAAATCTCTTTCTTTGAACGTAATTGATAGCTTAAGTAATTCATCGCCATTTGTAACCCGACATCATAAGAACTGGCTTTTTTTATTTCTTCTATTAAAGTATCTGATAACTCTTGGCCTTTTAGCAGACGCTGCCGTACTAAAATATCTTCCGAGACACGCAGTTTTTCGCCTGAAGATAGCCAAAGTAGATAAAATTCACCTTTATCTTTACTAATTCGTGTGATTGTTGTCATCTTATTCTCCTGCCCCTCTAAATCAGAACATATATTCTACTATACCATAGAATCCTTGGAAGCCAAATAAATAAAAATGTGCTAAAATGGGAGGAAGTGAAAAATGTGAGATGACTAAAGGATGAAAGAATATGACCCAACAACTAGTAAAAAAAGGCCAACAAATTTCTTTAAAAATTAAACGATTAGGAATTAATGGCGAAGGTATCGGCTATTATAAAAAATTAATTATTTTCGTTCCTGGGGCGCTACCGAAAGAAGAAGTGACTGCCACGATCACAAATGTTACACCAAAATTTGCTGAAGGAACCCTTCAATCTGTCAAAAAAGCTGCTAAAGATCGCGTGGTCCCTCCTTGTCCTGTCTATGAAACATGTGGCGGCTGCCAACTACAACATTTAGCCTACAAAGCACAATTAGACTTTAAAAAAGATTTATTAAAGCAGGCGCTTAACAAATTTAAACCAGCCAATTATCAAAACTATGAACTACGAAAAACAATTGGGATGGAGAATCCTTGGAATTATCGAAATAAAGCCCAATTCCAATTACGCCAAATCGATGGCCAAGTAGAAGCTGGTCTCTATCAAGCTGATTCACATCAATTAGTACCGATTGATAACTGTTTGGTCCAACAGCCTGCGACAACCAAGGTGATGAATACATTAGTTGATTTATTGAATGACTTTCAATTACCAATTTATGATGAACGTAAAAATAGTGGTATCTTTCGAACATTAATGGTTCGAGTGGGCATCCAAACTGGCGAAGTCCAAGTAGTGTTCATTACACAATCGCAGAAATTTCCACAAAAAGAAAAAATGGTTCGCGCAATTAATGAACAATTACCAGAAGTTGTTTCTATTATGCAAAATGTCCAAAATAAAAAAACCTCTCTAGTAATGGGTGATGATACCCTTCACTTATGGGGCAAAGAAAGCATTGAAGAACACATTAACGACGTTGTCTTTGATTTATCGCCGCGAGCATTTTTCCAATTGAATCCAGAACAAACGGAAGTTTTATATAATGAAGGAATCAAGGCCTTAGATTTACAACCAAATGAAACTGTTGTTGATGCTTATTGTGGCGTCGGGACCATTGGCTTAAGTTTAGCGAAACAAGCGCATCAAGTTCGTGGTATGGATACCATTCCCGCCGCAATTGACGATGCTAGATTCAATGCAAAACGACTTGGTGTTACGAACACACATTATGCTGTTGGAACAGCTGAAGACTTATTACCTAAATGGTTCAAAGAAGGCTTTAAACCTGATGCCATTGTAGTTGATCCCCCACGGACTGGTTTGGATCGTAAATTATTAACGGCCCTTTTGAAACAACCACCTAAGAAAATGGTGTATATTTCTTGTAATGTATCCACGTTAGCACGTGATTTAGTTCAATTAGCCAAAGTATATCAAGTAGACTATTTACAATCTGTTGATATGTTTCCACAAACCGCTCGTTGTGAAGTTGTCGTAAAATTAACGAGAAAATAAAAAAAGGAGCGTGGGACAAAAATCACTTTGGATTTTTGCTCCACGCTCAAAAACTGATAAACGGCGGGAACAGAACCAACACTACGCGTTGCTCCGATCTCAACAACTTCTAAGAGCTAAAGCTCTAAGAGTTGAAGGTCCTTCGGAAATAAGCCGAAATTATCCAAAAATTAAAAAGCAATTTTTGGAAATTTCTTCTTATTTCTCGGAGCTAAACGGTTCTGTCCCGACCTCCTTTAACTAATTAAACAATTATTTACTTAATTAGCTATTTTTTCGTCCGAAGAAGAATGAAACCACAGCAACTAAAATTACTGCCCCAATAATTGATGGCACAATTGCCATACCTGCTACGTGAGGACCCCAGCTACCTAAGATTTTTTCTCCGATAAATGAACCAACTAAACCGGCAACGATATTCGCAATCCAACCCATTGATTGACCTTTGCTTGTAAGCGCGCCAGCGATAGCACCGATAACAGCACCAACGATTAAAACCCATAAAGTATGCATAAAATAATTCCTCCTAAATGCTTTATCTAGCGAATAATTCGCTATGTTACTATTATGGACTACTTTTATTAGATAACAAAATAGTTTGCTTGTTTCCATGAAAAAAAAGCAATAATTTCTGATAATTTCATTAAAAAAACTCAGAACAGGAGACCGAAGTGCACTGTTCTGAGCTTTTATTTAAGAAATTGTTGGTCGTTTTACTCGTTCATGTGCGACATCCGCTGCTTGAATCTCTTTATTATTAAAAGGTGTTAAGCGGAATGCCAATTGGAATTCTTCAAACGTAGTCCGGTATTTTTCTAATTGCCACTGGCCACAAGAGTAGCTACCTAGGGCGTTTTGTTTGTAATCGATATTTAAAACAACATACTCACTTTCTTGTAATTCATTGGTATGCTTAGCAACATCTAGCGCTTGTTCTTCAAAATAAGAAACACTAAAATTATATGAATCAGCCGCTGTTGCTACTACCCCTTGGCCACGATCATCCGTGAATGCGGACCATTTAGTCGCCATGTGGTTACCATTGGCTTGTGGAACAACATAATTAGTGAACATTTCCGCTACTGTAGCATCATAAACGCCAAGTAAACCAGCTTCTTGTGAATCTACATAGTTTTCTCTCGGCCCTTTACCGAAATATTTTACTTCTGATAGAGACTTGTCTAAATGGAGAGTCACACCCAAACGTGGTAACATATCTGGCGCATTTTCAATTTTACCAGCAGGACTACCTTTTAAATCGAAGAAAATTTCGCCATTTGGTGCAATTAAATACTGATAGGTACATTGATAATGCCAAGCACTGTTAGTCGTTCCGTTAATTGTTTTTACGATGACTTGGATAAAATCATCAACTTTTTTCCACTCAAAAGAACGGACAATTTCATGCTCTAAATGTAAGAAATATTTCTTCTTCATTTCATCAATAATTTCCATATCATTACTGATCGGTGCCCGCCAAAATGTAAATTTCGGCCCTTTATGCAATAATTTTTTACCATCTCGTGTCACATTCGTTAAGGCACCCTTCACTTTATCAAAATTAATTGAAAAGTTTGGTCCTTCAATGTATAAATGAGGGCCAATTTCCTTTGCCATTAGCGAGCCAACTGGTGTGATCTCAATCCCTGGTGTTGCAATTGGCAATTCAAACTGTGCGGTAGCTAATTCATGACCAGCAGATGCATAGGCAGTCGTTTCTTTCAATTGATATGAAAGAGTTAAATAATAGGCGGCTCCTGCCTTTTTAGGAAAATCTAAATGATAAGGTAAGTGCAGTCTTCCTTCTTCTCTAGCAGCAATTGCTGGCACTGCTACTGTCCCTGATTGAATCACTGTTTGATCTTCAGTAATTGTATAAACCAGCTTAAAGATAGCCAAGTTTTCAAAGTCAAACCGACTCAATAATGAGAATTCACCTGACAGAACGTCAATAGCGCTAGTTGTAATGGGTTCAATGACTTTTTTGTATTCATACAAGCTAGGAGATGGCGTACGGTCAGGCATCAACATCCCATCAATACAAAAATCTTTGTTACTTGGATCATCGCCGAAATCGCCGCCATAACGATAATAAACTTCACCGTTATCTGTTACAGATTCAATGCCATGGTCAAACCATTCCCAAATAAAGCCACCTTGTAATTTATCATGAGCATAAAATAGCTCTTGGTATTCTTTTAAATTCCCAGGGCCATTCCCCATCGCATGACAATATTCACATAAAATATGCGGTTTTTTTGAATTTTCAATAATCGTATTCATCAGTAATTCTCTAGTTGGGTGTTCCAACCAAGTATACATTGTAGAATAGACATCCGTGACCTCTGCCTCAAAATCACCTTCATAATGAACCAAACGTGTTGGATCCATTTCTTTGGCAATACGGGCCATTTCAATAAAGTTATGACCAAACGCAGATTCATTTCCTAACGACCAAAAGAGAATTGATGGATGGTTTTTATCCCGTTGAATCATCCGTACCATCCGAGAAACATAAGCCGTTTCCCATTCTGGATCGTTACTAATCCAATCATATTCTCCAGTTAATTCAAAGCCGTGACATTCCAAATCAGTTTCATCAATCACATACATTCCATATTCATCGCATAAATCATAGAAATAAGCAGATGCTGGATAATGACTGGTTCGAATGGCATTAATATTAAATTGTTTCATTAAACGAATATCTTTTTCAATTTCTTCACGACTAACCACTCGACCATTTTTCGGATTATAATCATGACGATTCATTCCTTTTAGTTTAATGGCCACACCATTGACTAAGAAAGTCTCACCAGATACATGAATATTTCTGAAACCAACTTTTTGCGGAATAACTTCGACGACTTCCCCTTCAGAAAAAACAGTAATAAATAGTTGATACAAGTATGGTTTTTCAGCTGACCAAGCAGTGACAGACGGTAAACTTGCTGAAAATTCAACCGTACCTTGATTTCCTGCGACAGTCTCTTTAAGAACCGTTTTTCCCTGCTGATCCATCAACTCCAATTGAACTTGTTGTCCTTTGTCTTGCCAAAATTTACCCGTAATTGCCAAGTGGCCATTTTGATACGAATCATCTAAATCGGAAATAATAAAGAAATCTTCCAGCCCATTTTCTGGTACACCGAGTAATTCAACATCACGAAAAATACCACTTAACCACCACATATCTTGATCCTCTAAATACGTACCATCTGACCATTGATAGACTCGCACCGTTAAATCATTTTTTTCACCAATTTTAGCGTAAGGCGTAATGTCAAATTCTGCTTCATTTCGTGCACCTTTACTGTAGCCAACTTCATGGCCGTTCACCCAAACATGATAAGCTGAATCTACGCCACAAAAACGTAAAATGATTTTTTTATCGTAAAATGTTTCATCTATAGCAAATGTTCGTTTGTAAATACCTGTTGGGTTTTCTGTTGGTACATACGGCGGATTAATGGGAAAATTGTACCATAAATCAGAGTAATGCATTTTGCCATATCCTTGGACTTGCCAATTTCCAGGAACAGTGATTTGATCCATTTGGCTTGTATCAAAATCCGTCGCAAAAAAGTTTTCTGGGCTGTATTCTGGCGCTTCTAAAAAAAGAAAATGCCAGCGTCCATTTAAATTTTTGTATGCTTGTGTATATTTATTTTCATTTAGTAAGGCTGTTTCTTTCGAGGGAAAGCTCGAAAAGTGTGCTCGTCCAGGCAACCGATTAATACTATCTACTTTATAATTTTCCCAAGTCTTCATAATCCATTTCTCCTTTACCAACTTCATTTTTTTCTTTTGTTTCATATCGTTTCCAACAAATCCAAGCAAAGCCCATAAAGACAATTAACCCAATGATGTTATACGCCAACATGCCCAGTGGACTAGCGGTTCCTTTCGGTAACGTGCCATTGATTTCTTCCATGATTAATTTTGGATCTGGCACAGTTGACATAAAGAATACAAAGATAAAAATGGCTAATAAGAAAATCCCCGCAATTAAGCCAAAGGTTCGATTACCAAAGCGGAAACTTCTCGGCATTGTTTCTTTTTTCCAACGAAGCCCAATATAGGCGATTAACAAGAACAAGACAGGCACTAATGACGTAGAAGCTGTCATATTAATTAACGTTTCTAAAAAGCTATCCATATTTCCAATTCCTAGTGCTGGAATGGCAACTAAAATCGTCACAATAATTCCTTGAACTAACAAAGCATTGGTTGGATTTCCCTCTTCGTTCGTTTTCACTAGCCACTTACCGAAGACCCCATCAGGAATTTCTGAGAAAAATACTTTAACTGGTGCTGCCGTCCACAGAGCCAAAGAACCAAGACTTCCGACAAATAAGATAATTCCTACTAAGCGCACCATCATTGCTTCGGGAATATGGAAATACGTACCTAAAATTTTAAAGATATCAAAAATACCATTTGAAAAATTTCCTTTTAAGACGTCCGTTGGCACTACCAAACCTACAGCAACGGCACCAAGAATATACATGATACCGACCGCAATCGTTGCACCAATCATCGTGCGGACAAACGTTTTATTGCCGCCTTTAACATCCTTAATATATACACCGATACTTTCACCACCGCCAACAGCTTGTAAAATCCACGCCATCGTCATGAAAAAAGTCCAATTAAAAGTTGGCATAATTGACGTCGTGGTAAACTCTTGTGCTGGCTCATTGCCAAAACCAAACACGACGACAAAGGCTAAAACCACAAAAGCTACGCCCATAAATAAACGAGCACCACCCGCTAAGCTAGTCACTTTCGAAATCCACGAAACCCCTTTAATACAAACCCATGTCATTAACCAAAATAACAGGATAGAAATCACTGCAATTATTTTAGTACTATGGTTTCCTTGAAAAACGTTTTGACCTAAAAAAGCGTATGAACCATAAATCAATGTATTCGGTAGTAATGAACAGAAGAAAAACAAGTTGACAAAGAAATATGACCAAGCGCCTAAAAATGCCCATTTAGGTCCTAACACAGATTCCAACCAACTGTGAACACCTGATTCATTTTCAGAATTAGCAGAAGCAAATTCTGCAATCATTAGAATAAATGGTAAAAAGTAAAAAATAGAGCCGAATAAATAGCCTGGAATAGTTGCTAGGCCAATCTGAATACTGTTGTTAACAATGCTGGGAAAGGCAAAAACCGCTGAAAAAGTCATGAGCATCAATGCGACAGAACCTAATCGTTCCCGTGAATGTGTTGCCATTTTACTACATCCTCTCTTTATCAAATTAATTAGTACTCACACATTGTAAAACGCTTACAGTTTTTTAAAAATAAAAAATGTTGCCTATTTCTTGTAAAGATGTTGACTTTTAGAAAGCCTTTACATACTCTTATAAAGAGGTGATAGCATGCAAAATGTTTTTACAAATAATGTCAGCATCCTGATTAATGATCAACCTATTAGCCAAGAATTTCATCTTTATGAAGCTGGCTATGAAAAATGCCGTCCGACAAAACCAACTGAGTTTGCCCCTATTAATTATTGGGTTTTGCATTATTGTAGCGATGGTGAAGGCTATTTTTCAACACCCTTTATGGAAAAACAACACATTACCGCTGGTGATTTGTTTATGATTCCAGCCAATTGTCGCAATATTTATTATCCTAATCGGCAAAATCCTTGGACCTATCATTGGGTCGGTTTTGTTGGAGATCTTTCGTCTCAGTATTTAGAAAAAATAGGTCTGACTACCGAAAATTGTATTTTAAAAGGAACTGTTGATAAGAAATTAGAAAGTTTATTTAAAAATATTTACCAAGAAGCGAAGAAACATAATCATTTTGGCAGTTTAAGTGAAAGCTTTCAATTGTTGAATTATCTAGAGCATCATTCCGTTACACAGCACGAAAATCAAAGCCAACAATTATTTAACCAAATTAAAATGGCTATTCACGAAAATTTTTCAAACAATCTTTCAATTAGTCAATTAGCTTCTGAGTATAACATTGATCGTAGCTATTTATTTAAGCTGTTTCAGCGTTATGAACAAACAAATCCTAGTATCTATGTACAAAACTTAAAATTGCAAAAAGCCTGTTCTCTGTTAAGAAAAAGTTCCTTAACCATCACGGAAATCAGTTTTGAAGCAGGTTTTTCTTCACCTTCTTATTTTTCAAAATTTTTCTTCCAGAAAAAAGAGATGACACCTCGACAATATCGTCAACAGTTTTTGACTTAAAATAAATTGTCATTATTCTTAAATCTGTATTTTTATCCTTTTAAAAGATTGACAAGTTTTCGTTATGCAGCATACTTGTCAATCTTTTATATAATGACTAATTTACTCGAAACTACCATTAAGCGAATACAGTACTTCTATAACCAACACCTTTGAAATATTTTGACACTAATGTAGTGCTCTCTATGGATCGTTTTTTTGATAGATTAACAGTTTAAAATTTATATTTTTTATCACCTAGTATATATTCTTAAGCTTTTCTTAATATTTAATTGTTACAAAAATATTTCAAAAATGTTACAATAGGTAACGAAAGGAATGATTAAAATGAAAAAAATGTTTTTAGGACTCTTTTGTTTTGTTTCGATTACCACACTATCAGTTTCTAATGTATGGGCAGAAGATTCGGCTAATGAAGCTTCTGTGGAAAAGTCAACAGTTACTTCTTTAACTCAAGAAACTTCAGCAACAACAATTAATGCTTCAACTGATTCAACAGCACTTACAGCTGAAAGCGAGGAACTTCCATCGCTTCGTCAAACACTTCTTAATTACGTAGGTATGTATGGTTTAACAGAAACCTTGATAAATCGTTTATCTGATGACGAACTGGACTACGCAAAAAAAGTTTCGTTTCATTTTGTAAACCAAGACATCAGTGGAACAGCGAGAATGATTACTAAATTATATGGTGAGAAACCTATCCCGGAGGACTCCTACTCTACAGATTACTCAACATTAACGATTGATGACTTAAAAAATTATTTACCTCAAATTCGACTTTCGTTAATTTATGTATATGATTTAAATAGTGATGTTGTAAATAATTTAAGCGATCAAACACTCGTCGATTTAATTAATCAAGTCAAGGTAGACTACGCTAACCAAAATTACCCATCTGATGTCCGTGGTGATTATGGTTTAGCATCAATGGCAGATAAAATAAAAGCAAACGATTATACGTCAATTAATCAAAGTGCTGAAAGTGTTTCTTCGGATACTACTAATACAGAATCTACATTACAAACAACTACAAGCAGTTCGAAGAAAGCTACTACATCAAGTTCAACCGAGCACAAAAAGGGGATATTTCCCAGTACTGGCGGAAAAAAATCAGTTTTATTTACCATCATTGGAATCATCTTACTATCTTTAGTTAGTATATTCATTATAAAAAATAAAAAGAAATAGACCTACTATTCAATCATTATTTAAATAATTTGCTTTTTATCAAATAATATTGATAACGAGAACTTATAGAAATTATCAAATCCAGAGGTTAAGATCCTCTGGATTTTCTCTTTAGCTATGAATGCTTATCTTTATTAAACAAAAAGATTATTTTGACAATCAATTCACTAACTTTACCACCATTTAAAAGCTTAATAAAAAAGAACCCTTGTAACACAAGGGTTCTCGAACATTCAAAAGTTGAATGAATTATTTTACTGTTACTGAAGCGCCAACTTCTTCTAAAGCAGCTTTTAAAGCTTCTGCTTCTTCTTTAGAAACGCCTTCTTTAACTGGTGCAGGAGCGCCATCAACTACAGCTTTAGCTTCTTTCAAGCCTAAGCCAGTTGCTTCACGAACTGCTTTGATAACTTTAACTTTTTGATCGCCAGCTGCTGTTAATTCAACAGTGAATTCAGTTTGTTCTTCTGCTGCTCCACCTGCTGCTGGTCCAGCTACTGCTACAGGAGCTGCTGCTGATACGTCAAATTTTTCTTCGATAGCTTTAACTAATTCGCTTAGTTCTAAGATAGTTGCTGTTTCTAACTCAGCAACGATGTTTTCAATGTTTAATGCCATTTTGAATTTCCTCCATTTAAATTAAAATTGTTTGTTTTTTATTTGTTTGAATTAGACTGCAATTAAGCAACTTCTTCGTTTTTCTCTGCCACTGCTTTGACAGCGTAAGCCACGTTGCGGACTGGCGCTTGTAATACAGATAATAGCATAGATAGTAAACCTTCGCGGTTTGGTAGTTTTGCCAACGCAGTAATTTGTTCCACTGAAGAAACTTTTCCTTCGATGACGCCACCTTTGATTTCTAATGCTTTTGCATCTTTAGCAAATTCGTCGATGATTTTAGCTGGTGCTACTACATCGTCGTTGCTGAATGCGACAGCAGTTGGGCCTGTAAAGACTTCGTCTAAGCCGTCTAAACCAACTTTTTTAGCTGCACGAGAAAGGATTGAGTTTTTGATGACTTTCATTTCTACGCCTGCATCACGTAATTGTTTACGTAAGTTAGTGACTTCTTCAACTGTTAAACCACGGTAGTCCACGATTACAACTGATGCTGCTGATTCAAATTTCTCAGCGGCTGCTTGAACTAGGGTTTCTTTTTTAGCGATTGCTGCTTCACTCATTTATTTCACCTCCTGATTTTGATGGTGGAGTTGGACTTGGTTTACGTTATGTAAAGTAGAAGAATCAAATGAAACTTCGCTCACTTCGTTCGCCAAGTATTGTTTTACATCGGCTTTTTTTCAAAAAGTCGTGTAAAACAACAAAACTCCATGCCACCGTAGACATAGAGGGACCGAATTGTATATAACTCAACAATTGTCCTCGGTAGGAAATTAAGACTTGCGTCACCTACTGTCTTCGGTACAGTTAATTATTAACCTCACTCACTTTACCATAGGGTAAGTGAGTGAGTCAAGAATTTTTTAATTATTTTCTTTCAAATTAGAAAGAAGCTTGGTCAACGTGGATTCCAGGTCCAAATGTTGTTGTTACTGAAATGTTTTTGATGTATTGACCTTTAGCAGTTGATGGTTTAGCTTTCAATAATACGTCGTTAATTGTGTTGAAGTTTTCAACCAATTTTTCGTTATCAAATGAAACTTTACCGATTGGTACGTGGATGTTACCAGCTTTGTCAACGCGGTAAGTTACTTTACCAGCTTTAACTTCTTCAACAGCTTTTGTAACGTCCATTGTTACAGTACCAGTTTTAGGGTTTGGCATTAAACCTTTTGGTCCTAAGACACGGCCTAATTTACCAACTGTAGCCATCATGTCAGGAGTCGCAACAACTACGTCAAAGTCGAACCATCCACCTTGGATTTTTGCAACCATGTCGTCGTCGCCTACGAAATCTGCACCAGCAGCTTCAGCTTCTTTAGCTTTTTCGCCTTTAGCGAATACTAAAACAGTTTGTGTTTTACCAGTTCCGTTTGGAAGCACAACTGCTCCACGGATTTGTTGGTCTGCTTTTTTAGGGTCAACGTTCAATTTGTAAGCAACTTCAACTGTTGCGTCAAATTTCGCGATGTTTGTATCTTTTGCTAAAGCTACTGCTTCTTCAACTGAGTAAGCTTTTGTAGCATCAACTTTTTTCAATGCTTCTTGCATTTTTTTGCTCTTTTTAGCCATTTTGTTTCCTCCTTGATTGTGGTTATAACGGTTGTACCTCCCACGTCTTTCATATCTTTAAATATGAAACGAACTGAGAAGCTACTTCTTTGAGTAAGTGTGGAATAAAAATTATTCTACGATGATACCCATGCTTCGTGCAGTTCCTGCAACCATGCGCATTGCTGCTTCAACGTCAGCGGCGTTTAGGTCTGCCATTTTAAGTTCAGCGATTTCTTTCACTTGATCGCTTGAAACTGTTGCAACTTTAGTTTTGTTTGGTTCACCTGAACCTTTTTCGATTTTTGCAGCTTTTTTCAATAAGACTGCAGCAGGTGGTGTTTTAGTAATGAATGTAAATGAACGATCTTCATATACAGAGATTACTACTGGAATAATCAAGCCTGCTTGGTCAGCTGTACGAGCATTGAATTCTTTAGTGAATCCCATGATGTTGATACCTGCTTGACCTAACGCTGGACCTACTGGTGGAGCTGGTGTTGCTTTCCCCGCAGGAATTTGTAATTTAACGATTTTTTCTACTTTTTTAGCCACGAAAATACCTCCTTAAGTTCTCGTGCGTGGTTAATGGGGTTGAGATTTCCCCTCCCACTCAACGTACATTTAAAACATACCCTATTACTATACAGGATTCCCTTTACTTTTTCAAGATGTTTTTATGATTTCAAGACAATTTTTTTATCCGTTATTTTCTTCATGAAATGCGCATCATGCTCAATCACTAGCATTGCAGGCTTCACAGATAAGATTAGCGCTTCTAATTGTTGATGATTAAACACATCCAAGTAATTAAGGGGTTCATCCCAAATATAAAGCTCTGCTGATTGAGACAATGATTTGGCTACTTCGACTTTTTTCCGTTGCCCCATACTCATTTGTTCAATTCGATTAGTGAAAACGGCACGCTCCATCCCAAGTTTTCGTAAGTTATTTAAAAATTGAGTGTAATCTAACTGATTTTTCTCTGCAAATTCGGATAAAGTTCCTTGATTGTCTTCATAATCTTGGCGCACATAAGAAATGGTTAATTGGTGAGCCAAAGTGGCTTCGCCTTCTGAATCCCCAGAAAAATTATCCAATAAATACTGAATTAAGCTCGATTTTCCTGAGCCATTTTTTCCTGTTATTCCGACAATTTCTCCCGCGTTTATTGAAAAAGAAATTGGCGCAAACAGCCAATTTTTCTCGTAGCCTAGACGAAGCTCTTCCACCGTCAATAATGTTTTGTGATGCGTTGGCTGATAATCCATTGACAAAGAATCAATATACTCAAGATCTTTTAATAGTTTTTCTTTTTCTGCTAATTGTGTTTCGGCGCGTTGTTGAATATGTTTCGAGCGCTTCATTACGCGCGCTGCCCGGGCACCAATGGCTCCTGTATCAAAAATCGCCCCGCTCCCTTTTTCCTTAGCGTTGCCGTACTTATCACCTTCACGGTTCATCGACCATTCCGCTTTTTTACGAGCGGTTTCTTTCAAGCGATTGACTTCTTTTTTGATTTTTTCATTTTCTGCCAGTTCAAAAGCATCTCTTAATTTTTTTTGCTCTTCATAAATAGAAAAATCCCCTTGGTACAGTGTCAATTGACTTTTTTCAATCGCCAAAATATGATCAACCACTTCATCAACAAATGCCCGATCGTGGCTGACTAAAATAAATCCATGTTTCTTTTTCTTCAAATATTCAGCCACTTGTTGTCTGCCAGCTAGATCTAAATGATTTGTTGGCTCGTCAATTAAAGGAAAGGCATTTTCTTCAATAAAAAGAAGACCTAATAAAACTTTCGTCTTTTCGCCGCCTGATAAAGAAGAAAAGGGCCGCCATAAAACTTCAGGATCAACGTTTAAAAGCGTTAATTCTCGTTCTAATTCCCACTGTTCAAAAGAAGTCACCTCTTGTAAGACATAATAAGTGAGCTGTTGTTCTTCTGCAACTGTTTGTGGAAAATAGACGAAATCGACTTGATGAAGAATCTCTCCTTGGTAATCCAACTGCTTTTGTAACAATCTTAATAAGGTTGTTTTCCCACGGCCATTGCGGCCAATCAATCCTAATTTCCAATTGGTATCCATCGTGATATTTGCCTGATCAAAAAGCAACGCTTCTTGATTATCATAGGCAAAAGATAGTTGTTTTAGTTCAATTTTCGACATAAATATACCTCCATAAAGCAAAATTGATGCAGCTTTACGGAAATCAGCGGCATCAATCCAAGGTATACAAAAAGACCCGTGGCTGAATTCTTTAAACTAATTTCCGAAAATCCGCACACTCCACCCGTTATAATCAGGCAAAGTTATACAGTTTCTCTAAAAAATTAACTTAAATTTTCAACGCACGAATCCCTCTTTTCGTCTTTTATTATCTAGAATTTAGCATCTCTTCACTGATTTGTCAACGAAGGCCCCTTGCTTTCATTCTGATAAAAATTTAAATTATTCGCTAAAACACAAGCGATTGCCTAGTTCCCCGCCATTTTTTGTGTTAGACTTCCAATGAAAACATATTTTAATGAAGAAGGTGCTGAAATGGAAGAGTTACGCTTTAATAGTGTTTTTGATATTATCGGACCCGTTATGATTGGTCCAAGCAGTTCTCATACAGCTGGAGCGGCAAGAATTGGAAAAGTGGTTCGCAGTATTTTTGGACAGCAACCTGATAGCGTTGACATTTATTTATATGAGTCTTTTGCCAAAACTTATCGTGGTCACGGAACAGATATCGCCTTAGTTGGCGGCCTTTTAGGCATGGAACCAGATGATGAGCAACTAGCCAATTCTTTGGAAATTGCCTATGAACAAGGAATGGAAGTTTGTTTTATTCCTAAAAGTGAAAAAGCGGACCACCCTAATTCCGTTAAAATTGTGGTTTCTTCTGGCGACCGAAAACTATCTGTGACAGGAATTTCAATTGGTGGTGGAAACATTCAAATTTCTGAATTAAATGGCTTCAAATTGTCTTTAAGTATGGGCACGCCAACATTTATCGTTGTCCATCAAGATGTTCCTGGCATGATTGCTAAGGTGACCAACATCCTTTCAGCTAGCGATATCAACATTAGTACAATGACCGTTACCCGAGAATCTAAAGGGGAAAAAGCGATTATGATTATTGAAGTGGATCAAGCCGAAGTCGGTGACATTGTCATGCAATTAGCTGAAATCCCTCATATATATAGCGTCAACTATTTTGACTAAATGAACGTAAAGGAGTAATACGATGTTTTATTCAATTGAAGATTTGGTAGCTCAAGCGAAAGAGTACCCTTCTGTGAGCGAATTAATGATTGCAACAGAAATGGCTCATGGCGGGTATTCTCGTGAACGAATTATTGAAACAATGGAAAAAAATCTAGCCGTTATGAAACAATCTGTCGCTGAAGGAATCGCTGGTGTTACCTCAGTAACGGGGCTAACTGGTGGCGATGCAACCCGCTTAAATGATTACATACATTCAGGCAACTTTTTAAGCGGTGAGACCATTTTACAAGCCGTGCGAAATGCGATTGCTGTTAATGAAGTTAATGCAAAAATGGGCTTGATTTGTGCTACACCAACCGCAGGCAGTGCCGGAGTAGTTTCTGGCGTCTTGTTGGCAGTTATTGATCGCTTAAAGTTAACGCATCAGCAACAATTGGATTTTCTATTTACAGCTGGGGCTTTTGGCTTAGTGATTGCCAATAATGCCTCAATCAGTGGTGCCGAAGGTGGTTGTCAAGCTGAAGTCGGCTCTGCTAGTGCAATGGCCAGTGCCGCTTTAGTTGCGGCTTCTGGTGGTACGCCTGATCAATCTGCTCAAGCTGTGGCTATTACGATAAAAAATATGATGGGCCTCATTTGTGATCCTGTTGCAGGACTTGTTGAAGTCCCTTGCGTGAAGCGAAATGCATTAGGTTCTTCTCAAGCCTTCATCTCAGCTGACATGGCTTTAGCGGGGATTCGAAGTGTCATTCCACCAGATGAAGTCATCCACGCAATGTACCAAGTGGGTCGCCAAATGCCACAAATTTTCAAGGAAACCGCTGAAGGCGGTCTTGCGGTGACACCAACTGCACAACGTTTAAGCAAAGAAATTCTAGAGAAACAAAAATAGAAATAACTATTGCAAGAAGCTTACAGAAAAAAACGTCCATTCGTTTTTTCCGTAAGCTTCTTCTTTAATAACTTGTTCCGCCTAAACCAACCACAGCGACAATTCCATTCATGACATCTTTCATCGTTTCACCTACAAATGAAACAGTTCTACCATCAATGCGTTTAATCATTGGTAACATTTCAATACGATCTGCTTGTGCTGTCGTCACGCATTGCAATTTTACAGTTGCTGGTGTTTGCAAGGCATATCGGGGTAATTCAGACAACGCAAAGGAAGTTAACACCTGACTTGTAGTTGCTACGATAGCTTCCCGAACTTGTTGCATGGGTCTATTTTTGATTGCATAACGTCCCAGAGATTCTTTGGTGGAAACAAAGGGAACTTTGGACATCATTTTTTCTTGAAAAAGTTGTTCCTCTAAGCCTGATTCACCGATAATTAAACCAACAGGGACACCTAATTCGCTAGCGTAAGCTGCATTAATTGTCGTTTCATTCATCGCTAAGTCGTTTATTTTTAAATCATAAGCAACACTAGCACTATACCCATGATCCATATTCCCTTTTTGTTTACCAATACCGGCATGATAACCTAAGAAAAAGACTACATCATAGCTACTATCCAAGCCACTCATCATATAATCCATGCGAGGAAAGCCGCTCACTAAGGAAATTCGTTCATCCATTTCTGCCAAGCGCGCATAAGCTAAATTCAATCCACGGCTATGCGAATCGGCAATAGTAATTTCTGTAATTTGTTCATTTTTGGCACTCTTTTGAATCCCTTCAATCAACCAAGCCACATGTTGGTGATATAATTCTCGGAATAAAACGGTGTCCTCTTTTTCCATATCAAATGTCGCAATACCTGCTAATCCTTCAATATCGCATGACACATAAATTTTCATTTGTTCCACTCCTTTGACAATGGCTGAACCAGTGCTTGAATTTTGTCGGCGTCTAAATTTTTGATTAATTGAATGACTAATTCTTTCGCCGCTTGGTAATCTTGAAAGTCTACATAGCAATGGGGTGTGTGAGCGTAACGGACAGGAATTCCTACAACAATCGTCGGGGCTCCTTGAACTTGTGTAATCGCCATGCCATTGGTTCCACCACCACTTCGAACAGAAACTTGAACAGGAATTTTGTGTATTTTAGCAATCTCTAGTGCATACTCTTGAAATTCTGGATTCGTAATCATAGAAACATCAAAATAGCGTAACATCGGTCCTTTTCCCATTGCTGATTGAATCATCTCTGGCGTTTCTGCCGTATCATCAGCTGGGCAGCCTTCGAAAACAATAGCTAAATCAGGATTGACTTGCTTTGCGGCAATAAGTGCTCCTCTTTCGCCAACTTCTTCTTGTGCAGTTACTGTCGCAACTAACTTGAATGGAAGTGTCTCTTCTTTCAACTCCTCCATGACATCCACTAAGCAAGCACAGCCAATGCGACAATCAAAAGCTTTTCCTAAAAAAAGATCTGTCTGTTCGTTGTAACAACACGTCACATCTGGAATGACCGGTGCACCAAGATCGATTTTGTACGTTTCAATTACTTCTTCTTTTGAGGTAGCACCAATGTCGATCGTCAAATCAGCAATGGTTAACGGCCGCTGACGTTCCTCTGGTGTCATAAAATGAGGGGGTCGACTAGTAACTACGCCTGGCAGATAGGTACCTTCCCGGTTACGAATCCGAACTTTTTGTGCAGAAATCGTATTTGGGACCCAACCACCTAACGGAAGAAAACGCAACAAGCCGTTTTCTTTAATTGCTTGAATCATAAAACCCACTTCGTCACTATGAGCATCAAAAAGCACTACTGGACCTTCACTTAGATTATTTTTCTTCTCAAGATATAAATTTTTAATGGCATCTAGCCGTTGAATAGTAAAATCCGCAGTTGCGTGTTGAAGGATTCTAACGACTTCTGTTTCAAAGCCTGAAACACCATTAGCATTTGAAAGTTCCTGAATTAATTGAACAGCTTGACTTTTTTTCATTTTTTCCCAACCTTTACTTATCACTGATAGAGACTGATTTGTAATAGCCTGAACCTAATGGACCATAGACTAAATTTTGGACAGAATCGTCCACTAAGCGTGCTTCTGTTAATTGATAAAGAGGAACTAGGGGTGCTTCTTCCGCAACCAATTGATCCGCTTTTTGTAATGTTTTCCAACGTTCTTCATATTTGTTTGCATAAGTTACGTTTGCTTCTTGAAGCAACTGATCAAAGGTCTTATTAGACCATTTACCAAAATTATTGGAATTTTTTGATTGCAGTAAGTTTAAGAAATCGATTGGATCAGCATATACTGGCGTCCAGCCACCAACCACAATGTCGAAATCTCCGCTGCGACTTTTTTCTAAACGATTATTAAAAGGAACTGGTGAAACATTGACTGTTAAATTTTCTAAATTATCTGCTAAAGCTCCTTGAACATACTCACTGATTTTTTTAGCATTTTCTGTATCCGAACTTAAAATGGTTAGCTCCGCTTTTTCAATTCCTAATTCTTTTTTAGCCATTTGCCATAACTCTTTCGCTTTTTCTGGTTCACTAGGATTTAAATCTCCTAATTCCTCTGCAAAATCTTTTTGCGTTTCTTGATTAGTGAAACCTGTTGGCACGAAGCCAAGTGCTTTTTTTGAGCCATCATTTAAAACATTTTTAGCTAAACGTTCAGAATTTAATGATAATGCTATTGCTCGACGTGCATTCTTATTTGCCAAAAGATCTTTTTGCGTATTTAATTGGATATAATACGTTCCAGGAATTTCACGAATTTTCAAAGCTGCATTGTCTTGTTCTTGTGCAACAATTTCTCCAGAAATTTTTACAACATCTAATTCTTTCCCTTCGAAAAGATTTTTCCCAGTATTGACTTCTTTAACTACTTGGACATCCACCTTATCCAATGAAACATTCGCTTGATCCCAATAATTTTTATTCTTCACATAGGACCAAGTATTATTCGTGCCATCCCAACCTTCTAATGTGAAGGCGCCATTGTAAAGTGTTGACTCAGCTGATGTACCATAGTTTTTGCCCGTTTTTTCGACAAATGCTTCATTTAAAGGATAAAAAGCTGGTACCGCCAATAATTGTTGAAAATAACTCATAGGATAGCTTAGCTCTACTTCCAAGGTATGGTCATCAATGGCTGTTACCCCTAACTCTTCTTTAGATTTGCCACCGTCAACAATAGCACGATAATTTTTTAGCCCTTCAAAGTAATACGCTTGCGGGGAAGCTGTTTTTGGGTCCACTGTGCGCTTCCAAGAGTATTCAAAATCATTTGCTGTGATTGGCTCGCCGTTACTCCATTTTGCATCTTTTCGAATCGTAAAAGTATAGATTAAACCATCATTGGAGGGCTGTACTTTTTCAGTTGCCAATGCTGGTTTAGCTTCTCCTTTTTCGTCAAAGGAGAAAAGTCCCTCCCCTACTTGGCTCATTACATCTGCTGCTGTATTATCCATTGCCAACGACACGTCTGCCGTTGATAATTCCGAATCAATCCCGACCCGTAATACCTGTTGTTCTTTCTTTTTGGTTTCTTTCCCAACACTTCCACAGCCCGAGAGAAGTAGAACCATGATTGCTGCCAAAGACAGCCTTTGCTTTGTTGCCCTTTTCATAAAAACACCTCATTTTTTATTTTTTGATACCTTTTTCCCACAAAATTATTTATAATCTGATAAAGGAGGTTTGCTCATGAACTTAGATTACTTAAAAGAAACGTATCATTTAACAAAAACAGAAAGTCAGATTTTGTATTATTTGGATCAACAAAGTACGAACGCGGCCGATTTGAGTATTCGAGAAGTTGCCAAACACTGCTTTTCTTCGCCTAGTTCCATCATTCGTTTAGCCAAAAAATTAAATTTATCAGGTTATAATGAACTTATTTACAAATTAAAAGAAGCCCATTTTTCTCAGCCAATCCCTTATGAAACAGCACCTTCATTTGAAACAACCAACGAGTTTTGTCGACTGCTTGCCAAACACAAGAATCATTTATTTGTTATTTTAGGTCATGACTTTTCACGACATTTGGCGGCTTACATTAGTGAGGTTTTCAATTTTCATGGCATCCCCAGTATCACAACAGCCCATACTCATTCGATAAATAGTCAAAATAATCTGAATTTTCTTTTTATCATCCTTTCACATTCTGGTGAAGAAAAATACTTAAAAGAAACAGCTCTGCTTGCGAAAGAGAAAAAACATCCTATCATTTCTTTTGTTGGTGCCAAAAATTCAACTCTTGGTCGACTGGCAGATCTCGTTTTTTCAACTGACTCTTACAGCCCGTTTTCAACAAGTGTCGCTCAGCCACAAATGTTTTTTGGCCAAACATTAATCACCTTTGAAGCCTTGATTTGTGCTTATTTAAATCATGAGGATTCCATTCCAATATCTCCTAAAAATAAATAATTTTATTTATTATAGCTGAAAAAAGCTATTTCGCTAGCCAAAGTATAGAAAAAGGCACATGTTCCATTTTTTATGGAACATGTGCCTTTTTGCTATTTTTTACTCGGCCATAGAAATTCGATTAGCAATTGATCTACTTCAGGATTTTCATGTAATTGACTATGTTGTGCATTTTCTCCTTTAATAATCTGGCTAGTGACTTGAGTTCCTCGCTGTCTTAGCAAGGCGTTGACTGCTAAGGCACTAGATAACGGCACCGTTCCATCACTTAAATCTGTTGCACTTAATTGACCACCAATTAATAAAATGGGCAGTTTTTCTGGAACAACATTAATCATCTCTTGATAATCCAAATAGCGGCTACTTTTTTCTGTGGGGCCGTTTTCTAGTTCCGTTTCGATGGTTTGCTGTTGACTCGTATCAATAAAATCATTGAAAGGTGCTCCAATGCTGACGAATTTTTTAATTTTAGGTAACGATGCGTCTTGCCCATAGGTTCCTAAATAACGTAAACCACTAACACCACCCATAGAGTGCCCGACAATATTCGCTTTGTTCACTTGATAATTTTTTTGTAAATAGAGTAATGTGTTTTTTATCCATTCTGTTTGATTCCATTCATTGTTTTTATTATCTTCAAATAGAACTTGAACACTGGGATTCGTCGCTTTGCCACTTAAAGCTCCTCGCTCTTTAACCACGGTCCCATCAGGTTTAACGAGTAGCACTAATTCTTGAGTTGTGGCACCTTGTTTCTCCAAGCGATGCAGTAACGAGCCAAACGAATTTTTAGTTCCCGCGTAACCATGAAAAAAGAGCGTTGGTGTTGTTGTGCGGTTTAACTCAACGGTTGCTTCTTTTGTGGCGGCTTGATTGTCATTCTTCGTGGTTGCCCCAATTTGGCAAGCACTTAATAATAGAACAAGACCCATTAGCAAAGAAAAATAACGATATTTTTGGGCATGTTTCATTTTTTTCATTCCTTTCTGCGATGAACTAAAAAAGGGCTTGGAAAAGAAGTCAGTTGACTGCTTTTCCAGACCCTACAATCTGTATCAATCAGCTGAACAATAGTTTGTCAGCTTGTTTATTAATCAATGTTATCGACTTGTTCAAAGTCTAATTCTGTACTTGTTTCACGACCAAACATATCGATGTTTACTTTTAATTTTTGTTTTTCTTCATCGATTTCTGTCACAACACCTTCAAGACCAGAAAAGGCACCTTCGATAATTTTCACTGTATCGCCTAGCGCTACTTCTAAGTCTGATTGACGGGTGCTCATGCCAATTGAACGTAAAATGTGGTTAATTTCTTCTTGTAATAAAGGAGCGGGTTTACTACCAGCACCATGTGAGCCTACAAAACCAGTTACGCCTGGCGTGTTACGAACAATATACCAAGAATCATCGGTCATAATCATTTCCACTAACACATAACCAGGGAAAGTTTTATGAACGATTTCTTTTTCTTTACCATTTTTGACTTCTTTTTCTGTTTCTTCTGGTACAACGACACGAAAAATATAATCGCCCATCCCCATGCTTTGTGCACGTGATTCAATGTTTGCTTTTACTTTATTTTCATAGCCTGAATAGGTGTGCAATACGTACCAATTTCTTTCAAAAGTTTCCATTACTGATTCGGCTCCTTTAAATGTTTTAGTTTATTTTTTTCGAGCAAATAAAAAAAGCTCAGTTTCCCGAAGCTTTTTCTCGAATACTATTATAGCACCCCTCGTCGGGAAATACTAGAATTAATTATTTTAAAATCCAGCCAAATGCCGTTTGGATAACAGTATCCATGATAAAGAACAATGCTGCAAATAAAATAGATGTTTCAATTACAACTAATGTATCTTTACGCAATTGTTTTTTTGTTGGCCAAGTTACTTGCTTCATCTCATCAGCAACGCTGCGGAAAAATTTCATGTTGATACCCTCCTCTAAATCTATTTCGTTTCTTTATGTAACGTGTATTGATTACAATATTTACAGAATTTATTGATTTCTAAGCGTTCGCCACGTTTACCTTCACTAACGGATTTAGAATAGTTGCGAGAGCCACAAACGGAACAAGCAAGAGCTGCTTTCTTTGTTGCCATGTTCTTCGACCTCCTCTATTCACAAATTTACTTCTTAACAGTACCATTATTCGAAAAAGTTGTCAAAGTTTAATTTACTTTTTAAAGAAGCGCTGTGCCGATTCTTACGTAATTTTTTACCATTATCGCGAATACGTGCTTGATTTCTTTTATAAAATATCTGATTTTTCTTTATTTTCTATTTATTTTAACAAAATTGCTTTTATTCTGAGGTCTCAGCTATTGTTTTCTGCTAAGTTATGATATGATAAATTTATTAAAAATGAACCCTTAGGAGGCCTGTTTATGTTATTAAAATCTGTAGTTATTAAAAAAGATAATTTAACAACAGTCAATGAATCTTGTACTCTAGAAGAAGCTCTTTCTATTTTAGAAGACTCAGGTTACCGTTGTGTCCCAATTTTAGACGAATCTGGAAAAATTTTCCGAGGAAATATCTATAAAATGCATATTTACCGCCACAAAGCAAACGGTGGCGATATGAGTTTACCTGTTACCTATTTGTTAAAAAATGCCACAAAATTTATTTATGTCAACACTTCATTTTTCAAGGTATTTTTTACTATTAAAGAACTACCTTACATTGCTGTTTTAGATGAAAATAATTATTTTTACGGCATTTTAACACACAGCACCTTATTAAATATTTTAGCGCAATCTTGGAATGTAAAACAAGGGAGCTACGTTTTAACAATTGCTTCAGTTGGTCAACAAGGCGACTTAGCAGCCATTTCAAAAATCATTGCCAAATATAGCAGCATCGCCAGCTGTATTACATTGGATGTTGATAGTGAAGAATTTGTTCGTCGCACACTTATTACTTTACCAGCCGGCACAACTGCCGAAACGTGTACAGCCATTGTAGAACATTTAGAGCGGAAAAACTTTAAAGTTGTAGAATTGGAAAATTTAGAAGACGAGTAAAAGAGATGACTCACTTATCTTGATACAAATAAAAAGAAATGGAACAGATGACAATACACAATCTGCTCCATTTCTTTTTACGTTTGTTTTTTAATATATTTTTGGGAAAAAATTAGTATCAGTATGCCGAACAGCACTATAAAATAGTTTGCTACCGAAATCTTTAACAAAGGTACATTTAGATAATCTACTATTTTTTTAGGAACATACATCAACAGAAAAGTTGTTAGCCAAAAGAACATCCTATTACTCTTTTTATTGGCGTAATACGCACTCATAAAAGATATACCAAAAATGATGCCAAAAAAAGTTGTATAAAAAGTGATTTCTGATTCTTTTTTAACAGCTAACTGAACAACTCCTAGAATAACCATCACTATAAATAGAATTAGTAATGTGTAATTAATCCAATAAAAAAACAATCGTTGCATTTAATCACTTCTTTTCCTAAAAATTTAAAAAGTACGATGCTGATAACCAATCAAAGGGGCACCTTTGTAACGATAAACTCCTCGCTTATAGAGCGCTACCCAACCATTTCCATTACTATCAAAAACTTTTGCCAACCTTTCTCCAGCAGAAATTCCACGAGCACCCATATATCCGAAAACGAAATCAGCAGCAGCTCTCGAAATTCTAAAAAGAGAAGCAAAGTAACCTATCCAAGAACCTAATCCCATATCAACAATTGTTGCAAAAACATTTCTACCTACTGCCAAATGTGTATAAGTCCACGGACCATTATAGATTCTTTGCAAAGGATTATAATCTTGTATTTTTTCTTTTTCACTATCAAAACTACCAATAATTGGTGACGTCTCTGTTTCAACCTGGTACGTTCCATCTTCTAATAAAATGCTTTTTTGTACAATAATATTTTCTCCTGTATTAACGACTGATATAGTTTGATTATTTTCGGTATCATTAATTTTTGTAGCCAGAACAACGTCTTCTTCCCCAATAACTGTTTTAACTTCTTCGCCGGAACCTGTATCTTCATACGAGCTTATATTAATAACCTCCGTACTCTTTTCAACAAAAGTATCGAAAACAGGAGCTGATTCATTTGAAGAAAAAGTTTCTCCTTCAGTAATTCCATCGCTGCTTACACTTGAAGTATCCTCTGCCAGAACTGTTACACTAGGAACTATTACCGTGCCAAATAAAATCAGGGTTGCTAAACAAATCAATTTTTTCATAATAAACATCTTCTTCTATCAATCTTATATATACAACAAGTATATAAGTTCATTGTATCACATTCATTTTAAAAAAATAAGTTTTTTCTCGTTATTATCAAATCAAAAACCAATTGTTTTATCCCTTAAAACAAATAATCTTTATTTAATAAGTATAATTTTCTATCGAATATTTAGAGCGCAAAAACTTTAAAGTTGTTGAATTAGAAAACTTAATAGTAACCTAAAAAAGAAGTAATGGTCTGTGCAGTAGGAAACAGACCTGAAAAACATCTGTCAATCAGCTTGTTATATTTAGCTCTTGGTATCTCACTCCAAAATAAATTGTTTATCGCATATAGTAGGTACGTCTTATGATGAACTTACTTTGGAAATCATTCGAGAAGCAACAATCCAAATCGTTCCAATTGTGCGGGTATTATTATTGGCGATTTACTTAGGACTTTTGCTACCTTTTCAATCCCATAATTATCTCCATTCACAAGAACACTTTTAAAAATCAAAAGAGCCTGGGACAAAAATCACTGTGGATTTTTGCTCCAGGCTCAAAACCTGATAAACGACGGGAACAGAACCAACACTATGCGTTGCTCCGATTTCAACAACTTCTAAGGTGTTGAAATCGACATACGTCTAGCCTTCAAAAGAGCTACAGCTCTAAGAGTTGTGATGTTTAACTGTGAGACATGAACAGATGACATCATCGTACCTACTTGGTTCTTGGAGTTAAACACTTCTGTCCCGTCCTCTTTGGGCAACTAATGAAGTACTTCTAGACTTCTTCACCAATAATTCGAACTTCTGTTTGCAATTCAACATCAAATTTTTCTTTAATCACTTCTTGGATATGTGCAATTAATTCCACATAATCTGTTGCGGTTGCATGATCGATGTTAACAATAAATCCCGCATGCTTTTCGGAAATTTGAGCACCGCCCCATTTTAAGCCTTGTAAGCCAGCGTCTTGGATTAATTTTCCTGTAAAATGACCAACAGGGCGTTTAAAGACACTGCCACAAGAGGGATACTCTAGCGGTTGCTTCAGTTCACGAAGTTCCGTTAATTCATCCATTTGGGCTTTAATTTCTGCATGGTTTCCTTTTTCTAAAGCAAACGTTGCTTGCAAGACAATACAATGTAATTCTTGAATTTCACTATGACGATAACGGAAATTCAGGTCTTCTTTCGTCATTGTTTGGATAGTTCCATCTGCCAACAGCACTTCTGCAGACTGGAAAACATCTTTAATTTCCCCGCCGTATGCTCCAGCATTCATATAAACAGCACCACCGACACTTCCTGGAATGCCACAAGCAAATTCAAAACCAGTTAAATCAGCTGCTAAGGCTTCGTAGGTTGTATCAATCAGCTTGGCACCAGCATCCACAATCATGGTGGTACCGGCTACTTTGATTTCTTTCATTTCTGTTAGCATAATCACGACATCGCGAATACCGCCATCACGAACAATCAAGTTGCTAGCATTGCCTAATACTAACCATGAAAGTCCTTGTTCTCGGCAATACGCCACAATCTCTTCGACTTCTTTTTTTGTTTTGGGTAAGGCCAACACATCAGCTGGGCCACCTGTTTTGGTAAAGGTTACGTTTTTTAATGGTTCATCTACTAATAAAGTAATTTCGTTTAATGTTTCTAACATAGCTTTAGTGTTCACGAAAGTTAGTCCTTTCTTTTCAAAATATCTGTCTTATTCTAGCATGATAGAAAGAAAGTTGCTAGTCCTCTTTAAAGAACATGCCGTTGTTGTTGGCGTAGCATTTCTTCACATAACGCATGACTTTCATAGACTTTTTCTTGCTTTAACTCTTGCTCTTGCGGTTTTTGAATGGCCTGAATGAAAGCAGTAACCATTTGGTAAAAACCTCTTTTTTCCAATGTTGGCGTCCAATCTCCCATCTCTTTTACTTGGTATTCTTCTTCTGTTTGGATGGTCAAATGCGTTAAATTTTCCAAACGATAAGTACCTGTAGGGCTGGTGACTTCAAAAGTTTCTGTATTGGCCCCAGAGTGTAAATCCATAGAACAAACAATTGTTGTCTGTTCGGTTTCTAATTGTAAAATTGCTCGTTTTAAATGACCGTTTTCTTCCACTAATTTTGACTGCACCACGTGGAGCGGTCCTTCCGCTAAATAAACGGCGGTATCAACGACATGTAAAAATAAATCATACATCATAAAACTTGTTTCTCTCGTTGTATTGATGCGGTTCTTTTTAATAAAAATTGTTTGTTTTTCAGGAATATTTTTCAATACTTCCGTATAAGGGGCAAAACGACGATTGAAGCCAACCATCAGGCGCAGATTTTTGGCTGCTGCCAATGCTTGTAATTCTTTGACTTCAGCAAGCTCTTCACTTAAAGGTTTGTCCACAAAGACGTGAATACCGGCCTGTAATAATTGGCGAACGACTGCACCATGCACTTTTGTGGCTACATGGACAAAACAAGCATCAATCTTCGCTTCAATCAATTCTTCTATGGTCCCAACGGTTTCTGTAAAGCCATACTGATCAGCGATTTTTTGTCGTGTTTCTGGGTTTCTAGTTGCTAATACAAACTCTGCCAAGTGGCGGCATTCACTATAAGTTGGCAAATACGCTTTTTGTGCAATGTTTCCTAAACCAATGACTCCAATTTTCATTCGTTTGTCCTCATTTCTGCTCTTTTTACTATTTTATCATAGACTACTTCTTTACAAAAATCAGTCATTTTCTCTTTTTCTTTTCAAGTATTTAAAACTTCTTTAAAAAGTATTAGAATAGAAGAAAGCACCAAGCGACCTTTTCTTTGGTTCTGGTTTGCACTGAAACGAGCAAAAGCGTTTCTTATTTGAAAGGAGTTTCAACAATGAAATGTATTTCTTGGAATGTCAACGGCTTACGAGCGGTTGTTAAAAAGAATTTTATGGATGTTTTTAATGAATTAGATGCAGATTTTTTCTGTTTACAAGAAACAAAATTACAAGCTGGGCAAATTGATTTAGAACTTCCTGGCTATCATCAGTATTGGAATTACGCCGAAAAAAAAGGCTATTCTGGCACAGCAATTTTCGCTAAAGAAGAAGCGTTAAGTGTTCGCTATGGCTTAGGTATCGAGACTCACGATCAAGAAGGCCGCGTGATCACTTTAGAATATCCAGAATTTTTCATGGTCACTTGCTACACACCAAACTCACAAGCTGAACTAAAGCGTTTAGCTTATCGAATGACATGGGAAGATGCGTTTCGTGCCTATTTAAACGAATTAAATCAAGAAAAACCCGTAATTCTTTGCGGTGATTTAAACGTAGCTCATCAAAAGATTGATTTAAAAAATTGGAAAACCAATCAAAAAAATGCGGGGTTCACGCCTGAAGAACGGCAAAAATTTACTGAGTTGTTAGACAGTGGCTTCACTGATACATTCCGTTATTTTTATCCAGAAGCTGAAGGCATCTACTCATGGTGGAGTTATCGCTTTAACGCACGAAAAAATAACGCAGGATGGCGGATTGACTATTTCGTTGTGTCAGAATCCTTGAATGAACGTTTAGTCAGTGCTAAAATCCATACAGATATTCTTGGTAGTGATCATTGTCCAGTGGAAGTTGTACTTGATTTTTAAGTGTTACTCAACGCGTTGAAAGGAGTTTTTTTTAATGAACTTTTACGCTTTTGACTTTGAAACAGCTAGTTATGATAAACATAGTGCCTGTTCCATTGCAATTGTTAAAGTAGAAAATAGTCGGATTGTGGATGAATTTTACACGTTAATCAAACCAGAAACACCTTTTTTCTGGCGAAATACGCAAATTCACGGCATTCATGAATCAGATGTTGTCAATGCGCCCAAATTCCCTGAAGTATGGCAACAAATTCAGCATTGTTTTCAACCAAATCGGTTAGTGGTCGCTCACAATGCAAGTTTCGATTGTAGTGTTTTGGCTGGCTGTTTAGATTACTATGGCTTAGAACAACCTAATTACCTTTCTTTATGTACAGTCAAAACGAGTCGCAAACTGTTTCCTGAATTTCCTAATCATAAATTAAATACCGTTTGTGAAAACCTCAATATCACTTTAAATAATCATCATGATGCTTTAGAAGATAGCCGAGCTTGTGCCGAAATTCTTTTACAGCAAGAACAACGATTTGGGGTTGAACCTTTAAAAAAATTAGTATTGGTGAAATAATCCAGTTCTTGTTTCCAGCAAGGGCGTTATCTCTTTCAGTGGCTAGTTGGCAGGAGATAACGTCTTTTCTTTTACATAACTTTTCCGCTAAACCAAAAATTTTTCAGAAAGGACGCGATGATGTATTCGATTCTTTACTTATTCACAGACTCTCTCAAAAATGCGTGGCGCTCAAAAAACCAATTTAGTACGTTGATTCTTATCTTTATTATTAGTTTTCTGACTTTTTCTGCTCTATTATTGACTTTGTTGTTTTCTCGATGGCTTTCACAAATGATTCTTCTTGATAATTATGCAGTGATTCCTCCCTTGAAAATTTTCAGAGGTTTGGCTGGAATCAGCGCTGGAACACTCTTTTTCTTCCTGATTAGTTATATTTGCCGAACTTTCTTCCTAACTTTTTTAGAGCAAAAAAACGACTTACTGATCTTAGCTCTTTTAGGTACGACAAAATTACAAATTTTAATTAGCTATGCCTTACACCCCCTCTATTATTTGATTTTTGTTTTGCCTTTAGCTGCTTTTCTAGCTAATAAGCTCATTCAACAGTTTATCCATGATTTTTTCAGCGAGGTACCTGGTTTAATGCATATCGATAGCTACATGCAAGATGTCTTTTTACCACTAACAGGAAGCCTGTTGTTCATTTGCTGTTGTGTCTTTTTAATTCTTTTTAGGAAACTCAATCGCCTAATCAAAAAAGGTACTTGACTAACTATGCGAAAAAAGTGAGAAATACATCATCTCGACGTATTTCTCACTTTTTTGAATGACTTAGGTCTTTATTTTTCCGCCTCTTTTAAGCCAAGGCTTCAATAATTTCGGTCATTGTTTTTGAACCAAAAATCATTTGTTCGCCATCAATTAGCATTGCTGGAACGCTCATAATTTTCTTTTCTTTTTTCAACTCTGGAAATAGACTAATGTCCACCATTTCTGCTTCCACATGAGGATTAATTGATGCAATATGTTGGCAAGCCGCCACGACATCGGGACAGAAATGACATGTTAGTGAAACAAAGATTTCTATTTTTCTTTTTGGCAATGCAAGTATGTTCTTTTGCAGACTTGCTTCTAACGGCTGCCCCTCGCTGCCGACATTATAAACCGCCAAAACCAACGAGTTTACTTCATGGCCACTAGGAATACCACTAAATTTAATTCCTGTATAGTTTCCTGCCGCATCTAAGAGCACAACGCTAGGCATTTTTTCAATCCCATACAGCAATTCTTTGGCTGGCTCAGTATCTTTCAAAATCGTTTCTAAAGTAATCTTCTGATCCAGACTTGCAAATTCTGTTAAGAATGATTGAAGTTCCAATGATTTTTCATCACTTGCATCCAAAAACTGAAGCAATGTCACTTTTTTGGTTAGTTTAGCGAAAATACCGCTTAATTGTTGGCGCATACTTTCTGGGAACCACTGATGCTTACCAGTAACTTTCGCTGGCTGTTTTTCTTTTGATTGCTGACTGTTTGTTTCAGGGGCAGATTGATTAGCTAATCGTTCAGTCATTCGCTTCGTTACAATCGGTTGGCCCGCCTGTGTTTTTTGTTCTGTCACGTAACGTTGCGCATGAGTGGCGGCAATTGCACCGTCTGCAACCGCCGTCACAATTTGACGTAATTCTTTTATTCGTAAATCTCCTGCTGCATAAACGCCAGGGATATTGGTTTCCATATTCTCAGTTGTTGGCACATACCCACGGTCTAAGGCAATTTTTCCTTCAAAAATTTCTGTACTTGGTTTATTTCCAGCAAAAACAAACAGACCAAATGTACTGTCTTTTGGTGCTTCATAAACCGTTTCTTCTCCCGTCTGGTTATTGACAAACACAGCTTTTCGGACAAAATCATCTCCCGTAATTTCTTTCACTTCTGTGTTATAAACAATCTTAATTTTCGGGTGATTTTTAGCCGCCTCCGCAGTTAATTTTGCACATGTAAAATCGGGTTCTCGGATAATCATCGTTACTGATTTACCGTAACGTGTCAAATAAACGGCCTCTTCCGCTGCTGCATAACCGCCACCAATCACAAAAATATCCAGACCTTGGAAAAACTCCCCATCACAAGTAGAACAATAGGCCACGCCGCGTCCTGTAAATTCACTTTCCCCAGGGAAACCAATTTTACGAGCAGAAGCCCCTGTCGCAATCAATACTGCATATGCTTGATAGGTTTGACTCGCTGATTGAACAGTTTTTATCGTTTGACTAAAATCAACATCAATAATCTCGTCTTTTGTAAAAGCTACACCGAAGTCTTGTGCTTGAATGCGCATTTCTTCCATTAGTTCTGGACCTGTTGTGTGACGAATCGCTGGATAGTTCACAATTTCAGAAGTCGTCGTTACCTGTCCGCCAATTTTGTCTTTTTCAATAATTAAGGTATCCATCATTGCGCGACCTGCATAGATACCTGCAGATAAAGCAGCTGATCCGCCACCAATAATAATCAAATCGTAGATTTCTTCTGTCACTTGCTTCTCCTCTTTCTTCTGTGTTTCAGAAAAAGAGCTGAACAAAACATTTTCTCTGTTTTATCCAACTCTTTGACCTCTATTTACAAAGCGAATTTAAATTTTACCAACTAAATCTAAGCTTGGTGCAATTGTTTCTTCTCCTGGTTGCCAATTGGCTGGACAAACTTTATCACCATGTTCTGCTACAAATTGAGAAGCTTCTAATTTACGAACAAGTTCTTCAGCATTACGACCAATACCCATGTCGTTGATTTCATAAGATTTGATGTCCCCTTCTGGACTCACAATAAATGAAGCACGGTAAGCCATTCCAGAAGCTTCATCTAAAACGCCAAAGAAACGAGCAAGTTGACCGTTGGGATCGGCTAACATTGGATATTTAATTTTTCCAATCGTTTCTGTAGCGTCAGCCCATGCTTTATGCACATAATGACTATCTTCTGAAACAGAGTAAACCTCACAATTTAATTCCTGTAAATGCGCATAATGCTCTTGCATATCCCCTAATTCCGTAGGACACACGAAAGAAAAATCAGCTGGATAAAAGAAGAAAATACTCCATTTTCCTAAAATATCTTCTGTTGATACTCGTGTAAATTCACCATCGTGATAGGCATCACATTCAAAGTCAAAAAGTTTTTGATTAATTAAATTCATTGTCGTTCCTCCTCTGTTTTTTTACTCTTTAAGGATAACAGTTTATAATTATTCCGTCAATAGAATAATTATAAACAAACAAGGTTTTATTAACGAATAATACTGTCCTATTGAGAATTTTATGATTATCATTCTCAATTAGAAATAGCGAGATAACTTTTTAAATAACATAAAAAAGAAAGCGAATCATTAAAAGAACTTGCTTTTTAATGATTCGCTTTCTTTTTGTGAAGACATTCTTTAACTATCTAAAATAATCGTTTCTTTCTCTTTGGTAATTAAAATAACTCCATCACCAAGAGGAACTAAAGTAGAAGTTAAATCAGGGTGCGCCATGACTACATCTAAAAATTGGTTTAATTTACGATGAATCGCTCGATTTTTTTTCGGTACTTCCTCAGCAGGGTCTAAAATTGTCCCAGCTTGAAATACATCATCCACCATCAAAACGCCGCCAACTGGTAGCAACCGTAAACATTCAGGTAAAAATTCAATGTATTTTGATTTGGCACTATCCATAAAAATAAAGTCATAAGGTCCTTCCAACGTTGGTAGAATCTCAGCTGCTTGTCCTTCTAAAAGAGTGACCTTTTCTTCTAAGTCTAGGCGTTGGTAGGTTTTCTTCGCTTTTTTTATCATTACGTCAAAACGATCAATCGTGGTCACGTGACCATCTTCACCGACAAATTGGGCCATCAAGCTTGAAGAAAAACCAATTGCTGCCCCGATTTCTAAAATATTTTTGGGCTTTAGTTGTCCTAGCAAAAATTGTAGAAAAACTACTGTTTCGTGTGGAATAATCGGTACCCCTGCTTCATTGGCTTCTGCCTCCACGGCACCTAATTCTCCGGGAAGTTTCTTTTGTTTTGTACGCATATACTCAACCAATTCTGGTTTAACGACTGGTCGATGCATCATTTCGTTTCTCATCACTTTCGCTCCTTTTCGTCCCTTTATTATACGAAGTCCTTGTTCCTCTGTAAAGGATTGAAATAGGATTCTTAGTATTTGTTTGAAAATAACATGCACATTCTTAACTTCCTAGCTAAGTGCGGATTACTTCTTGTAAGCACATTTTTTCTTTGTTTCTGCTATTTTTTATTAAGTTTTATTCAGAAAACGTCAAAAAGTAGCCCTCAAGAACATACCTATTGATTTTTTCTCGTTATTTCTTATAAAAATATTTCTACATATGTTAATATTTTCCCTTAAATCACTATTAATTCTTGCTATTTCAAGCCCCAAAACAAGCCTGTAACCTTGCTAAAATAAGAAACGTCAAATTTTACTACTTTGTCTGTAAAAATTTGATATCACAAAAGAAAGGAAATCTTGTATACTCTTTACAGATAGTGATTTATAGTGAAGCACATAACCAAATTCCCGAACTTGACTTGGTTCAAGTACATATGCAGGCGAGCTATTTGATAGTTCCCTGATAAAAATCGTTTCGACGATTTTGCACATAGCACTACCTTTCTAAAAGCTAAAAATTATTTTTTAGCTAGAAAAAAGACAACCGTTTGAAACGGCTGTCTTTTTTTTTAATAAATTAACCCAAGCAAATCTTCTTTTTCGATGTTGCCAAAGTATTTTTTAACGTCAATTTGATCAATGGCTTCTTCTAAAGAAGCTTTATCATATTTCACGCCGGTTAAAATATCTTCAACATCTTTAATTTCACCAAGCCCAAAGAAGTCCCCAAAGATTTTAATTTCTTGAATGGCACCATCCGCCACGTTCATTTTCATTTCAATTGAACCAATTGGAAAACGATGGCGACGTTCTAAGTTAAATGCAGGTGATTTACCATAATTCCAATCCCAATTGCGATAGTATTGCTCTGAAATTTTGTTAATAGCCGCCCAGTCTTGATCAGTTAATTCATACGTTTTAACTTGGTCGATCGAATCTACGCCGAAAATTTTCAAAAGAATTTCTTGGCGGAATTCTTCCGTTGTCATCTCTTGTTTATCTTCAGATAAAAATGGTTTAATGTTTGTTACCCGTGAACGAACAGACTTGATACCTTTAGATTCGATTTTATCTTTCCGTACTTTCAATGTGTTTACAACTTCATCAATATCACTATCAAACATTAAGGTTCCATGTGCAAACATGCGGCCGTTGGTAGCGTACATCGCATTTCCTGAAAACTTCATATCATTAATCACTAGGTCATTGCGCCCTTTTAATTCGGCACCTTCAACGCCTAAGTCGTGCAATGCTTGAATAATTGGTTGGGTAACTTTCGCAAAATCACGGAAAGAGTTGCCGTCATCTGGCATAATAAAACTAAAATTCAAATTACCATGATCATGATAAACGGCGCCGCCGCCACTTAAGCGACGAACAACATGAATGCCGTGCTCATCTACATATTCTTTGTTAATTTCTTCAATTGTATTTTGGTTACGGCCAATAATGATTGACGGCTCGTTAATGTAAAATAAAAGAATGGGCTCATCTAAAGGCATTTCTGTTAACAAATATGTTTCAATTGCTAAGTTCACTCGTGGGTCATTATTTTCATTCGGTACAAAAATCACAATCGGTTCTCTCCCTTGGTATAGTTACTTTTTTAAATCTCAACTGTTAAATCTGGTTGGGCTAATGTCACTGGAATTTCCGTTCCAGCATAGTTTTGCGCTTCTTCCCGTAGTTGTTCCAATGACCCATGCTGTGGTAAATGGGTCAACATCAATTGTTTGACTTGTGCTGCTTTGGCAATTTCACCCGCTTCTCTTGACGTAAAATGTGCATGATGTCGTTCATTACCTTCAAATAAGTACGTATCCGCTAAGAATAAATCGGCGTCTTTTGCAAAGTCTTCAAAACTTGCTAAGTAACCAGAGTCTCCTGTAAAGACAAAGACTTTGCCAGTCGCTTTTTCAACAATCCGCATCGCGTAACAAGTGACAGGATGAATCGTTTCCATGAAAGTAATTAAAAATGGTCCTACTGCCAACTCTTCTGCTTCAAAATACTCTTTCCCTTCGGAAACGTTAGGAAGCGTTAGTTCTTTGAAATGCATTTGATCTTGTGTATGGCCATATATTGGCAAAATAGGCGTCGGTTCCAGCGTTGGATAAAGCTGACGATAATATTGTAAAACACCTAAATCTGCGATATGGTCATGATGGTAATGCGACAGAATGACAGCATCTAATTTCAATGGATCTAGATAGTTTTCTAAACGCACTAATGTCGTACTGCCTGCATCAATAAGCAAATGAAAGCCTTCAGATTCTAACAAATAGGAACTCGTTCCTTCTCCTTTGTATGGATAAGCACCTAAACAGCCTAAGACAGTCAATTTCATGTGTGGACAACCTCCTTCAATACGATACTTCCATGTTACCATAAAATAACGGAAAAACGAGGTTAAAACGCTTAAATTTTCACAAAAAGACCAAAGAAAAAACCTGAACCCTTTGTCGAGATAACAAAGGATTCAAGCTTCTATTTTATTCTTCGGCTAAACCTTTTTCTTCTAAGGCAGTTTGATAAAAACTAGCTAACGCTACATAGTTATAAGGAATCACCCATAGTAGACCGATACCAATAGCTAAAAAGCCCACAATATACCAACCAATAAAAGAAAATTGTAAACATAAATATTGCCAAAAACGATTTTTCATTAAATATAACGCCTGTTTCAATGCCATCATAATTGGCAGTTCTGGATTATCAAAACGTAGCCACACAGCAAATTGAAAAACGCCACTCACAAATAAACCAATTAAAAAGATCAAGATAGTGGCAACGCCAAATGCTAGGAAAAAGGAAAAATCATTTAAGAAAAAGGCTTGGATTTCCTCTGGTGTAACTGTATTAAACATCAATTTGAAATACAAGGTTGTCCCTGCCCCAAATAAAATTGGTAACAAAAATAACAAACCAATTACACGTTCAAGTACTTTTTGAAGTAGGTTGACCACAAATAGCGGACCATAATATTTTCCTTGAAAAACACTCATTAAAATATTGACCCGCACCTTTTCACCACGCAACACCTTCAAGGCTGCGTAATATAGCGCATAACTTAACGCGAATAAAACAAAAATTTGCAGTAATACTGCGGCAAAACTACTTTGAAAAACTTGATTTTCACCAGAAAATAAATTTTGCACAATCGATGTTAAGAAGCTCTGTAAAACCACTCCTAAGAAAGTTAACCAAGCCATGATCCCCCATTGCCCATCAAGGGCTCTGCGAGCATTGGCACGATGTTGCGAATTTGTTACTAAACTTTTCATTCATTCCATCCTTTCTGAAACTAATAACTAGTCAATTTAGCGACTGTTTCTTTATCTAGACGTTTCACCACTTCTGTGACTAATTTGACTGTGTTGAAATAATCATCTTCATGAATAACTGAGGTATGTGAATGCAGATATCTAACAGGCACCGTGATGGCTAATGATGGAATCCCGTTGCGCGTTAAATGCATGCGACCAGCATCCGTACCTCCCCCTGTAATTACTGTATATTGGAAGGGAATGTTATTTTCTTCCGCCACTTGAATAACAAAATCACGTAATTTTTTATGCGGAATCATTGATGCATCATAAATCAAAATTTGTGGCCCTTCACCTAAAACAGAGTCGGCTTCTTTAGGTGTCATTCCTGGTGTGTCACCAGCTGTTCCTGTGTCTAAAGCAAACGCTATGTCTGGATTCACAAGATGCGTACTTGTTTGCGCACCGCGTAGCCCGACTTCTTCTTGCACATCACTGCCTGCAAATAAAATATTGGGGTGCCCTTCTGTCGCTAAATTTTCTAAAACTTTTAATGAAACGGCCGTACCAATTCGGTTATCCCACGCTTTTGCCAATAAAAATTTTGTATCATTCATGCGACGATAGTCAATATATGGTGTCACCATATCCCCTGGATGAATCCCCCATTCTGCAACTTGTTGATCGCTACTTGCACCAATATCAATAAACATATCTGCAATCTCATAGGGTTTGTTACGAACTTCCGCTGTTAACACATGCGGTGGTTTAGACCCAATGACACCATGGTAAACCTTACCAGTCGTGGTTTTAATCTGAACTTGTTGGGCCAACATCACTTGCCCCCACCAACCGCCAACGGTTTGAAATTTTAAAAAGCCTTTTTCTGTGATTTGGGTAACCATGAAACCGACTTCATCCATATGCCCAGAAATGTAGACTTTTGGTCCTTCTTTATCACCAACATTTTTTGCAATAATACTGCCAAGGCCATCATATAAAAATTTATCCGCATACGGTGCTGCATACTTTTTAAATAACGAACGTACTTCGTCTTCATTCCCAGCAATCCCTTTAGCACTTGTTAAATCAATTAACATTTTTTCTTCTTTTGCATCCATAAAAATAACTCCCCTCAAAAACCAATTTTATCCATTATACCACGAACTAAAAAAATACTTACAAAAAATAAATTGAGCAACGTTCTCCACTAAAAGTAAACGAAAAAACAGCCTGCACGCTCGTTATTCAACGGCAGGTACAGGCTATTTTCATTGTTACGAAGCGTTTCTAGTCCGCTTCAGATAATTGGTACTTGATCCATCTTGCCTTCTTAAAATTGAGGTAAGACCAATGGATTTTGTTGTTGCCAATCTGTCTGATAAAAACGATCATCAATTTGATACGCTAACTTTTTAGACGCAGGTTGTTTCATAAATTCATCTACTTGACGATCAACAGCGAGCCAACCACGCCAACCTAAATGAATCGTGTCCGCCATAAAGTAGCGTTCATTACTACATGTTGAGAAGTCAGCAATGTTAGTAAACCCTTGCTCTTGAAGTTGATATTTCAGCTTGCGTGCTACTTGTTGCAGCATATCTTGTGACAAGCCCGTATAGTCCGACCAACGTTTGTTAACAGGTGGGATTACAAATAAAACATCGACATTTTTTTCTGCTAACTGTTCTAACGCAGCTTGGAAATCACCATATTCTGGAGAAAAACGGTAATCCCATTTCTTTTGTGAATGAGCTAATTTCGGTAAAACTGGTTTAATCCGTTGGCGATAAAAACCGTTACTAATTTCAAATTTATTATTATTAATGGCTTTTGCCGCAATTTTTCCAGCTAGCTGATCTAATTCATTAAAATTATACGTAGAAGGTAATTGTTTCATATCTTTTTCAACAATTGGTTCTCTGCTAACCATGCCAATTTGGCTAAACAATTCATCTTCACGATTCAAGAAACGGAGATTCATTATAAAATAATCTCGTTGAGAGCGTTGGGGAAGTTGCCCTGCCTGCAGATTTGCCAAAGTTTCCATTAAGACTTTGTCTTTTTGAACAACTGGAAATTTGGTCAAACGTTGTGCTAGATATTGGTCACCGCTGGTTAATTCGGTTAAATTAGCTAACCATTGATAGGTTTGTAATTGTGAATAGTGTGCACCAAAACTATCATTAGGTACACCCTTTTTGACAAACCATTGCGGAGATAAAATAAAGACCGCTTTCTTATTGGCAATCGCATCGCCCATCGAATGAATGACCATTGCTTGGGTTAATGACTGTGTGCCCGCTTCTCCTAGTAAAAACGGTCGGTAGTTCCGTTGATACTTTTCAGAGAGCACACTAGGGTGGAAAGCACTAAATCGACTTAATTCAGAAGAGCCAAAAAAAGGAACATATTTACCAGAAGCCACTGCTTTGTTTTTAATCACATTGCCTTTTAAAACGTTCGGTGCCATTGACGTTGATGCTTCCTTCAACGTTTTTTCGGAAGTTAAATTGATTCTGAACGGTGCAAAAAAGAACACTGCAACCAAGACCGCTGAACAAAGCACTGGACCTAAGATTCTGATTAGTCGTTTTTTTCTAGACATTATTGTAAAGCTTCCACTTGTTGAATGATTTGTTTTGGTGTTCCCCATACTTCACGGTCAAAGTCTGATACAGGAACTTGGATTCCTAATTGTCCTTCAATTTCTACTAATAATTGAACCGTTGCTAAAGAGTCCAATAATCCTTCTTCAAATAATTGAATGTCTTGATTGTTCACAACTTCGTCTGTTCCTGTAATATCTTCTAAAATGTTTAATACTGTTTCTTGAATGTTCATTGTAAATTGCCCCTTTATATTTTTATTTTTGTTTATTTAAACCATAGTTTGTCTAAAAATCCTGAGAAAATCAGGAAGCTGACACAAACCGCTTGGAAAGTTAAAAAGACTGCAAATGCATGTGTAAATTTGTTTGATGGTATCTTGTCTTTATGTTTTTTCTTAAAACGTAGCCAAGCATCTGTTACACAAATTAGTGTTGCATGGTAGAGCCCATAAGCGATGTAGAACCACGTTAATCCATGCCAAATGCCCATGATTAAGAACAACGCAAAGTAACCAATATTAGAAGTCACAATCCGACTCTTAAAGACTTTCTTTTTCATTAAGAAAAACATTAAGCGCATGTAAATGTAATCACGGAACCAAAAAGATAAGGTCATGTGCCAACGATTCCAGAATTCTTTAATATTCCAACTTAGGAACGGTTTGTTAAAGTTCATTGGTGTATCATAGCCCATTAAATAACTTGTGCCAACGGCCAGTAAACTATAGCCTGCGAAATCAAAGAATAGATACAAACTGTAATTATACATATAGCCGACTGTCCACCAAGATAAACCACCTTGTGCCAAGGCCATTTTTTCCACATGTGGTAAAAAGACACCACCAAGATAATGACTGATAATAAACTTATATAAAAATCCTAGAAATAAATAAAAAATTCCTTTTTCTAAAAAGTCTAAATATTTCTCCGCACTCGGCGGGTTTTTCAAATCTTTTTCAAAGCGCCGATAACGATCGATGGGTCCTGAAGAAATAGTCGGGAAAAACAAGAGAAACTGAATGTAACGAAACGGATGATATTCTTTCATTACGCCATCCCGTAAATCCATGACCACTTGGACCGCTTTAAAGGTTAAATAAGAAATCCCTAAAAAGCCAAGTAAGGTTGTTTTGCCTGTCATGAAGGGAGAAACTTTCACCCAAACAAGCGGTAATATAGCTAAAAAGACAGCCAGATAAAAGACCCAACCTGCATTTTTATTTTTTCGATAAGCCGCATAGCCCCACGTTAGTAACGTTTGATAAATAACATATACAATCAGAGCGACTCCTTGTTGCCAAAATTCGCCACCAAAACTGATATATAGAAAGACCAGTGTCACGAGCGTTTGATACCAAGGCCAACGTGTCCCTTTAATGGCTAAAGTTAAAATCATCGGCAACAAGGCCGCAATTAGCAGAACAAAGTAATACGGTGCATTATAGGGAATCATATGAGGAAAATTCATCATGTGGCATTCACCTCATTCATCAACCCTTTCCGATCAATTTTGCCATTACTTGTCAAAGGTAATTGTTCAACATATACAAATTTTTGCGGAATCATATAGTCCATTGTCAACGTGGCTAATTCTTGTTTAATTGCCTTAGTTAATTGAAAATCACTTGAAAATTCATGTGCTTGCGGAACGACATAGGCAATTAATTGTTGGACTTTATTTCCTTGATATTTCGGCACAACGACTGCTTGTTTCACGTAGGAAACATTCGTTAAGTGATGATCCACTTCTTCTAACTCAATGCGGTAGCCATGCAATTTAATTTGAAAATCTAAGCGTCCCTCATACTGCAATAGGTTATCGACTAACTTTCCAGCATCGCCTGTGCGATAAGCTGGTACGCCATCTAATTGGAAAAAAGCTTCAGCTGTTTTCGCAGGATTATTTAGATAGCCTTTGGAAACACTTGGTCCAGCAATGACGATTTCACCAATTTCACCTGCAGGTAATTTTGACATGCCTTCCATAATATAAATTTGCGTATCCTCTTTCACATACCCGATTGGTAAACGTTGGACACTTTTTAAAACTTCTTGAGTGATTTCAATGGCACTAATCGCTACAGTCGCTTCTGTCGGCCCATACGTATTATAAATATGCGCAGTTGGGAAACGAGCGGCTAATTTTTCAGCCGTTGGTTTTGGTAATTCTTCTCCACAGAATAAAAACGTGCGCAGTGCTGGTAAATGTTCACCATCAAAGCTTGGTTCCATTAGACACAATTCAATAAAGGACGGTGTTGAAACCCAGACGTCGATTGTTAATTGTGGCAAACGCGTAAATAATTGTTTAAAATCGTTAATGATTTCATTGGGTAACGGAGTTAATGAGCCACCTAACGCCAATGCGGGATAAATAGACATCACCGATAAATCAAACGAATAAGGTGCCTGTGCTAAAAAGCGGGCCCCTTCTTCTAAACCAAAATCTTGCAACAACCAATTCGTAAAGCTAACTAAATTATCATGGCTGATTTGCACACCCTTTGGTACGCCAGTTGTCCCTGAAGTGAAAATGATATAGTAATTACTTGCTCCTGTGACAGGCGTCAACGCAGGCGCATATCGGGGTGCATGCATCATCATTTCTGTTAATTCTTCCGCCGTAATTACTGGCACTTCGGTGGCTAATTCAGGCCATTCATGCACAGCAATCACTGCGGTTGGTTTGGCTACGTTTAGAATTAGTTCAATGCGTTCTTTTGGTGTATGTGCATCAATGGGGATATAGCTAAAACCAGCTTTCGATGCGCCTAAAAAACTCACAATCATTTCAAAATCTAATTCTCCGTATACGACAATCGCTGACTTGTCCGTTTTCAGCTCAGCTAAATAAGCGGCTAGATTGTCTGACTTTTCTTTTAACTCTCCATACGTAGAGACTTTTTCTTCGGTTAAATAAACAGGACGTTGGGGTTCTTTACGTGCCCATTCATCAATCGTTTGAATCATATTAATTACTTTTTCCATGTATAGCCGCCTCCTTAAAACTCGTTATAAATGAAGGTTCCTCCATTGATATTCTTGTAATGATAAAGATAAATTAATGCAATGACAATGAAAGAATAAAATAACGTTTTACCGATGAATTTAAGACTTTCGTTATTGAGAATTTTCTGAAAAGTTGTTTTCATTATCATTCACCTCCTAAGGTTAATCGCTATCCATTATTTTATGCTATATTTCAGCAAAGTCCATTGAAATTTCTTACAATTTAATAAAAAAACTAACAATTTCGTCACTTCTTAAATTTTCATGATTTTCATAAAGGGAACTCTCATAATTTTTTCGCATAAAGAAACTGTAAAAACCGCTTCACAACGGCTTTTACAGTTTTTTAAAAATGGATGTGTCGAATCATCCGCGCATAAATGGCAGACGTTAAAATATAAAAAATTAGATAAACAATTATTAAGATTCCACAAGAAAGATATACTAACAAATATCCTGGACTCTTAATAAATTGGCTTAACAAATAAATGGCAAAGGTGGTATGCAAAATCCCAATGACCATCGGCGGAAAGAAAATCAAACTATTCTGTCGATAAATTTGCTTAGTTATCGCTTTACTAGAAACACCCATCCGTTTTAAAGTCACGTAATCTTGACGCTCACTTACAGCTGAAAACAGTTGTCGTAACATCAAAATACTGCCCGTAATAAACAACGCTAAAATTGCCACAAACATGGAGACATATAAAGTCAAGCCGTTAATTTTTCGTTCATAGCGTAAAGAGGCGTAGCGATCATTCATATTTAGCCGCCAAGTTTCTGTGACATCATCTTGCGTATTCTTTACCTCTTCGTTAGGCATTTGTTTGGCAAAACCACTCAACTGCTGGTTATTTTTTTCATACTTATACAAAATTGGCGCTTGCCATTCTGTGGCAATCTGTTTATTTACGGCTTCATAAAGTTTTTCACGGCTTTTCGTGTCAACATTTACGGCGTTAATCTGATACTGAATGGAATTTTTTGTCACTTTCTGATAAAGGGCATCGGAAACGACAATCGTTGGTAAGGAATATTGCAATAAAAAATTGCCTAGATAGTTAGGCAGCACTTGTTGCAGTTGTGCCTTCTCTCCTTCAACAAATTGCAGTTTCGATTCATAACGAGACATACCACTTAAAATATTGGTAAAGCTATCCATATAGATAACACTTTGGTCATTTTTTAAATGTAAATCGTTTAAATAAGGATTAATTTTTTGATAGTTGCGGTAATTTGAGAAGGATAAAACATTAACTGCTTCAATCGTTTCTTGTTCCTCTTGCGCTTGACCAATTCGCAAACTTCGTTCAATTCCAGTAATTTTATAAGAAAGTGTCACTTCATTTTTTATTTTGGTGTCCTTCGCTTCATCGAGAACTTTCTTCAATTTAGGATAGCTTTCCTGTGAAACTAAAAAGTCCACGGGGCCATCACTGTTGACCGTGTGCATACTAATCGTATACACAAAAACCATCACGCCAATCCCACTCAAGGCTGTCGCAATTAACAAGGTCAAACCAGTGAGTGTTTTGCTACTTTTAAATAAGTAGCGTTTGGCATTGCCTAAAGTAATCATGCGTAAATCTTGGTAATACCATTTTTTTCTATGATTAAATAAGCGAATGATAAAATACATGGTATAACGGAAAAATAAATAAGTTCCCACCACACAGAGACCCAAAATGATAAAAGGCGTCAATGTAATAATCATTGGAATCGAGATATCCAATGAATCATTTAATTGTTTATACACAATACCTGTCGCTAAATTCCGAAAATCAAACGCAATAAAATAACCAGCCAGTAAACAAATAGGTCCTAAAATACCTAGAAACTGCCGCCGTTTCGTTAAACGACTATAATTAATTTGACCAATTTTTTCTTGGTGCATAAGCTGCGACAATGGATAACGATAAATCATCCAAATACTTCTTAAGCAGACAATCAAAATCATAAATGCAAAAGCTACACCGGTTTCAATAACGGAACGCCAAGAAATATAGAAGAAACTGGGGACTTCTAAAAACATAACTTTGGCTAAAATCATTGAAAACAACTTGGTGAAAATCACTCCTAAAATAATTCCATTAATTAGTGAAACAAAGCCTAAAACTAAATTTTCTACTAAAAAAATTAGTGAAACTTGGCTCTTTCTCAAGCCAATTAATCGATACAAGCCAATTTCTTGGCTACGTTTTCCTATAAAAAAACGATTTGCTGCCAACATAAAGCCCAAAATAATAATGGTGACTAAGGTACTACCGAGTCCTAAAGATCGCTTAATTTCGATATCACGGCCTGCACCTGCGACAAGAGGCTGGTTGTAAGCAATCGCACGGAAACAATAATAAACGACCGCTGCAAAAGTCATACTAATGTAATAAACCAGATAATTAGGTACATGAGCTTTTAAATTTTTTAATGATAGTTTAAAAATCATTTGCGCGCCCGCCTCCACCAATCGTTGCTTGCATATCTATCACACGATTAAAAAATTCCTTACGTGATCCTTGACGAACAACTTCTGAGAAAATCGCACCGTCTTTAATGAACAAGATGCGATTGCAAAAACTGGCCGTGTACGGGTCATGTGTCACCATCAAAATTGTGGCATCATCATGTAGATTAATTTCAGCTAAATATTTCAACAATTCTGTTGCTGATTTTGAATCCAGCGAGCCAGTTGGTTCATCTGCAAAAATAATTTTAGGGTTCGTAATCAAAGCACGAGCAGCTGCTACTCGTTGTTTTTGTCCCACAGAAATCTCTGGTGGATAAGCAGATAAAAGCTCCTGAATCCCCAAAATCGAAGTCACATGTAACAAACGTTTATCCATTTCTTCTAATGAAACTTTTTCTACAGCTAAAGGCAACAGAATATTGTCCTTCACATTTAACGTATCAATTAGGTTAAACGATTGAAAAATAAACCCCATTTCGTTTCTTCGAAAATCACTTAATTGATTATCTCGCATTTTTAAAATATCTTGTCCGGCGATGCGCACGATTCCTGCGGTTGGCAAAATAATCGAGGATAAGACATTCAACAGTGTCGATTTCCCAGCACCACTGGGACCCATAATCCCCACAAATTCGCCTTCATCAACGGTAAACGAAATATTATCTAATACTTCTGTTTTATTATTTAAACGACCATATGTCTTGCTGACATGGTTTACTTCTACAATTTTTTTCATTTTTCTCGCTCCAACGTTTTGTTATTACTCTTATTTTACCAAGAAAAAATCTGAATGAACATCGTTTTATCTTACAATATCGTTCGGTAGTCAAAGAATAATTGGCATTTCGTGAATAAATCCGCAAACAATTATTATTTAATAATTGTTATTTTTTAGTGTTGCTTTTAGCAATTTGGCAAAAAAATCTTTGCTGTTTTTTAATTTGGACAAAGAATTTTTTTCACGCAAAAAAATTTGCTCAATCCTTTTCTTCATTTGTTTTCATATTTTTTCAAAACAGTGCAAGCACAATATATAGTGTTTGTCTAGTGATATTTTACTAAAAATACGCAATATATCGATTGAATTTAGCCGACCTTTGTATTAGGATAGTTACTAACGAGATATAAGGAGCTGGATAAAATGATGAAGATTACTGATGAAAAAGCCGAGGATGTTAATCTCTCAACAATTAAAGTCGTCAAACGGGATGGTCGTTTAGTGACTTTCGATGATCAAAAAATATACGATGCTTTGATCAAAGCTGAACAAAAAATACATGACCAAGTCACTCCTTTGACACATCAAAAAGTCCAATCGATTGTTGCCGATGTCAATCGAGAAATTGCCGAACGTTTTACCAATAACGTAAAAATTTATGAAATTCAAAATATTGTGGAACATACTCTGCTATCCAACAACGAATATGCCTTAGCCGAAGAATACATTCATTACAGAACCCAACGTGATTTTGAGCGTAGTAAAGCGACTGATATTAATGTATCTATCGGCAAATTAATTAATAAAGATCAGACTGTCGTGAACGAAAATGCCAACAAAGACAGTGACGTTTTTAATACGCAACGTGATCTAACCGCTGGGATTGTTGGAAAATCAATTGGTTTAAAGATGTTGCCTTCACACGTGGCTAATGCCCATCAAAAAGGCGACATTCACTACCACGATTTAGATTATCATCCATATACGCCCATGACAAACTGCTGTTTAATTGATTTTAAAGGCATGCTAAACAATGGCTTTAAAATTGGGAACGCTGATGTCGAATCACCAAAATCAATTCAAACGGCCACTGCACAAATTTCTCAAATTATTGCCAATGTAGCTTCCAGTCAATATGGTGGTTGCTCTGCTGATCGGATTGATGAATTATTAGCGCCTTTTGCGGAACGTAATTATGAAAAACATTTAGCAGATGCGCAAGAATGGATTGAAGGAGAAGAACGCCAAAAAGCATTCGCTCAGAAGAAAACGAAAAAAGATATTTTTGATGCCATGCAAAGTCTTGAGTATGAAATTAATACCTTATTTACTTCCAATGGACAAACCCCTTTTACTTCTCTGGGATTTGGTTTAGGTACCAACTGGTTTGAGCGAGAAATTCAACGGGCGATTTTACAAATCCGAATTAATGGTTTAGGGATTGAAAAACGAACAGCTATTTTCCCAAAACTAATTTTCACAATTAAACGAGGCGTCAATGCGCAACCTACTGATCCAAACTACGATATTAAACAGTTGGCACTGGAATGCGCAACGAAACGCATGTATCCTGATGTTTTAAACTATGATAAAATCGTTGAACTAACAGGTAGTTTTAAGGTACCAATGGGCTGTCGTTCCTTTTTACAAGGCTGGAAAGACGAACAAGGTGAAGAAGTAAATGTTGGCCGAATGAATTTAGGCGTTGTGACCTTGAACTTACCAAGAATCGCTTTAGAAGCGCAAGGAAGTCAAGAAAAGTTCTGGCAAATTTTAAATGAACGTTTAGCGATCGTTAAAGATGCTTTGGTTTATCGGGTTGAACGTGTTAAAGAAGCTAAACCAGCGAATGCACCGATTTTATACATGTATGGTGCATTTGGAAAACGTTTAGCTACACAGGATGCCGTAGATGAACTGTTTAAAAACAAACGTGCCACGGTTTCACTTGGCTATATTGGCTTGTATGAAGTGGCTTCTGCCTTTTACGGCGGTGCTTGGGAGGACAATCAAGAGGCCAAAAACTTTACACTGGATATTTTAAAAGAACTGAAAAAAAATGCCGACAACTGGGGCAACGAATACGGCTATCATTTTAGTGTCTACTCTACACCGAGCGAAAGCTTGACTGACCGTTTTTGCCGTTTAGATACTGAAAAATTTGGCATCGTCGAAAATATTACAGATAAAGAATATTACACAAATAGTTTCCATTATGATGTACGCAAAAATCCAACGCCTTTTGAAAAACTTGATTTTGAAAAGGATTATCCAAAATACTGTTCTGGTGGTTTTATCCACTACTGTGAATACCCCATGTTACAGCAAAATCCCAAAGCACTTGAAGCTGTCTGGGATTACGCTTATGACAAAGTTGGCTATTTAGGAACCAATACGCCAATTGATCATTGTTATGCCTGTGGTTTTGAAGGGGACTTCCATCCAACTGAACGTGGCTTTGAATGTCCAGAATGTGGCAATCATGATCCTAAGACTTGTGATGTCGTTAAACGGACTTGTGGTTATTTAGGTAACCCGCAAGCTCGCCCAATGGTACATGGTCGTCACAAAGAAATTTCCTCTCGTGTGAAACATTTAAAAAATTAAACTCGATTATTCTATAGAAAGAAGTTTTGCTGATGCGTAATCCGAAACCACAAGAATGGAAAACCGAAGACTACAGCCAAAAAAAGATTGCCGATTACAAAGCGTTCAACTTTATTGATGGCGAAGGTGTACGCAATAGTTTATATGTGAGCGGCTGTCTCTTTGCTTGTGAAGGTTGTTTTAACAAAGCTGTCCAAAATTTCAATTACGGTACGCCGTTTACAGAATCTTTAATGAATCAAATTATTGAAGATTTGTCCCATGACTATGTCCAAGGTTTGACTCTTTTGGGTGGTGAACCCTTTCTGAATACAGATGTTTGTCTTAGTGTAGTCAAACGTGTGCGGGAAACATTTGGCTCAGCCAAAGATATCTGGTCTTGGTCAGGGTATACCTTTGAAGAACTACTTTTAGAAACGCCTGATAAGCTTGAACTACTCCATTCAATTGACATTTTAGTCGATGGGCGTTTTGAACTGGCAAAACGTAATTTAAATTTACAATTTCGTGGCAGTAGTAATCAACGGATTATTGATGTACCCAAATCACTTGCTGCTGGCAAAGCTGTTATTTGGGAAAAATGTCATGACGCCGAAACGTCTTATGAACAAATCAAAAAATCAATTTAAAAAAGTTAGCCCTTTAGCCATCTCTTGAGGATGTGTCTAAAGGGCTAACTTTTTTCCCATAAAGGTAAAACAATGTTTTCATACGCTAGTGGATCTAAATTCGTTAAAGTAATGCCTAATAAACGGATTCCTTGTTCTAAACCTAAAATATCTTCCCAAATTAAATTCGCTTGATAGAAAAGTTCTTCTTTTTTAGAAATATATTCAGGTAATGTCACACGTTTCGTAATCGTCGTATAGTCAGTATAACGAACTTTCAGGACTACTGTTTTGCCATGTTTTTGCACTCGTTGCAATGCACGCTCAACACCTGCTGCTAATTGTCTCAATTGAGCCGTAACCTGCTCTTCCGTCGTTAAAGGGGTGCCGTAAGTATGTTCCTTGCCTACCGACTTACGATCTCTAGTCACTTGAACTGGCGCATCATGGATACCACGGACTTTACGATACAATGAATAACCCATTTTACCGAATAACCGAATCAACGTCATCTCATCTTGCTTGTATAAATCTGCTCCAGTAAAAATCCCTAGTTCATGCATTTTAGGCACTGTTTTTTTCCCGATTCCGTGGAAATCTTCAATCGGTAATGCTTTCAAAAAATCTTCGGCCTCTTCTGGTAAGACAACCGTCAGGCCCTTTGGTTTCTGAAAATCTGATGCTAACTTGGCTAAAAACTTATTGTAACTAACACCTGCCGAGCAAGTTAACTGCAATTCATGCCAAATATCATATTGAATCATTTTCGCAATTTTAATAGCCGACTTACTGTTGACCTTATTTTCAGTTACATCTAAATACGCTTCGTCAATAGATACTGGTTCAATCACATCTGTATAGCGGCGAAAAATTTCACGGATTTCTTGAGAAATTTCACTATATTTCTGATAATTACCTGGCTTAAAAATGGCACTTGGACATAGTTCATACGCCTTTTGAGCACTCATAGCCGAGTGAATACCGTACTGTCGAGCAATATAATTCGCTGTGGTCACCACTCCTTTGCCCCCAGTATCACTTGGATGGCGCGCAATAACTAACGGATGTCCTACTAGCTCTGGATGATCTCGTTCTTCAACTGAAGCAAAAAACGCATCCATATCTATATGTATAATTTTTCTCGACGTATCTTTTTTTAAGGGAAAACGTAATTCGCTCATCATTTTGATTCGCCTCCTCCCTCCATTATATACGAACGTCCGTTCTTTTTCAAATTGAAACTTCTTTATTTCAACCAGAAAAAGCTGAAAATCCGTGAAGTTATAAACACAGATTTCCAGCTTTTTAATTAAACAACCAATTGTTTTTGTTGATTATAGTAGCCTTTATAGGCAAGATAAGTTGCAATCACTGAACCAATACTTGTTGCTGATAGCAACATAAAAGTCACCATAATCTGATATTTTATCGCATGGACCGGATCAACGCCCGCAAAAATCAAGCCTGACATCATCCCAGGCAAACTAACAATTCCGACAGTTTTGGCAGAATCAATCGTCGGCGCCATCCCGGTTTTCACACTTTGTTGGATGATTGGTAAAGAGGCAAGTTTGATAGTTGCACCTAATGCTAGTTTCTCCATTACCGCTTGCCGTTGGTTTTGAAAAAGAGTATCTAAATTGCGATAGCATAAACCAATTGCCACCATCGAATTGCTGGCAATCATCCCACTGATAGGAATGATTTGAGAAGGAATAAATTTAATAGAACCAGAAAAAATCAAAATACCAATGGTAATTCCTGTACTACAACCAATTGCAATGAAAGAAATCAAAAAGCCCTTTTGTAATTGCTGGCTGCGTTTTTTTGCATTAAAGGCTGCGTTGGAAACAATCACCAAAACCATGATGAGCGTTAAAATCAGGTTATTGACTTGAAAAACATATTTTAATAAATAACCGACTGCGACTAATTGAATGACTGCTCGAATCACACTAATAATAATATCTTTGGTAAAACCTAATTTTTCTTTAGTACTAATAATTAATGCGACCATCACTAGCATGGCTGAAAAAAATAAGGATAAATTATTAACTGCTAAATCCATCTGTCGGCGCCACCTTTCCTGCTACAATACGAATCACTTGCTGTGCTTGCTGAATTTCTTCGGTATCATGCGTGACACGAACCAGCGTGACTCCTTGCTCTTTGTTTAATTGGTTTAACAATTGATTGACAATCTGTTTGCTTTCTTCATCTAATCCCGTTGTAACTTCGTCTAATAATAAAACATCTGGTACAAAAATAATGTTTCGTAGCAAAGCAACCCGTTGTCGCTCACCACCAGAGAGTTCGGCTATTTTCTTTTCAAGATAAGCAGCGGGCAATTTCACTTGTTGGAGTAATGCCACGACTTTTTCCTGATTAAACGCTTCTTGTCTGACGGTAAATGGAAATAATAAATTATCATACACGGTTTCACCAAATAAAGTTGGCTGCTGAAAACAATAAGAAACCTTTTGGCGGTATGTTTCGATTGGCATTGTAGTAATTGGCGCTTCTTGATAAAAAATTTCGCCTTCTGTAGGACTTAATAATGAAGATAAAATTTTTAAAAATGTACTTTTCCCGCTACCTGAAGGACCAACAATTGTTGTATTGCTACCTGTTTCAAATGACAAATCAATATCAGAAAGAATGCTACGACCATTTACTTGATAAGACACGCCTTCTGCTCGCAATAAATTACTCATGTTTCTCTCCTTTTTTAAATGGAATGATATTCTTTATATACTTCTTGTTTTTTTACATTTCTCAATTTGGCCACTTCTTTGATCGCCTCTTTGGAACTCCGTCCCTCTTCCTCCATTAAAACTTGTACATGTTCTTTGAGGGAAATAGCTGGCATTGCTGCTATTGTCTCTTTCTCACCAGTAAATCCGCTAACTAATAAACAACACTCGCCTTTTAGCGTATTTTCTGCTAAATATTCTGTTAGTTCTCCTAAGGTACCTCGTAAATACTCTTCGTGAAGTTTCGTTAATTCTCGACAAATCACAGCAGGGCGTTCTTGACCATAGACTTCAGCAAACGTTGCTACCGTTTTAGCAATCCGATAGGGGGACTCATAAAAAATCTGTGTTGGCCGTTCTTCTTTTAATGCTGATAACACGTCTTTCTGTTCCTTTTTCTTTCTTGGTAAAAAACCATAAAACGTAAATGGCTGTGGTAAAAGACCCGAGGCAATCAAGGCGGTCATTCCTGCCGTAGGTCCTGGCAAGGCAATCACTGCCAGTTCTTCTTCAAGACATGCTGTAACCAATTCATGACCAGGATCACTAATTGAAGGCATACCTGCATCGCTAACTTGGGCAATCGTTTCACCATTCAGCAATCGTGTAATCAGTTGAGGAATTCGCTCTTTGTAATTATGTTCGTGTAAACTAATTTGTGGTGTTGTAATCTCAAAATGATTTAGCAATTTTTGTGTGTTTCTTGTGTCTTCACTAGCAATCACCGTTGCTTCTTTCAATATGTTTAAACAACGAATACTCATATCTTCTAAATTGCCGATCGGTGTTGGGACAAGATACAATTTTCCTTTTGTTGTTTGCTTATCAAAACTTTTCTGTTTTTGCATAGCGCATCCCTCATTTTCCTTTTTCGTTCTATAAATAGATAAAGGTTTGATTTGACAATCGATTGACTGTCAAACCAAACCTTTCCTTTTTATTTGCAGTGTCCACTAGACTTAACGCGTACGTTCCCCATAAATAACATCAAGACAAAAGGCACATTCTTCATCATTTTCACGTCTTGAACCATATAAAATATTGCAGACATGGAAGCCCTCTTCATAAAGTTTTTCCAAATTCATACGTGATTTTGATAGCTCTTGTTTTTCAGTTTCAGTTGTATTTCCTGCTAACTTATTCAGTTCTTGGAGATGCTCCCGTAAGCGTTGGTTTTCGATTTCCAACGTGGTATTTTTTTCTACCAACTCATGGAGTGCTGCTTTAATTTCTCTTAATTGTGTCACGGAACTGTCTAAATCAGTTTCCAACGAATTTAATCCATCATAGAGCGAACGTTTATCCATTTTGATCACCTTTTTCAGCAGCAACTTTCGCAGTAGCTTCTTTGATTTCTTCGTAATCATAATCCGCTGCGATTTCACGACCATGCAGACGAACTTTGACAATCCGACTTAATAGATTCAACCCGACGACTTTACCTTTGCCATCTGGTGTTATTACTTCTTTTCCATAATCTGGTAATTCTTTTTTAGCGGCTTCATATTCGTCGTTTTCGTATTTCAAACAACACATTAAGCGGCCACATAATCCCGAAATTTTGACAGGATTTAAAGATAACCCTTGATCTTTAGCCATTTTGATTGAAACTGGCATAAAATCTCCTAGAAATGTTGAGCAACATAGTTGTCTGCCACAAGGGCCAATGCCACCTAATATTTTCGCTTCATCTCGGACACCAATTTGACGTAACTCAATTCGCGTCCGGAAAATAGCCGCTAAGTCTTTGACTAATTCACGAAAATCAATTCGCCCATCTGCCGTAAAGTAAAAAATCATTTTGCTACGATCGAAGGTATATTCTACTCGCACTAATTTCATTTTTAAGTCATGAGCTCGAATTTTTTCATTGGCAATGCTTTTGGCAGCTTCTGCATCAGCCAAATTTTTTTGTTCTTTTTCTAAATCATTGGCTGTTGCTTTATTTAAAATGGGTTTTAGGTCCTCTGGTAAATCGTCTGAATCGACTGTTTTTTTAGGAATAGCAACAGTAGCTAATTGTTTTGACTGTTGAGATTCAACGAGTACTTTCTCATTATAAATATACTCAGATTTTCCAGGAGCAAAATAATAGATATGACCGGCTTCACGGAAGCGAACTCCTACTACTTCTACCATTTTATTCCTCCTAATCTAGTTCAAGTGAACGTCGCTTCAATCGGTTAAGGAACTTGTGAAACAACTAAGTTCCTACTATATTATGAAACTGAATGCCACTTGGCACTTTTTTCCTTTATGATTTAGGGTGAATCATTTGGATAACTAATTGTTCACAAACATTTTGCCAACTAACATTGGCAGTCCATTTTTGGCGTGCTTTCAAAATTAGCGCCAACCGTTCCGCCTGCTCTTCCGTTACTTTTTTGGCTTGCTGTGTCGCAACACTTTCTTCCAATAATTGACGGTAATAAACCATGAGCAAGTCAAAGCTAAGCGCTTGTTGTTCTTTTTCCTTAAATACTTTGACCATTTTCTTCTGAACGTAGATAAATGCCTGTAAATCATTACTTTTTAGATAATTAAACCATTGCAAAATGATTTCCCTAGCTTCATTAAACCATTCATCTTGAGAGATTTCAACTGCTTTCTCAAAACTATTTGTCAGCTCAGCTAAAAGGGTTGCAGTCTTTTCACCAATCCCCTGTTTGATTAAGCGATCAATTAATGTTTTTTTGACTAATGGTTGAAAATGTAAGGTTTGGCATCGTGATTGAATCGTTGGTAAAATTCGAGAAAGCGAAGTGGTTTCTAAAATAGCTAAAATTTGTCCTTCTGGTTCTTCTAAAAATTTTAAGAGACTATTGGCTGCGCCGGTACTCATTTTATCTGCTTCTTGAATTAAGAAAACTTTTTTAGCAGTCTCGACCCCACTTTTAGAAAACTCCGCTTTTAATTCACGGATTTGGTTCACTTTGATGGTTTGCCCATCTGGCGCAATTCTTAAAACATCTGGATGTTCATTTTCATTAATCCGCACACAATTATGGCATTCGTTACAAGGCTGTTGATTTACTAAATTCGTACAAAAGACATGTTTCGCCATCCATAAGCCAAATTCTTGTTTTCCAGTTCCTGTATCTCCTTCAAAAAGATAAGCATGGGCAAGACGACCATGCTCAAAACTTTTTTGGAGTTGCTTGTACAGCAAAGGTTGCATTTGCTGTAGCTGTTGTGCTTCATTCATCTTAATATTGATGGAATCCTTCAACTGGTAAGACGAAGCAAGTAGCGCCGCCTACTTCAACTTCCACAGGATAAGGAATTTGGCCATCCATTGTGATATCTAAAGTCACAGGTGTTGAAACATATTGTTTTCTTGATTGACATGTTTCTTTAATTAAAGCTAATGTTTCGTCGACACGTTCATCATCAATCCCAATAATAAATGTGCTGTTTCCCGCTTTTAAGAATCCACCTGTTGAGGATAATTTTGTAGCACGAATATTGGCATCAATAAATTCGTTGGCTAATCGGTTACTATCTTTGTCTTGTACAATGGCTAAAATAATCTTCATGGTCTACACCTTCCTATAATTAAAAGTTTTCTGGATAACGTTCAATAATCGCCTGATACGTTGCTTCTACGACAAGTTCTAAACTCATCCGTGCATCAATCTTTTTGATACGTTGTGGATTTTCTTCTGCTAATTTCAAATATTCATGACGAACACGTTGATGAAATTCTAATCCTTCTGAATCTAAGCGATCAATTTGCTGTGTTCGATTTTCTTGAATCCGCCGTAAGCCAGTATCTGAGTCAACGTCTAAATAAATTGTAAAATCTGGTGAGACACCTTCTGTCGCAAACGCATTAATTGAAGCAATTGGTGCAATCCCAATTCTACGCCCAGCGCCTTGGTAGGCTAATGAGCTGTCAACAAAACGATCACATAGGACTAAATGACCCGCTTCCAAAGCTGGCAAGATTTTTTCCACTAAATGTTGACGACGAGCAGCTGCGTAAAGTAAAGCTTCTGTTCGCTCATCCATTCTGTCATTTCTTGGATCTAAAATAACTGTTCGAATCTTTTCGGCAATCGGTATGCCGCCTGGTTCTCTTGTAGTGACAATTTTTCGTTTTGACTCTTTAGCTAATCTTTCAGAAACTTCCTTCAAAACACTGGTTTTACCAGCACCATCTGGACCTTCAAATGTGATAAAAATACCCTGCACGTGCGAAAACTCCAATCAATTTTTACTTGTATCTATTATACTTCATCTTGCTCTATCAGTCTAATTGAAATCCTTATGTCCTATTTAAAGTGATGCATCCGCTGAAAAAAAGAAACTGAAAAAGAAGTACTGAAAAACTTGAACTGCGACATTTTCTCACAGAAACGACCTACTTCGATTTCAACCTCTTTTTCCAACGATGTTTCTTTTAAATTTCTCGACGTCCTTCGACTGCTTTTAGCAAGGTTATTTCGTCTGCATATTCAATATCGCTGCCGACAGACAAGCCGTGTGCCAAACGAGTAACGGTGATTCCAGCTGGTTTAATGAGCCGTGATAAATACATCGCCGTCGCTTCTCCTTCAGTGGTAGCGTTGGTTGCTATAATGACCTCTTTCACTTCATCATCGTGCAATCGTTTGATCAAAGAGGCAATATTAATATCTTCTGGTCCTGTTCCTTCCATCGGTGAAAGCACCCCGTGGAGTACGTGATACAAGCCTTGATATTCACGCATTTTTTCCATTGCCATAACGTCTTTTGGTTCTTCCACTACTAAAATAATACTACGGTCACGATTTTTATCTTGGCAAATTTCACAAGGATCTTCTTCAGTAATATTTCCGCAAATACTACAGAAATGGAGATCTCTCTTGACACTAATTAGCGCTTTTGCAAAAGCATTAGCATCTTCTTCTTTCATATCAATTGTATAAAAAGCAAGCCGTGTCGCTGTTTTTTGACCAATTCCTGGTAATTTCATATAACTTTCAATCAATTTTGCAATCGGTTCTGGATAATTCATGAGGCTTCTACAGTCCTTTCTTAGCAAGGCGTTTCTGTTATTACTGAGCGAGTTATAACAGATTTTGCGTCACTGAATATCTTATCACGCCCTGTCAAAAAAGCAACTGACAATTACTGCTTTCTAATACAAAAACAAGTCGTTAGTTACGAGCACTAAACGACTTGTTTTTGTATTAACCAATCCAGGTTTCGTGTGTATAGGCCATTTCCCAAAAAGCGTATTCCATCTCACTGCTGATAACAAAAGCGGTGATCATAGCTGCTTGTTCTTGTGGTGAACTTTCTTCATATAATTGGTCTAACAGTTGACGTTCCTCTTGGACGTGTTGGTACGCTTCCTCCCCAGCATAGGTTTCAATCCAACGTTGGTACAGTGGTTCTGGTGAGTGTTGTTTGACTAACTGTGCACCAATTTCTTGATAGAGCCAAGAACAAGGCAACATACTTGCTGCGGCCGTCTTAGGCGTTCCTTCAATAAGTTGGCGATACATATGAGAAATATAGTGATAAGCGGTTGGTGCAATCGGTGTCGCTGCAACTTCTTCTTCCGTAATCGCCAGTTCTTCAAAAAAAGTTTCACGAATAGCTAATTCGCCCAACGCGAGATTTTCCGCATTTGTTAAGAGTAATTTTTTCAATCGAGGTTGTTGCGTTTGTGCCGCAATCAAGCGATAAAGCTGACTAAAATGTTTTAAATAGTAATGATCTTGAATTAAATAGTAGCGAAAAATCGTTGGACTCAAGGTTCCTTCATGTAATTCTGTGATAAAAGGATGCTGAAAACTTCCTTGCCAAGAAGCTTGCGCTTGTTCTTTGGCTTGTTCTGTAAATGTCATAGGTTTCTCCTTTACGTTAGAAAAATAAACAAATTGGTAAAAATGATGATCAAAATAGCAAGCCCCAGACTGACTTTTGCTGACACAAAATGCTCTTTTCGACTTCTGGTGGCTCCTTCTTCATAGCCATGGGCAGACATTGCTTCCGTATATTTATCTCGCCAAGAAACAGCAACGAGCAGTGTTTTAACATAAAGCATCGGTGACCAAAAATGAAACGTTTTGCCACGGAGTAGGCTTGCTTCTTTTAAATCATTAATTTCTCTTTTCACTTCCGGTAAGGCGTGAACCACCACTAAAATTCCATAAACAAAGTTTGGTGCTAGCCCCTTTTGTTCCAATAACAACAATAATTCTTCAAAATCAACGCCTACAGCAAAAGCTAGTCCTAAACCGGCAAAGGCATACGTTCGACTAAACAAAAGCCAGGCTTGTTGACTACTCGTACCATGCAAATAAATAGACCAAAACGTCCCGATTGCTGGTAAAAGTGGCAAGAAAAATAACCAAAGCAGTAAGCGGGATTTTCGCTGGCCTATTAAAAAAATGACACAACCCATAAAAACCGCCAAATTTGCCAAAATTGACTGAGAAAAAGATAATTCAAAGGTCAAAATAAGAATCAAAGAAGCATAAATTGCTGCATTTGTTTGCTTTATTTGCATGTGGTTCCCTCCTGCCAGATAATCAGTTGTTGCTGCAGCAATTCTATTCGGTAATTGCTCACGCCAGAGAGAGGTTCTAGCCGATGCGTGACGATTAGAAAATCTTGTTGCGCACTTTTTTCTTTGATCCATTCAACAAAATAATTGCATGCTCGCTCATCTAATCCAGCAAAAGGTTCATCTAAAAGTAAACAGTCCAAATCTAAGCTCAGCAAACTAATTAATTGCACCATCTTTTTTTGCCCTTCACTTAGTTGAAAAACACTGTACTCTAGTTTTTCTTTTAAACCTAAAAAAGTTAAGGCTTCCTCTTGTTTTCTTCTTTTTTCTGCTGTCATGTTCTGACCAAACAAAAGCTCTTCTCGTAAAGTCAACGTGACAAACTGACGATTGGCTTGTTGCACCGCTAATGTCATGTGTTGATACAATTTTTTTGAAGCCCGCAAGCGGCGGCCTGCCAAGAACATTTTTCCTTGATATTTTTGTCTCTGAACGATGGCTTTTAATAAGGTGGATTTTCCCGCCCCATTTGGCCCCGTCAACGTGGTAATTCCTTTAAACAAAAGCGCTTCTTTTTCTTCAAGTAGCACTCGTTTTCCCTGAGACAAACGAAAATTTTTCAATTGGAGCATTGGTTGTTTTACCACAGAAGTTGTAAGCTGAAATGTCTGTGGTTTTGTTTTGATAAACGTCAACGGTTGCTTTTCAAACTGGCCATTTTTCAACGTGACGACTTGGTCCACAACATCAGCGTAATCGCTGAAATCGTGGTCGCACACCAAAATCGTTTTGCCTGCTTGATGGAGTCTTGCTAATATTTGAATAAATTGTTTTCGAGAGGTTGGATCAATACTTGCAAAAGGTTCATCTAATAAAAGAATATCTGGGTTCATTGCTAGCAGAACTGTCAACGCCGCTTTTTGTTTTTCACCACCAGATAACGTAGCTAATTCTCGTGTGAATAAGGTTTGAGTCTGAACAAGTTGAAGCGCTGTTTGGATTTTTCGATTCATTTCTTCAGGCGAGATTCCTAAATTTTCTAAAGCAAAAATCAGTTCTCGTTCCAAGGTTTTCATTGTAAATTGTTGACTGGGATTTTGAAACAGCATGCCAATTTTTTGCGCCTTTTCACGAGTTGATAATTGTCGGCGTTCTATTCCTTCAATCAAAATTTCTCCTTGGTAATCAAGCGGAGCAAATCCGGCAATCAATCGTAAGAGCGTTGATTTTCCACTACCACTATCGCCAATTAATAAGGAAAACGTTCCTTGAGGAATTGCTAAATTTGTCTTTTCAAACAAGGGTTGTTCTCGTGAAAAGGACACAGCTTTTAATTGGATACTATTCATTTTGCCTTCACAGCTAACCCTTGCGCAGACTGATACATTCGTAAAATAACTTTCGTTAAGAAAATACCAAAGAAACAAATGGAAACGAACCGAACGCTAATTAAAGCAATGTTCATCCCCAGACCGTAATTGCCATAACCAAACTTAAAGTATTCATACACATAACTAAAAATAGTCGTCCCAATCGCACTATAAAATAACGTGAGTGTATCGTACCGTTTGTAGCGTGTCACAAAAAAGCCACTTTCACTACCTAGGCCTTGAATCACACCAGAAATTAATACACTAGGTCCGAAATACGAACCATAAAGCATTTCTGCCAAAGCGGCTAAAACTTCCGCCAAAACAGCACTTCCCGCTCGTGGAATCAGCATCGCTGCAATTGGTGCCACCATGGTCCACATTCCAAATAAAAGCTCATTGGCAAATGGACTCAGTCCTAATGGTAACAGCGCAGCATTCAATAACGCATAGAGGAACCCTGCCCCCATAAAAACACCGCCAAACAAAAAGGCTAAAAAAGCGAGTAAGACGACTTGTTGCAATGACCATTTTTTCAATAAAAAAACTCCTTTCTCTTAACAAAAAGCAAAAGGAGTGACTTAAATAAACCCTGATAAAAGAAAACACACTCATCCTAGGACAGAATGAGTGCGTGAAAAATCAAAGTAAATCGGCATTTCCCTGCGACAGTACTAACTGCATCAGGTTCAATGGGTATCATCTCAGCCATAACAGCACCCCAAATGTTTTTTATTAAAATGTACTTTTACTATAGCATAGAATAATTATAAAAACTAGTCTTGGCACTTTTTTCTTTCATCAAAAGCTGAAGAAATCAAACAATTTTGTAAGATAACTGTTAGGCAAATAAATGGTTGGTTTTTCTGAACTTTGTTATATTGTTCTTTATGAAAGAGAGGCGTTTATACTATGGGTAAAACATTAACTGGCTTTCATTTGAAAGTCATTGGGGTTATTTCAATGGTCTTTGACCATCTATTGCAATTTTTTAGTTTTTTAGGCGTGCCTGGTTGGTTCGGATGGATTGGACGAATTGCTGCACCTATTTTCTTATTTGAAAGTTCTGAAGGCTTCATTCACACAAGCAATCGGCGAAAATACATGTTCCGGTTATTGTTAGGTTTCTGGATTATGGGGATTCTGAACGGCATTTTAAATGCGTATTTTTCAACAGGTGGCTTAATTATCAATAATATTTTTGGGACGTTATTTTTAGGTACGGTCTACATGCAGTCTATGGACTATTTTAAACAAAAACAAATTGGTAAAGGGCTTCTTTGGTTTATTGTGCCTTTATTAATCAGTGCCTTACCTCTCGTTGTTTTTAGTTCTCCAGACATATTAAGCAACCCTGCTATCTTAATTGGTTTCCAAATTTTCAATCTGATTGTGCCATCACTAATGATGACAGAAGGTGGGTTTTTATTTGTTCTCTTGGCCGTAGCTTTTTATTTATTCCATGGCAAAAAGTGGTTACAAATTTCAGCAATTGGCGTTGTTGCGTTGATTTCAGCAGCCAGCTATAATTTCCAAGAACTATTCGGGGTGAACCACCAATGGATGATGATTTTAGCAGCGATCCCAATTGTTCTTTATAATGGTGAAAAAGGCCGTGGCATGCGGAATTTCTTTTATATTTTCTATCCAGCTCACATTGCTATTTTTGCAATTATTAGTTTCTTCATGCAACGTTAATTATTTTCTGCTTGACGATTGCCTAAAAACTGTTTACAATGCAACATGTAAACAAATCGTACAGATAACACGCAAGTTGCGTGTCGAGAGAGAGGCGGTTTCTATTCTTATAGAAACTGCTTCTATTTTTTTACGAAAAAATGAAAACTATAGAGGTGATTAAATGGAACAAAAAAACGTACGATTATTCCCTGCCGTTTTAGCGACAGGAATTATGTCTTTTGCTGGCGTATTAATTGAAACAGCAATGAATGTAACCTTTCCGACATTAACAAAGGAATTTGGTGTTTCCACCGGTACCGTGCAGTGGGTGACAACGATTTATTTATTAGTTATTTCTATCATGGTGCCCTTATCCAATTATTTATTAAAAACCTATTCGCTAAGACGCTTATTTATCGTTGCGAATCTTTTCTTTTTGATTGGTTTAGCGATTGATGTCTATTCGCCATCTTTCAGTATCTTGTTATTAGGCCGACTCTTCCAAGGGGCTAGCACTGGGATTGCTTTGCCACTGATGTTTCATATTATTTTGAACTTTACTCCGCTAGAAAAACGAGGAACGATGATGGGGGTAGGCACATTGACCACTTCAATTGCTCCAGCCATTGGTCCAACGTATGGTGGAATCTTAACATCTTCCCTATCTTGGCACGCCATCTTTTTATTCTTAATTCCTGTTTTACTACTTTCTTTGTTTATGGGATTATCTGCTATTCCAGAAATACCTGTTAAAAAAACCACCACTCTTGATTTGGTTAGTTTAATTGGTATTGCCCTGTTATTTAGTGGTTTGTTGATGTTTTTAAGTAAAATTGGCACATTGTTTGGCTGGCTTTCACTTCTGGCAGCCATTATTGGCTTTGTTATTTTTTATAAACGAGCAACGACGGCTGAACAGCCACTAGTTCGTTTGACAATTTTAAAAAATCCCGCCTTTGTTTTATTTTTATGTGGCTTTTTAGTTTGTCAATTCTTATTGTTAGGTATTTCCTTTGTCTTACCAAACTTTGTTCAAATCGTCCTTGGAAAAAATGCGTTTGTAGCTGGGCTAGTCATGCTGCCAGGTGCTACAGTCGGGGCCATTTTGGCACCACTTTCTGGACGAGTGTTGGATCAATACGGCGCTAAAAAACCTATATTATTTGGCTTAAGTTTGGCGACAATCGGTTGGCTAGCTTTAACAATTTTACTAGAGATGCCTGTTTTATTAGGATTCGTCGCTGGACATGTTACCTATATGATTGGTCTAGGTTTTGCATACAGTAATATGATGACGACTGGTATGAGCTTGTTAGAGGAGAAAGATTTTGGCGACGGCAATACGTTATTTAATACACTTCAACAATTTTCTGGCGCTATTGCGACGGCCATCGTAGCGACGATTATTAATATCGCTCAAGACCACGCAGATAATTTTGCTCAGGGGACAACGATGGGCTCCCTCATTTCTCTGATTTTCTTGTTAACCTTATTAGTAATTGTTTTAATTGCTTGCTGGAATTATTTCCGCAAAAAAGCTTAAAAAAAAAGCAGCTGGTCAGTTCCATAGTGACCAGCTGTTTTTTTTAGTTTTCTAAAGATAGTTGTTTTTTTGTTCTTCTTGCTTCCGAATATAAAGTACGAACAAGACAGCAATTAACACGATAAAACCACCAAAAATCGGTGTATATGTTACTGATAAATGATCTGTGACCACCCCACCTGTCATTGAGCCGACGGTAATCCCAATATTAAAGGCTGCAATATTAAAAGCTGAGGCCAAAGTGATATCTTCTGGAACATACTTTTCCGCTAATTCTACAACATATAGTTGTAAACCAGGTACATTCATAAAGGCAAATAGGCCCAACATCAAACTTGCTAATAAGCCTAGAAGACTGTTATCCATTAAAACAGTAATGAATAAAAAGACTAAGGACAGAATTAATAAGCTAAACATTTTTACTAACGAATCTAAGGGTTTTTTATTTGCCCAGTGACCACCTACTGTATTGCCAATTGCGACCATTACGCCATAAACAACTAAAATAATCACTACCGCGTTGGCTGAAAAGCCTAAATTTTCCAATAACGGTGACAAGTACGTATATGCAGCAAACGTTCCACCATAACCAAAAGCAGTAATTAGAAAAGAGAAAACGAGGGGTTTGTTCGTAAAAATCCGCGTGATTCCTTTTAAGTCAACCTTCCCTGGTATCGGTAAATTTTTGGGAACTAAAAAATAACTAGCAATCAGTCCCACCAAGCCAATACTGGCTATAAAAAGAAAGGACATATGCCAAGCTGTTTGTTGCCCAATAAACGTCCCTAAAGGTACACCAGTCACTGTTGCAACCGTTAAGCCCGTAAACATAATAGCAATGGCACTGGCTCGACGTGATGGAGGCACAACATCTACGGCGATGACAGTCGAAACAGACATGAAAATACCATGCGCCAATGCAGAAAGTATCCGCCCTACCAATAAAATAATAAACGTTGGCGCAAATGCAGCAATTAAATTCCCACTAATGAAAAGAAGCATAATCCCCAGCATTAATGAGCGACGATTCCATTTCCCTGTCAAAATTGTTAATAACGGCGCCCCAATCGTCACACCTAAAGCGTACAAAGAAACAGTCAAACCTGCTTGGGAAAGACTAATATGAAAACTTTTAACAATCATTGGTAATAAACCCACACTAATAAATTCTGTTGAACCGATTGCGAAAGCATTGATAGCTAATGCAAAGAGCGTTAAATTTGGTGAAATTTTCTTTTCCATTCTCTTCCTCCTAAAAAACATTTGAATTTCAACAAAAATTACTATATACTAAGATTGAATTTTTGATAAGTACCTACTTTTTTGTATCATAGGTACCTTTTAGTAACTTTTGTTTATTATCAACCTGTTAAGGAGGAATGTTTTTTGGAAACTCGTACATATGCGATTGGTGTCGAAGCAACGATGGATGTTATTGGTGGCAAATGGAAGCCAATTATTCTGTGTAATTTACGGCACGGTGCCATGCGCCCCAGCGATTTAAAACGCGGCATTACTGGCATTAGTCAAAAAATGCTGACACAACAATTACGGGAACTCGAAGAAGACAACATTATCGAGCGAAAAGTTTACAACCAAGTTCCACCAAAAGTCGAATATTATTTAAGCGATTATGGTCAAAGCCTCTCTGCTGTCTTAGATAACTTATGTAATTGGGGAGAATCCCACGTGGCTCATTTGCAAGAACAAGGCCAAGAAATTTATTTAAAATGTGAAGATTAGTGAACAAAACGTTTATAACCTATATCAAAAAAGAGCTTTAAGCTATTTAAGAGCCTGGGGAAAAATCTAAAATGATTTTTCCCCAGGCTCTTCTTATGCTTTAATAACTTGAATATCTTGCGTTAATTGGGCCCAATGATTAGTAGGTCCGTGACCATGTCCAACAGAAATTGCTTGGCTAATGGCCCCTTGTATAAACTGTTTGCCAATCACAATCGCTGCTTCTAACGGCGTGCCTTTTGCTAATTCGGCTGCGATACACGCTGAAAAAGTATCTCCTGTTCCATGAGTATTTTTCGTTACAATTCGTGGTGCACTTAGCCAAAAGCTCGAACCGTCTTCCATTAACACATAATCAGCCGCTTGTTGATTTGTGCTATGTCCGCCTTTCATAATAATATTTTTTGTGCCCAATTGCTGTAATTTTTTTGCTGCGGTCTGCATTTCTTGTTCTGTCTTGATGGTCGTCTCTAGTAAAACTTCCGCTTCTGGTAAATTAGGTGTCACGACCGTTGCTAATGGCAACAGTTGCTCTTTAATCGTTTGAACTGCCTCGGCTTCTAACAAATGATGTCCACCTTTAGCCACCATTACAGGATCGACAATCAACGGACCAAAATCAACTTTCTGCAAATTGCGAACAACAGCTTCGACACGCTCACTATCTGCTAACATCCCCGTTTTCGCTGCCCCAATTTTAAAATCAGCCGCCAGTGATTGAAATTGTGCATCAATAAATGAACTAGGAATCGGTAAGCTATCTTGCACGCCATACGTATTTTGTGCCGTCAATGCAATGACAATATTTAAGCCAAATGCCTGCCGTGCTTGAAATGTTTTTAAATCTGCTTGCATGCCAGCTCCCCCACCAGAATCAGAACCAGCAATCGTGACTACTTGTGGTGTCAAATTATATTCGGTCATTTTTTCACCTCCAACATTCGCTCCGTTACACGCATCAACCCTTGAACTTTCTCGGTTATCTGTTCAGCCAGCATAATTTCACTGACCAGTGAAACACCAGCCACTCCCGTTCCCATAAGTTGTTCTATATTTTCTTCTTTGATCCCACCAATCGCCACAACAGGAATCGTGACTGCTGCGGCAATTTCAGAAAGTGTCTGCAAAGAAGTTAACGGACTGTCCTTAGTCGTTGTGGGGAAAATTGCGCCCACGCCTAAATAATCAGCGCCCTCGTTTTCCGCTTCAACTCCTCGTGCCACCGTTTTGGCTGAAACACCTACGATTTTTGTGGACCCAACCAGTTTTCGCACAAGAGCAACCGGTAATTCATCATCCCCTATATGCACACCTGCCGCATCCACTGCCAAGCAAATATCGACACGATCATTAATAATCAACGGAATCTGATACGCATCTGTTACCGCTTTAACTTTCACTGCTAATTCGTAAAAGCGACGTGTTGACACTTCCTTTTCGCGCAGTTGGACCAATGTCACTCCACTGCGACAAGCAGTTTCAATTCGTTTTAAAAATTCAGTATCACTAAAATCATACCGTCCTGTCACCAAATAAACTTTCAATTGCTCTCTCATAGCACTCGTCCTTTCACCGCCTCAAACCAATCCTTCTCCTTCATTAAAAGAGATAACTGATTTAACGTATTTTGGCGAAAATCGGCCAGCCCTTGGCTCTTAGTCTGGGCTTTTTCTCCGCAAAGATTAAAATAGCTCACTGCGGCTACTGCCGCAGTCATTGGCGCGTTGCCTTCACCTAATAAAGCGGCAACTAATGCGCCGACTAAATCGCCCGTGCCAGTGAAACAATCCAACTCAGGCACGCCATTTTGTAAGACAATCACTTGCTCTTGGTTAACCAAAACATCTTGAATCCCTGTTGCTAAAAATACCGTCTGGGGAAACTTTTGTGTTTGTTGACGTAAAGCTTGAATCAGCTCCTCAATTGCTTCTTCACTTTGATCCAAAGGGCTGCCATCCACTCCTCGGCCATGACTCACCAACTGGCAAAAAGTCCGCATTTCTGAAAGATTCCCTTTCACAACGGTTGGCTGATTGTGCACCAGCTTTTCCCCGACTTCATTTCGAATATCACTGGCGCCATAACCGACTAAATCGACTACGGTCGGTTTATTCACTTGCCGAGCATAATCACTAGCTGCTAACAAGCTTTGCTCTCGTTCTTGTGATAAATGGCCTAAATTCAAAACCAAGGCACTGGTTTGCTGAAACAACTGCGGAAATTCCCGGGGATCATCTGCCATAATGGGTTTAGCATCAATATAAAGTAATGCATTCGCCATAGACTCACACGTAATTTCATTCGTAATGCACTGAATTAATGGTGCCGTTGTCAGTGGAAAAATCGTTTCAAACTTAACGCTTGTTTTCATAAAAGTACCCTCCCAAAAATAATTCCTGTGTTTGTTTAAATACCCGAGTTTCTTTCAGTTTTACTAAGACAAGCCAAGCAATCACTGAACCAATCAGTGTGGCACCAATAAATCGTGGTGTATAAATGAACCAATAAAAATTCTGCTTACTGCCAGTAAACCAAACCATTACATGATAGGACAATAACGAGCCAATGATGCCTGTCCCAAAAATTTCCCCTAGCATCGACCAGCCTAATTTTTGTCCCCATTGATAAAATAAACCAGCAAAAAACGCGCCAAAGACGGCACCTGTTAACGCTAATGGCGGAATACCTAAGAACGTCATACGGATTAAGCCGCAGACAAGTGCCATGAGAGTTCCGTAAAGAGGACCTAATAAAACTCCGGCAATAATGTTCATGACACTGGACATAGGGGCCATTCCCTCAATTCGCATTAACGGCGATAATACAACGTCCATCGCAATCATTAAAGCCAGTAACGTAACTCTGTGGATTCGATTTTTTTCCACGTAAAAAAACTCCTTTCTGCGAGAAGCAAAAGGAGGCGCGACTGAAAAAGACAGAAAAACCCAACCACAAATAAACGTAGTTGGGTGCAATAATCGGTCAAAATTTCAAGACATTTCCCTGCGCCAGTCCTAACTGTTTCAGGTTCCATGGGTATAATCTCAGCTAATAGCACCCCAAATGTTTCTCTTCAATTGGCTTTAGTATAGCATAGTTTTTTGGAAGCGACTACTAAAATTGCCAAAGAGTTTTCCCACAAAAACAGAAAAAACGTCATGCCCAAAAAGTTCGATTTTTTGGGCATGACGTTTTTCATACTTTCGTTGGTCTTATTTTTTAGAATCCTGGCATTCCTTTGGTGTATTTACCTAAAGTTGCTTCGGTTTCTTTTTCAATTTTTACTAACGCATCGTTGACAGCCATAATGACTAAATCTTGTAACATATCAACGTCTTCAGGATCAACCACGTCTTCTTTAATGGTCAAATCTTTCATTGTGCGATCACCAGTAAAGGTCGCTGTCACAAGTTGATTGGTTGCTTCACCGATAAATTCTTTTTCATTTAGCGCTTCTTGCGCTTTGGCCATTTCTTTTTGCATTTTTTGTACTTGTTTCATCATGCCTTGCATGTTGCCCATTCCTCGCATCATAATTCCTCTACTCCTTCGTATTAATCATCTAGTACTTCGACAAGCTCTTCACCAAACATAGCGATTGCTTCATCTACTACTGGATTTTCTTGTGAATGTTCATTTGTTACAGGCGGTTCGTCCGCTAGACGAGCCATTTCATTTTCAGGTTCAGAATGATTCAAACTGCCCTGATTTTGGTTAATAAAACTTTGTCTTAGTTTTGGCCAGCTTTCTCTAGTAATGCAGACCATCTCTGGTGTATAGTCCATCAAACGGCTTAAATTATTATTGAAAGCTAACTGCATCTCTTCATCGTCTGTTGCACGAGCACAAACAATCTCATAGTCAAATGCCACCACGATCCCCTTAGGACTTGCTGCGACAGGTTCACTAGCCTTTAGCATCGCTCGTTGAGTCACAGATAATGTTTGCAGTAAGTCTTCCCAAACATTTTTCACATTCATTAAATGTGTTCTAGTCGCTTCGTTTAAGACTTGATATACGCGTTCTGTGGGTACGCGGAACGAACTTTTTGGCGCTTGTGGTCGTGCTTGTTGACGTGGCGCATCTGCTTCTTTGACAGCTACACCGTGTTTCTTTAATTCAGCCAGTTCTTTCTTCAGTTGCCCGATTTGATTTTGTAAATCTGCTAATTCTGGATTTCCCTCTGCACTACCACCTTGATTAGTTGTTTCTGGCGTGTTGTGTTTATTGGGTTGCACCGTTTTAGCTAATTTGACAGTGGCTACTTCCAGATAGATATTCGCATTGTTGGTAAAGCGGATCTCATTTTGTGTGTCACTTAAAATTTGGATTAGTTGGTAGATTTTTTCAGCAGGTGTTTGTGTAGCTAGTTCCTTAAATGCTTCTGTCAAAGTTCCTGCTTTTTCTGCTAATAACTTCGGTGCTTGCTGATACATCAGCAAATCTCGACAATATAATAACAAATCTTCTAAGAAACGGCGCGCTTCTTTACCTTCGCCTAAAATACTTTCCAAGCCTTCTAATGCTCGTTCAACATCACCGGCGACACAACACTGAATATAATGATCCATCATTTCATAGGTTAGGCTGCCTGTCACTTGCATTGCATCTTCCAGTGTTACTTTTTCATCACTAAATGAAATCGTTTGATCCAAGATACTCAAGGCATCTCGCATCCCACCTTCCGCAGCACGTCCAATCACATAAAGGGCTTGTTCCTCATAATCGAGAGCCATTTCCTGCATGATATGGGCCATATGATCGACGATATCTTGCGTACTAATTCGCTTAAAATCAAAGCGTTGCGTCCGTGAGATAATCGTTAACGGAATCTTGTGTGGTTCAGTCGTTGCTAAGATAAAAATAACATTTTGTGGCGGTTCTTCCAAGGTTTTTAAAAGTGCATTGAACGCGCCTGTTGATAGCATATGAACTTCATCAATAATATAAACTTTGTACTCGGCTTGTGTCGGTGCATACTTTGCTTTATCACGAATATCACGGATTTCTTCCACGCCATTATTACTCGCCGCATCAATTTCAATGACATCATTTAAACGACCTTCCGTAATGGCTACACAGGTTTCACAAACATTACAAGGTTCACCATCTTGACTATGTTTACAGTTAATCGCTTTAGCGAAAATTTTTGCGGCACTGGTTTTACCTGTACCACGAGGGCCAGTAAATAAATAGGCATGAGATGTTTTCTTTTGCACTATCGCATTTTTCAGTGTCTGAGTAATTGCTTTTTGTCCTACTACGTCATCGAAACGTTGTGAACGCCAGACCCGATAAAGTGCTTGATAAGCCATTTTTTACCCTCCCTTATTTTTCATTCTTATCTATTATACGTGATTTTTAGTCATTCGGCATCTTTTTTCTTTTAATGAGTCACTGGCGCAACCATTGCTAAAAAAGCCGCTTTTCCTTCACTTGTTTCTGCAAACGCACTGGCTTCTTTTAATCGCTGTTGATACGCTGAAGCGACAGTTTCAAGTGCCTGCGTTTTCTGGTTGTTCCAAGTCGTTAAACCTTGGACTTCTGCTAACGTTAACGAAGGCTTTGCTTGAGGTCGACTAAAAATTAAGTCCATGACATATAAAAGTTCTTTTCGTCGGGCAACGATTTGTATCTCATCCGTTGGCAGTTTCAGCATTTGCCATTGCTCAAAAATATCATTTGCGGCTTGGGCAACTTCTGACGCATTCGGTCCCTCTAAGCGAAATGTCGCAACTGGCCAATTCACCATTCCTGCGTTGATTAAAGGATAGTTAGCTAACTCAACATATTCTGAAATGCTCGCTTCGGCTAATGGAAATTGTTGCAAACCCGTTTGATAATAGACATGCTCATTTTGTTCAAAGACAGCATCAATCCCAGCAAAATAATGAGGAAAGACCTCAACAATTTTCAACAATTGCTGAAAAGTCTTAACTGAACGTTTCGCTGCCTGATGTTTTTCAAACGCAATCACACCTTGTTGCTGATATTGTGCCTGTTTTACAAAGGAAAACCCCCAGCTTTCGCCATCTAAGTTCATTCGAATCACTCGATGGTTCGTAGTCGCAGGAAATTGCTGACTTCCCTGGTAGCCTTCTGTTGCCATGCACCATTCACAGCGGGGATAGCTTTGTGCAGAGAGCGTTGCTTTTGACGCCTCACTGTGGACCTTATTTGCTAAAAAATCACCATAGACTGTTGAAAAAACAACAGGTTCTTCCTGTTCAATGACCGTACCGTTTTTTTGACAAAGTTGGTAAAAATACTCGGTAGCCTCTTGTGGCTCTTTGGCATAATGTTGCGCAAAAAAAGCATTAACCACAGAAGGTGGCGGTGTCAACAAATCCATCAATTGCACCATGAACTGTTCTTTTTGTTGCTCTGTTTTTACAAGTTGATTGGCACTCGCAATTTGACACAATTGTTCCGCCAAATCAGCGGCGGGTGTTGCCACAGGCCGTATGTCTACTTCGCCTAATTCTTGTTCACCAATCATTGATAATAAACGATTCTGAAGATATAAGCGATCCAATTCCATCCAACCACCTGCTTGAATAGCAAGTGTGGTAAAATCGGCAATCATTTGACTCGTGGTCATCGCTTCATTCCTCCTATTACTTTTCTTGATATCCATGTGGATGAGCTTGGTGCCATTGCCAAGCGGTGGCGATAATGTCCTTGACCTCAGTTACTTCTGGTTGCCAGCCTAAAACTCGTTTGGCTTTTTCACTAGAAGCAATCAACTTACTAGGATCCCCTGCTCGGCGTGGGGCGATTGTCGCAGGAATTTCTTGGCCTGTCACTTCGCGAGCAGCATCTAACATTTCTTTAACAGAATAGCCGTTGTTGCTTCCCAGGTTAAAGACGTCACTTTCGCCGCCATTTTTCAAATATTCTAAAGCCAAAATATGTGCTGCAATCAAGTCTTCAATGTAAACATAATCTCGAATGCACGTGCCATCTGGTGTATCATAATCATCCCCCAAAATACTTAGCTCTGCTCGTTGGCCTAATGCCACTTGTAAAATAATTGGCACAATATGCGTTTCTGGCGTGTGATCCTCACCAATTGAGGCATCTTTTTTTGCTCCTGCAACATTAAAATAACGCAAAGCAATATATTTCATTCCATAAGCGTTGTCGCACCATTTCATGATTTTTTCCATCATTAATTTACTTTCCCCATACGGATTTTTAGGATTCGTTGGGGTTTCTTCTGTAATAGGCATTGCTTTTGGTTCGCCATAAGTGGCCGCTGTGGAAGAAAAAACAATGTGTTTCACCCCGAATTCTTGCATGACTTCCAAGGCAATTTGCGTGCCGTGAACATTGTTATTGAAATACATTAACGGTTTCTCCACGGATTCTCCTACTAAAGAATTGGCCGCAAAGTGCAACACCCCTTCAATTGATTCCTTTTCAAAGACACTACGTAAAAAAGCTTTATCACGAATATCGCCTTCATAGAAAGTCGCTTGTTCATGAACTGCTGAACGATGCCCCGTTAATAAATTATCAACAACAATAACGGCATATCCTTTTGAAATTAATTGATCGACGGCATGTGAGCCAATGTAGCCTGCGCCACCTAATACTAAAATAGACATAAATACGCTCCTTTTACTCCCTAATTTCTTTTTCTATTGTACCATTAAATAAGGTTTACTTCTGAATTATTTCATTTTGTAAACAGGATTTAATTTGGCCATTTCTCCTTATTCATTTTTCCTATAAAAATACAGAAAAGACTTGGTAAATTTTAACAAATCTCTAAATTAGTCGTAGAGTTTATGAAAAATCATTGTAACTATTGGATTTTTTTGCTTTTTTCCGTCATAATAGAAACAAATACAATTTGAAAGAAGGAATGAACGATGAAAAAATTTGTATCAGGTATGTTAGTCGGTACTGCTATCACAGTTGCTGCTTTAGCCGGTGTGGCTACAACTATTAAAAAAACAGTCATTGATCCAATTGAAGAAAAAGAAGATATGATTGAAGAAAACCGTAAAAAAGCGATGCGTAAACGTATTGCACGTTAAAAAATAGCTGTGACGTTGAGATAAAAAATCTAACGGCAAGAAATCAACAGGAGCGCTTCTGGCTTGGTTGATTCTCTTAAGCATAACAAGTGGTCATCCATCAAAGCGATGGATGACCACTTGTTATGCTTTCTTTTTTACCAAAGGAGCTGACTATTTTTCTTAACTATTAAAAATAGTGGCAGCAATCCGATCCATATCGCGCATATTCCAAGGATCCACACCCGGACGAGCTGCAGCGGCTGTTAACCAATGAATACCTTCTGTTGGAATACCACAACTAAAAAGGCCTGTCGCCACCTGTCCATCTTTTGTGATGACTTGATTCGTGGCAGGCACAATCAAGAGTGCACCTGTTTTGACTATTTGACCATCGGCTAATGCCAGTTGATGGAGCGTAGCTAGCTTATCGGCTAACAACTGCCTCGTTAAAGGATTCAAACTTTTTTCATTATTAACTTTGGGAATGCGCGCTTCAATTAAAAAGTGACTATTATACCGATTTTCCGGAAACAAATTAGCATAAGTAATAAATTGACCCGCTTTCATTTCGACACGCATTTCTGGCCCCAGAATCGTGACTAATCCCAGTTCAACTAACGCCTGTAGCTCTTCTGTTCTTTCAACAGAAGGTCCCACTGACAAAAAGGTATTCAACGGGGTAAACCAATGCCACAACCACTTTTGACTCTCGTCATTCGTTAATAACCCTTCATCCAAAACAAAGCGAATCTGATCTCTTAAATCTTTTAAACTGTCTAAAGCAGTGGTCAAAGGACCGCTAAGATTGCCTTTCTCTGCTTCTTGAATATCCCATTTTAAATACTCTAGTAAAAACGAACGAAAACTTTCATGAGTGGTTTTCTTTGTTTCAGGATGTTCTAACGCTTGCCAATCAAACCAATCTTGTTTTTCAAAGTGGGCTAAGCTTTCCGACGCTCCCTTGGTTTGAATAAACAGCTGTTGAAAGGCCTCTTTAGAAAGATGCGGATATTTTTCTTCGATTAAGCAAGTGTAATACACATATTCCACTTCTTTTTTTAAATACCAAAAAAACTCTGCACCTGTAACCTGTCCTTTTTTACGACATTCAGCTAAATACGTTTCGGTTAAAAAAACAGGCTGATAGGTTTCCCCGTAACCTTTTTGATTAATCCCTCGAGGATGAGAAGGAAAACCGCGACCAGAACCAGCAATAATAATAGGCTCTCTTCCAGAAGGTTCATAACGTAAGCGGCCATTTTGACGAGAAAAAACACCCCCGCGGCCAATCGTCAAGGCAGATAAATAGTCAAAAAATGCCAAACCTAAGCCTTTTAACACAACGGGTTGTTTTGCGGGTATATTGGCAAGTGCCAATAAAGCATCCGCCGCATTTTTAGGAGAAGAATAAAACAAACGATGCTCCTTGGCGTAGTCCGCAAGCTCTTGTTCAACAGTCGTTAATTCATTTTCTTGGTGACCCATGGCTAAAATTACTTTGTCTGCCGTAAACTCAATGGATTGGGTGTACACATAATAGTTATCCTCTCCTGCCCGTACAGCAGTTACTGGCTCTTTAAAAAACGTCAGCGATGTTTGTTCGTTACATCGCGTGGCTAAATACGTATAAAACCATTTTTGGTACATGCCATAAAAAGCCCTCGAGCAGTGATCATTCGGTCCAAGGCGATGACATTCTTTCAACAACTCAAGATAATTATAGGGTTGTTGCTGTTGAATGTACTGCGCAGCTTCTGTTTGGGTCCATTCATAGAGAGTGGGTCCCTTGACAATTGGTCCTTCGCCACTAAAAGATTCATCTGTAAATAAAGTGACTTGACTAATCACGGTGTTCATTAATAAATAATTAGGTTGCTCTGCTCGCCAAATTTTTCCACCTGGACCGTATGGATCAAACAACGTGAGCTGAACATTTATTTCCGTTTTACGAGCCCATTCAATGACTCGTTCTGCAGCTGATAAGCCTCTGGGTCCAGCACCTACAATTGCAATTTTCATCCAATCACCTACTCTATTTTTCTAATAATTCTTTTAAGACAACCGCTTGATTATGCACTGTATCTTTCGCCCCATAGACCAGCGTGACTACTGGCTGATTTTTTACAATCGTCTGTAACTGCTTAAACGCTGTGGCAGTTGGCTCATGTTTCAATTCTTCTTGGTATTTTTGTTTAAACTCAGGATACTTATTTGCTTCATGATTAAACCATTTCCGTAGCTCTGTACTTGGGGCCACTTCTTTGAGCCATTCATCTAACTTTTCAGATTCCTTAGATTTTCCTCGTGGCCAAACACGGTCAACTAAAACACGGTAGCCATCTTGCTCTGTCGGTGCTTCATATGCTCGCTTGATTTGAATCATCTGCCTTCACCTCTTCTCTTTATTGTAGCTCAAAAAGTGAGGACTGACAAAAAGCAGCATCTCTATTAAACTTTCCTATACAAAAAGAGTTGGTCTCAATGAAGACCAACTCTTTTTGTTATTAACTATTTCTCTTTTTCACTTTCCCAGTCCAGCCATCATAGCCGCCTTTTAAAATATAAATATCAGTATAGCCATTTTTGCGTAATAAATTAGCTGCTCGGATACTTAAAGCTTTCTTCTGATCATAAAGATAAACAGGTTGATCCTTACGAAGAGAACCAATTGTTGTTTTTAACATGCTGTATGGCATGCTGCGCGCCCCTAAAATATGCCCAGCATCAAATGTATCTTTCTCACGAACGTCAATCACTTGTGCTTTACGCATTGTTTCTTTAAATTCTTCTTCCGTCAGCATTTTTGCTGAACGTTTCACCATAATTTTCAAATATAATTCATTGAATACCATCGCTAGTACAATAACTAGCAAAATGCCATTGATTACCCATAAAATACTCATTCTAAAAAGCCCTCTCTATTTCTCTTTTGAAAATTGTAATGCTAGTGAAGCGGCACCAATGACGCCGGCCTCATTACCTAGCTCTGCTAATTTGATTTTTGTACTATTTCGAACTTGCGGGAAGGTAAATTCTTGGAAATATTTTTCGACACGACTACGTAAAAATTCTCCTGCTGCAGAAACACCTCCACCGATAACCACGCTATCTGGATTTAACGTGTTACCTAAGTTTCCTGTGGCTAAGCCTAAATAGAAACAAACACGATCCACAACCATTAAAGCAAAATGATCGCCTTTTTCAGCAAATTCAAAAACATCTTTACTCGAAACATCTTGTCCATCATCAATCGCTTGTTTCAGTTCAGAGTCACCTGCAAACTCTTCTGATAAATGACGTGCAACACGAACGACACCAGTGGCACTAGAAACAGTTTCTAAACAGCCACGTTTCCCACAGGTACAGTCAAAGCCGTTAGGATCAACCGTCACATGCCCAACTTCACCAGCGCAGCCAGCAACACCGTGGAGCAATTCTCCCGCTGCAACAATGCCTCCGCCAACACCTGTTCCTAAAGTAATAAAAATCACGTCGGGATTGTTTTCCCCCGCGCCCTTCCAACGCTCACCTAAAGCGGCAACATTGGCATCATTATCTAATGCAAACGGAATTCCTAAAGCAGATTCGATTTGTTCTTTGACAGGCTGTACAGTCGTCCAGTTTAAATTATAGGCACCTACAACAGTTCCTTTTTCAATGTCGACACTTCCTGGTGTTCCCATACCAATTCCCACAAAATCTTCTTTTTTCATATTATAAAGATCTATACGGTGACGAATACTTTCAATAATTGATGGCACAATATGCTTGCCATCTTCTAAAATATTCGTTTCAATACTCCATTTTTGTTGAACAACGCCATCAGTTGTTAAAATAGCAAATTTGATGGTCGTTCCACCTAAATCAATCCCAATAATCTTCTTATCCATTTAGTCGATTCCTTTCTGCTTCCCTCTAGATTCTTCTATTCGATGCTCTCTTTGCAAAATATGCCGGGCCTGTAAATACGTATCTCGGTCTACCAATTGACCTTCATACAATTTTTTTAATTCAATCATCATTAACTCAATATCATAAATCCGTGCACCGACATAAATATACATCCCAAACTGTTTAAAAAGTTGTTGTACATCATATAACGTTTCCATACGAAAACACTTCCTTATTATACAGGTAAACCGTATTTTTTAAAACCCAATAACAGACAAATTACGACAAGAAAAATAAAAATTAACGTGGCCATAATTCGCTCGTGCTTATTAAATGCTTCTTCACGATTTGGAACAGCAAAAGCCGTCGCTACTAATAGTCCACCGATTAGACCGCCAACATGACCCATCATATCTACAGAGCTACTAAACAAGTTAAATAACAAATTAATCACAATAAACATTGAATAGCGTTGCACCATATACATAATCGCTGGATTGTCTCTAAAATGGCGTCCTAAAATAACAAATGCGCCAAACAAACCAAAAAGCGCTGTACTAGCACCCGCTGAGACACTGTTGGGTGTCCCAAAGGCAAAACTGGCGATATTTCCAGCAATCCCACTCAATAAATAAATGCCCAAATAGCGCCAATGCCCATAAATTGCCTCAACCTGTGCGCCGATATAATAAAGAGTAACCATATTCAAAATAATATGCATAAACCCAATGTGAAGAAACATTGGCGTGATAAACCGCCAGTATTCATGATTTTGAGCTACCAGTGGACGAACCATTGCTCCCCAATTAACTAAGTTTAAAATATTTTCTGATCCTCCAGTTAATTCCAATCCAAGGAAAACAATGATTGAAATACCTAAAAGGGCATACGTAATGAACGGCTGATTTTTTAGCCGTTTCAATTTCATTTCTGTTTGATAATTCATTCCATTCCTCCTATTGTATAAATAATTGTTCGATTGGCTGATCAAACGCTTCTGGTTGCCATTGCTCATGGAGTTGTTCACTAAAAACTAAACTACATGAATGGCCCGAAAAATGTTCCAAATAACGATCATAAAAACCACCGCCAAAGCCTATTCGATAGCCAGCACGATTGAAAACAATCCCTGGCACAATCAATAAATCAATCGCTGTAGCTGTTATTTCTGCCGCTGTTAACGGAGGTTCTTCCACGCCAAATGCACTGGTGTCATAAACCGTCTCTGGAAAGACTTGATAAAAGTGCATTTTGCCTCCTTTAAATGTTCGCGGCACCGCCACTTGCTTGCCCTCTTGCATGGCCCTTTCGAAAATTGGCTGTGTTGATAATTCTAGCGGTAACGACCGAATCATTCCGATTGTTTGTGCTTGTTGCCATTGCTGACTAGCAAACAACTGTTCATAGAGACTTGATTCTTTATGTTGTTTAATTTCTGGATGTTGTTTTAGCCATTCCAGGGCAGTTAAGCCCACTTTTCTCAACTTGTTTTTCTCCATGTACACCTTCAACCCCTTTTCTGTTAAGTTTATAGAAAGTGTTCTTAAAAAACAAGCTGATTCCCCTTTTCTCTTTGAAAAATCCCGTTATTTTTCTAACGTTTTTGACGCTTCTTTAAAAAAGTCAACAACCAAATCCATTGTTTCTCCTTTCACTAAATGCCGCTCACCGATTTCCGTTATAAATTGCGTATTTCTCGCATACGTTTTCCCAGACACTAATTGTTCAAAATCAGCCATGTCTTCATAGGGAATTTTTTCATCTTCCGTTCCATGCCAAAACAGCATCGGTCGTTCTTGCAGTCTTTCTGGCGTTTGTGATAAATCGTATTGATGCACCCAACTTAGCAACAGTGGCAAGTCTTTAGGCACAAAAATAGCAAATTCTTTCGCCCGTTGAATCACTCGCTGAATATAGCGCGCCGGATAGGGTGTTCCCATTAAGCAAGCAGCAGCTTGAATCTCAGGATGTTGGGTCATAAGAGCGCTGGTAGTAATACCGCCCATGGATACACCACCCACGCCAATCCAATTTTCTTTAATCAACCCTAATTTATGAAAATGATGGATAATTACTGGAAATTCAATCAAATTATATTGAATGCTACTCCAAAATGTAATCGAAGGAATCGTGGAAATAGGTCCTGTTTTTCTTTCTCCATGGTTCATGGCATCTGGTAAAATGACCCGAAACCCCTCGTGTGCTAATTTTCTTGCTTGTGTTAAAGATAATTCTTTAGCTGATTGCCAACCATGATAGTAAACAATTAAAGGTAATGCTTCGTTTTTTTGCTCTTCTGTTGTCACTTCTAATGCTGGAATTTTTGCTATGTAGCGATGTCTAATACTGATTTTCATTCATGATTCCTCCATTATAAAATATCTTCTCTTATTTTACCGTTTTTTGATAAAACCTGCTCCTTATATGATTTATCAAAAAAATCACAAAATATGCGAATTCGCATTTTCCTATTTTATTACTTTCCGTTATAATCATTTTATTAAATACAAAGGGGTGTTTTTATGGTTAAAATTGAGGAAAAAGGCAAAGTAACATTTGGACAAGCTTTTAAAGATTATTTTCGTGGATATGTTGATTTTAAAGGTCGGACCACACGTGCTGGTTATTGGTGGATGACACTGGTATTAAGCATTTTAGCACTTATTTTTTATATTGCCATTGTCGGCAAAGCCGTGTCAGCAATTTTAGCAGCTGAATATTTTGAAACCTATGATTTTGGAAACTTATTACCGTTGATGCTTTTTGCACTTGTTTTATGGTTAGCTTTATTATTACCAACGTGGGCAATGTGTGTCCGTCGTTATCGTGATGCTGGGATGACAGGTTGGGGCGTGCTTGTTTTATATCTACTTTCTATTGCCTGTAGCTATACACAAGTTTTCTCTGTTATGTCAACACTGAAATATGATGTTCAAACAGATACTGTGATAACAGGTGGCAGTCCCGTCTTCTTATTTTTCACTCTTGTGATTAGTCTGTTTTTCTTCTTACTAACAGTCTTACCGACAGATAAACTAACAACAACTAGCCAAAATAGCGTCTTACGCTTCTTCTTCCGTTACAAAGAAGTGAAGTAAGGAAAAGTTTTAAGCCTTTCTTTTAAAAGAAGGGCTTTTTTCTTATTTTAAAATCTTTATGATAAAATAAGAACTAGTCTAGCTAAAAAAATGGAAGGAGAAAATATGGCTACTTTTAAACGGATTCTGAATCTAGAAAATTATATTTTTAGTTTTTTTATTTTATTTGTCTTTTACGGCGCAATTAACTCTCCCTATTCGCTGGTAAAAATTCTTTGGGGAAAGCCTAAGCACTTGCTTGTTTTACTTCCTCTATTAATTATTCTATTGTTGATTATTTATAAAAACAAAAAATTTCTTTACACTAAGATTCAAGCGCTCTGGCACTTAATAAAAACCCATGATCGTGTGGTTATTATTGGTAGTTTGATCAGTTTATTTTTACTACAACTTTTACTCCTGACGCAGATTACTGTGCCGATTGGCTGGGATGTTTTTGACAACTTTCATAGTATTACCACTGAAAATAAGGATTATTCAAAAATCGTACTTTCTTTAAACCCCAATAACGAATTTTTCTTTTTCATGATGTATTACCTGAATAAATTTTTGCGTTTCATTGATGTAACAGAGAGCTGGAGCAATACTTGGTTTAGTTGGCAAGTGGTTAATTGCTTGTTTATTAATAGCAGTTTATTTCTCTTTTGTCATGCCTCTAAACGTGTCTTTAATCCATTAACGGCCTTCGTTGCTTATAGTTTATTTTTTCTTTCTTTCGGATTGTCTCCATGGTTACTAACGCCTTATACAGATACGGCCGTCTTATTGTTCATCAACCTAGTTTTTTTTGCATATAGCCTTTTTGACCAAGTTTCCCATCCCTTCATAAAATATTGTTTATTACTGTTTATTGGAATTGGCCTAGCTTGGTGTTTTTTAATGAAACCTTCGTCTATTATCTTTTTTATTGCATTTAGTTGTATCAAAGTGCTGCAACTTCTTTTAGTAAATCGGAACAAACAGTCTATCGTAAAATTAACCGTGGTTGCTCTCTTTTTACTGACTGGTTTCGCCAGCGCATATTATAGTTTTCAATTTTTTGTGGAAAAACAAACGATTACGGAAATCGATAAAGAACAAGCCAAACCTTGGACACTTTTTGTAATGATGGGTTTGACTGGAACTGGCGGTTACAATGATGCAGATACACAAGCAGTAAATCAGTTGCCTACACAAAAAGCCAAAAAAGCTTATACCATAAAAACGATTCAAGACCGTTTAAAAAATAAAGGATTCTTCGGTTATCTCCGTTTTCTGGCTCAAAAAAATCGTCATAATACTGCCAATGGTGATTTTGACTGGGGTTGGGATGGCGGTGATTTAATCCCAGAAACACCTTCTAAAAATCGTTGGCAAGAACACTTGCGGTCACTGTATTATCCGCAAAATCCCAAAAGTAACTATCTACGAATTTATATGCATTTTTTCTATTTACTCACATTACTAGGTCTATTGTTCAGTATCCCTCTAAAAGATTCAAAAAATAACTACGCGATTTTAAAATTAGCTTTCATTGGAGCTATTCTGTATTTATTGCTCTTTGAAGGCGGCCGCTCTCGCTATCTAATCCAGTTTATGCCGTTTTGGTACTTGTTATCAGCGAGTGGTTGGCTGGGGTTGAGAGAGATTCGAAGATACAAAAAAACAGTAAAATAGAAAAGAGGATTGAGTTAAAAATGAAAAAAAGTTTACTGGGGTTGATTGTTTTTTTATCCTTACTGACCCTTACTTCTTGCAGAAATAAAGTGACCACAAAAGAGCTAATGGCAAACGAGTGGGCCGTAAACTCCAACGTTGATGAAGTAGTAATGATTGTATCATTCAGCGAAGATACCGCTACTTTCAAAATCAATACAGATGAACACACATCAACTGCAAAAAATGATTTGGAAAAAGCAGGCGAAGAATTAGGTAAACAAATTGCAAATAAAATAGAATACAAAGTCAAATACCATCTAAAAAACAATCAAATTCGTTGGAAAAATGAAGGAAAAGAAGTAGCTTACAAGATAAAAAAAGAAAAGCAAAATCTACTTTTCACTCCTACTAAGACAAACAATTCTGATAACCAAACAAAACTAGTTTTGAAACCTTACACAAAGAAAAGTATTGATTCTTCCACTCAAAAAGATAAAACGGAAGAAACCAGCTCTAATTATCAAAACGTCTCATCTGAAACAAACCAATCTACCTCTTCATCTACTACTAAAGAACCGCTACCACAAGTTAGCTTAGCTGATTTTATAGGCGGTTGGGGTATTCCTCAAAGTGATAACTTATTTTTTATAAATGCTGACGGAACACTCACTAGCATAACTCAATCGAATGTTCCTCTTCAAAATGTAAGTTTTTCTGTGGATGAGAATGGTAATCAAATAATGACGTTTCTTTTGAATAATACGCCCCGAACAGTAACGAAAAATAATGATGGTACTTTAACTGTTAATGGACAAATATACACTTATCTAGGTAATATTACGTTGGAACAATTAATTGAAAGAAATAATCAAACTCAACAAGTTTTTGAACAATCTGAACAGCAACCACCACAAAACTCTGATTCTCGTGAACAAATACAAAATTCTAAATCAGACCAACCTATATACGATACGGTACGAAGTGGTGAAGGTGGGCGACAGTTAGCCGAAAGAAATGGTTTAACCTTAGAAGAATTATTAGCATTAAATCCAGGCATTGAAACTTCTGTTTTTTATCCTGGTCAGTCATTACGAATTAAATAGAAATTTAGGTATACTAATAGATAATAGTCTATGAAAGTAGAACTGGACCATCTACCATTTACTTTGGGATACCAGTTGATGGCAATAGGTTTGACGAAGTGGAACTAGACCTTGTACCGACTGGCTCAGCAAAAATTGCGACATTTGATATAGCAGTTGGGCATTGATTAACAGCATGCATATAATTTGATAATATGGAATATAAACAAAAATGTCTAAGGAGCCTAACATTCTTTCAAGAAAGAATGTTAGGCTCCTTTTATTCAGACAATTTCAGCCACTCTTTGCGATTGCAATAGGACATAGTTTTTACAAAGACAAAATGATAAAGCAAACCGTAAGCTAGCCCCAACATATTTAACAAAATTCTTAAGTAAAGACTTGTTTCTAGCCCAAATATCATAGAAGCTGCCATGATAGCACCAACACAATTAAAAATCGTTTTACTTTTATAAGATGTGCATAAGCCTAAACAAAGTCCTCCTAAAATACCAAGTAGGTTCGTTGGTATATAAAATAACAAGATAGCCGATACTAGAGAACCAATAACGACCCCTATTATTCGTTCTTTGGCTCGTTCAGACAATTTAAACGTATCATACCCAGAAAATAATGACGAACTAGCAAATGTTGCCCACATAAAGCGGTCAATCTGAAGGTGCGTTCCTATAAAAAGTAATAAGCTAATGCCTAAAGCGTAATAACCAAACCAAATATTTCTTTGATTAAAAAAACCATTTTCTTTAACCATCTGTATAAAAGTAATCTCCTGATCCAACTTTTTATGTTTCACATGATAAACAAAAGCTAAAAGTAGATAAGCAAACACTAATACAAAGAAAGTTTGTTCTAATTGCTGAAACGATTGATAGTGAACCGTGCCAACTAAATATAAGTAGGAGAACGTATACAAGCCAGGATTACCCATTTTAGGGTTTTTACCAGTTAAGAAAAACAATGCCAGCAAGCAGATAAAATGAAGACCCCATTGTAAAAATGATACAGAAATCAGTGAAATTAGTGGACTAACACCTAGAATTGTTAACACGATTCCTAAACTAAGCAAGGCCTGTTTTTCCCTGTAGCCATATGAGACGAAACGGATACTCAACAGCAAACAAAATAATACAATTGAAAAAGGCGCTACAGCTTTTCCAAAGAAAAAAGTAATCGTCGACACCCATAAAATCGCAAACGAAACTAATAAGATATCCCTTATTAACAAGGCGCGCCAAAAATATCTCCGCTGTTTTTTAGTGTCCGCTTGATGAATTTTTTGTTTTAAAATAAATGGATCTAACTGCAATAATTGATAAAAAGTCACCTAAAATCATCTCCTAAAAATCGACTCTTCTCAATTCATTATTCCAACTTTTCCTTCTATGAAATTATAAGAAAAGTAGTTGTGACGAACATTTTACTACAACTTTTTTTCTGAATCAATACATGCTTTATTTCTTAATTCAATACCTCTCCCGATACGATTTGCTTACTTCATAAAAAATAAGCCTAGAAAAAATCAAAACGATTAATTCTAGGCTCAAAATTAAATAACTGTTGAACAAAAGCTAGCACTTTTTTACATAAACTTTTCCAACAGATCCATTTCTTTTTCTAATTCTTTTTCATCATACTTATCATACTTACCAGCTTCGTGTGCAATTTTTTTAATCTCATGAATGGCTTTTTTTTCAACAATCCATTTCTTCATACTATGTTTTTTTGTATCCTCATCTAGCGAGTCCAACTCTTCTAAACTTGCATCCAATTTATTCAAAATGTCTGCAATTTTTGCTAATGCTTGCGCTTCTTTTTCTTCATAGTTTGACATAATAGACACCTCTTCTTAAGTATTTTTCTACTTTAAGTGTACGTCTCTGTCGTTTTATTTGCAACTAATAACTCAACTGCTTCTCGGTACGGAGGATAAGGGATTCGAACCCTTGCACGATGTTACTCGCCTAACGGTTTTCGAGACCGTCCCCTTCAGCCAAACTTGGGTAATCCTCCCTCTACATTCCATCTACAAATGAACATGTAATGAATCAATAGATAAAAAGCCTAGACCCTTACACAACAAGGATTCTAGGCTCTGTCTAACTAAATTATTTAGTTTCACGGTGTAAAGTAACTTTTCTTTCACGTGGGCAATATTTTTGTTTTTCTAAACGATCAGGATTGTTACGTTTATTTTTATTTGTTAAGTAGTTACGTTCTTTACAAGAAGTACACTCTAAAGTGATGTTTACGCGCATGTTTTCCCCTCCTACTAATAATTGATCTTTCCAAGAGATTTCTTAGACTTGAATATCATACCATTTTTTTTGTCATTTGACTACCCTTTTGGGCAAATTTGTAAAGTAGTTCTACTTTACAAATTTTATTTTTTGTACATTTCCATATACGCTTCTAAAACTTCTTTGGCAATCGTTTGATTTGGTTTGGAAGATTCATCATTTAAGTGTGGTAAAACAACGCTAATTGCAATTTCAGGATTTTCGTACGGCGCATAAGCCACCAAGTTACTATTAACCGTTGTATGGTTTACTCCATTAGCATCTGTTGCTTGCGTTTCGGCGGTCCCTGTTTTAGCAGCAATCGAAAACTTGTCTGATTTTAAACCACGTGCAGTTGTAAAAGGACTAGTTCCATTTACCACATTATAGAAACCTTGTTGAAGAATTCCTATCTGGTCTTCAGAAATATTCACCTTATTCAAAACTTTTGGTTCAATTTCTTTTAAAATTTTTCCTAAAGCTCCATTTTCATCATTGCCATAGATTCCTTCTACCACATGGGGTTGCACGCGGATACCATTATTTGCGACAGTGGAAACGTACTGTGCTAATTGTAACGCGCTATAGGTATCATATTGTCCAAAAGATAGGTCAAGAAGATTACCGCCTTGTGGCGCAGAAGACGAATCCTTAAAGTCCTTGTTTTGAATTCCTGTTGTTTCTCCTGGTATATCAATTCCAGTTTTCGTTCCCATACCATATTCTGCAAAAGCTTTTCTTAATTCTTTAAAGACAGTGTCATCTCCTACTTCATAAGGGAAAATCATATTGGGATAATAATTCACACCCATCATTTTAAAGACTAATTTCATCATATAGGCATTCGAAGAATATTCTAACGCTTGCTCCGCAGTTAATTGCATGGTTGTTCCGCCAGAAGCATTCCACCAAGAAGCTTTTGGATTACTACCTGCTAGTAAAATAGCTTCATCTGTTAAAACGTCATTGCCTTTAATGACGCCTGTTTCATAACCAGCTGTTAAAGTACCTGCTTTCACAACTGATCCAGGAACTTCAGAATTCAAAATAGGTGCTAAAGGATTAGGTGTGACTTCCCCAGTTGCTAAATCATGATGAAATCCGGACATCGCTAAAATAGCACCTGTTTGAGGGTTCATAGCAACGACATATGCATTTTCTGAGTATGGTCCAATGGTTTTGACTATTTGTGAATAGTTTCGTTGTAAAATTTCATCAACTTTGTTTTGGAAATTTGAATCAATCGTTAATTTTAAGTTGGAACCTTTTTCCCCTTTGGAAATTGGGGTTTGTGAAACAATCTTTCCGTTATTGTCTAAAACGACTTCTGATTTTGCTTTTTTACCTTGTAGAACGTCTTCATATTGTTTTTCTAAATAGCTAGTCCCAACACGGTCATTTCGTGCATAGCCTTTTTTCAAATATTCATCGACTTCTTCGGCTGGCAATCCTTGTTTTTCAGTTGAAACGGTGCCCAACAGGCTACGTAATGCACCACTTTGAGAATAATCACGCGTCCAATCAGTCCCTGTTGAAACACCAGATATTTCCGCTGTGTGTTCACCAATTGTCGCAATTTCACCTTCTGTTACCCCTTCATTCTTGATGAAGACCGTGTTCATTTGTGACGCGGCATTCATTCGTTTAAAAATCGTCACTGCTTGTAAGGTTCGGTCATCAAACGCAATTTCTTCAGGGGTGACTTTTTCAACGGCTTTGGCATATAATGTGCCTTCGTCCGTAATTTTGTTGCCTTTTTCATCTTCTTTATCTTGATCGGTTAAACGGGCTTGGGCTGCTTTTAAATTTTCAGGATTCGCTAACCAATAATCTTTTTTATCACGGTCCGTTAAGTTTGGATCAACTGGAACATTAATAAGTTCGTTGACTTTATTCGCAATCGGTAAAATATCTTTTCCTTCAATGTTTTTTCCTCGTGTGTAAGTGATTGCTAAATTGGCTTTGTTAGAAACCAAGACTTTTCCTTGTGAATCATAAATTTGTCCTCGAGGGGATGGTGTCGTGATTTGTAGTGAAGAATTGGCAGTGATTTTTTTGTTAAACTCTTCTCCTTCTACAATCTGTAAATACCCTAAACGGACAATTAATGAAACAAATAAAGTGAATATCACAAAAAATAATAAGTTCAATCGAAAAGGAATATGTGGCTTTCTACCTCGTTGACTCTTTGCTGCGGCATCTGTTTTTTTTATTTTATCTATAAATGAGTTTTTCTTCATACCTCTAGTCCCTTCACTAAAAAGTTTCGCATTCTCATTGTAACAAAAATTAGTCAAAAAATCAGGATTATTCCTAGCTCTAAGGAAATATTTAATTATTTTGTTGTTGAAAAAAGTCAAAAGGACTTCTGAATTCAGAAGTCCTTTTGACTTTTTCTCTTTTTTTAACGGCTGTAATTGTGAACTTCAGCAGCCATGCTGTCAATGAAAATTGATAAATCTTCGACAGAAGTTTCTTTGCTTCCATAACGACGGACGTTCACCGTTGCATCTTCCATTTCTTTGTCCCCGACCACTAATTGATAAGGTACTTTTTGTGTTTGAGAGGCCCGAATTTTGTAGCCCATTTTTTCGTTACGATCATCGACTTCAACACGTAAGCCTTGTGCTTGTAAACGTTCTTTGATTTCATAAGCATACTCAGAATGCGCTTCTACAGAAACTGGGATAATAGTTGCTTGAATTGGTGCTAACCAAGTAGGGAAAGCGCCTTTGTAAACTTCTGTTAAGTAAGCCACAAATCGTTCCATTGTTGAGACGATACCACGGTGGATAACAACTGGGCGATGTGTATTTTCACCATCTTCGCCAACATAAGTTAAGTCAAAACGTTCTGGTAATAAGAAGTCTAATTGGATGGTTGATAATGTTTCTTCCATTCCTAAAGCTGTTTTTACTTGAACATCTAACTTCGGACCGTAAAAGGCAGCTTCACCTTCTGCTTCAAAGTAATCTAATTCTAATTCATCCATGGCAGCTTTTAACATCGCTTGCGCTTTTTCCCACATCGCATCATCATCAAAATATTTGTCTGTATTATTTGGATCACGATAGCTTAAGCGGAAACGATAATCCGTAATGTTAAAGTCAGCATAGACTGCCACCATTAACTCCAAAGTACGTTTAAATTCGTCTTTAATTTGGTCAGGACGAACAAAAGTATGGCCATCGTTTAAAGTCATTTCACGAACACGTTGTAACCCTGATAATGCGCCAGATTTTTCATAGCGGTGCATCATCCCTAATTCAGCGATTCGAATTGGTAATTCGCGGTAACTATGAATGTCATTTTTATAAACCATCATATGGTGTGGACAGTTCATTGGACGTAATACCAGCATTTCGCCATCGCCCATATCCATTGGTGGGAACATATCTTCATGGTAATGATCCCAGTGACCAGATGTTTTGTATAATTCCACATCTGCCATAATTGGTGTATACACATGTTGGTAACCTAAGCTAATTTCTTTGTCCACAATATAACGTTCAATTGTACGACGAATGGTTGCGCCTTTTGGTAACCAGAAAGGTAACCCTGAACCAACTTCTTGTGAAACCATAAATAAATCTAATTCTTTTCCTAATTTACGGTGGTCACGTTCTTTGGCTTCCTCGCGCATTTTGATAAATTCTTTTAAATCTTTTTTATCGAAAAAGGCAGTGCCGTAAATCCGTTGCATCATATGATTGTCAGAGTTTCCGCGCCAATAAGCACCAGCTACTGAAAGTAATTTAAAGACTTGAATCCGTCCTGTTGAAGGGACGTGAACACCACGACATAAATCAACAAAATCGCCTTGATCATAGACAGTGATGATTTCATCTTCTGGTAAATCTGTAATTAATTCAACTTTGTAAGGATCATCAGCAAATAATTCTAACGCTTCTGCACGTGAGATTTCTTTACGAACGATTGGGTTATTTTCCTTCACAATTTTCATCATTTCGGCTTCAATTGCAGGTAAATCTTCCGCTGTCACAGGGGATTCCCCATTATCTGTATCATAGTAGAACCCAGAATCAATCGCAGGACCTACGCCAAATTTAATGTTAGGGAAAAGACGACGTAAGGCATTAGCCATTAAATGAGCTGACGAATGACGTAAAATTCCTAAAGCATCTTCATGATCAGGCGTCACGATTTCAAGCGAACCATCTTCTACGATAGGACGATCTAAATCGATTAAAACACCATTGAATTTACCAGCTAAAGCTTTTTTGGCTAAACTGTTGCTAATACTTTTAGCAACATCAAATGTTGTAACCCCAGAATCAAACGGTTTGACAGCGCCATCTGGAAAAGTAATGTGAATAGACATAATAAAATTCTCTCCTTTTAATTTTTTTGATTTGAAGCGTTTCATTGTGTTCCTGTTTTTCACAATGAAACGAAACAGCCACCTGTTCCCCTTGTTAAAAAACAAAAAGTCCTAGTATTCTAACGAATACTAGGACGAAAATATCGTGGTTCCACCTAATTTTGAACACAAATAATCTGTGTTCCTCTAGCGTGTTAACGGTGCGACCGCCTTTGTTTCAACAAAGGTTTCGAAAGTGGTCATCCCTTGTGCCAATCTGGAAAATTTTCAGCCAAGATTTTCCTCTCTAATAGATCGCGGGCAAGTTCAGTTGTCTTTCTCATCAATCATTTATGCACTTATTTAACCACTTATTTTCAGAAAAAGCAAGTGATTCAACAGAAATTCTCTGAAAACTTATTTTTTCCATTCGCCGCCTTGTGCATAGCGGTCTTTTTTCAATTCATTGACAATCACATGGATATTCTCTTTTGGTGCACCAGCATTTTTTGACACAGCTTCTGTAATATCTTTGACCATATTAGTTAACTGTTCTTCTGTGCGGCCTTCAATTAATTCTACATGTACAAATGGCATCTTCGTTCCCCCAATTTAAATTGCTTGTTCTGTTTGTATCATAGAGCGGGTTATGACGCTTGTCAATAAAAAATAGCCTATGTTCAGTAAAAGCTAAGATAGCTTTATTGATAAACAATTAATTATTATTTTCTGCTAAGTATTCTTCTAACGTTAGACTCGCTTTTTGAATCTCTAGTGCTGCTTTTTTACCCACATATCGATAATGCCAAGGTTCATAACTAACACCCGTAATTTCCACTTTGTCTGAAGGATAACGAAGAATAAATCCATATTTATAGGCGTTCTTTGCCAACCAAGCGTAGACTTCTTCGTCAGTAGATCGCTTACTTTGCGCATTTATATCCACTGCTAAACCTACTTCATGTTCACTAGTTCTCGGCACTGCTACCCAACTTTCAGCTGTTTCAATCGCTTCTTGTTCGCTGAATCCTTGATCTTGAAAAGCCTGTACTTTTTCTGCCATAATTTCTTTTTGCTCTTCATTTGTTCGATAACTAGAAGTGACTTCAAGATAGAAGCCTTGTCTTTTGGCATCTTTAAACATCCTGTTCAAAGCTGGATAAATTCGTTTATCCACTGCCTGTTTGTTAGGTAATTTTTTTAATTGGATTTGATAATCTTCAGGAATCTGATGCGTTTGATTTACTAATAATAATTTCCATGATTGATCGCCTTCTTCAGGAGAACTCATTTTTTCCTCTTCCTCTAAACTGAGGGCTTGCTCATTTCCTATTGAAACTATTTTTTTCTCAGCAACTTGTTTAACAGCCATTCCCACAATAAAAAGCCCTAAAATAGCGACACCAATTGTAACTTTAAATTTCATTTTTATTTCTCTCCTCTTTACTTACTTAACAAAATTAGTATAGCAAGCTAGTAAAAAGGAGCCTTCTTTTTTTTCGCAAGAATTTCTAACGATTTTCTTACAAAATCGATAAAGAAATCATAAAGGTAGTTTTTTCATTTTCGCTTTCAGCTGAAAGCACCCCTCCATGCAGCTCCACAATTTTTTTAGCAACCGCTAAACCTAGTCCTGCGCCTCCTCGGTTTGTTTGACGGGCAGTATCTAATCGGAAAAATTGTTCAAAAATTCGGGCTAATTTTTCTGGTGGAATAGTAGGGCCATGATTTGTAAAATAAATATTTACTCGTTGATTTTCATTATCAACTTTAGTGGAAAGAGAGATGGTTGTTCCTGCATAGCTGTAGTTAATGGCATTTTGAACTAAGTTATCAAAAACTCTTTGCATTTTATCGACATCAAGATGAATAGACAAAGCCTCAGTAAAATCTGTTTCAATAGTTAACTGTTTTTGTTTCAACATAGGTAAAAATTCATAACTTACTTGATTTAACATACGATCCAAGCGAACACTCGTCGGTTCTAATTCAATATTCGAGAGATTAAATCGAGCTATTTCAAAAAATTCATTAATCAACTCTTCTAAATGCTCTGCTTTTTCTAATGAAATAGCTAAATATTTTTCTCGTAATTGCGTCGAAATTTCCAGTTCATCATGAAGAAGTGTTAAATAACCAATGACTGATGTTAAAGGCGTTTTTAAATCATGTGCTAAATAAACAATCAAATCATTCTTTCTTTGCTCAGCTTCCTTCGCTTGTTGCTGGCGTAAGTTAACTTCTTGACGGATTTGATTCAACTCTTTGTCAAACTCCATTAAATTTGCTGACAAGGCTATCGGTTCTTCGGAATTCTGATAGAGTTTCCCTGTTGCCTCCAATACTTCTGTTAATTGATTGATGCTTTGCAACCATATCCGAAAAAGAATGATTACTGAACCACCTAGAATTACTAAGCTAATTAAATAAACGTAGTTCTCCTCAATTCCTTTGGCTAAAAGGTAGAGTGGATCTTCCATGCCCCATCTACGTAATCCAAACAAAAAATTACTAAAAAAATACAAGACTGCTGATAACGCCAATATTCCCAAACTAAAAAACAAAAACTTTGTTAGTAGTTGTTTAATCATTCGTTCTTTAAATTGCTGTTTTCCTGTTTTTTTCTTTTCAGTCAATTTTATACCCCACTCCCCAAACAGTTTTAATAAACTTTGGCTTCCTTGGTGGTTCTTTTAATTTTTCCCTTAAACGGCCAATATGTGCCATCACGGTATTTCCATTGTTTTCCAAATATTTTTCACCCCAGATTTCTTCAAACAATATCTCTGCTGGGACTACTTCTCCCTGACGTTCTGCTAAATACCAAAGAATTGAAAATTCTAATGGCGTTAAAAATATATCCTCCCCGTATAGTTTACTTGTATGATGTATTTTATTTATCACCAAACCATGAATATCTATTTCTGTTCCTTCTGTTTCTTGTTGTAGACTCGCCTGTGAATTATATTTACGAAAACGTCTTAGTTGTGTTTTAATACGTGCGACTACTTCCAATGGATTAAACGGCTTTGTAATATAATCATCAGCGCCTAAAGTTAGCCCAGTAATTTTATCAATGTCCTCAATTTTAGCGGTTAAAAGAATAATAGGGAAAAAATATTTTTCCCGTGCTTTTTTAACCATTTGAAAGCCATCAATATCTGGTAACATTACATCAAGTACCGCTAAATCGAACTGATTATTTGCCATTGATTCCAGAGCAGGTTTCCCTCGATAAAATTTTTCTACTTCATAACCGTCACTCGTTAAATATACTTCCAGCAAATCAGCTATTTCTTGTTCATCATCTACTAATAAAATTCTTTCTGCCATGGTTTTGCTCCTTGCTTGTCCATTTATAAATTATCTATTCAACTAAAACAGCACCAAAAAGACTGCTCATTTGCCCTTTTGGTGCTGTAAATAATCATTTATACTTCTTCGCCGTAATCCACAGGTTTATCAAATTCACCTGGTGCATCATCATAGATATGTCCGTAAATAATTACCGGCATTCCGTCATAGGATACGTCAAAGATTTTTGAAACTTCTGTTCCTGGCGTATTGATACAGCCATTACTACCAGCATCGGTTTTAAAGGCTTCTTTATCGCCGTACTTATCCAATTTATGGTCGGAGTCATGAATCCCAATTTGTGTGACAACGCCCCCTTGACTTAATAACGGCATCCAATATTTTACTGGCACACTGTATCGAGAACCATCAAGCATTTGACCTTCTAAATTCACATCGGTTGTCCGATATAAAATTGTATGGAATCCTGGTACTGTTGCAGTTCCTTTGTTATATCTGCCAGTAATGACATCTGTGGTGACTATTTTTTTGCCATCAATGAAACAATACATTTTTTGATCTTTTAAATCAATTTCAATGTAATTATTGGCAATTTTACTATTTTCTTTGGTATCGCCAACCAACGGAGCAGTGATTGCATTCGTTTGTTCTTGGCTATTCAGCGCGTTTACTAGTAGTTCTTGCGTTTTGGCCCCATCAATCGACCAGCCATAACTTCCATTGTTTTTAAAACGACGTGTCGTGCCGTGAACATCTGTAAATAAAACTGGTTGATTAGCAGAACCATATGTTGTTTCTAATTGTGTCACCCAAGTAGTTAGTTTTTCTTTGTTGATTGTGCCATCATCATTCAGCACGTTTTGAATTTGTGTTTTATCAAAGGCTACTTTTTCACCATTAATATCAACTGTAATTGTTTTATTTAACTTGTTATTGAGCGTTGTCAATGTTGCCTTTAACGTTTGATCCTCTTTTGTAATTTCAGGGGCTTTATAAAAATCTTTGGCATTGTATTGATAGTTGCCTTTTCCCGCTTCAACATCCGCAATAATCTGCTGATTTAAGCGCTGTGTGTCCACTACTGTGCCTTGTTCTTCGGGAACAATTTCAAAAGTGCCATTGCCTCGACGGATACTCGCATTTTTGCTTGGTTTCCCCTCTGAAAAACTCAAAGTTGCTAATTTGGCTTCTAGTTCTTTTTTGAATGCCTCGTTTAACGGTAGCTTCACCTTGCTACTGTGTAAATGGTCTTTTAAAAATTTTTGATCCAATTGGTATTTTTTAGGAAGTTGAATTTTTTCTTCTTTTGTCCCCGTTTGAACCACAACTTCTTCGGTTTGATTAACTTGCGCTAATTTTTCTTCCGCTGCATTTACATTTAACCAGCCTACAGAAACTCCATTTACTTTTGTAGTTGGTAAAAAGTGACTTTGAAAATAAACATAGCTGCCCCCAGCAACCAGAGCTAGTCCAACCAAAGAAGTAATAATTACTTTCTTTTTATTATTTTTTCCTGATTTTTGACGACGTGTATTACGCACTTGCATTTCTTCTTTTTTCATTTGTTCATCCTTTATATCAATAATTTTAGGTTTATTTCTTAGAGTCTAGGCAACAAACAACTGCGGTGATCTACAATCAAAAAAACTTCCCTTTCTCTCGCAGATTAATTTTTTCAATTATACACTATTTTTACGTTGTTTTCAGCTTATTTTCCTTGTAAATCCTTTAATCTTAAAGAATTTGTATACTCTGTGACTTTTTTTGCTTCTTGTAAATGATACGTAAACTGGGCCATTTTAGCAAAATCCTGAGCGACGACGTCAAAAAAGGCTTGTGTCTTTATTAAGCTGTTCCAACAAGCTTCTTTACTAGAAAAATCCAGCAACGATGCTAATTGATCCATCGTGTCAGGAGTGACATAATTTTTCAGATACTTAAATTGTTTCCCAACAGAAATTGGCTCCGGTTCCTGCCAAGCCGCTTGCCAAGAAAGCAAGCGCAACAGTTCCTGCTGACAATATTCATAGAGATGTGTGACAGCGTAAAATAGTTCATTCCGACAAAGCCCCTTAACTACATACGTACTAACCCACCAAAATTCATTGCAACAATCGTTAAATTGCTGCTGATTCGGAACTGTTACTGTATAATTTTTATCAGATGCTACAGGTAAAGGTGGCAAATTTTCATCTTTGTCTAACAAGATAATTGCTAAAGAATCGCCTTCATGCCAATTGTCTTTTTCTGCGAGAGGACACAACGTTAAATCGATACGTTGACCATCTTCAAATAACATTAAAAATGTTTCCCGCGTCTTCGGTTCTGTGGGAAATAAGGTCATTTCCTTGGGACGTTGCATAATTAATGGTTGACCAAATTTTGCTGTCCACGTTGCTGTTTCAAAAAACTCAGCACATGGTTCTACAATATAAACAATGTCGAAATCTTGAAAACTATCTTTTGGCGCTTTCACATTCGTACGAGAACCCACCATTCCCACGGCTCGAATGTGTTCTTCTTGTTTTGCTACATCCATAATAAGTTGAAACATTTCTTCTTCTGTACGCATTCACTCGCTCCCTCTCTTCAAAAGTTTCTATTAAAACATAGATTTTTTTATAAGTCTTTTGTTTTCTATCGCTTTTTCTATGGTACTTCGTATACACTAACATTACAAGGAGGGATGTTTCATGCATTGGTTAAAAATAACAAGTTTATCCATTGTCAGTTTTGGCTTTTGTATTCTTTTGATTTTAGGTCTACTTATTTTTACTGGCAAAAATACGCAACCCACCGATAAACCAGATGCTATTTTAATTTTAGGGGCCCGTGTTTTAGGGACGTCTAAAGAAACCGCACTGCCCAGCCGTGTTTTGCAAGCTCGGTTAGATGTGGCTATCCCCTATATTAAACAACACCCCGAGACACCCGTTATTGTTAGCGGAGGGCAAGGAGCAGATGAGCCGGCTACGGAAGCCGCGGTTATGAAACAATACTTGCTAAATAAGGGTGTTCCAGAAAAACAGATTCTCTTAGAAAATCGTGCCACACGCACCAAAGAAAATATTGTCAATTCACAAAAACTCCTTTCTTTTAAACGGCTAGTGATTGTTACTAGTGACTTTCACATGTATCGCTCGCAACTTTTAGCCAAGCGAGCAGGCATCTCAAATGTTTCAGGCATCACTGCGGCTTCTTCTTTTCCAAAAGATATCAAAAATTTTGGTCGAGAGCTGCTTTCTTTAGGCTATGCCTTACTCTTTGATTGGTAAAAGAGCGTCCTTCGCAAGACCATTTTGCGAAGGACGCTTTTATATTCTGTGGATTTGCTCACTTTTGTTCTCTTCTTCTTGTGTTTAAATTATAAAAATGATAACATATCTTTGTTAGCGCTTACAAATAATATTTATTTTATAGGAGGAGAAAGTTATGGGGCATCAATTGAGCACTCATTTTTTTAACAAGAAAACAGGGATTATTTCAACTTTTTTAAGTTTGATACTTTTAGTCGGTGGTTTACTGTTTGCACTACCTGCATTTGAAGTACAAGCAGCATCAACTGTTACACCTAAAACAGTCATGTATGTAGAAGTAAACAACCACGATTTTAACAATGTGGGAAAATATACTTTAGCTGGAACCAATCAACCTGCTTTTGATATGGGGATTATTTTTGCAGCCAATATTAATTATGATACGGTCAATAAAAAACCTTACTTATATCTAAATGAACGGGTCCAACAAACTTTAAACGAAGCTGAAACACAAATTCGTCCAGTTCAAGCACGCGGCACTAAAGTCCTATTGTCTATTTTAGGCAACCATGAAGGCGCTGGCTTTGCTAACTTCCCAACTTACGAAAGTGCGGATGCCTTTGCAGCTCAATTAGAACAAGTCGTTAATACGTATCATTTAGATGGTATTGATTTTGATGATGAGTATGCTGAATACGGAAAAAATGGAACGCCTCAACCAAATAATTCTTCGTTCATTTGGTTACTTCAAGCCTTAAGAAATCGCTTAGGCAATGATAAATTAATTACTTTTTATAATATTGGACCAGCGGCTGCGAACTCTTCTGCTAATCCTCAAATGAGTTCTTTAATTGATTATGCTTGGAACCCTTATTATAGTACCTGGAATCCGCCACAAATTGCGGGGATGCCTGCTTCTCGTTTAGGTGCTTCTGCCGTTGAAGTTGGTGTCAATCAAAATCTAGCTGCGCAATATGCTAAACGTACGAAAGCGGAGCAATATGGTATTTATCTAATGTATAACCTCCCAGGAAAAGATTCATCTGCGTATATCTCGGCGGCGACACAAGAACTTTATGGTCGAAAAACGAACTATTCACCAACTGTTCCAACACCTTAATATTATCTCGTGTCTACAAGCGCCAACATGTAAAGAGTTAAAAGCCAGCTTACTACAAGCTGGCTTTTTGGTATCTTGAGCGAATCGTTTTACACAAAAAAAGACCCGCCCTTTGGGTAAGGACGGGAAAGGAGTTAAAAATGAAAAAGTGTTTTGTGTTGTTAAGGTTGTTTGTTGATATGCTTATATCTTACAAACTAAATGTGAAGATTTTGTGATCATTTCATTCTTATTTTGCTACTTTTATAGGAATTAAATAGATTGCCACGAGACTATCTTTAGTTGCCTTGTGCATCCGTTATTCTGACTGCTCCTTGTGGTGTTACTCTGAAAAAACCGACAGTCCCAGTCCCTCCATTTGCAACCATCTGTTTCGATTGGGCTCTAAAAAAGAAGTCATTTCCATTCATACCAAAAAATCCAAGGTTCGTATCATCATTTTCTGCATCAGTCAGTGTACTTCTGATACATGCCTCTGCTTTTTCTTGTGTATCGATGATTTTTGCCTCTTCATTTTGGTCTTGAATTTCCTCTTCAGAAGAACGATAGTAATACTCTTCCGCAGGATAATTTCCACTATCTTGAGTAATTAACAATCGTGGTTTCGTCTTATCCGATTGGTCGCCGTTAGGATTTTCAACACCAATTTTATATAATAATAACGCAGCACCAGTAGGCCCCCACCTAATACTTAAGCTTGTAATTGGTCGCGACTCATCAGTAGGTGAATCCTTCGTAATCATTCCTCCGGTATTTGTACTACCATCAGGATGAATGATCAAACTCTCTCCTTTACCATTTTTCCATGTTCCAACTAAAGTAGTAAAATCGCCAGCATTAATCGCTGTAGTATCTAAATCAGCTACAGTTAGCTGACTATTGTTTTCATCAGCTGTCGGCTCTTCATTTTTCACTGATTCGTTAGACTCGACACTGCTGCTCGCTTGTTCGTTTGTCTTATCAATTGTTTCACTTGTTTTTTCATTCGTCTCTTCAACTTTAGAGGATGCCTCAGTTGAAGCGGTTACTTTCTTTTCTTTTGGTTCCCGACAAGCAGTTAATGATAAAACCGCTAGCCCGACAAAAAACGCTAGCATTCCCTTTTTCACGCCTATTCACCCCGTTCAATGATCTATCTTACTAGACTATTGTACTATTAATTCAACTGTTTAGACAAATATTTATGGAACAGACAAAAGTTGAACCTGTCATTGAATGCTTTGTGTCACATGGACTTATCAATCAACTTTCTTTTTTCTATATATTATATGAAAAAAAAAGAGCCTGGGACAAAAATCACTTTGGATTTTTGTCCCAGGCTTAAAAATTGATAAACGGCGGGAACAGAAGCAACTCCTTCGGAAATAAGCCGAAATTCTCCAAAAATTATAGAACAATTTTCGGAAATTCCTTCTTATTTCTCGGAGTTAAACGCTTCTGTCCCGACCTCTTTCTAAATCTTAAAACAAACGAACAAATGGATTATTCAGGTAAATCTACATTATGATGAACTTTTTGAACATCTTCTAAATCTTCTAAAACGTCTAACATTTTTTCAAAGTTCGCCAAATCGTCGCCTTCTAATGTTACTTCGTTTTGTGGAACCATTTCTAACTCAGTAACCGTGAATTCTTCAATGCCTTTTTCTTTTAACGCTTCTTGTGCATGGTGGAAATCTTCTGGTTCTGTGTAAACGATAATTTGACCGTCTTCTTCAACAACATCGCGAACATCAATGTCTTTTTCCATTAAGTATTCTAAAATTTCATCCGCATCGTCACCAGCAAAGCCAATGATACCTGTATTATCAAACATGTAGGAAACAGCACCGCTGACACCCATGTTTCCGCCGTTTTTACCAAATGCGGCCCGCACATCTGCTGCTGTTCGGTTCACGTTGTTTGTTAAAGCATCAACAATGACCATTGAACCATTTGGCCCAAATCCTTCATAGCGTAATTCAGAATATTGTTCATCTGCTGAACCTTTTGCTTTTTCAATAGCGCGATCAATAATATGTTTTGGTACATTGTATGTTTTGGCGCGTTCGATTACAAACCGTAATTTTTGGTTTGCATGAGGATCAGGGTCTCCTGACTTCGCTGCTACGTAAATTTCAATCCCGAATTTTGCATAAACACGGCTATTGTTTGCGTCTTTGGCAGCTTTTTTCTCTTTAATATTTGCCCATTTACGGCCCATATTCTCACTTCGCTTTCTCTGATTTGTTGTTAGTATCTTATCCCTTGTTTATTATACTGGGGAAACTGATTTTTGTTAAGTATTTTTTAGGTATCTGGCGAAAATCGTAAGGGAAACCGACCAAAATTTTGTTCTTTTAAAGAAGAATCTCCCATCTGGTATAGTTGATTGGCGCGAATATCTAACGAAAGCATTGCGCGGTTTTCTTTAGATACTTTGGAAATTACCGGCAATTGAATCTGTGCTTTGGTTTCTTTTAGATAAGCTTGTCCCTTTGACGTAAATCCTAGCACATGGAGATAACTGTTTTGCCAAACAGTTTCAACTTCTTCTTTGGTCATATTTAACAATATATAGGTTGCTAATCGTTGCAATCTTGTCCAAGTATAACGCTTCGTTTTCATACGTTCCATTAATTCGTGAAAAGAACCTGCTGCTTGGATTTGATCTTTTAGTCGATATTCAAGTCCTTCCGTCATTTGGTAAATGGCTTGTAACTCTTCTAACGAGGATTGAACAATTTTATACTTTAGGAAGGGCCAATAGTTTTCCCATGAAATCATTGTCTGTGTTTGTAAATGTTGTGCGGTTATAGAAGGAACCGTTGGCAGCACTTGCGTTATTTCTTGTTGAAAAACACTTTGCCTAATCGCCGTGGCGCTAGCAACTTTCCCAGAAATCGTTGCATCATGAAAGCCCGCTTGTTTTCTAGCAATTGGGTAGAGCGTCATCGGGGTTGGATACGTGGCATTTTCCTTTGCATAACTCATCCCCAAAATATGATTAGGCGAAGAAAAATCAAACCTGCTTTCAGGATATACTTGACGAAAAACAGCAGTCATTTTTTGTGGATAACTCAATTGTTTGTCTGTCAATGCGTGGAACGTTTGATCAATTAAGGATTGATTTTCTTGGACAAACTGGCCGAAAGCCGCATAATCAATTGCGCTTGTACTATCTGTTCCAAAACATAAGCTCTCACATTGCAACGCCTGCAATAACTTTATACCGCCTTTGGCAAAGTAATCCGCAGACTGTACCGACCAAGCTGTCGGCAATTCAATGACTAAATCCACACCATTTTGCAAAGCTTCTTCTGCTCTGGCCCACTTATCTAGTAAGGCTGGTTCTCCTCTTTGTAAAAAATTTCCACTCATTATAGCAATCACTACTTCAGCTCCGCTTTGTTGGCGAGCTTGTTGGGCATGATAGCGATGTCCATTATGAAAGGGATTATATTCCACGATAATGCCACAGGCTTTCACTCTAGCCACCTCCGTTATAAAAAAATGGACTTATCAGCAAAGAGACAAACGTTTTTAAGCGCTGTCCCAAGCTCATAAGCCAAATCTTATTAATCTCTTTGACAAACAAAGAACCAGCGTTCACTTGTTTCAGTTGGTGCTTCATCTGTAAAATCTGCATAAACTTTGACATTCATGAAACCAGCACTTTCTAACATTCGTAGATAGTTATCTAACGAATAGGTTCGTTCTTGATGCAATTCATCATACCGAACAAAGTGTTCATCTGTTTCCTGTTCTTTCACAAAAAATGTTAAGAAATGTTCGATGCTGTGTTCTTTTTCACCAGCGTAACTATCCCATAGAAAAGCAAATTCTTCTGTTTGATAATGATAGCTATATTCTGGAAAAACTGAATCAATTTTGTAAGTAGAATGAACATCAAAAATGAACGTTCCTTCCTCTTCTAACGCTTGATAAACTTCATCGAACACTTGTTGTACTTCTTGGCGATTAGCCATGTAGCACAGTGAATCAGAAAAACAAGTGATGGCTTGGTATTGTCCCACTTCAGATAAATCTAGCATATTTCCCTGAACAAATTGAACTGGCACTTCTTCTTCAAAAGCTCGTTCACTAGCAATCATCAACATTTCTTCTGATAAGTCTAAGGCTGTCACATCGTAACCACTTTTTGCAAAATCAACTGCTAAAGCGCCTGTACCACAAGCCATTTCAAGAATTTGTTGGGTTCCTTGTGGGAGATGACGATTGGAAAAATCCAACCATTTTTGGTATAGGCTTTCGTCCATCACTTCGTCATAGACGAAAGCAAACGTTTCATAGGCCATTTTAGTCGACCCAAGCGCTTAGATCAACCATTGGGGCATCTGACCATAATTTTTCTAAGTTGTAAAAGGCACGTTCTGAAGATTGGAATACATGGACAATAACATCGCCTAAATCGATTAAAATCCATTTTCCGCCTTCTTTACCTTCCACACGCTTGACTTCTACTTGATTTTTGGCTTCTTGTTCGTTAATTTCATCAACAATCGCATTGATTTGACGTTCACTATTGGCTTGGCAAATTAAAAAATAATCTGCTAATAATGAAATCTCTCTTACGTCTAATGCGACAATTTCTTCTGCTCGTTTTGAATCTGCTGCTTTGACAGCAATTTCTAAAATTTTCTGGCTATCTATGATAGTTCCCTCCTAGTAATTCTTTCTTCTTTTATTTTTGATTAACGACCCATTGATTGTAGGTCTCTAACGTTTTTGGATAAATTTTATGTTCTTGTTCAATCAAATGTAACAAGGTATGTTTCGTTTCATAAGCAACCGCTGCATCTAAGTCAACAAGGGCAATTTCACGGGCTTCTTTCACACCTGGAAAATCACGTCCTGGTTCAATGTAATCTGCGACATAAATAATTTTATCTAGCAAGCTCATCTTAGCAGCCCCAGTTGTATGCACACGAATTGCCTGCAAGATTTCTTCGTCATCAATGGCTAATTCCCGTTGAACAATATCCGCCCCAACTAAGCCATGCCAAATTTCATTGCCATAGTTTAATAAAGCCAAATCAAAACCATCTCGGCGAATAATCAACTCGAATTCATCGTTTGGACGTTCTTTGGCGTAATCATGCGTCAAAGCAGCAATACTGGCTTTCGCTTCATCGGCACCATATTTCGCTGCCAAGGCCACAGCTGTTTCCTCGACTCCTAACACATGGCGAAAGCGGCGTTCACTCATTTGCATTTGAACTTTTTGCATTAATAATTCACGTTGTGCAGCATCATAATTTGTTATCCAGCTCATCTTGATACAGTCCCTTCTCTTGAATATAGTTTATCACATTCTCTGGAAGAAGATAGCGTGTTGAGCAACCACTTTTGACTTTTTGTCTAATCAAAGTGGAACTAATCGCCATCTGCGGAACATCGACCCAAATAATTGGATAGGTAGATTCCGTTGGATAATTAGGACGCCGAATGCCGACAAATTGAACTAAATGGAGTAAGTCATCAATCCGATGCCATTTGGGCAAGTATTCCACCATATCTCCACCAATTATAAAATAATAATCAGTATCTGGATTGGCTTCTTTTAAAGCTTTCATCGTATCATACGTGTAACTTTTGCCTTTGCGAATTAATTCAATTGGCTCAATATCTAAGCAGGGATTATCAGACACCGCTAGTTCTAACATTGCTAACCGATGTTCGCTGCTAATTGTTTTCTTTTCGTCTACATGTGGTGGTAAGTACGTAGGCATTAAGTAAACTTTGTCCAAACCTAGTTGATTTTGAACTTGATCGGCCATGACAAGATGTGCTAAATGAACGGGATTAAAATTACCACCTAACAAGCCGACTTGCTTTCTTGTTTGAAAACGTAACGGTTCCTCTTGCAAGAGAACGTCCGCTCCTTGACGCGCTTGTCTTTTTTCTCCCATTGTTCATCCCTCCAATATTAAATCTCTTTGACTGCTGCTGAAATTTTTTGATATTTTTCTTTACTTGATGGCTTGAATAAGACCAACACGCGACCAATAATTTGTACCACATCGCAATGAATGGCTGCTGTTAGTTCTTCTGCAACCTCTTCTGCTACTTCATCTGTATTTTGTAATAACGTAATTTTAATCAATTCACGTTTTTCCAACGCTTCATCAATTTGTGTAATCATTGCGTCATTCAAACCACCTTTGCCTACTTGAAAAATAGGTTGTAAATGGTGTGCCTGACTACGTAAATAACGTTTTTGTTTTCCTCTAAGTTTCAAATTGTTTGCCTTCTCTCTAAAATTTAAATTAATGCTTTTCTACGTAAAACATCGACACCTTTAGGCGCCCAACCAGCGACTACACCAGGTTCTGTGACAGTAATCCAACCCAGACCAGCAAACACAATATCCGTTTTTTCTTTCACGGAAAATTCAAAGCGCACTAATTCAGGAAACTCAGCGACTTCATCGGCACGTGGAGGCTGCAATAAGCCACCAACATGTTTTTCATAAAAAGCATCGGCGGTTGCTGTTTTTGTTCGGTGTAAATTTAAGTCATTGGAAACGTAGGCAATGAAGGAACTTTTAGCACCTTGGACATAATCAAAGCGAGCCAAGCCACCTAAAAACAAGGTTTGTTCAGCATTTAATTGGTAAACTTTTGGTTTGATTTCTTTTTGCGGTGCAATAATTTTCAAGTCTTTTTTACCTAGGTAATGTGCCATTTGATGACGGTGAATAATTCCCGGCGTATCGATTAAGAAGTGGCCATCGTCTAATGGAATTTCAATTTTATCTAGCGTTGTTCCAGGAAATTGTGATGTCGTAATCACATCTTGAACACCCACTGTTTGTTGAATGATTTGATTGATTAATGTTGATTTTCCAACATTGGTCACACCTACGACATAAACGTCTCGGCCTTCACGATATTTTTCGATTGTATCTAATAACTCTTGCATTTCTTGTGGTTTCTTGCCACTTGTTAGTAAAACATCAACAGGGCGTAATCCTGCTTCATGGGCCCGTTCTCTCATCCATTGAACCATTTTAGGTTTTTTTAATGATTTAGGCAAAATATCCACTTTATTGCCAACTAACAACACAGGATTATCTCCGATAAAACGATGTAGTCCTGGAATAAGAGAGCCATTAAAGTCAAAAATATCCACTACGTTCACAATCAGTGCATCTTCTGTTCCTAAACCATTCAATAAACGTAAAAAGTCATCATCTGTTAATTGGACATCTTGAATGTCATTATAATGTCTTAAGCGAAAACAACGTTGGCAATAAACTTCCCCTGTTTCCATTCCTTTTTCGAAAGCTGTTTTTGGTGTATAGCCTAATTCATGAGGATTTTCCGTTTGGATAATCGCACCACAGCCAATACAATGAATTGCCTCTGTCATTCTAATCCGCCTCTCCATGTCATTTCTGGATGTTTTTTTGATAAGTATTTCATAATTTTCCGTTCAAAGAACCGATTGATTCTAGTATTCCAGCCATCTGTATCGACAATCGGTTGAACTAAAACATTGCGTATACCCGCTGCGTTAGCTCCCCGAATATCTGTCATAATCTGATCGCCGACCATTAACATTTCAGATGGCTTCAAGCCTAATTTTTTTTCTGCTAATTTGAAGCCACGTGCGGTTGGTTTCAAGGCACGTGCTACATAATCTAAGTCAAACTTTTCAACAACGCGTTTAATCCGGCTGTCTTTGTTGTTTGAAACAACAAGGACGGTAATTCCTGCATTTTTCATCTCTAATAACCAAGTTTTTAATTCTTCTGTTCCATCGGGGTTATTCCAAGCAATTAACGTATTATCTAAGTCAGTTAGTACTGCCTTAATCCCCAGTTTTTTTAATTGTGCGGGGGTAATTTTATAAATCGCATCAATCATCCATGTCGGTTTATATTTTGAAAACATCGTGACTCCTCTCACTGACACTATGTAGTTTCTTCGATTTTAAGAGACTGAAACATAACTAAACAATTATGCTTCAGTCTCTACCTATTGTATTATACTGCATTTTGCTGAAAATTTCTATAAAGGACGGTCGTTCCTTGTAAAAGAACAAGTAAAATAAAAGAAAAAATAAAAAAAGCCACCCATCAACCCCTGAAAAGTTCGTTGATGAGTAGTAACTTCTAATATTTGCGAAAACGTTGGTATCTTTTTTCTAGTAATGTTTCCGTATCTAATTTAGCTAATTCAGTTAATTTTGAAATGAACGCTTTTTGTAACATGCGATTAATTTTTGCTTGTTCCAGAGGCTGACCGTTCATAACTTCTGGAATTACTTTATCTACAATAGCTAATTCCTTCAGCTCTGTCGCTGTGATTTTCATCAATTCTGCTGCTTCTTTCGCACGACTGCCATCTTTCCACAAAATAGAGGCGAAACCTTCTGGCGAAAGAACCGCATAAATCGTGTGTTCCAACATCCAAACTTCATCTGCGACTGCTAAAGCTAAAGCACCGCCACTACCGCCCTCACCAATGATGACTGAAATGATTGGCACTTTCAAATCAGACATCTCTAACAGGTTTTGCGCAATGGCTTCCCCTTCTCCCCGCTCTTCGGCACCAATCCCACAATAGGCACCAGCAGTGTTCACAAAGGTAATGACTGGGCGATTAAATTTTTCTGCTTGTTTCATTAAACGTAACGCTTTGCGATACCCTTCAGGATTAGGTGAACCAAAATTACGTTCAATATTTTCTGGTAGATTTCGACCTTTTTGGATACCTACCACTGTAACTGGTTTCCCTTGCAAAGTAGCAACACCACCGACTACAGCTAAATCATCGGCAAAGTAACGATCCCCATGAAATTCTAAAAAGTCCTCAAAAATTGCTTCTATATATTCTAAAGTTGTCAAACGATCTTGGGCTCTTGCCAAGGTAACAACATCATTGGCTGTTTTCTTTTCCATGTTAGCGCCACCCTTCCAAAGAATGTAAACGTAACAAGTCGCTCAATCGTTGACGCAAAAGATTTCTTGGCACAATCTGATCTACAAAACCATGTTCTAAAAGAAACTCGGCCTTTTGAAAATCATCTGGCAACTCTTGACGAATCGTTTGTTCAATTACACGGCGGCCAGCAAAACCGATTAAACTCTGAGGCTCTGCCAAAATAATATCGCCATCCATCGCAAAACTTGCGGTAACACCGCCAGTCGTTGGATCAGTCAATACCGTAAGATACAGCAAGCCTGCTTTGTTATGCCGTTGCAAAGCGGCCGAAATTTTCGCCATTTGCATCAATGAAAAAATTCCTTCTTGCATACGGGCACCACCAGATGCAGTGAAAATCACCACTGGTAAATGCTTTTCTGTCGCCCGCTCAAACAAGCGTGTGATTTTTTCACCAACAATCGTTCCCATACTGCCCATGATAAAATTAGCGTCCATGATTCCAATTGCAACAGCTTGTCCTTCAATTGTTGCTTCTCCCGTTAAGACAGCTTCATCTAGCCCAGTTTTTTCTTGCATTTTTTCAATTTTTTCAAGATAACCAGGAAAATTTAGTGGATCTTTTGTTACTAATTCACTGTCCCAATTGTGGAAACTCTTTTCATCAACGGTTATCGCTAATCGTTCCCATGCACCAATCCGAAAACTATAGCCACAATGCGGACAGATTTTTTCTGCACCCATTTCTTTTGTATACAGTGTTCGCTTACAAGAAGGGCATTTTGCCCACATATTATCTGGAACAGAAGGCTTCTTTGATGCATCATTTGCATCAGCACGATTTGGATTAATGCGAATGTAATTTTTCTTTTTAAATAATGCCATTTGCTTACTCCTCGTATTTTAGCGGCAAGAGCTCAGCTCCTTTCAAAAGATCACTGATCTTTCCAAGCAAGAGAGCTCTTGCGGCGTTCTTTCTTTAATGATTGCTTTCTGGCTCCCAATTTGGTAGAAATGTTTCTTGTAAAAAGCTTGTGTCATAGTCACCTGTCAAAACATTGTCATGTGTAATTAAATCTAATTGGAATTCGGCATTCGTAATAATACCTTCTGTTACAATTTCATTTAAAGCCCTTTGCATTTTCATCAAGGCATCAAAACGATTTTCACCATGTACGATGACTTTCGCAATCATTGAATCATAATAAGGCGGAATTGAATACCCTGAATACATAGCGCTGTCTACACGCAAGCCCATTCCACCACTAGGCAACAAGAGATTTTGAATTTTACCTGGTGAAGGAGCAAAATTAAAGGCAGGATTTTCAGCGTTAATTCGGCACTCAATCGCATGCCCAGTCATGGTAACATCCTCTTGGGTATAGCCTAAAGGTTCACCTGAAGCAATTTCTAATTGTGCTTTGACTAAATCAATCCCTGTTACCATTTCCGTAACTGGATGTTCGACTTGGATGCGGGTATTCATTTCCATGAAATAAAAGTCGCCAGCTGGATCCATCAAAAATTCAATGGTTCCGGCATTTTCATAATGCACAGCTTGTGCCGCTCGAACGGCCGTTTCGCCTAACATCTGACGCTTTTCTTCAGAAATAGCAATCGATGGTGATTCTTCTAACACTTTTTGATTATTTCTTTGTAGTGAGCAATCACGTTCCCCTAAGTGAATCACATGCCCATATTGATCACCTAGAATTTGCACTTCGATATGACGTGCTGGATAAATAATTTTTTCTAAATACATATCATCATTACCAAATGCGGCTTTGGCTTCTTGCTGCGCTGAAGTAAAGTGTTTCGGTAACTCTTCTTTTGAAAGAACTTTTCGGATTCCTTTTCCGCCACCACCAGCAGCTGCCTTTAACATCACTGGGTAACCAATTTTTTCAGCAATCGTCAACGCTTCTTCGACAGAATCAATGACGCCATCACTCCCAGGAATAACAGGTACCTTGGCTTTTTGCATCAGTTGACGTGCGTTTATTTTATTGCCCATTGCATCAATCGTTTCTGCTTTAGGACCGATAAAAGTAATGTTACATTCTTCGCACATTGAAGCAAATTGACTATTTTCAGATAAGAAACCAAACCCTGGATGAATCGCTTCAGCATTGGTAACAATCGCTGCACTTAAAACAGCTTGAACATTTAAATAAGAATCAGTTGCTTTCGCCGGTCCAATACAAATGGCTTCATCTGCTAACTGTGTGTGTAACGCTTCTTGATCCGCTTCAGAGTAAACAGCAACTGTTTGAACGCCTAATTCGCGACAGGCACGAATAATACGAACAGCGATTTCTCCGCGGTTTGCGATTAATACTTTCGAAAACATTTTTCACCTATCCAATCATAAAGGTTAATTCAGCCTCGGCAACTTTTTTTCCATTAACTTTTGCCACACCTTTACCCATTCCAGCAGAAGCGCGGACTTTTAAAAGTTCAACCTCTAAAATTAATGTGTCGCCTGGTGTTACCTTTTGTCTAAATTTTGCTTTATCTAATCCACCAAAGTATGCCGTTTTCCCTTTGAATTCAGGCATTGAAAGTAATGCCACGGCGCCTGCTTGAGCCAACGATTCAATAATTAAAACTCCTGGCAAAACAGGATTCCCAGGAAAATGACCTTGAAAAACTTGCTCATTAACCGTTACATTCTTTTTCGCTACAACGCGTTCCCCAGGAATGACTTCTTCAACACTATCTAATAATAAAAAGGGATAGCGATGTGGTAAAATTTCTTGAATTTCTGTAATTGTTAATTTCATGTTTTATTCTCCTTTAGCAACTCGGAATAGCGGCTGACCAAATTCAACCACATCTTCATTGTTGACTAACACTTCGGTGATCACGCCGTCAACTGTCGCCGTAATTTCATTCATTAATTTCATCGCTTCAACGATACACACAACGTCACCCGTTTTAACAGTGTCTCCTACTTTGACAAAGTTCTCTTTATCTGGTGCTGGTTGTAAATAAACGATTCCTACAATAGGTGACGTAATTTCTTCTGTCTTTTCATTGGCTGTCGGTGTATTGGTTGGCGTTTCTTCAACGACAGAAACTGTTTCAACAGGCACTGACACACCACTAGCGGCTACTGGTGTTTCTTGTGGTTGCGCCACTGGTTCTACGGCACTTCGTCCAGAAACTGTATTTTTATTCATATATAATTCAAACGAGCCTTCTCGTAAATCAAATTCGGTTAAAGTTGATTGATCAAATTGTGTTAATAGTGCTTTTACTTCTTCTAACTGCATGTTAATCCTCCCAGCGTTTTAAGCAAATAACTGCATTGTGGCCACCAAAGCCTAGCGAGTTACTTAAAGCATAATCAAATTTATGCTCTTTGCTTTCGTTTAAAACAACGTTCACCGTAATTGCTTCATCTTGATTTTCCACATTAATGGTTGGCGGAATAAATTGATGTTGTAAAGCATTTAGGGTAGCAATTCCTTCAATTCCACCAGCGGCGCCTAAGAGATGTCCCGTCATACTCTTTGTACTACTTACATACGCCGTTTTTGCGGCATCACCTAAAGCCAATTCAATTGCTTTAGATTCTGCACTGTCATTAGCTTGTGTGCTTGTTCCATGGGCGTTAATATAGCCAATTTTTTCTGGAGAAATCCCCGCTTCTTCCATTGCTAGTACCATGGCTTTCGCTGCGCCGCTCCCATCTGGTGTTGGCGATGTCATATGATAGGCATCGCAATTAGCACCATAGCCAACCACTTCACCTAAAATAGTTGCGCCTCGTTCTAGAGCATGATCTAATGATTCTAAAATAAAGACACCCGCTCCTTCTCCCATCACAAATCCACTACGTTCTTTATCAAAGGGAATTGAGGCTTTTTCTGGATCAGTCGCCTTTGTTAAAGCGGTCAAGGAAGCAAATCCTGAAATACCGATTTCTGTAATAGGCGCTTCTGCTCCACCAGCAATAATGACATCGGAGTAGCCATGTTTGATATTGCGGAACGCTTCCCCAATTGAATGAGTTGCACTAGCACAAGCCGTCACTGTTGACGTACAAATTCCTTTGGCACCAACACGTAAAGCAATATTTCCCGCCACCATGTTTCCAATCGCCATTGGAATAAATAACGGTGCCACACGTTCAGGTCCTTTGTCGTGCATCCGAATTACTTGATTTTGAATTGTTTCCAAACCACCAATCCCGGAACCCACCATGACGCCAAACCGATCCACATCTAGTTGACTGGTATCCAAGCCACTCATAGCCATTGCTTCTAAGGCCGCATAAATGCCAAATAACGAAAACTTATCCATGCGTTTGCCATCTTTTTTAACAAAATATTTTTCCATTGGAAAGTCTTTCACTTCAGCTGCTAAGGTGACACCTGTTTCACTAACATCAAATTTACTAATCGGTCCGATACCATTTTCCCCTGTTTTCAAACTTTCTAAAAAAGTCTCAGGTTCATTGCCAATCGGCGAGGTGACACCGTAACCGGTAATAACTACTCGATTCATCCTTTTGACTCCTTTCGTTTATCCGTGCATGACTAAGCCGCCATCAACATTCACGACTTGCCCAGTAATATAGGGACTTTTAGCTAAGAATATCGCTGTAGCTGCGACATCTTCGACTTGCCCAAACGTTTGTAAGGGAATTTGCGCATTCATTTGTGTTTTAACTTTTTCCGATAAAACATCCGTCATTTCTGTTTGGATAAACCCTGGTGCAATCGCATTGCAGGTAATACCGCGCGGCGCAACTTCTCGTGCCACCGATTTAGTAAAACCTACGACACCGGCTTTACTCGCAGCGTAGTTTGCTTGACCAACATTTCCCATTAAACCAGAAACGCTAGCCATATTAATAATCCGACCACTTCGTTGTTTCATCATACGTTTAACCGCTTGTTGGGTCATGTTAAAAGTTCCTACCAAGTTAATATCTAAACAGGCATTAAAATCCTCTTTTGTCATTCGTAATAATAATTTATCATTCGTAATCCCAGCGTTATTCACCAGAATATCAATCGAGCCTAATTGGTCAACAGTTGCTTGAATCATCTCACCTGCTGCATCAAAATCGGAAATATCTCCAGAAAGGCCAATACATTTTACCCCAAAGGCTTCAATTTCTTGTCGTTGTTCTGGCGTAATCTCACTCCGACCGTTTAAAACAATATTGGCGCCCTCTTTCGCAAAAGCCAACGCAACTGCTTTGCCAATCCCACGAGTGCTTCCAGTAATAAATACGTTTTTTCCTGTTAATTCCATTTTTTACCTCCCAGTAAGTGCTGTTAACGTTTCTGTTAATGTTGCAACATCTTCCACACGGTGCATTTCAATTGTTTTGTCAATTTTTTTAACAAAACCAGTTAATGTTTTCCCTGGACCAACTTCAATCATCGTTCCTACGTTCATAGCCTTCATCGTTTCGATACTGTCTTCAAAACGTACCGCAGACATGACTTGCTTTTCCAATAACGCTTGAATTGCCTCTTGGGGCATAATTTCGGCAGTCGTATTACTAATGACAGGAATTTGCATCGTTTGAAAGTTCAATTTTGCTAAATCCTGAGCCAATTTTTTTGATGCTGGTTGTAACAGTGCCGTATGGAAAGGACCACTCACATTTAACGGAATCATTCGCTTCACACCAGCTTCTTTGAGAAGTATCATCGCTTGATCAACAGCAGCAACCTCACCACCAATCACGATTTGTTGTGGTGTATTATAATTTGCTGGAGCCACAATTCCGAAAGTACTGGCTTCTTGACAGGCTTTTTCAATTACTTCACGCTCAGCATTCATGACAGCAACCATTTTGCCAGTTCCTTGTGGTGCTGCGTCTGTCATGTACTGACCGCGCTTTTGGACCAAGGCCACTGCTTCTGAAAAACGCAAAGCCCCGCTGGCAACCAAAGCACTGTATTCCCCTAAGCTTAAACCCGCTACGACATCAGGTGTTAGTCCTTTTTGTTGCAAAAGACGGTAAAATGCGACACTGACTGTTAAAATAGCAGGTTGCGTATATTCTGTTTCATTTAAACGTTCATTTTCAGTAAAACAAAGTTCTGCCATCTCATAACCTAAGATATGACTTGCTTCATCGAAAGTTTCCCGAACAATCGCTTCTTGGTGATATAATTCTTCACCCATCCCTTGATACTGGGCTCCTTGTCCACTAAATAAAATCGCTGTTTTCATACGACACCTCATTTTTTGTTAAAATTATTCACTTAGCCCCAACGCTGATTCATCTTATGTACAATCGCTTTGCATTCAGACATGAGTGAATCAATGATTTCTTGGGCTGTTTCTTCTTTTTTTATTAACCCGGCAATTTGTCCCGCCATGACGGAACCGTAATCCATATCCCCGTCAACGACAGCTTTGCGCAAAGCGCCTTGACCAATCTTTTCAAACATTTCTAAATCAGGTACTTCTTTTTGAAGTTCTTGCTTTTCTAATTGATTATATTGAGCGGTTAATTTATTTTTTAAAGTACGCACTGGATGGCCAAAATGTTGACAGGTAATTACTGCATCTAAATCACGTGCCTTTAAAACTTTCTGTTTATAATCTGGATGAACGTTGCATTCTTTTGCAATTAAAAAACGTGTGCCTAACTGGACTGCTTCAGCACCTAACATAAAGGCAGCAACCATACCACGACCATCACCAATCCCACCTGCTGCAATCACAGGAATTGACACAGCGTCAACGATTTGCGGTAAGCCACTCATAGTGGTTAACTTGCCAATATGTCCACCAGCTTCCATTCCTTCAAAAATGACAGCATCGGCACCAATTTTTTCCATTCTTTTTGCTAAAGCAACTGAAGGAACTACTGGGATTACTTTAATGTTATGTTCTTTAAAGCGAGCCATGTATTTGGCTGGATTGCCCGCACCTGTCGTTACGACAGGAACCTGTTCTTCACAAACCAAATCGACAATTTCATCGACAAAAGGTGAAAGTAACATGATATTGACACCAAAGGGTTGCTCCGTTAATTCTTTAACTTTTTTAATTTCTTTTTTTACGACTTCTTTTGGGGCATTGCCGCCAGCAATAATCCCTAATCCACCAGCGTTTGACACGGCACTTGCTAATGAAGCATCGGCTACCCAAGCCATACCGCCTTGAAAAATGGGATAATTGATTCCAAGCAACTCACATAACTGTTGATTCATTGATTTTATACGTCCTTTAGTTCTAAGATAAGTACACTTCATTCAAGTAAAAAAGGATTTTTCCGGCTTATTTACTTGTTTTTTTAGGGACTGGGTCATTTAGCAATTAAATGTCCCAGCCCCCTATTTTCATGTATTAGTTTGCTTGTTGTTTTTCTACATATGTTACTAAATCTTGAACGGTTTGGATGCCATCTTCTGTTTCGATTTTCACATCAAATTCATCTTCGATTTCGTTAATGATTTGGAATAAATCTAAGCTATCCGCGTCTAATTCTTCTTGAATGTTTGTAGTTAATTGTACCTCTTCAGCATCTTTTCCTAATTCTTCTACGATAATTGCTTGAATTTTTTCAAATACCATGTGTATATTCCTCCAAAATAGTCATTTTCTTCATTTATATGTGAACAGTTTTTTACAGCGTTAGGAGCAGTGAGCCCCATGTTAAGCCGCCGCCAAATCCTGTTAGCACCACGCGTTGTTGGGAACCTAAAATTAAGGTCCCATTTTCAACTGCTTCATCCAACAAGATGGGAATGCTAGCAGCTGAGGTATTGCCATATTTATCCATATTCGTTAAAAACTTCTCGCGGGAAATCTTCGTCTTACGTGCAATTTTATCGATAATGCGCACATTTGCTTGATGTAGTAGAAGATAATCCACGGTTTCGTCCGTCACGAGTGATAAAATATTTTGTGAAACATCTTTAATCGCAAAATCAAAAATACTACGTCCTTCCATCTGTAGCGTCTTACTAGCCTGCTCATGCCCCTGATAAAAAGGACTTTCGTTGATCGTGTAGCCTGAAGTTAAAGCCGCCCACCGTTGTCCATCTGCTTGTAATTTTTCATTTAGAAAATGCGGTGTCTCAGCCGCTTCAATCAAGACGCCGGCAGCCCCATCACCGAAAAGCACCGCTGTGGAGCGATCGGTCCAATCCAACATTTTGGAAAATGTTTCGCCACCAATTACTAGACCTGTATGATAACGACCACTTAAGACTAGTTTTTCTGCCATGCTTAAGGCATAGACAAAACCAGAACACGCTGCACTGATGTCAAAAGCAAAGGCCTCAGTGGCGCCAATTGCGCCTTGCACTTGGCAAGCAACAGAAGGCATATTGAAATCTGGTGTCACTGTTGCAACTAAAATAAAGTCAATCTCACTTGCTTGCTTTCCAGATTTTTCCAATAACTGTTTTGCGACTTGATGACATAAATCAGACGTATTTTCTTGCGTAACGATACGACGTTCACTAATGCCTGTTCGCGAATGTATCCATTCATCAGAGGTATCCATCATTTCACTCAGTTGGTGATTCGTGACACAATTCTCTGGAACATAACGGCTTGTACAATTAATTCGTGCATAATTCTTCATGGGGATCCTCACTTTTTATTTGTATTCTTGCAAGAAATCATGAAGATTTTTTAGTGCTCTTAACAGCGCTTGTTCTTCTTCTTGCTCCATGCCTTTCAAAATGTTTTTAACCATTTCACGATGAAAATGCTGATGGACTCTAAAAAGTAATTTTCCTTTTTTAGTTAAGCCAAGCTTTACTACACGTCGATCATCTTCACTACGCAAACGTTCAACATAGCCTTTTTTAACTAAGTTGTTAATCGCTACAGTAAGTGTTCCGACGGTAATTGACAGTTCCTTGGCTACTTCTGAAGACGTTTTTTTCTTGTACATACCAATTGCTTCGATTGTGTGCATCTCCGTAATGGATAAATCATTAAATTGTGATTTTTTCAATTCAGATTCTTCAATCGTTAAGATGTCATTAAAGACACTGACTAAGTAATCGTTGACTGTTTCTAAATTAGGTTCCATTCTGTGCACCATCCATATACTTTGATTATCAAAACATTTGATGTTCAAACTATATCGTAAATAAGCAAAGAATGCAAGAGAATTTTCTATATTTTTAATGAAATATTCTTCAAATATTTCAAAAAAGGCGCATTTTCAAGGGACGAGGCTTTTAAAAAAAGGATCAATTACTTTGATACCCAAACTATTTTCACAGAAAATGGAAAGAAGTGCAACTAAAAAGCATCACTGGCACTCCCCTGATTGAGAAGTACCAGTGATTTTTGTTATATAATTCTTAAACTCCCACTAAGCTATTGCTACAACTTGACTGGATAATACGAGAAGAGAGTGAACCAGAAGCTTTGGTGCTTCTACTCCACTCCCTTATTAAAATGTAGGACGATTAATTATTGAATTAAGTCGTAAATTTCCATTGCTACAATATCGATGTTATCGAATTGATAGCTTTGGTGCGTATCAGATTCTGTTAATTCAAATGTTTCTGTTGATTTATCAAAACTTACAATACATTTCTCTACGCCTTCACGTTCAAAGCGGCGTACTTGTACTTCATTATCTGCTGCTTCGATCATTGCTTCCAGTCTCTTAATAATCGCCACAAGTTGTGAATGTTTCATCAGTGGGCCTCCTTTTGCAAACTAGTTCTGTACCATTGTAACAAAACATTGCCTAACTTGCATGATTTTTCGTCATTTTTTTTGATTTTTTTGTTGTTCTTTAATTTTTATTCGTTGGTTGCTTGCCATCTGTCCACCAAAGCTTAATTAAGGCCTGTGTGCCATCATTTTCAAACCCTTTATCTGCAAGGCTTTCATATAATTCTGTCGCTTTTTGCGTCGCTGGCAATGGAAGGTCAAGTTTTTTTGCTTCATCTAACGCAATCTTTAAATCTTTGATAAAATGTTTAACAAAAAAGCCTGGCGTATAATCTTCTTTTAAAATACGCGGTCCATAATTACTTAATGACCAGTTCGCAGCACTACCACCACCGACTGTTTCCAGAACTTTTTCTAAAGTTAATCCTGTCGCATTTGCATAAACGAGCATTTCAGTCAACCCGGTCATTGTGCCTGCAATCATTAACTGATTCGCCATCTTAGTGTGTTGCCCTTTTCCAGCTGAGCCATGTAGCATAAACGTTTTGCCAAATGTTTTGAAAATTGGTAAGACGGTCTCATAACTTTCTTGATCGCCACCAACCATAATTGTTAAAGTACCATTTTTAGCACCTAAGTCACCACCAGAAACTGGCGCATCCAACGCATGAGCACCCACTTCTGCTGCTTTTTTGGCAATCTTTTCAGCCAAGGTCGGCGTACTTGTGGTTAAATCTACTACTATTTTACCTGTAAGATCTGCTTGAAAAATCCCTGTTTCATTAAAATACACGCCTTCAACATCTGAAGGAAAGCCAACCATTGTAAAAATGATATCACTCGCTTCCGCAATTGCTTTTGGCGTATCATACCAAACTGCTCCTTCAGCAACTAAATCATCTGTTTTACTTTTTGTTCGATTGTAAACATTGACAGATAAATTGTTTTTCATCATGTTACGAATAATTGATTTCCCCATGACACCCGTTCCAATAAAGCCGATTTTAGACATAGTAGCTTCCTCCGTTCTTAAAATAAAAAACTTTCCTCCTTCAGTATAAACGAAGGAGGAAAGTTTTGCAGTTTATTTTCTTAAAGATGTAAATTTTACTTTAATTTTTTTAATTGAGTCCGCATTTTCTTTTTCCATTTGAAGTTGATCAAAGTAAATCAATGTATCTTGATAAAATTCAATCATTTTGTTGCCAAAGTTTGTAGAAGAAATTTCAAATAATTTTTCATCTAAAATAGTTTGGTCCATTTTAATATTTGCTTGTATATAGTCAATCAATGTTGGGGCAAAATCACTGTCTGTCTTAAAAGTTTTGCCTAAGCTTTCATGATCAAATAAATTATTTAAATAGGCGTTCCCTTCTGCAACACATTGAACGCCAGCGGCCATCGCTTCTGTATAAGTTAAGCCTTGTGTTTCCGACGTTGAGGCGCTGACAAAATAGTCAGCAGCTTTATAATAAATCGCGACTTCTTCATTTGGCACTTCACCCGTAAATTGAACGTATTCACTGACTTCTAGTTCTTCTGCTAATTCTTTTAAATCCTCTAAATAGGGACCATTTCCAACTATTACTAAACGAGTTTGTGGTAATTTTTCAATAATTTGTGGTAATCCTTGAATAATTGCTTGAATATTTTTTTCATAAGAAATTCGACTTAACGATAACAACATAATCTGTTGCTCTTCAATACCTAATTGTTGACGCATTCCAGCGATCATTTCTTCAGTAATATCGGGACGTAAAAACTTATCAATTTCGATCCCTGTTGGAATAATTCTCATTGGTGCGGTCACTCCATAATCCCGTAATTTTTCAATTACACGTTCACTGGGACAAACAACACCTGTCGTATGATTTGTAAACACTCTTGAAAAGAATTTAACATGTGATGGACGGACAACTTTTCCTTTAGCAATATAATGTAAGTAATCTTCATACATCGTATGATACGTATGGATGACAGGAATTTTCATTTTTTTCCCAACCATTTTCCCTAAAATACCCGCACCAAATTCAGTATGTGTATGAATTAAATCTAATTCCAATTCTTTGGCAATT
>NZ_CP172933.1:2282500-2695000 GCF_050541555.1 Enterococcus sp. DIV0167
AGGTTACCTCACCGACTTCGGGTGTTACAAACTCTCGTGGTGTGACGGGCGGTGTGTACAAGGCCCGGGAACGTATTCACCGCGGCGTGCTGATCCGCGATTACTAGCGATTCCGGCTTCATGCAGGCGAGTTGCAGCCTGCAATCCGAACTGAGAGAAGCTTTAAGAGATTTGCATGACCTCGCGGTCTAGCGACTCGTTGTACTTCCCATTGTAGCACGTGTGTAGCCCAGGTCATAAGGGGCATGATGATTTGACGTCATCCCCACCTTCCTCCAGTTTGTCACCGGCAGTCTCGCTAGAGTGCCCAACTAAATGATGGCAACTAACAATAAGGGTTGCGCTCGTTGCGGGACTTAACCCAACATCTCACGACACGAGCTGACGACAACCATGCACCACCTGTCACTTTGTCCCCGAAGGGAAAGCTCTATCTCTAGAGTGGTCAAAGGATGTCAAGACCTGGTAAGGTTCTTCGCGTTGCTTCGAATTAAACCACATGCTCCACCGCTTGTGCGGGCCCCCGTCAATTCCTTTGAGTTTCAACCTTGCGGTCGTACTCCCCAGGCGGAGTGCTTAATGCGTTTGCTGCAGCACTGAAGGGCGGAAACCCTCCAACACTTAGCACTCATCGTTTACGGCGTGGACTACCAGGGTATCTAATCCTGTTTGCTCCCCACGCTTTCGAGCCTCAGCGTCAGTTACAGACCAGAGAGCCGCCTTCGCCACTGGTGTTCCTCCATATATCTACGCATTTCACCGCTACACATGGAATTCCACTCTCCTCTTCTGCACTCAAGTCTCCCAGTTTCCAATGACCCTCCCCGGTTGAGCCGGGGGCTTTCACATCAGACTTAAGAAACCGCCTGCGCTCGCTTTACGCCCAATAAATCCGGACAACGCTTGCCACCTACGTATTACCGCGGCTGCTGGCACGTAGTTAGCCGTGGCTTTCTGGTTAGATACCGTCAGGGGACGTTCAGTTACTAACGTCCTTGTTCTTCTCTAACAACAGAGTTTTACGATCCGAAAACCTTCTTCACTCACGCGGCGTTGCTCGGTCAGACTTTCGTCCATTGCCGAAGATTCCCTACTGCTGCCTCCCGTAGGAGTCTGGGCCGTGTCTCAGTCCCAGTGTGGCCGATCACCCTCTCAGGTCGGCTATGCATCGTGGCCTTGGTGAGCCGTTACCTCACCAACTAGCTAATGCACCGCGGGTCCATCCATCAGCGACACCCGAAAGCGCCTTTCACTCTTATGCCATGCGGCATAAACTGTTATGCGGTATTAGCACCTGTTTCCAAGTGTTATCCCCCTCTGATGGGTAGGTTACCCACGTGTTACTCACCCGTCCGCCACTCCTCTTTCCAATTGAGTGCAAGCACTCGGGAGGAAAGAAGCGTTCGACTTGCATGTATTAGGCACGCCGCCAGCGTTCGTCCTGAGCCAGGATCAAACTCTCATAATAAAAGTTAGAACAATCTTGCGATTGTTAAGCTCAATTTGTTTGCTAGCATATTGCTTGCTTGTTAAAAATGTTTGTTGTCTTGAATTGAATCAAGACGCCCTACACATTTGGTTCGTCTATTCTTTGTTCAGTTTTCAAAGGTCTACGTTACCTCGCAGCAACTTTTATATCATAACAAACTTTCGTTTGAATGTCAAGAACTTTTTTGAAAAAGTTTTTTTAAGTTGTTTTGCTTGGTTGTTGTTGTCTGTTGTGACAACTTCTATATCTTATCATCTCGTTTGTTATTTGTCAACAACTTTTTTGTTGTTTCTTCAAACTTTTTTCGAGAGATTTGAAATCAAGAATTGTTATTTAATTATTGATTTCTGAATCGCTCAGCTGTGTGACTCGCCTTGCGACATGTAATAATATATCAAGATTTTGATGTTTGGTCAACACTTTTTTTCAAAAAAATTAAAAGAAGTTTTCAATCTGTTTTCATTCTTTTCAATTATTTCGTTTTTAAACTTTTTAAATCCTAATTGTCTATCAAAACAGTTTAATTCCTTACTAAAAATCGAACAATTTGAATCATATATTTGAAATAGTTCGATTAACTTTTTTACGTACAACATAAAAAAAGAAAGAATCTGTTCGATTATCGACAGATTCTTTCTTTTTTGTTTAAAACATTGGGACACCTTCAATATGATATTTTGACCAAATCGTTTTTAATTCTGCAGGTGCTACCCATGTATAGTCTTTATCCATTTCATTTTTAAGTGCTTGTTCATCCATCTCGAAGACAAACAGCGGAACATTTTCTTTATTGATATGCGCGTTAGTTAATTCTACTAAGCTAATTGAAGTAACGTCCAATTGAACCTCTTCTTTGAACCATTGTAGCATACTAGCTAAACCCGTCATCTCATCAGAAACTTTTGCCATCGCAAACTCAATCGCTTCACCTATTGGATGCATCAAAAATTTTTTACTACCATCGTTTAAGTTCAGTATGATTGTTCCAGCGACTTTTTTGTTAGACACGACATCCACCTCAATTAATTTTTAGATTCACTAACAAAAGAAATTGTAACACACTTTCTGAAAAAATACAGAATTATTTTTCAAGCAACTTATCCATTGCTTCATCAATCCATTCTGGAAGTTCTTTGTCTAAGGTTGCAAAGCCAATTTTTTTATTCTTATCCGTAAAATATTTTTTGCGTCGATGGTTCACTGAATGAACTTTGTCTTCAAGGGTTCGTAAAGATAAGCTAATCTTTTGAGAATATTCATCAACATCAATAACTTGAACGGTTACTTTTTGTCCAACGGTTAAGAGTCCATGGATATTTTTAGTAAAGCCAGCTTGTACTTCCGAAACATGAATCAGTCCTTGTGTTTCTTCGTCTAAAGAAACAAATGCGCCATATGGTTGAAGTCCGGTAATTGTGCCAGAAAGTACCATACCAATTTTGTACTTCATCAAATTTCCTCTTTTCATACGATAAATTTCTTTTTCCGTTTCTACTCATTTAAAATAATAGCATTTTTTCAACGTTTGTGCATTATTTCTTCCCTAGTTGTTAAAACTATTGTTTCATCTTTTAAGCAAAATCTACTATACTATAGGAAGTAAGACTTTATATAGAAGAAAAGGAGTTATCTTATGTTTAATTTTAATGAAACCATTGATCGTCGCCACACGAATTGTGTTAAATGGGACACCGTTGAAACGAGTTACCACGAAAAAGATTTACTACCTTTATGGGTTGCTGATATGGATTTCAAAGTGCATCAGCCTATTCTTGATGCTTTGTCACAAGTTATTGAACAGGGCATTCTAGGATATGCGATTGCACCTAATGAACTGTATCAAGCAATTCAAGATTGGCAACGGCAACACCATCAATTGATTGTTGAAAAAGAAGAAATTTTGTTTAATAGTGGCGTGGTACCCAGTTTGGCCACAGCCGTTCAAGCGTATACAGCACCTGCTGATTCTGTCATGATTTGCGATCCAGTCTACCCCCCTTTTGCAGATGTGGTAAAACAAAATGAGCGTAGACTTGTGCGCCATTCTTTACTAGAAGTTAACGGACATTATGAAGTTGATTTGGTTAAAATGGAACAACAGATAATCGAAGAAAAGGTGAAACTGTTACTTTTTTGTAATCCCCATAATCCTGGTGGACGTGTTTGGACAAAAGAAGAATTGCTAGCAATTGGCCGTTTATGCCAAAAACACCAAGTAACTGTGGTTAGCGATGAAATTCATCAGGATTTGATTTTCAAACCGCATACCTTCACTTCCTTCACTGTCGCTGATGAAGCATTTAAGGAATTCACTGTTACCTTAACCGCGGCAACGAAAACCTTTAATTTAGCGGGGATTAAAAATTCAATGCTGTTCATTCCTAATGAAAAACTACGGCAATCTTTCGTATCTTTACAAGACAAAAATCATCAAGGCGGTATCAATACTTTTGGCTACGTGGGAACGGCAGCTGCCTATCAAACAGGGGAAGAATGGCTAACGGCGTTACTGGATTATTTAAAAGAAAATATTGATTTTGCCCTTTCCTTTTTCCGTGAAGAGATGCCTAGCGTTCGTGTAATGGAGCCTGAAGGAACCTATCTTTTATGGTTAGACTTTAGTTCTTATTCGCTAACGGATCGGGAACTTCGCGATACCTTAATTCATAAGGGGAAAGTGGTTCTAAATCCAGGAATTAGTTTTGGTCCCCAAGGTTCTCAACACATGCGTTTAAACTTAGCTTGTTCAAAAGAAACTCTCGAAGAAGGCCTTTTACGTATCAAAAAAGCCTTTAATTAAAAACAGCTGTCCTAGTTTTTAGGACAGCTGTTTTTAATTCTTTCTTTTGCGTTTAGCTAAATAAACTCTGACGAACCAGATACCTGAAAATAGAAGTAAAATTTCTCCAATTATGATTGTATAAAATCCTGGTTCATGAACGATTCCTTGCTGATCTACATACGTAAAAAACGTTCCTATAAATGGGAGTATTACTGCAAACAAAGCCAAGGCCATTGGATATCTGTATTTTTCTAACAAATTTGCTTCCTCTCCTTCTATTCTTTCACTCAGTATCCTATAAAGACTTCATTAAAAGAAGCGATTTGGACGCTTTTAAAAAAAAGTTAGTCGTTTTAAGAAAAAAATAAAGAGTACCAACGAATTTGTCCCTCGTTGGTACTCTCTTTTTCAATTGGTTAAACTTATTCACCAATGATTTCAACTGTGTCCATCACGACGTCAAATGTTGGACGGTCTTGGGCATCCCGTTGGACTCCACCAATTTCATCCACTACATCCATACCATCAACCACATGACCAAAAACAGTATGACGGAAGTCTAACCAAGGTGTTCCGCCTTGTTTGTAAGCTTCAATAATTTCTTCTGGAAAACCAGCATCTTCTAACTGACTCATCATTTGAGCTGGAACATTTTGATTAGTAACAACAAAGAATTGGCTGCCATTTGTGTTAGGACCAGCATTTGCCATTGACAATGCGCCACGCAAATTGAAAACATCCCGAGAAAATTCATCCTCAAATGCTTCTCCATAAATACTTTCGCCGCCCATTCCTGTTCCGGTTGGGTCACCGCCTTGAATCATAAAATCAGGAATCACACGATGGAAAATAACGCCATCATAGTAGCCCTTTTTCGCTAATTCAACAAAATTTTTAACCGTTTTAGGCGCTTGTTCTGGGAATAATTGAACAGTGATGTCGCCTCGGTTTGTTTTAATGACAGCTTTTGGGCCTTTAGCATTTTCTAAATCTAATTGTGGAAATTGTGACATGAGAATGTCCTCCTAGATAATTATTTTATAGTTCCATCATATCGAAAAATGCTGAAAATTGCTATGATCTTTTTCCAATGATTAAAGAATGCTTTGATTCGTTAGCCAAACTTGCTTTTTTCGAAAAGCCGTGCTATTTTGTGAAGTGTTCGCAAAACGATCAATAGTTGTCTCAACCCTAAATGAATTAGGAGGAATTTTCAAATGTCTGATGAAAAAGATATTTATGATTTAACGATTATCGGCGGCGGTCCTGTTGGATTATTTGCCGCTTTTTATGCGGGAATTCGTAAAGCGAAAACGAAAATCATTGATAGCCTGCCACAATTAGGTGGTCAGCTAACAATGCTGTATCCCGAAAAATATATTTATGATATTCCTGGATTCCCTGCTATTAAAGCCGGTGAGTTAATTGCCAATTTGGAAAAACAGATGCAGCCATTTCAGCACGATGTTTGCTTGGAAGAAGAGGTCACACACCTTGCACAGGGAGCAGATGGACTTTTGCGCTTAGACACAACTAAAGGCACACATTATTCTAAAACGGTTATCTTTGCGATTGGTAACGGCGCTTTCCAACCTCGACGTTTAGCTATCGAAAATGTTGAAGCCTTTGAAGGTGAGTCAATCCATTATTATGTGACTGACATGAAAAAATTCGCTGGCAAAAAAGTTGCGATTGCTGGTGGCGGCGATTCCGCAATTGATTGGGCTTTAATGCTAGAAAACGTTGCAGAAGAAGTATCTATTATCCATCGTCGCCCACAATTTCGCGGCCACGAACATAGCGTGGAACAACTGGAAAAATCTAGCGTTTCTATCAGAACTCCTTATATCATTAGTGATATTTTAAAGGAAAATGAAACGTTCACAGGCATCCAATTAACGGAGACAAAAGGTGACCAAACATTGGATCTCCCTCTGGATGATTTAATTATCAATTATGGCTTCACTTCTTCTTTAACACACCTCAAAGAATGGGGATTAGACGTTTCTAGAAATGCTATTAATGTTCATTCCGATATGTCAACTAACATTCCTGGTGTATACGCTGTAGGGGATATCTGTTCCTATGAGGGAAAAGTGAAATTAATCGCTACAGGATTTGGTGAGGCACCTACTGCCGTAAATAATGCTTTACATTACTTACGGCCCGATGCTCGACGTCAACCAGTTCATAGTACAAGTTTATTTGAAAACGGCGTACCTAAATAAGGTTAGCACTGGACTTTAGCAGTTTTTAAGCCAAGGACAAAAATCTAAATCGGATTTTTGTCCTTGGTTTTCTGCTTTACTGAAAAGCCTTTCTTTTTCTCTTTTAAATTTATTTTTGATACAATAAAAAGTGCTAGGAGGAAGAAAGATGAACCAACCAATTATTTATTTAAATGAAGTATTCAACGAAGAACAACTGGAACAAGTGAAAGCTGTGGCACCCAATTATCTAGTTAAAACATCTACCGATTATTTATCCTCTGCTGAAGAAGAGGCCATCGAAATTATGTTAGGCTGGCATAAAGAAATTGGTCCGCGTTTATTAGCCTCTGATACTAGTCACCTAAAATGGATTCAGCTCATTTCTGCTGGTGCTGATTATATGGATTTTGATAAATTAAGAGAAAAGGGCATTCTGTTGTCTAATGGTAGCGGAATCCATAGTGTTTCTATCTCAGAACATGTTTTAGGCGTTTTATTAGCACATACCCGCGGACTGCAAGAAAGTATCCAACAACAAATGCAACACACATGGAATCAAACAGCCCCTTCCTATCAACAACTTTCTGGGCAAAAAATGTTAATCGTAGGCACCGGGCAAATCGGACAACAATTAGCTAAATTTGCTAAAGGTTTAAATCTTCAAGTTTATGGCGTGAATACCTCTGGACATGTGACGGAAGGCTTCATTGAATGCTATTCACAGAAGAATATGAGTAAAATTATCCATGAAATGTCCATTGTTGTGAACATTCTTCCTTTGACTGAAACAACAAAACATTTATACAATCAGGCACTTTTTGAAAAAATGGCTCCTGAAACAATTTTCGTAAATGTTGGTCGCGGCGCCTCAGTAGCAACGAACGATTTGATAACTGCCTTAAACAATAAAACCATTGCTTTTGCTGCCTTAGATGTCTTTGAAGAAGAACCTCTTCCCGAAGATAGCCCTTTATGGGAGATGAAGAATGTTTTATTAACACCTCATATTTCTGGCATGACACCGAAGTTCAAATCAAAATTACTGGCGATTTTTATTCCAAACTTAAATCAATTTGTGACGGATCAGACCCTCGTCAAAAACCAAGTTTCCTTAAAAAAAGGCTATTAACTCAAAAAAGGCCTTCAACCATCTTTCAAGTAATTGCATGGTTGAAGGCTTTTTTTGCTATTTTTTACCAGATAACCTTGAAGTTATCATTTGTCGACGCTTGAATGATTGGATGTTTTTTTAAATATTCTGCAATCAGTTCCGTCATATCAATTTGGATTTCTCGAATAATTTTTTCAGGTTGGAACATTTGATAGTTTCCGCCACCGACTGCACGGTATTGATTTGTCACGATTTCCAAAACATCTTCTGCTTGCACTGCATTACCATGATAATTAAGTTTCGTCACTCTTTCACCAAACGGTTGTCTTAAATCAAGCGTATACTCAATGCCTTCATACATATCATAATTATAGTATTGTGGTTTTGGATCAACATATTTCGGGTTAAAAATTGGTTGGCCTTTTTCTAACACAAAATAAGTAGCGCTTTGTTCTAACGCTTCACGGAGGTCTTGTCCAGTGACACGCAATACAGCCAAGGTATTTGGATAAATATAGTTAGTAATGATATCGCGCATCGTAATTTGGTTATTAAACCCTTTGCCTTCATTGTTAAAAAGTGCAGTCCCTGAAATATCCGTTCCGCTTGAAGCCATTTGGACGTTATTAATAAATTCTATATATGGATGTTCTTTGAGGCGTACGGCATTCGGATTTTGAATCGTCATATCCCCTTCCACATTTCCCACTGGTTGGTCAAGCCACTCTTCTACCTCGTCATGTAACGCTGTTGTCAAAGCTAAAACTTCTGTATCTGGTTGTTCGTTTCCAACAGGATGAATAGCTGCGTCACTTCCAATAACGCGATAGCCTTTAGCCATAGGTTCAATTTCTAAAGTAATTTCTCCAACGAAAGCTCCTCGAAAACCTGGTTGAATCACAGGTATTCCATTCAGTTTTGTAGCAATTTCTCGATGTTGGTGACCAGTGACTAAGGCATCAATCCCAGGAACTTTTTCCAATAAATCGTAGCCTTCATTTTCTCCTGTTAGTAATTCCGTGGGTTCCCCTGTTTCTAAATCTTTTTCAAAACCGCCATGGTAAGCGACAACAACTAGGTCCGCTTCTTCCCGCAGTTTTGGCACGTATTCCGCCGCTGTTTCAACGACACTTTTAAACGTTAAATCTTTGACTGTTGCCGGCTGTTCCCAATGAGGAATATATTGAGTCGTCACGCCAAGGATGGCTACTTTAACCCCTTGTTTTTCTATGATGACATACGGCTGACCGAAATAAGGTTGTCCATCTTTACCAAGAATATTGGCAGCTAAAACTGGCTGTTGATAACTGGCAATTGTTTCCTTTAAATAATCTAATCCGTAATTAAATTCGTGGTTACCTAAAATGCTAACATCATAATTCATTTGATTAATGATTTTAGTGATGGCTTCCACTGAATGTGTTTCTGCTTTTCTTACGTAGTAACTAAGCGGCGAACCTTGAATAAAATCCCCATTTTCAATTTGAAAAACTGGTCCTTTGGCAGACGCCCGTAACTTTTTCAGCATGGTTGCTGCTTTTGCGGTTCCAAAAGGTAAATCCATCTTTTTTTCACTATAACTTGTTGGCATAATGTACCCATGCATATCACTTGTTGCTAAAATTTTTATTTGCATTTTGTTTCTCTCCTTCTTCCGCCCAAAAGAACAGGAAGGTTAGAACACGAGCCATAACGACTCAGATCCCAACCTCCCACGTCTGTTTATTTATTGATTATTGGTTCCATGCTTGTTCAAATTGTGATGTTGCATCTTTCAATAATTTTTTCGTGTCTTTATTTGATGAAGCAAAAATACTTTCCATAATTGTCCGCATTTCATTATAGGCTGAATCAGCATTTTCTTCTACTGGGATAGCGAATAAATCTTTTACTGCGTTTTCAAGTTGTGCAGGTACTTTGGTTGTCTTAGAGTTTTTGTACTCATCACTGTGTAAAACAGATTCTAAAATTGGCATATAACCTGTTTGTTGTGCCCAGTACAATTGTGAATCAGGAGTAGCTAAGAATTTCATGAATTCAAATGCCGCTGTCCGTTGTTCTGGCGTAGCACTATCGAACATATAAATATCTGTTCCTTGTTGTAAGTTGATTTTTTCAGGACGTGGTGCAACACCGTATTCATAGCCACCAGCTTCAGCATCTTTTTGAACAAAACCAGCACCAGCAATACTACCGACAAACATTGCTACCTTTTTGTTTGCAAATGGGCCAGATAAATATTTATCTGAACCAGCTGTGCGGAAGTAACCTGCTTCGATACCATCACGGTAATAGTCCACGACTTCTTGTGAATCTTTGCTTGTTAAATCTAAATCTTTATTAAAATCAACGCCTTTGTTTTTCATTCCAATTGCGTAATAGTTATTTAACGAGTCAAAACCAGCACCAACGACTTCTTTGTTGGATTTTTCGTAAATTGTTTTAGAAGCTTCTTTTAATTCCTCTAATGTTTTCGGTACTTCAACACCATATTCTTTCAACAAATCAGCATTATAGAATAACATTTCTGTCGATTTATTAAATGGAATGCCGTATTGTTTGCCGTCGATTTTGGCGCCGTCTAACAATACTTCACGAATTGGTTCTGCATCTTTCCAGCCGATTGTGTCATCATCCATATATGGTTTTAAGTCCACTAACATTTCATCTTGTGCAGCATTCCATAACCAGCCTGGGTACGCTTGCGTAATTGTTGGTAAATCTTTTGGTGAAGTTAAAGTCGAATTGATTTTGGCTTGTAAATCAGGGTAAGCAGATTGATTTTGTAATTCCACTTTAATTTTTGGATTTTCTTTCATGAAGTCTTTCGTTAATTTTGTTAACGCTTCTTCTTGAACCCCATTCATTGCATGCCAGAAAGTGATTGTCGTATCTTCCTTCACTTCTTTCACAATATCGTTTGATTCTTTGGCCCCATTACCGTTACCACAAGCCCCCAATGCGAAAATAGCTGCGGTTGCTAACACTGTTGTTGCTAGAGTTTTGAACTTCATTTTTTTCTCTCCCTTAAAAAAATTTATAAAACAATTTGCTCGCCACGTTCTGGCAATATTCTTTCACCATACGGGTTTTCCAGTTTTTCTGGTTTTAACGTATGGATTGGAACCAATACTTGAGGTTCAATCAATGCAATAATTTTATCCAGATCTTCTGGAATTGCATGTCCTGAACAAGCTAAACGGACAAAAGTAATGTCTTTTTTAGCCAACAAATCTAAAAACACGCGATACTGTGGATCAAAGTCCCCTAACGGTTGCGCATCACTGTGAATGTATAAACTACCTTCTTGGAGGTTGTCAAACTGGTTCACAACTTGCCACAAATAGTCTGTTTTGTCCTTTAGTAACGTGTCATACGGGATTTCTAACGCTGGATTCAATTCTGGTATTTTACCAGATTCAGCATAATAATAACGAACTTCTATTCCAAATACTTCAAGTAACAACGCAGCCATATTTGCTTCTAAAACGACTGTACGTGGTGACTTTTCAATAATCTTAGCAAAACGTTCCACGTTTGCTGGATAACCATTAAAGGTAATTTGTCGATTCGGGTTTTCTAGTTCTAAACGAACCAAGTGCTGAACAAGATCTTCTTCACTGACAACCGCTATTTGGGCTGGATCTGGTTCACGTTCTGGGAAGCTAATGCTTACGCCTTCCATCATTAATAATTCAGTATGTTTAGCTTTTTCACAAAAAGCTAAAGTCTCTTCACGATTATGGCCATGTAAGCGCAAATCACCTGTGTATGTGATGAAATGGTCAGGCGTGCGAATCAGTAATGCCGAAGCACCGTACGCATCATGATCAACAGGCACGATTTCCACTGAAATTTCGCCAACTTTAATCACATCGTTTTTATTAAGACCAATCATTTCTCGGGTAAAATTCTTTTCTTCAAACGGTGATGGAATCAAAAAATCACCTTTGCGATTTAAACTATTTAGAATCATCTTCGTTTCTTTTAATGTGTACAACGGAACAGCTGGGTCTAAATAATTAATCATGCGCGAATGATCTAAATGGGCATGAGATAAGAAAACAGCGGTGTGTTGATACTCTTTGTCTTCTGCACCATGATATTCATAACCTAAACGTGGATCATATAAGTCTTTTAATTCTGGCACTAAACGATTATTAATTAAGGTTTCAATGTGATCATCGGGCAAATCTAATTCTGGTCGAAATTCTGTACCAAAATCAAAGAAGATGTGGGCATCTTTATACGCCACTTCAATCACGGTTCCTCCAATTGTTAAAATGCCACTGTGAAAAGTCACAGTTGTTTTAGCCTTTGATTCCATTTTTTGCAACTCCTCTGATAATTTCTTTTCTGAAAATCAAGTAAATAATTAAAATTGGAATAACGGTTAATGTTGCAGCAGCCATTTGCAAATGTACGTCACTACCGCTCTCTGTCGCAAAGGCCGATAGTCCATTATTCAATAGACGGTATTTTTTCTCGTTCGTCACCAACAATGGCCACAAGAAAGAATTCCAACTAGAAATGAATGTTAAAATCCCTACTGTTACCAACGCTGGTTTTGACATTGGTACTAAAATACGCCAAATATATTCTAAATCACTAGCGCCATCAATCTTGGCAGCCTTGTAAAAAGTATCAGGAATACCTTTTAAATACCCGTTTAAATAGTAAATATAAAAAATACTAGTTAAAAATGGAATAATTAAGGCGCTGTAAGTATTTAACAAACCTAATTGCGCAATCGTTTGATAATTGGTAAAAATAATAGATTCATACGGAACCATTAACAACGAAATCATCAAAGCAATGACCACATTTTTAAAACGGAACTTCAAACTCGTTAATGCGAATGAAGCTAACACGGCGGTGACTACCGTAGCAATCGTTGTAACGCCTGAAACAAAGACTGTGTTCAAGAAATACCGAAGAAAGGGTGCTTTTTGAAAGACCTCTGTGTAGTTTTGCCATTGTGGTTGTTTCGGAAACATGGTTGGCGGCATGCTGGTCGCTTCAGAGTAACTCATTAAACCAGCTAAAATCATATAGACAAATGGAAATAACGTAATAACGGCTAAAATGCCTAAGAAAACAAATGCGATAATCGTTAAAACTTTTTTCATTGGCTTATTGCCCCACTTTCTTTAAGAGTTTATTTTGTAAGAAAGTGACCACTAAAATAATCACAAATAAAATCACTGTGGCGGCCATCGCAATTCCGGGACGCCCTGCAATGTGGAATTTGTCATAAATATAGTACACTGCGGTTGTGGCACTGTTGGCAATCCCCGCACGACCACCGAATAAAGCATAAACTTGTGTATAAACTTTAAAGGCGCCAATTAAATTGACCGTTAATAAAAAGGCAATGGTCGGGACTAGCTGCGGAAACGTAATACGTCGGAAAATTTCGCCGTCTGAGGCGCCAAACATTTTTGCAATTTTAAAATGTTCTTCATCAATATTTCTCAAGCCCGCCAACAAAATAATAATATTAAATGCTAAACTCGTCCAAACCCCAAAAATAATCAATGTCGGCATACTCATTTGAACATTATCTAGCCAGTTGACAGAAGGAATGCCGAAAAAGCCTAAGACGTAATTGACAATTCCATAATCGCCATTAAAGAAGTAACGGAAGACAATCCCAATGGCAATCGTACTCGTTACATAAGGCATAAAGAAAATCGTTTCAAAGAAACTCTTATGTTTAACTTTTTCAAAGATAATCCAAGCAATTGCTAGGGAAATTATCAAGGCAATCGGTACCACAGCAAATGCATAGAGCGCTGTATTTTTTAACGCTTTATAGAAGATTGGATCATTCAATACACGTTGATAATTTTCTAAACCAGCGTAGCGTTGGTTAATTAAGGAACCTTTTTGGAAGCTCATCCACAAAGAACGAAACAGCGGATAAACGCTAAACAGTAAAATGATTCCTAATGATGGCAGAAGGAAGAGCCATGCTTTTGGTTGATTTTCTGGATTGTATTTTTTCATTAGTAAACCCGGTCTCCCGCTTCGTTAAAGATAAATACTTTTTTATATGAAAAATCAAAAGATAAAGTGTCTCCTTCTTCAATCGCTTCTTCTACACTTACAATTGATTTCACTTGTTCATTTCCTAATGTAAATCGTAAAATACGTTCTCGACCAATCAATTCCACTAAATCTGTCGTTGTGGTAAAGAGACCTGTTTCAGTTGGTACCACATCTTCTGGACGAGAAGCAAACGTATATTTCCCGTCAGTCATTGGCATTTTAAAGCGTGCTTGCTCAAAACGCTCAAGCGGAATTTCAAAACTTTCGTGGTACATTTTGCCGTCTTTCACTTCAACAGACAATAAATTAATAATTGGGTTACCTATGAACTGAGCAACAAATAAGTTATTTGGTTCTAAGTAAAGGTTTTGAGGTTCATCATTTTGTTGAATAACCCCTTCGTTTAATAAAATAATTTTATCACTGATTGATAGCGCTTCCTCTTGGTCGTGCGTTACAAAGATTGTTGTAATGCCTACTTCTTTCACCAAGCGGCGGATTTCTTCACGAATTTTCAAACGCAAACGTGCATCCAAGTTACTTAAAGGCTCATCTAATAATAAAACATCTGGTTTTTGAACTAACGCCCGGGTAATCGCAACACGCTGTTGTTGACCACCAGAAAGTGTGCCTGGCTTTTTATGGCTTAACTCTTCAATATTCGTTAGTTTCATATATTCTTCGGCAATAGCTTGTGCCTCTGCCTTGGGAACTTTCTTACTTCCTACCGTCAAAGGAAACATTACGTTTTCTAGAACAGTCATATGTGGATATAAGGCATAGTTTTGAAAAACGAACCCGATGTTCCGATCTTTTGGTGCTGTTTTGACAACCGACTGCTGTCGAAACTGAATATCTCCATCACTTGGATGTAATAAACCTGCAATTAAGTTTAAAATTGTGGATTTCCCACACCCACTTGGTCCTAACAAACAAACCAAGTCCCCTTGCTCAATCGTAAAATTGACCGATTTTAACGCTTCAAACCCATTATCGAATACTTTTTTCAAGTCGATAACTTCTATCATGACCCAACCTCCAAAAAAACATTTAATAGCATACCTTTTGATTTTAACATTTATTTCTTGCAACCGCGAGAGCAAAGCTGTTTCATTAAGATAAAAATAGGTAAAGTTAATGTATTTTTTATGTAAAAAATGTTGTTTTTCTGAAAAGTCTATTCACACTTTTTTTAATGCGCAACAAAAAAACAGAGAATTTTTCTCTGCTTTTTTGGTTATTTTTTAGAATCTTTTTCTGATTCCTTTACAATATAAATTGGTCGTTTTTTCGTTTCTAAGAAAATTTTGCCGATATATTTGCCAATAATTCCTAAACATAATAGTTGCAAACCACCTACAAAAAGTACAATACAAACCATTGAAGGCCAGCCGCTTGTTGGATCACCATTAACTAATGTTCGAAAGATAATCACTAACATTGCTAGTGCAGAACCAACACACGAAAAGGCGCCAACGTATGAAGCAATATTCAATGGTGTTTCTGAAAAATTGACAATCCCGTCAATTGAATAACTTAATAGACTCCAGAAAGACCAAGAGGTTTCTCCAGCAATTCGTTCTCGATTTTTAAATTCAATATATTCTGTTTTAAAGCCGACCCAACTAAAAATCCCTTTTGAAAAACGATTATACTCAGATAACTCTAAAATCGCATCGACCATTTGTCGGGTCATGACACGAAAGTCACGGGCACCATCCACCATTTCCGTCTCAGCAATTCGATTAATGAGTTTATAGAACATCCGTGCAAAAAAGCTACGAATGGGCGGTTCGCCGTCTCTTGTTATGCGTCGTGTGCCAACACAATCTAAATCTGTACTGGTTTCAATCATCTCAATCATTTGAGGTAATAACTCAGGCGGGTCTTGTAAATCAACGTCCATGACTGTCACTAAGTCACCTGTTGCTTCTTTTAAACCAGCGTATAAGCCCGCTTCTTTCCCAAAATTTCGTGAAAAAGAAAGATAACGGACCTTCTCTGGATGTTCGCGATAAAGCTGTCTTAAAACAGCTAACGTATTATCTTTTGAGCCATCATTCACAAATATATATTCTACTGAATGAGATAGTTGCTGGCTAATTTTTTCTACTTCTTCAAAAAACAGCGGAATCGCTGCTTCCTCATTATAACAAGGGACAACAATTGATAGCATTTTATTTCCTCCACACTTCAGTTAATTATCATTATACCATATGATAGCCTTATTAAATAACGATATCCAATTAAGAATAGCTTAATTAAATAGAAAGAACCTGAGAAAAAATCCAAAACGATTTTTTCTCAGGTTGACTAGCGGTTAAACGAAAGCAACAGAAATAGTCCTACGCACTACTTCAGCCTCTTTTGTTTAGCACTAAAATTATTTTGTTAAATCTTCTTGGTTTGCTTCAAATTGATAACGCGGTTCATCATTCTTTTCATCATAATCAACAAGCAAATCATACCCTTTAAAGAACCAATCATCTGTTTCTTCAATAAAATAGGTAATCCCATCTAGGTTCTCTTTAATCATTGGCTCATCTGGCGCTTCTACAGACATCGCAATGGAAAAACCATCATGAACAGGTGTTTTTCCATAAATTTTTCCGAAAAAACGAATGCCTGTCTCAGGCTGAACCCCGGTTTCTTCTTTAAACCATTGTTGGGCTTTCGGTGTCACTTCTAATTTCATTCTTTGTTCCTCCTTCACATCTCTGTCGCCATTTATTGTAGCACAGCGCAGTGCTTTTAGAGAATAAAGTGCTTAGCCATTCATTTTTTCATCTAATAAATCAACGTCTGCGGTATCACCGATAACTAATAAATTGTCGTTTTCTCGAACAATTTCAGAAGCATCTGGCGAAGCAATTACTTCTGTTTTCGAGCGGCGAATCGCTACCACAGTTAAACCAAATCGTTGACGGAAATTTAATTCTGCTAAGGTTTTATTGTAAAATTTAGGATTGGTGACCCGAACCTCAGCTAATGAAAATTCGCTAGATAATTCAATATAATCTAAAATATTGCGTGAAACAAGTTTGTGAGCAATTCGAATACCCATATCCCGCTCTGGGTGAACGACCATGTCTGCCCCAATTTTATCTAAGACACGGGCATGATATTCATTGACTGCTTTGGCTAAGACATTGGGAACCCCCATCTCTTTAACCATTAATGTTACTAAAATACTCGCTTGAATATCTTCACCAATTGCCACCACTACGTGATCAAAGTTCCGAATCCCTAAAGAACGCAACGTCATTTCATCTTGAGCGTTAGCCACCACTGCATGCGTTGCAATATTCATATATTCATTGACACGGTCTTCACTGCTGTCAATGGCCAAAACTTCTTGACCAGCTTCCACCAAAGTTTGGCATATGCTGCCGCCAAAACGTCCTAAACCAATAATTGCAAAATTTTGTTTCATTTCTTCTGACCGCTCCTGTCTGTTCGTTAAAATTAGTATAACAAATCCATAAATAAATTCCTAGAAGGATTTCCTAGAATTTATTTATGGATTTATCTGATATTTATTTGGCTAAACCATGTTGAAAAGCATAAATCGCCGCTTGGGTCCGATCATCCACATCTAGTTTTGCTAAAATGTTTGAAACATGTGTTTTAACTGTTTTCAAAGTGATAAAGAGTTCATCAGCTATTTCCTGATTACTTTTACCTTGTGCAATCAACATTAAAATTTCGTGTTCTCGATTTGTCAAATCTTCATGCAACACCGGCTCTTGTTTTTTTGTTAACCGTTCCATCATCTTATGCGTCACTTCAGGTTCCAACACACGCTCTCCGCGATAAGTCGCCCGAATTGCATCAGCAATCTCATGTGCTGTTGATGTTTTTAATAGGTAGCCCGCTGCACCAGCTTCAATCGCCGGATACACTTTTTCATCATCAATAAAACTCGTCACAATAATAATCTTGGCTTCTGGCCAATCTTTCAAGATCGCTTTTGTTGAATCAATGCCGTCCATTTCTTCCATTACCAAATCCATCAAAATAACATCTGGACGTAGTTCCAATGCTTTTTCATAGCCAATCTTACCATTTTCTGCTTCGCCTACGACTTCTATATCCTCTTGAATAGATAAATATGATGAAACGCCTAAACGGACCATTTCATGGTCATCCACTAACATTACTTTGATCACTTGCAGTTTCCTCCTTTATGACAGGAACTTTAATTTCAACGCTGGTTCCCTGCCCTTTAAAACTAATAATTTTAACTGTACCGCCCATGCCGACAACACGTTCTCGGATATTATTTAAGCCATAACTACCGGCTTTATTACTTTGTTCCTTCATATCAAAGCCGACACCGTCATCAACAATACGCAATAACACGTTTTTATCGACTTGGTGTAAGTATACCTCTAATTCCTTTGCTTTGGCATGTCTTAAGGTATTTGAAAGTAACTCCTGCACAATTCGGAAAAGATGATCCTCAATGCTGCTATTTAAATGAACATCTTCAACATCCCAAATCAATTCAATTTTAATTTTTGTTTGTAGTTCTTTCAGTAATTGTTCAATACCTTTACGCAAACTTTTTCCTTCTAGACTGATAGGACGCAAGTGCAATAGTAACGCGCGCATTTCCGATTGGGAGGCATTAATGATTTCTGCCACCATGGCTAGTTGTTTACGATATGGTTCCGGGGTTTCTGTTCGTTGTGCTTGTTCATTTAAGGCAGACAACATCATCATGGCTGCAAAAAGTTGTTGACTGACTGAATCATGCAACTCCCGCGCCAAACGATGCCGCTCGTTCTCTAAAATTTCTTCTTTTGTTTGCCCATCCATTAATTGCGGCCGACTGTTTAATAATTGCAATTCTTTAGACATCTCTAATAATTTATTTTTAATCGACCAAATATCTTGTTCGACTTCGGTTAGATAATGATCTTGATTTTCACTGGTCGTTGGTTTGTTTAAGACTGGACTTTCATAATTACCATTGGCCAATAACCGAAGTTTTTCTTCAATCCGTCCATATTGCCCTTTTTGAACCAATGAAATCAGTAAAAAGGTCAATAAGCCTATTAGTAAGGATATGAGAACAATGTGCACAATTAGTGGTAGATAAAAGACTTTTCTCTGAAGAAGCTCTAATAACCACCGGTTTTGTTTAATCGAATGAAAATATGAAAACAATGTAATTAAGATAACAATAAAGGTGCTAAGGGACGCATATAATGAAATCATGCGTCTTGAAATCCGATCGGTCATACACGGATCACCTCAACATCTCCTACTAAAGTGTTCGTCATAATTTTCAAACGACGAAGATTGGTATCGTAATCATTGCTGTAAATTTTTAATGATTCGTTTTTCAATTGATATTTTTCTTCTTCAAAACGTACCGTTCCGTAAAAAGTTGAATGTTCTAACAAAATAGCTACACCTAACGGCACTAGAATTCGCGTGCGGCCAAAACCTTTACGAATAATAATAATATTGTCTTCTTTCGGTAGTAGCGTATTACCTAAATCAATAATGGTGTCCCCAGAGATTAAATCAATATTGATATCGTCCCATTCATAGATATTGTTACCAATGCGTTCGTTGGCAAACCAGCGGCGTTTAAATCGTTTGCCATTTTTAGGTTCTTTTGCCGCCGTCTCCACCATAATCATTTGTTTTTTTCGCCAAGGTGCTCGCTCAGCTATATCCACGCCTGAAATCTCAAAGCCTTTTAAGCCGATAAAGAGTACGCCAAAAATCAACATAAACCAAACAGCCGTGCTGTTCATTGCACCAATGACAATAAAAACAACGCCGAGGACGAATTGAAAGTTGTTAAAATGTGTTTTAGATGCTTTCCTGGAAACGTAGGCCACAAGTAAAACGCCAATTGTTAATAAAACAGCTAATCCAGGATTATGTACAATTTGCCATAACGCCAGAATAAAAAGTAATGCTTCTGCGACGATAAAAAAGCGCCAAGGGTTATTCATAGATTTGCCTCCTCCCTATGTCATTTATTTTACTCGTTTATTTTATTTAATCATAGTGGTTTGCGCCTCAGGTTACCATAGGACTTTAGCCCTAAATATCTTAGATTGCGAAAGGACAGGCCTTGGAAGCTGCCTGCCCTACTCAATTATTTAGTTTGCTTCAACTTTTGTAATTTTAACTGTCATGTCGCCACCAGGTGTTGCAATAATCACTTGGTCGCCTAATTGTTTACCAATTAAGGCTTGTGCAATCGGTGAATCGTTAGAAATTTTACCAGAAAATGGATCGGCTTCGGCACTTCCTACGATTGTGTATTCCTCTTCTTCTCCATCAGGCAATTCTTGGAAAGTAACTGTTTTACCGATGGAAACTTCGTCTTGGTCCACGCCATCATTATCGATGATTTCTGCAAAACGAATCATATTTTCTAACGTTGTAATACGTCCTTCAACGAAAGCTTGTTCATCTTTAGCTGATTCATACTCTGAGTTCTCTGAAAGATCCCCAAAGCTACGAGCGATTTTAATACGCTCTACGATTTCTTTACGTTTAATTGTTTTTAATTCTTCTAGCTCTTGTTCTAATTTTTCTTTTCCTTCAAGAGTCATTGGATATACTTTTTCTACCATGTTAATTCTCCTTTTTCGCTTAACGATACATAGTTCTTGGTTGGTTATTGAAAAAAATTCCGCTTTCAATCCACAAAAGAGTACCACGCTTTTTCTAAATTGTAAATATAATTATTGAATTTTTGTGATTTTGCTAAATTTTATTTATATAAATTTCTAGTTGCTACTCTTTCCCTCTGTTAAACAGATTACTTTTTGAGTATCTAAAAGCTTGGTGAATCATACAAAATTGATTCACCAAGCTCTTTTATGTTTTCATTTTATTCACTACTTGAATTATTGACATACTGATCTACTAATACTTGATGTTCTTCATATGTTTTTGAGAAGTATACTTTTCCTGTAGAAATATCTGCTACAAAGTATAAATAGTCACTTGGTGTCGGATTCAAGACTGCTTTAATTGACTCCTCACTTGGGCTATCTAATGGTCCTGGTCCATAACCAGTATTTTTATACAAGTTATAAGACGAGTCCACTTCCAAGTCAGCATACGTTACAGTTTCTTTGTGTTCTCCTAGAGCATACAAAATAGAAATATCTGATTGGATCGGCATATCGGCAGCCAAGCGGTTAAAGAATACTTGCGCAATTTGTTTGCGGTCTGCTTCTTTGACTCCTTCTTTTTCAACCAATGAAGCTAACGTTAAGACTTGCTGATTGGTTAAATTCTTTGCATGAATTGTCGGCGTATATTGTTCCATTACTGTGTTCATTTTAGCAACCATCTGTTCGACAAATTCAGGAAGTGTTGCTTTTTTGTAGTAATCATAAGTCGCCGGGAATAAATAGCCTTCTAAGCGATAACGAACACCTTCTGCGGTTGCAGCACTTTCAAGTAAATCAGGATACTTAGCCTTCATTTGATTGAAGAAGTCTTCATTTTTCATTAATGCAATGAAATCTGCTTTCTTGAAATCCGTATTTTTTTCAATAGCTTCGCCAATTTTATCTATATCGTAGCCTTCAGGAATCGTTACTTTGCCATCTGCGATTTTAGTTGGTTCTGGCGTGCCCCCTTCTTTTAGCATTTCACCAATTTCATCGAGTGTCATGCTTGGAGACATTTGATAATAGCCCGCTTGAAAATCTGTTAAGTTTTTAAATTTTACGTAGTAGTTAAAAACCATTCCGCTTTTAATGACGTTGCTTTCTTCTAAAACCGCAGCAATTTGCTTATTAGAAGATCCTTCTGGGATATGCACTTGAACAAGCTTCTTATTGTTCTTGTCTAGTGGTTGTAGCCCAGCGTCTACATATTTATAAAAAGTAAACCCAAAGATTGCCATCATTAAAACCAATACAGAAACTACAATTAACACGATACGACCGACTAAACGATCTTCTTTTTTACGTGTTTGTTTTTTTGTATTTGTTGGCTTTTCGTCTGTTTCAATCGGGGTTGGCTCTTCGACTGTCTGTGTTGTCTTGTCTTTCCCACGTCTTCGAGCAGCTCTAGAACCTGCACGTGTTTGTGTTGTGCGGCTCGCTGTTTCTTGTGATTCATCAGATGAAGGTTGGGGAGACCTATCATTTTTTTCAGAGGAATCAGGTTGATCGCCATCATTTCTACCTTTTAAAGACCCAGTTACTTGATCTCTAAGCGAAGATTTGGGATCTTGGTTATTTTGGTTATCATTAGCCAAAACTAACCCTCCTTACTATTCTATCGTTTATGACTGAAACTATTATACATGAAACCTCTTTAAAATTAAATGTTTTTAATAAAAAGACCGTCATTCCCCGATAAAAAATTCATCATTGACAACGTTTAAAGCCTATGATGGCGCTTTTCTATTGAAACGATAATAAATCTTAAAATCCTCCTAAATTTATCGAAAATCCATTTTCTATTAAGAATTTTGTAGCAAAATAGCACCTAAGCCTTTAGGTGATTGTACTAGGAATGTCGCTCCCGCCTCTTGTAATTCTATTTCTTCACCAAATCCATACAAGACACCTATACTATCTAAGCCATTTTGTTGAGCACCAAGAATGTCATGATTACGATCACCAACCATGATAATCGCTTCTTTGGTTGGGTCTAATTGAGCTTCCGTTAATGCATACTGAATCACATCTGCTTTTTTAGAACGATGACCGTCCATACTCGCTCCATAGATGCCTGTAAAATAACGATCTAAATCAAAATGAGTAATAATCTTTTTTGCAAATTCTTCTGGCTTGGAAGTCGCAATGTATAACTTTGCTCCCGCTTCCTTTAACCTTGTTAGTACCTCTGGGATCCCTGGATACACATGATTTTCAAACATACCTTTTCTCTGATAATACGCTCGATAATGACTCACGGCTTGTTGCGCTGCTTCAGCTGAAGGCGCCATGTGCAAAAACGACTCATATAGAGGCGGCCCTATGAAAGAACGTAACGTCTCCTCGCTAGGAGCTGGCCAGCCTAATTGTTCTGTTGCGTATAAAATAGAACGCATAATGCCGCTACCAGAATCCGTAATTGTGCCATCTAAATCAAATAAAATCGTTTGATACATCTTCACTTCACTACTTTCTAGCATTTTTTTGTCTAATTGATTCTTCAAAATTAAGATACGCAAAAGAAGCACCTTTTCAGCGCTTCTCTGCCTTTTTATTTATTTTGCTGTAAACGTATCTGGTTTTTTATCTGATTGCTGCATTTCATAGGCAATGGCTTCAACGATTCGGCGGCTAGCTTGACCATCCCCATACGGATTTTGTGCATGCGCCATCGCGTGGTAAGCATCAGAATCAGTCAATAATGTTTTCGCCTCTTGATAGACTACTTGTTCGTCTGTACCAACCAATTTCAATGTTCCTGCCGCTACGCCTTCTGGACGTTCCGTTGTATCTCGTAAAACTAAAACTGGCACACCTAAGGAAGGAGCTTCTTCTTGCACACCGCCAGAATCAGTTAAAATTAAAGAACTTTTCGCTGCAAAATTTTGAAAATCTTTGACATCCAATGGTTCAATTAAATGCACACGAGCTAATTCACCTAAGTGTTCCGCTACTATTTCACGGACTTTGGGATTTTTGTGCATAGGGAAAATGACTTCAATTTCTGGATGTTCCATTACAAGTCGACGAACAGCTTTAAACACATTTGCCATTGGCAGGCCTAAATTTTCACGACGATGCATTGTAATTAGCACGATGCGTTGGTCTGTAGGGATTTTTTCCAATAAATCATTTTGATAGTGGGCATCAACGGTGTACGCCATCGCGTCAATCGCTGTATTGCCAGTCACATAAATATGTTCTTCTGGATGATTTTCTTTGATTAAATTGTCCTTACTTTGAGTGGTTGGGGCAAAATAAATATCAGTTAACACGTCTACCAGTTGACGATTCATTTCTTCTGGAAACGGAGAATATTTTTGCCAGGTCCGCAATCCTGCTTCCACATGTCCCACTGGAATCTGTTGATAAAAAGCAGCCAATGCAGCCGCAAATGACGTGGTTGTATCGCCATGAACCAAGACAATATCCGGCTGTTCTGTCACAAGAACCTCAGTTAATAAATTCAAAACACGACTTGTAATATCTGTTAAGGTTTGCCCATCTTTCATGATATTTAAATCATGATTCGGTGTAATTTGAAAATCTTCTAACACTTGATCCAACATTTGGCGATGTTGCGCTGTTACGACTACTACAGAGTCAAATCCTTGACTTTGCTCTTCTAAAACTTTGATTAAGGGCGCCATTTTGATTGCTTCTGGCCGTGTTCCAAAAACCGTCATTACTTTAATTTTCTTCATCATTTTCCTCCTAATTCTATGTTAGTTTCGGGTATTTTTGTTGGCGAAATTCTTCTGCTCGTTGAACGTAATGTAAGGCGTTCGTATGATTACTGGCTATTTCTGCTGCCGTTAACGGACGGATAACCTTCGCGGGTCGACCAAATGCTAAAACATTTGGCGGGATAATTTTGCCTTCTGTCACTAAAGAACCCGCACCAATCAGGCTGTTTTCTCCAATAATAGCATTATTTAGAATCGTTGAACCCATGCCAATCAAAGCACCATCACCGATTTTACAACCGTGTAACATGCATTGATGGCCCACCGTTACATACTTGCCTACAATTGTCGGGGCATCTTCATCAACATGAATAATCGTGCCATCTTGAATATTACTACCTTCACCAATGGTAATTGTGTTACTGTCACCTCTTAAGACCGACTGAAACCAAATATTACTATCCTTCGCTAGTTGTACGTTTCCATAGACATCTGCACTAGCAGCAATAAAATACTCTTTTTTCAAACTCTGTCACCTCTTTTCATTAAGTATAGACAAGAATCCCTCACTTTCATAGTAAAAAAGACAAGAAAAGAGCGTGGGACAAAAATCACTTTGGATTTTTGCTCCACGCTCAAAAACTGATAAACGGCGGGAACAAAAGCAACTCCTTCGGAAATAAGCCGGAATTCTCCAAAAATTACAGAACAATTTTCGGAAATTCCTTCTTATTTCTCGGAGTTAAACGCTTCTGTCCCGACCTCTTTTTATTCCTCATAGTCGCCTTCTTCAGCAAATTGACTATTGTATAGTTTTTCATAGAAGCCACCTTGTTCCAGCAACTCATGATGCGTACCTTTTTCAATGATTTCTCCTTGTTTCATAACAAGAATTAAATCAGCTTCACGAATAGTTGATAGGCGGTGGGCAATAACGAAACTCGTTCGTCCTTCCATAACACGATCCATTGCTTTTTGAATTAAGGCTTCCAAGCGTGTATCGACTGAACTAGTCGCCTCATCTAAAATCAAAATTTTCGGATCAGAAATTACCGCTCGGGCAATGGTCAACAATTGTTTTTGACCAAGGGAAACGTTATCTCCCTCAGAATTGATTTCCATTTCATACCCATCTGGCATTGTCCGAATGAAGTGATCCACATTGGCCGTTTTCGCTGCATCCACAACTTCATAATCCGTGGCATCCAACTTCCCAAAACGAATGTTATCTGCAATGGTACCTTTATACAACCAAGCATCTTGCAATACCATTCCAAATACAGAACGGACATCACTACGGTTCATTTTTTTCGTGTCAATACCATCAATTTTAATGGCGCCTTCTGTTACATCATAAAAACGCATCAGTAAGTTGATTAAGGTTGTTTTCCCAGCGCCAGTTGGTCCCACAATCGCAACCATTTGGCCCGCATCAACTTTAAAGTTCAAATTACGAATTAACGGTTTTTCTGGGTCATAACTAAAGCTGACATTTTCAAATTCAACAGAGCCTAAAATAGGTTCTGGTAAAGGAACATCTTGTTCGTTAAGTTCTTCTTCTGGTTCATCTAGGATTTCAAAAATCCGCATGGTCGAAGCTGAAGCGCTTTGTAAAGCTGCAGACAACTGCGTAATATTCCCCATTGGTTGGCTAATTTGCCAAATATATTGAATAAACGCTTGTAACTGCCCCACTACGATCACACCAGCAACCACATAGTAACTACCAAGGACAGCTACCCCGATATAGGTCCCATAAGCGGTCATTTGAACCAATGGCAACATTAATCCTGAGATAAAGGATGCTTTGAAACCAAAACCATTTAAACGATGATTGACTTGTTTAAAGCCTTCAAGGGTTTCTTTTTCCCGACCATATAGTTTTAAAACACTGAACCCAGTCATATTTTCTTGGACATAACCATTTAAGTCTCCTAAAGAATTTTGCATTCCTTGGAAATATTTCTGGGAGATTTTAACAATTGTTCTTGAAATAATCAGAGACAACGGAATCATAATCACTGAAAAAATCGCCATCAGCGGATTGATTAAGAACATCATCACTACCGCCATCACAATACCTAAGACTGCCGAAACAATATTGATAAAACTTTGTTGCATCGCATTGCTGACAGCATCCACATCGTTCGTCACCCGTGACAAAATATTTCCTTGTTGGTTCTTATCAAAATAAGAAACTGGCAAACGATTGATTTTTTCTTCAATATCTCGACGTAAATCGCGCATGGATTGTTGAACGACATTCGTCATTAAAAAGCCTGACAAAAATTGTGCCACACAATAACCTGTTCCCACAACTAAAATCCAAATTAAACATTGGATTACATAATCAAAATTAATGGATTCGCCAGCCGCAATATTACGGCTAATTTCTGTCGTTGGTAATCCAGTCAAATAAGGCAACGCTGCATTAAAGGCAACGGTTAATATTGTAAATAAAATAACTAAATAAAACGTCACTCGGTACGGTTTAATATAGCGACCGATTCGTTTCATAGAAGAAAAGGCGTGTTTCATGCTAATTCCTCCTCTGACAATTGAGAAGCCGCAATATCATAGTAAATTGGACAAGTCTCAAGTAATTCACGATGTGTGCCAATTCCGACCACGTCGCCTTCGTTTAAAACAACAATGCGGTCCGCATGCATAATTGTTCCAACACGTTGTGCCACAATTAAAACAGTGGATTCTGTTGTTTCTTTTTTCAGACGCGCTCGTAAATTTGCATCTGTTTGATAATCTAACGCAGAGAAACTATCATCAAATATATAAATTTCCGGATTGCGAATAATCGCCCGTGCGATAGCTAAACGTTGTTTTTGACCACCAGAAAAGTTCGTGCCACCTTCTGAAAGAGGTTCATCATAGCCTTGCGGTTTTTGTGAAACAAATTCTGTAGCTTGAGCAATGTCAATTGCTCGTTCCATTTCTTCTAACGTCGCATCTTCCTTACCGTAGCGAAGGTTATCAGCAATTGTACCAGTAAAAAGTAACGCTTTTTGTGGAATATAGCCAATCTTATTGCGTAATGCACTAAGTTTGTACTCTTTTACGTTCACTCCATCGATTAAAATTTCACCTTCTGATACATCATAAAACCGTGGAATCAATTGAATTAATGTTGATTTCCCACTACCTGTGCTCCCAATAAAGGCCACTGTTTCACCAGGTGACGCCTTAAAACTTACATTGCGGATGACTGGGCTTTCCGCATGTCCAGGATAGGCAAAGGTTACATTTTTAAACTCTAGATAGCCTTTAGTAGCTGTTTCTGTTACGCCTTCTTCTTCACGAATAGCTGGTTCCATGTCTAAGGCTTCTTGAATCCGTGAAGCCGAAACCGCAGCCCGAGGATACATCATAAAGACACTGGCAAATAACATAAACGAGAACAGCGCATGGAAAATATATTCAATAAAAGCTATTAAATTCCCAACTTCTAAATCCCCGTGGCTGATTTGAACAGTCCCGCTCCAAATGATTAAGACCATCACAATATTAAATAAGAAAAAGAAGCCTGGTTGGGCTGCTGCCATTAAACGAAACAGACTTTTTGAACTTTTAGTGTAAGTTTCATTGACTTTATTAAAACGAGATTCTTCAAATTTTTCATTAACAAATGCACGTATTACCCGCAATCCAGAAAGATTTTCTCTTAAAATCCCATTGATTCCATCTAAGTTCTTTTGTTGCTTTTTAGATAACGGTTCTGACAAACGAGCAATTCCGACAACTGCTAGCAGCAGAAAAGGCAAGGCACCTAAAACGTACATTCCTAACGACGGACTCGTTCGCATCACCATGTAAAGACTGGCAATAAACATCACTGGCGTCATAAAGCCAAGACGTAAAATATTTCCCATGAAGAGCATAATTTGGTATGCATCATTGGTCGTTCGCGTAATTAAGGAAGAAACCCCAATACTTTCATATTCACTGTGTGAGAAAGTTTGAATCTTTTCAAATAAATCATCACGAATATCACGAACAATGTTTGTTGTAATTCTGGCACCAAAGTACCCCAGCAAAATATTCATTGCGACACCAATAATCGTAATTACAACCATCCAAATCCCTTGCTGATAAATATAGTCCATATCTTTAGGAATAATTCCTTTGTCAATCATTCGTGCTAAAATAGTCGGCAAGCCTAATTCAATTAAAATAAAACCAAACACACAAATAAAATCAGCGAAAAGTAATTTCTTATAACGCATTGTGTAACGCCACATTAACTTCAATTAATCATCTCCTTCTTATCTTACTTTAAATTTTCTAGTACCCCCACTGTATCAAAAAGAAATCGGTAATACAAGCTGTCTGACTAGAAAAAACAGCCTTTCTCTTTCTATCCTTTCTCTTTTAGATTTTCTAAAAAATAGATAATTTTAATGATTTACTTATACGATTAAAATTGCTACTTCCTTTTGATTGTGCCATAATTGGGAAAAACTGAAAGGACCCTTTGAATGAAAAAATTATTCTTCATTTTTCTCGGTTCCTGTACGTTTGCTTTAGGCACGTTAGGAATCTTTTTGCCGCTTTTACCCACCACTGGTTTTTATTTATTAACGGCCTTTTTTTGGATGCGTAGTTCAGATAAACTTTATAACAAATTTTTAGCTTCTTCTTATTATCAAAAATATATCCAAGAAGCCTTCTTTGAGAAAAAAATTACTCGTAAAGGCAAATGGAAACTATTTATTTCCATGTTTCTTTTATTTGCCATTCCGTGTTTAATTGTCCGAAATACGTTGATGACCACGACTTTAGCGATTGTTTATTTAGCTCACGTGATTGGCTTAAGTTGGTATTGGCGTCCTAAAAAAAAGGCACTCGAACTTGATCAAGAATAAGGCGAAACAAGAAGTTTGTTTTTTTTAAAAGTCCAGTGAGTGTTTCTATACTTCCTTATCATTCTATGATAAAATAAGCTTAATTGTTGTTATTCACAACACACGGGACGGTTGAAAAAAGAACACATAAAATCAAATACCCAGAATGAAGCAAAGTCGAGGCTTCATTTCATCATTAACAGATGTTTTTGATGAGCATTCTTTTTTAGGTGATCAGCACCTCGTTTTGTTGTGTTTAATTTTCTGTCTTAAAATGAAAAAAACTATAAATTGCTACTATTAGTAGCTGAAGGAGAAATGAATCGATGATTTACAAAGTATACTATCAAGAAACAAAAATCAGAAACCCAAAAAGAGAAGACACAAAATCTCTTTACATGGAAGCCGATAGCGATGTAATCGTGCGCCAATTAGTTGAAGAAAATACCCCATACAATATTGAATACGTTCAATTATTAGACGAAAAACATCTTGCTTACGAGCAAGAACATGCGGACTTCACTCTAACGGAGTTTTAACATGAAAGTAAACATAAAAAATAACGAAACTGGCGTTTTTGCAATCGGTGGTTTAGGCGAAATTGGAAAAAACACATATGGGGTACAATTCCAAGATGAAATTATCATTATTGATGCTGGGATCAAATTCCCAGAAGATGATTTACTTGGGATTGACTACGTGATTCCAGATTATAGCTACATCGTTCAAAATTTGCATAAAGTCAAAGCACTCGTTATTACCCACGGTCATGAAGACCATATTGGTGGCGTTCCTTATCTTTTACGTCAAGCGAATATCCCAATCTATGCGGGACCACTAGCCTTGGCTTTAATTACCAACAAACTAGATGAACATGGTTTATTGCGAGAAGCGGAATTACACGAAATTAATGAAGATACGGTGATTCGTTTTAGAAAAACAGCGATTAGCTTTTTCCGGACGACTCACAGTATTCCTGATGCCTTGGGCGTTGTGGTTAAAACGCCTTCTGGTAACATTGTCGCAACAGGTGACTTTAAGTTTGACTTTACACCCGTTGGTGAGCCAGCCAACTTACACAGAATGGCGAAATTAGGTGAAGAAGGCGTCCTTTGTCTTCTTTCAGACAGTACCAATGCTGAAATACCCACCTTTACAAAATCCGAAAAAACAATTGGGACCTCTATTTTAAAAATCTTTGAAAAAATTGATGGTCGGATTATCTTTGCCAGTTTTGCTTCAAACATTTTCCGTTTACAACAAGCTGCTGATGCAGCCGTGAAAACAGGTCGCAAAATTGCTGTTTTTGGTCGTAGCATGGAAAATGCCATTGTCAATGGCGAACGCTTAGGCTACATCAAAGTGCCAAAAGGAACGTTTGTCGATGCGGCGGAACTGAATCAATTGCCAGCAAATGAAACAATGATTTTATGTACTGGCTCTCAAGGAGAACCTATGGCCGCGCTTAGTCGGATTGCTAACGGTACACATCGCCAAATTAGTATTCAACCAGGCGATACGGTTGTTTTCTCAAGTTCACCAATTCCTGGGAATACGACAAGCGTTAACCGTTTAATCAACTTATTATCTGAAGCCGGTGCAGAAGTTATCCACGGAAAAATCAATAATATCCATACTTCTGGTCACGGTGGACAAGAAGAGCAAAAATTAATGCTTCGCTTGATGAAGCCTAAATATTTCATGCCTGTTCATGGTGAATTTAGAATGTTAAAAATCCATGCTTCGCTCGCTCAAGATACAGGGGTTCCTGAAGAAAATTGCTTTATCATGGGCAACGGCGATGTCTTAGCTTTAACGGCTGATAGCGCACGTCCTGCTGGTCACTTCAACGCTAACGACGTGTACGTTGATGGAAATGGTGTCGGTGATATCGGGAATGTTGTTTTACGGGATCGTCGTATCTTATCTGAAGAAGGTTTAGTTTTAGCGGTAGCAACGGTTGATATTAAAAATAAAGAAATTATGGCTGGTCCAGACATTCTTTCCCGTGGTTTTGTCTACATGCGTGAGTCTGGTGATATGATTCATGAAGGCCAACGTCTTTTATTCAATGCTCTACGTGAAGCAATGAAAGATAAAAACTGTACCGAAGCAAAATTAGGCGAAGCCATGACGACCGCTTTACAGCCTTTCTTGTTTGAACAAACAGAACGTCATCCAATGATTCTGCCAATGATTATGACTGCCACAGTTAGTGATCAATAAAGCTCTCATTTAATAGAGAAGAAAAATGTTTGTCCATTTTTCTTCTCTATTTTTTCTAACAAAAAAACACCTAACGCATGTTAGGTGTTTTTGGATTATTTTTTATTAGTTTTTTTCTACGTTAACTGCTTGAGGGCCACGGTCTGAATCTTCAACATCAAAAGTCACTGCTTGACCTTCTTCTAAAGTTTTGAAACCATCACCTTGGATAGCTGAGAAGTGTACGAATACGTCGCTTCCGTCTTCGCGTGAGATAAACCCAAAACCTTTTTCTGCGTTAAACCATTTTACTGTTCCTTGTTCCATTCTTTTGTTCCTCCTCGTGCATTTGCACATAAATAGTCGTAACTTTGCTCGCTTCCAATAGAATATTTAAAAAAATTTAAAAAGTCTACATAATTCCAAACAAGATTACCCTTTCATTTTACACGTGATAAAATATTTTTGCAAGAATTGTCCTCATTCTGAAGCAAAAAAATTCTCTTCTCTCAAACTAATGTATCCGCTATCACCAACAATAATATGATCCAACAATTGAATCCCCATCATTTCGCCACATTCTTCCATTCGTTTGGTAAATTGAATATCTTGTGGAGACGGTGTCGGATTGCCAGATGGATGATTATGAGCTAATAGTATGCGAGCAGAAGAATATTTAACCGCTTCCCGAAAAATTTCGCGTGGATGAGCAATACTTTGATTCAGTGAACCTTTGAAAATCGTTTTCTGTTGGATAATGTCATTCTTGGTATTCAAGTAAATACAAATTAAATGTTCTTGTTGCAGCCCCTTCATCTCTTGGAGTAATCGTTGAGCGACTTGTTGACTGGACGTAACTTTACCAAATTTGATTTGACTACTTTGATAAATTCGACACCCCAATTCAATGGCCGCACGTAATTCAATGGCTTTCACTTGGCCAATGCCTTTAATAGCCATTAACTCGTTCAACGTGGCTTGCTGCAAATAAGAAAGTTGCTTAAACTGTTTTAATAGCGTTGCGGCAACAGTCATCACGTCTGCTTCTTTTGAGCCAGTTCGTAACAGAATCGCCAACAACTCTTGATTCGATAATGCTTTTTCTCCTATCGCTAAGAGCCGTTCTCGTGGTAAACAATCACTCGGCATCTCGCGAATAAATAGATCCGATACTTGCATAAAAAACCTCCTTTGCTAGTCATTAATAAACTACGCAAAGGAGTGTTGTTTTTATTATTTTAAATAATGTGGCGCTTGATGTAAACTCTCCAAGACATGTAATGTTTTCTCTTGGATAACTTCAGTTGGTTGCAATAAATCAGGTACCATGATCACTGGAATGCCCGCACTATGAGCCGCACTTACCCCATGAAATGAGTCTTCGAAAATCAAGGTTTTCGGGGCTTCTGTTCCTAAAAGTTGACGAGCTTTTTGAAAAATTTCTGGGTCCGGTTTTGCTCGTTTAACATCCTCTGCTGAAACGATCCCTACAAAACGATCCTGAATCCCAGCATGGCTTAATAACATTTCAATTGCTGGACGGACGTTACTTGAAGCAACTAATCGAGGAATTTTTTGATCATCTAAAAAGTCAAGGAATTCCACCACCCCTGGTTTTAAAGGGACGTTACCAGATCGAAACTCTTGCAGGGTATCCTCATAAGAACGGCGGATAAATTCTTCCACTGTGTCGTGACCATAGGATGCATAAATACGTCGGTAATTCTCTTGTACTTCTTCATCGGAAATCCCAACATAGTCTAAATAGACTTCTTTACTATATGGTAACCCCATTGCATCTGCTACTTTTTGAGTAGATGTATAGTAAATCAACTCCGTATCAAAAAGCAACCCATCCATATCAAAAATTACGCCATCAAATTTCTTCATCATTTCCTCCTATAGTTAAAAGTAATTCTCTTACTTGAGAAACAAAATATAATGAACCTGTTACTAATAATAAATCATCTGTCGACATTTTTTCTAAAATTTCGCCTAAGCCAAATTGCCATAAAGACACAATTTCTGTTAAATCGTCTTCATATTTTTCCATTTCTGTGAGTGCAATAGCTTTAGGGTAATCAAAGCTAGTTAAGTAAAGATGCGCATTCGGTACTTGCTTTAAGTCCTGAATCATCTCATCCACATCTTTAGTTGCTAAAGCTGAAAATAAAATATGAATCGTGTGTTGTGGAAACTCTTTGCGCAAGTTTTCAACTAAGCGTTTTACTGCATGCTCATTGTGGGCACCATCTAAAACAATCAACGGTTCATCACTAAGACGTTCCATTCGAGCTGGCCATTGCGCTTTAGCTAACCCTTGAGTAATGTCTCGTTCTTTAAACGGCAAATGTTGTAGTTGGCAATACTTGTCAAATAATTGAATAGCTACCGCCGCGTTTTCTACTTGGTGACGCCCCAACAAGGGAACTTTAATTTTTGTCAGTTTGCCCATTTCTCCATAGAAATTAAATACTTCCCCCCATTGTGTATCAGGATGTATATATTCCACTTGATACTCTTTGCCAAAACGAAAAATTGGACTCTGTTTTTCTTGTGCGACTTTTTCAATGACTGCTAGCGCATCAGCACAAATATTGCCTGTTACTACTGGGACTTTTTCTTTAATAATACCCGCTTTTTGATAGGCAATTTCAGCAATTGTTTCACCTAAAATTTCTGTGTGATCCTTCCCAATTGTTGTAATTCCCGTCAATAATGGCTTCACGACATTGGTGCTATCAAGTAATCCACCTAAGCCAACTTCAACAACTGCGATATCCACTTGTTCATTCACGAAATAGTCCAAGGCCATTCCTGTCAATGTTTCGAATTCTGTAATTCCAGCCACTTCAGTGATCTGGTCTAATTCTTTAATGATTGGTTGATACTTTTCCACATAGGTAATCAATTGTTCGTCTGAAATTGGTTGACCATTTATCGCAATTCTTTCATTAAATGATTCAATATAAGGAGAGGTAAAGGTTCCGACTTTCAAGCCCATTTCTTCTAATAGACAGCGTAAATATGTCACGGTTGAGCCTTTACCATTGGTTCCTGCGATATGAATCGTTGGCACTTTGTTTTCTGGATGATCAATTTTTTCTAATAACGCATTGATCCGATCCAAACCAGGTCTTGAACCAAAGGGTAACCGGCTATGAATCCATTCAATGGCTTCTTCTATTGTTAATTGCATCTTGTCCAACTCCTTGTCTTCTTCTACATTATAACTAAGTTAGGTGACTTTTTCACTAATAACCAATTGAAACTTTTTCTTGAAAACTTTTTGCATTTTTCATAATTTTGCGTTATTAGCGGATACATTAATGAACTTATGGTAAACTAACATTCTGGATGGTTCATTCCAGCCAGCCAATTAAAAACTATTTTTAGAGCGTTCAACACGCTTATTCATGATTTTTTTATAAAGGTGGACTTATTTTGATGAAAAACAAATCGAAGCTTTTATGGTTAGGAAGTTTTTTCTTGCCGTTTTTACTTCTGTTGCTTGTATGGATGACATTACAACTTGCGCCTTTTGGTGACAACAACTTATTAGTTAGTGATTTAGGCACACAATACATGCCTTTCTTGAGTTTTTTAAAACGCTCTTTTCACGAGGGAATAACTACATTCTACTCTTTTTCCAATGAGATTGGTGAGTCGATTGTTCCTTTGGCAGCCTATTACTTACTGAGCCCTTTTAATGTGTTGGCTTTCTTTTTTCCTTATGAACAATTACCTATAGCAATTTTATGGATTATTACCTTAAAACTTGCCTTGATGGGCACGACGATGTTTAGCTATTTAAAATACACCTATCAAAAAGTTGATGGCACCACGTTACTTTTTTCAACGTCCTATAGTTTCTGTGGCTTTGTCACCGTCTATAGCCAAAACTTTATGTGGTTGGATGCACTAATTCTATTCCCGCTTATCTTATTGGGACTCCAACGTTTATGGGATCAACGAAAATGGGGCTTATACAGTATAACCCTATTTTTAGCGATTGTGACAAATTACTACATGGGTTATATGATTTGTCTCTTTGCTGTTTTGTACAGTATCTATTGGTTCTTTAAAAAGAATACCCAAACCCATGCTATTCGGCAATTTTTTAAACAAAGTCCGTTATTCATCCTCGTTTCTTTTTTAACAGGAACCGCAACTAGCTTTTTATTATTACCTGCAGCAGAAGGGATGCTTTATACAAAAAAAGCAGATTTTGATGTCTCGACGTTCTTTTTAACGCCTAAGTTCAACACTTCGTTTTTCTCGCAATTAGGCTTAGGTTCTATTAATTATGAGTTGCGTTTAGACCATTTACCAACCGTTTTTGCTGGATTATTTGTGACACTCCTCTGTGTTGCCTATTTTCAAACGAAACAAATTGCGTTAAAAGAAAGAATAGCTTCAGCAATTCTTTTATTCATTCTCTTTTTAAGCTTTTGGTTAGAAGCCTTTAATACTGTCTGGCACATGTTTCAAAGCCCAGCTGGTTTCCCTTACCGAAATGTCTTTATTTTTAGCTTTTTATTGATTGTCTTTGCCTATGAAGTTTGGCTTAAAAAAGTGACCATTCCTTGGACCGCACCTATTATTTTTAGTCTGCTGTTAGTCATTGGCTACGGATCTTTGTATTATGGTCCACAAAAGAATCTCTTAATTTCGATCAATTATTTATGGCTAAGTTTACTTTTTATTTGGTTGATTTTCGTTTGCTTGCGTTTAGCACACAAAAAGGCCTTAAGAAACTATGTAGTCGTGGCTTTATTCTTACTGGTCAGCACAGAATTAACAACGAATTTCTGGATTTCTTTTAAACACATGCCCTTTGGTAGCCAAGCGACATTTGCCCAAGATTACCGAAAACACAGCCAATTAATCGATGAAAAAATGGCCTCAGCACCAGAACTTTATCGCATGAAACAAGTCATTCCTTCCAAAGAAACAGGGTTCCGTGAAATCAATAACGGCTACAACAATCCTTTACTTTATGGCTATGCTGGCGTTTCTAGCTATACTTCGACTTTAACTGCCACTACCCAAGACACATTAAGTGCGCTAGGTTTATATCGAAAAAATGATCGCCGGATTGCCTATGTGGATAATTCACAACTAACCAATTTACTTTTAAATGTGAAATATGACTTTTTACCAATTGAAAAACCTACGAGTGAAAAATTGCTAAAAACAGTTGGTTCCACGAAAATCATGGAAAATGATGAAGCGATCGGTATGGGCTTTTTGGCGCCAACCGCATTAACCAAGTTAAAATTAGCAAAAAATAATCCTTTAGATGCCCAAGAAGAACTCCTGCAAACGCTCGTGCCGACGGATAAACCTTACTTTAAAACAGCTTCGTTGATAAATGAACCTCATCATACTAACGAAACAATTGAAGCAACCTTTAAAGTGAATAGCACTGGTGACTTGCATCTTTATATTCCGAATTTAAAATGGAAAAAAGTTACACAATTGAAGGTAAACCAACAAGTTATCTCGACGCCGATTTATATTGCAACCAATCAACTGTTCAATTTAGGGCATTTTGAAAAAGGAACTACCGTGACCCTGTCACTAACTGCTGAACAAGTGGTTGATTTAACTAATTGGCAACTTCAAACTTTAGACCAAACAGCCTTTAATCGTGCGGTTGACAAATTACGCCAACAAGCTCTTCACGTGAATGCAACTAAAAAAGGCCATTTAAATGGCGCACTGAATGTACCTGGAAATGACACTCAGTTACTGTATACGTCCATTCCTTATGACCAAGATTGGCAAGTCAAATCGTCGCTACAAAAAGAACCATTAAAAACACAACGCATTCTAGGTGGCTTTTTAGCTGTTGAAGTCCCAGCTGGCAAACAGCAGTTAACCTTTACCTATCATCCAAGAATGATTTATCTCGGTACTGCCGTCAGCGGAACGGTTTTACTGGGAGCGGCTGGTTATCTTGGCTTTAAAAAATACCGTCGAAAACGTCAGGAGGCCACTCATGACTAATCAGAAAAAATTTTTAAATGGACTCATTCGGTGGTTACCCCTAGTTGGACTGGTGCTTTTCTTCGGCTTAATTTTATGGGGATATTCCAGAGGAATTTTTCATTCTGTTGCTTCCTTGCAAGCTTTTATTAAACAGTTTGGTAACTATGCGGTTCTATGTTTCATTCTTTTACAAATCGTCCAAGTGATTATCCCTATTCTACCTGGAGGAATTTCTTCTGTTGCAGGAATGTTGATGTTTGGCAATTTGCAAGGCCTTTTGTATAGCTATCTTGGATTGATTATTGGTGAGTTTATTGGCTTTTTACTGGTTCGTTACTATGGACGTAGCTTTGTAAAAATAATCCTTTCACCCAATAAATACAAAAAATTTGAAGAGATTTTAGACAAAAATGAACACAATGTCAAAAAGCTCTTAATCTTTACTATGTTAGTCCCCTTCGCTCCAGATGATATTGTTTGTTTAGTGGCGGGAATTACAGATATTTCTTTAAAAGAATTCATGAAAATTGTTCTTTTATTAAAATTCTGGTCTGTGGCTACTTACAGCTACTTAATGTTGTATTTGTTTCAATTATTTGGCAAATTATAACAAAAAGACAACAAAACCAACGTTTGGTTTTGTTGTCTTTTCTTTTTTAGATTGAACGTAATTGGGCAATCCGTTCTTTGACAGCCTCTTGTTTTTCAAGGTAGTCCTTTTCTTTTGCACGTTCTGCTTCCACGACCTCATCTGGTGCATTTGACACAAAACGTTCATTTGAAAGTTTGCCTTGCACACGTTTGACTTCTTTTGTCCATTTGTCTAATTCTTTTTCTAAGCGAGCAATTTCTTCCTCGATATTAATCAACCCAGCTAATGGTAGGAATAGTTCTGCGCCTGTTAATACAGCGGACATGGCTAATTCTGGCGCTTCTATTTCACGACTGATGACTAATTCCTCTGGGTTACAGAAGCGTTCTAAATAGCTAGTATTAGCTGTTAAAAATTCTTCTACTTCTGTATCGTTTGTTTTAATTAACAAGGTAATTGGTTTAGAAAGTGGTGTATTCACTTCTGCTCGAATATTCCGAACCGAACGAATAACTTCTTTCAGAACTTCCATTCCTCGAGCTGCTGCTTCATCGTTAAATTCTTCATGAACAACTGGGTACTCTGCCACAACCAATGACTCACCTTGATGCGGAATTTTTTCCCAAATTTCTTCTGTTACAAACGGCATAATTGGATGCAATAAGCGTAAGATTTGATCCAATGTGTACACCAAGATGCTCCGTGTTGTTTGTTTAGCTGCTTCATTTTCTCCGTAAAGAATCTCTTTACTCATTTCAATATACCAATCACAGAAATCATCCCAGATAAAGTTGTATAATTGGCGACCTGCTTCACCGAATTCAAAGCGATCAAATAATTCTGTCACACGGGCGACTGTTTCGTTTAAGCGCGTTAAAATCCAACGATCAGCGACAGTCTTTTCACCACTAAAGTCAATATCTGCAGCAGTCATACCTTCTACATTCATGATAACGAAGCGACTTGCATTCCAGATCTTATTGATAAAGTTCCAAGAAGCATCCATTTTTTCATAACTAAAACGAACATCTTGACCTGGAGCTGAACCATTTGATAAGAACCAACGCAATGCATCTGCGCCATATTTTTCGATGACATCCATTGGATCAATCCCATTCCCCAATGATTTACTCATTTTGCGTCCTTGCTCATCACGAATTAAGCCGTGAATTAAGACATTTTGGAAAGGACGTTCACCTGTAAACTCTAAGCTTTGGAAAATCATACGACTTACCCAGAAGAAGATGATGTCATAGCCAGTAACTAATGTGCTTGTTGGGAAGTAACGTTGATAATCTTCGCTTGCTTCATCTGGCCAACCCATCGTTGAAAATGGCCATAATGCAGAACTAAACCATGTATCTAAGACGTCACTATCTTGAACCCAGTTTTCACTGTCGGCTGGCTCTTCCATCCCAACATACATCTCGCCCGTTTCTTTGTGATACCAAGCAGGAATTTGATGGCCCCACCATAATTGTCGCGAAATAACCCAATCATGTACATTTTCCATCCAACGTAAAAATGTTTGATTGAAGCGTGGTGGATAAAATTCAACAGCGTCTTCTGTTTCTTGATTTTTCATTGCTTTTTCAGCTAGTGGTCCCATTTTTACAAACCATTGGGTCGATAAACGAGGTTCCACGACAACGCCTGTTCGTTCTGAATGGCCCACGCTGTGATTCATTGTTTCGATTTTAATTAAGCGACCTAGTTCTTTCAAGTCAGAGACAATCGCTTTACGTGCGGCAAAACGATCCATTCCTTCGTATTTTCCAGCCAGTTCATTCATCGTGCCGTCTTCGTTCATAACATTTACTCGAGGTAAGTCATGACGATTACCGACTTCAAAGTCATTTGGATCATGGGCAGGTGTGATTTTTACAACCCCTGTTCCAAATTCCATATCTACATAGTCATCTGCAATAATTGGAATTTCTTTATCGACTAATGGCAAGACAACTGTCTTACCAATAAGTTCCTGATACCGTTCATCTTCTGGATGGACCGCAATCGCCGTATCTCCCAACATTGTTTCAGGACGCGTTGTCGCAATTTCAACAACGCCAGAACCATCTGATAATGGGTAGCTCATGTGGTAAAAAGCTCCTTCAATATCTTTATGGATTACTTCAATATCAGACAATGCTGTTTTCGCTTTTGGATCCCAGTTAATGATATATTCACCACGGTAAATCAAATCTTTCTCGTAAAGAGAGACAAACACTTTACGAACGGCCTCAGATAGCCCTTCATCTAAAGTAAAACGTTCACGGCTGTAATCTAAAGAAAGGCCCATTTTTGCCCACTGTTCACGAATGTGAGAAGCATATTCTTCTTTCCATTCCCACACTTGATCAACAAATTTTTCACGACCTAAGTCGTAACGTGAAATTCCTTGTTGTGCTAGTTTCTCTTCTACTTTTGCTTGCGTGGCAATTCCGGCATGGTCCATTCCTGGTAGCCATAACGTATCAAAGCCTTGCATTCTTTTTTGGCGGATAATCATATCTTGTAATGTTGTATCCCAAGCATGCCCTAAGTGTAGCTTCCCTGTTACATTAGGTGGTGGAATAACAATTGAATAGGGCTTCGCTTTTTTGTCGCCACTTGGTTTAAATAAATCTTGATCTAGCCATTTTTGATAACGGCCAGCTTCGATTTCTGTCGGTTGATATTTCGTTGGTAAGTTTTTTTCTTCTGACATTTTTTCCCCTTCTTTCTTAAAATACGCGATTTGGAGCGGTAATTATTTTACAAATGAGTTTTTTTGGGCTAAACACTAAAATACGCCCTAAAATACTTTCGTATTTTAGGGCGTAGATTCATCTTATTTACGCGGTACCACCTAAATTGCATTTGAATTGAATTCATTCAAATGCCACTCATTCGTGAGATAACGTTCACGAAACGAATCGTTTTACTAACGTACTGTGTTCAAACCATTGACTCACAAGCTACCTTCTCACTGGTTGTGTAAAAGTCTTGCACCTGAACGACTTTTTCTCTAAAACGACGCCAATGATACTCCTCTTGTTCGCTGTCTTTGCTTCATTCTACAATGAAGCGCAAGCAAAGTCAATTTGTAATCTAGAGGGATTACACTTTTTTTGCAGCTTCTAACGCTTGTTGATAATCGGGTTCCGACGAAACTTCTGAGACGATTTCTTCATAAACTAACGTTCCTTCTGGGTCAATCACAAAAATAGCACGTGCTAAACGGCCCATTTCTGGAATATACAAACCATAAGCTGCACCAAATGAGTCTTCAGTATCATGAAGCATTTCCATTTCGACACCCTCAGCGGCACACCAATTTGCTTGTTCTTCAACTGTGTTATTGGAAATCGTGATAATCTGAACACCGTCTAATTTCGCCGCTTCTTGATTGAAACGTTTCGTTTGCAGTGAACAAACACGTGTGTCGATATCAGGAACCACACTAATTAAAACCGTTTTACCTTTATAATCTGCCAAGTTGATTTCTTGGTTGTTTAAATTTTTCAAAGAAAAGACGGGGGCTTTTGTGCCAACTTTAGGCTGCTCACCTGTCAATTCTAATACGTGCCCTTTTCTTGTAACATTCATTCTGAAATCCTCCTTTTCCACTTTCAATAATAAGTATAGTAGAGGATTTTTATGAAGACAATTTTATTGCTTTGGGCTATTTGCTAGTGAAAAAGTTTCATTAAAATAAATCAGTGTTTGCAGTTCCGTTGTTAAATCAATATACTGCACACTAACGTTGGCTGGCACACTGACACGGTCTGGCGCAAAATTTAAAATCGCAGTCACACCCGCTTGTACAATTTTGTCGATAGCTTTTTGGGCATGGTGACTTGGTACTGTAGAAATGGCTACCGTGACCCCTTCTTGTCGAACGAATGCTTCTAACTCAGACATATCATGAACTAATAATCCATTAATCGTGGTGCCAACTAAAGCCGAATCATTATCAAAAGCACAGACAATATTCAAATTCTCGTTGCGTCTAAAATTATTTTTTAATAATGCCTTGCCTAAATTGCCACAACCAATCAGAGCAATTCTTTTTTCTTCTTGCGTATTTAAAATATTACTAAATACCTCAATTAAATACGGCACATCGTAACCATAACCGCTTCGGCCCAGTTCACCAACGTGGGAAAAATCACGCCGAATCGTTGCAGAAGGAATCTGGATCATTTCACTAAACTCTCGTGATTTAATGCGTTTAACACCAGAATCCCCTAACATTTTTAAATAACGTAAATAAACCGGCAAACGTTTTGCCGTTGCTTTAGGCATTTTTTTCTCCATCCTCTGTCCTCCTTGTTACCTACTTCACATATTCAGTTTATCACGGTTCCCCTCTCCGAGCAACTTGTTTGTGAAATAAGTACAAAATAAATACAGTGACGTCTAAGCGACCGTCACTGTATTTATTTCTTATAGGAAATCTGCAAATTCGTCTTCTTGTTTATCTTTCGCTGTTTCTGCTGAAATCTCTGTAATTTTGAGTCCTTCTAAGGCCCGAGCCATTAAACCTTCCAAGTCTAAGCGCGCTTCATAATCTTGCGCTTTATCCAAGCGAGGTCGTGTTTTCGGTTGCGGTGGCGCAAAAATTGTACAACAATCTTCGAAGGGTTGGATGGCTAATTCAAACGTGTCAATTTTTTCGGCAATTTCGATAATTTCTGTCTTATCCATTGAAACAACAGGTCGAATTATCGGTGTTGAGGTAACCTCATTAATTGCTACCATACTTTGAAGTGTTTGCGAAGCCACTTGTCCTAACGATTCACCATTAATAATGACTAAACCTTTCCGCATTTCACGAATTGCATCTGTTAAGCGTAACATTAAACGTCGTGTAATGGTCATTAAGTAGCCTTGGGGAACAACTCGTTTTATTTCTTCTTGAATTTCTGTAAAGGGCACTTCAATAAATTGAATAGTTCCTACATAAGGGACTAATTTTTCAGCTAAATCTTTAGCCTTTTGTAACGCTTGTTCACTTGTATAAGGCGGACTAGCAAAATGGACAGCTTCCACTTCCACGCCACGTTTCATAGCTAAATAACCAGCAACTGGTGAATCAATGCCTCCTGACAACATCAACATACCACGACCACTGGTGCCCACTGGCAATCCACCCGCACCGCGAATCGTTTCATAAGATAAATACGCCGCGTCTTTACGAATTTCAATTCTTAAGTTAATATCAGGCTTTTTCATTTGTACTCGAATTTCCGGAATGGCTTCAATAACAGCCCCACCTAATTCTTGATTCAAGCCATTTGAATCAAGTTCAAATGAATGGTCCGAGCGTTTAGCAGTAATTTTGAACGTCTTACCTGGCGTATAAACTTCCCGAACAACCTCTTGAACCATTGCACGAATCGCTGGCATTTCTTTTTCAATACGAATACTTGGCGAAAAATTTTGAATCCCAAACACTTTACTTAGTTTCGGAATCACTTCTTCACTATCTTCCCCATTTAATAAAATATGCATTCTGTCTCGATCTGCATGGATTTTCAATGCTGGAAAATCAGCTAACGCACGTTTCACATTTTGTGCTAACTGCATGATAAACGTTTTACGATTTTTTCCTTTAGTTGATAATTCGCCATAGCGAACCATAATTTCTGTATATTTCACTTTCTATTAATCCCTTTCTAAATCGCTTTAAAACAAAGCTTACAATTAGTTTTCATTATATTTGCTAACAATAAAGCTAACAATTACTATTCTAAATTTTTAAATCAGTTAATTTCTTAGAAACATCATTCATTCTTCCATTATAAAGGTGCCCATATTTTTCTAAAGTGGTTGTTATACGACTATGACCCAATCTTTCCTTAATAACCAGTGAATCTTCCTTAAGGGCAATTAACATAGAAGCATGAGAATGTCTTAAAGCGTGTATTTTAATCACTGGCACATCTGCTAAGTCACAAAGTTTTTTAAGCCAGCCATGCGTTGTAGACTTAGCCAATGTTCCACCATCTATAGAAAATATAAGGTTTATTTTTAAAGGAGATTGCTGTTCTCTCCATATTTCAAAAAGCCGTAGCGTTTCATCGTCAAGAGATACCGTTCTAATACTACTTTTTGTTTTTGGCGTTGTAGTTCTAAACTCTCTTTTATTTTTAACAAGCATCGTCTTATTAATATAAACAACTTTACTGTCAAAATCAACATCTTCCCAATTCAAAGCTAAGGCTTCACCTAGCCGAAGACCTGTCATGAATAAAAATCTAAAAAACATTTTTTTAAAGAACAATAAACTATCGCTTTCATCACTAAGCAGCATTACTTTTTGCATATCATCTATAGTCCAAATGTTAACTTCTTTCTCTTCAACTCGAACTCTACTTACTTTTTTTGATATATCTTCATCAATAAATCCAAAAATAAAAGCTCGCTCGAATACGGATTGAATATTACAAATGATTAAATTAATATACTCTGGAGATAAACTTTCACCTGTTTTAGTTTTATACTCACCAGATAAATAATTAATCAATTTTTGTAAATCAACCGTTTCAATAGCATTTATCTGTACCTCATTAAAGATAGATAAATGATTTTCAATTATACCTGTATTGGTCTTAAAAGTACCTTCCTTAACATGATTTTTGTACCAGCATTTATAATATTCTTCGTAAAAATTACCAAATGTAATCTTTTCACGTTTTTCTTGATAATCAATCATAAACTGATTATAAGCTTTTTTTGCCTCCTTTGCTGTCTTAAATCCACGCTTAAATTTTTGTATTCTTTTCCCTTTTAAATCAAAACCCAAACTTGCAACAAAATAATACTTACCTGTCTTTTTGTCTTTATAAACATTTGATGTCTTTGCCACCTTTATTAACCTCTATTCCTAAAATTTCTTCAACTACACTCACAGGAACACAAGAGATTTTCTTACCACTATAGAAGTGGCAACCTCTTTCTACTAGTAAAGCTTTGGCTTCACGAATAACACGTTGTGATTGGTATGGAGAAAATCCAAGGCTAATAATGTCTTTTTTTGTCACAGTACTTAACATTAATAATACCATCTCCTTCTATTTAATTACATAAAAAAAAGCAGTACTTAATTAGCACTACCCTATGTCAAATGTTCATTAAAATTGAATTTCTATTTAAATTTACCCGACTTGTAGATAACTTCATAGTTACCACTAGCTTTCATATCATCAAAAGTTGCTTTGCTTTTTGTACTATCTAACTGCTTATCTTCATCATAATAATAAAAATACTCCAATGCACTAGGCTCATCTTTAACAGGAACCCAAATATCAGCCAAATAACGATTAGTGTCTTTATCTTTATACATCAAAAAACTAAAACTATCTTCTGAATACTCATCACCATATGCAGAATCTTTAATTATAGAGTCTTTAAATTCTTCACCTGTTTTATCTAATTTAGAACCACAGGCAGATATCATAAAAATTGCAACAACCATCAACACAATTGAAGCTGCCTTTTTCATTTTATCATCTCCTAACTTATATAAACGTAATACTATTAAATAAAGCAAAAAATTGTATTCCAAGATTAATACTCTTGTTTCACTGAGTTATAGGTAATTTCTGCTATCTTATTCCCTTTCACTTTTGCCAGTAAAAGTACCCTTGTTTTTGTTCCGTTTTGTTCACAATCAAGCAAGACTGCGTATTCCTTTTTATCATTTTGATATATTGAACTTACTTCACCTTTACTTTCCAATTTTGCACCAGTTTTCACATCAATACCATTTTTCTTTATACATTCAGCAGTCATTAATTTCTTCAAATTTTCGTTACGATCATTGATACTAGAAAAATTAGCATAAGCATTTCCAAAGTCCTCTACCAACTGGTAAGTGTTAGATACCTTTTCTTCCGTTGATTTATCCTTACTCTGTATAGACTTGGTACTACTTTTTTCAGTTACTTCACTTCTTTTCGTAGTATTTATATTATCAACTGGTTTCATAGTCACCAATTCAGTTGTTGACGAAGCCGCCGTTTCATGACCTTTGGTGTTTCCTCCACAAGCAGAAAATATTAATCCAACACCTAATACTAAAACTACTAAACTTAACTTTTTCATTTTCTACCTACTTTCTTTGAAATGCGTTGCACTTCTTTAATATACATAATCTTTGAAAAAATCCCCTCAGAAAATTTAACACGATACTCTTTATTATTCACAGCTAATAAAAAACTATCTTGGTACTTTTGAACTGCAAATTCATTTTTTCTACAGTTAAATTTCGAACAGATTTCTTTTATCTGACGATTAGTTAAACCACTTTTCTTACTCAAAGTCATTCATAATTCCTCCTATTTCCTTACTATGCTGGTCACATGTGGAAAATCTAATCCCCAAGTCCGAGAATACTTAGCAACAATTTGACCTTGTTCAGCGTTTTGCTCATAAGTAGTAAACTTGTTTTTACCTTCAACACTTGCCACTACACCAGTATGCCCATAAATACTAGTAGCCACACCACCTTGACCAAAATTAATGACATCTCCTGCTTTAATATCTGAATAATTTGGATTCTTTATGACTGTCCAACCAATTGAACTCCAAGGATAATCATTACCAATTTCACTCGCAAACATATGACCCGTACCCATCATTTGTAGACCTCCTTGTTTTTCAACAAAAAAAGCAGATAAGCCATAACATTGACCACCATTAATAGTTTGCCCCATCACTTTTTCCAAGGCATCAATTTTTCCTCCACCAACATTGGCTGAACCTCCGCCCATGGAACCTGTAGAAAGTCGTTTATACCAATTATTAGCACTAGCCTTTCTTTTTACTTGTTCTGCGGGATCATCTTTTGTTCCAGCTCGCTCCCACAGCTTCAAAATATCAACCGCAAGTGTATTTACATCTTTTGATTTAGACATTCTTTTAAGTAAATCACTATCAGAACCATCCTTATTCCACGCAAAATCCATTTGTAAAGCTACTGATTCCCATTCCTTTTTTTGACTTTTTGCAAAATTTAATAAATTAACTCTTCGTCCTGAATCCCATTGTCCTAATCCAATTCCATAACCGCCTAAACTAGCGTTATAAGCAATAGAAGGATTAAAAGCCAAATCACTTTGAATTCTAGCAGGATTTAATCCACTTTCATGTTCCATATTGCCAATCCAAGCGGAAGCAAACTGCAACGTTCCACCGTGTGACGTCACGTAGTTAGAAACTTCTAATGCTACTTTTTCCTGTGGTGTAGCAGGCTGAAACTGGGAAGAATCTCCGCTTTCACTAGAAGAAAATACACCTAAAAATAATAAAAAAGGAAGAATAAAGACAAAGCAACTAGCAATTAAAACCTTATTTGATTTCTTCATGGTCTCTCCTTTCAATAAAAAAGAAGACTGATAAACATTTCATCAGCCCTCTACAACCTCAACATTATATTCTTCCGTGTCCACACTTCCAAAAAATTGTTCCTCTGTTTGTTCTAAATTATTGAAGTTTTCTTCTGTTTGGTAAAATGAATAAACGTTATTTAATGAATCATTGTTGTTTGTGATTAATTCGCTATCCTCTCCACCATCAAAAAATGCACGTTCTTCACGAGCAAATGCCAGCTCATCGAAATTATCGACCCTAACATTCAAATTGTCTGCTATTTCTTGCTTATCAAGTTCTTGATTTAATACCTCTCTATCATTTTCACTTGATTCTACACTTGAATCTAAACTATCAAGTTCATTTTCAATAATTGGCTCTAACTCAATATTACTTTCATCAGCTAAAGAAGTATCAAAATCAGATACAGTTTCATCTAAGACCGGAACATCAATTTCTTCTAAAGAATTATCCGCTTCATCATCTGTTAAATCTTCAAAATTATCCACTTCATCAGTTAAAGCTTTATCTTCTATTTCTTCTAATTCCTCGTTATCAACATTAGTTGGCTCTTCTACTTCCACAATTTCTTCTTCGGTCAATAAATCATCTTTTAATGGTTGTTGTTCTTCTTGAGTATAACGATTCAACAATGAATTCAATCCTGTTTTAACACCAGCAAATTGCCCATTATCGTCAATAAAATGGTCTTGAGCTAAGTTCAATGCCTTGTCATGCTTTGGCATTAAATGACTAGCACCATCAGCAGCCAACGCTAAATTTCCAGTGGAAGCACCTATTCCTGCTTTTACTGCTCCAACACCAATTTCACCTGTACGCTCAACCGTTTCTTTTGTTTTTTCATTCATTTTTGATTCAAAAGAAGGTTGTTGAACTTGACCATCAGAAAAGAATGATAATATTTTATATCTGCTTTTCCAAATTTTCCGATACAAAATAATTTTTACCAATGCAGTAACAATTAATGTGCCTAAAAGAAAAACACCACCAGACATCACCATTAATAAACTACTACTTACTTTATCCATCAATCCTAAAAACGCTTGGTCAATTAACTTATTGATCCAAAATAACACAGACAAAAATATACCGAAAACTACAGGTAAAAATAAAATGCCAATTAATGATTTAAAAAATTTAAACATCATCATTTGACACCGAGGGAAGAAAGACACCAACGCAATAATCGGAAAAACAAGAATAAGTAAATCAACAATGATTTGAATTACATTTAGCATAATATTAATATACGTGACAGGCACTGCTAAGACTGCTAAATTGACTAAACCCACACCAACGCCAAAAGCTTTTTCCATTGTTTTTGCTCCGTCCTGTGAGAAGTATGGATTATCTTTCTCATTATTTTTTATATAGGTACTTCTTTCATCCTCAAACTTTGCTTTTTCTTTTTTAGACAATTTAGGCTTTTCTAGTAGTTTACCTTCATCTAATTTCTTACCATTCTCCATTTTTCCATCTAGCGAACCACTATTCACAAAATTAAATGTTTGTTTTACTGTGGCATCAAAAATTGGACTTTGATATACTTCTCCATCTTTAAATCCTTCTGTTCCTAAATTAGCACTTGAAGTAAATGTACTTTGTATTCCTTTAGCAATTGCGTTAGTTGATTGAATCAAGAACATTGAGCCACTTGTTGTGCCCGTTGACGTTGATACAGAGCCAAACCAAAAACCAAACAAAACAACAACTGCTAAATAATGAAGGAATACTTTTGAAAAGCTTCTACGACTGGAAAAGAAATGATAAAGCAGATAATATGCACTAATAAGAATCGCTAATGCTAGTAAAGAACCACCTCTAAATCCCTTGCCACCAATGCCACTTAGAACATTTTTTGACATATTCAATACTGTTTCTTGTTTTCCTTCAAAGAAACTAGATTGGTTTAAGACGTTCTCACAAAAAAGGAAAAAAGAAACAAACATTCGTAAGATAAAGAATGGTATATCTACAAAGAACCAATTCACTACTTGCCATCCTTTATCCAACAAACCACCATCAACCGTATACGCACTATAACTGTCAATTAGATACTGCATATTCTCACTTCCTTCCTATGCAACAAAGCGGTTCTCCATTTTAGAAGCTTCTGTATCATCAACGGTTTTGAACAGTTCCAACCATTCTTCAAAAATAACATGAACAACAATTCGATTAGTCTGACCAAACATATCTTTCATTAAACACTGACCTTGAACCATATTTGAGACCCATTTCATGTTAATTTCGTTCACTGGTAAATTGAGATATTTCAAAACACCTTCTCGATTTTGAACTTCATCAAAACAAATCACTGTACCAAAACCAGTACCATCTTCACTATCATCCAAATCATTTGTTGATTGTGTAATCAATACTAAGAAATTATTAAACGAACGACCAATACGTTTCATTGATTTTAAAATCGCTTTACCTTCTGGCGAAGATTGAAAAATCCAAGATTCATCAAAGAACGTCACTGTTTCTTCTTTTGGATTTCTTGAACCAAACTTCGAACAAAACGTTCCTAAAGCAAACATCAATGTAACAGAAAGACGTTTATTTTCATCTAAATTTTCATTTTTATCAGTTGGTAAGTCTAAGTCCTCAATTTCTAAAATTGTTACTTTCTTATCGAATGATAGACCCTCAACATCACCATGAGAAAAAGCTAATTCTAAAACTGAACCTTTAACAGTCGACAAAATAAATCTACCCATATCTTTCACGTCAGAAATTTCACTTTCCACTAATCGCTCAATTACATGCCAAAACCCAACCTTTTTGCCTTCTTTCCGTTCCAAAACAACTTTCGCAATCGCTTCATTAATTTCTGTTTTTTGCTTTAAATTCCATGTTCCTTCGTATATATTGGTTAACATTGCTTTAGTTGTTGCAATCGCTTCTGTTTCATCAAATAAAACAATCGGGTCAAGTACGCCATGGTTTTTCGTATCACGTACATCTAAAGTGACGAAATTAAAGGACTTCACAAAATCAACATCTAAAGGATATTTCTTTTGATATTCAAGGGCATTGATTGTATACATAAATTGCTTTCGCATTTCTTTTTTTGGATCAATGTATAACACTCTGTCTTTTAAAAGTGCCATTTGCATAAATAAGGTTTTAGCCGTCACTGATTTTCCATTCCCAGTATCACCTGTAAGCGCCCAATGTGGATTGTTTGTTTTCTTTCCATCAACCCCTTCTTTATTTGCTAATAGCATGTTCATAAAAATTAGATTTTTTGAACTAGAAATAATAGATTTTCTATCTTCTTTTTCTTCCAAAGTTGTATCCACTCGTCCAAGGTAAAAGCCTAACTTCGTACCTGCATGAAGTGAAGTAAAGAAATTCAACTCGGCAAACGATTCAATCGTTGACGTGTGTTGCCAACGAGAAGTCTGCATGCGGATAAAATTACCAAACAAAGTGGATTGAAATAAATAAGGATTATCAAACGTTGCTTTAATAAGTGGAATATCTAAACTATCAAAACGATTGATTAAATATTTTTTTCTTGCACGCATTTGTTTTTTCGTGCTACCACTAACAACAATCACTGCTTTCCAGTCAATAATATCCACACCATCATCAATTTTTTGGTCTAAATCGTCTAGTGATAATTGCCCTTCAACAATCTTTCGTTTTTGTTTAGAACCAGCTAAGTGTGCTTCCTGCATGATATTCTTAGTGCGGGTTCTTGCACGTGACGAACGCCCAGACAGTGCTAATTGCCCTTTACTTTCTGCAAAAGTCGCTTGAATCTTCACTTCGACTGGGAAAGGCATTTTTTGAACGACCTCTAAAAAATGATTACCATCAAGAAAAACACCTACATCTCCCATTGGAAGATAGGATATATAGCTTTCGCCATAATCACAATTCAAATGCAATCCCCCGCCAAATAATGGTTTAATTTTTGTTGCCATTAAATTATCTAAATTTTGACTAGAAAGAACATCTTGTCGCTCATGAGGAATATTTTTCAAGAATTGGTACGCTTGGTAATAATACAATTCATCTTCTGTTAATCGTTCAATTAACAATTCAGATAGATTTTGGTAAACCTCTAATTCTTGCTCTCGATAATCTTTTTCCCAATCTTCTGCTAGTTCTACATCAAAACCTAAGCCTTTGACAAACTTTTCCGATACGTTACTAATTGAGTTAGTAACGGTTTCTTTTAAATCAACAGCCAAGTCTTTTTTGATTAAAGGTACACCAATTACCCATGTATATTCGTAAACCATGCCCATTTCTTGTTCTAAAACCATTGCCGTTTTCATCAATTTATCTACGCCTACTTCATAATTATTAGAATCAATTAAAGAACGCATAGCACCCATTTTTCCTCGAATGTCGGCATTAACTGGCAAAAGGTTAATTTCAAATCCATCATTTGCTTTTAAACGATTTAACGCACGAGTAACTTTTCTTTTCGTTTTTAATTTCTTTTCAACATCAGTCAACATGACGGTTTCAGAGCGAACACGATAGTAAGCTATCGCTGTTTTTTCTTGTGTTAAAACAATATTTCCTTTCATATGATTCGTTAATGGATATTCTAGTTGCATATTCACACTCCTTTTTATTTTTTATCGTTTAAACGAAAACTCTTCTATTTCTTTTACTCGTTCGAAAGCTACAATTGGTCTACTATCTAACACATAATTTTTCACATAGACACAACCATCTTTTAAAAAACCAAAGCCTGTTTTTCCTTCGAATTCATTTTCGGAATACCAACGAGCAACTTTATTCGGCACCAACACCATGATTAACAAATTTAAGTTAATTCCTAAAATTTGTGGTAATGGTACTTCTTTCCAAAACAAACCAGTTAACACAATCCCTAAAAATAGAATTAGGAGATAGGATAGGCTAACAGGTTGTGCAAATACCCAGACCACTTGACCCTTAGGCGACTTAATAACTTGCATTGAATAAGGGGCTTTTAAGCCCCTCGAATAATCGTAATATTTCATATACTCACCTACATCTTAATTCCAACTAAACTTAGGAACCATTTAACAACTGCAAAAATATTTTTTCCTTGATTCGTCGCAAAATCCTGTAAGATTAAGGCAATGACAATTACTGAACCAATTTTTGCCCATTCAGCACCTTTCCAGTGTTTTAGAATCAAAATAATTACACCAGCCGCCATAATTGTAATAAAACTTGTACTTAAAAAATTACTCAAATTTCCTGTATTCATTAGTCATTTCCTTCTTTCTCTGTAAAGTAATGTCTCATCGTATTAACAAAATAAGAATTCTCCGTTTTAGATAACCAAAGCGAAAAATCCTCTGTATGCGTTAATTTTGTTGTTTTATCTGAAAAAGTAACCGATACTTGAACCCCTGTTACGTCTTTCTGCTTTGTATCAAAAAATTTCATATCACCAGAATCTATTGAAACAAATGAGTCTTGACCTGCTGTCGTTGTTGGATTTTTCATTAACAGCATTAATTCTTGTTTGTTCCCAACTGAATATTTTGTAAAAAACATCTTTAAAAATTTCTCTATAGATTGTTTTTCTTTCCCATCAACATCTATTGAATTTTCTGTCTGTTTTAGAGGTACTGTTTTTCCTTGTGGTAAACTACTTGCTACAAAATAAGGACGTCCTACAATTGAAAACAAATTGTCTTTTACTCGAATTGGTAAAACCATATTCTGTGTCACATTTTCGGTCTTTTTATCTTTCTCCCATTCATAACTCACATTTAGATAAACCAAATAACAATCTTCCATTTTCTCTATACGTGATAAAGACGTATTTTTAAACGTACGTAAGACATTCCCTTGTAGATTTTCTGTTTCATCAACATCTTTTACATCTAGTGATAAATATTTAGATAATCGATCAATACGAGCCTTTTTCGCTTCATCACTTGCTTTCGAATTATAGTTCAAATACTCTTTCGCAAAATTTTCGGTATAAAAAGAGAGGGCTGAATAATCAAGCTCCTCTCTATCAACTTTATTCTTTTTTGATTGTTCGCTTAACGTATCCACTTTTGAATACAAATTGTCTACATTACTTGCCATCACATTGGCCCGAATCGCACCAACTCCTGACATCACCAGTAAAACACTAGCGCCAATTAACACAACCTGATTCGCTTTCTTTTGAGAAAAAGTTTTAACCTTTGGTATTTTTTCTTTCTTCTCTTTCTTTTTAATTTTCTTTAAATTCATATTCCCCTCCTACTCTTAATAAGCCCAAACAACTTTCAAACGTTTTTAAAAAAGTAGATTTAATCGCCTTTTCAACATAAACTCTCTCTCTAACATGCCCCTTATGTGTTTGAAAGCCTTCTTTATACAAATAAAAATAATACGAATTGTACATTTTATCCCCGTTAGGCTTTCTCAAATATTGACCTTCTGCCATCAAACTAGTTATACCGCCATGAAAAACGTATTGCGCAACAAATTCCTTCTTAAAAGGTACTTCATCAATAATAATCCCCATTTTAAGTAAAGAATTTTTATATTCTTCCATATAAACAATATCTGCTTCATCAATTGGCATTTCATCAACTATGAATCCATGCAAGCGAAGCATTTCAGGAACTGGTACATTTGAATACCTTTGGTAAAATTTACTATGCTCTCTAAAAATTGGCATAATATGTTGATTCATAAAATACAACTCCTTTCCATTTTTCTGTAATATTTATGGTATCTTCCCATAAATTCTCCCCTTAACTCTTCCAAGCCTTGGGTAACTGCTTGTTTAGAACGACTTATCATTAGTTCTTCATAACCCATAGGAAAATCATCATGTGCGATAAAATAATTAATAGCTATCTTCTTTTCTCGTCCTAAAATATAAGATAAATCATCGGATCGATACTTTTCTAATGGCATTTGCTGTTTGACCATTTGTACGTGTAGACCACAAAATTTTTCTTCACTAATCACATCATATTCCACTCGAAATAACTTTAAACGGTCAAGAAAATTTCTTTGAACAATCCTACCCAGTTCTTTTTCATCAGGCGGATACCCCTTCATTCGTCTATATGTTTCATAAAATAATACAGCGATTTTCTTTTCACATTCCAAGAGTTTTTCTTGTTTAGCTGTTATTTTTTCAGGATTATTGGATTTGAAAATTAATGACTTAAAATCAAACATGTACTGATTGACAAATTTTTCTTTTGACAATTCCCTTATTTTTTCAACCAACTTTTTCCCTCCTCTAAACTAATTCCGCAATCACAATAATTCTTCCTGTTGTTTTTGTGGCTTGGTCACAAGTTATTAAAGTTAATGTTGGCTTTCTTGTTAGATTCAACATAGTTGTATCAGTCATATCAATATGCTTTTGCTCTTTTACCTTATATATGAACGAATGTCCTTCACGATCATTAAGTTTGACCAAATCTCCTACAGAAACTTTATTTAACGAGGTAAAAAGTAATCCTTCATACCCAGCATTGTGAGAAGCTAAAGCATAATTTCCTTTTCCCATCGTTTGTTTTGATAAAACAGTACACGCTCCATAAAGCATATTGTCAAAACTATCACCCATTAAAATAGGTAATTTTAATTGAATAGAATCAATTTCAATAGACCCCAAAACAGAATCCGACACTTCATTAAAATTTACTTGGGCACTTTGAATCGTTTTAACAGACGGACGTTCGCCTTCGGTTAAAGAAATCACTGTTGGATTAGGTATTTCTTCTTGTACTTCCGTACCAGTAATAACATCTACTTGATTACTTTGAACAGTTTCACTAGATTTTGTCTCTACATGTTTTTTTGGCTTTTCTGCTTCCTCTAAACCACTTGATACCATTGTATTTATAGCTTCTTTCACTTCTTCTTTTTGTTGGTTTTGAAAAAGAAGGAATGAAAAAAGAGCAATGAGAATAACTCCAATTGCTCCAACAAAATATTTGTTTTTTTCAATCCATTTTTTCATTAATTAGCCCTCTTTGCTATCTTTTTGTCGTTTCACTGCTACGACCACACCAATTAATGAAATTGCAATCACTGTAGCTACACCTGCACTTGTTCCAAAATCCATATTAGTATTTGGCAATACTTTTGGTTTTTCTTGTGGAGTTGTAACATTCACTTTGTTAGAATCTGTCGGTTCATCATTAATCACCAATTGTGCCAAGTTTGGAATCATAATATTCCCTTTATCATCGACATATTGAGAAAAATCTGCGTCTTTCAATTTCCCTTTAATGTACACAAACAATTGTTTTTCTTTTAATTTGTTTGGTTCATTGGCAGCCCAAGAAACTTTTTGTGTTTTTTCATCAACACTAATTTTTCCTTGATCCGTAATATCTGTCCCATCTGAAAGAGTGACTTTCACTTCTTTATTCGCTTCTAAAACATCTTCTAAATCATCTTGAATGACTAAAGAAGTCATATCTTTGGTGTTTGGTACTTGCACATCTAATTTGAATGTCACTTCATCGCCCACTTTGGCACTGGTCAAATCCACTTCTTTATCGCCTTCAAGGATTTTCTTCGCGATAGACGGGTCTTTTGGTGTGACAGTGGTTGTTGTTTCATCAGTTGGGACTTCTTTGTTGTTTTGGATAATTTTTGCTTTATTTGGAATTTGTAGTTTGCCATCAATAAGGTACTTATCTAAGCTGGTACCTTCACGAATTTTTGTTTGGAAATTGAATTTGTATTCGTGATTATAGAAATCCGCTGTTTTTAATACGTCAGCCTTTGCAACCATACGTACTAAATTGCCTTCATGCTTCGCTTCAAATTTATTGGTAACGTCCTTTCCTGCTTCGTCCGTGACTTTCACATCAGACACACGTTCCAATTCAGGAATCAGTTCGTCTTGCATTTCATAGTTGCTATAATAAAATTCTTTCATTTCATCAGGAACTTTATGTGTGATCGTATAGCTATATACTTCGCCTAATCCTTCTAACGTATTTTTATCAACATTTGTTTCATCACTATCTGTCACTGTTTTAGTAGGAATCATCGGCGCTGTCCGAACTGGTTTTTTAGCACTATAACCAAAATAACTATACTGGTTATTATTTTTTGGCGGTAAAGGATACCCTAAATTCTTTTCACGTGTCGCGAAATCTTCACTGTACGTGAAATCAAATCGAGAACGATTAGAATACAAGAACGTAAAATCACCACGGTTGTCACCATCATCTAATGGAATATCGTCAGAATCATAAAAAGTTTTTCCACCGTCTTTTTCTTCTTTATATTTAACAATTGTATCTTTCGTTGGTACGTACAATTTATCGATTGCTTTGTACGAATCTTTGTCAATCGTCATTCCTTGTAAATTATCAATATCAATCCATGAATAGTAGCCTGAAACTGGCTTTTCTTTGTCTGTGCCATGTTCTAGGTACGTCCATGTTTGTTTCACCCATGAGAAACCACCTTGGTAGGTTGCAATTGCGGATACATTGTTAAAAGCAACAATATTATTTGACACCATATTTTGTGCATTTTTATATTGTTCCCAATCTTGAATGGTAATTTTTAAATCAATTGGTGTCCCATCATCAGCTGTACCTACGTTGTTGTAACGAATCCACGATTGCCCTTTCTTCGTTTTCGTTACATCAAGACCGATTTTTCCGTCCCATTTTTGTGGAGGCATATTAACGTAAACATCATTCGTCCACCCATCACCACCTGTTTCAACCGTAGTGACACCTTTAATAAATTTTGCAATAAAACTATACTTTGAACCAGCTTCATCATCTGGCGTTACCACAGAAGCATTCGGCGCATTAATGATTGAATTAGAGCTTGCACTTGCACGTTGGAAAAAATCGGCTCTCACTGTTTGAGGAACTTGTCCGCCTTCTTGCCCTTGAACCATCATTGGCATTGCCTTGCCTGCTAAAATGATTGTTGTTGCTAATCCTTGAATAATCGTTGTTTTCTTCAAAATATTTCCTCTTTTCATTATTAATTTTTTGTAGTTCTATTTCATTTCTCCTAGATTTTGCATAAAAAAATAGGAGAGCCACGAATCTTCTTCATTGGTTCACCTTTCCACAGTTATTCACTTAAAAAGTTATTTGTATAAACTATATAGCGTAATACAGGAGCTTCTTGATTCTTTTTATTCTGGAATTCTTCTTTAAAATTTACATTTTCATATACATACTCCTCAACAACTATACAACTTTTCTTTGCTATACTAGCATTAAAAATCAACTCATTTTCTAAAGAAATTTCTGAAAGAACAAAACCTTCTTTCATTGAATCTGCATGCTTCAAACTATCTCCCTTTAAATAGAGTTTCTTTTCATAAAAAAGTAATCTATCCCTTACTCTATCAACAACTACAGGATACAATTCTTCTAACTCTCGAACATCTCTTATTTTCCATACCCTCGGTGCAAATTCTCTATAATTATCACGAGATAAAAAGCCCATATATGGTAAAAGTATCAAACCTACAAAACAGAAACCACTTACCCAACCTATGTTAAAATACAAACCTAAAAAGAATAAAAGTAGTGCTAACAGTGTATAGGAAAAATATCTTACCATATCCCGAAAATAAGAGCAGTGTGAATCATAATTATTTTCTAAACATGCCAATTGCCAAATCTTTTTCACTACAAAATATCCTCCTTTAATTTCCCTTCCACAACTTCAAACTCAAACCATTTTGCAAAGTCTTGCTTAAATCCATCTACACTGTACAATTCTTGTAATCCAGCTTCTTCTCCATCAGTTGGATCTAAATAAGTTGGTTTATCTTTAGGTCTAGCATAAACGCCAATCCATCTTTCAAAATCTCCTTCAAATGGACTATCAACAATATACCCTTTCTTTTCTAGCAACACTCGAGCTTGTTTTTTTAATTCTTCACTATTTTTAGGCTCAAAATATTTATACTTCTCTTTAAAATTGGCAAATTCTGAAAGCTCTTTATCATACAATTTTTTTATACTGAAAAATTCTTCCCAAATTGCTTTCTCTTTAACCGCCATTTCTGCTTCATGAACCACATAAGTATATTCATATCTTGAAATTTCTTTTAAAAGCTCTTCATTTGATTCTGAAAGCTTTTCAAAAGTAATCTTTAAATAAGGAATAGTCAATTCCCCTTGTTCATCTAATTGAACAATTTTTTCTTTTGTTTTTTGTAAATCATTTTTACCTTTTTTCATTTTTTCAGTAATAGAAATTGCTACTTTAGTATTGCGTTCAATAAATTCTCTACTCATAAATCATACATTCCTTTCAACTAAACTAATATCTATTTAAAATAACGAATCAATTACATCTATATCCCACTTAATCTTTAAAATGGATATACTTCCTCCAAATCAAATTCTTGTTCCATATAAGATCGAACACTGCTATTTTGATTAGTGGTAAACAATAAATCTTTCGCATCAACACAGACCATTTCAATTATTTCTTCATGTTTCTCTTTTAATTCTGCTAAATCGATACGTTCCATCAGCTCATTTGTTCCTAACAAATGATCAATTTCTTTAATCATCTTTAATGAAGGGGCTAAATAATTTGATAACCACCGAAGTGTTTTCTCAATAGACGGTTTTTCACCTTGAACAGACAATTTTAAACCTTCCAATTTATCAACAACATCATACCAAGCTTTGCAATAGACTTTCATATCATCTTCAATGTCATAGACAGTCAAAGATTGATTAATAATTTCCTTGACTAGCCAATCCAACGTTTCACCACTAGAAAGAAAATATTCTACAAACAAAAACGCCTTTTCATCAGAAAGGCGAATTTCGTACCGATTTTTAATTTCATGTTTTTCTCTTGCTTCCTCAACACTTATACTTTCTTTTCGTGCTAACTCATAATCTTTTTGGTAAAAGTTAAAATACAATGGCGATTGACGACTACCAAAATAAAGAGACAAACCTTTATTTACCATTTTTTTATTTTCATAAGCAAAGCCCCCGCTAAAATCAAAATTCTTAAAAGTGGTATCCACAAGCCCCTGTTCCATTTTTTCTTTCAAAACATATAAATCAAAATTTTCTTGTTCTTTCACAATCAATTCATCAAGAGCAATATCAATTCGAGTTATTTTTGTATCAACTAAAACACCTTGCCCGAAAATATCATCATCATAGAGTGAGCGAAAAAATTCTGTCCACGATCGCTTGTTGTCTTCTTCAAAAATTTCTTCTAATTGACGACAACCTTCGCCAGACAAGTCCAACATAATTCCCATATTCACGTTTTCTGGATTCCGAAAAATCCGAATAGAGCTATACGAAAATGTTTCAGTATAATGATAAAACCCTCTAGGCTCATGAGTAAACCAGTTCATATCCATATGCAACAACTTCTCAATAACTGTCCGAACATCTAATGTTTTAAATCGTATTCTTAAAAAGTCAATTTTTGCTTCTACCGAAGCGTGCCCACCATCTAAGTTCAACACATCAATAATCTTTTGTTCTAACTCTTTAGAAATAACACGTTTTCCAGATTCTATTTTTGAAATTAACGAACGCTCAATTCCTAATTTACTTGCCAATTCTTGCTGTTTTAATTTTAGCTCTTTTCTATATCGCTTTAAATCAACACCTCTCACTGCTTTAAACCTACTTCCAAAAAAATGTGACAACTTTAGTCAAAAAATGTGACAAAAACAAAATCGCTCAATCCCTTGTGGGACATAGCGTTTAAGTAACTTTTTTATATGGTATGTTAAATTCTACCCCCATGTTATAAAACGGGGGGTAGAAACTTTCGAGGTGGGACAAGCCCACCTCACGACTAGAAGTATTTGGGATATACGTTGCTACTTTTGTTAACGATAGAATAGGGGCGGGCGCCTTAAGGCGCCGCCCCTATTCTATCTACAAAGCACGCAACAATCCCTAGCAACTTCTAGTCTACTCTCCTACCATTCCTTACTTCATTTCTAAAACTTTCAAGCGTTTTTTTATCTCTGCATTATCTGATAGTACGTCCTTTACTAAATCGATTAGCTCTTTCACTGTTGCTTGATTTTCTCGAAACTCTGCTTTTGTTATTGAAATAGTTTCCTTCTTCTTTTTCTCTTCTTCCGACATAAAAACATCCGAAATAGCTATATCTAAAGGAATATTTTTACTTCTTAGATCAATTAATTTAAAAAAGGATTCAACATCATTAGAACTGAAAACTTTAAACGAATAGGTATAACCTTTAGAATTTTTCGCATATTTCCTTTCAAATTTTTTATCTGTTAATCTCTCTATTTTATTCGCCCAGTTTTTTAATGTTTTTAGTGCAATTTTATTTTCAAGTTGTAAAATCACTTCCTCAAACGAAAACATACTTAACACCTACTTACCAAACATTTCTTTCCAAGCAGAATCCATATGCTCCTTAAATATTGTTTCTAAATACTTATCAACTTCTTGTGATGTTGAGAATTTCTTTTCCTCAACTGGTCTATCTTCATCATAAAAAGCTTCTGCATCTAAAATAGAAGTCACTAAAGACTTATAATCAAGCAATCTATTATTATCTGAAACTCCTTCTTTTTCTGCTCTTCGGTCAATTTCTTTAATTATTTTTTGTTCCTTCTCTTTTACATAACTTAGCATTTGTCCTTGCGATTTAAATTTCACTTTCTTTTTCCTCCTTTTTATTCAAAGCAAAGATTACTTCTTCAACAATTTTAGTTCCCTTATTTTCTATAAATTTTTCAAACTCAACAGGATCAGTTAATTTTTTTATTCGCTTTCCATTAGAAAATCGAACTAATTTTGCATAGCTTTCTGATTGTTCATAGAGAATGTCACGAATACGTGTATCTAAATCAGGCTTTTTATATCGTTTCTTGACTTCAACATATACTCGTTCTCTAACGTGTTTGATTATTTCATTAGAATCCAATAAAAAGCTCCTTTCTTATTATCCAAATTTTTTACTTAACTTAGCTAACTTTGCTTGCCCTGCTTCTAACTCTTCATCAATTTCAGCAAGGGCTTCTTTATCCACATGTTTTGATATTTTTTGAGATACTTCTTCTTGAACTTCTTTTGAAATTTCTTCATATCCTAGTTCTTTAGAAATCTTGATAAATTCCTGAATGAAGTCAAAATCTTGTGGTACTTGCGGGCTATAAAATTCTCTTGCTACTGAACCTCCTTGTGCAACATAACCACGACCATAGACTTTTTGACCGTCAACTTTTTCAACATATTTAAAGTTTTTATTTTTATTTTCATCACCAAAAATCATCAAAATACCTGTTTCTGAAAGACGGCCAACTGACATTCGAAACATAAAATTATCACGTAAAGCCGTTTTGATAAATTCACCATCTGGACGTTGCATTGCAACGATAAAGAAAATCCCTGCTTGACGAGCTTTTAAAATAAGTTGGGTTAAATATTCATCTACATCGCCATCAATCGCATAGTCATTCGCTAATTCTGCTTTAAATGCTGCAAATTCATCAATCACAATAAACTTAGGCTTTAAACCATAGTACGCATAATTTTTACCCATTTTGTAATCAGGGCTATTATTCATCATTTCAAAACGTGCATTCATTAATTCAACTGCATTTTTCAAGCAATTAACAATATCTATTTTTCCTGTATGCACTTTTCCTGCAAACATTGGTAACTTACCTAGTGCCATCAAGTCAGAATTTTTTGGATCACAAATTTCCATTTCACCCACACGGCAAAGTGCATAAATTAGAGATAAAATGGTAAAAGTTTTACCTCCGCCAGTTCCACCACCTAATAATAAATGTGGGTCTTTATCAAAGTACCAATAAAACCCTTTCATTAATTGAACCTTTCCTTTATCAGCTTGCATATCCTTTATCCAAATACGCTTATTGTAAACATCAGAAGCTAGTTCATAGGTAATAAAGCCTTTTTCATCAATTTTATTTAAATTGTCCGCATGAAACGCTGTTTCCAAAAAACCACCAATGGTTTCAAATTTTTCCTGAAATTTATTACCTGCTGTTTCAAATGAAACGAAAATACTATTTTTTGCAGACTTATAATAAATTTTTGGGAACTTTATTTTTTCTTTTGTTTTACCATCACTACCTTTAACTTGCTTCTTCGTATAATAGCCATTGTCGATAATCATACGAGCTAACACTTGACGTTGTTCTACTTTAGAAAAATAGCCCGAATTGATAATTGAAGCCTTAACAAGCAATGTAATTAGCACGATTGAGCCTATCGAGACACCTATAATGATTAACGCTGGTACAATATATATTTTCCAATCAGTTGGATTTGAAAGATATAAAGGATACATCCATTTATAGCCCACAAAATAGCCTAAACAAGCAAAAATTGGCATAAAAAATAACACTCTATAGAGTGCCAACAAATTTCTTGAAGAATAACGAATTCTTCTACCTCTATATCTAAATAATTTTTTTACCATTTACCTACCTTCTTTTTTTAACCGTGCTAATTCTTGTCTACAAAATTCTTTATACACTGGAATATATTCTGTAGCCATTCGAAAAATCTGACGTTCATTCATTGTGCTATACGAATGTGCAAACATATTCCTCATATTCCTAAGTCTTTTCCAATCAACTTTACCACTATTTTTCTCTTTAAATTCTTCTGAAAAGCCACTGTTCCCAACAGTATATTCACCAATTTGCATTAAACACATACTGATTGCATTAAAAAACACTCTATCATGATAGAAGGTTTCATAATCCCTTCCAAAACGATTGAGTGTCTGTTCTATATCTTCAATGTAGATCAGCGTTCCTCTTAACAAACGTAAATCCTTTGCTGTACTATCTCTCAAATACCTTTACACCTTCCTTTAAAATGGTAGCTAACAATTCTCTTCTTTCAGGTTTATCTTGTGTATCAACAAGAGTTTCTAGCTCCACTAAATCAATATCATGCGCTACAGCTTCTTTTAATTCTTCAAAGAAATCTCCATATAAATTCCAATAGGCTTCTTCTGATTGTCCTGTAATATCTACAGCAAAATCAATATCACTGGTTTCTTTCGCTTCATTACGTGCATAAGAACCAAAGACATAAACGACTGGTACATTGTGTTTTTCTGCTACAGGTTTCACACGCTCTTTAATTTCATTCATTGTCATCACCATTTTTCTCACCTCTTCTAACGTCTATTCTAAAGCCATTATAAAGCATTCAAATTTCACAATCAATTCACTTTACTTGTGTATTCCTCAAAGAAAACACCCTTATCAAAATCTTCATGCAGTTTATTATTATATGCTTTAACTAATTGTTCTAAAAAATTATCTAACAAGTTTAAAATAGCTTCATCACATTCAAAAAATAAATCATCTAACAATAAAAACTGGATAAGATACTCACTAGTTTCGTTATAAAGTTTTAAATACAATGTACTATAATAACTAAAACTTTGCCACATACGATAGACTCTAATTTTTCTCTCTAAAAACCTCCTATATTTTTCTTGTTTTACACCCATTCTTTCCGCCAAGTCTAACACTACTTCTCCGCCACCTACTTTCAATAATAAATTCCCTTCAAATTACCACTTTCTTTATGAAGAAAAATCACACTACTCTTCAACCGTCTTCCTACTAACCAATTTGTTGGATTCAATCGGCAACTTTTCAACAACTCTTTTTCTTTCCTAACTAGGCGTTTCCCTTGTTTCATTTAACCTCTCCTTTTCTTTATTATTAATGTCTATTAACAAATCTTGTTAACACAAATTAATAGTAAAAAGGGCACTCGTTAGAATGCCCTTTTTAGCTGTTAAACGGTGCTACCGATTCGTCTGAATATGATATTTACTTTCGTTTCAATTCCCACATCCAATTAATTTTTTCAGAAATTTCTGGTTCAGTGGTAAAATATTAACAAAAGGAGGTGTCCTATAATAATGCTAAAAACAATTGAAAAAGCATGTGAAATAGACATGCAATCCGTAACAATTATTCTTACCAACAATCAAAAACTCAAAATTGAAAAATTCCAATCAATTATTGATGATAAAATTTTAGAGTTTATCAGTTCTAATATTCAATACTACATCCCTGAAAAAAGTATTCTCTATTTTACAACGTCTTAAGAGATACCATTGTTCGTTTCATTTCATAATCTATTTTAATTGAAAGATAATCTAGCGTTACTTTTGCTTGTTCAAAGGTAACGTTTTTTTGTGCCAAAACTTCATACAATTCATCACCTATTTTTTTTAATTCTTCTCTTTTGCTCATTTAATCTACCTCAATCTAATATTTATTTTTGCTCATTTGCTTGATTCTTATTTTCTTTTTGTAGTGTAGGTTGAGCTGGTTTAACAGCTCCTACTTTTTTTATACCCACTGCACGGACTTTAAACGCTTGTTCTGTTTGTACATTGTCATTAAAACCTTTGTAAGCATTAAGCCATCCACGAGCTGTTACATTTCCAGTCAACTCGATTTCATCATCATAATTGATATCACTAACGTCATAGCCTGGATCAATCGCAATTTCTACTTGGTCATTTAATTTGCTAGAATAAACCGTTACTCGTTGTTCACGAACATCGTCAGTCACATTTCCTTCACCATCACGTTCATTAATTGCAACTACTTCTAAGAAATTCATCGTACCAAATGTTCCTACTACATCAAAATTTTCAATCGTGTTATTTTCAAATGATAATCCCATTATTTATTACCTCCAACTACTTCTAAACGTTTTGCATAAACTACCATGTCAATTGAGCGACTATTTCCAATGTTATTCCGTTTTACATTGATTCGTGCTACTGGATCAATTAATTTTACTTCTTCACGGCCATTCAACATTTGTGAATTTCGTAAATGAGGAACAAAAATCTCAAAATCACGTTGCTTTTCGCTTGAAGCGGTGAACACACGACCACGAACAGGTGCTCCATTTACATAAATATCACGTTCTGTTTTATAAACAGCTTTAATTTTACTTCCTAAATTTTTATCACTTAATGCAATTTCTTGAATTCTATTTGCCAAAATAATTTCCTTCTTTCACTAATTTTTATACAAAAATAAACAGTCAACCATTGACTGCCTTTCTCTCTTTATGCAATTCTTCTTATTAACTAAAAAACACAACTTGACAAGGTTTATGATAACCTGTCATTTTATATGTTCGTTGTAAAATCTGATTTTTTAATAATCGACTTTCAATTGTTAAGCGTTCCATGTTTGTTAACTTAACCGCACTCTTACCTAACTTCTTACGTTCTAAGTTATAGCTCTTTTCTATATCCAAAATAGAAAAAGTTTTTTTCTGTCGTTTCATACGTTCAACAAACTTCTCAACAAAAAGTAATAGCTCTTCTTTCATTTTTATCCTCCTTATTCACTTAATAACAAATTCTGTTCTTTCATTTAAAATAAAAAAGTACAACTAAAATAATACAGTTGTGCTTACTAAAGTTAATATTGAATATTCTTTTAGAAAAAATCTTTTCCACGCTTAAAAATAACAACTTTAATTGTATTTCAATTTTAGATTCTTACGTTCATCACAATACATAGAATCATCTTCAATGGCTAGTGACTCTTACATTCCATCACATCACGGCACATTAGATAGTACTGTAATATACGGTGTACAGCTCTCCTCCTTTTATTGAGCTTGCATAGATTTTTTTATTCAATCTAGTTCAGCAACTATTTCCAGCGTGTCTCACGACATGGTTATTGAAAATAATCTGACAGCTCTGCATTAATCTGTCATCAATATGGCTCTAGTTAAAGATACTACTGCCACCTTGCGTCCCATTCAACGGCTGGTACGCACCACCTCAACAAGACTTACAACATTTAATGAAAACTTCACCCTTGTTTTATCTCGTCAAATACCGTACAATAAAAGTGTCTAAGTTTTATTTTACGGCGTTTACGAAATGGAGATTCATTTTCTTCTCGTGAACGCTTTTTTGTTTATCCAATCGAAAAGTTAAACATTTTGTTTAACTAGTGTTAAGAATATACCTTTTAAAATAAATTGTCAACACTTTTTGTTTAACTTTCTCAATTTTGTACACAAAAAGTTTATAATGTACTTATAAGAGGAGGTAAAACCAGTGCAACCATTAGCAAAAAGACTACAGCTTTTAAGAGAAGAAAAAGAATGGACAAAAACATATGTTGCAAAACAACTAGGCTTAAATAACTTAGGAACCTATGCAAACTGGGAATATGGAACACGTGAACCAGATTCGGAAATGCTATCAAAAATTGCTTCCTTATATGATGTATCTACCGATTTTTTACTAGGTAGAACAGAGGAAAGAATACATCTAAACGACAAGGAAAAAATTGGAAAAAATATCATTTCTCATTTTCGTTTAAATACTTCTGATATGGACATAGAAGATATAGAAGAATTAGAAGAGGAATTAATCGACTTTCAAGATTTTCTTATAAAAAAAGCAAAAGAAAAAAAGGAACGTAACAAAAAAGATTGATTGGACTGTTGTTGGTGGATTTTATTAGTAAAGAACTCTATTTTGAAGCATTTAATTTTTCAAACGAATTAATAAAAGAAGTATCTTACTACTCTTCCAAAAATATTGAACAAGTTAAATGCTTTGATATTGAAAAATATGTAAAAGAAGTTGAAGATGTTGAATTTGTTGAATACACGTTTCAAAAACAACTTAAAAGACGGATGCTTGGTTCAATATCTAAAGTAGACGATGAAGTCATTATAACAACAAACAAAGAATTAATGTTAGAACGAAAAAATTTCACTAAAATGCATGAGGTTATGCATTACTACATAGATATACCTAAAATTAATAATGCAACTCATACTTTTTCTGATATTCTTTTAAAAAATGGTTACTTGATGGAAGATTTTCCAAAAGAATATCGTGCTAATGTCGGTGCTAGCATGTTAATGGCAAATGACCAAGCCTTGTTTTACGCATTAAAAAAATTTTATTCATTCGAAGAAATTGCACAATACTTTTTTATGAGCAAATCTGCATTAAGAAATAGACTCATCGAACATCTTATGTATGTAAATAACTGTACTTTTGCACACGCTAATACACTTTTTAACAATTATTACTTTCATAAAGAAACTGACATCTACAGATTTATTTTCAATTAGTTTTTATTTTTAATGATTCATAAAAGGAGTGTTATATAATGGATAAAAACGTAGAAAAAAAATGCCCTGTAGAGGCTTTATCTAATATACTTGGAAAAAAGTGGATCCCCCAAATAATAGAATCCCTAAACGGAGGATCTATGCGCTTTGGAGAAATTTGCCGATTGCTTCCGAATAGTTCTCCAAAAATGATCAAACAACAACTAAAACTTTTGGAAGACAATGAGATTGTTAAGAATGAAAAAGAAGTTTTCAATAATACTACTTCGTCTACTTATTATTTGTCTGAAAAGGGAAAAGATTTAGCAACTATTGTTTTACAGATGAAATTATGGGGTCAAAGAGAATTAGATTGTACAAATCTAAAAAATTGAAGTTCATTTCTATGGTTATGAAATGAACTTCAATTTTTTATTTTAGTAAATCATTTAAAGATTCCGACATAGTAGGGTGGGTATACACTCTATCACGTAATACTTTATAGTCCATATTAAAATCCATTGCCAACGAAATAAGATTTATTAATTCATGAGATTCTGCACCATATAAAGAAGCTCCCAAAATCTTTTCAGTTTCTGCATCTATTATTACTTTAAAAATTCCTATTGTCTGATCAATAATATGGGCTTTAGGTATAGCTTTTACAGGTAAACTAAAAACTTTATAGTTTACTTTGCTTTTTTCTAGCTCTTTTTCTTTTATTCCAACACTTGAAAAAGGCGGTGTTATAAATACACTGTATGGTATATTACCTCTATTCATAGTATTTCTCGTTTTGTCACCATAAAGATAATCCACGATTATTCTATAATCATCTAAAGAAATATAGGTAAATTGTAGGCCCCCTTTTACATCACCTATTGCCCAAATATTTTCGACAGATGTTTTTAAAAATTCATCTACAACAATAGCCCCATGACTATCCGTTTTTATATTTGTATTTTCTAATCCTAAGTTATCTGTATTAGGTCTTCTACCTGTAGCTACAAGCAATTTAGACACTTCTACTTTTTTTCTTTTACCAGCTTGAGTATATATTACTTCAGTATAATTATCTTTATCTATGATATGGTTTATAGATACCCCTAACTGAATATCAATTCCCTTATCTAAAAAATCTTTATATATTAATGTTGAGATATCTTCATCTTCTCTAGGTAAAAATTCAGAGCTAGCATCTAAAATACTAACTTTGCTTCCATAAGAATTAAACATTGATGCAAATTCTAACCCAATGTAACCAGCACCTATAATAACTATTTTTTCTGGTGCTATCACTTGTTCCATAGCAGTTGTAGAATCTAAAACATTTTTACTTTTATTTAACCCATCTATAGGTAATTTGATAGCTTTTGAGCCCGTATTAATAAAAATACGTTCACCTTCAACTTGGATTTTCGTATTATCTGTCTTAGTGATTTGTATGATTTTATCTGATAAAAATTTAGCTTTTCCATTTAAAATAGTTATATTCTCTTCTTCAAAAAGGTTATTGTAATTTTTTTCTCTCAACTTACTTGTCAAACTATTTTTTATTGAATGCGCCGTTGACATATCTAAATGTTTTTCTCCATTAATTATTAAAGATTTTGATGGTATACATCCTACATTAATACATGTCCCTCCATACATTAGTTCAGATTCTTCAATCATCAATACCTCTTCACCACGCATAGCAATTTCTTTTGCTAGTGTTTTCCCTCCCTTTCCAAAACCAATAATTATATTTTTATATTTGTTCATAACAATCACTTCCTTTCTAAAATAATTTTATAAGGTTTTATTATAGCTAGCAATTAGTTACTTTAAAGTAACCATATAGACCTATCTTTTTTAACTCCTTTAATCCACATTAGTTTCAGTGTCTAGCATTCTATTCATAAACCATTCCACTTGCTGTGGTGCGTCATGATCAAAGAAAGCAGATTCTTTCATGTCTAAATTCGCTATCTTTTCAATGTCTTCTTTTGAAAGCTCAAAATCAAAAATATCTATATTTTCAGACATTCGTTCAGGATGGACTGATTTTGCTAAAGCTACAATCCCTCTTTGCATTAGCCAGCGAAGCACAACTTGACCAATTGACTTGCCATATTGCTCACCGATTTCTTCTAATACTGGATTTTTGAATAGTTCATGGCGGCCTTCTGCAAATGGTGCCCAAGCTTCTATTTGCACTTCATATTTTTCGTGCCATTCCTGATCTTCAATTCGCTGATTCCATGGATTCACTTCAATTTGATTAATTTGAGGTTTTACTTCATTCAATCCAACAAACTCAATCATTTTAGCTGACTTGAAATTTGAAATTCCTATTGCACGCAATTTCCCTGCTTTTTGAGTAGCAACCATTGACCGCCATGCACCATAAATATCTCCATATGGTTGATGAATAAGATAAAGATCAAGATAATCCAATCCCATTACTTTAAGAGAATGTTCAATCGTTTCCTTAGCTTTGCCCTCTGATGCTTGAAGAATAAACAATTTAGAGGTAATAAAAAGTTCATCTCTAGTGACCAGATCTTCATTGATGGCACGTTTGATTCCCTCACCTGTTTCTTTTTCATTTCCGTAAATAGAAGCTGTATCGATCAAACGGTATCCTGCTTTAATGGCTTGATAGACTGCTTCAGCTGTTTCTTCTAATGGAATTTGATACACACCAAATCCCAATTGAGGCATTTCTACACCATTATTCAAAGTAATTGTTTGCATATTGTTTTCCTCCTCTAATTTCTTTACATGTTCTATCCTAAATCTTAGAGTTAAATACATAAAAAGAAAAAAATTTATTTTTTTCGTTCCCATAGTTTTTCGACTTTATCAGGATCCAATTCACCAGCTTTAAATTTTGCAATATGATCCTCATATGTTTCTATCTTGTACACAAGTAATTCTCTTGTTTGTTGCATTTCCTCTAGCTTTTTATCTAATTCTACTAACTGTTCTTTTAAAATATGCTTCTGCGCATCTTCTACATTTTGTTTATCTCTAAGTTGTGCTAAAGTTGAAAATTCAATCAAAGATTCTATAGATAAGCCTGCATTACGAAGATTTTTTACTAAATAAACCCAATTTAAATCTTTAGTTTTATAGTCTCTATATCCACTACTGTTTCTTGATACAGGAGGTATTATTCCCACTCGTTCATAATATCTTAACGTATCTACTGTTAAATTAAACATTTCTGCTGCCTGTTTTATATTCATTATTGTCTTTACCTCCTTACTCTAAATGTGAAAAATCATGATTAATAATCTCTTCTAAGTAAAACTGATCATTCTCAAAACAAAATTTCATAATACTACAGTTACCAATAGGAGCTTGCGGTGTAATATCACTTAAATGCGCCCACTCTCTTATAAATTGCCTACAAGCTGCTCCATGTGAGACTACTAAAATAGTTTTACCTTGTTCTTTCTGCATAATATTTACTAAGCATTTTGTTACTCTTTTTCTAAACTCTATTTCTTCTTCACCACCATATTGTACAAAAAAATCTCTATAAGGTAATGGTGGATTTAAATATTCATGCTCCGCTTCTAATCTGCCAAAATTCCATTCTTTTAAGCCTTTATGCCTCTCATAGTTTATTTCTGTAATTAATTCTAATGTATCTGAAGCTCGTTCAAGAGTAGAAGTGTGTGCACCATCAAATACAATACCGTTTTTTTCAAAAAATTCTTTAGCTATCTTAGCTTGTTCAATTCCTTGTTTTGTTAAAGGAGAATCGCACCATCCTTGAATTTTTTTTTGTTGATTGAACAATGTTTGACCATGTCTCATTAAATAAAGTGTCTTTTTCATCTATCTAACTCCCTACTATCTATTTTTCATCATTATAAACCTTGAAGTTAACTTCAAGGCAACTGATTATGTTTTAAAATATATATCTATAATTTTTCACACAATATTAGCTAAAATAGAAAGTCTATTAATAAAATTTTATTAGATATTTCCGTTGAAATTATCTATAAATTTAATTTATACTATAGATAAATTAAAAATTCTATTCGGAGAACAAAATTATGAAAAAAAATCCACAATTACCTATTTGTGATGTAGAAACAACAGTTAAACTAGTTAATAGTAAATGGAAGGTCTTGATTATCCGGGATTTAATGACTGGTTCCAAAAGAAATAGTGAGTTAAAAAGATCATTGAGTGGAATTTCACAAAAAGTTTTGACAGCTAGTTTAAAGTCAATGATTAAAGATGGCCTTGTTGAACGTATTGATTTTAAAAAAAATCCACCCCATGTCGAATATAAATTAACTAAACTAGGAAATACATTATTACCTGTAATTGAATCTATGAGAGAGTGGGGAGAATTTTACAAAACACAAGTTAACATATAGTTACATTTTTGTACCTACTTCTCATTCTAAAAAAAATAAGCTATCCTTATATTATAGAAAATTAGGGAGCGTGAAAACATGGATATAGAAATGTTTGATTTTGAGCAAGTAAATGTAAATGCCAAACTTACTACTTTAAAAAAAGATATTGTTTTAAGAGTTGTAAAATCAAATAAAATAATGGAATTTGATGAAAATACCTACGCTAAAGTAACTAATTTTTCTTTTCATAATGGTATAATTGAAGTAAAAATGTTAAGTAGGTTATTGTCGAATGCTCCAAACTTTGCTCGAGGTTTTATCGGTATTGCATTCAGGATAAATGATGATGATTCTAAATTTGAATCTTTTTATATACGCCCTACCAATGGTCATAGCGAAGATCCTATAAGAAAGAATAGAGCAGTACAATATTTTTCATACCCCAACTATACCTTTGAATATTTTAGAAATCTTAATATAGCGGATTATGAAGGTTCAGCTGATATTAAGCTTAACGAATGGATTACTTTAAAAGCCATAATTCAAGAATCTAGAGGTGAATTTTATATAAACAATAATGAAACTCCTTCTTTGGTTGTAGAGAACATGAAACTTGGGGAGGCTGCTTCTGGTAGTATAGGATTGTTCGTTGATATCGGTACAGAAGCGTTTTTTAAAGATTTAAAAATTATAAAATTCGATTAAATAATAACAATTGCATGCAATAAAAAAGTCTGAAAAGCATTAACAATAATGTTCTCAGACTTTTTTTATAAACAGTTCAAAATATTCATTACAGTGATTATTAACATTTAAATTACTTTAATGTTCTTACATTTTATGCTCTCTTTCAGGATTTTTTACTAAGTTAGCTCCTAATAATCCAAATAGGGAAGTAATAATTAAGCCAACGACCATTGCAACAAATCCCCAAATAGATGCTTTAGCTGTCGTGTTTGATGCATCCTCTGCCGCTTGTCTTGCTTCATCGATTGATTCTTTCAAATCATCTTTAGCTTTATCTAAATTAGTACGCGCAGTGTCAATTTGTTTTTGGGCTTCATCACTAGCAGTTTTTAATTCATTGTAAATATTATCTGTTGCTTGTTGTGCTTCTTCTTGAGATAAGTCACTATTTTTCGCTACAGCATTCGCAATCGCATTTTTATCTACGGAATCGCCAATTTTTTTCGCTTGGTCTTGTAAAGAATCCGCTGTAGAAGCAAAAACCTTATCTGCATTTTCAGGATTTTTTACAATTTCTTTACCAGCATCTTTGATTTTATCAGTAGCTTCACTCATTTGATCTTTTAAATAATCTGGTTGAAGTTCTGGAACATCCGTATCTTTTAAATATTTATTTACATTGTTTTGTAGTTCTTTTGTATTGACCGTGCCAATTTCATTAGTTACTTTATCAAAACCTTTTGAAATCGCATCGCCAGTAGTAGAAGCAACTGCCCCAACACTATCCCCTACACCAGAAGCAACATTTCCTAAAAGGGAACCGATTGCTGAAAATGTACTAACTGCTGTATAACTCACTAAAAGCATTACTACAATCATACTTGTTGCCCATGTTAAGAAACCGTGCAATAAACCAATTCTTTTAGCCGCTACACCAGATACAAATCCTGCAGCCATCAGAGATAACACAATAGTAATAATCGTCCAAATAATGAGTCCAGTCCCAACGCCATCTAAAGGGTTACTTGATGTCGGTTTTAAAGTACCGAACCCAATCGCTGATCCAATAAGTCCAAGAGTCATAAAAATAGATAAAAATGTGATTACTCCAGCAAAAACTGACCCCCAAGAAATATTATTTCCAGCTTCATCTTCTGTAAAATAAGTTCTGAATCTTGTATTTCTTTTCCCCATTATATATATCCTCCTAATTTTTATTTACAATAAAATTATATAGGATGTTATTTATCTATACAAATATTTTGATTTTCTATAATTATAAACTGTTATTTAAAATCATTTATTCAATTTGTTTTATGTGATAAATACCCTGTTATAATTCAATAAACTAATTACGAAAAAATTATCAAGTATAACTACTAGTTAATACTAGTTTGCATAAAATTTTTTTAGATTTTAATAATTCATTAATTGTAACTATTTATCATTCATGCTTAGATCCATATAATTTGTCATATCCAATCACAATTGTTTCATTTTTTTCTTTGTGACCTTTGATGCTGTCCAATTCTATAATTGCTGAATTGGTCAATAAATCTTTTATCTTACCACTTCTTATTTCTTTTCTATACATAAAAGACACATGTTGATTTTCAGAAAATTGTTTACTACTCTCAGAAGGCACACTTGGTTTCCATCCATTAAATCCCATAATTTTTCCTCTTTTCTGTAATTTCAAATTTTTTCATACAATAAATATTAAAAAATAACGGATCAAAAATTGATCCGTTATTACTCGTAATTAAGCTTTTGCAATATTAGCGGGTTGCGGCCCACGGGACCTTCTTCAGTATCAAACGTTACGATTTGTCCTTCATCTAAAGTTTTAAATCCATCTGTTTGGATAGCTGAAAAATGGGCAAATACATCATTGCCATCTTCACCTGTAATAAATCCAAAACCTTTGTCTGCGTTAAACCATTTTACTGTACCATTGTTCATATATATTTCCTCCTAGTGCACTAAAACATGCAAATTATTGCAAAAAATGTTGAGTGGCAAAAGGAGAAGTATAGTTTTTAGATATATAACTCAAATTACTTGTTAAAATTGATTACTTATTCACTATATCACATTAATAAGGAATAAACAAAACTAAGTCTTTTTGAGATATTTTAGATAGTAATTAATTCAAAATTATTAAGAATCAATTATATTTAAAAATAAAGGTAACTAATATGAAAATTAATGTTAGAATTTACTTGTGTCAGAAAGTAGGTGTTCATATGAATACTAATTTTTATCCAATAAAAGTTTACTCTTTAAACTACAATCTATATTCTTCACGCTCAAAAGCTTTTTTAACAAAAAAAATAAACAATAATCAAACAGTTGATTCTTTCTATGCCGTTTTAAATTTAAGGGAGATAAAAAATATTGAATTACGTTTATCCATATTAGATATTGATATTGATAAATATAAAAGACTTGATCACGCAATTAATCGTTGCAAGGAACTCATGTATATGTATAAGTAGTTAAAAAATTTATTCACTAATTAAATAAATTTTGCTCTAAAAACACTATTATTTGCCAATAGTGTTTTTATTTTATACTCCACTTATATCAATGGGATTAACTTTACTCAAATTATAAACAACTAAAATAAAAAAAGAAGACCAAAAATCGTAAAAAGATTTTTGGTCTTCTATTCTATGATTCTTAATCCTCATATCCTATTCTATTTTATTCACTTAGTAGTAAAGCGTCCTAAGTAATCCACGTTATAATCAAAGTTAATTCCAGGAACGAAATCAAAAGAGCCTTTACTGCTCCATTGCCAAGCAGCTGTGTCTGTGTGTAGTAAATTATTGGCACTTGGGTTCGCTGGCCATTCTGCCACCCAACTGTTTCCTTTACCTAAAACGTCATATTCCATCCAATTATTATTGAACCAACTAGCGCTAGAATAATGGACAACATTTTTGAAGCCGCGTTTTGCCAATTGATCTCTAAAGTAAACAGAAACTTTTGTAGCATCCGCGTTAATCATTGGCGCTGTTTCTGCATCATTAACCATGACACTGTTTTGGGATAGCCCTAATTCTTCTGCGTAATCTGCATAGTAATTAGCTTGATCGATTGCTTCTTGTTGATTTTCAAACCAAGAAAAATGATACGTTGAAACAGTTAGACCTGCTTTTTTTGCATTGGTAATTTGACTAGGTGCTAATGGATTTTTGTAGGTTGTTCCTTCAGTTAATTTGACTACTACTCCTTTAATTCCCATATTTTTCATCTTTTGAAATTGTTCTACAGAAATCTCTCCATTATGAGAGGAAATATCGATAAAATCTACTCTCGGAGGTGTTTCACTGAGGCTGCGTTTACTTCTTAGCAAGGAATAATTGACAGGGTCATTTTGAGCAAAACTTCCTAATTCATAGTTACTCGTCACAATATTTTTTGCTTCTGCTGGAACACTCGTTATAAGACCTCCAAAAGTTAGTCCTATTCCTAAAGCAAATAACTTAGTTGAAATATTCATTTAACCATTCCCTTCTTTTTTTGATATAAGGTACATTAACAGAATAGATCTTTAATGAAAAATACTAAACGCTTATAAAATTTCTGATTAACTATTCTTATTAATTACTACTGTGTGCTGAGGATAGATATATTTTTTAATTAAAAGAAATCTGATGTAATTGTCTTTTACAAAAAATGCTATTATTATGTTTTTAATCAAACTTAGAAATTATTTTGCATTAATTACAACTCTTTCAGATCCTGTATTTGTCTTAACATTAATATCATAAACTAATGTTCCATCTTTTTTCTCTAATCGCCAATCCAATACCCGTGGAGAAATCCCTCCAATTTTATTTTTAGCTTCTTCTAAAACTTTTTTTGTCGATTTAATCCCTTGAATCTCTCGTACGTTAAATTTCTCTTTATTATTCTCTCTACCACTAGTATCACTTTCTTTTTTTACTTTTTCATTTTGTGGATTTATATATATTTTTTCATCACTATTAATAAAAATATACTCATATTCTTTAGAACTCTCTCCGATGTCAAAGTTAACAGACAGAATTTCTGAATTATTCGTATTTGCTTTATAAATATTTGTTGCATTTTCAACATTAACTTTATAATCTGTGTTTGTAACCTCATCTTTTCCTATACCACAGCCAGTAAAAACAACAATTCCTCCTAATATAGTTATAGCAAAAAAGATTTTTTTTAACTTCATTCAATCATCTCCTAATCTATATTTGTCATGATATGATATTCTAATAAAAAAGAGTAGCTTATTAATATAGTGCATTACTTTATATTTTGTAAACACTTTCTAAACTGTAAGTTTCAATCATCCTAGTGACTTCTTCTTTTGTCTTAGGATTAACACGTTTAAATTCTTTCGCTAATTCTTCGAATTTTTTTATGGTTCCATCAGACATTCTAGTGAATATGAGATACGGATCACTTTCTTTTTTTACACTATTTCGATATAAAGATGCAGTTGTGGTCGATATTCTTCCGTTAGACATCTTTTCAATAGAATAAGCTGTCATCATTGGATTTCTTAGTAATTCAATAATGTCTTTTTGTGTACACATGTTTCTTTAGTCCTTTCTTTTATAATTTAATTGCAATTTTATCCAGAATAAGTTTGAAAAGTAAATCTAATTTAGATAATACATCGAGATATACTTAGAAAAAAAGTAATCATTCTAAAGATAATCATCATGATTTTCATAGCAAGACTTTATTCCAGCTAAAACAATTACTATTATCGAAACAAATTTTAACGATAGTAATAATAGCAAACTAAATTCTCCTTTATACATTTATTATTCAAAGTATTTCCCACCATCTTTTTCCTAACTTTAAAGTACCTAACACTATTAAACTATATTAAGAATAAACATGGCTATTGAATAATATAAAAATATACTAACAAAAATGAAAGATTAACTCCTCGTTGATACGAGTAATTCTGTTACAAAGCGTTAAAACGAACTATTAGTATTCCCATGATTTAAGTACGATTGAAAAGCTAAAAGATTTTATTCTTTTAAAGTATATCCGAGAGGTAACTGCATTGTTACAAAAAAATTAAAATTCAATTTTTCATCTTTATTTAATACGCAAAATATCAAGACAGTTTCAAACAATATATAGAATTTGGTTTAGATAATTTTAAGTTCTTAGACTATATAGATTAAAATACTACTTAAATGACAAATTTTAATCTAATCATATATAAACAAAGACAATATATTCAGGATTAGATTTCGCTTTTTAATTCTCTACTATACCTATTGACGAAGTAGAAAAGAGAAAATGGCAAAAACAATTATATGTGCAGGATAAAAATAGTAGAAAAAACTCTTTAATCCCTTACCTTTCTCTCCATTGTACAAAATAATAGGTATCGCTGAGAAAAACATCATCCATTGATAATTGTTAGAAAATAGATCTGAAAATCCGTTTGCCGCTGCCGATATTATAGATATAATGCCTAACGATAAAATTTGAAAATGTCTTTTTCCATGAAAAATATAAAACAGTACTCCTAATACTACCATCAAAAATCCGCCTTCTGTAACGAATAAAGATGGTAAAAATAAGGTGTATAGTTGTAAGCAAATCAGTTTTATCTTACTCATTTCACCCATCGTAAATATAAATGAAATTAATCCTATTAAGATCGGAATAAAGAACCAAAAGAAACTTGTTACAAATTTCCTTTCTTTTAAATATGCGATAGATTGCATATAAACTGTTCCTAAAAATAAAGTACTAAAAATATTATTTGCAATAATGTCTCCATTAACTAAAAAATATTCATTCAATATTAGATTGATAAAATTCATTCCCCAAAAACCTATTAGTAATCGTAGCATATATTTTTTTCGATTACTCGTATGAACAAATCCCTCAGAACTTTCAAATAAAAATATAGGAGCAGTAATTCTTCCAATCCAATGGAACCATACTGGCACCCCTAAAAAATTGAAAAATTCTGCTAAGTGATCAATTACCATTGTAATCAATCCAATAATCTTTAATTGAAATCCTGTTAAATATTTCTTCATGTTTACAAGCCTCACTATCAGTTTTTCAAGTATATCAAGAAGTTGAGATTCCAACTTCTTGATAACTTCTTTATTTAATTCAAAAATATACCCTTGTTCTTGATGAAATATATTATTCGTTTGAATAGTCTTTATTTCTATTCCAAGTCGCCATTAACACTTTATCCAGGTACATCTAGTAGTGTCCAATGCAATGTAGATTCATAGTTACCTGTTTTATTTTCTGATGGGACAGACAAAGTTATTCCTTTTGTTTCCAATTTATTTCTCCAACGACCTTTACCTTTTGTTTTCGTTCCATGCATTAAAATACTCGCTTTTCCATTTGCTTCTAATTGACAATCATATTGGGTGGGTTCCTCTGTTTCTAAATCAGATTCTAGTTTTCCTTTCGGAATAAACAAGCTTACTCCTTTTAAAATATTTTTTTTATTCTTTTTGTCTAGAAACGGAGATAATTCAACTTGTAATTGCCAATTTTTTCCCGTAATTGCAGGGGTTTCTAATTCAATTGAAGGATCTTCTTTCTTATTAACTACTGATTTATTTGTTGATGCAAGAATATTATCCTCAAAGTCAAAATTGGGCACCTTTTTTATTGTAAAACTTTCCTCTTTCACAGTAACTGTAACTGTATTGCTATAAATATACTTATTTTGTGCATTTAATATAGCTACATATACTGTATGCTTACCTGGTTTACTGGTATCTATTTCTCTGACTGGTTTCTGATCATCTATCCATACCCATTTTACCTCTTCTGGTTTAATTGGCTTTCCATCTTTATCTACTACATTTTCGAAGACTCTTCCCAAGTCCCATTTCTCACCTACGTATAACTCATCATCTTTTAATTTTGCTTTCGTTTGGTCTTCTTTTACCGTTACTGTAACTGTATTGCTATAAATATACTTATTTTGTGCATTTAATATAGCTACATATACTGTATGCTTACCTGGTTTACTGGTATCTATTTCTCTGACTGGTTTCTGATCATCTATCCATACCCATTTTACCTCTTCTGGTTTAATTGGCTTTCCATCTTTATCTACTACATTTTCGAAGACTCTTCCCAAGTCCCATTTCTCACCTACGTATAACTCATCATCTTTTAATTTTGCTTTCGTTTGGTCTTCTTTTACCGTTATCGTAGCTACATTTTTTACAGTTTCAAATTTCCCGCTAAAAATATACTGGATAGGTTGAACTCGTGGAGCACTTGTATCAAGTTTTTTAATATTCGTAGTAAGACGTGAGTGTCCCCAAGGAATGGATTTCCCGAATTCATTAGTTGCACTGACAAAATTATCTTTAGGGTCCCATTCTGTTCCCACATATATCGTACTATCTTTTGTTTTTAGAGTTGGTTTGTATGGTTTTACGGTTACATTAGCCTCAGATGTTACATATTCATTTTCATCGAGAAAGGAAAATTTGACTTTATAAACTCCTGGTTTATATTCATCCACACTTGCTGAATTGTATGTGATACGTGAAAAAGGGACATTTTTCCCCTCTTTATCAGTTGCACTGACAAAATTATCTCTAGCGTCCCAGTTTGTTCCCAGATATATCGTACTATCTTTTGTTTTTAGAGTTGGTTCGTGGTATTTTACTGATATCTTAACTTTATTACTAGATTTTATAAAGTTAGAAGCTTTCATCCTTACTTGCATTGTATACTCACTTGGTTTACTGGTATCTACTTCAGTAAAGGGCCAATCATTTATACGGATTTGACCGTCGTATTCTTTTAGTACTTGTTCCCAGGAAACAGTCTCGCCATCATGATTATATGCTTCTACGAAGGCCATTTTAGGGTCCCACTTCTCGCCTACAAACAGAGTGACATCTTTTAATACAATATTTGTTTTGTCTATTCTATGCGTTACTGTAACTTTAACTATATTACTATATCTATATTTGTAGCTTATTTGTACAGTGTACGTGCCAACCACATCAGTATTTAAGTTTTCTTTACCGCTTGGATCTCGACCGGTCCAATTGCCGTTTATATAGACATTTAGACTTGGGTCTCTGACGGAAATTGGGTTTCCATTTTCGTCGGTTACCTTATCAAAGAGATCAGTAAGATAAAGATTCGCTCCACTCATCACAGTTATGTCCTTTAATGATAATATAGGTGCTTGCAGTTCCATTGGAAACGGCTTTATTCCATGTTCTGCTGTTATTGTTGTTGGTGCTGATGAATTATTTAGAGTTTCTGATTCAGAAAAAGCAATACCTCCCTGAGTTATACAGAGGAAAGACACCATAAGTGATAATAAAATTTTATTCATATCTTTTCACCTACTTTTTTTTATAAAGTAAAAACATAATAGTTAATATAGAAAAAACCAGTGCAAAAATTAAAATTTTTATAATAAAATCTTCATTTACTTGTTCTTCCACATCTACTGCTTCTTCATTATATTTTTTTGCGTCGTCTTTTATCTCAAATTCTTTATTAAATGACCACTTATGACCAGCTTTATCAACTGCGGTTAGTTTCAAGCTGTACTTTCCTGGTTGAAATGATTGATTATCCCACGAAATAGGAAAGTCATAATTCGAATTAGGTGCCATTGATTGATTATTTTTCACCGTTTTATGAAAAACTTCTTTACTCTTTTCTTTATATACTTCAGCGGTAACAGTCATATCAGTAATCATTGTAGCGGTAGTATTTTGAAGATTAGCAAACAATGTCGTTCGGTAGTTGTTTAAACCAGGCTTAACTGAGTTTAGTTTTAATTCTGGCGTTACTTTATTTTCTGTTTCTGTCAGCTGTACCCCTATAACATAGGAATAATCATTTTTTATTTGAACTTTCTGATTCGTAGAATCTTCTTTCTCCTTCTTATGAATATGAAAACCACCTAAAAGAATTCCTTCAAAGGTTTTATCAGGCATCGTGATAGTATAAGGCACTTCTTTTTTTTCTTTACTATTCAACTTTATAATTTGGTCACCTGTTATCAGTTCTTTTAATTCATACTCTAGACTACTATCTTTTCTTTCTTTTGTTCCTTTATAATCAATAACACCATTGTCATTTGTTTGTGCTGTGTTATAATTCACTTCTAATTCAATTGGTTTTTCCAAATGATTTTCAAACGTAATACTTATTGTTTGTTTTTGTTTAGGTTTCATTAATAAATCGAAATAGGTATGTTCTTTGTTCCGCTGATTTTCTGGCAAGTTCGCCTTTACACTATACGCCATATCTGATGCACTAGCTTTATATGAAGGAAATAGTGTAATAAAACAAATTATACAGAGTGAACAGATGATTTTTTTCATAATTTATTCCTCCTGTTTTCTCTTCTTCTCGATAGAATAGTAGTACTTAGAAAAAATGCTAAAATACCCAATATAAATAATGACCAACTCGTTTTCGAACCTGTACTAGGCAAAAACATTTTTGAACTTCTACTTGGATTCATATTCTGAAAATCTTTTCTTATTATCTGTTCATGCTCTGATGAACTTTCTACAAATGTTATTGTGACTTGACTTTCAGCACTTGATTTTTGTTGTGCATTTGCAGCGTATGCTTCATCTTTGATTAAAAAACTACTTAATATACACAAGAGAACAGCTAATTTTTTCAAGATTCCTCACCTCTAACTTATATATGTTGTATGTAATCTCGCCAATAGCCAAAAACTAGTTTTTTGGCTATTGGTGAGTTTTTTTTATTAGGCTGGTGCATCGCTTAACTCCCAATGAATAATGCTGGAATAACCTTGCTTAGCTCGAGCTGATCCAGCGGGTACTTTTAATTGTACATTTGGATTATCATCTTTTTTCCCAGAAAATACATCTAACCAAGTTCCCATTCCTTGATCCGTTTGCGCTTGCATGATTACTTGTAAATCTTTATTTAAGGTAACATTACTTCCCTGAGGTTTTTCAGATACATTTCCACTTGTTGTCTTGATCTTTCCATTTTTTAATGAAAGTTCTGCTCCTTTTAATGTCTGTTTCTGATCTTCATTCTTAAATTCATCAATAGAGACTTTTAAATTCCAACCAGCTCCTGTAGCTCGTCGATCGGATACTTGAACATAAGGATGTTCTGTCTTAGCATTATAAGTAGCTTCTTTCTCTTTAATTTCCTGTTCGCCGAATTCAATGATAGGAACATGATCGATTGTAAGTGGTCCGGTATTACCTGTACCTGGTTTATCTGGATTTGGTTTATCTGGATCGGTAGGATCTTTAGGGACTATTGGATCAGTGGCATCTCCCGGAACTGTTTTTACTTCACTTTTTGATTCCGCTTTACTTTTCACTTCCGCATGCGTTGTTTGAGCACTAATGAAAAGTGACATGACAAGTACACTGGTTCCTAAAAATAGTTTTTTCATTCGTATATTTCTCCTCCTGTTTTATTTCTTCATTTCATTAAAAATTCTAAATTGCTTCTACTCTATTTTTTTTATATTTATAGACAAGGATTATCACTAAAACAATTTGTACGACATAGCATAGCTGTTTATTAATGGATATTAGTCTCTATGCGTGTGATTCAACTGTAATCCCTCCTTTCCTAAGATAACCAAACACATATGTCAGTCTGTACTTGTTTCAAAAATAGGGGGAATTTCTTATGCATCTACTATGGGTATAGTAATATTTTGTGTTTATATACCGAACATATGTGTTTGGGATACACCTATTATTAGCCTTAATGAGATACAGTATTAATTGTATTAACTGTCTAAAATATTGTTAACTTATGCATATGACTCTTTACCTCTAGTTAGATGGACAAAATAGGTGCATACTGGTATCTCAATTAAAAAATATCATCTTTTCCCTCCAATGTCTTATCCTGTTTTTTTTGTTTTTTTACTTTTTTGGATAAAAACCGATCTAATTGTATAGGTCAAAAAACTAGGGTTTTGTTGTAACTAATATATTCAATCGTATACTGATACAAACAAAAAAACCTCAAATTTTATTAATTGAGGTTTCGCTTAAATTTATTTAGTATCTAAATTATTGTTAACATATTCAATGATGGAAGAACACCAAGTATGTGGAGATAAAGCATGACGAATTAAAAAATAAGTTTTTCCTTTAAAAGAGGTCGAAGGGGTATCAGAAATAATAATATCTGCCAATATATAACTTTCTACTATTTCTAAAATTTTTGTACTATATCTGTGTTTTAATGCATTCACAACAATCATTCTGTCTTCTGAATGATGTTGGAATTCAACGTATATTTTTAGAGGCTGTTCCGCAGCTAGCTTCACATAACTAGTGACTAAAGGAATTAGGCTATATTTTAATTTTGCATATGACCTTTCATTTTGATAACTATAAAAATATTTATCAAATAATACTTCAACACGTCTATCAACAACACCTTTAAATTCTACAGTATGTCTCTCAAACATAAACTGGTGCAACCCTAAATGATGAACAACAACTAACCTTTTACATAACGTATATAGCAGTTCATAGTAACAATCTTGAGATATCGAAAAGTTTTGTTTGATATCCTCTAGAAAATACATACACATTTGTATGATTTCATTTTCTTCAAGTGTCGTATAATTCTTTCCAACTAGAATTTTCTGATTTCTATCTCGTAATTCTTGTATGAAATAATGAACCATGAATAAGAAATGAATGTTTCGATCATCATTTAATACGTCGACAGTTTGATTTATATAAAATGGAAATTCACCATCGTTATCCATTACTTCACCCATCTCAACAATACTCTTAGGTAAGTAAAGCAATGATTCGTTAGCATGAGAGGTTATTTTATAGATAGCTAAAATATTCAAAATTTTATCTCTATTACAGTTGGTGAGTAACTCTAATTTATCTAATATTTTTTGGGGTTGGTAAGATAACAGCACTTCTTTTTCACTATCTTGAAATACCCAATCATTTCCATGAGACACTAACATTACTAATAAATAGTGAAAAATTATTTTGGAAGATTCACTCCCCTCAATATAAATATCAGATTTATTAACTTTCACTAATCTTAAATCTGTTTCTAAATAATAGAAAAAATTTTTCAACCTTTTCATTATTTTATAAGTATAAGAATCACTATAGAACAAGTGATCTGCTAATTCTTGCAAACAAAAATAGCGTTGCTCTAATACGAATAGCAATGCTCTATAAACACTTGAAGAAAGTAAATATTTTTTTCTTAACTCCATAAGCAACATTGTATAGGTTGCTTCATTTATTTCAGAATTAAAAGAAATAAACTTATCATTAACTACTATTATATTGTTAACCTTATCAAAAGATTGAAGACTTTCAGCTTCTTCATTCAATATTTTTAGTACTCTCTTTAACTCATGTTTAGAGACTTGGCAAAGGTTTTCTAGCTCATTCATTTGCTTACCTTTAGGATATAAATTATAAACTACAATCAAACACTTTAATTGAGTTCGGCTTAATATAAGACTTTTTAATTTATCTAGTTGCATATAAATTCTCCTTCTTATCATCTATATTTGGAGTTATATACGCCAAATATAGGATTTAAATAAAGGTAGGATTCAAATACAAAGTAGGAAATCAACAAAATTTTAGAACATCAACCAATATACTTGAAGTGTAGTCCTAATACAATAGATAAAAAGATTTAAACATCTATCAATTTTGTAAGATATTTAATACATCCTAATATTATACATACTAAAAATACACGATTGAGTTACAGGTAATATTCTTTGATAAATTAAATGAAACATTCTTAATTACGAAAATATTTTTTTGTATTTTATTCTGCTCCTATACAGAAACTTAATTCTCTATATTATCTTAAATTCAACATAATTTTCTATGTTATGAGATAGAATTTCTATTAATGTTTGTCGGTAAAAATACTTAAATTTCAAGTTCTTTTAATAGCAATTGATTTCCATAGATTACATTGTCCCCAATTAAAAAAAGCAACAACCGCTAACACAAGAGCTAACAATCATTGCTTTTTGAACTTATTTACTGTACGAAAAAAGACCTTAAAAACCAGTATTCTCAATACATTTCAACAGAAACTACTACCTGAAATCATAATTTCTGTATATTTCACTCAATTAATTCCTCTCTGTTCCTGTATCTTCACAGGTCAATGTCTTTGCAAATTATACATCAAATAAGGGGCGTTTTTCTAGTGCTTAGTCGAAAAAAATAGTTGATTCATAAGTTCATTGTCTTATGAATCAACTATTTGATAACTTTCTCTCTTGCTTATTGCGCATTCAGGATCCACATGAATCCGACAAAAACAAAGAACAAGCCATACATAATTGGCGAAACTTCTTTCCCGCGTTTTGCCGCAATCATTGTAATTGGATAGAAGATAAAGCCTAAGGCAATCCCATCTGAAATGCTGTATGTCAATGGCATTCCTAACAAGATTAAGAAGGAAGGAATCGCAATTTCCATCTCGTTCCATTTAATTTTGCTTAAGGATTGTGCCATCAAAACACCAACAATAATCAACGCTGGTGCTGTAACTTGCGAAGTGACAACTGCTAACAAAGGAGAAAATAGCAAGCTGAAAATAAATAAAATCCCGGTTGTAATAGCTGTGATTCCTGAACGACCACCCACAGCAATCCCCGCAGATGATTCAACATATGCACCAACTGGCGATGTCCCTAGTAGAGAACCAGCTAACATCGCTGTTGAATCAGCGGCTAAAGCTTTCCCCACACGCGGCATTTTATTGTCCTTCATAAAACCTGCTTGATTGGCTAAGCCCACCAACGTACCAGCCGTATCAAAGAATGTTACTAATAGGAACGTTAAAACCACGACCCACATTTGAATCGTATTGATATCTTTCACATGTCCTAACGCCACTAAAAATGTTGGTTCTAAACTTGGCGCGCTTGAAATAATCTTATCAGGCATTGGAATAACCCCTGTCGCTAAACCAACAATCGTTGAAATCGCCATTCCAATAAAAATACCACCTGGTACTCGACGAACTAACAAAATTGCAGTTACGACTAAGCCGACAATGGTGACCCACGTTGAACCAACATTCAAAGGTCCTAAGCCAACAAGTGTCGCATCATTAGCCACAATTAAGCCACCTTGGCTTAAACCAAGAAAAGCAATAAACAACCCGATTCCACCTGAAATAGCAAATTTCAAGTCTGCAGGAATTGCATCAATAATTAGCTCGCGTAATTTAAAAATTGTAATTAAAATAAATATCAATGAAGCCACAAAAACGCCTGCTAATGTCGTTTGCCAAGGAATCCCCATACCAACAGAGACTGAATAAGCAAAGAATGCATTAATTCCTAAAGCTGGTGCTGTCGCAATCGGATATTTCGCCAACACACCCATTAAAATACAACCTAAAGCACTCGCTAAAGCGGTGGCAGTAAAAACAGCGCCTTCGTCCATGCCAGAAGCACCAAGTACGGTTGGATTAACGAACAAAATATACGCCATTGAGATAAATGTGGTGAAACCAGCTAACATTTCTCGTTTCATATTCGTATTCAATTGTTCAAGTTCAAAATATGAACTTATTTTTTCTTTCATGTTCCGTCCTCCTAAAATCTAAATATTTTACAATGTTCGTAAAATATTCAATTTATTAATGAAACAACGTGTTTAATCATATAATAAACCAACAAATAAGTAAATATCAAATTCTAAATTCTGTAAAAAACGAACAATCACGATTAAAAAAAGTATTCCTTTCTAGGAATACTTTTTTTAATCGTTTGTGTGGTCGGGCGAACAACCATTTCACTGATTGACATACGATCTGGCGTGTCTATGGCAAAGACCACTGCTTGCGCAATGTCTTCCGCCTTTAAGCCCCAACTTAACTGTTCTAGATGTAACGTTTCAGCTACTACTCGATTAGAAATTGTTTGATAAAGTTCTGTTTGTACAGCACCTGGTGAAATAATCGTTGATTTAATGTTATTCTCTCTTTGTTCTTGTCGCAATCCTTCCATAATTGCTCGAACAGCAAACTTTGTTCCACAGTAGACAGCCGAATCTGGATAAACGACATGTCCTGCCACAGAATCAGTAGCAATAATCTGCCCTGATTTTTGTTCAACCATAATTGGAAGAACTGCCGCAATGCCATTTAAAACACCCATAATATTAATATCTAGCATTTGACGCCATTCTCCTTTTGGTGCTTCAATAAGAGGCGCCGTTGGCATAACTCCTGCATTGTTAAAAAGAACATCAATTCGTCCATATTTTTCCATTGTAAGCTTGATTACACGCTGAACTTCCTCTTCTTTCGTTACATCTGCTTGTTGCACGAGAATCGTTGCTTCAGGAAGTTCTTTTTTTATAGCAATTAAACGTTCTTGTCGACGTGCTGCAATGACTAACTTCGCTCCTTTTCTGGCAAGTAAACGGGCTGTTGCCTCACCGATGCCACTGGAAGCGCCCATGATAACAATAACTTTTTCTGATAATGATTTCATTATATTTCCTCCTTATCTTCCTGAATCCAACGAATAATTTTAGCTGGTGTTCCTGCAACAATAGCGTTAGCTGGCACATCTTTAGTTACAGTCGCATTAGCTGCTACGATAGCATTTTCACCAATCGTAATACCTGGTAAAACAGTGACACCCGCACCTAACCACGCAAATTTTTTAATGGTAATTGGTGCTAGCAATACGCCTCGCCGTTTCATTGGCATTTCCGGATGATTGACACTTAAGAGATTAACGCGCGGACCAATTAAAACATTGTCTTCAATTATAATGCCCCCTAAATCAACAAACATAGCTGCCCGATTAATAAAAATATTTTTACCAAAATGTATATTGCGTCCAAAATCTGTATAAAAAGGCAATAAAATCGTAACGGTTTCGTCAATTTTGTCTTGGATAATCGTGGCAAGAAGATTCCTTACTTCATTATGTGTATAGGCTTGTTGATTTAATTCTATTAAATAGCGACTATTTTCCTCTTGAATCTGATGAATAAGTTGAAATAGTGGTTCATCTTTATCAATGCTACCTGTTGCAATTAGTTCTTGGAGATTTTTTGTAAGCATTCCTAATCGCCTCCTTTTGCTAAATTTATCGTAATACGTGACAACTCCTCTGTCTAATACTTATAATAAATAGATAAGTATGCGTTTTAGTTATAGGAGGGAAAGTAATGGAATTACGAGTGATTCACTATTTCTTAGCAGTGGTCCAAGAAAAAACGATTAGTGGCGCAGCCAAACAATTGCATGTATCACAACCAACATTATCTAAGCAATTAAAAGAATTAGAGGAAGAATTAGGCGTGACATTATTTATACGAGGAAATCGACAAATACAACTAACACCTGAAGGAGAATATTTAGCTAAACAAGGGCAAGATATTTTAAGCTTAGCGAATAAAACAGTCACCAACTTGTCGCAAAATGAATTCATTAATGGCGAAATCACGATTGGTGGCGGCGAAACAAAAGCTATGTCTTTTTTAGCGAATGCACTACAACAAATAACAAGCCATCACTCAGCTGATATTCACCTTCATTTATACAGTGGGAATGCAGATGATGTAATAGAACGGCTAGACAAAGGATTATTAGATTTTGGTTTAATTATTGAGCCTGCACCTAAACAAAAATATAGCTATTTAACATTACCAATTGTAGATACATGGGGCTTAATTACTGTAAAGGACCATCCCTTAGCCACTAAAAATGTTATTACTGCAGCCGATTTAAAAGAAGAACCTTTATTTATTTCTCGACAAGCACAAGTTCCGAGCCAACTCTCTGATTGGCTCGAAGCAAGTCTAGATCAGTTCCGAATCGTTGGGACCTACAACTTACTTTACAACGCTTCACTGATGGTAGAAGCTGGGCTAGGTAGCGCCCTAAGCATTGATGGTATTCTAGAAACAAAGCAAACAAATTTACGTTTTATCCCGCTATATCCTGCTTTAACAGCCAAAATTAGTTTAATTTGGCGCAAAAATACGGTTCTTTCCACAGCTGCTGCATTATTTTTAGAACAAATAAAAAAAAGTATTCAACGCCCTGAATAATAGGTCGTTGAATACTTTTTTAAATCATCACTGTGATCGTAGCTGCTGCCAAAATCAAAACTAAGCCGATAATCGTTACGGTCATTTCCTTGGCTGTTTTCTTTTGACCTAAGAACCAAATACCTGTCAACGTTGCAAGCACAACTGATGTTTGGGATAGAATAAAGCCCGTTGCCAAGCCGTTCATATCTGGCTGCGCTGAAATTAAATAAGTTAACGCTGCAAAGGCGAAGAAAAAGCCTGAAAAAATTTGTTTGTAAGAAACAGCTTCTATAAATGGCGATATTTCCCCACCCTTAATAGTGACAACTGCTGAGTAAATAACTGCGACAATTACCATGCCTATTGCTTGTGGTAAAAAGGCATGCATGCCATCAATTGCCGTCGCTTGGGGTGCTGCAGAGTACGCCCAATAGCCGATTTCACCAACGGCTAATAGAAGAACTGCTTTTTTCATAATCCCAACACTCTCAGCGGACTCCGTTTCCGACCAGACCGTCATTTTGGCACCAATCATGATTAACACTAAGGCAAATGCGCCTAACAATTTGGCTGTCGCACCTGGCCAGTTTCCTAAGAAAAAGACACCCCAGAGAGAAGCACCTAAAAGTTGGAACGCGGTCGTTACTGGCATAGCACGTGATGACCCAATCATCGTGAAGCATTTAAACGTAATGATTTGCGCACAGGCCCAACCGACACCAGATAAAATTGAAAAGAATAAATCCATGCCCGTTGGAAAAGCTAAACCATTAATCATTGAAAAAATAGCGGCAAAAATTAATGTTCCTAAACTGGTCCCGAGAATTTGATTCACTGGACGACCACCAATTTTGGAAGCGATTGTTGGGAAAAGCCCCCAACCTAGAAGCGGTCCTAAACCGATTAATAATGCAGTCGCATTCATCTCTATTTCCCCTCTCTCGTTTAAAAGACAACGTTACTTTCTAATAAAATATTTGCGTAAGGGGTCATTTCCCCTGTCCGAATAAATGCATGGCAGTTGTTTAATTCTTGTTTCATTTCTGTATGAGGAATAAAACTGATGGGAGTTTCTGGTAAACGAGTTTTAATTGCTGTCAACATATCAGGATTTTCTGTTTTAATTTCTTCTGCTAAATAAATTCGTTGAACTGCCAATTCCTCAAGAACATTGTTTAAAACTTCCATAAAACTAGGGACACCATTGGTAACTGCTAAATCAATTTTTTCTGTAGTTCGAGGCACTGGCATGCCCGCATCACCAATACTTAATTTATCAAAATGACCCATTTGTGCGATAACGCGGGAAATATCTGAATTAATAACTTTTGTTTTTTTCATGTCGCTCGCTCCTTTTTATTTGTCTGCCAATTCGTGTTGATAAGGAATCGAAGGTTGGGCTCCAAAACGTTGAACAGTCAGTGAGGATGCCTTGTTTCCATAACGAATAGCTTCTTCCAAATTGCTAAAGTCTTTCTCTAATATACTACTTAATGCGCCAATAAAAGTATCGCCAGCAGCCGTTGTATCAACCGCTTTCACTTTAAAAGCAGGCACAATACCACTTCGTTCATTGACGTCATAAAAGGCTCCTTTACTACCTACTGTAATAATTACTGCTTCAATCCCTAATTGATGAAGTGCTTCTGCGGCTTTACGCATACTCGCTTCATCTGTGATTTTAATGCCTGTTAAAATTTCGGTTTCTGTTTCATTTGGTACAATCATATCTGTCACGTTTAGTAATTCTTCAGGAACTTGTTCTAACGCAGGTGCGGGATTTAAAATCGTTTTGACACCTGCTTTTTTAGCAATTTTAAACGCTGCAATCGTACTATCAATCGCACTTTCAAATTGGGCAATCACAAAATCACTTTTTTCAATAATTTCTTGATGTTCCTGGACTTGTTTTGGCGTAAAGGCGTTATTGGCTCCCGCGTAAATCATAATGCTATTTTCACCAGCGTTATCTACCATAATAAAGGCTTGGCCAGTAGCTGTTTTCTCTAAAGTGGTGACCCCAGTTAAATTAATTTCATCTTGACTCATTAAATCAGTCATCATAGCTCCAGCGCCATCATTTCCCACAGCACCAATAAAATATGTTTCTGCACCTGAACGTTTCGCTGCGACTGCTTGGTTCGCTCCTTTACCACCACCCGCTGTAAAATGTTCAATGGCGTGAATTGTTTCGCCTGGTTTTGGCATTTCTTTGACTCTTAATGTTGTGTCTAAATTGATACTCCCGATAATTGTAACCGCGTTCATTTTCATCCACCTCAATAAAATTTATTTTTTCATTCTAATTAAAACGTTTTAGTAAAACGTTTTAATTCCACAACAAAAATATAGCACACCTTGAAAGCTATTTCAAGGGTGCTGTCGAAAATCGTTCAATCAGTTGGACCGGTAAGGTTTGCTCCTCCCAACCTTTTGCAGGCTGATGGATTCTTTCCAATAATAAAGTCGCCGTAGTTTGCCCCAATTGAAAAACAGGTTGAGCAATTGTTGTTAGCGGCGGCGAAACATACTCGCACATATCAACATTGTCATAACCAATAATACTATAATCCTCAGGAATTTTTTTGCCCGCTTCTGCTAATCCTCGATATAAACCAAAAGCAATTTCATCATTGATAGCAAAAATTCCGGTGCTCTCTGTTTTTAAAATTTCGGGGACAGCTTGGTAGCCGCCGGTTTTTGATAATTCTGTTTCGATCAACTGGACCTTTTCCGTATAAACAGAACAAAAACCTTTTAACCGTTGCTGAATATTGACTGGCGCATGTGGTGGCATTACCACGACGACCTGTTCATGTCGTTGCTCTTGTAAATGCTTTGCTGCTAGTTGCCCACCTCTATAATCGTCTGTCAAAACAGCGTCGCTAAAGCCTTCTGCTTTTTTTTGGTCAAGTACAATAAACGGAATCTTTTTCGCACGTAGCGTTTCATTAATCGTTTGATTGGAAATTTCAGAACTTGCAATCACAAAACCATCGACACTGCGACGAATCAACTCTGTTAAATATTCATGTTCTCTTGTAACATCTTGGTCCGCATTGCATAACATCAGTATAAAATTTTCTTTGTATAAAACACTTTCAATTCCTCGAATCAATTGCGCAAAAAATGGGTTGGTAATATCAGGTACGATTACGCCAATCGTCTTACTTTTTTTCATCACCATACGTTGCGCAAAATAGTCGGGTTGATAGTTTAATCGCTCTTTTGCAGCTAATACTTTTTCGACCGTTTTCCCACTAAACCGTGCCCCATTCCCGTTTAAAATTTGTGAAACGGTAGTAATAGAGACACCTGAGTCATTGGCAACATCTTTAATTGTAACCTTTTTATTTGTCATCCTACTTCTCTCCTTGCCGTGAACGCGCCCATTCACCGGACCTCTTAATCTCATTTAATTTACTACAATCATTTACTTTACGCAACCACAAATAAATACGTACATTCGTTTAAACCGTCCTTTCATCCCTTCAACAAATTTCGTTGTTCTACTTTTAAAATGTTATACTGTAGAAAAAATGATTTACTTTTTGCTGAATGGAGGGCCCTAATTGAAAAAGAAATCGATTGGTTTGTTGTTAGCTAGCGCATATTTGTTCCACGCACGTTCTCGTCAAAAATCCTTAAAAGCCTGTCTTTTTGAAGATTCTTTACGTCTTTCCCAAATTGCTCGACTTGAACGAAATCCGAAAGTCACCAAGGCTTTTTATCATTGGCAACGATCATTAAATGAACAAGTAACTTTGCCAAAACATTTACGTCATCTTTTTCCTCTTCAAGAAATAACTCAATTTCCTACGATGTATCGCATGTCAAACTCCGTTATTGCACCTACCAAGAAAGCTGTACTGTACCTGCATGGTGGGGGCTTTACATTGAATCTCGCCTATAGCCAATTAGACTTTAGTTATAAACTAATTGAAGATCTCTCTTTTGCAACAGATTATTTTATCCCTGTATATCCATTAGCACCAAATAAGTCTTTTGCTGATATTTATAATCATTGCTATGCTGCTTATCAAGAAATTTTACAGCATTATGATCCCGAAGATGTTATTTTATTAGGTGATTCTGCTGGTGGCACATTGGTTTTAAACGTATTGCAGAATTTAGCCACCGATTTCCCTGAACGCTTACCCAAAGCTGCTGTTTTAATTTCTCCTTGGTTAGATGGACATTTAGACATTCCTGTTGCCAAAAGTTATCAAAAAAAGGACAAAATGATTGGCATGAACTATTTACAATTAATTGCCCAAGAGATTGATGACACGGCTAATCACTCCACGCTTTCTTTAAATTGCTTGTCCTTTGATTATCAAAAATTTCCGCCACTTTTTTTCGTGGGCGGCACACATGAAGTTTTTTGTCCTTCCTATCACCAATTTTTAAAACAATTAGGGCCACGACCACAAGATACTTGCCGATTGGTGCCTGGCATGCAACACGTTTTCGCAATGAAACAATACTTGCCAGAAGGACGACAAGCGCGGAAACAAATTGCACAGTTTATCCAAGAACAATGGTAAAAGGCAAATGGGACAGAAGTCAAAACGACTTCTGTCCCACTTGCCTTTTTAGAACAAAGCACTTAGTTTTCTTCGGCGACTTTTTTCTCCCGCATAGTCAAAACAGCGCTAGCCAAAAGAACAACCACTACAAAAGCAATGATTCCTCCTACTAAAAGACTCGGACCTGCCTCACCTAATTTGCCTAAAAATAGGCCTGGGATTAAATAATCTGTATCCGCAAACGTTGAGGATGCTAACTGTAGATCACCCAAGACTGGTAAAATGAATAACGGTAACCAACTAATTAATAAGCCATTAAACGCAGCCCCTAAAATCGCTCCCCGACGTCCCCCTGTGGAATTTCCAAAAACGCCTGCCGCGGCACCACAGAAAAAGTGCCCGACAACACCTGGTATAATCACGGTGGTATTCAGACCAACCATCGCTAACATTGAAATAGTTCCCACAATAAAGCTCACAAAGAACCCAATCAAGACAGCATTTGGCGCATAAGGAAAGATAATGGGAACATCAAGTGCTGGTTTAGAATTAGGCACTAATTTTTTAGCAATTCCTTGGAAAGCTGGCACAATTTCTCCTAAAACCATCCGCACACCCTGTAAAACCACTACGAAACCAGCCGTAAAGGTTCCTGCTTGAATTAATGAAAAGATGATCGCATTTTCGCCATTGCTTAACTCATGCTCGACATAGCCTGTCCCAGCCAGCAAAGCCAAAATCACATAGACAATCGACATCAAAATCATAATTGAGATGGTTGAGTCTCTTAAAAAACCAAAACTTTTAGGAATTTTAATATCTTCCGTTGACTTTTCTTTATTCCCAAAGACTTTTCCAATAAAGCCACTTGCCGCATAACCAATATTCCCTGTATGCCCCATTGCTACTTTATCATTTCCAGTAATTTGTTTCATAAAGGGCTGACAAAGAGCAGGTGTCACTGTTAATAAAGTTCCTTCAAATAAACCACCTAAAAGAATCATTGGTAAACTAACGCTAAAACCGGCCCCCACTAAAATAACGGCTGTCAAACACGAAACGTACATCATCGCTTGACCTGTCAAAAAGATATATTTAAAACGTGTAAAACGCGCCAACAGAATATTAACAACCATGCCTACCAACATAATCAGAGCAGTTGGTGTCCCATATTGTTGCAAGGCAATCGCTACAACTGCTTCATTACTAGGCACCACGCCTTGTGTATTTAATGCGGTTTGAAACATCTCCGCAAAGGGCGTTAATGAGTTCGCCAATAGCCCTGCGCCACCAATTAAAACTAAGAAGCCGACGAATGTTTTCAACGTTCCTTGAACAACATCAGAAAATTTCTTTTTCTGTAAAACTAATCCCAACAAAGCAATTAATGAAACCAGAATCGCTGGCTGGCTAACAATTGAAACAAATAAATTCAATAAAGTTTCCATGTTTTTCCTCCTTCTTATTGATGTGCAATGCCATTGTCATCTAAAACTTTCAAGACTTTCTCCTTCGTTTCATCGTAATCAATAATCGCATTTAAAGGAATGATTTTTTCAGCAGGAATTGACCCTAAAGCATCTTGCAATGTTTTTTCGACAAAGAAGTAATCAGCCATATCACCACTGGCACTCCCGACATCTGTGTGATCAATTTGAAAATTATCTGTATCAACACCGACTTCCTCTAAAATTTGTTGGATATTCATTTGCACCATAAAACTTGTTCCTAAACCACTTTGACAAACTGTAAAAATCTTCATCTTATTTCTCTCCTTCTTGGATAATTGATAGTATTTCTGGGACGGTTTCAGCCGCCACTAAGCGATGTAATGATTCTTTTTTTGATAGAATTTTTGTCAGACTAGATAAGGCCCGTAAGTGTGTTTCGTTATCTGAAGCAGCTAAACAAATAAAAAGGTGAATTTCATGCTTAGGATCTTCTAATAAATCGACACTTTTTTGGATTTTTAGTAATGACATGCCTAACTGATTAACGCCATCTTCTGGTCGCGCATGAGGCAATGCTACGTCTGGACAGATATGGATAAATGGCCCAAACGATTCGACTTTTTGAATCATTGCATCAATGTACTTTTCCGTAATACTGCCATTTTTTAATAACGGCTTGGCAGCTTCTGTGATTCCCGCTCGCCAGTCTGCAACTTCAGGCAGGACTTGGACTGTTTCTGTTGTTAATAATTCCGATAACATTGGACGCAGATCCTCCTCTTTTTCTAAAATTTTGTTCATTTTACGATGCAAGACACGATATAACTGCGCTTCTGTGACTCCTTTTTTTAAGGAAATGTAAGGTTTTAACGCATCTAAAATATCTTTAACATCTGGCATGGAAATACCTGGCAATAACCAATCTGATTGAACTTGGTGCATCAATTGATTTTTCTCCAAAGAGCTCATAATGGGCTTGGTAAGATAAACCTTTTTGGCTGTTTCAATAGGGACCGTTGAGAAAATGATGTCATAACTTTTTTCAGATACATTCTCTATTTCCCTCACCGCATTCGTTTCTTTAAATTCAATCATTGGAAATAGCCGACGCAATTCCGATTGCAAAATCAACGAAGAACTGATACCACTGGGACAAACAATTAGCGCTTTTAGCTTTTCTTGCCGCTGTTCATTTTTTTGCCCGAAAATTTCTCCACCAAATAATATGGTGAAAAAACCGATTTCCTCTGGCGGGATTGAACGTTTCGTTAATTTTTCTAAAGGAGCTAACGCTTGTTCACAAAGATGATAAAGCGACCGATACGATTGTCGAATATCCTTGATTAAAACATTCGGCAAGTAAAAGCCATAGTTAATCCGAAAATAAGCAGGAACCAGATGATAATACACATTCATGAGCAATTCACGAGGCTGTTCAAATTGAACAACGGCCAACAATTCCATTTTCCGAATAATTTCACCAGAAATATCTAATAAAAACTCTAACTTCGTATCTCGCAATTCTCCTTGCAAGGCTGTCATTAAACAAATCGTGAAAAAAAGACTCTCAGTTTCTGCATTCGCCACTGGCCCAACTAAATCACTTAAAATACGACGACTGACGGGATAAGCGCGTAAGGACTGAATTAACTGGTTCTCAGGCCAGACGACTGTTTCATATTTGCCTAATCTTTTTTGAGAAAAAGCAAGAAAGTAACTAATTTCATCCAATCTGCTGGGTACCAGTTGAAGCTGCGCTTCCTGGACGGCTAATTGAATGCCGTCACGCATTTTTGCGTATTGGCTCATTTGATGCTGACTGAGCCAGCAAAATAAAGCAAAGGTGCCCGACTTTTGTTGTAAGAGGCGGGCAAGCCAATTTTTCCCGAAACGACGAATCCGAAATTCATCTCCTTCTAGGTAAAACCCTCGTTTTCGTTCGTAGGATAAAGCAATATTTTCAGTTGCTAGTTGGTGTCGTACTTTTTTGATGTCAGCTAAAATAGTACCTTTCGAAACATCTAAAAAATTTTGGTAATGATACACCGATAGTTCTTCGATTTCTGAATAAGTGAGCAAAAAAATAAGTGCTTGTCTTTCTGTTTCGCTATAAATCACTTGACGTTGTTGAAAAAGTTGTTTTCCCCATTCATTTGCGGAAAGGTTTGGAATGCTGACGATATTCTGTTGAACTTCTCCGCCTATTGTCGAAAGTTGCGTCACTAATTCTCGTTGCGAAAGATCGGTTATTTGTTGAGCCAAAGAGAGCGCAATTTTTTGCCCTGCATACTCGTCAAGGAGATAACTTATTTTATAATTCACAGCTGTGTCCTCCTCCTGTAATTATCATATAATGATAGCGCTTTATTTTCTATCTAAGTTGGGTACAAATGTCTACTGTACTTTTTTGATAAATTGTACCGTTCTTTATTTTAAAGTTAACAAAAACCCGTTGCAAGTTTCTCAAAAACTTACAACGGGTTGTCTTTATGTTAATTGTGTTTGTAATGCGATATTCAGCAAGATAGCTATTGCTACCCAGCCACCACACATCACCAGAAGCAGCCAACTAAACATTGATTGTTTTACTAAAGACTGCTTAGGCTTTGCTTGATGAACAAAATTCATGCTATTTACTAAGAACAGTAAAAATAAAGCAAAACAAAGGACGGCCAAGCCAGCACAAATCCAAATCCACATCGTAATCTCCATCTATATTCCTCCTTCTACAATTGACTCTGTTTATAAAAACAGCACATTATTTTTCCTTTTTCCTTTTTTTATTCAAATAATAGAAACTTATTAGTACTACGAGTAAACATGCAATACCAAGGCTGTAAAGCCACGTGCTATTTCGTTCACCTGTCCTTGGTAAGGACGTCTGTGCAGCTGTGGGATTCGTCTTAGCAGTGGTTTTTCTGCTCACTTTGTCTTGTTGTTGTGACGTTTTTTTACCTTTATTAGTGACTGGTTGTTCTGTTGACTTAGTGCCACCTTTCGTTTTTAGAGGTGCCTTCCCTCCATAAAACGTCACACCGATATTCGTTTGTCCCGCTTCTTCTGCAAAGCTCTCAGAAGAAGCGGTCAGAATCGCAATGCTGACGGTTAAAAGTATTCCCAATGTCACCAGAAGTGATCCTTTACTTTTCGCTGTCATCATCGCGCACTCCTTGTCTATTTTTCAAGGCTGCCTGTTTTTCTTGTTGTAAATAGGCTTGTTGTTTTAGTATCGCTTTCTGTTGTGTAAAACGCCAAATAGCTAGAATTAGACTCACAATTGTTGCAGCTAACAATCCATAAAAAGCTTGATTCCACCAAGTCGGTAGGACCAATTTCACTACTGCTTCTTTGTTTAATTTCTTGGCTTCTTGACTACTGATGGTAAATTCTTGCTTAAACGGCCACACTTGTTGTTCATCTTCTTTCAAGACCGCTTCTCCTTCAAAAATATAGGTTCCTGGACGTACATCTTCTTTTCCAAAATCTAAGTGGAAGTTCATCGTTGAATTCGGTGCAAAACGAACACTTGGTAAAATCCGTTTGGCATATTCTTTCGTTTCGCCTTTTTTCGTTACTTTTCCTTCTAAACGTACTTCAGGAAAAATAGCGGATGTCGGATTCTGAATAACCGCTTGGACCGATTTATTTCCTAAAGCAATGGTCGGAACTAATTTAACTAATTGAAGAGTCTCTGCTAGATACATCGGTGTATCTTCTGACATTCGTAAAGCAATTGCTACATTAAATCCATATCGACTGGTTAAACCCGTTGATTTTCCTTTTTCTTCCTTTTCATCTTCTGCAAGCGAAGCATAAACACCACCCAAAACTAATCCTTGGAAACCATTCGCTGGAATTTCGACAGTCATTTTGGCTGTTACGGTTTTCTTAGCGGGAACTTTTACATGTTCCTCAGGTAATTTAATTAATGTTGTCAATGGTACTTTTAAACTTGAATCTGGTTTTTTCTCAAAATCATTGTACACAATTAAACCATTGTCATTCGTCACAGCATTCGCCAAATTTAAATCAATCGTTAATTCTTCATTTGTTTTATTAATTAATGACAGTTCTACTTCTTGTTTCTGTCCTGGTTTCACAATGAGATCGTAGTAGGATTGCGTATTTTTCGCTTGATTCTCTGGAATATTGGGTTTAACTGTAAATTTTGTATTCATGTTGTCATCCGCTTCTTCTGCTTGTACAGCAGAAGGGATGCTTAATGCCATCACACAAATAAAAACTGTGACGATTAGCCAGCGCATTGTCTTCATTATTTGTTCCTCCTATGTATCGAAAAGGAGCCGTGCACCAGTGCGCAGCTCCTTTTCTAGTAATGCAGTATTCTCGTTAGTAACTGTTTATGGCGCAGCCACTAATGTCCAAGTTACGTTACCTGTATACGCACCATTTGTAATTTTTGAACTAGGTGTTGTAATGTTTAATTTTACATTTGATAATTCAGAATCCCATGTACCTTGACCTTTACCAACTGCTGCTGTAGCAATTGATACAGCTGCTCCACCTACTGGAATAGTTGTTCCAGCAAATTCAGGGCTTCCTGGGTCTGCTGCAAAGGCAGCCACATCACGTGAGTATGTTTTTGCTGTTTCATCGTATTTAGCTACCGCACCTGTTTGCGCAAAGGTAATTGAACCTTCTAAAGTAGCAGTACCATTTTTCATTTCAGCAACGCCTGCAGTAACTGACCAACCAGCTTGTGTTCCACGAACATCCCCGACCGCATAACGTTTTGTTTGTGTACCATTTGCATCTAATGAAATCGCTGATAAATCAGAACTAACTTCTGTCGAAGCAAATTTGAACTCTGTTGGAACATATAACAAATCAAAATTTGTATTCGAGCCTGGTTCTGGTTCTTGTGTGCTTCCGTCATCTCCATCACCATTACCACCTGGCAATGAACCACTTGTCATCTCTACGTTTGCTGGTGTTGTACCAGTCGTTGTTGCATGTGCTGCTGCAGGAGCGATGCTTGCCCCTAAAATTGCCGTTCCTGCAAATAAAGTTACCAATGTTTTTTTCTTCATTTTACTCTCTCCTTTATTATCTTGGTTGATTAATGAATAAAAAAGTGAAAAACTTTTCTATCTCAGTAGAACGTAAACTAAGTATAGCGAAAAAAAGACTGCTTGTGATTTCAAATTTTAAACACCTCATGCAAAAAAAATGAATTTACTATAACATCACGGTTCCAACGACTTTTCGTGTCTTTGAAAACGTAATTTTCAAAAGAGATATTGTTTTTCCCCATTTATAAAGTGGTAATTTTATAAAAAAACAGCGAGAAAACGTCAAAACATTAGTAATGAACACTAACATTTTGACGTTTTCTCGCATTTATTAAATCAAAATTTCCTCAATATTTTAAAAAAAAATAGTGAAAACTAAAATTATATCGTTTTCATAGACAAAACGTACATTTTTTCTTACGAAAATTGATAATCACTCGCTGACTATTCTCTAATCAACGCTTGCGTTGTACAACGGAAAGAACCACCTAACATTCTAGAAACATGGTAATCAATTGCCTCAACTTTGATACCTTTTGCTTCTATTTGAGGAATTAAGGTTGTAAACGATTGGTCCGTTATATACGTTTCTTCGTTAAGCGGTAGACCATTTGTCACTAAATACGCTGCTTCTTGCAAAGTAACGTGAATTTTTTCCCAGTTTGCTAATTGCGCAGGAAGTCCATCCAAAAAGGCCTCTTCACAAACAATCATCAAGCCTTCTCTCAACAAGCTTAACGCACAATCTAAGTGGAGAATATGCGGATGTAACCGAACCGGTACCACTTCATAACCAAAATGACCAATCATATTGGCTAACCACTGAATTCCTGCTAGGTTACTTGCCAAGCCAGAGTAGCCCACAAAAATTGTTTTTCCTAGAACTAAAACATCGCCGCCTTCAATAAAGGGACCTGCTTCACTTAAAGCCCCTTCAGAAATGTCAGGTTGTGGCGCAGCAAAATAATAGCCTTCTGCTTCTTGTGTCCACTGCTGAATAATCGGACGAATTGGTAAAATTTCTTGTCGACGGTGTTGAAATCTTAAGTTTCCTTCTATTAAGAGATTGCCAATTGTAAAAAAAGGGTCTCGTGAAAAGAAGTTACTATATCCTACGCCCAATTCCTTGCCATGTTCTTTTTCATAGTTTGTCAATAAACGTGGACGAAATACTTCTACGCCATAAGATTCTAATACTCCTTGCATGACTTCTTTTTCTTTTTCCCAACGAACTTGTTGTTCTGGTGCAAAGTCTGCTAAATCACGCCCTTCATTATTCTGTGTTAAACGGGCATTTTCCTCTGTTAAAAAAGTCGTATCCGCTTCATCAAATTTATCTGGTAAACAAAATTGCGATTGTGCTAAAACAACTGAACGCAACGGTGCAAATTCACTTTCAACATGCATTTTTTTCATTATTTGACCTCACTTTTATCTGGTTACCTTCATTATAACAGAGATAAAATTTTTATGCCTTTAATGAAGAAAAAGCAGAACGTATAGAAGTTCTGCTTTTTCTTTATTTTGTTATTTGCCAATACCTTTATCTTTAATCTCAGCTTTTTGCCCGGTGCCATCTACTAAGCCAAAAATAATCTTAGCTTGGTCTGTATTATCAATTTGTCCTGAAAAAGCTTCTGCTTGTGGGCCATAAGCATAGACATTTACATCTTCTCCCGTGTGTCCGCCAGTAGTCCAACCAGTATTCGATCGTTCATCAAAAATCTTTCTTAATGCCTGAGCGATTTTTTCAACATCTTTTGACTCCGCAGCTGTTTTCACTGCTTTCAATTCAGCCTCACTTAATTGAAAATCAATATACTCAGTCACTGTTTTTTCCACATTACCATTTTTAATAATTTCTTCTGCCATGAAATCAGGCGTGCGTTTTGCCGCATGTAAAGGCTCCGTCAACCAGTTGTATTGATCTCCTTTGCCTAAAGACAAGCCACCTGTTGAATGATCTGCAGTTGTAACCACCAATGTTTCACCATCTTTTTTGGCAAAATCGATAGCCTTTTCAAACGCCGCTTCGAAATCTTGCATTTCGCTCATCGCGCCAACAATATCATTGCTATGCCCGGCCCAATCAATTTGACTACCTTCAACCATTAAAAAGAAACCTTTTTCATTTTTATCTAACCGTTGAAGAGCCGCTTCTGTCATATCAGCTAATGAAGGGACTTCTTCCGTTCGGTCAATCATTTTAGGTAGCCCGCCTGGTGCAAACAAGCCTAAAATTTTGTCGTCTTGGTTCTCATTTAACGACTTTTTATCTGTGACATGACCATAACCCGCTTGGGAAAATTCTTTGACTAAATCACGATCTTTCCGCGCAAATAATTCGGAGCCGCCGCCAAGTAACACATCGACTTTGTGTTGTCCGTCGATTTTATCATCAAAATAGTCATCGGCGATTTCTGCCATATTTTTGCGTGAAACATTATGTGCGCCATATGCAGCAGGGGTTGCATGTGTTATTTCAGATGTTGCTACAAGCCCCGTTGATTTCCCCACTTTTTTCGCACGTTCCAGCACTGTTTCTGTTTTGGACTTGTCATTATCGAGCGCTATAGCATTATTATAGGTTTTTACTCCGGCAGCCATCGCTGTCGCTGCGGACGCTGAATCGGTGACATTCTCTTCTTCATCTTCTGGATAAGTGGCTTGTTGCCCAACCAAATAGGTATCAAAAGCTGTTTGGGGAACACGCTTGTCTGAGTGATTGGCTTTGAAATAGCGATAGCCCGTTGTATACGGATTCCCCATGCCATCTCCAATCATAAAAATAACATTTTTTACTGGTGCTTTTTCAGATTCAGTTGCCTTCGCTTCAGCAACCTCTGTTTGTTTTTCGCCGCTTTTCTGTTCAGATAAATTTGTACAACCCGCTAATGTTGTGAATGTTAATAAGGTAACCCCTAGCAAAGCTCTTTTCTTCATTTCCTTGTTTCCTCCTTCATATCTACCCATACATTGACTATAACAAGTCTTAGTTGATTTCTGATAAATAACAAGTAAACAAAGTGTTAAGTTGTTGTATTGCTTCTGTTAAGTTCCTTATTTGTCGCGTCTTGCTGCTCTTTTTTCGGCCTCTTTGCGTAATTGTTTCTGCGCTTTTTTTGAGCCGCGTTCAATATCTTTGAGTTTCTTTCGTTCATGGAAATCTGTAAATAAACTTTCTAAATCATAGTCTTGCGGATATAGATCTTGTGCTTTCGCTTGTAATTTCAACCGTCTTCGTGGTACATTTTCAATTTTATCATTCACAAATACTTGGATTTCTTGTTCACCCTCATCTGTAAAAACCAACCCAATTTGTTGTGTTTCTGTCAATAGGACACGATCACCTTTTTGATAACGGTGTGTTTCTTCTACAAACGTGGCAAAGGTCGTTTCTTTTGCTTTCAGGGGTTTAAATAGACTTCGATTAGTAGGGTATTCTTTCCGCTGAATATAATGAGCCGCCTTTTCAATGAGCTGTGGCTCCATCTTCATTTTACGTGCAATCCAAAGCGCCTGACTATCGCCAACTTCACCAATTTTCAATTGATATTTGGGCGTTAATGTTTCACGATCGAAGGCCATTGCGGCGGGCACAAAATCGTCATGCTCTTGGGCAAAACGTTTAATTTCACCATAATGGGTCGTTGCAACTACCAAGGCTCCCTTTTGATACATCGTTTCCATGATCGCAATCGCTAAGCCAGCTCCTTCGTTCGGCTCGGTGCCACTGCCAATTTCATCTAATAAAACAAGTGTGTGTCGCTTAACGTTACGCAACATTTCCGCAATATTTTTCATGTGCCCAGAAAAAGTGCTTAACGCATTTTCCAGATTTTGCTGATCACCAATATCGACAAAAATTTCATCTAATACTGGAATCTCTGTGCCCGCTTGTGCTGGAATTTGCAACCCAAATTGTGTCATGACAGTCAATAAGCCCACCGTTTTCAAGACAACCGTTTTACCACCAGCATTGGCACCTGTAATGACAAGTCCTCGATACTCTGCTCCTAAAGAAAACGTCAATGGTACTGCGTGTTCTAATAAAAGAGGATGTTTTCCTTGAACAATGCGCAAGCGTTCTTCTTTGTTTACTTTTGGCGTAATCCCACCAATTTCGCGACTATACTTTCCTCGTGCAAAAATAATATCTAAGGTGGTCATTGTATCGACGGCTTGATCGACTAGTCGTTCTTGCTCATTGATTAACCCTGTTAGTTCTGCCAAAATTTGATATTCTTCCGCTGTTTCTTCCGCTTTTAAGAGTGTCAATTGTTCATTTAATTTACTAATTGCTACAGGTTCAATAAAGACCGTTTGTCCTTTATTGGATTGCTCAATGATTGTGCCTGAAACCTTATTTTTATAGCTAGCTTTGATTGGTACCGTGTAATGTTCCCCTTTTTTCACCATCATATTTTCTTGAATATACAGTTGATTATTTTTATTGCGTAAAAATTTGGTGACTTTTGTTTCAATGTCTTGTTGGCATTCATTGATTTGACGCCGAATTTTTCGAAGTTGACGGGAAGCATCGGTGGCAACTTTTTGGTTATGGATTTTCGTATAAATTTGTTCTTCGATTGCTCTGAAATCAGCTAAGTGCTGACTGTAACTAAATAGGCGTGGTGTTTGGTATTGATTTTTTTCAAAAAACTTCTGGATTCGCTGACTACTTCTTAAAAAGTCAGCCACCTCAATCAATTCGTTTGGTGTAAGAATTAAGCCTTTTTTCACTTGTTGAAGCAAGCGGGTAATTTGACTCAAGCCCATGAAAGGGACGTGTTGTCCGCTATCAATAATTAAGCGGGCCTCGGTTGTTTCCGTTAAGCGGGACTGCACTGTTTCTAAACGTGTTGCAGGGACCATTTTTGCCAACCGTTCTTTACTATACTCGCCAATCGCACGTGTTTGAACTTCTTTAAGAATTGTTGTAAATTGTAATTTTTGAATGGTTTCATGATTCATTTTTTTTCTTCCTTTCTATCACGAAAAGAATACCTGGCGCCTTTAAATAAAAACCAGTTTCTATAGAAAAAAGAGGACAGCGTTCTACCGCTGTCCTCTTTATCGTTGGATAAAGGTTACTAAAGAAACCTCTTTTAAGTGAGGTATTTAGTAAATGAGATGACTGACAGGTATCACTTTCTAAGCACACCAAATAAACCTTGCTTGGTTCACTGGTTATTCAACTTATCAATTAGATACCTACGACACTCACCAAAATACCCCACATTCATTTGTTGGTTTTTATTTATTCTCCACTTGAGAGTAGCAAATCTGGCGGAGAAAGTCAACTAAAGATTGGCCCTTTACTTATTCAATGTGTTTTTCATCATGGTTAGTAACGTTTTCACGTCTTCTGTTCTAGTGTCCCCTGTTTCTTGATCGATAATTGAGCTGTAAACATGAGGAATGATTTTTTTAACGCCCGCATCCACCGCAATTTGAACAATTTCTTCAAAGTTTTCTAAATCAATGCCCCCTGTTGGTTCTAAATAAAAGTCATACTTGGCACAAGCTGCTGCTACTGCTTGGTATTCTTCTTTGTGAGCCAAGCCTTTCATCGGGAAATATTTAATGGAACTGCCCCCCATGTCTTTCAACAATTTGATGGCGGTTTCGATAGGTACTTCCGCCGCTGGCGCACCAGAGCTTAACGGACCTGTCGCAATGTTGACATAGCCAACTTTGCCTGTGGGTGAAACCAAGCCATTAATCACTGTTTCGTCTTGACGAAGTAAGGCCCGCGAAGCGCCGACACCTGTGAAGACTTGGTTCACGTGTTGCGGTTGTAAAACTTCTGATAAGCGAGCCACCATTTGACTTTGATTAGGATCGCCAGCCCCTAAGCCAACAGATAAAGCGTTGTTGGTTGCTGCTTGGTATTTTTTCATATCGTCAATGGCTGCTTCATCGGTTTCATAGTTTTTTGAAAGGACGCCTAACACAACATGCCCTTCTGCTGCTTCATAACAGGCTTGGGCATTTTCTACTGAATTGGCTAAGACGTTTAAACAAATGCGTTCTTCTAAATAATTAGGTTTTAATGACATGACTTATTTCTCCTTTGTGTCCATAATTTCTTGTAATCGTTGCACGATTTTGTTCATTTCTTCTTGATTGACAGAACGAATGTCAAACTCAATGATGCCATTGTTGGCTTGATATTCTCGCGTATAAATGGCTGGACTTTTTGCTTTTAATGCTTGGATGACTTCCTTGGCGGTTTTTCTGCCGTTCACTTTGACACTGGCGCGATAAATGTCTCGGCCAGCGCCATCTTGGACGATTTTGGCGGTTAAATCTGACAGGTTGTTGATGGCTTCAACAAACGGTTTTAAGCGTTCTTGCATCGAAACCCCTGATTCACTGCCATGCGCCAAGTATTCTTCCACTGCTTGCGTAAAGCCCAGGATATTGTCTTTGCCAATTTTCATTGCTCGACCAATGCCTTTACCTTGTAGGCGCACCCAGTCAATGTATTCTTTTTTCCCGACCACTAAACCGGCACTTGGCCCTTCAATGGCTTTGGCGCCGCTGTAAATCACCAAATCAGCGCCTGCTTCAGTGTATTTGAAAAGATCTTCTTCTGCTGCCGCGTCAACAATTAGCGGCACCTTGTGGCGTTGCGCCACTTTGGCCGCTTCGGCCACCGTCAGCATACTTTTTTGCACGGTATGATGGCTTTTGATGTATAGAATGGCCGCTGTTTTTTCGGAAATCATCATTTCCACGTGTTCTGGACTGCACATGTTGGCGTAGCCAGCTTCCACCACTTGGCCGCCGCCTTGCGCTACCATGACTTCTACAGGCGTGCCGTAGTCCACGTTGTGCCCTTTAGGTAAAACAATCTCTCGCTGTTCGATTTTTTCTGTATAGGGATGATATGCGTGGTACAAGCTGCCTTTTCCAATCAAGGCAGCCACCGATTGGGCAATCCCCGCCGAAGCCGAGGAAACGATTTGGGCATCTTCTACCTTCAACAAGTTGGCTAAAAAGGCCCCTGTTTGCAGACTAAGTTCACTCATTTCAAAGAAATGTTCGCCGCCGAATCGTTGAGCCGCTAGGACTGCCTCCGAAACTTTGGAGACACCTAGAATGGTCATTTTCCCAGAAGCATTGATGACTTCTTTTAAGTGGAATTTTTCGTAACTATTCATTATTTTCTCCTTTATAACAAACCAAAGAATGAAGTGACCAAACTAACTAAGACTATCGTGCCGATAATGATACCGTAACGTGGGCCTTTTTTTACCATGAAAAAATAAATAGCCATGACTGCTGCTAAAGGAAGTAAGCCTTTCATAATTTGATCTAGGATATCTTGTAAAACAATTGTGGCACCGCCAGTAACTTTAAACGTCATCGGGCTAACAATTTTAACATAACTCGCACTTAAAGCGCCCATCATCATCATTCCTAAAACATTCGCTGAATAAATGACTTGCTTAATTTTGCCGTCTTTTAACAAACTTAAGATTGAATTACGCCCTAATGTATAGGACTTATTCACTAACGTCCAACTGATGTATAACGTAATGGCTGTGTACAGAACCAACGGACCGATACTTCCAATCACGTTACCTCCTTTAGCCATTGGAATAAAAATGGAAATGATTAACGGCATTAATGCTGCCCAAATAATTGAATCGCCAATCCCAGCCAGCGGACCCATCAGCCCAGTTTTAATCGATGTGATCGCCGTATCAGAGATCGCTGCGCCATTGGATTTTTCTTCCTCCATAGCAATTGCAATCCCTTGAATGGAAGCTCCTACTGTTCCTTCAGTATTAAAAAAATTCAAATGACGTTTCAGAGCTTCTCTTTGTTGTTCTTCATCGTCTGCGTAAAGTTTTTTAATTGCAGGAATCATCGATGCACAAAAAACTAAACTTTGAAGACGTTCATAAGAATTTGATAATTCACAGCCTAGTTGATAAATCCAAAAGGCTTTGGATAATTCTTTTTTAGTAATTTTTTTCTGTTCCAATTGTTGTTCATTTGCTTGTGTCATTTGTTCCATTATGCTGCCTCCTCACTCAATGCCTTGTTTCTAACTAAAAAGGCAATACAGATTCCTAAAATAGCGACGGCCATAACTTCTGCGCCAAAATATACTACTGCAACAAAACCGATTAAAAAATAAGGAATCAAATTTTTCTTGCCAATTACCATAATTGTTAAGGCGAATCCTAACGCTGGTAAAATACCACCCATTACTTCAAAGCCGTGCATCAACCATGCTGGGATAACTTCTAAGACTTTATTCACCACAGATTGACCAAAAAAGTTCGCCGCAAAAACCAAAGGAAAGCGAATTAAAAATCCCGCTAAAGCTGGATAAACAAACGCAGCTCGGTAAATCCCCCCATAATTTAACTCTTCTGCATATTTATCAGCCATATGCACCCACGTCGCATTGATGGTCCGCCGTAATTGATCCATAAAGACGCCTAACACACCAAAAGGAACAGCTAGTGCAACAGCCGCCTCGGCATTCATTCCCACACCTAAAGCAATTGGAATCGCAATTGCTGAAGCTAAAGCCGGATCACTAGGCACATTGCCGCCCGGTGTGGAGGTGACTCCTAGATAAACAAGTTGAATCCCCGCACCTACAACCATTGCTTCACTAAGTTTTCCTGTTGCTAAACCAGCCACCAACGCTGCACCTAATGGCTGAGACAGCATGCCTGAAAATGTGTACCCAAAACGCAAACGTGCAAACCAATAATAAAGTCCCATAATAATTGAAACACCTAAAACGCCCATATGATTCTCTCCTTTTTCTCTGATTATAGTGATTGATATTTTTCAATTAATTTTTGAATTGGTAGGGGATTTTCTTCGGGAATCGCTTGGAAGAAAACATGGATGCCCTTCGTTAAAAGTTCAGTCAAAATTGCAACATCTTCTTCAGATAAATTGATATTTTTTAAAACATTTTTCCGATTTGGTCCGCCACCTAAGCCACCAACTTGAATCTCCTCTTTAATAATTTCTTGGTCCACCATCGCTTTTAAGGTCGTTAAATCTGGCACTAAAAATAACACCTTTTTCTCTTCCTTTTCTTGCGATCCCCAATATTCTTTGGCACTTTCAATCCCTTTAATTACTACAGAAACCCCTGGAGGCGCCGCCATTAAATAAATACTTTGTAAAAATTCATCTTGCTCTAGTTCATCACTCACTACCAAAATTTCATTTGCACCTGATTGTTGTAACCATTTAGTCACTACTTGTCCATGGATTAAACGGCTATCGACTCTTGTTAATACGATTTTTGACATTCTGTTCACCTGTACTTTCTTATTTTGGAATTTCTAAAATTTGACAACTGTCTACTGCTGCTTGTTGAATCATCTCTGCATCTTGTAAACGAAACCCAGGACCACTTTGTTTCATGACGGATTCTAATAATAACGATGTGCATAATCCGGACACAATCAAGAGATCATAATCTTTTGATAAACGCAATGCAACATTACTAGGTGTGCCGCCTTTAACATCTGTTAAAATTAGCAACTGGTTGTGCCACGTTAATTGTTCAATTTTTTCTGTGACTCGTTCTAAATAATCCCCCAGTGAATCCTCTGCTTGTAATGCTACTTCATGTACATTTGTGACTTCTCCTACAATCATCTGGACGCTTTTGACTAATTCCAAGCCCCAACCATTGTGTGTTAAAAGTAAAATTGGTTCATTTTCCATAAACAAACTCCTTTGCTAATTAATCATTTTATTAAAAGCAATAAGTGTGCCAACTTTCATTTCCGTTTGAATTAAGCCTTTTCAAAGAGCAATTCATAAATATAACGCACTTCCAAAGGTGGAATCAACAAATTATAGGACACTTCAATCGGTCGAAACGCCATTTTTATGACAGATACTGCTTCTGGCAACTCTCGATATGACACTTCATAAGCTGTCGGGTCATATTCTGGATTCAACAATTGCCGTTCTAACATACAAGCACAATGAATGATAAAACGAAGTAAAACCTTTTCGTCACTTTTTATTTTAGTTTGCAAGCAAATATCTGAATAAATCTTAGCTAATTCGATTGAAATGGTTGTAGGATTCAAAACCGTTAGTAAGTCTGTAATAGCTTCGATTGATAATCCTTGAATATATTTAGCTGAAACTTTTTTTAGTAACTCTTGGTTTTGTTTTTCTTCTAAATGATGGCCTAATAATTCGAAAACTAGCTGAATGCCCCGCTTCGATAGTAAATCTTGTAAAGAAATAAACGGAATATCTGGCACTTCTGTCTTTACGGTGCCAATGATACCAACGATTTTCTCTTCTTTTCGAACAAAAGAATGCAAGCGATCAATGTCTTCCACTTCTCTTTTCTCTAAAGTAATGATGCGTACATTCGTTAGTAATTCATTGGGAAAAGTTTTTAGTAACAACTGTTCAATTTTAATAGCAGTCCCCATACCAGTTAGACAGGAAATAATGAGAACTTTTGCCTCGTTGAAGCGACCTTTACTGCAAATCAAGGCGCGATGATTTTTTTCTTTTAAGACTGGTAATAGATACTCAAACGCCGTCGATTCATAAATGACTTCTCGGGCCACTTCTAGCAATGTTAAGAGATTGATATTGCTAATTAGCAGCACTTCCATTTGAAACGTTTGACTGATAGCATTACCAAAGTAAACCAGGGAACCGATGTCCACCATTAAAATAATTTTTTTATACTGATTTTGCTTTACAATTGTACGGACTTTTTCTAATGTTTCTTCCACTGATTGATTAATCGGCATATCAACTGCACGCATGACAGTTGTTGAAAACAGAAGGTTGGTGTACTCAACCATGCTACTGGCCGTCGCGGCACCATGTGCAACGACGATAACGCCACAGTTTTCTTCAACTGAGTGCGCTCTTTTTTTAGCTGTGACTTTACGAATAAATAGATCAAAAAAGAGGATTTCCGTATCAGCAAAAGAAATCCCAAACAATGTTTGTAGAAAGTCTACCATGGTCTTAGCAGCTTGATACTGGGTTACTTTGCCAGAATAGATATTTTTGGTATCTGAATAAAATGTTTCATTCATTTGTGCAGAATAAAAAACAGCAGAATAAAGGTGGACAATTAAAATATTCTGGAAATCCTCTGTCAATTTTTCTTGGATTAATTGTTCAAAAAAGACAATGGCTTCTTGAATTTTTGGCTGCAATGTTTCGTCAATGGCCTCTATGGCTAGCGGTTCTTGAGCAAAAATATCCATATCATAAAGTTGCTCGACTTTGTTTTGCATGATTGCTAGCGCATCCTCTGTCGAAAGAGTTAATTTTTTCAAATCCGCATATTCTTTCAATAGAAAATTATAAAAACGATCATTTTTCAGACTTTCCGATTTGAGTAACTCTTGACTGCTTAAATAAAAATGGTTGTATTGAATCGTGAGGCCATCGTTAGGTATCCACTCATTAAAAGCCAGCAGACTTTCTACATCAGGTTGCTCTTTGACTGTCCCCTCGTTTGCTTCAATGCAAATAGTTTCCGTTAATTGATCGAACACTTCTAAATAGGCTTGTGCGCTCATAAATTGAATCGCCGCTTTCAATTCGCCAACGTTGGCTTCAAAATGAGTAAACGTTAATTGTTTCAACGCCTCATAACGAATATGGATATTCTTTTGAATCCGTTGACTTTCTTCTAAGAAAAAGGACAAAATCAATTGAATTTTTTCTTTCATAGAGCGCTCGGCTAAAGCTGGAATGGCTAATGTCACAGGGATCCTTCTTAAAAACGTTTTCAAAAAATGTTGATTGACTGCTTCGGTTGTTGCAAAAATAAATTTTATCGATACATTTCTTTGTTTTTCGGCTTCGCCCATCCGTGTAAAATACCCTTTATCCAAAACTGTAAACAATTTTTCTTGGCCTTCGCTCGTTAATCGATGGACTTCATCTAAAAATAAAAAACCGCCATCTGCCAACTCCACTAAGCCTTTTTGGTCATTGACGGCACCAGTAAAACTGCCTTTTTTATAGCCAAACAGATGCGAAGTTAATAATTCTGGATTGTTGAAATATTCTGCACAATTAAAATAAATAAACGGGACTTCTTGGTTCATTTTAACTTGATAAAATTGGTGTAATTGTTCTGCAATTAAGGTTTTCCCCACCCCAGATTCTCCAGTAAGTAAAATATTCAAGCCATTAGGCGGATATAAAATAGCGGCTTTCAACTTCTTGATGGCGTCTGCTAAGCTCCCATCAAAACCAATTACGTTCGCAAATGGATTCATTTTCAGTAGCTGCTTTTTATTATGTATCTGTTCTGCCTGTTGATAAATGTCCTCTTGCAGCGAAGCGAGGGAATCGTAGCACGTGCTACTTTTAAAAAAAGGAAACTGTTCCTCTAAGTAGTCTTTATCAAAAAATAACACCGGTCTTGATTTAACTTTAACGACTTGGTCTTTTCTCACTAATTCTGAAAGCTCTTCACTAACAGCGGTTCGGGTATAGCCAGAGGCCTGACTTAATTGCGAAGCCGTTGCGGGCAACAAGGTTGCTTTGCTACTTGGATTTTGTACGTGAAACTGTTTTAACGCTTGATGAATATTATCAATTCTCATAGTCTTTTCTCCATTTCTTTTTTGATCCAAAAGTTAATTTATTATACATTAAAACGGAAGCGGTTTCTTATTTACCATAAAAAAATCAAGTCTTTAACCAAAAGATTAAAGACTTGATTTTTATTCTCCGTATTGTACAAGTTGTGTATTTTCACAATGAAAGTCCAAGAAATCTTGGATTTTTTTGCCATTGAAGTAGTTATCAATGACTCGCATAACCGCATTGTGGCAAACAAATAGGTAAGTTTCCTCTGAAGCCAAGGCTTCCTCAATCAAGGGATAAATTCGACCCGCGACATCTAGGACTGATTCCCCTTCTGGAAACGGCAAGGAAATCTCAGAACGATTTTCTTGGAAAGCCGTTGTTTCAATCGGTTCACCATCATAAATGCCAAAATTCATCTCAATTAAACGAGGTTCTGTTTCAATCGTCAATTGATTTCGTTCCGCAATTTTACGGGCTGTTTCTTGCGCCCGTTTTAAAGGGGATGCCAGTAAACGGTCGATTTGAATTCCTTGTTTGGCAATTTTTTCAGCTACCAATTCCGCTTGTTGATAGCCTTTTTCGGTCAATTGCGCTTCCGCATGACCACAAATTCTACGGGCCACATTATAATCTGTTTCACCATGTCTCACTACGTACAGCATTTTTCCACCTCAGTTTTTTGTCTTGTGTCTATTTTATCTGAAATTTGGTCACAATAACACCCTATTTAGCGGTAACTTTCTGGTAATTTAAATTTGCCTTCTTGCTCAAACTGTTCACCTACTTGGAACAAGAGATCTTCACGTCCACGAGCAGCCAACAATTGAATACCTAAGGGTAACCCCGTTGCTGTCACATGTGTGGGCAAGCTGATGGCTGGTTGTCCTGTCAAGTTAGCTAGTTGAGTATACGGTGTTAGCTGTAAACTTTTATCAAAATAATCATAGATTAATTCAGCTAGCTCTGCTTCTGTTAATTCTGCTGCTTGCGCCATTCGTTGACGAATGTGCTCACTTTGCAAATCTTCGTTAATTTTTGGTGCTGAAAAAGCCGTTGTTGGGGATAAAAACAGATCAAATTTTTGAAAAAGTTCTTCCATCGTTACTGCTGCTTGATCCCACAACTGTAATGAATGAACATAGGTGGCTGCTGGAATCTTTTGGCCAAATTGATGCATGGTCCATGAAAAAGGTTCGATTTCTTCTTTACGAATTGGGCGCCCGAGCCCCTGTTGAATGCTATTCATCATCGCTGTAGTTTCTGCGCCGTTCATTTGATAATAGGAGCGAATCAGCGCTGCACCATCGACTGGATAAGGAATCTCAATGATTTCATGACCAGCTGCTGCCAGAAAATCAGCCGCTTGTTTCGCCGCTTGTGTTGCTTCTGGCGAAATCAGTGAGCCGATAGGCGAAGCGGTACACAGAGCAATTTTTAGCCGTTGTTTTTTAGGGTGTGTTTGCCATTCTGCCAAGGGCGCTTGGTAGGGGGCGCCACTGTGGCTACCACGTAGGCCATAAAATAACGCTTTGGTGTCTCTCATAGAAATAGTCAACGCAAAGTCAATCGAGGCACCTTGCCAGCCTCGCCAGCCTTCTGGGCCGACAGGCATGGAGCCACGGCTAGGTTTTAAGCCAATTAAGCCACTAAAAGAGGCGGGAATTCGGATGGAGCCACCGCCATCGCTAGCGCCAGCGATAGGAACAATCCCGCTAGCGACAACTGCGGCAGCGCCGCCACTGGAACCGCCTGGCGAATGTTCCAGGTTCCAAGGATTGCGGGCTGGCCCGTAAAGCGCAGGATCCGTAATATTTTTAAAGCCAAACTCTGGAGCGTTGGTTTGTCCTAAGGGCATCAAACCAATCGTTTCTGCTTGTTTGACAAAGTTAGAGGTCGTTGTTGCAGTACTATTTTTAAAAAGTTGCGAGCCGGCCGTTGCTGACCACCCCGCTTTTTCTTGGCCTAACATTTTCAATGGAAATGGCAAACCAGCAAATAGTGTGTCCTGCTGTTTATTTTTTTGATAAGTTGCTTCTGCTTCTTGGCTATCAAAAGTTACAAAGCCATTGATCTTTGGATTTAACTTTTGGACTTTTTTCTCAATATCCTTTAAGAGTTCTGTGCGACTTACTTTCTGTTCTTTTAATTGTTGTACCCAATATAGTCCGTCTTTCATACAGACCCACCTCCTATACTATTCCGTATTAGTATAGCATGGTTTTTAGGGGGCATCCTGTGATGGTGATTTTCATTCGTCAAGTGCTTCTCTAATTTAAGTAAATAATTCGCCAATGTAAAGAAGCAACTGCGGATGCAGTTTGTAGCCTTTATACCGTGTATTTTGGATACCTTGTTTTTTAAAGCCCCCTACTTGAATTTTTTTATTTAATTTTGTCAGCTGTTTGGTCATTTTTTTTCGATTATTGGCTGTTTCTTCTGTGTCATATATTAATTTACAAAGGCGCTCCATTGGTAAGTGTTCTTTTGGCGTACTATACAAGACAGCCAGTAGTGCACGTTCTGTGGCTGTTAGCTTTATTCCCTCTACATCTAACTTTTCATCTTCTCGTTGGATGGGTTTATTTAATTCTGCCAAAAGGAGATTTTCTCTTAATGTATCCAAAGTCGCATCCAATCGTAACCAATTGAGAATGCCATATTGATAGCTAATGCTCAATTCTTCCGAGGTAGGAATGTCTTCCGAGCGAAGAAACAACGGCGTTTTAACTCTGGCTAATTCCTTTAGATATAAATATTGTTCTTTGCGAGGAATCGTTTCGCTGAGAATGATGGCATCAAATTTTCGATAAAACAAATGACTTTCCTTAATTTCACCAATCAAACACGTCGTACAAAAAACTTGGTGATCTAAATGCTGTAAGCGGTTTTGAAAAGCAGTTTCTGATAAAATATTTTTTGTGATGACCATTATTTTCATTCTTGATTCCTCCTTAATTCTTTTTTAGTTCAAAATTTTCTCAATTTTCGTGTTTTGTTTTGATATATTTAGTATACTGGAAATTTTTCGAATTAAAATTTAGAAATTTACAAGCAAATCAGTCATTAACAGTCATTCCTATAATCCCTGATTTATAAAGGCTTTCTAATAGTCTTATTTAAAAAATATTTGTTATTTAATCCTCAACGTGCTATTTTTTCAATTTTTTTCTTTTTTATTTAGCTGACAAACGTCAAAAGGTTGGTAGCTAATATCAACCTTTTGACGTTTGTCAGCTATTTTCTCTTGAAATCTTTGGATTTTTTTCTACTTTCACTAAAAAAAACAGCCAAAAGTGGCTGTTTTTTTGCTGTTTGTATTTATTTCATAATATCGATCAAGTCTTTTTTCGAAGCTGCCGAGGCAGGGAAATAGCTAAATACAACCCCGATAAAGACAGAAATCCCAATGGCTAATGAAACGGTCATTAAATCTGGACGAACAGAAAACGGTAGTGCCATTGATGCTAAGTAGGCAATAATCATTCCTAAAAGATAACCAGTAATTCCGCCGATTAAGGTCAAGGCAATTCCTTCTGTTAAGAATTGCTTTTTAATATCACTGGCTGTCCCGCCCAATGCACGTCGGATACCAATTTCCTTAATCCGTTCTGAAACCGAAATGTACATCATATTCATAACGCCGACCCCAGCAATTACCAGTGAAATGGCCGCAATTGCGGAAATAAACAAGGTTAAATTATTTAATAAAGAGCCCATTTCTTTGATGGTATCTTTAACATTATATTCTTGATACGTCCCGCTGTTTTTCATGGTTCCTTGTTGAGAGAGAGTTTTTATTGTTTCTTTCAATACTTGATCTGGTTGATAGCCAGGTGCTACTGTTAGCTTCAACGTAGATGTATCTTTTAGCTTGCCGAAATAATGTTCATAGGTCTTTTTGGGAAAATAAAGCAATGAGTCATCATTACCTGGACCAATGGCACCGCTGGTATTGGTTGTCACGCCAACAATGGTAAAAAGTTGATCTTTATACGGAAAAGTTCGATTAACTGCTGCAGTTGGGTCTTGGTAGAGTTCTTTGGCAACCAGTTCATCCACCACCACTGTTTTATCCAGTTTTGCATTGTCTCCATCATTCAGTTGGCGTCCCGCCAACAATTCTTTGGTGGTTTTGTTGGCAAGTTCATAGGTTACAGAAAGATTTTTCGGTCCTGCTTGAAAATTCAGTGTACCTTTTTGGGCGCCATCAACTTCTCTTTGATCAAAATCAATTTTTTCTACGCCAGGAACCATGCGCACGACCCCTAAATCATTGTCGGTAAACATCGCTTGGTCACTAAACATATCCGAAGTGTTGTAGGCCGAAAAAGAAATCTTTTTCACATTTTCTTTTTGTTTTTCAGCAGATAATTTATCGACCATGTCTTCTTTAAAGCCGTTACCGATAGCCACGATGGTAATCACCGAAGCGATCCCGATGACAATCCCTAGCATCGTTAACAAGCTGCGTCGCTTATTTTTCAAAATGGAACGGAAGGCGGTTTTCCAAATAATTGAACGTTTCATGTCAGCACCTCCTCTAAAATCTTTCCATCACGAACTTTAATCAAACGATTGCAGTATTCAATTGTTTCTTCATCATGTGTCACTAAAATAATGGTGACACCTTCATTGTTTAATTGCTGAAAGAGCGTTAAAATTTCTTCCGATGTTTTACTATCTAAAGCCCCAGTTGGTTCATCTGCAATAATAAAACTTGGCCGATTGACAATCGCACGCGCAATAGCCACACGTTGTTGTTGTCCGCCCGAAAGCTGTTTTGGATGCTTCTTGCCTTTATCTGGCAAGCCGACTTTTGTCAGAACTTCGTGGACACGATCTTTGGCTTCTTTTGGGGTTAACCCACTATATAAAAGAGGTAATTCAATGTTTTCTTCAACTGTTAGTGTTTCAATTAAACTAAAATTCTGAAAGACAAAGCCGACTGCTTCATTTCTAATTCGGGATAGTTCCTTATCAGAAAAGTCGCCAATTTCACGGTCTTCAAATAAATACGTTCCTTCAAACTTTTTATCAATAAAGCCTAGCAAATTAATCAAAGTCGATTTCCCAGAACCAGAAGGACCCATAATCGCTAAAAATTCTCCAGCGTCTACTTGGAGGTTAATATCATCTAACACATGCAGTGTTTCTTCTTCGGAATAATAATATTTATGAATATGGGCTAGCTTAATCATTGGCAGCTACCTGAACATCTTGATTATCTTTTAATTCTTTATTGGGATTGGCAATCACTTGGTCTTTCCAATTCAAGCCACTTTTGACAACTTTACGACCTAAATTTGTTTCTGTTTCAATCGGTGTTTTTTTCGCTTTGCCCGCTTTGTAAACATAGACAAATTCTTTTTCGCCTTCTTTTTGGATTGCTGCTGTCGGTATAATCATTTGCTTTTGTGGCACAGCGATACTAGTAGACAAGCCTTCTGCCCAAGGAAAATCACCTTCTACTGTAAATTGATAACTCACTACTGGATTGCCTTCATTTTTAGCTATTGGGGTTTGCGCAATGGAAACAATTTTGCCTGGCGCTGATTTGCCTGAACCAACGGTCGTCACTGTTACTTCTTCCCCTGTCTGTAATTTATCGTAATCATATTCGGTTACTTTTCCTTGAATATTTTTCTTTTGTGTTGCAATTTTAATGACTGGTTTGTCGGTACTACTCATGGCACTAGCATCGACAGTGACTTGGCCATCAATTGGTGCTGTAACGACTGTGTTAACTTTGCCACGTGTTTGTTCAAGCGTGTTTGCTGCTCCGACGGCATCACTGTTGGCTAATTGAAGGGCTTGGTTAGCTTGGGCGACTTCACTATTCGCAGCACTAACGGCTTCATTCAATTGCTGAATTTCCGCATTTAGTGTTTCTTTCTCTTCAGCCTCTTTTGCGGTGTTTAATTTTTGCTTGGCTGCAGCAACTTTGTTTAACGCTTCATTGTATTTTTGAGTGGCTAAGTTAACGTTCTCTTGTGCTTGTTGAACTTGAAGATTGTTCCGATTAACGGCATTCGCTTGTTCTGTTTCTGTGGCTTGGATGTCTGAGTTATTGTACGTTAACAATGGACTATCTTTCTTGACTTCTTTACCATTTTCAACATTTATTTCGGCAATTTTTCCTAAAGAAGGATCAAAGAAAATATCCCGAGTATCTAGAAAACTCACTTGACCATCTAATTTTAATGAGGCCATTTCTGTAATGGTATACGTTGTGTATTCAGGTTCAACTTCTTTTGAAGAAAAAACTGTTTTTGCTCCGATAAATCCGACGACGACCACTGCGGCACCAATACCGAACCACACTTTTTTATTTCGCTTCTTCTGGCCTAACTTTTTCATTTATTTGTTCCTCCTTGATTTCTGTTGACGAGTTTGTCATTTTATTTAGTATATAATGAATAAAAAAACTGGTCCCTTCATCTTCCTATCATTCCTCTTACAGTTTTGACACATCTTTATCTAACAAAAAAACGTTTATCCTGTGTAAAAGGATAAACGTTTTTTGTTATTTTATTGTTCTAATTGACCCAACCAGCCAGATGTACCGCCTAGAACATTGGTTACTTGATACCCTTGTTGACTGAGAAACGCACATGCTTGTGCGGAGCGCGACCCCATTTGACAAATCAGATAATAGGGTTGGTTTTTATCTAATTGCTGATAATTTTCGGTTAAAGTACTTAAAGGTAAGTTGATGGCCTGAGGGACATGCCCCAGTTGGTATTCCATTTCTTCTCGTACATCAATAATCGGTAATTTTTTTCGTTTTGCTTCCTGATAAAATTCAGGCATGCCAATCGTGTTATACATTTTCTAGTTCCTCCGGTTTTACCATTCGATATAACGCAAAAGCACCATCTAAATTTTTGGCTGAGATGCCTGCTTGTTTTAGCATCCGTTCTGCGATATAACTACGCAAACCGCTGTGACAACTAACAATGTACTCCGTTGACTTGTCTAATTCCTCCAAACGTTCTCTTAACTCATTTAAAGGAATAGACACAGCATTTTTAAATTGACCATTGGCTCGTTCGGCGGGATTACGGACATCTAATAAAACAGCCCCATTAGCTAATTCGTTGGATAACTCATACCATTGAACGTTTTCACTCAATCCTTCTACAAGGTTCATCGCTGCATAGCCTAACATGTTCACAGGATCTTTAGCTGAACCAAACGGCGGCGCATAGGTAAACTCTAATTCAGGCAAATCAAAAATAGTTAACTGTCCTTTAATAGCGGTCGCAAGAATATCAATCCGCTTATCTACGCCCTTGGCCCCAATTCCTTGTGCGCCATAAATTTCCCCTGTCGTAGGATGGAAAACTAATTTTAACTGAAGATCTGTTGCGCCAGGATAATACCCCGCATGGTCTTTTCCACTGATATGCACAACAGCTGTTGTTAGTCCAGCAGCTTTAGCAGCTCGTTCGCTTAAACCAGTTGAAGCGGCGGTTAAATCAAAGACTCGCACAATGGCGGTCCCAATGCTTCCTTGATTTTTTCTCTCTAACCCAGCAATCACATCCGCTACTTGACGTCCTTGGCGATTGGCAGGAGAAGCTAAAGAAATCAGCGCATCTTCTTGAGTGATTTGTTGTTTCACTACAATAGCATCCCCAACCGCATAAATATCGGGTTGATTCGTTTGATAGTGTTCATCAACAACAATACCGCCACGTAAACCAGTTGCTACACCTGCTTCAACTGCTAAGGTATTTTCTGGTTGGACCCCCACCGACAAAATGGTTAAATCAGAATCTAATGTTTGACCGTCTTCTAAGCGAATCACTTGCCCTTCTTCTTCAAAAGCAACCGCAGATTGTCCCGTAATTACTTGAACATTGTTTTTGCTTAATTCAGCTTTGACAAAAGCGGCCATTTCTTCGTCTAATGGCGGTAAAACATGGGGTGCATTTTCCACGAGAGTGACTTCTAATCCGCGTTTTTGCAAGTTTTCTGCCATTTCCAAGCCAATGAAGCCTGCGCCAATCACGACGGCTCGTTTTGTTTCTGGTGTCAAGGCTGTCATAATTTGATCTAAATCAGGAACATTTCTTAATGAAAAAACATTTTTGGCTTCTGCCAATCCTGTAATTGGTGGCACAAAAGGTTTCGCCCCTGGTGATAAAATTAATTTGTCATAGTGTTCTGTTAAAATTTCTGTTTCATGTTTCACTGTGATCACTTTTTCTATTGGATCAATCGCCACCACTTCATGGTGAGGACGAACATCTAAATTAAACCGTGCCTTTAACGCTTCGGGTGTTTGAACAAGCAGTTGCTCTCTTTCTGCGATTTCGCCAGAAACGTAGTAAGGCAAACCACAGTTTGCAAATGAAACAAAAGGGCCTTTTTCCATGACAACAATTTCAGCATCTTCCATTAAGCGACGTAAACGTGTCGCTGCTGACATACCACCAGCCACGCCTCCGATAATTACAATTTTCATTTATTTTCCTCCTTTAATTTGACCAGACCATTGGGACATCCCACCACGAACGTTAATCACGTGATAGTTTTTTCTCGCTAAAATTTTGGTCGCATTTTTGCTGCGCATGCCGGACTGGCAAATCACATAGACTTCGTTAGCGGATTTGTTGTAGGCGGGAATTTTGTTAAGTGGGACATTAATCGCTTGTGGAATATGCCCTGCTCGGTATTCGCTAGGTGTTCGGACATCTAATAACGTTATCTCTTTAGATAAACGTGACTGCAATTCCTTTGCTGAAATACTTGGCGTTTTTTTAAACAATTGAAATAACATCTTTTTCTCCTTCTCTTATATACCTTATGGGGTATATTTAACATGAAAAAGTTAGACTTGTCAACTGAAGAGATTTCTGCCATTTTTAGATTCAAAGAAAAGATAGTTGACAAAAATACCTCGTGTAGGTATATTTTAAACCAATCACTACTCTTAAGGAGGGGCAAAATGACTGAAGAAAAAAAGAAAGTGCTGAATCGTTTACGCCGCACAGAAGGCCAAATTCGCGGGATTCAAAAAATGATTGATGAAGAAAAAGAGTGTATCGATGTTATCACTCAGTTGAGTGCGGTCCGTTCTAGTATTGATCGCGTAATGGGGATGATTGTTGCGGAGAATTTAAAGCATTGCTTTGAAAATCCTGAAAAAGATCCTAAAGAACAAGAAGAGCGATTAGCACAAGCGATTAATATGATTGTCAAAAAGTAAAACAACGCAAACTTATTCAACGAAAGATAAGTTTGCGTTGTTTTTTTATTTATTAGACGAATCTGCCCCGCGTTTTTTTAAATTGACAAGCATAAAAAGAATCGTGCCAATTAGTAAAATCACGACGGCGATATAAAAGCCCATGACTTTCGAACCCGTTGTGTCTGAAATTTTCCCAGTCAAAGCTGGGGCGATCACAGATGACATCATGCCGAAAAAGTTAAACACGCCCAAAGTAGTGCCAATTCCAATTTTTGGTGCATTTTCACCTAGCCAAGAAATAATAATCGGTTCTACAGCTAATTTTCCTAAGAACCCATACATAATTAAAGCAATTAATAACAACGTCGCATTACTTACTTGTACAGTTAACAAGAGCATGGCTGTTGCTAAAAATTCTAAAACAACGATGAATTGAACTTTTTTATGCATGTACTTATCCGCCAACCGACTAAAAAATAACGCTCCTGGAATAGAGGCAAATGCGACCAGCGAAGAGGATAATCCTATCGCCGCTCCTTGGAAACCACGTTCGGTACTTAAAAAATTAGGTAACCAAGTCACAATCATATAATATGCATAACAAGTGCCAAAATATAAAATATACGCAAATAGCATATGTGGCGCAAACAGTTTTTTAAAGGGCACTTTTTCTTTTACCGCTCCGTTATCTTTTTCATCAACAACGGTTGGCTGAATCAAGGCCATGTCTTCTTTATGATTGCGAATAATCACTTGAAAAGCCACTAACATACAAATAATCATAAAGGCGGAAATGTACATCATCACTTGCCAAGGCAATCCTTTTTGGGCAACTAAATAACTAGATAAAATCATCCCTAAACCTGAACCAACGGCTGAACCACTGTTGACAATAGCTGTTGCAAAACTTTTTTTGGCTTGAGGAATGTTTTGCGACGTCAACGAGTAAGCCGAGCCATAGAAAGAACCACATCCTAAGCCTGCCAATAAGCTACCTAAGTAAATTGTTCCAATCGTTTGGGCTTGGGCAATCAGTAATGCTGCCAGCGCAAACAAGATAAAGCCTGGAATTAATACACGTTTTTTCCCAATCTTGTCTACCAAGAAGCCTGCAGGAATCTGCATGACTACGTAACCGAGAAAATAAAAGCTAGAAATGGACCCTAGGGCCGTATCGGAAGCGTTACCATTTAGAGACGCACGAATTTGTGGATAAACGGGAGAAAGCGCGGAACGATAAATCCAGATTGTTACCCAGCCCATACATAGTAAAATAACGATTTTTTTCCAATAAGCCAACGAACTTTTTGTCTTGTCTGTCATTTTCTTTTCCTCCACCAATCATTTTTTTGGTTAACGTTTCACAAGGAACAAAAGCACTACGCTTTTTTACGTAGTGACCTTTGTCCTACCTTCTTTTTTAGTTTAAATACTCAGCCAATGCATGAGTACTACCGCTACCGCCTTCAAATTGATAGCCTTGGTGTTTCAGTACAGTCTCAAAGGCACTTAAGAAATGCAACACATTGTCTTCGCGACTGCTGTAACCCATATTACCGACCCGCCAAATTTTTCCTTTTAAATCACCGAAGGAAGAGGCAATTTCAACTTTAAAATGATCCAGTAATAAGCTCCGCACTTTTTCACCATCAATTCCTTCTGGAATGACCACAGGAATGACTGTTGGTGTTTTTGTGTCTAACTTCCCGAAAATTTCTAAGCCCATTTTTTGCAGACTTTCAACTAAAATACGATCGTTTTTCCGATGGCGTGCGTAGACATTTTCCATGCCTTCTTGAAGTAACAAGCGCAACCCTTCATGTAGCCCATAAATCATTGTAGTCGCTTCTGTATGGTGATTTAAGCGCTCTGGTCCCCAATATTTTTCTAATTGCGATAAATCCAAGTAGTTACTTTGAATGAACCGTTCATTCCGCGCATCCGCACCAAGTCCTAACTCTTTTTGGTAACGGCCCGCCAGATAATCGGCCACACGTTGGTTGTAAGTAATCAAAGAAAGGCCTGAAGGTACACTGACACATTTTTGAGTGCCTGCTACCGCAATATCAATCTTCCAATCATCGACCTTTGTTTCGACACCGCCGTAAGTCGCCACCATATCTACTACGAAGAAAATTTCATTTTCCCGACAAAAGGCGCCAATTTGATCCAGCGGTTGCATTTGTGCATTCGCCGTTTCGCCGTGGACCATCGCAACAATTTTTGGTTGATGTTCTTTAATCGCTTCAATCACCGTTGTTTGTTCAAACGGTGCGAGCCAGTCCTTTTCTAAATAAATGACTTCGGCCCGGGCGCGTTCGCAAATTTCACCTAATAAATAAGCAAACCGTCCATACGCAGGCACAAGCACTTTGTCACCTGGCTCAATCAATGCAAATAACCCCGCTTCTAAGCCTGAACGTGACGTGCCATCAATGGCAAAGGCTTGTTGATTCTTTGTGGCAAAAGGTACTTTAATCATTTCCCGAACTTCGTCCATAATCTGTAGAAATTCTGGATCAAATTGCCCTAAAATTGGTTGACCCATTTGACGAAGTACCGATGGATGGGCTTCGACTGGTCCCGGCGTCATGATTGTTCGCCGTACAAAATTTGGTTGTTGATACATAGTAATCCCTCACTTCATTTTTAATTCTTCTCTTTTATTATCTTTGGAAAAACCCAGAAATTCATTGTTCAATTTGCACTATTTTGACTTTGTTTTTTAGACATATTCAATAACTATCTTTTGTACTCCTTTTTATTCTTCGCTATACTATAAAAAAAGGAGGTTGTTGTGATGAAAATATTAGCTGAGGTCTTGGCTTTACCAAGATTTTCTGACTTACAATTATTATCGTCTCACTCAAACTTAACACAGCCCTTGGAAAGTGTAGAAATCACGGAAACACCTGATGTGGCTGATTTTATCCCTAAAAATGTCATGATTTTAACAACGGCAATGATTTATAAAGATGATCAAGAAAAATTGAAACCTTTTATTGACTCGCTAAAACAAGCAGAGTGTACGGCTTTAGGAATCAAAGTTGGGCGGTTCCTTGACGAAATTTCACCAGAAATTGTTGCCTATGCCAGTGCCGTTGATTTACCCCTGATTAAAATTCCTAGCACACAGCCACTAGGCGGGTTGTTGCATGAAATTGTAGGCTATCTTCGTGATAGCAAAACCGAACAGATGTCTGTAGCATTTGACATCCAAAAGCGTTTTTCAACATTATTAATGCAAGATGTTGATGCTACGCGCTTCATCGCTGAATTTGCGAAAATTTTAAATGCGCCAATTATTTTATTAAGTCCTTGGCAACAGGTGATTGCCCACTCGAATTATTTTTATGGCAATCAAAAATCAGCGGAGTTTTTTATCAAACAATTATCAAAAGACCACTTTCAACAATTGGCACAAGAAAAGAAAATCTTTCGTTTACAGGATGAGCGACAAGAAAACATTCAAGTAGCTGGCTTTCCAATTCGTGTGAACGATTATTTTCCCTATTATTTATTGGTCTTATCTCCTGAACAGATTCCTTATCCTATTTCTGAATTTGCCATTGATCAGGCCATTTTAGTTTTGACTTTTATGTTATTTAAAAACCAGAAAATTGCTGAATCTTTTGAACATCTCAAAACAGACTTTTTGGACCGCTTGCTTGATACACATCAAGAAGCACTGAGTAAACATCAAAATTGGTTGGAACTTTGGAAAAATTATCGTTTAATCAACAGTGATTATTATCAATTAGCGATTGTCTACGGCGTGACTAAACCAGAAAATGAAACCCATATTCGTTATCAGCAAGCGGAAGGGCAACTAATTTTCCAATGGCTCAAAGAACAATTGCCGGAAATCCTGCCAGATGTCGCCTTGTTTAAATTAAAAAATCAAAATAAAAGTATCTTGATTTTTCAATCTAAGAAAAATGACCATTTGATGATTTTGCAAAACCTCGCTGAACGTTTGCAACAGGCTTTGCCTATTACCATTCGCTTTGCTTTAGGCAATGCTTATGAAAACCTAGAAGATTTGCCTAATTCTTATATTGAAGCTTCCTCGACATTAGAGGCTTCTTTACACGCTCAAAAACCAGCAACTGTGCAATTGTTCCATCCCAAAGGCCTAGCTGGACTTTTTGAAAAGATTGGCACTGAAGATGTTGAATACTTTTGCCAGCAACAATTGAAAGAGTTGGCCTATCCGACGGAACCGACGTTACAAGAATTACGAAAAACCTTGAAAGTTTTTTTAGATTTCAATTGCGAAATTACTAAAACGGCCAACGCTCTTTACCTTCACAGAAACACCATTAAATATCGCATGAATCAATGTGAAAAATTATTAGACACCTCTATTCAAGAGCCTGAGACGAGTTTACTCTTACGGGTAGCGCTAGAGCTTTCAGAAAAATAATTAACAGGAAAATAGCCGAATAAAAGTAACGTCTACCAAGAAAAAGGACTCTACCGTTCACCACTGCGTGTTCAAATCCTATTGTTCCGAGGTCATTACTTTACATTCGGCTTTTCGTTATAATTCTGGTTCACGATTGGCATCTTTGGAATAAACGTACATTAGCGGTTCTTTACGGCCAACCGCATAGGCTGCTTGTGGCACATAGGCACTCATGAAAATATAGTCCCCTTTTTCCACTGGATACCATTCATTGTCCAAATTGTACATCCCTTGGCCACTAATTAAATACGCACCATGCTCTTGGACATGCGTTTCAATATAGGCATGACTAGCGCCTGGTTCAAAAGATAAGATATGCATATTCATATCAAAGTCAAACTCTTTCGGCAATAAACTCCAAAGTAAAACGTCTGTCATTCCTTCATATTCTTCGGGTTGTTGGTCATGAATTGACCCAACCACTTTATAAGGTTGATGGCCCGCCAACGGCTGATAGCGTTTTTTATATAAGAAAACTTCTGTGTCCGCTTCCTGTGCGTTCGCTAAATACATTTTCATTTCAGGCGTAAAGTAGGCGTAGCCCCCGGCTTCAAGCTCATGGGTTTCTTGACCATCTGAAACGCGCAAACGACCGTCAATGACATAAACCAACGTTTGAATCCCGTCGCCACCAAAACCAGTTGTTTGTTGACCATTTTTATGAAACGTAGCAATGTAATCCACAAATGTCGCACCTAATTTAGGTGATCCCAAAATGGAAATATCGACATTTTCAAAACCAGGTACTGCATTTTGCACCAAACCATCATGGGGAATAATGGCGTAATTGTCTTTTTTTATCACAGCTCTTGATGTTAACAATTCTTTTTGGTAACCAACTCGATTATTTTTATAACCCATCACAATTCTTCCTTTTCTATCTTATTTATACGCTAATTCATATAAGGTATCTGCTAAAAGCTTGACGCCTTCAACCAAATCTGGAAATGCCGTTGCTTCTGCTGGATTATGACTAATCCCACCAATACTTGGCACAAATATCATCGCTGTCGGGTAATGGGGCGCAATAATTTGCGAATCATGCCCAGCACCACTATGCATCATACGATACTGATACTTGCCTTCTTTGGCTTTTTGTTCAATAACTTCTACAATTGCTTGATTCATCGGTACAGGGGCTTCATCCATCCAGCGGTCAATTGCAATCGTCAAGCCTAATTCTTGAGCAATTGTCTTCATCCGTTCTTCTAATTCACCTGTAAAATGTCGTAAAAAAGCAGCGTCGGTATGACGGCAGTCAATTGTAAATTCCACTTCTCCAGGCACCACGTTGACTGTATTGGGTTTCGGAATGACTTTGCCGAATGTTAAAACTAACGGATCCCCAATTTCGTTCGCACGATCAATGGCTTCTGCACAAATTTTAGCAAAGCCATATACCGCATCATGACGGTAACTCATTGGCGTAGTGCCTGCATGATTGGCTTGCCCTTTTAAGGTAACCGTGTAGCGACGTTGCCCTACAATACTATGAACAACACCGACTTGGAGCTTTTCGTTCTCTAAAATATTGCCTTGTTCAATATGAATTTCGACAAATGCTTCAATGTCCTCACGTCTTGTTTGCTCCTGCCGAAAATCAAAGCCTTGGCGATGCATCTCATCAACAAACTTTTTGCCTTCGTTGTCAGAGATGTCGACTACTTCTTCACGTTTGGCTTCACCAACGACATTTTTGCTTCCCCAGAAAACCGTTGGAAAACGACTCCCTTCTTCTTCAGCCATGGAAAGCACTTCTAGAGAACGCCGTGGTTTCCCATATTTGTCTAATAAATATTGAACAGCCGTCATGGAAGCAATAACACCATATTGACCATCTAAGGTCCCACCATTAACTACTGTGTCGATATGTGACCCAGTTAAAATCGTTTCCTGAGGAAATTCCGTTCCTGCCACTCGACAAAACAGATTCCCGACTTCGTCAAATTGCGTTTCCAGTCCAAACGCCTCAGTTTGGCTTTGCACATACTTTTGTGCTGCCAACCACGAATCTGTATAAAGTAAGCGTGTCATCCCTCCTGCAGGATCACTCCCAATTGCTGACAACTCTTCGATTCTTTGTTTTAAAACTTTTTCCAAGTCCATCACAAAACCTCCTGACTGATTACACTCTGATTGTAAACGTTTCCCTAGCTATCTTCATTGTACTTATCAAACAAAATTAAGCCTTTTTTTGTGCAAAACAGCCAACGAACATCCTCTAACTCGTGGACAGAGGCGCTAATTCAATCACGCTTCTGTCCCTTTCCATTTCTAAAATAGGTGTTTAATTTTTGATAAATACGCCGTTAAATGCCTCAGTTACTCCAGTTTCTTGTGCGTAAATTGTTTCGCCTCTTAAAATTGTTTGAATCACTTGGGCCCCAATTTCACGACCAATGTAAGGACTAATTTTATTTCGGTATTCTAAATCTTCTGCTTTTAAGATATACGGCGCATTAGGTTTAATTAGTACAAAATCGGCATCCTTACCAATGCTGATGCGGCCCTTTTGTGCTAAGTGATAACGGTCAGCTGGGTTTGCTGCAATCATATCCGCGAATTGTTTCAAGGATAAACCACGTTTTTGGACGGCTTCATCGAATAACACATCGACGTTATTTTGAACACCAGAAATGCCGCCCCAAGCTTCAAAAGCATTGGTTGTATCTTTTAAGTCTGGCGTACAAGGAGAATGGTCAGAGGTTACAAACGCGATGCCGCCTGTTTGCACGTGGTTCCATAAGGCGGCTTGTTGATCCGCGTCACGAATCGGCGGCGAACATTTGACAACTGGACCAATGGCATCAAGTTCATCCGTAGTAAAATATAAATAATGCGTACATGTTTCACAAGTCACATCTACCCCTTCTGCTTGGGCTTTCAAAACTTCTTCCACGCCTTCTTGACAAGCCACATGACAAATATGAATCCGACAACCTGTTTCTTTGGCAAATAAAATGGCTTTTTGAATCGCTTCAACTTCGGTAAACACAGGACGTGTAGCTACATATGCCGCTAAAGTCGTTTCACCATTTTGATAAGCTAACGCGCCTAATTTATCCGTAATAGGTGCATTTTCTGCATGGATTGCTAGCACTTTGCCAGTCTTGGCGACTTGTTTCATTCCTTCATATAGTGAATAATCGTCGACATTTTGAAAGTCTCCTTCAATTGAACGATCGCCACACGTTCCTAAAAAGCATTTATAGCCGGAAACGCCTCCTTCATCAAGTTCCTGAATCCCACCAGCCAAATTGGTCGGGACAACGCCGCCAAATGACCCTACATCTACTTTTAGTTTATTTTCTCCTGCCTTGTATTTGATCTCAAGAGAGGTCTTATCCACAGTTGCTGGAATCTGATTTAAAGGCATTTCCATAAAGGTCGTCACGCCCCCTTTGGCACAAGCGGCCGTTCCTGTGACATACCCTTCCCATTCATCGCGGTAACCACCACCAGGATCGGTAATATGAACATGAGCATCCACCATCCCAGGACTAACGACTAAACCCGTCGCATCAATCACACGTTCTCCTGACAAGTCTTGCCCAATCGCTACGATTTTTCCTCCTTGAACGGCGACATCCGTAATGACTTCTCCAGTTTCTAAAATAACTAACCCGTTTTTAATCACTAACTCTGCTTGCATTTATTTTCCCTCCTGATAAGCTGTTTCTTTCACTTTTTTTGAATCCCAAGTCCATTTTTTTAACACTAAGTACAGCACAAAACCTGTGGCAAAGCCCACAAACCACGAAATATCAGCAATGATTTTAACCTGTGGAATAAATTGACCACTTAAGGAAAGAACCAACGCCAGAATAGTAGCGACATACGCCGGCTTGTTTAATCCGTAAAAAGGATTGGCTTCCTCTTTTTTGCGTTTATCTACATATAAAGCATTTAAATCTATTTGTTGCTTTTGAACAAAATAATAATTCGCAATCATCACGCCAGCGACTGGTCCTAAAACAGCCCCAATTGCGTTCAGAAAAATAAAAATACTATCGGCGTTTTCCATCAGTTTCCAAGGCATAATGAGAAAGCTAATAACACTGGCAATCATGACGCCTTTTTTATACGTCATTTTTTTAGGAAATAGCGCCGCCAATTGATAACCTGCCGGAATGATGTTCCCTGTTGCATTCGTTGAAATAGTCGTTAATAAGAAAACCGACATGGCTAAGACCACCACCGCCACATTATCTAAACGATCAATAATGTTTAAAATATTCCATTCTTGAATCCCAAAATACAGCGAACCACCTAACAGAATAACCACACTGGAAAAAGCGAAAATCCCATAACCAACAACTAAACCTGCTGTTTGCCCCACAACCTGAGCACGTGTCGAGCGCGCATTCTTAGTAAAATCCGCCACACTCGCACCAGGCGCTGACCAAACGGCCACAACCGAGTTAAAAATAATCAGATACGCCACCAGTGGATTGACTGAACGAATCGCACCAGAAACTTGATAGGACAAAATTGGTGTTAAACCGCCCCCAGCTCGAATGGCCCAAATCGTTAATCCAATAATAACGACATAAATCAACGGACTTAAAATGGCGGTAAACCGGTTCAAAATTTTGCTACCACCGAAACCTATTGCCACATTTAAGAGCCAGAAAAGAGTAAACGCCATTAATTCAGGTAGCCTGAGACCAAAAAACTGGAATGATCCACCAATTTCTAAAAAGTTCGGCCAAAATTTCCCGAGAATAATTAATAAAGCCAGCGATCCTGTAAATGTTTGCAGACCAAACCAAGCAATCGCGGCCACACAACCTCTTAAGAACCCTGGCAGTTTTGCCCCGAGACTGCCGTAAGTAGACTGTAAGTGCATCGCAAAAGGAATGCCATATTTAGAGCCAGCCACGCCATTCAAATTCATGAAAGTTGCTACAATGAATGAGCTTAACACAACTGCCAGCATAACTTGCAGCGGCGATAATCCTAAGAAAATAAAGCCGCCCACTGCTGCATAATTCGGGATATTATGAATCGAACCCATCCATAATGTAAAAAAATTGCGCGCGCCCATCGTCCGTTGTTTCGGGCTACTTGGCAACAAATCCTCATTGTAGCCACGTGCTTTCAGCGCTGTTTCTTCTTGAGCTGTTACTTGAGACACATTTTTCTCCACGACAAACTCTCCTTTTTATTAAAATTTTTTTCTATTAAAACACCCTGCCTTCTCTTTTTTGTCACTTTTGCACAAACATGCGTACTACTCTCATCACACGAATTGTAAGCGCTTTTTATAACAAGAATCATTAGTTACCCCAACTAAATAACAAACGATTCTTTGTTCACTTTGAACGAAAAAATAGCAACCTTTTTTATATCGCCCTCTCACTCTAAAAAATAAGAAACAAATCTTTTTATTCACATATTATGTACAACTTCTCTTTTTCAATGCTAAAATACGCTTATTATTAAAAATGACATAAATAAATTATACAGTTAAATGAAACCCAACACAACATTTTTTAATCAAACACACACAAAACAGATAAACTGAAGTGGATTTTCAGGAAGAGACCCATCCTGAAAAAAGACACTGACAAAAGAGTTTTCTCACAAGATCGACAACTTTTCACAGATTCAAAATCTTCTTTTTCAATTTTTACGTTTTTAAAAATAACATTTTGAAAATAAAAAAATGCTTAATTTTAGTCAAAAAAATAAACAAAGATTTCTGATTTTATCAGAAATCTTTGTTTCTAAATTTTCTTGCTACAATTCCTTTAACAAAATAAAATCCGTCTGTTCATCGTCTCCCATAAAAAATGAATGTTGACTATAATAGCGGTAGCCAATCGTTTTATAAAATGCCCGCGCCGCATCATTGTGTTCCCAGACACCTAGCCACAGTGCGTTTTTACCAAATTCACGAGCTTTTTCTTCCGCCAGTTCTAACAATTGTGTTCCCAGCTTCTTTCCTTTAAATGCAGGTAAAATATACAATCGCTCAACCTCGAGCTTTTCTGACCCCATCGGTTCCGTTTGTGCCGTCTCACGATTTAATTTCATGTAGCCAGCTAATTGATTATCGACAAAGATAAAATAAAAGTCAGAGTGGGGATTAGCCAATTCCTTTTGTAATTTTTCTAAATTGTAAGCTTCTACTAAATAGGCTTGCATATTTTCTGGGGTATTATATGGTCCGAAAGTATCTGTATAAGTTTCAATGCTGATTTCTTGTAACGCTGGTGCATCTTCTATTGTTAATTGTTTTATTTCTCCCATCAATCAGTCGTCCTTTCCTTAATAATTTCGAGTGTTCCCTTTTTTGACAAATTCCCAATCTTCGCTGACATTTTTACGCATCCGGACTAAGTACTCTGCCAATTGTGAAATTTCCACTTCTGACAAGCCTTGCAAAGCAACTTGATTCGAGTGTTGATTTTCGCGCACAATGATTGGATAAACGTTTTTCCCTTTTTCTGTGGCATAAATCCGCTTAATTTTTTTGTTGATTGCATCTTCTTGACGATAAATAAAGCCTTGTTCTTCCAAACGCTTAATCGCCCGCGCCGCTGTGGTTCGATCAACTTTAATCAGTTCGGCGATCTTTTCTTGGATAATTCCAGGATTTTCACAGACCCTGACCAAATAAAGATATTGTCCTCGTGTTAAAGATAATTCCTTAAATTCAATATTACTGATTGAATCTAAGGCCCGCGCAATCATGCCAATTTCTCTTAAAATATCTGTCACTAGGACACTTCCTTTCGCTAATATTTTATGATTGTCATTACTTTAACTTATTTTTGTTGCAAATGCAACAAAAATAAGTATAAAAACTACAGATTTAAACAATTTGAGCATTCGTGAAAATAAAATAATTATTTCTTTTGTTATATTAACAAGTAAGATAAAATTAGTTATAGCGTCTATAGGAGGAATAGTATGAAAAAATTATTTTGTGTTATTTTAGTTATTTTTTTAACAGGTTGTAGTTCTCAAAAAGCGAATGAACCTAAAAAACAAGAAAATTCTACCAATCATACAACATCAATGAAAAGCAGTGCTAATCATTACAGTTCTGGCACAGAAACAAGCTCTAATAATAAACTAAAAGAAACTTCAGAAAGTGCCAGTACCACTCAAGCTTCGGCAAAGTCTAAAAATGAAGTATCCACAAATGTCGAAGAAGCAAATTCTTTAGAAGCAACACCTTATGCTGTCGATCTTAGTAGTTTAAACAATCCACTCGTATTTAATTTTAAAGGAATGAATGTGCCAACTTCAATTACGTTAGAGAACTTAAATTCAACACCAACTGCTACCTTCCGAACTAAATTGTTTGGGGCTGAAAATGGTCAAGTGAAAGAAGCCATTAATAAATATGAGCTATCTATAAATACAATTCCTACAAAAGAGATTAGAATATTTTCAGCGGCCGATAACAGTATTCGCACCGTTAAAGTAAATACAGAATTAATTTTAGGAACTAATATTTCTTCAAACGATGAACAAAATAGATCGGGCACTTTATACTTATTCAACAATAAAAATGGTTCGATATCTTTAATTACTCCTAACTACGCAGGCAATGTTACGGATGATCAAAAAGACGTTATGCTAGAAGCAATTCAATAAATAACAAAAAAAATAATAAAGAGAAAACTTCATACTGAGAAGTTTTCTCTTTATTATTTTTTAGGAACTCCTCTAGAAACTCGTTTTAGTCCCCACTTATTTTTCTTATTTCTTCACCCATTAAGCATGCAATAGAAAATAGAACATTTCATTTGAAAATGAATTATTGTTCTGCAACATGCACCGTTTGTAAAAATTCTGCGACTGAGAAATGGTATTCTTTCTCTTGATTTCCTTGAATGGTTCGAATCATTTTTTCAACTTCTGGTTGCAGAGCGGCAAATTGAACTTGTTGTCCACGACCTTCTGCTGCAAGACAAAATTCTTCTAAAATATCTAACGCCGTACTATCAATGCTAGGAACTCCTCGCATTGAAAATACTACACCACTTTTTGTTTCCAATTGCAGTAACGTTTGTTTCAATCGTTCAGAAGACATGAAAAATAACGGGCCACTCAAATAAACCACCACCCAATTTTCCGTACAATCGGTCGGTACTAGCCCCATTCTTGACCAATCAACTTCCTCGACATTAATCGTAATCACGGCACTTTTCGCAATGAAAAACAGGCAACCAGCTAAGACCCCTAAAACAATCGCTAAACTCAAGTCAAAAATAACGGTCGCTACCATCGTTAAAAAGAATAAACATAAGGCTGTGTGGAAACGTTTCTGGAAGAATTCTTTAATCACCGACCATTCATTCATTCGCCACGCTGTCACCACTAAAACACCAGCTAACGCAGGCATGGGAATTTTAGACATGACTGGCGATAAAAGCAACATCGATAACAATAAAAAGACTGCATGAAAAATACCCGCTAAACGTGTTTGTGCACCAGATTTAATCACTACGCTTGTGCGGGCAATCGCTGCTGTCGCAGGAACGCCACCGAAAAATGGCAAAATTAAGTTACCAATTCCTTGTGCCACTAGTTCCTGATTACTGTCTAATGGTTTCCCTGTCATGCGACCAGCCGAAGCGCCACAAAGCAAACTTTCAATCATACCTAACATAGCAATGCTAATTGAAGGCACCAAAATATCCTGAAACGCACTTAATTGAAGCGAACCAAGTTCTAAACGTGTATCACTAAAAATACTTGTCGGAATTTTCCCTACAGTGGCCACTGGCAGTTGAAAAACCACTGTTGCTAACGTAGCTAAAATAATCATCACCAATGAAGCTGGTATCATCGCATTCCACTTTTTCGGAAAGAATACTAATCCAAGCACCACTAAAATCGACATCACCGTCGTTGGTATACTTAAATCAAAGCCCAATGAACGATAACTGCTGATTTTCTCAATTAAATTGTGGCCTTCTGAACGAACCCCAAAGAAATTATCAAGCTGCCCCAACGCAATAATAATAGCAATTCCTGAAGTAAACCCGGTAATGACCGGTGACGGAATAAAAGAAGTCAAGCTCCCTAAACGCAAAATCCCTGCCAAAAGCAAGAAAATCCCCGCCAAAAAGGTGGCCAACAAAATCCCTTGCATGCCATGCACTGCCGCAATTGACATTAAAATAGCTGCCATCGCACCTGTTGGTCCTGAAATTTGATAAAATCCACCCGAAAGGCTCCCAATCACAATTCCAGCGATAATCGCCGTGATCATGCCAGCTGCTGCAGTGGCGCCGCTAGAGACCCCAAACGCTAACGCTAATGGCAACGCGACGGCTGCGACAGTCAAACCTGCCAAGAAATCTTTTTTCAATTTTTTTTGATTATACCCTTTAAATTCATCCCTTATCATTTGTGTGTACTTTTTAAACATTCGCATCCTCTTTTCATGAAATTTCCATTCTAAAGATATCATATTTTCGGAAAGATAATAAGGTGTTTTGTGAAGGAAATCGCTAAAAAATTTTTTTCACCTCATTTAGACAAAATTGTCTAATATTTTAGGAATTTAGCCACCGCTGTTTCCTAGAGTATGATATGCTTAACTAGTAAACAGGCTTCACAAACTTACATTAATTGGGGGAAACTATTATGTGTACAGGCATCAAGATTATTTCCAAAACAAATGATATTTTTTATGGACGTACGATGGATTTTACGTTTGACTTTTTTGGCAACGAAGATCCAATTGCACCAAAAATCCCTACTCTAATTGCTCAATTTCCAAAAGGTACAGTTCTAAACAGCCAACTAAATCCTTGGACGGCAAAATATGCCTTTATGGGACTAGCAATGTCAGGCACAGATCAACCAGCGAACGATGGTAAAACCGTCAGCCTTGCTATCACAGATGGTATCAACGAAGCCGGCTTATCTGGTGATATTCAATATTTAATGGAATCTTCAACAGCACCTGCTGAAAGTTTAGCAGATCGTGGTTTAACACCTCATATTGCAGAAGAAGTACTTGCTTATATTTTGAGTAATTTTGAAAGCGTTGACGAAGTAAAAGTAGCTTTTGAAAAAATCGGCCTGTTAGATCAAAAATTCCAACTTGATTCATTGGGGGAAGTTCATTTTACCTTACACTGGACCATTAATGATAAAAATAATAATAGTATCGTTTTGCAACCAACAGATAACGGAGCGTTCGTCATTTATGATTCGATTGGCGTAGTCACAAACAGCCCAGAATACAATTATCATTTAACCAATGCACGAAACTATATCGGAATGCGCAACTACGCTATTAAAGAACCTTACACTTTAAAATCAGGCGCAACACTTGACCCAATTGAAGGCGGGACTTCTTACGGACTACTAGGAATCCCAGGAGACTTCACTTCGCCGTCACGCTTCATTCGTGCGTTATACTATTCTGACAATCTCCAAGAATTTGATAGCTCTGAAGGGATTATGCAACTCTATCGCGCCTTCCAAACAGTGATGATTCCTCGGGGGATTGGCCATTTAGGTCAAAGTAATTCTCTGTCTGATTTCACACATTATTGGTCAGGATATGATGTGACTAATCTAACCATGTATGTCCAACCAGAAAGTACTACCTCATTTACAAAATACACTTTGGATCCAGCTTTAACAGAAGTTACTACTTTTGCTGTTTCTAACGAGCTACTACTAACAGATTTAAATCAATAAAAACACAAACAACGTCTCTGACCAGGTAATTGGTCAGAGACGTTGTTTCGTTCATGCGTTTAGTTGTTCAGTTATTTTATCATACCACTCCGGAAAATAGAGCTTACAACTCTGCACCATTGGACTCAATGATCTTTTGATACCAATAAAAAGAGGCTTTCTTTTTTCGAGCCAGCGTCCCCTGACCTTCATCATCTAAATCTACATAAATCAAACCATACCTTTTACCAATTTCTCCAGTTGAAGCACTAATTGAGTCGATGGCACTCCAGACGGTAAAACCAATTACTGGCACACCATCTAAGACAATCGCTTGTTTCACTGCCAGCAAATGTTGTTGTAAATAATCAATGCGATAATCATCATAAATTTCACCATTTTCTGAACAATGATCAACTGCTCCTAAGCCATTTTCAACAATCATAATTTCTTTCTCATATCGTTGATACAAACGATTTAAACTAATCCGCAGTCCCAGTGGATCCACTTGCCAGCCCCATTCAGATTGCTCTAAAAATGGATTTTTCCCTCCTGTTGCCATATTTCCTGCTGCTGTTTCTGGTGCAGTAGTCCAACTCATATAATAACTTATACTAACAAAGTCCACCACACCTTCTCGTAAGTCTTGTTCATCTTCTTCTGTAATAACTAGTTGGACACCCAGTTGCTCCAACATTTTTTTAGCCCACGGAGAATAATATCCTCGAATCTGAATATCACCAAAATAATAGGTTTCCTCATCATCCATCATTGCTTGAAAAACAGATTCAGGGTGACAATTGTGCGGATAAGTCGGGCCATACATAAGCATTGTTGCAAAACGATAGTTACTTGAATATTTCCGACCTAATTGAACCGCTTTTGCACTTGCTACTAACTGATGATGCGCCATTTGGAAAATTTCTTGATAATTTTCCGTATGAATCCCAGTAGAAAAATAAGGCATATACGTAATAACATTAATCTCATTAAACGGAATCCAATAGCGGACACGATCACTGAATCGTTGAAATAGCGCTTCACAAAAGCGTAAATAGAACGTAATGACTTGGCGATTTTTCCACGAACCATATTTTGTCACTAAATTTTCTGGTAAATCAAAATGTGAAATCGTTATAATTGGTTCGATTCGATGACGCTCTAGCTCGTCCAAAATTTTTTCATAAAATAATAAACCTGCTTCATTAGGCCGTTCCTCTTCTCCAGTTGGAAAAATGCGTGACCATTGGATTGAAAATCGAAGACTTTTAAATCCCATATCAGCGAACAGTTGGATATCTTTTTGATAACTTTCATAAAAGCCAATCGCTCGATGAGAAGGATAGTATTGATTTACATCCACTTGTTGAGTTATTTGACGTTTCTCCCCTTTTTTACAACGCAAAGCTAAATCTAAATTACTCAAGCCTTTTCCGTCACGGTTATAGGCGCCTTCTACTTGAGTAGCAGAAATTGCACCACCCCACAAAAAATCATTTGGCATACTGCTCAATTGTTTTTTTTCACTGCTACTCATTTTCTTGTTCTCCTGTCGCTAAGGTCTGCTCTTCTTTCACTGCTCGTTCATCAGCCATACGGAAAAACGGATAATATAACAACGTCAGAGCAATTACCACAGCAATCATTGCCAACCCAAAGCGAATGCCGCCATAGAAAGTTTCTGCAACAACTGGTGGTGTCACCCAAGGTAATTCAACCGTTGGATTATAGTAATTTAAGAAACCAACTTTATAGAATAAATGTAACACCAAACCACCGACAGCTGTTGAACTTACCAACGGAATAAAGAAAATAGGGTTCAGCATAATCGGAACACCGAAAATCAATGGCTCATTAATATTGAAAATACTTGGTACAACACCTAATTTACCAAGGGATTTGTATCGTTCTGATTTTGCTCTTAACATACAAAAGGCTAAACCAATCGTATTCCCAGTTCCGCCAACCATAATAATACTAGAGAAAAACATAATTTCTGGATAAGGCAACGCTTGACCAGCAATAAATGCATTAATATTAGCTAGAAAGACTGGCGCCATCACAGCAAAGAAAATATTAATAATTGGACTTGGATGAATACCAAAAAACCATAATAGATTTGCTAGTGTAAAGACTACAATAACCGTCATTGGTGATTGACCTAATGATGCAATTGGTTTACTCACTAGCTCGGTTAAAAAGCTCATCGCATCCCCCGAACCAGTATATGTGAAAATAGCTTTGACTAATAAAGCTACCACAAAAATTATCATGGCTACAAAGGTTGGACTTAACGAATCTGTCACCATCGTAGGAACGGAATCAGGTAATTTAATTCGTAAAAATTCTTTTTTCATTAAATAACTATATAACATAGTTACACCTAAACCGACTAGAATAGCTACAAAAATCCCGTCAGTCCCAATTGATGCTGTTTTAATGACAACTGTTTCTTCTCCACCTAATTTAACGGCAAACTGTGGTACCAAGATCAAGAAAAATGCCAAAGATAAAATAACACTAGTGATGGGATTTTGTTTTTCCATCTTCGCAGTTTCATACGCAATAGTACAAACAATGTAAACAGCGTACAAGCCACTGGTCATAGCAATGACTTCTTGAATGATTGGAGCTAACCCAATGGATGTTAAAAATTCTTGCCAAATTGGAATAGGAAAATTCCCTACAATTGCGATAAAAGCAACCCCTAAAGAAACGGGTAAAACAGCCATCATCCCATTAGTTAGTGCTTGAATGACCTTACTTTTTTGCATTCTTTCAGCGATTGGACCAATAAACTTTTCTAAAAAACGTTGAAACTTATCAAACATACAATTCTCTCCTCTTTCAAATTTACGTTGAGTATACACCTTAAAGTTACTTCAAGGTAAAGCGGTTTTATAAACTAATTTTGTGTTATACTAAAATTGAGGTGAATGCTGATGAACCAAGACCATCTTTACTCGCTAGAAACGATTGCTTCCTTGTTGAAACTTCCTAAGTCCACATTGCGCTATTGGGAAAAAGAACGGTTGATTCATTCTGTTCGAGGCGATACAAATGATTATCGACAATACACAACAGAACAGCTGATTGCTATCTGTGAAATCAAGTTTTATCGCGACTTAAATTTTTCCATTAAAGAAATTAAAAACTTATATACCAACCCATTATCAGATACCCAGAAATTACTAGAAAATGCACGTCAAGATTTAGAAGAACGCATTACACAGTTAAAACAAATTCACAGAAACTTAATCACTTATCAACAAAAATATGAAGAAGTCAGCCAACTACAAGAGGAAGTCTTGAAAGAAGAAATACCGCCGTTTAAAACTCTTTACTATTTCCACCCTGCAAAAGCAGAAAATCTTTTGCTTTACTTGAATGATCCAAGTATTTTAGGCTTTGTTTTATCACCAGATGAACAAACTATTGAACATTTTTCAACGACTAATAAAGACAGCGCCGCTTTCCCTTTAGTCTTACACTGGGAATTCGATGCTTCTAAAAGCTACTATAGTCAACTGATTCGTATAGAAGAAAGTAGCAATCAGTTGCAGCCACAACAAATTCAGAAAAATCTAATTTACTTAAAAGAACAAGGCTATCAAGTCCATCAACTATTGGGCCGCTATCTGCTTTCAAAAAAACATCAAGATTACTATCAACTATGGTTTGAGTGTTCTAATTAGAAAAACGTCAAATCGGCTTAATCCCCTAAGTCGATTTGACGTTTTTCTAGTTACTCTTAATAATTTTATTTTTCAATAGCCATTGTAAAAATAACACAAGGACTACAACTGGCCAAAGCGTGATTGGGAAAAAGAGCCCCACAAAAATGCCTGGTACAAGAATCGTCCCTAAAATCTGGGTTGTTAAACTCGTAGCAAAAATTGCGACAACAAAAAGCGAGTCAATTGTTGGGAAAAATTGTGCGACCGCAAACCCGATTAAAATAGCTGAAAAAACGACGGGAAAAATATCGCCACCTATCCAACCTGTCTGTAAACAAACTTGTAAAAATACTAGTTTCATTATCGCAGCGACCACCAAGATATACCAGGCTTGTTGACTACCAAAACTAGGAACTAAATGCATAAAAGATTGTCCTGAAAATAGTAATCTTGGCATTAAAATAACAAAGAGAAAAATACAAGCTGCGCCTAAACTTACCAGTATGCTTTGCTTTTCTTCAAAAGGTTGGCATAGTTTAGCCAGAGCAGCTTGCAACCATTGATAGGCGTTACCAATCACAAAAGCAGTTAATAAAGCGGGTAAAATCAGCCATAACGAAGCCATTTCAACTTTTCCAGTTCCTAACTTCGTAATAAACGATGGGTGTCCCACCAATTTCATTAAAAAGGTAAACACCACCAACCCGTTCACAATAAATAACCCGTTCATCACTTGTTTCAGTTTCTTTTTATCTACAGGAGCGAGCATCGTATCGTAGCGCTGAACAAACTGTTGCGGATGCAGCAAGCGCTGAATTTTTGTCCTAAATGCTTGCTGTTCTTGCTCGTCATAATGAAAATAAAGGTACCTTAACTTATCAGATTGCCAGACTGACAACGAAATAATTGCTCCCAACAATGCGGCTTCAGGACCGACACCAGCCCCGAAAATTAAAATTACCAAGGCGGCCAATAAATTTCTAAACACTCCTGAATAATCGACCGATTGTTTCGCCTTCAATTCTGTCAGCGCCTCGTGCGCCGTTTGTGGTACTTGTCCGAAGCGTTTCTTCAGATAACTTAATACCAACGCTCCTAGCACACACAAGATAAAATAATAGAGGATTGGCCATTTCATTTGCGCTGGCAACACCTCCCAGAGCAGAGTCGTTAGCTCTCCTTCAATGATTAAAAACGCTCCTGAAATTCCCGCGATGATACTACTTAAAAATAACCCACTGACGATAATTGTCCACATTTTTCTGTTACGCATACTTCCTCCAAATGATAGTTGTTTCTTTATAGTAGCAGATAGTTAGTGGTTTGTGTTTGAAGATTTTGGGAAGGATTTATTTTTTTGAAAAAAATTGAGGTTATGAAAAGATTCCATTTTTTATTGATTAAATTATCCTTCTTGTATAATCGTTTCTTTTAGCTATATATATTCCATTAAATTAAAAACCGCCACTTATATTGCTTCTTAAGTTCCCACAAACAACGCCACTTCCAGCGCCAACAAGTCCACTTCCTTATCAAAATCCAACAGCACTAGCTGTTCAATTTTCTCCAATCGTTGTAACAAAGTATTACGATGAATAAAGAGCTTTTTGGCTGTTTGAGACAAGTTTCGTTTTGATTGAAAATAGACATTCAGTGTATGGACAAAGTCGGTATGTTGCTGTTGATCACTTTTCTGCAATGGTTGAAGATATTTGTTTCTGAGGGTTGCTTGTCCTTCTTCTAAAAAATAACATTGTAGTGTCTGTCTAAAATGAAAATTCGCGTAGGAAGCAATCCTCATTTCAGGTTTTTCCGCAATGAATTGACGTTGAAAGGCTAAAACGTCAATCGCTTGTTGATACGATTCATGAATCTGGGTCAGACCTTGAATCTTAGGTCCTATTGTTAGGAAAAGTTCCACATCTTCTTGTACTTTCATTAACTGATTTATGCTACTTTGCGCTAGGCGTTGCATCATTTTCAGATAATCGCCTTCTTTTTCAGGTGGATCGTCAACTAATAAAATAAAGGAACTATCAATTTCAATACAAACAATTTTTTGTTTATCCCCTAAGATAACTTGGTTTAGCTGGTTACCTAAAATAGACATTCTTTCTTGCCTTTGGCGTTCATTTAAGGTTAATGAAATTAGCAAAATCGCATAGGGCTTATCTATTGCCAAGCGATAATATTGTTGAAATTGTTGGAAGACAGCTTGGTCCCTCTTTTCATGCGCAATCAGCTTAAAAAATAATTCGTTTCGTTGTTGGTATTCTTCAAATTTCCGTGAGTATTCCAATTGCAATTGTAAAAGTAAGTAATGAGCTGTGATTTTAAAATGAGCCACGTCGACTGGTCGTAATGGAGCCAAGGTGTTCCAGACGAGTAAATAATATAAAATAACATTTTTCTTTTTAATTGGATAAATTTCAATTGGCACCACTTGGTTCTGGAGTTTCAACTGTAAATGAATCGGTTCTTGATAAAAGCGTAATGATGGATGACTTTGTTCAAGTAATTGTTTTTGGAACTCTGAGGTTTCTTTTCTATCTTCTAAAATGCTAGAAATACGAATTGGATTTTTAGGCAAGTCAAAAAAATTAACTCCTTCAAAGTGGTCATTCAATAACAAGACAGGATTTTGAATGGTTTCTGCTAGATCCTGCAGCAAATGAAAACTGCTACTTCCCGTTTCTAAGATTTGATAAATTTTATTATGCAATGCGGTTTCTTGCGCATTCATGTCAAATTGTTCTAACGTGACACGACTTTTCAACACGTCAGCAATTTGCGAAAAGGTGTAATTGTAAGGAATTGCTAAAATAGGAACGTTCATTTCATCTGCTAATTTGATTAGGTCTGGTGGAACTTCTTCAAAATAACGTTGGGTTTTAAATCCTAAGGCAGCACAATGGTGTTTAGCTAGTTCTTTCAAAAAATTTTTCTGTAATTTCCGATCATCTTTAAATATGTACCCTGTCGTTAACAGCAGCTCACCTGCTGTTAGCCAATCTAAAATATCAGGATTTTCTAAAATATTGACTTTTAAAATCGGTTGGTCCTGATTTTTATGTCCTGCCACTAAGGTAATGCCAGGTAATTCTTCTAACGTTAATAAATCACTCACTTTTAACATCATTTATCCTCCCAATGTACAAATTGTCCATTCAAACTTGTAAATCAATGTCATTTTTAGCAATTGTTTAGCGTGCTGGATTCTTTTATTATGAAATTGTGAAAGCGCTATTAAAAAGGAGGTCGTTGGAATGACAAAAATTTTAGCTTATGACCAAACGATTTTATCGAAACTCCCTCATCAAACATTGACTAGTTTGCAATGTTTTACGCACGCTATTAATTATGGTCATGTAGACACCCAAGAAATTCTCTTGACCATTTCAACGCATCCCGAACATATAGCACCTAACACGATTATACTCGATGAAAAAAAACTTAGCCATTTCGCTGATTTACCTGTCCAAATTGAGCCCCTGTTTATCCGGTTAGGCCGACGACAATTAACCCTAGCCGATGCCCAAATTTGGCAACCAACGCCACTTTATTTAACACCCAGTAAAATAAAGATAGCTATTTTTTTAACGTATATTCAGCAAACTCGTTTCAATCCTTGGCAAACGCTTTTTCCTGCTTCGTCGTCAACCTTTCTTTTTGATTCTTATAGTCGGACCCAGATTCAAAAAGAAATGGTTCATTTTCAACAAGCTTGGGAGCAAAAATCTTTTAAAATAGCTCTTGATTGTTTAACGAAGATTTTGGGATTGGGGATTGGTTTAACTCCCACTGGCGATGATTTTATCACAGGATTACTTGCTAGTTTTTCTGCATTACAGCAACTTCCCTCGAATTTCCAACAGCTGGCTGTGCTAGCTAAGGAACGAACGAATGCGGTCAGTTATGCGGAAATCCATGAAGCAGTGAACGAACAGTTTTCTCAGCTAGTTCAGCGTGTTTTTTTATCAATTGAAAGTGGAAATACAAACGAAATGGCTCAAGCGGTTTCAGCTTTAGAGGAGGTGGGCTCAACTTCAGGAAGCGACATACTTTGCGGCATTATTTTTGGTTTAAAACTATTTTGTGAGGAGAATAATCATGACAATTCAAACAGTAATTAAAGAGAACGCCTATTTTGATTCAGTTACTTTAATGACCATTTCAACACGAGCCAATGAACTGGCTGGAGTTAAAACCGCAATGATTGGGATGGGAACCGACATGAATCTTGAAGTGATTCGGAATGTTGGTTTATATACACCCGCCTTGGATCATGTTACAACAGGTGATTTATTAATTGTTTTAGATCTTGATGACCAAGCGAACTCAGAAGAAATTTTACAGCAAGTCGACGAGTTATTTACGAAGAAAAAGAAAACCGCTTCTTCTGAAGTAACCTATAAGACGTTAGATTCAGCCCTTCATGAAGAGCCTGATGCCAACTTAGTTGTAATTTCTGTCAATGGAAAATTTGCTGCACGGGAAGCGCATAAAGCTTTAGATCAGCAAAAACACGTCATGCTCTTTAGTGATAACGTGACGGTTGACGAGGAATTAGCGTTAAAACAAAAAGCACACGAAAAAGAACTGTTTGTGATGGGTCCTGATTGTGGAACAGCGATTATTAATGGCGTTGGGTTATGTTTTGCTAACGAGGTACGTTCAGGAGATATTGGAATTGTCGGCGCTTCTGGTACAGGTAGCCAAGAAGTTAGTGTCCAAATCCATAAATATGGTTATGGGATTTCACAATTAATTGGTACTGGTGGCCGTGATTTGTCTGCTGAAATTGGTGGGCTGATGATGCTTGACGGGCTGGATGCTTTAATGGCTGACGAACAAACTAAGACAATTTTGCTTATTTCTAAACCGCCTGCTCCAGAAGTAACAGAGAAAATTTTAAAAAAATTAGCTGTTTCAACTAAACCAGTTGTTATTTATTTTATCGGCAGTGAACAAACGGAACGAAAAATAGACAACGTCACTTTTGCTACTTCTTCTCTGGATGCAGTTCAAAAAGTGATTCAATTTAGTCAAACACAGGAAGCGGAAACCAGCCTCTATCAAAATCCGACAGGCGCAACGTTAACAGCCATCCAACAGCAACAAGCCCCTTCTCAAAAATTTGTTCGTGGGTTGTTCTGTGGTGGCACTCTTTGTGATGAACTTTTATATGCTTTAACAGAAGTCTCTGATGATGTTTATAGTAATATTCATAAAATTCCTGAACGACAATTAGCAAATCCTGACCACAGCCAAGCACATACATTGATTGATTTCGGTGATGATCGTTTCACAGAAGGCCGCCCACATCCAATGATCGATCCGACTTCTCGGATTACTCGCATTCTTCAAGAAGCCAAAGATCCTGAAGTGGCGGTTTTAGCGTTAGATTTTGAATTAGGTTATGGTTCTCACGAAAATCCCGTTGGCGTGTTAGCGGAGGCGTTAAAGGAAGCCAAAGCAATAGCGAAAGCAGATGGTCGTGAGTTAGCCATTATTGGCTATGTTTTAGGGACCGAAGAAGATCCACAAGATATTCATGAACAGCGGAAAATTTTAGAAGATTTAGAGGTTCTCGTTGTCGACAGCAGTCATCAACTTTGCGAAGCCACCAAAACTTTTGTAAAAGGAGCGAACGAACATGAGCAGAAATGATCTTTTTAAACAGCCTTTAGATACGATCAATGTAGGCATTGACTTTATTCATGAAGATATGAAAAAACAAGGGATTCCTTCACATCAAGTAAATTGGGCACCGCCAGCCAATGGTGACCCAGAGCTATTGAAATTATTGGATCAATTAAAAAATCCAACGCTTTATGAAAAAATCCAACAAGCCAACGAAGAAGCGGTTACCCGCATTATTCAATCAAAACCTATTTTAGTGGGATTTGATAAAGCAATTAATGTCATGCCCAATATGACTGAAACGACCATTTTACATGCTGGTCCACCCATTACTTATGAAAATATGTGCGGACCGATGAAAGGTGCCGTTCAAGGAGCGCTTGTTTTTGAAGGATTAGCAAAAGATCTAGCTGATGCCGATCGGGTTGCTCGTTCTGGCGCGATTACGTTTTCTCCTTGTCATGAACATGATGCCGTTGGTTCTATGGCTGGCGTGACTTCTCCGAATATGTACGTTCATATTATCAAAAATGAAACGTACGGCAACACAGCTTTTACTAATTTAAGTGAACAATTGGCGAAAGTTTTACGATTTGGTGCAAATGATCAATCCGTCGTGGATCGCCTGATTTGGATGCGCGATGTTTTAGGTCCATTACTTCATGATGCCATGACTTTTTGTCCAGAAGGCATTGATTTACGCTTAATGCTTTCGCAAGCCTTGCATATGGGCGATGAGTGTCATAATCGCAATGTAGCTGGAAGTACGTTGTTAGTCCAAGCATTAACACCTTACATGGTTCAAACTGATTTTTCTCGTGAACAATTAAAAGAAGTATTTGAATTTCTTGGCAGTTCTGACTATTTTTCTGGTCCAACTTGGATGGGCGCCGCTAAATGTGCGTTAGATGCTGGGCATAATGTGGAGAATAGTACAATTGTCACCACCATGTGTCGCAATGGGGTCGAATTTGGAATTCGTGTCAGTGGGATTGGTGGAAATCACTGGTTTACGGGGCCTGCCCAACGGGTGATTGGTCCGATGTTTGCTGGTTACACACAAGAAGATGCTGGTTTGGATATGGGCGATAGTGCTATTACAGAAACGTATGGTGTTGGCGGATTTGCCATGGCAGCTGCACCAGCAATTGTCCCATTAGTTGGCGGAACAGTGGCAGAAGCATTGAATTATTCAAAAGAAATGCTGGAAATTACTACGAAAGAAAATCCCAATGTCACGATTCCTGTTTTAGATTTTATGGGGATTCCTTCAGGCATCGATGTCTTAAAAGTCTTAGAAACAGGGATGCTGCCTGTCATTAATACTGCTATTGCTCATAAAGAACCGGGGATTGGTATGATTGGCGCTGGATTGACTAATCCGCCAGCGAATGTCTTTAACGAGGCACTAAAGGCTTTAGTAGTTACAATAAACTAATTTCAAAAACTTAGTAAAATGTCATTTTTTTGGAGCGATCATATGAAAAATAAATCGATCAATTACGAAGCCGTTTTAGCTCTTGTTGTAAAATTTTTTTTGGGAATGTTCCTGTATTGGATCATGAATGGCTTTCGGCATGTGTCTAACTTTTTCCCTTACAATGACGTAGTTACCAAAGTGAATCAGCAGGGATTTTACAAATTTATCTATTTTGTTATGAACTTCACGGAAGGGGAATTTTACGGTGGACTTTTTACAACGCTTTTCTTACTAATCGGCGGTCTGATTGCTTGGCAACTTTATCGAAAAAATTCAAAATGGCAGGGATTTGCAATTGCTGGTGGCTCTGGTGCTTGGCCTTGGGTACTTGCTTCTCAGCTACTTTCCCTCTTTTTAACTATTTATGTTTTTGATTTTACACGCTTTTTTACAAAAGAAGTGTTGTGGTTACCAACATTTATTGTGGTGGTCGGCACGCCGCCAGCTTTAACGCTCGTTTATGGTCCTGGCTGGAAAAAATTAGGAACGATTTCTCTGTTGAGTGCGCTTTTCACCTTTCCGTTTGCCAATTGGCTGAATGCGCAATTGATGCCCCTTTTAAATGTACCTGGGACAGTTTCCAACGTTACCACAATGGCTTTTGTTGGCTGGATTGTTTCAGCCATCTGTCATCAACTTCCTTGGATGGTTCCTTCTGTTGCACCAATCGCTCAGAAGCGGCAAAAACAACCTAAAATTGAAAATACGCAAACCTTTCAATGGTCAATACGACGCACTTTTGCTGACTTCTCCGAAGCTTGGTTTTATGGAAATGAGTTAGTTGGAGGTTTGGTAATTCTAGGCGTTTTAACAGATTGGTTTGTCAATATTAATCATATTACAAATGGTTCTGGCTTGGTTCCTGACATTTTAATGGGACAAATGATTGCTTCGGCTGTGGGTGTTTTTCTTTATCGAAAACATTTCGCTGAAGAAGGTTGGTATCCAACATTTATGCCACTGGTCAGTATTGTTCCTGGTGTGATTTTAATGATGGGTGGTGGCTTTTGGCTTTCCCTGACCATCGCCGTTTTAGCAGGAATCAGTGCGGCCCCTGTCGGTAGCTATATTGCTAAACGATTACCTCCGTTTGTTCCTGGTGCTGTCGGCTTTGTATCAGGAATGGCTGTTGTAACCATTTTATTGTCAGCCGTTTTGCATACATTTGATATTTTTGTATAGTGAATAAAAAGAAGCGAATGACGATTCGCTTCTTTTTTTAATTGACCAATCCCCTTTTTATCCGTATTCTTAAGCAAAAGGAGGTTTTGCCATGTACTCCATGTTAAAACGTGTGATAACGGAAAAAGATTTGCTTCGGCAAATTCGTTTGTTGGAACAGTTGTTAAATGTTCCTCAGCTGACAGCCAAGCGTTTAGCCACGCAAATCCAGACGACAGAGCGAACCGTTTTTTCGGATTTACAGTATATTCGCAGTCAATTACCCGCCGACTGGTCCATTGAAACCGATAGCAGTGGTATTCGGTTACGTAATCAGGGGAATGCGCAAACCAATGAGCTTTGGTCATTATTTTTACCTCAATCCATTAGTATTCAACTATTAAAAGAGCTACTATTTACGAAAGAGTTAGTAACAACTTCTTTTTTGAGCACTAGTGGTGTTTCTTATGAAACTTTGAAGCGACATATCAAAAAAATGAATCTGGCCTTACGTGATTTTCATTTAACGATTCAACTAACCACGACGACCATTCAGCTAATTGGGGCAGAAAGCAATATTCGGATTTTTTATCACCGTTTGTTGGTGCCTTTTACTCATAATAATTATTTTTTTGACGATTATTCTATTCATGAGGAGCATTATTTTCAATTTTTGAAACAAGTTTACAGTAGTGAGTTGATGGTGGAAACGGAAGAAATTTTTGGTGCTTGTTGGTTTTTCATTAACACGATTCGCAACAAAGCCAATTGCCGAGTGAGTCAATTTTCTTTTGACTCAAAAGATGTCTTGTTTCAACTTTATCAACCGTCCTTGGCAAAGCTTTATGCTTCTGAAGGCATCTATTTGCAAGGGGAAGAAAGTTTTTTTGCCTTCTTTTGTTTCTTAGAAAGCTGGAATTACGATAATGTCTATGGCGAAACGTTGGCTTCTGCGCTCCACACTCATTACAGTCAGCTGCGAAAGTCGTTACAACAGTTTGTCACTAATTTGTCCACTGAAGAAGCCCGGCCTGATTTAATCCAAACAAATTTATTGGATAATCTGTTATTGTTATTCATTAAATATACCGAGTCCCCAACACTTTCTGAGCAATTTCAATTGGAATATCAAGAATTAATGACCGAACAAGCCGCAGAAGACCTTGCGTTATCAAAGAGCAACCAAGAACTTTTGGAGATTTTATCTCGCTACACCACGATTGAAGAACCAACTTATTTTCTTAGTTTGGCTTCTTTGTTAGAAAAACAAGCCAGTTATTCTATTCAGGCGCAAACGATGACCGCCTATTTCCTCTTTCAAGGGGAACCTGCTTGGAAAGCTTTTTTGCAACAAGAATTAGCTGCTTATTTAGGTACTCGTGTGAAATTACAAGCTATTGAATATGTGGAACTAAGCCAGTTGACGTTAAATGAAGCCGACATAATTATTTCCAATTTCCCCTTGGATCATCTTGATCTTCCTGTCTTTTATCTCTCTTTAATTCCAACAAAAAATGAACTCCGCCGACTAGCAGAGCTCACTCTTCATTCTTATTTTTAAAGGAACTAGCGAGGACATTCGCTAGTTTTTTGGCTTTCTTTCGTCATGAATCGTTTGGTTATATATTTTTCCCCTTCAACAAGGAAAAACAGACTCACAACATGGACGAAAATCATTGCTAATTGAAGGCCATTTAAAGAAGTTGTGCCAATTAATTGCTGCGCTACTGGCCAGTAAACTACTAGCGCTTGTAGTAAAAAGAGGATTCCTAATGAAGCAAACAACACTTTATTTTGGAAAAATCCTGTGCTTAACGACGGATCAACCAACTTACGACAGTTGATCATATACGCTGCTTGCGCTAAGACGATACTTTGTAAGAGGAACGTTTGCTGTAAGGCTTGGCCCTCAAATTGTAACGCCATGAGGTAACCTGGTACCATAATGAGTACCGACACATAGATGATTCTAAAAATACTGTACTTTGTTAAAATGCCTTCGTTGACATCTCTTGGTGGTCGTTTCATGGTATCAGCACTCGCTTTTTCAAAACCTAATGCATAAGACAAAGTAATCGTAGTTACCATGTTTACCCATAATATCTGGACAGGTGTCAACGGTAGAGGATGATTCATTAAAAGCGCCCAGACAACAATTAAACCTTGTGCTAAAGAGGTTGGCAAGAAGAAGGTAATCGTCTTTTTCAAGTTATCAAAAATGCGGCGTCCTTCTTTCACGGCTTTAGCAATCGTATGGAAATTATCATCTGCCAAAACCATATCTGCGGCTTGTTTGGTTACTTCACTTCCTTTAATTCCCATGGCAATTCCGACATCGGCTTTCTTTAGTGCTGGCGCATCGTTCACGCCATCGCCGGTCATCCCGACAATTTCACCATTGTTTTGTAAAGCCGTGACAATTCGTAATTTATGTTCTGGCGTCGTTCGTGCAAATACATCGACTTTTTGAACGTGCTGAGCTAATTCTTCATCTGACATAGCATCAATTTCTAATCCTTCAAGGACTTTTTTCGTATGCTTTAAACCAACTTGCTCGCCAATGGCTTGCGCTGTATCTTTATGGTCTCCGGTAATCATTTTGACGGAAATACCTGCTTCTTGAGATTCTTTGACGGCTTGAATGGCACTTTCTTTTGGCGGATCGATGATGCCTGCCAGTCCAGCAAACGTCAATCCTGACAATGTTTCATGTGTCAGTTCCTGTTGTGACGTAACTGTCTTATAAGCGAAACCTAATACCCGTTGTCCTTTTTGCGCTAATTGCGCAGCTTGTGCTTGCCAAGCACCTTTTTGATTATCAGATAACGTAGAAAGTTGTAACAATACTTCTGGCGCACCTTTGACATAAATAATTGAACCTTCTGCTTGCGGATGGCGAGTGGCCATGTATTTATAACTTGAACTAAACGGAATTTTCTTTTCTACAGGGCGTAAAGACAGTTGATCCTGATCAACATATTGTAGTAAAGCTAACTCGGTAGGATTCCCTTGCAAGTCGGCGATTTTTTGTTGGTCTTGTAATTTCAATTCTTGACAGTTGGCCATAATCTCTTTGACAATGGCCATTTCTTCAGTCACTACATCCATTACCGTCATTTCATTTTTAGTTAGCGTTCCTGTTTTGTCTGAACAGATAACTGTCATTGAACCTAATGTTTCAACGGAAGGCATGCCTTTAATAATCGCATTTTCTCTAGCCATCTCATGAACACCCATCGATAAAATCATCGTTAACACAGCAGGTAAGCCTTCTGGAATCATTGCTACAATTAATGCAATCATCGCAGAAAATAAGAGGCTCCATTCCATGCCATGACGAAAAGTGGTAAAGAAAATCAGAAACAAGATCAAGACCATAATCCCTTGGAAAATTTGCTTGTTTAATTGGTGCATTTTCCGTACGAGCGGCGTTGTTTTTTGATCTACTGACTGCAACGCGTGATTAATTTTTCCAACTTCAGTGGAATCTCCTGTTTCTACTACAACACCTAAGGCCGAACCTGCTTGGACAAGTGTTCCTGAAAAAGCCAAATTCTTTTGATCGCCTGTTGGCAATTCTTCATTCAAGGAACCGGTAATTTTCTCCACGGCTTCTGATTCGCCTGTCAAAATTGATTCTTCAATCATCAGATTATGAACATCAAATAAGCGCAAATCTGCTGGAACTACATCGCCAGCTTGTAACGTGACTACATCTCCCAGAACCAATGTTTCAGAAGAAACGGTTGTTTTTTGTCCATCAATTAGAACGACTGCCTCTTGGCCCATCATCTGTTTCAGGCCGTCTAATGATTCTTCTGCTTTACGCTCTTGCCAATAACCGACAAAGCCATTGACAAGCACCACTAGAAAAATGATACTTCCTTCGACCACTTCGCCTGTGGCAAATTTTAGAATTGCGGCAGCGAGTAAGACTACCATTAGTAAATCTGTAAAATGTTTGGCTAGCTTTTGCCACGTTTTCAGTTGTTGTTTTTCTTCAATTTTATTTGGACCATTCGTTTGTAAACGTTGCTGACGTTCTTTGCTAGAAAGACCCGTTTGCTTCGTCTTAGTCTGCTCGATTACTTTTGTTGAGGAAAGTTGATACCATTTCATTTCGTGTACCTCCTATTTACTTGATACCTTTATTATAGAGAGGATTTTCTTCACAAAATGGTCGATAATTTCAGTGGCCCCTGAAAAAAATGGGGCCGAGATTATTAAAGAAAGGAACAACCCGCATTTTAGCGGGTTGTTCCTTTCTTTTAAATATTTTCTTGTTCGACCACCAATTGACTTTTGCCAATTAACGCTTTGACATCAATAATTTCACCATTTTTACGTCGGTCTGCTAACTCAACTGAGGTGGTAAACAACAAGTCACTAGAAGAGTTCAACGCTGTTTCAATGGAATCTTGGACTACGCCGACGATAAAGCCAACGCCGACGACTTGCATGGCAATGTCATTGGAAATGCCAAACAAACTACATGCAAGCGGAATTAACAACAAGGAACCACCAGCAATTCCTGAAGCCCCACAAGCAGAAACAGCGGCGATGATACTCAACAATAATGCTAAATAGATTGGCACGGACATGCCTAATGTGTGGACTGCCGCCAATGTCATAATGGTAATCGTAATGGCTGCGCCGCCCATATTAATCGTTGCGCCTAGCGGAATAGAGACCGCATAAGATTCTTCATTTAAATCCATTGCTTTCGCCAATTCCATATTAATGGGAATATTGGCCGCAGAACTGCGTGTAAAGAATGCGGGAATCGCACTTTCCTTTAATACAAAAAAGACTAACGGATACGGATTTTGCCGAATATTCCAAAAAACAATCGCTGGATAAACGACTAAAGCAACCACGGCCATCGTACCAATTAACAATAATAATAACTGACCATACTTGGCTAACCCTGCAATGCCTGTGGTTGCCACCGAATGAAACACCAAACCTAGAATTCCAATTGGCGCAATGCCGATAATCATTTGAACGACCGTGGTAATCCCTGTTGAAAGATTGGCAATCACATCCTTGGTAGCGACCGAACTTTGACGTAACCCAATACCGATTAATGAGGACCAAAATAAAACAGATAAATAATTGCCTTCAATCATCGCTTGAATCGGATTTTGGACAACGCTTGTTAACACATTACTTAAAACATCACTAAGTTGCGTTGGGGCTGCTTGCGCTTCCTGCGCCGCCTCCAAGACAATCTTAACGGGAAACAGATAGCTTGCCGTCACGGCAACAACAGCTGCCAAAAATGTCGCTAACAGATACACAACTAAAATTGATCCAACATATGTTTTCGCCCCAGCCTTTTGTTGGGCTAGCGACGCAATAATTAAGACAAAAACTAAAATCGGCGCAATTGCTTTTAAGGCGCCCACAAACAATTCACCAAGAACGCTGATGAAGGTCCATTCAGGCACCAAGAAACCCAAGGTGGTTCCAATCACAATCCCTATCATGATTTTTTGAATTAACGATAATTTCCGAATCGCTTTGACCATTCACTTCACGCTCCTTTAAAATAAAATACAGTTTGGGACATACTACCATAATTATTAAGATAAAAAAAGAGTGTTTCTCAAAAAACTTTCATTTTTCGAGAAACACTTGGTCAACTCATCAATTTCGTCTATTTTTCTGAAGACTTTTCCGCTGAATGTTCTTTGTTTTTATGGTGATGGTGGTGATGACTTTGTTTAGAATACAAGTAGGATTTTGCTACGACCGAAATAAACATAGCCATAATCCCCAAGCCTACTGTAGCATAAACCATGGTGAAAATTTTTCCCAAGTCAGTAACTGGATGCACATCTCCATAACCAATCGTGGTTAACGTCATGAAACTTAAATATAACGAATCTAATGGCGACAATTTTTCCACTGTTGAATAAAAAATGGTCCCACTCAACAACGTGGTTGCCAATAAAAAGAACAAGGCACGAGTGTCTTCTTTTTTTAAGATACCTAAAAAAGATGAAAATAATTTTTTGACAGAAATAAGTAAAGATAGCAAAAAAATGACCTCTTTCTATTGTTAATCTCTTCTTAACGTTAGCACTTTTTAGATGAAGTTCAACTTTTTAATTGGTGTGGTTAAAGAAAATTTATTTTTTTGTTATTTATAATACACTTCATCTAAAAATAACCCTTGTGCAGGAGCCGTTTCACCTGCGCCTTCTCGGACTTTTGTTGCGAATAATTCGTCAATTATCGCTAATTCTTTGGTGCCTGCACCAATTTCTAAAAGTGTCCCAACGAGGATGCGGACCATTTTATGCAAGAAACCATTGCCCACAAAAGTGAACTGTAACATTTCGCCGCTTCTTTCAATCGTAATCTTTTCAATCGTTCGAGTAGTTGATTTTTTGGTTTTTTTCAATGCTGAAAAGCCAATAAAATCATGGGTCCCTATTAATTTTTGGCAAGCTTGTTCCATTTTTTCTTGATCCAACGCTTTGGGAAAGTGAAAACTATGATACCGTTCAAAGGCATTAGGAATTGGGCTATTCCAAACATAGTAGCTGTATTGTTTGCCTGTGGCGTTATACCGTGCATGAAAACGTTCAGGCATTTCTGTAACTTCTTTAACAACAATATCGCCAGGTAAATATCGATTTAAAAAGGATAACATTTCGGTTGTTGTTAGTGAACTAGTCGTTTTAAAATTCGCTACTTGACCACGTGCATGTGTGCCGGCATCCGTTCTGCCTGAGCCAATAATTTCAATCGGTTCACCTGTCATTTGTGTTAAAATACTTTCAATTTTCCCTTGAATCGTTTTCTCTGAATTGCCTAGTCGTTGCCAACCTGAGTATCTTTTACCATCGTATTCAATGGTTAATTTTATGTTGCGCATGGGCGAAGCTCCTTCGTATTCTTTTTCTCTCTTATCATAGCAGAAATAAGTGGATTTTTCTTCTTTTCCAAGAGAGCCTGGGACAAAAATCACTTTGGATTTTTGTTCCAGGCTTAAAAATTGATAAACGGCGGGAACAAAAGCAACTCCTTCGGAAATAAGCCGAAATTCTCCAAAAATTAAAGAACAATTTTCGGAAATTCCTTCTTATTTCTCGGAGTTAAACACTTCTGTCCCGACCTCTTAGTTTAATCCTGCAATTTTCAATTCTTCAACATTCGCTGCTTTAGCATTTTCAGTCACTACGGCTTTAAATGTCACTTGGTCGCCCTCTTTTAAGAATAGCGCCAGCGGACTGTTATTAGTCGTTACGCTAAAAATGGTTTTTTCATCTTCTAGTAAAAATGAAACTACCGTTTGCGCTTCCCCAGCTACTACTGAGACACGAGCTACTTTACCTTGCATCGTTTTCAAGTTGGCTTTGTCTGTATTTTCATTGTTGCTTCCTTTGGTTACTAACTCAATTCGATAAGCGTCTAATGCGCCTTGTGCCGTGTCTGCATCAATCACAATATCATTATCTACAGCATTTATATAGACATATTTTTTGAAAATCCCTTTACTGTCCATTAACGAAACAATCCACGTTGGCACGCCATCAATATTATAAAGGACTGGCATACTAGCTTTCCATTTCTTTTCTGGATAAATTTTTGAGGCGATAGAAATGGCGCCATCACTATCCATAATGCCGACTTTAGTATCACGATAATACGTAACTTGGCCTGTTCGGGCATTGATTAAGGAGTAGCCTAAAGCGGAATCTTGGTCTTTTTCACTACTTGTAAAGTCCGTAAAATAAAGCAATTGGTTCCCTTCCTTGTTCATCATCGGCGTAATTTGCCCTGATGCATAAATACCATTTTCAGTTGGAATTTTAACATCTTTTTTGGCGCCAAACATTGTCTGGTTCCACCAGCCTTGACTGTAACGACCAAAGAATTCATTTAAGCTATTCGCCGCTGAGCTAGTAATCGGCGCATCAACGAAACTTGGGGCTTTTTGACTGTCATAAACGTTAACTTCTCCTGTTGTAGCATTTAATACCGCCGTTTTAAATTCATTATAGTGCATGCGACCAGAAACCCCATACTCTTTGTAAAGCGTTTGAATATAGTAAGGATTCCCTTGGTCGTCCAGCTCTAAATTGATTGTGCCAGTTGCTGCATAACCTGGATAAGCGGAATAAATTTTTCGTGCGGCATCTTTGCCAAAGTAAGCTGAAGGAGTATAAACAATTGGTTTTTCTACAAATTCTGGCTGTGCGTTGATATCTGTCGCACTAATGATGAAATAGCCAGGTACTTCCCCCAGTTTTAGCCATTTAAAGAAGCCATTAAATTCGACTGTTGCTACATAAACATACTCGCCATTGACGACTTGTGCCGTTATACCATCCAAAGTAAACATATTGGAATTGGGAATGACAGAAAATTTCTGTAACATTTTTCGTTTCGCCGTTTGTGGTGCAATCGCAATGGGTGTTTCTTTCGCCGAAGTTAAAACTTCAGCTTTTTCTTCCGTTTTTAAAGGAATTGTTTGATAAATTTCATCAATGGAAGAAATTCTGGTAATACTACTGACAATAGTCAACAAAATCATTGCCAAAACGGCAACACCCAAAATTTTGCCAGACCAGTCTTTGTTAGCCGTTTTGTTGGTATTCTTCCCTACTTCTTTGCGGCCCACTTCGACTTTACTAGCTAAGCGTGTACTTAATAACACCCCACTAGCAATCACTGCGCCAATCAGATTAATCCATAACACGGTTGAAAGATTTTTACTTGGCAAAGTCACAAATAAAAAGATACCTAACAAGAGCAATTCCATCACCATTAATAGAATGGTCCCCTTACTCTTTTTCCCTTTATTCGCTACAATTTTGGCGCCATTCGCAACTAAGATCCCGATACCAAAAAATAACGTTAACCCAATAAAATTAAAAAACATTCACTTGCCCTCCTCATAGATAAGTAAAAAAAGTGCTCCCACGCATTGTAGAAGCACTTCCTGTGATCCATTCTATTATAACGTTTTCTATTTTTACTGACAATATCGTTGAAGCAAAATCAGTCGGAAGGCTTAGAGTTCTGAAGAACGTTTATTTCTCTGGCTGAATATAAGGAACGATAGGTGCGGTCACGCCAATTGAAGCACCACGAACAAAAGGTTCATTTTGTAAGGCTTTGAAATTTTTAGTTTGTCCGGTGAGCATGACTCCCCAAACAGGTAATTTTTCGACTTTTTTATTTTTATTTTGTTGGATAAACTTTTGGCCTTCTTGGTTGTCAGCAAACATGGGGGATTTTTCTAAGGTTTCAAAAAAGTGTTGCTTGTCGTTTTCAGGATCAAATATTTCGTTTTGATCGTCCATGCTTAATTGAAAACCATAAGGCAGCGTACCAGAAGGACCCTCTTTTTCATTAACCGTTTCGGAGTAAACATAGAGCCAAACTAAGTTGACATTGCTCGGTAACATTTTGCGGACTTCTTCATATGGATAAGGTTTATCAAAAGAAATCGCCACTTCCGCTACTTGGTTTTCCATTTTATCTAATTCACTTAATTCGTTTTTAACATCATCATAGTAATTGGTAATCGCTGGGTTATAAAAAGTTGCCACTTTCTGCTTGGTTTGTCGGTTGTATTCATAGGAATTCTTAGAAGAATAATAGCTACCAAGATAGGCTTCATTCCGGTCAATCGAATTTCTGAAAAAGCTATATCTGCTACGTAAATTACTCCACTCCACCGTGTAACCATCAATATTTTTTGAACGATTAGTTACAACTTCGCCCCCAAAAGGCGAACTATTAGCAATTACTTGGGAGTCTAATTGAGTGTTTGGAGAAGCAATCATTTCTTGATCATTAATTACTTCTAGTAGGGTATGATAGTTTTTCGTCGAAAGTTTATCCATTCCCACAAAAAAACCGACAAACAATACAGCAAAACTAACAACGGTTATGGCACCAATCACGATAAATTGTTTTCTTTTCGCTTTACGAATACTTTTTTTTAAATCCACTTCTATTCCTCCAGTTCTTTTTTTAGTTTTTGACGTGTGCGATACAATTTTTTGCGAACATTTTCAACAGATAATTCTAAAATCAACGCAATCTCGGCATACGATAATTGATAATAATATTTCAAAAGCAATAGTTCTTGTTCCTCATCTTTTAAGGAATCGATCAATAATAATAGCTCTTGCCCTTCCATTTTTTCTATTGATTGCACAGGATGGCTGTTTGCCACAAAAGTGCGTTCTCGTTTCTTTTTTCGATACATCGTAATGTAGTAATTAAATGTTACTCGGAAAAACCACGGGCGTAGATTTTCTGATGTAATTTCAGGTAATATTGAAAAAATCGTTGTATACGTTTGCGACACTGCATCTTGTGCATCTTCAAGACTTGCTCCTCGGTGAATCAAGACTTGGATGACTTCTTGCCCAAAAGAAAATAGTACTTCGTCAAAATTTGCCTCCTTTTTCATCTGATTTCTCCTTTCACTTATACAACGTTTCAACTAGGGAAAAAGTGGACAGTCCTTCGTTCATTATTTTTATGTATTTTTTCTCTCAATAAAAAATACTCCTGCTTAGGCAGAAGCATTTTTTGTTTTTTCTTATTTATCATTTTCCAATGACTAATCTTCGTGTATAAACGGCTTGCCCAGAATGCATCACTGCATCATCAATCACTGAAACTAAACGCACTTGTCTAGTCACCGGCGGGGTCCAATTTTTATCAATCACGTCTGACAATTGTTCTTCTTTGATTTGGTCTAAATAGCTTTTGGTAAGTGCCACACTGGCAGCCAAATAGTCACTAAGCAATTGCTTTTCTGCCACCACGACTTTCGCCGCTTCTTCTGGTGTGTGATGCCAGTCTTCTGTTTCATCTGGCAAATCCAAGGCAAATTTTTCTGTCCAGTGTTGGCTAAGCCATAACGGTTCACTATGATTAAGTGCGGAAATTTGTAGGTCTAATTCTCTGGCTGTGTGCCACATCAGCCAAGTAACAGACTTGATTAATGGTGCGGGCATCGTGTTTGCTTCGGCAACGGTCATTTGCGCAAGTGTTTCTTCAAAACGTTCATGCGCTCGGTCAAGAGTTTCACTAGAAAGTTGAGTGACTTTCATAAAAATACCTCCTTTGTGTTGGTGCCTGTTCTTTCGTTTCTATTTTCTATTATACTGCAAAAGAATCCGTTGTAGCTCTTTTTTGGCTGCGGTATCTGCGGAAAGGGTAAATGTTTGAATAGGCCTTCCATTTTCTTGCCGATTGCCTTTATCATCCATCTCATAAAAACCATCTGTAAAAGAACCACTACTGTGATATTCATAAATTTCACCATCATCACCAAGTAAATATTTTATAATTGGTTTTCCTAAATCAGCAACTTCATTATAGCCTGCTGCTAAAGCCGAAGTCATTACTTTATCAGACCGGCCCAAGGTGCCATCTTTCGAAGTATAAAATGTTACCCCACCCAAGGCTTGAATAGGGTAGCTATTTTGCCTAGATGGATCTTGCCGCTGAACTAAAATAGCTTGCCGATCTGGTGTTAATGCATACCAATCACCTTTACCACTCGCTCCATGATCAAAAAATCTAGTGGTAACAGCCATTCCACCAATTTCTGCTCGTTTACTAGCCCAGAGCAGAAATTCATTAGTTATTGCTCGCTTCTCTGACTCCGTATAATTCATTTCGTTTAATCTTGTTGAACTATTTTGCTGTGAACTCATTGTTTGAGGTATGGTTTTCAAACTCTCTTTACTAATTTTTGTTGTTTGGGTTGTTTTGCTGGAACTTTTTGTTTGTTTTTCAGAATTTGTCCCACCAGTAACAATAAGAAAAATAAGTAAGCCAATAATGACTAGTAGCAGTATAATCACAACAAAGAAGTATTTATTTTTTTGGTGACGATGATTAAACATACGCTTTAACTCCTTTTCTAAATCAGTGCTCTATTACTTTATAACAATCTGATCCGCCACTCGATTCATACTACTTAAATCACCCACATCAAAAAAATTTTTCCAAATTTTATTCATATTAGCTTGTCCCAAGTTTATCGCTGTTGGTTGAGCGGATGAATTATCCAGTTTCGTTTTAACAACATAATAGTAAATCATTTCCCCATCACGTCCGAACGCATAGATTTGCGAAGGAACACCGCCAACACCTTGTATATTTTTTCCAGTTGCAAAAAACATTTGATCATTTTCACTAGTGTTATCACTTAACTTACTACTTACTTTGGTTAACGTTATGGTATTCATATTGGACAAAGCAATCTCTTGAACTGATTGATTCGAATTTTCTTGAGCTGGATAGCCATTAAACCGCCATCCTGAAGGCGCACCCAAAATAACTAGCGCCGCACGTTGGCTAGTGGAGAGTTTTTTTACTGCTTCTGCAGCCACATTTTCTTCATCTGAAATAGTAGTAACTTCTGAACTACTTTCACTTTCTTGCACCACTGAGGTACTTGAATAACTGCTAACGGTCTTTGTAGAGGAAGATGGTGTTGCATCTACTTCTTCTACCGTCTTTCTTTTTAAATTTGTTTGCCCATTCACTAAGATGAATACTAATAATCCAATAATAACAATTAATAATCCAATCACTATTCCTAAATACTTGTTATTATGATGTCGATCACTTCTCATTAAAAATACTCTCCTATCATATAGAAAGGTAATATTTCCTTTCACTTATTCTACTAATGATTATTTTAACACAATCATTAAACAAAAAATGAAAAACGTCTGTTTCTTTCCTTTCTTTCTTCAAAAATAACACCCCCCCTAAGTAAAAAAGAATTGACAATTCTCTTAGTTTCCCTTAGTATGTGGAAAAGTACCTTTAAGATAGTCCGAGAGGCTAACAAGGCAAAGTTCTGTAAAATTCTGTATTTTTGTATAGTGAATGATACGAGATGTCTTGCCCTTTTTTTGTGTGCAAGGCTTTTTTTGCGCGGTGCTTAATCAATTTATTTGGGAGGCAACAAAGTGGAAAAGAAAAAACGTGAAGTGAAAGGTATCTCATTTACCAAAAAAATGGTGATTTCATTGGTGGGAGGATTAATCGTTGGGCTCGGCTTTTTATTTTTAAGAGAGCACCTTATTCGCAGCAATCAAGGCGCTGTGTGGCAGACAATCAATCAGATTCTTTTCCAAGATATTTCAGATCCTGAAAAAGGACAATCTGCGATTGGGCTTTTCTATATTATTGGTCAACTATTTATCAACGGCCTACAATTAGTGATTGTGCCGATGGTCTTTACTTCAATTACTTTAGCCATTTGTCATATTACCGATACGCAAAAATTAGGACGAATTTCCTATAAAACGATTTTTGGCTTTTTATCGATGTCACTGATTGCTCTATTAACGGCTGGAATTGTGGGCTATAGCGTATATTTAACTGGCGCTTTTAATGTGTCGTTATCTGAAACGCTAGCTCCTGTCGAAGTAAGTACGAGCGGCAACCCATTAATGGTGATTGTCAATGCTGTCACGAAAAATATCGGTTCTGCATTTAGCGACAATGGTGCGATTTTAGCCGTTGTTGTGTTGGCAGTGATTACTGGTTTATGTATTAATGCATTAGGGGATAAAATTCGTGTTTTCAAAAAATTAATTGAAGAAGTCAATGCGATGGTCACGTTATTTTTAACCTTTGTAATTACTAAATTTGCTCCTATCGCCGTCTTTATGTTGTTAGTTCGGACGTTTGCTTCTTACGGGATTGATTATTTAAAACCAGCGTTAGTCTACGTTGTAACAACGACAGCGACGCTCTTAGCCTTTTTGATGATCGGTTACCCATTATTTATCTTATTTGCGACAAAATTAAATCCTGTTCCTTTTATTAAAAAGATTATGAAAGTTGTGGTTTTTGGATTTTCTACTTCTTCTTCGGCAGCCACTTTACCGTTAAATACAAAAACAACGGTTGAAGAGTTAGGTGTCGACAGTGATGTTGCCGCCTTTGTCTTGCCGTTAGGAATGACTATTAATATGAACGGCACAGCGATTATGCAAGTAATTGCGGCTATTTTTGTAGCGGGCGTAGCTGGTTATGAAGTGACACCAGCTAATATTGCCTTGATTGCCATTTTAGCTTTAATGTCATCCATTGGTACACCGGCGGCACCTGGCGCTGGCGGAATTATCCTTTTCACTATTTTAACTGGTTTAAACTATAACAATGAGATTGCGATTGCGACGTATTCATTAATTTTAGCCATTAATCGTCCAATCGAAATGCTCGTTACTAGCCTAAACGTGGTGGGTGATAGCGCCACTGCGATTTATGTCGCACATTCGGAAGATTTGTTGGATGAAGCCACTTATCTGACTGATGTTGCTGACTTGCAAAATGCGGAAGCGGAGTAATTAATAAAAAAGCAGACTTCTTGTATGGAACTGACCTAAGATTGTGAGACAGGAATAAAAAAGCATTTTCCTAGACTGCTGATTTCCGATAGTCTATCGGCGATTGGTAGTCTAGTTTTTGTTGAATTCGACTTTCATTATAATAAGTAATGTATTTTTTTACAATTTCTATTACAATAGATGTAGGTTCACTTGTGAGCCCATCTAAGTAGAACGTTTCAGACTTTAGTGAGGCATGAAACGATTCGATGCAGGCATTATCTGAAGGTGTCCCTTTGCGGGACATACTCATGGTAATGCCTTTTGCTTTTATTTGATTCTGGTAGTCAAAAGAAGTATAAACAGAGCCCTGATCACTATGCAATAGACAATCCGTTGTTTGGGGCAATTGATCAAGTGTATCCAGAACAAAAGCCGTATCTTGCTTATCACCGATGGTATAGGCAATAATTTCACCATTGTATAAATCCATAATTGAAGACAAATACAATTGCTTTTGACCAAAAGGCAGATAAGTAATATCTGTTACCAATTTCTTTAAAGGAGCGTCTGAAGAAAATTGTCTATTTAGCTTGTTCTCGACAACCGTGTAAGGTTGTCCCACTTTACTGCGTTTCTTCATTTTCACGCGACAATTCCAATGATATTTCTGCATAATCTTTTGTACGGTGTTTTTGTTTACTTTGTATTCCTGATTAATCAACGCAGTAATCTTTCGATAGCCATATCGAAACTTATGCTGGAAGCAAAGTCGACGAACGGCTTCTTCAAGAGGTGTTAACTTTCCTAAGTCTTTTCGATGAGTCCAACGATAATAAGTAGCTCGCGAAACGCCGAAAAGTTGACACAATGCAGTAATGGTTATTTTTCCTTTCATTTTTTTAACTAATTCTACAAATATTTCTGGCTCCACGTCCTTTCCAATTCTTTGTACTTTTTTAGCACCTCAATATGCATTTTTAAATAGTTATTTTCATTTCTAAGCTGTTGTTCATTTGATAGAATTTCTGGACCTTTTCCATAAGCATATTGTTTTCCAACGGGTTGAACCAGACGATGATTCTCGCCATTACGGTACCAACGCCACCATGTTTCAATTTGTGTTTTGTTTTTAATGCCTAATTCTGCCATAATCGTTTTTACAGGAATATTCTCTTTTTTCATCTGTATAGCCATTTCTTTGATGTGAATCGGATAAGACACTCGATTTCCCATTGAAAAAGCACCCCCTAGTTAAATTCATTTTAACGTGAATTCAACAAGAGGTGCTTTTTTATTTTGTCTCAGTTTATTGGGTCAGTTCCGTATGGAAGTCTGCTTTTTTATTATGTTTTTAGTGAATCCGTAATTTTTTACTTCTTCGATTTACTTTTACGAAAAACTAAAAGACACCCACTGGCGATAACTAGAAGACCAATAATCACAAGCGCGATCGATTTCTTTTCTCCTGTGCTCGGTAAAAATTGGCTAGCTTTTCTGAAACCACCTTGGCTTGATGGCTTAACTTGTTTCGTACCAGTTTGATCAACTCCCGCACTAGTATTTAAGTGTCCATTATTCCCCCCATTTTTTTGTTCCGTTTTATTTTCCCCACTATTTTTCAATGTTAATTGCTTCACTGCCGAACGTAGTTTTGCTTCTGCTTGGTCTACTTCTGCTTGCGTTGCTGTTGTTTGATCTGCCACAGTTTGTGCTTGTTTCAATGCTTCACTGTAGACTTTCCAGCTACTTGCGGTGTAGTCTTTTTCTTGGTGTTTCTCGTTTTCTTTGATGATTTTCAACAAGTTGGTTTTATCTACTTCTTTAGTTGGCACTTTTACCAATTGCTTCACTGCCGAACGTAACTCTGTTTCTGCTTGGTCTACTTCTGCTTGCGTTGCTGTTGTTTGATCTGCCACAGTTTGTGCTTGTTTCAATGCTTCGCTGTAGACTTTCCAGCTGCTTGCGGTGTAGTCTTTTTCTTGGTGTTTCTCGTTTTCTTTGATGATTTTCAACAAGTTGGTTTTATCTACTTCTTTAGTTGGCACTTTTACCAATTGCTTCACTGCCGAGCGTAGTTTTGCTTCTGCTTGGTCTACTTCTGCTTGTGTCGCTGTTGCTTGATCTACCACAGTTTGTGCTTGTTTCAATGCTTCACTGTAGACTTTCCAGCTACTTGCGGTGTAGTCTTTTTCTTGGTGTTTCTCGTTTTCTTTGATGATTTTCAACAAGTTGGTTTTATCTACTTCTTTAGTTGGCACTTTTACCAATTGCTTCACTGCCGAGCGTAGTTTTGCTTCTGCTTGGTCTACTTCTGCTTGCGTTGATGTTGCTTGATCTACCACAGTTTGTGCTTGTTTCAATGCTTCGCTGTAGACTTTCCAGCTGCTTGCGGTGTAATCTTTTTCTTGGTGTTCTTTTTGTTCCTGAATTAATTTTTCTAACGCTTCTTTCGTTACTTCAGGAGTTGTTTTAACTGTGATTGAACGCGAGCTGCCATTTAACCCCGCACTATTTAAAGTGATAATATTTTGGTCAACAGAAATTTCTGGGTCCGCTGCGACTACTTCAAGAATGCCCTTATCAAATTCAATAGAAACGGATGCATTATTTTGTAAAGGATTCGCAAGAGTTAAGCGATAAACACCGTTATCAATTTTTTCTGAAATAACCGACATTGGATCATACGCATACAGTCCTGCAATTTCTTGGTCATTATTCCATGTATTCATCATGACATAATTACCTGCTTCAATGGCTTGTAAGTTTGCTGTATTTTCTAGAACAGTATAGCCTTTGTTTTTAGAAAGAGCTGCGATTTCTTCATTCGTTTTCCCAACCACTGTTAAATATTCGTAAGTACCATTTTCAACAGTCTTGCCATAATTTTTACTAATTTTAGCAAATGTATTTGTATAGGTTTTATCATTAACAAAGTATTCGTTAATATCTCCGTAGCGACCAGAGCGTTCTTCTATTTGAACATCAAGCGTATTCATTGAATTAGGAAAAACATAGCCAATGTTATTCAATGGATTCGCTGCGCTTAAACTAATCCAAGAATTATCTTTGTCTGAACCTTGGTTAAGCTTCACTTCCTGTGGATGAATCATCCGATTATCGAGGATTGTTTCAATCGAAGCATCTGTCGTACCAGTAATGCCACTTCCCAAATTAATGATTTGACCATCTAATAAGAACCAAGATTTTTTAGCAACTAAGTTCATTCCTTCATTATTTTTATCTAAAAACATTCCTATAGAGGCAACCTGTCCATTATTTGAGCCACCTACCCATGACTGGGGACTGCGTTTCCCTGTATAAGCACCATTTGCCAATTCTCTTGTGTCAACTGTCGTTCCTGGTAATCGATATGGATCGATCGTTGCCCAGTATCCTTCATCAAACTGAGCAAAGTCTTGATTGTATAAATAAAGCATGCCGTCTGCTGTATGCCAGCCTTTTTTATTTTCCGTATTCCCAAATTCATAGTTTCCGACACGTTGTGAATACATACTGATCCCCACCGCATATTCGTTATTTTTCTGTAGGACTCGATCCATCGAACCATATACATTTAAAGATTGCATTGGTGTCGCTTGGGCAGGTGACGCACTATTCACCACATTTTTCAAGTCAATTAACGCTTCAAAATCTCTTGGTTTTTTAAAGAAATGATAGTATGACCCACTTTGTTGAAGCCACGTTTGGACAGATGTATAAATGTCATTTCTTAAATTTTCTGGTGCAAATTTTGCAATTAAGGTTAAATTAGCTATTGTTTCTTTACCCGATTCAAACTCTGTAGTAAAAGGATTCGTTTCTGGCGCTCTGGAAATACTTCTACCAGAAACCATCGATGGCATTTTTCCATTTACCATCAATTGTAAGTAACCTTTATCAACAACATTAAATAAATTACTAATGTTAGGGTCATTCATCTCCCAGTCGGAACCTTGTAAAATAGTCTGAATTCGTCCAAACCCTTTTAGCAACTCATTCCCGTAACTGCCGTTGTACGGAAAATAACCATGTTGAATCAAGGAACCATCAGGATATAAGCCATCACCAGAGGAAACACTTTTTAAAACGGACGGAACAGCTTCTTGTACTTGTACTAGGCGTTGATTATCTTCTAACAAAAGTCCAGTACCTAAAACGGTGATTGAAATATCTGTTAAGTTAGCCCCTGTTGCACGATAAATTGGCCATTGTATGTTTGGATCTTTTGCATACAGCATCAGCGGAGCAGTAAATTTATTTAATTTTTCTGCATCTGTATTCAATAGGTCATCATGTAATAAAATCAATGTATCTGTTAGCGGCTGCGCGGAACCAATTTGCCAATCCCACCAGTTACCTGTGTAATACGTTCCATTGTATTTTTTTGTATCAATCATAAATTCAATGCCTTTAACAATCGCATCATAAACTTCTGGTTTTTCAAAAAGCTCACTTGATGGTTCATAGTAGCCTAACGCTAATTTTTTAATATTGGTAAATTGAGTCGTGTAATCAGCAGACACTGTATCCGATGGTTTTCGTTCCCACAGATACCCACGATCTGCTGCTTGATTAAGCGTTTGCCACAATGCTAAACTCTCCGTAGCAATCTGGGCACGATACTGTTGCACATCTGTATCGTTATCATACTGCGTAGTACCCAACAATCGCATTTTCCATTTTGCTCGCATTTCCGCATATTGTTTATTTTCTGCTACAACAGTCACAGGAATTGTATCACTAATTTCTGTTCCTTTAATTTTGACTGTTACTTTCGCTTCACCACTCTTAACTGCTGTTAAATTACCCGTTTGGTCAACCGTCACAACAGTAGGATCACTACTTGACCACTCAATCTGATCCTCTGTGATATCTACTCCAGCTGGTGACACTTCAAAGGCTAGCTGTTGCTTTCTTTTTTCACTAATAGTCAGGTTCTCTGTTAAAAGTTTAATCGCTTCTGGCAGTCGTTTTTTTTCATATGCTTCAAACGAAATAATACTTGAACTGTAAAATTGCTTATTTGTGTGTTGCCACATTTTCATCTGCTGATATTTTACAAAACGTGCTTGGACATTATTGCCATCAATATATTTTTTAGTAGGTTGGCCGCCTTGCCCATTCTCTTCTTTAAAGATAGATTGATAGCTTTCACCATCTGTTGAAACTAAGATTTCATACACAGGACTTTCTGCATGCAACTGTAAAACGAGTTCGCCAATGTTTTTTACTTCACCCAAATCAACAATTAACCATTGTTCATCTTGCTTATCAGCGGACCAGCGTGTTGTTTCATCGCCATCGACAGCTTTTTCGCCAACAAATTGAGGGTATTTCCAATTCTCTCCAATTTTTCCTCCTTCTACACCAGAATATGTCACTTCTTTTTGTAAAAATAAATCAGTTATTTCTTCTGCAGAGGCACTCATCGCAGTTAGCGAGAAGCCTGTAAGCATGAAAGCAACAACGACTATTATTTTTTTAATCATATTTTTCCCCATATCTTTCTATTTTTAAGCAACCAATCCGACTTTTCCAAACACTTTTTTCTGATAATTTAATCAACTTCCTCCTCTACTAAGTATTCTATATAAAAATTAGGCATGAAAAGACAACCTAAAGTAATTACTTCAGACAGACTTTTCATGCCTAGTTTTCCCTAGTCACATGAAATATTATACATGTTTACGCTTTCACTTTAAGGTAATTTTTGGTTACTGTCAATAGCGTTTTCTTCATTAAAGAGCTTATTCAACTTTTCACGTTAAAAATATTGATTTTTATGATAATCCCTTAATTTTTTCTCATTTTAAAATAATAATTATGGGTGCTGAACCTATTTCTGAGGCACAACAATCGGACAATTTTAAAAAAAACGAGAGGAATGACCATTGTTTTTTGCCATTCCTCTCATTTTTATTTATTGTTTGAACGGTAACGTTTCTCTCAATCCAGTTTGATTGAATTTTTTTATTTTCTATCAAACAAACAGACTAAAGATATTTTACTTCATATATTTTTCAAGCAATGACTTGATTCATAGAACTTACTGAGCAACCAGCCTACTTCCTATTTATGATACGGTTCCCCTTTCATAATCCGAAAACCGCGATAAATTTGTTCCACTAATACCAAACGCATTAACTGATGTGGATAAGTTAAGCGGCCAAAAGAAATTTGTTGGTTACTTCGCTGAAGGACTGAATCACTGAGACCTAAGGAGCCACCAATGACAAAGGTTAGATTACTTTTGCCACTAATCCCTAATTGTTCAATTTCTTTTGAAAATTCTTCACTAGATAATTGTTTGCCATTAATGGCTAAAACAAAGACGTATTCGTTGTCATTAATTTTCCCCAAAATACGTTGGCCTTCTTTTTCTTTGACTTGAAGCATTTCAGCGTCACTGAGTTTCTCCGGGGCTTTTTCATCTGGTACTTCAATGATTTCCATCTTGGCATAGCTATTTAAACGTTTCAGATATTCATTAATGCCTTGAATCAGGTATTTTTCTTTCAGTTTTCCGACTGTTACTAGTTTAATTTTCACCTATTCCACTACTTTCTCGTTTTCTCTTCTTTCTTATTTTAGCACGAAGTTTGGCTACTTTCCACAACGTTTCCACATACTTATACACATATACACAGAGTTATCCACAGAACAAACTAAAAAATTACTTTATTTAACAGCTTTTTCAATACAAACACATATTCGCCACTGATTTGTCCACATTATCCACATTCTGTGGATAACTTTCTTAAAAACTATACACAGAGTTATTCCCGATTTGTTCACATTTTTCTGTGTATAACTTTTTCATTCGTATTTTTTCTGTAATTTTTCCCTAAGTTGTTCATAAAAAATTCAAAGCTATTCGATAGACTAAAGGAGTAGGAAACAGATATACTTAATATAGAAAATTCAGATGCACTTATTGGGAGGTTATTTTATGCAACGAAAAGATGTTACACCTAATTCAGATAAAAAAAGTTTATTGCAAAAATTTGGAATTGGTTTAGCTGGCGGCTTACTTGGTGGCGCCCTTATTCTAGGAGGCGCTTATTCTGGGATTATTCCCACACCCAACGGCGGAAATAATGCAGCGACGACGACGTCCACTAATCACGGCGACACAAAAGTCAGCAATGTAAGTTACAATGTTTCTAGCGATGTCACAAAAGCCGTGAAAAAAGTTCAAAATTCTGTGGTTTCTGTCATTAATATGCAAAGTGCTAGCAACAATTCTTCGGCAGATGATCCTTTTGGGGGATTGTTCGGTGGGAATGAAGGTACTCAAGACTCTTCCAGCAACAATGGTAACGATTTAGAAGCAGCCAGTGAAGGTAGTGGGGTTATTTATAAGAAAGATGGTAAAACGGCTTATGTCGTGACAAATAACCACGTCGTAGATAAAGCGCAAGGATTGGAAGTTGTTTTATCTGATGGTACCAAAGTGAAAGGCGAATTAGTCGGAACCGATGCTTACACGGATTTAGCCGTGATTAAAATTTCTTCCGACAAAGTTGATCAAGTCGCTGAGTTTGGGAATTCTAGTAAAATCACAGTCGGTGAGCCTGCTATTGCGATTGGTTCCCCGCTAGGTTCTGATTATGCTAACTCTGTCACACAAGGAATCATCTCTTCTGTGAATAGAAATATTACCAATAAAAACGAGTCTGGTGAAACCATCAATATTAATGCCATTCAAACCGATGCTGCCATCAATCCAGGAAACTCCGGTGGTCCACTAATCAATATTGAAGGACAAGTCATTGGCATTAACTCAGTAAAAATTGTGCAATCAACTAGTCAAGTGAGCGTTGAAGGGATGGGCTTTGCCATTCCAAGTAATGACGTAGTCAACATTATCAACCAATTAGAAAAAGATGGTAAAGTGACACGGCCAGCTCTTGGGATTACGATGTCTGATTTAACAGGTATCTCTTCACAACAACAAGAACAAATTTTAAAAATTCCAGCTTCTGTAAAAACTGGCGTAGTGGTTCGTGGTGTTGAAGCAGCGACCCCTGCTGAAAAGGCTGGATTGGAAAAATACGATGTTATCACGAAAGTTGACGGCCAAGACGTAAGCTCTACTACAGATTTACAAAGCGCGCTTTACAAGAAAAAAGTTGGCGATAAAATGGAAGTGACTTATTATCGTGGTTCTAAAGAAATGAAAGCAACGATCGATTTAACCATTGATAAATCAGCTTTAACACAACAAAATAATCGCAGCAATCAATAAAAGAAAGAAACGACCTGTTGTTCAGACAACAGGTCGTTTCTTTCTTTTATTCTCCTACCGCAAATGCAGAACCAACTTCTGCATCAAAAGGCAATTCTAAGATTCCTTTTTTAGCAGGTGCATTTGGTAAACGTAATTCTTTTGCTGAACAAATCATTCCAAAACTTTCTTCCCCACGTAAAACCCCTGGCCAAATCATTAAACCATCAGGCATCATTGCGCCTGGTTTGGCCACAACTACTTTTTGTCCTGCTTTGATATTCGGTGCGCCACAAACAATTTGTAAGATTTCGCCGTTGTCTACTTCTGTTTGTGTGATAGATAAATGATCTGAATCTGGGTGTTTTTTACATGATTTGACAAAGCCGACCACAATTTTAGGGGTGTCGTCTTTTTCAAGGGTTTCTGAAAATCCCGCATCTTTAATCGCTGTATTGACTTTTTCGATTTGTTCGTCTGTTAAAGTCACTTGGCCAGTGCCATTAATGTCACCTAGAAGCGCTGAAGCATTGAAAATATTCCAAGCTACCACTGTTTCTGGCGCCTCAACTAAACTTACACGTGCCACATCGCCGACACGTTTTACTTGGTTTTCCGCCCCTTGATCGTCCGCAACGATGACAAGTAAGACATCGCCAACGTGTTCTTTGTTATATGCAAAAATCATTTTTGTTCCTCCTAAATTTGAAAGCTATAGGCTGGATAGCTAAATTCTCTCCTGTCCTATAGTAACAAAAAAAGTGGAAAGTTGCACTTACAATTATTGAATTTTAGGCAATCCCTAATGCTGCCAAAAAAATAGATAATAGAATAACCCCAACTAAAAGTGTCGTTGTTTTCACTTTTTTCCCTAATAACCAGTAAATAACTAAGAAGAATAAAGCCGGGAAAAAACCTAACATAATTTGGTCGATATATTCTTGTAATGGCGTGGCGATTTTTCCAGAGCCAACTTTGGCAGTTAACTCAAACACGACATTAGAAGCCGTCATCCCACCAATAACCATTAACCCTAAAATAGAGGCAGCTGTGGTAACTTTTTCGATTACGCCGCTATCTTCAACATCACTAAAAAATTTAGCACCTAATTTAAACCCTTTATCCAAACAGATATACCGTAAAGCAAAATGCGGAATATTGATAATCAGTAAAAAGGCAATCGGACCAAAAATATTTCCTTGTTTAGACAATGAAATAGCTACACCTGTTGCGATAACTTTTAAGGTCCCCCAAAAGAAAGAATCCCCAATCCCAGACATTGGTCCCATTAAACTAGTTTTCACTGCATTAATACTAGCTGAGTTAAATTCATGATTTTTAGCATTTTCTTCTTCCATTGCTCCAGAAATTCCTAATAATAAGGTAGAGATATGCGGGGTGACAGACATAAACTCTAAATGTCGTTCTAAGGCCGCTTTCTTCTCTTCATTATTTTTATACAACCTACGTATAATTGGAGCCATTGCATAAGCATAAGCTAAATTTTGCATCCGCTCATAATTCCATGATGCATCTAACGTTAAAGAGCGAAAAAATACAGACCAAAAATCTTTTTTAGTAATGACAGATTTTGTGTTTTTAGAATTCATTGTCATCGACAACAGCCTCCTTTGTTTGACCATCACTCATATTCATATATAGTAGGACAATCACGATGCCAAACAAAGCAATCCCCACTACTGAAATTTTTAAATAAGCAGCGAATAAAAAGCCTAATAATAGAAATGGAATCATCTTTTTTGTTACCATCATTCTTGCTAACATCGCAAAACCAATTGCTGGAATAATACCTGCCGCAATATCTAATCCATGCGTAATAAAGTCTGGGACATAAGACAATACCTTTTCAATAAACGGCACGCCTAAGTAAAAGCCTAATGCCACAATTAGAGCTAACAAAACTTTATTGCCAATTCCTGCAATTAGTTGAATTCGCTCTACCCCTTGAATATTGCCTCGTTTTGCTTCCTTATCAGCTAAATGGCTAGCGCCTGTAAGTAAAAATGTCATCTGAAGATTATCGATTAAAAGTACTAATGTAGCGATTGGAACAGCTAAAACAACCGCACTAGAAATTGATTGCCCACTCATAATTACATAAGCTGTTGCAATAATCGTTCCTGAAACAAAATCTGGTGGATTACTTGCGCCAACAGGAAATGCACCCATAAATACCAACTCTAATGTTGCGCCAAGCTTAATTCCCGTATCTAAGTCTCCTAAAGCTAACCCTACTAGCGGAGCGACAACAATTGGACGGTTCCACATCGTTGAACCAAACCAGCTATGCATGTAGGCAAAAAAGGCAATTAAAAACATTAATAGAACCTTGATAAATGTCACTTCCATCTATTTGACCCTCCTATTTATTTAATTTAATAACTTGTTTATGGCAACCTTTTGATCGTCAGGGACTAATTGAACGGTTAATTCGATTCCTTCATTAGTTAGTTCTTTAATTTGTGCAATGTCGGTTTCTGATAAATGAACAGCTTTTGAAATTTGTTTGCGCGTTCCCCCATTTTTCATTCCACCTAAATTAACTTCCTTAATTGTTGGCACTTCTTTGACCAATTGATACATATCAGCAACTGATTCACATAAAATAAATAGTTTATATTTATCTGTCACCCCAGAATTTAACGCCTTAATTGAATCATCAATCGTTTTCATAACTAATTTAACACCTGAAGGTTTTGCCATTTTCATAGCGCTCATTCTTAATGGATCCTCAACCAACGTATTACTAGCAATCAAAATACAATCTGCTTCTAAAAATTTTGTCCAAGTAAACCCGACCTGACCATGAATCAAACGATGGTCCACTCTTGTCATTTTAATCATCCTTATTCACCTCTCAGTTCTTTCACAATTTTCATAAACGAATCAACATAAGGAGCATAAATATCTCCCGTATCTTTTCTCGTATCTTTGAAGTTACTCCCTACAATTGCTGCATCGCAAATCGCCAATTGTTCTTTCACATTTTTGTCATTTAAACCCGCTGCGACAATTAACGGAAACTCAGGTAATTGTTTTCTAAACAACTTAATCTTTTCTAGTGATGTCTCTTCACCCGTTGCATTTTCTGTCACTGCAATAGCATCACAACGTTGCTGTGCAATTTTCAAATCTTCTTCGACTGATTTTTCAGACAACATTGGTTGATATTTGAAGCGCACGCCACCAATTAATTTTGCTGTTGTTTTTGCACGATATAAATCAAAAAAAGCTTGTAAGGATGCTTCATCCCGCGGTTTCACATGACCAACCACAGAATCAATCTGTAAAAATTGTAAATGATATTTATTGGCTAAATGAAAACCTAATGGGTCAACATTTAACACATTTACACCAATAGGAATCGGTAAATCTAATGAAGTAACATATTGGAGCGCTTTTTCTAGCTGAACATAATCCCCATAATAGTTCTCCATCAAAATTGCATCTATCCCATGTTCACTGTAAATTTGAATCTCTTTTTTTGCTCGCTCTTGAATCTCCTGATCTGTTTTACCTTTTAAATGAATCACCCCAATAATTGGTTTTTCAACTGCAAACAGCTCTAAAAAATCAGCTTTTTTCTTCATTAATACTCCTCCTAGAAATCATCATTTTCTATCTCTTCGATATGAACGCGTTGAATTCCTTGTCGTGCATTTCGAATAATTACCTGAATCTTTTCATCTGTTAATTTTTCTGAACCTGCTAGCATAAGCTCTAGTGCCAAATTCAAATTAACGCCAGAGAAAACGATTACATTTTCAAGCACAGTTAGCCCCATCATAGCTGTAACCACACTTGCACCAAATAAATCACCCATGAGGATAAATTCATCTTCTGGCGCTTGTTCGGCTTTCTTTTTTAACTCTCCAAAAAAATCAACTGCACTTTCACCTGGATACAGACTATATGTATGAACGGCAGCTGCAGAGTGTCCCGCAATCATTTCTAGCGAGTGTTTAATCCCCTTAGAAAAATCACCATGTGAAGCAATGTAAAACCTTCTCATTTCATAAACCTCCTTTATTTATTATATGAACGAATGGCTACTTTGTAGGATTCGCTACGGATATATTGCTCATTAAAATATAAAATTTGATTATCATTATCCACAACTGTTTGATTAATTTTGACCAACGCTTCTTCTTCACTAATCGCTAATGCTTCTGCCAACTTTTCATCGGCCAAGGCAATTTCAATGATATTATCAAAATAGCTAGCAATTACCCCTCTATATTGCCGTAAAATATCTAATAATGAAGTATCTGTTAATTCTAAGTCCAACATAAACTGATCTTCTTTTCTAAAATAATCAATCTCGAAAATTGCAGGCATATTATCTAACGAACGGAGGCGCTCAATAACAATAACTTCTGTCGCTTTTTCAACACCCAATGCTTCTGCAACATGCCCTGTTGCTTTTTTCAAACAAATTGATATGATCTTAGTTGTTGGTTTACGATTCATTTTTAAACCTGACTCAGTAAAACTCCCACCAGCTGTCATGCTCTCAACATAGGATGGCATTGAAACAAATGTCCCTTTTCCATGCCGTTTAATTAAAATATTTTCATCAACTAATTGTTTAATCGCATTACGAACGGTTACTCGGCTCACTCCGTAAATGGTCATCAATTGTTCTTCTGAAGGGATTTTTTCTCCTACTTGATATTCACCACTTCTAACTTTATTTAAAATAGCATCGTATAATTGTTGATAAAGCGGTGCTTTTTTATTTGATTCTAATTTATCCATTAATCATACACCTCATTTTAATACGTCTTAATACGTCTTAAAAATAGCAAATAAAAAAGAGAATGTCAAGAAAGAGTTTCCTTTCTTGACATTCTCTTTTTGCTTATTTTTCTTCAGAGTGAACAATTAAGACATCGCAAGGTGCTTGACGAATAATGTAGCTACTGACGCTTCCCATGACCACACGTTCGACTGCGTTTAATCCTGATTGTCCCACCATAATTAAATCAACATTGTATTTTTCAGGTAATTCATGACTCATGACTTCTTTGGGTGAACCAAACATGGTAACTGTTTCAACATTATGAAAATCAACGCTTTCAGCATACTTTTTACAATCGGCCATTAATTCTTCCGCAGCGGCTGTTTCTTGATCAATTAATTGATCATTTAACGTCGAATACCCCATCATTGTATACACTTGATTTTCTAAAATATTTGCAACAATGACTCGGCTTCCGTTTCGACGAGCAACCTCAATTGCACGTTCATAAGCTAAATTGGCTTGATCACTACCGTCTACGCCGACAAGAATATTTTTATACATTTGTTCTTCCATTTTCGTCACCTTCCCGATGGAGGCTGATCTAAAAGGCTTCTTTGACTAAGAAACTAGAGTCAAAAATGAATTTAGGACCCTTGCGCAGAACGCCCTTTTGTCCAGCTGATTCTCTCTTAATTTAATGGTTCCTCTGGTTCATGAAAATTAGCCTAAGCTAGTTAAAAATGCACTGATTTCTTCTTTTGTTTTTCGATCTTTATTTACTAAGCGTCCTAACTCTTGACCGTTTTCAATTACGACAAAACTCGGAATACCAAAAATATTCCACTCGGCAGCCACGTCAATAAACTGATCACGGTCGACTTCGATAAATTGAAAAGCTGGAAATGCTTCTTCAATTTCAGGCATGACTGGTTTAATGAAACGACAGTCTCCGCACCAATCAGCAGTAAAGAAGAAAACATTTTTACCTTTTTCAACATAAGTTGCTAGTTCTTCTAATGAATTGGGATAAATCATTTAAACATCCTCTACTTTCCGTAAACAATTGTATTAACTGTTGATTTATCCAAGCCACGTAATGCTTGTAACAACATTTCCCGCGCTGCTTCATAATCCGCAATACTAAACATTGTTTGATGCGTATGGATGTAACGACCACAAACGCCGATAACTGTACTTGGTACACCATTATTAGTTGTGTGCGCTGCCCCAGCATCCGTTCCGCCTTTAGAAACAAAATATTGATACGGAATATTGTGTGTCGCAGCTGTATCTAATAAATATTCACGTAAGCGAGGCAATGTGATCAAACCTGGGTCGAAAATCCGTAATAACGTTCCTTCACCTAAATGACCATATGTCCCTTTTTTCGTGTGAATATCATCTGCCGCTGAACAATCCACCGCAAAGAAGATATCTGGATTAAATTTATGAACAGATGGTTTAGAACCACGTAAACCAACTTCTTCTTGTACGTTTGCTCCAGCAATTAATGTGTGGCCTAATTCTTCATTTTGTAACGTTTCCAATGCATCTAATACCAACGTACAACCATAGCGGTTATCCCATGATTTACTGATAATATTTTTGCCATTGGCTGTTTTAATCGTTTCTGTTTGTGGAACAATGGAATCCCCTGGACGAACACCAAAGCTTTCAGCTTCTTCTTTTGAAGAGAATCCTGCATCAAATAACACATCAGAGACTTCTAATTGTTTTTGACCACTCGTACCACGCAACAAGTGTGGCGGAATAGATGAAGAAATACATGGATAGTTCCCTTTACTTGTTTTTAACGTAAAACGTTGTGCTGAAACAACATAGGGATTCCAGCCACCTAAAGGAACCACTTGGAATAAACCATTATCGTTAATTTGAGTTAACATGAAGCCAACTTCGTCCATGTGGGCTGCTACCATTACGCGTGGCGCTGCTTCCACTTTTGAACGTTTAATCCCAAAAATACCACCTAAACCATCATATTGAACATCGTCCACTAACGGGGTGATATGTTCTTTCATGTACGCGCGAATGTCGTCTTCAAATCCGCTGGTTCCTTGTAATTCAGTTAATTCCTTGATTCGTTGAAATGTTTTTTCTTCCATAGATGTATGTCCTATTGCTTTTGATTTGTTGGAAATTACGCCAACCAAGCGTCACTTTTTCTCTAAAAAGTCACTTTATCCTGTCGATAAAAATAGGTACTCCTTTCATATGATTTCACTCTTATTATAACGCAAATACTAGAAAATGCACATCGCTTTCTCTTTTTAAACGTGACAATGAGAATGCCCTAAAAGAATGATTGAAAAACTTTTTTTATTTCTCAGCGGCCCCTTCTCTATGGTAAAATAAGAGTGATACTGACAAAAGTAATAGTAAGCAGAAACCGACCAAGGGAGGTCATACAAATGAACGAAGAAAATGAGTTGACATACTTTAAAGGCGGCTTAGCGCTAGGCGTTGGTCTTGGTTTAGTAGGCGGCATTGCCTCAACCTTGTTCTACCATAAGAAAAAAACAATCTCCGCTGATCTCGTCTTAGAAAATGTAAAAGCTGCTTTTTTAAAAGAAGGACCGATTGAAGGTTCGTGGATTGAGTTTGAGAAAAAGCCCTTGCGGAAATTCGCCATCCACTCCAAAACGTATACTGGAGGAATTTGCCGCATTGAAGACGACGGCATTGTTCAATACGAATTTACTGCAGATGCCTACACAGGAACTGTCATTGACATCCAACGATTAAAAGATTAAAAAGATTGTTACAAAAGCACTTATTTGCTTTTGTAACAATCTTTTTTTCTTCTCATTTGTTTTTTGTAAAAGGGATGTTTATTTTATGTCAAAAAAATCAAATCAATGATGAATAAATACTCAAAAATCGAATGTTTTCTGTATGGAAATCACCTCAAATCTTTACTTATCAACGTTTGTCCACTTTTTTCATAAAAAAGATTAGACATTTTTTAAAAATTGATAAAAGAATAATCATTTCTAACGATTTTTTAATTTCTCCTTTTCATTTTTACATTATACTGAGAGTATTGCTAAAAATGAAAAGGAGCGTGTCAAATGAAGAAATCTGTTTTATTTACTTCATTACTTGTATTATCAAGCTTAGCTTTAGCGGCCTGCGGCGGTGGCAGTGACGATAAAGGAGCAAGCAACGGCGGCAGCGACAACCAAGTATACACAATGGTTGAATCCCAAGAAATGCCTAGTGCCGATCCGTCCCTTGCGACAGATGAAGTGAGTTTTACCACTTTAAATAATGTCTACGAAGGAATCTATCGTTTAGATAAAGACAACAAACCCGCGCCTGCTGGTGCAGCCGAAAAAGCGACTGTTTCAGAAGACGGTTTAGTTTACAAAGTTAAATTACGTGAAGAATCAAAATGGTCTGATGGCAAACCAGTTACTGCTGCAGATTACGTTTACGGTTGGCAACGAACAGTGGACCCTGCCACTGCTTCAGAATATGCCTACATGTTTGAACCAGTAAAAAATGCTGAAAAAATTTCTAAAGGGGAACTACCTAAAGAAGAATTGGGCATTAAAGCAATCAATGATCATGAATTGGAAATCACTTTAGAAACAGCAACACCATATTTTGACGATTTATTGGCTTTCCCTTCTTTCTTGCCGCAACGTCAAGATATCGTTGAACGTTTTGGTAAAGATTATACAAAGAGTAGCGATAAAGCAGTCTACAATGGTCCGTTTACGCTAACTGAGTTTGATGGTCCCGGAACAGATACTAAATGGTCTCTAACTAAAAATGAAGAATATTGGGACAAAGAGACTGTCAAGTTAGATAAAGTCGCTATCAACGTGGTGAAAGAAGCCCCAACTGCCTTAAATCTTTATGAAACTGGTGAAGTGGATGATACGTATTTATCTGGCGAACTGGCCCAACAAATGCAAAACTCGCCTGACTTGGTCCAATTAAAAGCCGCTTCTTCTTTCTATTTAGAAATGAATCAAGCAGATGAAAAATCACCATTGACCAACGCAAACTTACGTCGTGCTATGTCTTATGCCATCGATCGCGATTCATTAGCTAAAAACATTTTAGCCAATGGCTCTCTTCCTTCACAAGGCTTCGTCCCTGTGGATGTCGCGAAATCACCAAAAACGGGTGAAGACTTTGTTAAAGAAGCTGGTAGCGACAAATTAGTCAAATACGACAAGAAAAAAGCTGTGGAATACTGGAACAAAGCGAAACAAGAACTTGGTGTTTCCAACTTAACGGTTGATTTAATGGTAGACGACTCTGAAGGCGCTAAAAAAATGGGCGAATATCTTCAAGGATCACTGTCTGATACTTTGGAAGGCTTAAAAGTAACTGTGACGCCTGTCCCTATGGCTGTTCGCTTAGATCGTACCTTAAAAGGGGATTTCCAAATCGCTGTTCGTGGTTGGAGTGCCGACTATTCAGACCCAATTAACTTCTTAGATTTATTAGAAAGCTCAACTTCTAATAACCGTGGACGTTACAGCAATCCTGAATACGATAAATTCATTGCTGCGTCCAAAACCACAGATGTTAACGACCCTGAAAAACGCTGGGAAGATCTAATCAACGCTGAAAAAACAGTAATTGCTGATATGGGTGTTGTGCCAATTTACCAAAAAGCAGAATCACACTTACGTGCACCAAACGTGAAAGAAATTATTTATCATCCAACAGGTGCTAAATACGACTTCAAGTGGGCGTATAAAGAATAATCACTCGATTAAATTTAGAAAAAGATTTGGAACAATAGCGATTTTGGCTATTGTTCCAAATCTTTTTTATATAATCCCGATTAAAGAACCTAACAACCCAAAAATCACAGTAAAAATAATTAAAGCAATCGGCGTACGTCCTTTTTTCAACATAATAAAACAAAACAGCGTAAACACTAAAGGTAATAAATTGGGCATGATTGTATCAAACAATTGTGTTTGAAGGTCTAACTTAGTGTCTTTCAAGCGAAAAACAAAAGTTGTCGTTAATTGTACACTCTTCGGAATCAACGCGCCCACCACGGAAATTCCTACAATTGTTGCTGAACGAGATAATTTTTTAGTACTTTCGCTTAAAACTGAAATTGCTTTGACACCCATTTTATAACCTAGATTAATTAACCCAATTTTGGCAGCCATATACGGAATATTAAATAACAACAAGAAAACAATTGGTCCTAAGATATTGCCTTCTAATGATAGTTGTGAACCAATCGCTGCTGCAATCGGCAAAACGGTTAAATAAAATAGCGCATCCCCAATTCCGCCTAACGGGCCCATCAACGCTGTTTTAATCGCTTGAATGGATTTTGGTGATTCTTTTGACTCTTCCATTGCAATAATCACACCATGCATGAACGTCACCAATTGTGGATTCGTGTTCATAAATTGTAAATGATTTTCCAAAGAAAGAGCTAAGTCTTCTTTATCACGATGAATCTTTTTCAATCCTGGAATTAATGAGTAGGTCCAGCCGCCTGCTTGCATTCTTTCATAATTAAATGAAGATTGTAGCAGATACGAACGGAACATTATTTTTTTTAACTCTTTTTTTGTTATTACTTTTTCGGATATCGTATCATTATATGTTTCTTCAGATGCCATCTTCTTCAAACCCTCCATTATTATTTGATGCAGTGACTGTATTATTTCTTTGTGCGTAAAATTCATATAAAGCAATTGCGACAGCTAAACCTGCAACCGCTAATGTATCTAATCCTAGATAGGCAGCCATAACAAAACCAAAAATAAAGAACGGCGCGTAGGATGTTTCCCACATCGTTTTTAATAACATGGCGAAACCTACTGCTGGCATCATACCACCTGCAACGCTCAAGCCATGAATACTCCATTCGGGTAGAATAGAAATGAAACTAGATGCTTTATCAGCACCAAAGAAAATACATAAAAATACTACAAAAAAATAACAAATGAATAAAACGATTGGTAAAAAACTAGACATTCTTTCGATGCCTCTTGTATCTGCTTTTTTTGCATAAGCATCAAATTTATGCATAATTGGTGACATCGCTGTATATAACAAGGTAATTAACGCTTGCGCTGCAACTGCGAAAGGAACAGCCAACCCTACGGTCACTTGTGGGTCAGATTTTGTGATAATTGCTAACGCTGTTCCAATAACTCCCCCAATTACTACGTTGGGTGGTTGCGCACCGCCGATTGCTACTGCACCAATCCAAACTAACTCTAGCGTTGCCCCAGTGATTAACCCTGTGTTGACATCTCCCAATACTAAACCAACAATCAGCCCTGTAACAATCGGACGATGAATATGTGTCTGTAAGACAAGCTTATCAACCCCTGCTATCCCAGCCCAAATTCCTACCAAAATTGCCTGTACTAACATTTTTTTCCTCCTATTAGACTTCGTCTACTTTTTATAAACTGTTTCACCATTTACTAAGGTTTCTAGCACTTCGTATTTCTCATCAATAATTGTAAAATTACCTAAAAGCCCTAGTTTGATTTCTCCCATAGATTCGTTCACATTCAACAAACGAGCTGGATTTTTCGTGACTGAATTAATTGCAATCACTTCTGGAAGTAATGCTTTTTCAACAAGGTTGCGAACCATATTATTTAAATGGTTCGTACTTCCAGCTAACTTGCCATTGGCTAAACGGACCACATTTTGTTCATCAATAACCATTTCGATCCCTTTTTCTGGTTTTGGATAAACGCCTGGTTGACATCCTTTGGCCCAGATAGAATCTGTCACAGCAATTAAATAGTCCTTGCCTTTTAGTTTGGCTAACACACGTACTAATGAATAATCAACATGTACCCCATCAGCAATAATTTCAGCAAACGTTTCTTCACTATCCAAAGCAGCAACTACTGCGGTTGGTTTCCGGTGACTGATATCTTCCATCCCATTAAACGTATGGGTAAAACTTTTTGCACCTGCTTCGACAGCTGCCATTGCTTGTTCATAGGTCGCAGCCGTATGGCCAATTGAAATGACTACATCATGTTCATGACAATATGTAGTTAAGGTATTCTCTACATCATTTTCTGGTGCCAACGTCATTAATTTTATGTGCCCTTTTGCTAACTCTTGCCATTTTTTAAATGTCTCAACGGATGGTTTTACTAATAACTCTGGATTATGAGAGCCACGAAATTCTTCAGAAATCATTGGGCCTTCCGCATGAATCCCTAAGATTTGTGCCCCGTTGGTTCCTTGGTCTTCCTCAATAAATGAACCAATCACTTCAAATGAATGTTCCAAGTCTTTTGGAAATGTGGTTGACGTTGTTGGTAAAAAAGCTGTAATCCCTTCTTCTGGAAGGTAAGCTTGCCACTCTTTGATAAATTCATGATTGGCATGATTGGCATCCCCACCATGCCAACCATGATCATGAATATCAATAAATCCTGGAAGAATGCGATTTTCTCCGTATTCTTTGTCGACAGCTTTTTCATTGTACGGTAGAATTGCAACAATTCGTTGTTCTGACACTTCAACTTGAGCTGGTTGAAATTGTTCGTTAATCCATACGTTTTTACTTTGAATAATCATTCTTCCCACTTCTTCTCTTCAAAATTATTGTCCAACATTACTTTTTTATGAAAATAATGCATCTAAACTTTCTTCTGGCGTTGACGGGACACGTTGAATCGAAAGTTTAACACCTAATTCTTGTAGCTTTTTAAAGGCGTCTACATCTGTTTTATTAACCGCAACAGCGGTAGCTACTTGTTTTTTGCCTTCTTCCATATGCATATTACCAATGTTTAATTTTTCGATTGGCACACCACCTTCTACCAAGCGCAATGCATCAACAGGATTATCAACTAACAGAAAAATCTTTTGTCTTTCTGAGGCTTTATGAATGACCTCAATCGTTTTCTTAATGGAGAAAAAACGGGTTTGTACTTCTGCAGGGGCCGCCATGTTTAACAATTGTTGGCGCATTGTATCCTCAGAAATTGCATCATTTGCGACTAAAATTAAGTTGGCGCCTAAAGAACCGTTCCATTGTGTTGCGACTTGACCATGAATCAAGCGATTATCAATTCTTGTTAATAAAATATTCGGCATAGTGCTTCCTCCTCTTTTCTAATTGGTTAGATTCCGTCTGCTTCTTCTTGAGTATTTGCTTGTGGTTGTTCTAGTTTTTTATGAACAATCCCGTCTCTGGCTGAATCTGTGACCATTGAAACAAAATCTTCTACGTTCGTGCTGATTGTGCGTAATGCAAGCCCTTCAAGAACCATCGGTAAATTTGTTCCTGCTAACACTTCAACATTTTGATAATTACTTGCGACAGTCATTGAAATTCTAAACGGTGTACCCCCTAAAAGATCAGTTAAAATGACCACTGCTGGACACGTCTCCAGCATAGAGTCAACGGCTTTACGAATGTTTGACTCTAATACATCAAGCCCTGTATCATTGAAAAAAGGGACCGCCTGAATATTTGGTTGTTCTCCTGCAATCATACTAACTGATTGATGCATTCCAGTTGAAAATACCCCATGTCCCGTTAAAATAAGACCTATCATTTATTCTTTCTCCCCTAACTATTTACTGAGCTTACTATTTAATTGGATAAGCAGAACTTATTCCTCAAAGAGTGTAACAATTCTTGTAACAATTGAGTATGCTTTCCCATGATTTTGGACGATGATTTCTATTTAAGAACATGTCCCTATACAGATACAAGGCGTCCCAACTTAAAGATGCTTTTGAAAAAATGCTCGATTACAACCGTGAGTCCAAACGAGCCAACAAATGTACCCATATACAACACAAGAATAACCAAGCTGACTGGTTGATTGGTTAAAAACGGGTGGACCAGTTTCAAGACCACTTGAAAAATAAAAACATTCGCTAGATAACTGCGATACGCATAAGTGGCTATCCATTTAACCATTGGTAAAAGACGAATCTTTTTGGCTATTCCTTGCGTTCCCAAATAAAAAACCAACCCGATAATCAATAAACTATAGGCACTTTGAAGAGGATCCAAATAAGGTAGATCGTTCGGAGTCATCTGTGTTCCATCAAATAAATTCCCTTGGACTGCCTGCCAAAAAATAAACAGAAACAACAGAAATAGTGCCACTCTCGTCTTTTTCAAGAAAGTAAAAATTTCCCACTGATACTTCGCTGCGATGACCCCGAAAATACCATAAATGAGATAACTAAGCCCTAAACGATCTATTAAGTACCAAAGAGAAGTTTCTGCATATGGAAAAATCATTTTCTGGTACCAGAAGCACCAAAGGATATGCGCACCGATTGTAAAAAAAACAATTGGTAAAATCACTTTTTTGTTTTTTGTAATTCTTGTTGCCAACCAAATAAAATACGGCATAAATAATTGGAATTGCAACATCATTACGGCATACCATAGATGTGCCGCGCCATCACCACTAAGAATTTCCCCTAGAAATCCTAGGGGCGTTTCATAGGGTATTCGTTGTTGTAAACTAGGAAAAGCATATAGATAGAGACTGGACCAGACCACATAAGGAAGCACCAATTCATAAAATTTTTCCTTTAAAAATTCAAGATACGATTCAGCTTGACTCTTTAACACCGTGTTGTAAATAATTGCAAAAATAAACATGGGTGCCGAATATTTAGACATTCGGTAAAAACTACCGATTGAATTCATTGCTTCCGTTTGCGGAGAATGTGTCAACACGTATGATAAAACCGTTTGTAAAATAACTGATGCTACAGCGAAAACTTTTAAAAAATCGCTGATATTCAGATTTATTGGTTGTCCTTTACTCATGTACGTCCTCTTTCTTTCAATAATTTAGCGTGTAAGTAAGCGCTCAGATTAAGAACTTACTCACACGCTATTCACGCTTCTTTGATTTACATTGCTAGCGATTCATAATTGGCTAACAAGATGCCGCGTTCTTCAATCGCTTCTTTGACTTCTTGAGACGTTAATATTTCCACTTCACGAATTCGAGGCATACAATACCCTGATTGCTTTTGTAAAATAGTATCGATAAACGCAGGATGACAATTGATTTCAAAGACCTCTCCTTCACTACAAACAACCATATCAAGCAATTGCAAGATGGTTTCAGTTGAAATCGCCTTGTCATAAAATTGGTACAACATTTCATCTGGCGTGCGAACATCCTGATATAACTCTAAATAGTCTTTTGTTTCAATACTTCTTGAAGCGTTACGTAAAGGTAATTGATATTTGCGAGCAAGTGCCAAAGCTACGCCTAATAACTTTTTATTTTTTCCGTGAACGTTATGATGAGAATCAATATGATCAGGGCGTCTGCCACTTTTCATAAATGAAATAATTTGAGCATCCCATTCGTTATAAACCTCTTCTAAATTGACTTTTTCTTCAAAAATCGATTGATGCCAAAAATAACCAGCTTCATCTACTAAGGAAGGAACCATTTCTCGAGGTAAAATAGGTTTTGCTTGGTTCAATGTCAATGTTAAATGGACACCAATAGCTAAAGTCGGTGCACTGATTCGAGCACTCTCCATGGCCTCTAAAAAATAAGGAGAAGTTGGTAATGCGGTTGTTGAAGTAACCACGCCACGTTTGTGTGCTTCAATGATTCCTTGCGTTACCGCTGGCGTGTAACCAAAATCATCAGCGTTGATAATTAATTTTTTATTGCTCATTTTTCCCCACTCTCTCTTCTGTTTCATGAATTTTTAGTTGTTTCTCTATTGATTGTAGCTAAGTGACGCCTTTTTTTATAGCTAGTTTTCTGATTGAGTGCTATAATCTACAAATAAGACCATGTCCCTAAAAAAGGACATTACGTTCACAAATGACAGGAGGGATCAGCATGCTGTTTTTAACCTATGATCCACAATTAAATCCAACAGAATTAGAGATTTACAAGTATATTAGCCACAATATTGAAAAAGTTCCTTATATGACAATTCGAGAATTAGCAGATGAAATTCATTTCAGTAAAACGGCAATCTGGCGTTTTTGTCAAAAATTCGAGTGTGAAGGCTATACAGATTTTAAATTTAAATTGAAGAATTATCTAAGCGAACGAAAAAAAACAGCCCAACCAAAATCTTTAGATGAAACAATGCTGATTCATTTTTTGCAACGCTCATCAGAAGAATTATTAGAAGGACGGATTGTTCAAGCTGCGGAATTACTGGCAAAAAAAGAATTTGTTCTTTTTATTGGCGAAGGAACGTCCAAAGTCCTAGCTGAATTTGGTGAAATTTATTTTTCCAGTATCTATAATTTATCTGCTTCTGTATCCCACCTTTTTTCCCATCCCGTTAGCAAATTATCCGAAGAAACGGCTAAAAAAGTGGGCGTTATCGCCTTATCAGTTTCGGGTGAAACACAAAAAGTTCGGCAAAATATTGATTATTTTATCGAAATGGGGATTGATGTAATTGCTATTACAAATAGTGAAAAAAGCACGATTGCTCAACTTTCAACAGTCACGATCCCCTACTATATAACAACCGAGAAAAGTTCCATTGCAGACGTAACGTCCCAACTACCTGCACTATTCTTAATAGAAAAGTTGGCGAAAACTGTTTCAACGATGTTAAATGAGTGTCCATAATCACTGCAAAAAAAGGAAGGAACTAGCCATTCGTTTTGCTAGTTCCTTCCTTTTTAATTCTTCTATACTTATTTATACTGACACATTTCTAAATGATCATTCACCAATCCCGCCGCCTGTAAAAAGGAATAGACTGTCGTGGCACCTAAAAATTTAAATCCTCGTTTTTTTAACGCTCGACTAATCTGTTGCGATAATTCCGTGGAGGCTGGAACCTCTTCTGGGTGCTGCCAGTGATTAACGATTGGTTGCTGATCGACAAAGTTCCAGAGGTAGCGATCAAAGGAGCCAAATTCTGCCTGAACTTCTTGAAAAACTTGCGCATTCGTGATGGTCGCTTGAATTTTTAAACGATGACGAATCACACCAGGATTTGCTAGTAAAGCTAAAATTTTTTCCTCATCATATCGCGCAATTTTCCGATAATCAAACGCATCATAAGCTGCTCTAAGCGTTTCTCGTTTATTCAAAATAATCGCCCAGCTTAAGCCCGCTTGCATACTTTCTAAGGTCAATAACTCAAATAACTGTTGCTCTTCATGAACTGGACGTCCCCATTCATCATCATGATAGGCTTGCATCTCTTCAGTTGTATTCGTTGCCCAAGTACATCGCTCCATTGTCCTGCCTCCTTTTATTTGCTAAAAAAGATGCGAACAAAGGGTACTGCCTGTTGTTCCACACCTTTTCTTATTCCTAATAAAATGCCCAGAAGTTTAACGCTTCATTCATCACTTCTTCGGCTGTAAATGTCCGTTTTGAATGGCCCTTTTCTTCTGAATCATTTGGATCATTAATCCAGAAATCGCCTTTTTCATCCACACCACTCATCACCATAATGTGACCAGTTGTAGTGAAATAGCCCGGTTTTACAGAAATAATGACTGGATGACCTTCCTTCAAGAAAGCTGCCACTGTTTCAATATCCCCAATTTCTTGACAGTTATAGCCTTTCATTTCAGCATATGCACTAAAAATAGACCACGCCGTCCCTTGTCCTTCCATAAAGAAGTCATTTTTTGCCCAAGCTAACACATCCAGAGGGGTAACTTCTTGGTGATCCATGTATGAACCAACCATTGCAAGCGACACAATCGCACAGCCATTAATTTCGATTGTATTCGGCTTATCTACATTGCCAAATCCGTACGCGGTGTCTTTCCATTTAGCATCTGTCTGCAATTCTAACGGCAAATCCAGATGTCCATTATATTGCTTCTTTTCAATTTCTTGATTGACCTGTTGTCCATAGCTTAAAGGTTTGACTTTTTTCTCAATTTTAACTGGTGCTGGTTCTTTTGTTTTACTTGATTCAGCACTAGCTTTGACATATGAATCATCAAACCAACTTGAAAACCCACCTGATTTCATCGGCGAAAACTGCGCTAACAACCCGCCAAAGCCAAACGATACCAACAACACCGTGAGAACTTTTTTTTGGTAACCTGATGGTTTTTTTGACATACTATTCATCCTTTTCTATCTATTGACTACATCCGATAATCTTATGTATTTCTTATATGCTCACACATTATACTACTTTCTTTTTCGAAAAACAGAAACGTTGGTAAATTCTCATAATTATTGAAGGCGAACATATTTTCTTGAATTTTATCACAAAATTAGGTAAAATACAGGTAATTAGTCATTTGAGTTTTATTCTATTTTATTCGTAAAGGAGGCAGAAGAATGGATCAACATAAAGCTACCATCAAGAGCATTTCTAAACTGATTACGCTCTCTTCCCAACATTTCTTTTCGGCATTTTTAGAAGATTCTCAAGATCAAAAGAATAAAGAAAAGGAACGCAGTGCGCTTTTACAAGAGCTCCAAGTCGCTGCCGCCCAAAAATCCTTAGTGGTCTTACAATTGAAAGAAGTCCCTACAGCGCATAAATTCGAAACGGTGATCGGCTGGATTGTCTCAAAAAATATTTCGGACAATATCGTTGTTCGTTTACAAACGGATGAACAACAGTTGCGCATGATTCCTGTTGCTTCTGTCATGAAAGTCAGCACGTTAGCCAATCGTCACCAACGTCAAATTCACTAGAATATTGAAGTCTTTATAAAATAAATGGAAACCACCAACCCTGGCGATTGCAGGTTGGTGGTTTTTTTATTTATGACTTTAGTCAAAATCCCATGAAACTTCTGACTTAGGACTCAACTTATTTCTTAGGAACAAATAATTGCGGTGCTACTTTTGCCAATAAGCCTAGAACTAGACTTACATATAAACAATTGACGACGGTACTTGTACCGTTTAGAACAAAGGAATAGAGATATGGGCTCATTCCTTCTGGTGCATACATGCCCCAAACCAATACACCCGCCCAAAAATGCCAAAACCAGCGGGCGAAGACTGCGACAACACTTCCTAAAATAATCGTACGAATGGCTGATTTTAAACGATTCGCTTGAAAATACAGTTGAATTTTTCTAGCGAATACGCCACCCATTCCTCCAAACGCAAAAGCAAAGGGATATTCAAAAATAATCTGTGGAACGGACAAGAAATTTTTCATGGCTGTACCGAGAATAATATTTAACATGCCCCAAACAAAGCCTGCTGCAACTCCAGGAAGCAACCCACGACGAAACGAATAAAGAACTAATGGGACCATTCCCAACGATAGGTCCAAGCCACTATTGGCAAATTCAATCGGTAAAAAAGAGAGGGCCATTGCCATTGCTGCGACGACTGTTCCTTCTACCCAAATACGTAAATCCATTTTTCTAGCCAAACAAATTTCCTCCTATGTTCTGACGCTCTCAACCACTAATACATCGTTATTTTACCATAGGGACTTTAGAAAAACACGTTTGTCGAACAAGCAAAAAATAGCTGGACCAACGTTTAAGGGAATCAGCTCCTACTCAAACGCATGCCAGCTACTTTTTATCCATTAATCGTCCCGCTCAGTTGTCAAAATTTTACCAGAATGAGCATCGATTTTTACCTCTATTTTTTGTTGCCCTTCTTTCACTTTCACTTCCCAATAGGTGATTCCTAATTCTTTCTCTAACTTCCAATCTGTTGCCTGGCCGACTTTCGCTTCTTTTTCAGCCAAGGTTGTGGCTTGTTCTCTGGAAATGATCTTTGTTAAATCAAGTGCCTCTTCTTGCATTTTAACGCCATTTTGTTCATCGGCATCCAAGGTTTCGACTTTTTCTTTTGTGAATTCGCCTGTCTCTGCGTTCACTTCAACTTGATATTCTTTTTGCTGATCCACGCCTTCTATTTCATAAAAATAACGTCCAAAATCTGTATCTAACTGCAGACTTGTTATTTTAGCTTCTGGATATTTTTTCTCAAATGCTGTCGTTACTTTTTCTAAAGAGACAGCTACCGCGCTTGTCTTCTCTGATGTCGTCGTTGCTTCTTGTTGTACGGATGAACTTATTTCACTAGTTGATATTGCTGTTTCTTTTTGTTCATTTGTTGATGAAACAGCAGTAGGCGTTTTGGGTGTACAGCCAGCTACCAAAAAGAGTGCCAAGCCAGTCAGAGCGCCATAGAGTATTTTTTTCATTAAACAACCTTCTTTCCTTTTTATCATTTTATTATACTTGATTTCTCATTCAAATCATAGCTACAAAAAGAGCCCTACTTTAGTTGATAAAGTTAGAGCTCTCTCAGCCTTCATGGGCTAACATAAAAATTTCACCGAAATCATTCTCTTGTTCAATGTGCCAAATGCGTTTTTCACTATTATAGACAAGCGTTGCCAAAATTTCTTCTTTTTGGTAAGAGGTATTTTTCATCTTGCTAAGTGAATCTTCCACCAAGTAAATAGGAATCCGATATTCTTCTTTATCCACTTCCGTTTGTTGGAAGCAAAAAATAACACCTTCTTGCAAGATACCTTTCATATTTTTAAGTAATTCAGGACTTAATTTTTCGACAGGCGTATTTCGTTTAAAGAAGGCCTTTTTCTGATTCACTTTTTCTAAAACAACACGTGTAATTTTATCAGCAAAGATTCGATAAAATTCATCAATATAACGATAATAGACACGCGTCATCTGATCTGCAAATTCAAAAAAGACAAAATCATTTTGTAGCTTATAAAAGAAAGGCGAATGCAAACTATTCTTCATGTGTCCAAAATAAAGAAGTTCCGAAATTTCTAATGGCGTTAGCTCTTTTAGCATCGTCACATCGGAAAAGTCAATCCATTTAATTTCTTCAGTCATCCAACGACGTTGTAGCGATTGAAAATAGCGATTGACGCTTTCTTCTCCACGAATAATTTTCAAACCTGAATGCATATCGTATTCGCCAGCTTCGGCAGAAGGATCTAATAATAGTAAGTTCTGTGGATGATGCACAATTGAACGAACAAAATCGGAATGGGTAATTCCTTTAGATAAAACCGCATTGCTGGTTACATCTATATGTACATAAATTAAATCAAGCAAATTCCCATCTCCCCTCTACTAGCCTCCTTACCATTTTACAATATTTTCAAAAGAAAAGCTTGTTTCTTTTACTTTAAAATTCCATTACAAAATGAGGATTTTTTTGAAAAATCAATCGATTCAGTTGTTTTTTATTAAATCAAGGTCCGGTCTGCTTACCTATTCCCCAAAGAAAATAAATAGGTTTTTCAAATAAATTGTGGTAAACTTGATACATTAAAAGGAGGGAGAATATGCGCCCAAAAGAGAAAAAAAGAGGAAAAAATTGGTTAATCAACAGCTTATTAGTTTTACTATTTATCATTGGCTTGGCCTTAATTTTTAACAATCAGATACGCAGTTGGGTGGTTCAACAAAATAGCCGCTCGTACGCCGTTAGCAAGTTGAAACCAGCTGATGTGAAGAAAAATATGGCTCGTGAAACAACGTTTGACTTTGATTCAGTTGAGTCCTTGAGCACAGAAGCGGTGATGAAAGCCCAATTTGAAAACAAAAACTTACCTGTGATTGGTGCCATTGCGATACCAAGTGTCGAAATTAATTTGCCCATTTTTAAAGGATTGTCAAATGTCGCTTTATTAACTGGTGCCGGGACCATGAAAGAAGATCAAGTCATGGGGAAAAACAATTATGCCTTGGCTAGTCATCGAACGGAAGATGGTGTTTCCTTATTTTCACCTTTAGAAAGAACCAAAAAAGACGAACTCATTTATATCACTGATTTATCTACTGTTTATACATACAAAATAACTTCTGTAGAAAAAATCGAACCAACCCGTGTTGAGTTAATTGATGACGTTCCTGGTCAAAATTTGATTACCTTAATTACCTGTGGCGATTTACAAGCAACGACGCGAATTGCTGTTCAAGGAACATTATCAGCAACGACGCCTATTAAAGACGCCAACGACGATATGTTGAAGGCTTTCCAATTGGAGCAAAAAACCTTAGCCGATTGGGTGGCTTAATAAAAAAATCCTTGAAAAGTTTTGACACTTTTCAAGGATTTTTTGCTTTATTTCATCGCTTGACGTTCTTGCTGTTTCAAACGAGCAAAACCATAACGAATACCTGCAAATAATAAAACTAACGGAGATAAGAAAACAGAGATCATTAACCATTCACTTGTATACATACTACTAAAAGATAAATGATACGTGACAGCATACACTAGCGGCAGACTCATTATCAACAATAAATAATACAAACTCAATTCAAAAACATAGGATAAATAACTACTGTTCATCTTACTTCCCTCCTGTCTCTTTTTCCCTGAACAATTTGTTAACACTATTGTACCAAGGGGAAACAGAAAGTACTATCGGACTATAGTCCTAATCTTTCAGCTGTGCTTTTATTTTTTTCAACCATTCTGAGGTACCTGCTTCCACTAAGCGGTAAGTTTCCTCAAAATCTCCAGTATAATAAGGATCAGGTACGTCCATGGTTTCTTTACCAGCCACAACTTCCATAAATAAATGAATCCGCCGTTGCTCTTCTTGAGGAGCTAATGCTTTTAAATCTGCCACATTATTCGCATCCATCCCAATGATATAGTCATATTTTTTAAAATCACTTGGCTGAATTTGTGTCGCCCGCATTCCTTGATAGGAAATTCCTTGTTGCTCCAAAATTTTTCTGGTTCCCTTATGTGGCTGACTGCCAACTTCCCAGTGACTAGTAGCTGCTGAAAATACTTGAATAGTCGATTCTAAACCAGCTTGTTGGACTTTCTGACGAAAAATCGCTTCTGCCATTGGCGAACGACAAATATTGCCTAAACAAACAAATAACACAGTTACCACAACGTTTCACTCCTTCATAAAACTTTTTATCCTTCACACATTACTCATTGGCTTCTTGTTCATACAAATGATAAGCCATAAATTCTGTATCTTTCGCTAAACGGAATAATTGCGTCGCCATTTCCAAAGGAGTCTGAGGATATTCCTCAAGAATCCATTTCGTTAAGACGCCGCTACATCCATAGGAAAAGAAATTCGCATAAAATTGTTTGTCTTTATCTGTTAAATGGTTCTCAACATCGACTTGTTCAAATAATGATATAAATAAGCGATTGGTCGAAGCGGAAAAAACATTAAGAAGAACTTCTGAATCTGAGGTCACCGTTGTATAGTAAAAATGACTCTTCTCTTTAATCGCTTTTAATAACTTCAGGGCTTGTTCCTCCCAGTTTTCCAAACAAATATCTGTTTCCAAGTAAATCAATGCATCGTGACGATAAATCCAACGTAATAAATCATATTTATCTGTAAAGTGATAATAAAATGTTTGACGATTCAAGCCCACTTTTTTGGTAATATCTTGGACACTTATTTTACGAAAATCCTTTTGTTCACATAATTCTATTAAAGCTGAAGCGATTGCTTGTTTTGTATCGTGCGTTCCGCTCATGCTGATTCCTCCGCTCCTAATATGTATATACCTCTATAATTGCAAAAAAATGGCCAGATTACAATATTTTCAGATACATTTTATGCATATATTTAAAATTAAATGAATAAAAAAAGCGGCAACTAACGATTTTTGTTAGTTACCACTCCTTGTTATCAATTATTAATAGATGACTATTTAGCCTGGAAAACGCCATACAACAGCGCGGAATCCTGCTGGTGGTGCTGGTGACCAGTTAGAGTTAGAAGAAACATAACCAGAACCTCCTGGGTTGTTTGCTTCAACGATTTGGACACTTCCACCACTTACACCTGTAACTAAGACAGTATGCACGCCACCAATCCAGCTATCTGGACTATAGGCACTTTCATATTGAACAACATCGCCTGGTTGCACGTTACTCCAGCTAACTTGTGTTGCGCCAGAAGCAACATAGCCACTGTTTGGACCACCATAACCGAAGTTAATACCGCCTGCCGCTAACCAGCGACGAACAGATACTAAACATTCGCCTGGTTGATTCCAACCTGTTGCATAAGAATTACCAACATCTGCTAAAGCTGCATTAATTGCGGCTTGTTTTCCTGAAGTCACGCCACCATTCCCTGGTTTTGCTTCATTACCTTTTTCAGGAGTCGTTGGGTTAGTTACAGGAACTTCTTTTTCTTTTTCAGGTGCTGCTGCAGGTGTTGTTACAACACTTTCTGTTTCAGTACTTGAAGTTGTTGTTTCTTGCGTTGTGGTACTTTCAGTAGTTGTTGATGATTCTACTACTGGTGTTGCGGCTTTTTCTTCAGCAGCAGATGCTGCTGCCTCATTGGCTGCTTTTGTTGCTTGCGCTTGCTCTGCTGCCGCTTTTTGTGCTGCGGCTTGTGCTTGCGCTGCCGCTTGTTCTTCTGCTTTTTTAGCAGCTGCACGTTGGCGTGCTTGTTCTTCTGCTAAACGTTTTTCCGCTTCTTTTTTCTGTTTAATGAAGCCATCTTTTTTCCCTTGTTCTTCAGAACGTTGTGCTTCTAAATCATTTTTAGCCACTTCTTGTTGAATCTTCAATGTTTTTAATGATTCTGTTTTATCATTTAATTCTTTTGTTGCTGCTTCTAATTCAGCAATTTGTTTTTCAACATTCTTTGTTTTCTTTTCAACAGTCGCTTTGTCTTCTTTTTGTTGTTCTAGTAATTCATTGTTGGCGCTCATCATTGTTGAGACCGCTTGAACGCGACCAATTGCATCTGCTACTGAATCTGCATCTAAGACAGCATCAATAATTGAATCACTTTGACCATTCACTTGGACATCGCGTGCTTGTTTTGTCATTTGTACTTCACGTTTTTGAATACGGACATTCAAATCAGAAATTTCACTATATAATTTAGATACTTCTGATGATAGCTTGTTCTTTTTAGCTGTTAATGTATCGATTTGTTTGGCCGTTTCAACCATATCATTTTCAATCGCAGCAACTTTTGCTTCTGCATCTGACATTTGGCTAGTTAACGCATTAATTTTTTGATCTTGTTGTTGAATCTTTGTATCGTATTCATCTGCAAATGCTGCGGATGGCAACGCTACGCTTGTTAAGGTAATGGAACATACCATTAGAGCCGATAATACACTTTTCTTCAATCTGTTGTCCTCCGAAAATCCTTTTTTGTTAAGCTTTTTTATTATTTATTAAAATTTGAATAAATTTCTCTTTTTCAACGATAGAGCAATTGTAGCATAGCTGTATGTCACTGAGATAATATGGATGTTACAGTAATATTTCAATTTTCTTCTTGTAAATGACAAAAAAAAGCTTCACTTTTTTCACAACTTTCTTCATGGCTCCAGGGTAAGCTTCTCATTGTTTTGTTATTTTAAAAAAATAAAAAAAGCGAGAAATGCTAACAAATTAGCGCTTCTCGCAAACGAACAAAATTTTCAATTTTTATTTTACGGAAAACAGTTTTTTCAGCGGATAAGATAAAATAACATACCACACCATGTTCAATAGCAATGTAGGGCCCAACACACGCGTAATAAATAAAATCGGGCTGACATCCGCTAAATGAAAGGCCACTTGAATCAGTACCGCAATCAGTTCATACAACGTGGTAAAAATAACGATCCCAAAAAAACCAGTTAGTAAATTTGTTTGAATTACTTCTTTAAATGTATACATCAACATAACCGAAATCGTCAGTGCAACTGTATAAATCCCGATAATGCCAATGTAGTAGCTATCGCAAATAAAGCCTAAAATTAACGAAGTAATTAATAAATAACGTTTAGAGAAATTAGGAACGGCAAACATAAACGCAAGTAATAGCAGATGAGAACTGGCGAAGTAAACATTACTTGTCCACGTTTCAAAAGACTTTGTTAAATGAGCATCAATTAACATTAAGAAAAACAAGAGAATAGGTGTGACGTATTTTAAATACTCTTTCCGAATCATTCGCTTTCCCCTGCCGATCTTTTCACGACCGTCACAACGGAGATACCATAGACATCCGCATAAGGTTTCACATACACTTCACGATCTAAACCAAAACTATCTGGTTTCACTTTAATAACTGTCCCTACCGCTAAATCGGCTGGGGAATTACCACCTAAGCCAGAAGTCTGAACGACATCGCCTTCTTTCAGAGTAGCATCGCCAGTTAATTGTGACACAATTAATGCATTTGTCTTATTGTCGTAATTTTTAAGTAAACCAAACGATTCGCCATTTGCGGAAGTTACTCGCACAGGGAAATGGTTTGAGTTAACATTTTTAGACGTTAGTAGTTCCACTTTTGCAGTCGTTGCATTGACTTCAATAACACGCCCCACTAACCCTTTTTGCGCCATGACCGCCATGCCCGCTTCAATGCCGTCATTGGTTCCTTTATCGATAATTAATAAGTCTTGCCAAGTATCCGGCGAACGCGTAATGACATTCGCAGTTACTTTTTCATAGTTGGCCAACGTTTCGTTCAGATTCAATTCTTGTTTTAAACTATCAATTTCACGTTTATAGTTATTGTTTTGGACAGCTAATTCATTATAGCTATCAATTTTTTCTTTTAGACGTTCGTTTTCTTTAAACGTGTTAATTAAATTGCCCATTGAAGACAAGCCATTTTCCACCACACGAGCTGGAAAAGAAATCACACGATCCACCATACTAACGCTATTGTTGACACCACCTTGAACGACATTGGTTTTGCCTTTTTCAGAACGTTGCGCAGCAGTTAAACTAATAATGGTTACTAAAATAATGACTAAAATTAAGGTAATGATTATATTTTTATTTGGATTAAATTTTTTCACAAAGACACCCCAGATATTCTTCAGACTGATAGTATTAATTTTACCACTAATTGACTATAAACAAAAGAGTTGGCGATCGTCTTTAGCTTTTTTTATCATTTCTTTTTTAGGGCTTGTTTTCAACGAAAAAACCAACGAAAAGAAAGGAAGCTTCCTTGGTTTTCGTTGGTTTAAAAAGAAATTATTTTTCTTTGTTTTCTTCGTTTAATAATGCTTTTCTTGACACGTTGACACGGCCTTGTTTGTCAATTTCAGTTACTTTGACAAGGACTTCGTCGCCTAATTTCACGACATCTTCAACGTTGTTCACACGTTCGTTTGCTAATTGAGAAATATGGATCAAGCCATCTTTGCCTTTAATTAGGTTAACAAACGCACCAAATTTTTCAATGCGGACAACTTTTGCTAAGTAAACTTGACCGACTTCGACTTCTTTGGTTAATTCTTCAATAATCTTGATGGCTTTTTTAATCATTTCAGCATCTGATGAAGCAATACTTACGTTACCGTCTTGATCGATATCAATCTTAACACCAGTTTCATCAATGATGCTGTTGATTGTTTCGCCACCTTTACCAATGACATCTTTAATTTTCGCTGGTTTAATTTGAATCATTTCAATTTTCGGTGCATATTGACTTAATTCTTCACGAGGGGCAGCAATCGTTGTTGTTAATTCTTCTAGAATTTCCATCCGTGCTTTCTTCGCTTGGTCTAATGCTTCCGTTAAAATTTGTTCTGTAATTCCTTGGATTTTGATGTCCATTTGTAAAGCAGTGATTCCGTCTTTCGTTCCCGCTACTTTAAAGTCCATATCGCCAAGGTGGTCTTCTAAACCTTGAATATCTGTTAAGATTGTATAGTTTTCACCATCACTAACAAGACCCATTGCAATACCTGCAACTGGCGCTTTAATTGGCACACCCGCATCCATTAATGCTAATGTTCCCGCGCAAATACTTGCTTGTGAAGAAGAACCATTTGATTCTAACACTTCTGCTACTAAGCGGATTGTGTAAGGGAAGTCTTCTTCTGATGGAATAATTTGTGCTAAGGCACGTTCACCTAACGCACCGTGACCGATTTCACGACGACCTGGTGAGCCCGCGCGTCCTGTTGAACCAACAGAGAATTGTGGGAAGTTATAATGATGGATGAAACGTTTGCTATCTTGGACACCCAACCCATCGATAATTTGATGTTCCCCTAAAGGCGCTAATGTACAAACGGATAAAGCTTGTGTTTGACCCCGAGTAAATAAGCCAGAACCATGCACACGTGGTAAAATACTTACTTCTGATGATAAATGACGAATTTCGTCTAATTTACGGCCATCCGGGCGAATCTTATCGATCGTGATTAACTCACGTACAACATCTTTTTCAAGATCTTCCGCAATTTGTTTCACTTCTTTTAGTAATTGTGCTTCTTCTTCGTGTTCCGCAAATTTTTCAGCGTAAACTTCTTTGACTGTATCTTTTACTTTGTCAATTTCAACTTCACGTGCTAATTTTTCTTCCGTCATTACGGCTGTTTTCATTGTATTGTAGTACGCATCAAAAATTTCTTTTTTAAGATCAGCGTCCACTTGTAATAAGTCCACGTCCATTTTTGGTTTACCTACAGCGGCAACGATTTCTTCTTGGAACGCCACTAGTTCTTTGATGGCATCAAAACCGAAAAGTAAGGCACCTAACATATCTTCTTCTGATACTTCTTTGGCACCACTTTCAACCATGTTGATGGCTTCTTTTGTTCCAGCAACAGTTAATTCAATATCTGTTTGTTCTGCTTGTTCTACCGTTGGGTTTAAGACATATTCGCCATTAATACGACCAACGTCAACGCCAGCAATTGGTCCGTCAAACGGAATATCTGAAATTGCTAACGCTAAGGAAGACCCAAACATTGCAGCCATTTCTGGTGTACAATCTTGATCAACACTCATAACGATGTTCGTAATTTGGACTTCGTTACGGAAGCCTTCTGAGAACATTGGACGAATAGGACGGTCGATTAAACGAGCGGTTAATGTCGCACGTTCACTTGGACGACCTTCACGTTTAATGAAGCCGCCAGGAATTTTTCCTACCGCATACATTTTTTCTTCATAGTTTACAGTTAATGGGAAAAAGTCTACATCTTTTGCTTCTTTAGAGGCAACAGCAGCACTTAAAACGACCGTATCGCCGTAACGTACTAAGACAGCTCCATTGGCTTGTTTGGCTAATTGGCCGATTTCTACTTCTAGTGGGCGGCCGCCCCAAGTTGTTTTAAAGACTTGTTTTTCTGTCATAATTCTTCTCCTTTACTCTTGCTCTTTGGAAAAGTCAGACGGCTACTAAACAAATGAAAAAGTAACAAGTCGTTGCTGCTCTTTCATTTGGTTAGTAGTTCCTAAAAACTTTCCAAAGAGGACCTTCAATAGTGACAATAAGATAAAAAGCGAGATTCTGATTGAACCTCGCTTTATACGTAATGATTAACGACGTAATCCTAAACGTTGGATCAATTCGCGGTAACGTTGGATGTCAGTTTTACGTAAGTAAGCTAACAAGTTACGACGGTGACCGATTTTTTTCATTAAACCACGGTAAGAATGGTGATCTTTTTTGTGTGTACGCGCATGTTCGTTCAATTGGTTAATGTCTTCAGTTAAGACAGCAATTTGTACTTCTGGAGAACCAGTATCTCCTTCATGACGTGCGTATTCTTTAATGATTTCGTTTTTTCTTTCTTGTGAAATTGCCATTTGTTCCACCTCTTTCTCTATTATTCGTCTGATCACTGAGTGAAGCGTTGGTGACTCGCTAAACCAAGTGATAGATGGTGTGTTTCCACACAAGCTTACTTTACAGGAAACACCGCTAAAATGCAAGCTTAATCTCTATTATTCGATAGTTTTTTTAAACAATCTAGCCCCTTTTTTGGTGATTTTGTGATACACTAAATGGTGGTAAACAACTGATTATTTCAGCGCATGAATAAATAAAAGAAGAATTTTTTTATGTTTCAAAGGAGGAACCATTGAATGATTACAATGAAAGATATTATTCGTGAAGGGAATCCCACACTTCGTGCTGTGGCAGAAGAAGTGCCTGTCCCTATCACTGAGGAAGACCGACAATTAGGTGAAGACATGTTGACTTTCTTAAAAAATAGTCAAGATCCAGTCAAAGCTGAAGAATTACAATTACGTGGTGGCGTTGGTTTAGCTGCACCACAATTAGATATTTCTAAACGAATTATTGCTGTCCATGTTCCTAGTAACGACCCAGAAAACGAAACGCCTTCATTAAGTACGGTGATGTACAACCCTAAAATTTTGAGCCATTCTGTGCAAGATGTATGTCTAGGTGAAGGGGAAGGCTGTTTATCTGTCGATCGGGATGTACCTGGATATGTCGTTCGCCATAACAAAATTACCGTCAGTTATTTTGACATGGCTGGCGAAAAACACAAAGTTCGTTTAAAAAACTACGAAGCGATTGTGGTTCAACATGAAATTGATCATATTAATGGCATCATGTTCTACGATCATATTAACAAAGAAAATCCATTTGCTTTAAAAGAGGGCGTTTTAGTCATCGAATAAAGGAGCGTGGGACAAAAATCACTTTGGATTTTTGCTCCACGCTCAAAAACTAATAAACGGCGGGAACAGAAGCAACTCCTTCGGAAATAAGCCGAAATTCTCCAAAAATTAAAGAACAATTTTCGGAAATTCCTTCTTATTTCTCGGAGTTAAACACTTCTGTCCCGACCTCAAATGGCCTTCATTTCTTTTAAGGCTTTCCAAATCCCATCATTATCATTGGTATCTGTGACCATCGTGGCCACTTTTTGAATGGAAGGACTCGCGTTGCCCATTGCGACGCCAATTCCTGCATGACTTAACATTTCTCGGTCATTTTCGCCGTCCCCAAAGGCAATGATATTTTTTGCATCAATGCCCACACGTTTGGCTAAATACGTTAACGTAGCTGATTTTGAGCCATCTTTAGGCACAACATCTACGCTATGTTGATGCCAGCGAATAAAGCGAAATTCTGGGTATTCTTCTTCAAACGTACACTGATCTTCTGCGTCATAAAATGCCAGCGCTTGATAAATATCATTTTGACGGTAAAAGTGTTCATCATAAGCAGGTGAATGAAAATGAAAAGAGTTCATCGCAATTTCCATTTTTTCAGCACGGTGCTGGTTGCTCTTCTTAATATCATCTAAGCCCACACAAGCAAACCCTAAGCCGCGTTGATCACTATCTTGTGCCAAACGTTCCAACGCTTCAGCGTGCAATAAATTTTGATAATATTGCTCATGATCCACAAAAGCCGCGGCGCCATTACATAATACGTAATTGGTAAAATCTAAATCCCAAATCACCTCTTGCGCCATATAACGACTTCTGCCAGTTGCCAGCGTAACTAAGTGTCCTTGCTCCCGCAATTTTGCTAGCGCTTCTCTCGTGCTATCCAATGCTTTCTTCTCCGAATTTAACAACGTCCCATCAATATCAAATGCAAAAAGTTTTCTTTCCATCATTTCTCCTTATTCGCTCGCTTTCGCTAAATATTTACTGCCTTCTCGTTGTGCTAAAGGACTCAACACTAATTCATTCATCAATTCCTCGACCCATTGCGGATTCGTTTTACTATATTGGCGTAATGACCAGCCAATCGCTTTTTGAATGAAGAACTCCTCTGTAGTTCTATCATAAATAATCGCCTTTTTCAACAGGTCCTGATTGGTCTTTTCTTTCAACATCAACTGTAAATTCAGCGCAACACGCCGATTCCAGAAATTTTCAGCGCCATAAAAAAGGGCAAAAATCGTTGGCAATTCAGTCAGATGCAACGCCACCCACGACCCAAAAAATTTTCGCCAAGCATCCACACTATCCCACCACGCTTTTTGTGGAACATAGGCTTTAAACGCTACGACCTCTTCTAATGAAAATCTCCGAACATTTTGAAGGGCTAAATCAATAGCGACATACTGATATTCTCGTTCTGTTTTTTGATAGTAAGCCTCAATCTCTTGGCATAATTTTTCCTTTGGCCACGTATGACTTTCTTTTAAAAGTTGTTTACTTAACGCTTGACGTTCTGGGGCGGGGATGCCTGCAAAAACAAATTGGTGTTTCATATAAGCAGACATTTTTGCTGCTGTTTCTGGGTTCTTCTGAAATTGAAGTGTGTCCATTCCTTCGCTCCTCATAATAAAAAAACTATACTAAAACAGTGTACCATGTTTTAGTATAGTTGGTTGGTCAATTAATCAAAATACGTTAAGTTTTTGTTGTCTTTATCTAACCAAGCATAGCCGAGACCCATAATTAAGCCACCACCGATAAAGTTACCGATAAAGGCCCAGAAAAGATTATGAATAACATTACCAGCTGTGAAAGCTTCAATTGCGCCGTTTGAAGCAAAGTAAGCTAAACTGAAGGCTGGGAAGTTGGCAATCACGTGTTCAAAACCAAGGAAAGCAAAGATAAAGATAATGAAAATAATGGCCGCGACTTTGCCGGCGTCATCTTTCATTCGCATACTCACTAATACGGCTGTATTAACCACAATATTGGCGAACATAGCTTCAACTAAAATTTGCAGGGTGGTTTTTTCTAATTTTCCAGCAATCGACGTAAAGAAGAAACTATCTTTTGGTAAATCTTGGAACGGCACCGTAAGTGATACCAAGAAACCAAATAAGACACCACCAATTAAATTGAATAAGATACAGGTAAATAAAATTTTTGCAGCTAAGGAAAAGTTGACTTTTTTACGATAGACGCCAACAGTCATGTACAACATATTCGAGGTACCAAGTTCGGCATTCATATATAAAATCATCACAAGTGACCAACTGAACATGAAGGCGTAAAGCATTTTCCCTAAACCATGAGAAATTCCTTCTCCTTTAATTGCGATTGCAAAAGCAACGGCTGTTCCCAACGTTAAAAATAGACAAGCAAGCATTGCACGAACAGCGTAGCGGGAAAAGCTGTTTGAGAATAAATTCACTTTCTTGTCGATGGATTTATCAATTTGTTCAAACAATGGTGAACCAGACTTCATTGTAAACTCCCTTTCATTCCGTTTTCAACTTATATTTTCAAAACATCTCTCCTTATTCTAATGAGGAAAAGTGTTTTTGTCTACCTTTTTTTCATATTTCACTTTAAAACCTTGACGTTTCCTATCCTATTAAGTATACTAGATTTTGTGTAAAATAATTGCAGCAGAAGAATAATAACTCGTCAACAGTTCATTGCCAAACTTGGTTCAACTGCGTAACCGCGGCTGCAAAGGCGAAGGTTGAAGAATGAACTGAACGAATATGAATTTTTCATCTAATTATTTTACTCCAAAAAAACATTTATTTATTGGAGGAATTTTTAATGTCTCGTTATACTGGACCATCATGGAAAGTATCTCGTCGTCTAGGTATCTCTTTATCAGGTACTGGTAAAGAACTAGCTCGTCGCCCTTACAAACCAGGACAACACGGACCTAACAGCCGTGGTAAAGTTTCTGAATACGGAATGCAATTAACTGAAAAACAAAAATTACGTCATATGTATGGCATGAACGAACGTCAATTCCGTACGTTGTTCATTAAAGCAAGCAAAATCAAAGAAGGTAAACACGGTGTTAACTTCATGGTTTTACTAGAACAACGCTTAGATAACGTTGTTTACCGTTTAGGTCTTGCAACTACTCGTCGTCAAGCACGTCAATTAGTTAACCATGGCCACATCACTGTAGACGGCAAACGTGTTGATATTCCATCATACCACGTTGAAGTTGGTCAAGTGATCGGTGTTCGTGAAAAATCTCAAAACATCTCAACAATTAAAGAAGCGGTTGAAGCAACTGTTGGACGTCCAGCATTCGTAAGCTTTGACACTGAAAAATTAGAAGGTAGCTTCACTCGTTTACCAGAACGTGATGAACTTTACCCAGAAATCGACGAAGCACTTGTCGTTGAATACTACAACCAAAAACTTTAAGATTTCAAAAGGTCGAACTGCGGTTCTTACCTTCTTTCAAAACCTTGCCTTTCTTGGCAAGGTTTTTTCTTTGCCCTCTTTACAAAATTGTTTACTTCCGCTAAACTATTGTTAACCAAATAAAAATAATTGGTTAACAATAGAAAGTGAGGCTTCTTATGAATAAAGCATCGTTACGCTCTTTAATTTTAGCAGCAGAATTCGCTGTGATTATTGCTGTACTTTCACAATTTACAATTCCATTGGGGATTGTCCCCTTAACTGGACAAACATTTGCCATCGGCTTAACCGCTACCGTTTTGGGCAAGCGAACGGGGACCTACGCTATTTTAATTTACTTCTTATTAGGATTAATTGGTTTACCCGTTTACGCTGGGATGTCTAGCGGGTTCGGTGTACTCTTTGGACCAACTGGCGGCTATTTAATCGGCTTTATCTTTAACGGCTTATTAACTGGTTATATTTTAGAAAAAACAACCTTTAACTATACTTGGGCCATTATCGCAAATATTGCCGGCGCCTTAGTTACCTTAGTTTTCGGTATGATTTGGTTGAAATATTCCGCAAATCTACCGTGGCCAAATGCTTTCGCGGGCGGGTTTGCTCCGTTTATTATTCCTGGTATCATCAAGGCTGTCGCAGCTGCTTATGTTGGTATTTTAATTCGCCAACGCTTTATGAAACGTTTTTTAGCACACCTTTCTTAAGGGGAAAACTTTTTTCTTTTCCTTGTCTGTAGTACACTAAAAGGACAAAGGAGTGAAGTCCATGTCCTCATTATTAAAACGATTGGTTCAGTTGGTTTTGTTAGTCGGCGCTGTCTTGCTAATTCGACACTATGTTTTCTCCCCTGCTGCGGTGAACGGCTCTTCAATGGAACCAACACTTCATAACAACGACCGTTTATGGGTGACCTCGATTAAAAAGCCACAGCGCTTTGATATTATCGCTTTTCCCAGTCCTCGCAACGGCCAACGAGTAGCCAAACGTTTAATTGGTTTACCTGGCGAAACAGTCGAGTATCGCGATGATACCCTTTATATTAACGGTGTATCACTTAGTGAAGATTACTTAGCAAGTGCTAAACGAAATGTCTCTAAAAATGAAAATTATACCCAAGATTTTACGCTAGAGACCTTAGAAGCAACCCAATCCCTGACCGTTCCAGAAGGCATGTATTTTGTCTTGGGGGATAATCGCCCACGCTCAGATGACAGTCGTTACTTTGGCTTTGTTAAACAAGCGAGCGTGGAAGGTGTTTTGACTTTTCGTTATTATCCGTTAGATAAAATTGGCTTTCCATAAAAATAATAAACCGCCCTCAAAAAGTTAGACTTTTTGAGGGCGGTTTACTATTTTTTTAAGGTCCAGTGACTAAGTTCCACGTCACCGTTCCTTGATATTTCTCATTTATTTTCCCTTGATTGGCAGGGACTTCTAATTTCACATTGGCAAAATCAAAATCTAATTGATAGACATCATTACCTGTAAATTGGTTATTAAGAATTACTGGTGTAGATGTGCCGTCACTCGTCAAAGCTAACGGCTCCGTAATTCCAACTTTATTCGTTAATTCTGTGACTTGATTATAGTTTTCGATTGTTGCAACGTCTGCATTGCCTAATAATAAGCGCGTACTAGTTGGCAAACTATCGGCAGACGCTTTTAGCTGTGATAATTGTGCTGTCAACTGCCAATTGGGTTGGCTTTTCTTTATCCGCAAATACGGATTACGTGTGCCATTCCCATAATAATCAGCTGCTTTTTTCAGGCCGTACTGCTTAGTACTACCGCTAATCATAATTTTTCCAAAGTCAAACGTCGGCGTACTAATGAAGCCTTCTTCTGCTGGTGTTGGCTCAATCGTTTGATCTTCGCCTTGAATACGTACAAAGTTACTAGCTGTCACTGGGAAAAAATTCCCACTTGCTGTCATTTCTGCGGTTAAAAGTTGTCTTGGTTCCCCAGTGATTTTCGCTGTGTTCACTGTCACTAAAGCTTCACCATTCACCGGAATTTCCACACCCAAGTTAACTCCTGTGCGCCATTGTTCTGCCGTCACTGGAATAATTTTATTTGGCGTATTACCAAGGCGAACAGCTAATTGGGTCGGCGCCGAAATACCTGCCGCCCATTTGGCCGTTGGTGCTAGTTTAACGTTGGTCAATGGAACTTCACTAGTGTTTTTTAGCCTAACTGTCCAAATCATAGAAGCTTCATTGGAGACAACTTCTAGTAACCGACTAACGGTCATTTCTGCCGTTGCTTGGACTTCCTCATAGACTGCCGTCATGTCGTCTTTATCATCGTAAGTTACGGCATAACTTGGCGTTTTCGTCGTTTTCAACGCAGTTTTATCAGTACCTTTGTACCAACCTTTGAACTTGTAGTTTTTGTCCCCTACTGTGTAGGTGGCTGGCAAGGCTTTGGCACTGGTGTAGGTGAAGCTGTTACTTGTCATTGGTGTTTGTTTCCCTTGCGTGAAACCTGTCGGTGGCGTAATTTTAGCACCAGTGGCATCAACAAAGTTTTCGGTGACTTGTTTTCGTGTGACTTTATAGTTTATCGTTTGCTTGTAGTCGCTAGTTCCATCGAAACCAAATAATCTTGGTTGGGAATTTGCACTAGTTAGAAATAATAGACTAGGAAGGACATCTCTTGTTAGTCCTGATTGGCCCCACCTTGCCTTAACAGAAAAAGTATTGTTCGTCTCTCTGTTAAACACTGTTTCAAAACTAGTAAAACTAGTCGTTGCTGAATCTGATAGAAGGTTGGTGCCAATGTCACTAATGGTCTCGTAGTCGTACAACGTAATGGTTTTCGTTGTTGCTTCCACTTTGTCAACATACTTCAATTCATTCGTAATATCAAAGTTGTTCAACGCAAAACCTTTATTTAAAACACCTGTTGGTAGATCAGAAAAAAGTTCATAATCATTAGGAATCAAGACGTTTTGCTTGGTTTCTACTTTATAGCGATTAGCAACGGTTGCCTCTTTACTTCCCACCATTGGGTAAAGCGAACCTGTTGCTTCAAAGGGACTAGTGGCGGTTTTTCTGAAAAATTCTGTATAGTTTCCAGAAAGCGTAAGTGGATTCGTGAACGCTTGACCTTGTTCATCGACAAACTCTGCGTAGAATCCTGGGTGAACAGTGATTTCTTGCACTTCTTCATAGACTGCCGTCATGTCATCCTTGTCATCGTAAGTGACGGCATAACTTGGTGTTTTCGTCGTTTTCAGAGCTGTTTTGTCAGTACCTTTGTACCAGCCTTTGAATTTGTAGGTCTTGCCGCCTGCCTTGTACGCATCTGGCAAGGCTTTGGCACTGGTGTACGTGAAGTCATTGCTCGTAATACTTGTTTGTTGTCCTTGCGTGAAACCAGTTGGTGGTGTAATTTTGGCACCTGTAGCATCTACGAAGTTTTCGGTGACTTTTTTGTGGGTAACTACTAAAGCGTAATCTTGTTGTGTAACATAAAATGCGCTAGCAGAAATATTATAATCTTCAGTACTAGCTGCTGGAGATGAGCGGATTTCTGCTTGATAACCAATTGGTGGTGCTGGCGATACTGGCCAAACAGATGCTTTAGGTTGATTAATTACATACGTATCGTTCGTTTTCACTAAACTAACATTCATAGGATAATCTCCAACATTTGGAGGATTTCCTATTCCCGTAGCACCAATATAGCGTCTGTATGTGTAGCCATTCGCAGGTGCTTTCAATTCAACCGTATCTATATACTTGGGTACAGTCAACTCAGGATCTTTCAGATAGTAAAGGCTTATATCTGATCTGTAAACAAAACCAATTACGGCTGTTTGACTAGGTAAAATAATATCAATCCCCGTCTCTGTGGGGATATTAGGGGCTACCATAGTTTGATCAGAATGGACAAACCACCCACTCGTAGTAGTAGTTTGAATCCATCTCGTTAGGCCCATCTCTGTTTTTAATTTGAAGTCTGATGTATTTAATGGCGTGTTATCCTTCGAAGTAAGATTAAGTCCCAACCGTGCTTCTGGAGTGACTAGTTGCGTCCTATTCCTTTCATTTCTAGATAACTCCCTAAATTGGGAATCAAGCGAGGCTAAATTTCCTGCCTTAACCCCAATCGCTCGATTCTGGATTTGTACTGGGAGTTGCGGTGTGAGTTGCACCTCCTGCTGAGCTTCCGCTTCTTTTTGCTCCGCTTTCACTGGCGGTGCTTCCTTCTTTTCTACCGCCACTTCTGCTTGTTTCTCTATTTCCTTTGTTACTTCTTCTCGACTTGTTTCAGTCGTTGTTTCTTGCGTTTCACTACTTGCTTGCGTTTCTTCCTTGACGCTACTTTCAGCGGTCGGACTACTTTCAATCGTGACGGTTTCCGCAACTGCCGTCACGCCCGAAAAGGCATTCACTAGCAAAGAACCACATAAGCCAATAGCTGCAAGACGTTGCCATTTATTTCGCTTCATGTCGTCCCTTCTTTCTATGTACCATTCCGACAAGGCCAATTAAGACCAAGCCGAGAATGCTAAGATTTGCCTGCCGCTTACTCCCTGTGCGCGGTAGCTGTTTATTGCCAGTGGTAATGGCGCCTTGACCACCTGCCATACCTTGATTAGTGCTCGTCTGTCCTGGTCCTTTCCCCTTGGGACTTGCCCCTGGTTGATCTGTTTTCGGTGAGGGCTCTTCTTTCGGGGGTGCCTTTTTGTAAAATTCAATCCCCACCGAACTAGAACCACGTTCAGACGCTTCAACATTTATAAAAAAACTAGGGGAAAATAGTAGGAACACAATCATTAAATAACGCTTTTTTTTCATTTAAAAACCTCCTTTTAATTCAACAACAGATTTGAGTTTCTCTACAATTACTGCTCAAACCACCTTTTTTCATATCTCTATAATAACAAAGAAAAAGCTTTCCAAAACACCATTATTTTCCATTTGACAACCCTATTTCCCACAAAACCCTTATATAACAAGCGTTTCGTGCTTTGTTATTTAAAATTATCCTTTGAAAATGATTGTCGAAACACGTTTATCCTTTAGAAATCGCCTTTAATTTCTTAAATTTTTGCTAACCAAACCTCAGAAAAGCTCACAATGTTAGTTTTCGATACTAACATTGTGAGCTTTTCTCATTTTTGACGATTAGATAATTCGATAAAATAACACTAAAACACAAAATGCTGTCTGTTTCTCTTATTGGGCAATAGCCAATTGGTACAATGGCAGGAGTTGTTGATAGGTTGCCAACATATACGCTCGTGCTTTTTCAGGGTTTTGCCACAAAGCACTATCTTTGGGAATGATGCGCCCAATTTCAAACTCACCTTTTTTTACATCTCTAAAACGAGTTAAGGCTTTTTCTAAATCCGTTTCCGGCAGCGGAGTAATTTGAGGAACCGTGTGATCCAAGGAAACATACGTATCTTCTGGTAATGCTTGGAATAATTGCTGATTCTCTAAAAAGGCTTGCGCAATCTGCTTTTCATTTTTAGGATTATCAATAAATGACAACCACATAAACACATAGTCGCCCCAAATGCCTAATTGAAAATGCGGCTGCATTTTATAGCCGCGCTTATTCGGACTGAGTGCGGACCAAGTATTTTCTGGTGGATACACGGTGCGACGGCGATGTTGCGCAATATGGACAAACAACTCCGTTCCTAGTTCAGGCGCTAGTTGTTCGGCAAAATACGTGTCTAATTCTTGAAAAATAGGTTGAATTTGCGCACGGATAACCGCCATTCGTTCATCTAATCCAGCAACTTCAAAGGCTGCGAATTCTTTTTCTGTAAACATCAACATTTCTCTAATTCCTCTCTCAACTTGTCTTACGCTTCTATTTTTGTCGATTTTGCCATGTTTCCAGTGTCATCCCACGATAAACATCTGTGACAATTTTCCCTTTACTAATTCGAGCATTGGGTAGTGTTCCTTCGTAGGTAAAACCAATTTTCTCCATGACACGACCAGAAGCTGGATTGTCTTGATCATGTAAAGCAAAGATTCTCATGAGTTTCATTTTTGCAAAACCCAGTTCAACTAACGCCGTCGCGGCTTCAGGCATGTAGCCATTGCCCCAAAAGGCACGGTTCAAGACATAGCCTAATTCTCCAACATTATTGGTTTCATTGACCCGCAAATCAATCGTGCCAATCATTTTGCCCGTTTCTTTCACTTCAATCCCATATTTTCCTAAAGGTTCCCCCATAAAATATTTAGCAATGTTTTGTCGTGTTTCAGCGATTGTTTGGTTTTTCAAAAACACATAGCGGACCGTTTCCTCATCTGAAGCATATTCGTACATATCTTCTGCATCGGCTAATGTGACAGGTCTTAAAATCAAGCGTTCGGTTTCAATTCGTTGGTTTTCTGCAAAAATCAATGGATAATTCATGAGCAAAACTCCCTACTTTTCTACATACTTTACCGAAAAACAGCGAAACACGCAAGGAAAATCGGCATTTCCCTCGCGTGTTTCTTTAATTGGCGTTTAAGCGAATGATGGCAATGATCGTTTGAACAGCTTTGGCCATTGATTCAACGGTAATAAATTCATATTGCCCGTGAAAATTTTCGCCTCCTGTAAATAGATTAGGCGTGGGAATGCCCATGAAAGAAATCTTAGAACCATCTGTCCCGCCACGAAATGGTGTGATGATTGGTTCAATGTCACAACTTTCCATTGCTTGGACGGCCAATTCTACAGGCGTCCAATCTTTTTCGATGATTTCCTTCATATTATAGTATTGGTCTTGGAAAGTAATTGTTAGTCTGGGTTTATCCGCCAGCGCATTTAAACGTTGGACTTGTTTTTCCAAAAATTGCTTTCTCGCTTGAAAGTTTTCTTGATCATGATCCCGAATGATATAGACAAGTTCTGCTTTTTCAATACTTCCTGTAAATTTATTGAGTAAATAAAATCCTTCATTTCCACGTGTTTGTTCTGGTACTTCCTTTTGCGGCAGTGATTGATCAAGTTGTTCGCCTAATTTAATGGCATTTACTAACGAACCATAGGCCGTTCCCGGATGGACACTGGTTCCCTCAATTGTTATCACAGCTTGAGCAGCGTTAAACGTTTCATACTCGAAATGCCCCACGCGGCCACTGTCGATTGTATACGCAAAAGCGACTGGGAAGTTCGGCGCATCAAATTGATCGGCCCCGCGTCCAATTTCTTCATCTGGACCGAAGGCGAGCCAAACATCCCCCCGCGCTACTTCTGGATGTGCCAAAAAATACTCAACAGCAGCTAAAATCTCGACAATTCCCGCTTTGTCATCTGCTCCTAAAAGTGTTGTTCCGTCTGTAGTAATCAACGTTTCCCCTTGATACTCTTTTAAATTGGGAAATTCAGCAACCGATAAAACGATGCCTTGTTCTTGATTCAAGAGGACATCTTGGCCATCATAATTAGTGATGACTTTGGGACGGATATTTTCTGCTGAAAAATCCGCCGTATCCAGATGTGCAATCAACCCAATACTCTTCGCTGCAGGTTGGTTACCCGGCAACCGTGCCGTTAAAAAGCCGTTTTGTTCGTTATAATGCACATCGGCCAAGCCTAATTCATGAAGTTCTGTTTCAATCATTTTGGCTAAAACCACTTGACCGACCGTCGTCGGTGTGGTTTGACTATTGGCATCTGAACGGGTGTTAACTTTCACGTAAGTTAAAAATCGTTCGACTAATTTTTCCATTTTTTACTCCTTCTTCCTGAATCATTCTGTTAAATAAGCATTGCGCAAGTGGAAATAATCCCCATACAAGTGATAACTAATGCCTTTCAATTTAGGATTGATTAGATAATTTGAGGCACTTTGATACAGCGGTACTTGGGCAGCATCTTGGTTCAACAAGATGTCTTCCGCTTCTTTGTATTCTGCAAACTGTTTCTCTGGATTATTGGCATTAATCGTTCGTGCATCTTCTACCAGTTGGTCGTATTTGGCATTATGATAATTGCCATAATTGTAACTTGATTCTCCTGCATATAAGTTAAAGTAAGAGTCTAATTCACTACTGCCGGCAATCCATCCTGAAAGAGACAACTCATAATTTTTTTCACGTCGCGATTGGTTCACATTATTACTTGGTTGCGATGAAATGGTAATTTCTAAACCTGGCAGATTTTCTTGCAACTGACTTTGAACATATTCAGCAATTCGTTTTCCTTGATCTGTATCTGCCGCCAGCAATGAAAGTTTCACTTTTTTACCGACATCCGCTTGGGCTTTCGTCCATTCAGCTTGAGCTTTTTTGACGTCATTTTTCAAATATTCGCCACTGTAAGCTCGGAAATCTTCATCTGTTTCTGGATTCGCATAAAGTTTACTTGGAATCAATCCGTTAAGCGGCTTTGACCCATCGTTTAAGACACTTTGTGTTAAGGCTTCTTTATCAATTGCTTGGCCAATCGCTTTTCGTAAATGAACATTCGCTAATGGCGTTCCTTCTTTTTTGTTGAAATCTAAGAAGTAGTTGGCCACATCTGGATGACTGACATAGCCTGGATCATCTTGATATTGTTGAACATATTGTCCGTTAATGCGAACTAAGTCTAGTTCATTCGCTTGATATAAGTTAATCCCAGTATTATCTTCTTTGATTGTGCTAACCGCAACTTCTTCCAGTTTCACTTGATCCGCATCATAGTATTCTGGATTTTTTTTCAATGTCCAAGTATCTGAAGTCGCATCCCAATTGGCTAGCGTAAATGGCCCGCTATAAAGTAAATGTTCACTATCCAAGGCATAATCTTTACCTTGCGCTTCGACAAATTTTTGATTTTGTGGCGCTAACCAAGCAATCGAAACGACTGCTAAGAAGGAAGGTTGGGCCTGTTTTAATTCAACAATGAATTCTTTGTCATTAGGGGCTGAAATCCCTAATTCATCGACTGACTTTTCACCGTTGCGTATTTCAAAACTATTTTTAACACTATCTAGTAAATAGGCATTCGGTCCAATCGTCGCTGGTGTCACCAGTTTTTTCCAAGAATAAACAAAATCTTGGGCCGTGATTGGCTCGCCGTTGCTCCACTTAATCCCCTCCCGCAAGGTAAAGTGGTACTTGCGCCCATCGTCACTAATCTTGACATCTTTAGCTAGAGCTGGCACCGTGGCACTATCATCATCAAAACGATAAAGGCCTTCAAATAAATGTTGTGCCATTGTAAAGGTATTTTTATCTGTTGTTTGTGTTGTATCCAATGTTGAGATTGGTGCAGGTGAACTAATACTGATTTTTTGTTCAGCTGCTAAATTTCCCGAATCTACTTTCTCTGCCGCTTCTTTGGTTCCGCCACATGCGGCTAAAAGAAACCCTGTTGCAATCAAACCTACTACTTTTTTCCCCAATTTCATGTTGTTGCCCCCTCATATTTTTTAAACAAATAAAAAAAGCATTCGTCCTAAAAAGGACGAATGCTTATGCAATCGCGGTACCACCTTTGTTGATCTCTTCGCTAAAAAAGATCCGCTCGTTTCCAGTACAATCATACTGTAGCGCTATAACAGGCGCACCTGAATTGGTTTAAGCGAACGGCTTCAACCAACCTGTTCAAAGGCCATTTTCCCCTTTAACGTCACTACCTCTTCTCACCAAACGAGGCTCTCTGCAAGCTATTTTAAAAAGTACTTTCCTTCTCATCACATTTTGTTCTTTTATTTGTTTCATCAATCATACTGATTTACGGATAGTTTAGCAAACATTTTCGAGGCCGTCAACCACATTTTTAATTTAAAACTTTTTTGTTTTTCATTAAAAAAAGAAAAGAGGTTTCAATCCCTCTTTTCTAAAACAATTTTACTCTAATCCTTTTTTAACATCTTCTATCATCAAATGCATTGATTCTAATCCACCACCGCTTAGATACCAAACATCTGGTTGAAGCATAATGACTTTATCATTTTTACCAGCATCGGTTTTTTGAATCAATTCGTTTGCAGCGACGTTATCTTTTGAATCGTCGCCACCAATTGCTTTGGTGCGATCTACCACAAAGAGAATCCCAGGATTTTTTTCTAAAACATATTCGTAAGAAACACTTTGCCCATGAGTGGAAGCTTCAATCTTATCGTCTGCTGCTTTGAAGCCAAATGTATCATGAATTAAACCGAAACGAGAGCCTTTTCCGTAAGCGGAAAGTTGTCCTTCGTTAACTAACACAACAAGCGCATTATTCGCGCTAGCTTCTGCTTGTTTTTTCACGTCAGCAATTTCTTTTTCTAAGCCGGTTATTTTTTCTTTAGCTACCTCTTCTTTACCAAAAATAGTGCCTAACGTTTCAATATTTTGTTTCGTTGATGCCCAAGGATTTTTGGCATCTACAGCTAAGTAAATGGTTGGCGCAATGGCTTTTAATTGTTCTTGATAATCTTGTTGACGACCAGAAATAATAATTAAGTCTGGTTTTAGTTGATTGATTTTTTCTAAATCTGGTTCTTTAATGCCGCCTGCTGATTCAACTTTTTGGTATTTTTCCAAATACGCAGGAATATTTTTGGTTGGCGCACCTACCACGCGGTCACCAACACCTAGTGCATCCATTGTATCCAAGGAACCATTATCAAAAACAACGACTTTCTTAGGATTTTTGGGAACGGTTAATTGACCATTGGTGTCTTTGACTGTGACTTCCGTTTTAGCTGCTGTTTCTGTTGTTGCAGAATCTGCTGTTTTTTTATTTGTTTGACAAGCACTTAACATTAATAGTCCCATCATTGAAACTGCCATCATTGCTAAAAATTTCTTTTTCATTCTTTTCCTCCAAAAACGTTATTTTTAAATTGTCCGATTTAGTGATAAAGACAAAAGCGTTTTCCTTCAATTTCACAAATCCGGATATTCATTTCATAAAGATCATTTAAAATACTTGTTTGAATAACTTCCTCTGTTGCGCCATGCGCATAGAGCTTTCCGCCTTTCATGGCGACAATTTCATCTGCATAGCTTGCGGCAAAATTAATATCATGTAGAACAATCAGAATTGTTTTTCCTAGTTCATCCACTAAGCGTTTAAGAATCTGCATCATTTGAACCGCATAATTCATGTCGAGGTTATTTAAGGGCTCATCCAATAAAATATAATCGGTATCTTGGGCTAAAATCATGGCAATATACGCCCGTTGTAATTGCCCTCCAGAAAGGGTATCAATGTATTCTTCCGCCATTTCAGTTAAGCCCAATTGTTCCAGTGCTTCTGTTACTTTTTCATGGTCAGCGCTTTTTAAGCGACCTTTGGAATAAGGAAAGCGGCCAAAATTGACCAGTTCTCGCACAGTTAATTTAAGTTGTACACCGTTGGCTTGTTTTAAAAGGGCAATTTTTTGTGAAAAAGCCGATTGCTTCCAGGTTTTTACTTCTTGCTTGTCCAGATAAATTTCCCCGGTATCTTTGGGAATTAAGCGACTCATCATGGCTAGCAGCGTGCTTTTCCCAGCGCCATTCGGCCCAATAAAGGCCGTTAATTTGCCTTCAGAAATAGGTAAATCAATGTCTGAAACGACAAATTTATCGCCATATTTTTTTGATACATCACTCATCTGGATCATGTGCGTTGCTTCCTTTCTGCAATAATTTTCCATATAAAATAAACGCCCCCAACAAATTGAATCACCACACTGAGCGGGGTATTCAAATGAAAGACCTGTTCAACCATCAATTGACCAAACACCAGTAAAAAGACTGCTATTAAACTCCCTGCCACAAACAGTTCTCGGTGGCGATAGGTTTTCATGAATTGATAACTCATATTGGCCACGATAAAACCTAAAAATGTAATCGGTCCCACTAATGCTGTTGATAAGCCGACCAGACTACTGATCAAACACAACAACACTAATTGAAACTGATTCACAGCAATCCCCAAATTCTGGGCTTGATGGTTCCCTAAATGTAAAACGTCTAAACGATAACTTTCCCGCCAAAGTATCCCACAAATCATGAGTACCGCCACACCAACGAAAACGAGATACTGACTATTGACGTTACCGAAACTGGCAAACAACTTTCCTTGGAGTAAGTCGTATTCGTTAGGATCCATAATCACTTGTAAAAACGTACTGATACTACTGAAAAAAGTACCTAAAATCATGCCAATCATCAATAATAAAAATAAATCGGATTGATTTTTGCGTAATAGAAAATACGATAAACTAGTACTTAAAAACACCATTAAAAAGACGTTCATCAAAAACGAGCCAAGACTTACTTGACCTAACGCTTGTGCGCCTCCTAAAAGAAAAAATAACAACGTCTGCACAAAGACATACAAGGAATCCATCCCTAAAATGTTTGGCGTTAGGAAATGATTTTGCGTGACTGTTTGAAAACTAATAGTTGAAAAAGCCGCAGCGATTCCGACAAAAATAAAAGCCAATAACTTTTTCCCTCGTAACGCCAAAGCAAAGGACCAATTGCCATACGTGTTATAAGTTAAATAACAAAGACTCACAATTACTACGGCAGCTAAAAGCAAAAGTAATGAAAGCCATTTTTTTAAAGGCCGTTTCATCGTTTGCGCCCCCTTAGTAATAATAAAATGAACAAAATGCTCCCTAATGTTCCGACAACCACGCTGACAGGAATTTCATAAGGGGCAATCAATACTCGTGCTAAAATATCACAGATTAACAAGAACAAACTCCCGCAAATCCCAGTTAACCACAAGGTATTTTTCATATGATCGCCATAACGTAAAGACACGAGATTGGGAATCACAACCCCTAAAAACGGAATATTCCCCACCATCAATAAAACGATGGCACTTGCTAAAGCAACCAGCGTCAAACCTAAAAACTGAATTCGCTGGTAATGGACGCCAAGACTATTTGCAAATGCTTCACCCATACCAACGACAGTGAAATGATAAGCAAATAAATAAATAACAAACCACAAAGGAATCATTAAAAATAACCATTCATAATTCCCTTTCATAACTGTGGAAAAATTTCCTTGTAACCAAGCAGACATATTTTGAACCAATTGGTATTGATAGGCAAAAAATGTGGCAATTGAGCCTAGAATGTTACCAAACATCACGCCCACCAAAGGGACCATTACTTGATTCTTACTTGGTAATAATCGAATGAGCGCTAAGAATAATAAGGTCCCGCTTAGCGCAAAAATAAAAGCAATTGCCGTTCGATAGAGAAACGGAGCTGTTGGGAAAAATAACATTGCAACTAAAATACCCAACCTTGCACTATCGGTTGTTCCAGCGACACTAGGAGCGACAAATTTATTTTGTGTGAGTTGCTGCATAATCAATCCAGAAATACTCATCGTACTACCAGCAATGATTAAACTCAACGTGCGGGGAACACGGGTGGTAAATAAAACAAATTGTTGCTGCGCATCTAATTGAAACAACTGAGAAAGTGCAATGTCCTTCACCCCTATCACTAATGACAATAAGCTGAAAAGTAATAGTAGAACAAACAAACCAATCTTTTTCATGAGAAAACTCCATTTTTATTTAATTGAGAATGATTCTCATTCTTAATTACAGTGTATGAGAAAACCATCACAAATGCAACCACTTTTTTTCCTTTCTTAAAAACTTCTTCTCAAGCCGACTGACCAACGACTTATCTAAGATATGCTATAATGGAGGGAAACGTTAGGAAAGGAGTGTTACTGAATGGCGAATGATGACTTACAACAACGTCTGGATAAAGGAATGTACGGTACGCCCCTCGTCAATCCTGAAGAACAACACAAATACATGGGCACATTTCGTGAACGCTGCCGTCTCTCCATGACCGTCGCTGAAATGAAAGATGCACAGAACCAACAACATTTATTAGAAGAATTAGCGAAGCATCCTGAAGTTACAGTACTTTTAAACGGCGAAATCTCTTCTGACCTGCAAAGTACCTATATTAAATTATTAAATCAGCATGGCGCAACCTTTAAGATTGTTAACAATTTTGTGGAGAACAACCCTGACTCTCTCGGCTTACTGTTAGCTGAAAAACATGCAGTCGATGAACCTGTGATTGACGTTACAGAAAAATATCCTCAAGCAACCGAAACGCCAAAAGAAGAGCCAAAAGCTAAAAAAGGCTTCTGGCAAAAACTATTTCACTCATAAAAAGCTCAAGAAAAGTTATGAGTCATTGGATTGTTTAAACATAAGTTATGAGCGCTTCCATTTATAATAGAATTGTGCTATTATAAAGATGAAAAAGAGAGGTATGCGGGTACATACCTCTCCTTTATACCAGCGCCAGTTATAAGAACTGGTGGCTTACTGAGTTAAATTTTTGTTACTATTTAACCGTTCAGCCGTCTAAGCTTATGAACGGTTATTTTTTATTGTTTTTCGTTGCTTCAAGGATACCGAAAATCAGTAACGCAACAAGGGTTGCAAAACTAATCATCAATTCCAATGTCGCTTCGATTGACAAAAAAAATGCTCCTTTCGTTAAAGTGCATCGGATACACATAGGCATCACCTGCCTCTCTAACTCAGAGCCACCGTCATACAACTTTCATTGGTAATAGCTTTAGTATAACCTATTGGGTTCACTAAGAAAACGTTTTTATAGGAATTTTCTATAAAATGATATAAGTTATGAGCGCTTCCATTTTAAATAGAATTATGCTATTATGAAAATGAAAAGAGAGATATGCTACTACATACCTCTCCTTTTATACCAACACCAGTTATAAGAACTGGTGGCTTACTGAGTTAAGTTTTGAATCTTAACCGTTCGGCCTACGAAGCTTGTGAACGGTTATTTTTTATTGTTTTTCGTTGCTTCAAGGATACCGAAAATCAGTAACACAACAAGGATTGCAAAACTAATCATCAATTCCAATGCCGCTTCGATTGACAAAAAATGCTCCTTTCGTTAAAGTGCATCGGATACACCTAGGCATCACCTGCCTCTCTAACTCAGAGCCACCGTCATACAACTTTCATTGGTAATAGTTTTAGTATAACCTATTGGGTTCACCAAGAAAACGTTTTTATAAAGAATACCGCCAAAAAATCTATTATGAATTTTTTGGCGATATTCTTTTTTTATTGAACCACTTCTGGGTATAAAAGTTTTAAAACGTCCATTGTTAAACGGCGTCCTTTTCCAGCGTAAGGATACACATGCATGTGCATGGCTGGATTAAAGTTTGCTTCGATAATCCCGTACGTTAAGCTATCACGTGTGCCTTTTACGTCTTTGTCAGGAATGATTAAATCAATGCCACAAATTTTGGCTCCTAAAGCAGCTACGGCCTCAATGGCGATTTGTTTATAACTATCATCAATGACATCGGTCATATCAATCGAATCCCCGCCCGTGCTAACATTAGAATTTTCTCGCAAGTACACGATTTGCTCTTTTTCTGGCACAGAATAGATAGTTAAACCTTGTTCTTTCAACATTAGTTTTTCTAAATCATTTAACTGGATTAACTCTAGTGGTGCACGGTGATTGGTCCCCCGCAATGGATCACTATTTTTAGCGGCCACCAATTCTTCTACAGTGTGTTTGCCATCTCCGGTAACATTGGCTGGCACGCGCAACATGATGGCTTTTACATCATTATCTAACACAAAGAACCGATATTCTGTTCCAGGTAAAAACTCTTCAATTAAAACCGCTGTGTCCTCTTTAAAAGCAATCCGTAACGCTTCCGTAAAGTCTTCCAACGAAGCGCCTTCTTTAAAAATGGTAATTCCTAAACCGTAATTCGTTGATTTTGGTTTCACGACAAACGCTTTATTGGCGTAGCGTAAATGTGCTTCTTGTGCCTCAATAAAAGATGAAAATTCTTCACCGCCAGGCACATGGAACCCTGCTGCAGACAAAATTTTCTTTGTCACGGTTTTGTTTTCCATAATCAATGGTACCACGTAGTTATCTTTGCTAGTCATGTTGGCATTTTTGACGTATTCAATGTGCTCGCCATGTTGCAGTTTCAAAAATTGCTCTTGTTCATCTAAAATTTCGATTTCCAAACCTTTTTGAATCGCATCAAATAAGAAAATTTGTGTGGATAATTCCATCTCACGGAAACCAGCTAATTGATAAGGGCGTTCAAAGGCCATACTTTGATATTGGTTTCCAAAAATATTTCCCAGTTCACTGTTGGAGTTTTCTTGAATAATCGTCCACATTTTGCCAGAAACGGTGTCTTGTGGATTCCGCAGTTGTTGATAATACTTACCGACAACTTCTTTGCCTTTACGAATGCCTAGAGCATCTAACATATCAATCATTTCTGAAAAAATCCGATCGCCTTCTGCAATTAACTTAATCGTTTCATGAGGATGACCAAGAGCCACTTGTTCATTAAAAATATCGCCAGTTTTTACCCATTCATCCGCTTCTTCTTTTTCATCTGTCCACAATAAATACAACATAAAATAATGTAAGAAATCCACAGTATCTTCCACAATGCCTAAACGCGAAAAAGGATTTAAGTCTAAATTACGCAACTCGATATAGCGAATACCTGTTTTAGGCAGATCAGACATTTGTTTCCCACCACGTAAGCGCACAGGCGCATAAAATTCTTTTTCTTCAGAAAGTAAACCATTTTCCACCATGCGATGAATATCTTCTAAATAGCGTTCCAATGAGGCATACGATACTTTCACATTGTCATGATTTCTGTAGCCATACGTACTATTCCGAATACTGCGAATAGGTTCTTGCGGTTGGTCGTCATAGACCCTAAAGTAGCCGTCTTCACTAACTGGCGAAGCCCCAAAAAGATACGTAATTAACCAACGATAACGTAAAAAGTTACGGGCAACTTTCATGTACACTTTCGTTTTAAATTGTTTGCAATCTGTCACTTCGGATTGTTCATCATATAATTGCTGAATCAGGGCTTGGTCATATTCAAAATTAAAATGAATTCCGCTGACCATTTGTTTTCGTTTGCCATACTCTTTTGCCAAATAACGACGATATAACACCGCATCATATTGATCTAATTTAGCGATTTTAATCTCTTCATCTTTTGTTGGTAATCGTGGCGGCATACTTAATGGCCACAGCATTTCATCTTCTGGAATCGAACGACGAGCCACATCGTGAATGGCATCTAAAAAACGAAGCATTTCTGTGCCGCTATTTGCTACAGGCGTGATTAGTTCTAATTGTGTTTCACTAAAATCTGTTTGAATATATGGATGATAAGAACGGTTACCAAAAACCGTGGGATGATCAGTTGTCGCTAAAAGCCCTTCTCGTGTACTACGTTGGTTTTCTTTTTCTAAACCAAAACGAGCCATCAATACGTAAGGACGAACATTTTTCTTTTGCATTAATTCTCTATAATTCATCTTGTCGCCTTTCTTTCTACAAACTATCTGTTTCTCTTACTATTATATAGGAAAACGAGTAAATATGCTGTTTTTTTGAACGTTCGCTTGGGAATTTTCGAGACACTTTTAGAGAGCGCCTTTTTCCGTTATACTGAAAACAACTAGTTTATAGAAAGTGGGGATTGCTCATGAAAAATCGTGCATTACTTTTAATTGACTTTCAAAAAGGCATCGAAAGTCCGTCGCAGCAATTGTACCGTCTGCCAGCAGTGTTGGATAAAGTCAATCAGCGTATTGCTGTCTACCGCCAACACCATGCGCCCATTATTTTTGTTCAACATGAAGAAATCGAATTACCTTTTGGCTCAGACTCTTGGCAACTTTTTGAAAAGCTGGATGCACAGCCCACAGATTTTTTCATCCGCAAAACACATGCGAATGCCTTTTACCAAACAAATTTAAATGATTTATTGACGGAACACGACATTCAAACGTTAGAAATCGCTGGTGTCCAAACCGAGTTTTGTGTGGACACTACAATTCGGATGGCTCATGGTTTAGGCTATACGTGTTTGATGACACCGAAAACCACTTCCACCTTGGATAATGGACATTTAACCGCGGCACAAATTATCCAACATCATGAAGCTATTTGGGCTGGCCGCTTTTTGACTTTTTTGCCTTCAATAAATTGAGGGCTTTTCCAAAAAATTGTTTGTTCACTATGTTTTCTTGTCGTATTTCATGTTAGTATAAGGAAAAAGTGTTCAGTTGATTAGTTGAAGATTTAGAGTGTGGGACATAAGTCGATTAGGCTTGTCTCTCATGTTCTGTCTTTTTTTATGTCATCATTCACTAAACTAATAAATAATTGGAGGTATTTCATGAATAAATTTTTTACAGCCCAACGTTTAAAAGACACCGCCTATGTAACAGTCGGTGCATTCATTTTGGCCATTTCAATCAATGCGGTCTTATTGCCAAATAAACTTGTCGCAGGCGGAGCCAATGGCATTAGTATTGTTATTAATTATGTTTTCGGGATTAGTCCCGCCATTGTTCTTTACGCCATCAATATTCCTCTTTTAGTGCTTTGTTTCTTACTTCTTGGGAAAGAGGTCGGTGTCAAAACCATTTATGGTAGTCTTATTTATCCATTTTTTGTAGGAATTACTTCGGGGATGCCTGTTTTAACACATAATATTTTTCTAGCAGCATTATTTGGCGGTATTATTACAGGTGCTGGCCTAGGCTTGGTTTTCCGTGGCAATGCCTCAACTGGTGGCACAGCAATCATTTCACAAATTGTCAATAAATACTTCAAAGTTTCCTTAGGTATTGCTATTTTATTCGTCGATGGTTTAGTCATTTTATCAGCAATGTATGCTTTTAATGCAGATATTGTGTTATTCTCTTTAATTTGTTTATTTACAATTGGTCGTGTCGTTGACATGATTCAAGTTGGTCTGGTTCGCTCGAAGAATGTGATGATTATTTCACCAAAATATGTCGCTATTCAAGAACGCTTATTACGTGAACTAGATAAAGGTGTGACCTTGGTGCCAATCGAAGGCGGTTATCGAAACGCGAAAGGCATGCTCTTAATGACCGTCATTCGTGAAAAAGATTTTCCCCGCTTAAAAGAAGCCATTCTTGAGATTGATGAAGAAGCCTTTTTGATTTCAATGAGTGCGAGTGAAGTCTACGGAAAAGGATTTAGCTTGAAAAAAGTAGCTGATTCTTATGGCGTTGAAGCAACTAATGCCAATAATTTACAATAGTTTTTTGTAGGAAAAGAGCCGCAAAATCTGTAGAGATTTTGCGGCTCTTTTTACATCTTCATCCAGACAGGTTCTAAGCTATTGCCATCCAAATCTTGCACTTCTAAGCCATACATTTGCTCTTCTGGTATTCCCATATCAACTCGGTAGCAGTTGCCTCCGTTAGCTTTGGCGGTTTCGCCAAACTGTTTTACGGCTTCGACACTCTCTAAACTAAAGGAAATTAATGCCCCACTGGTTGTTTGCGCATCAATAATTTGCTTTTCTTGGATAAATTTTCCATAAAAGTCATGGTTCAACAACATAATCCAAAATTGATCATCCCACATCATCGAACTAGCTTCCTCTGTTGAAAATTCCTCGTTCTTTTTGAATCCAAGTTTTTCATAAAATGCTGTAGAACGTTGGACATCCGCTACTGGGAAGTTAACAAAAACCATTGTGCCCATGTGATTCATCCCTTTCTTTTAATCATCTATGGCAGCTAACTGTGCGTTGCGACAAAATCAACAAGCTTGTTTGATTTATACTAGCATATTCATAAAAGAAATGTTACTAAAACGTTTTCTTAAAGTAATTCTCGATAAGCCAAGTGCTGAATGATTTCACTATGTTGTGGATAATCGTTTAACAATTCCGCTTGAGTAAATAACTCGAAATCTTCAAACTCAAAGCCTGGTGTAACCACACAACTGACTAACGCAAATCCTGTCGCTACTGTAGAGCCAAAGATTGTGCCGGCAGGAACTGAGAACGAAAGCTGTTGTCCTTGAACTAAGTCTTTCCCTAACTGAACAGCTTGATACGTTCCATCAGGAAAAATACAGTGAACGGTTAATGGCTGACCATCGTGAAAAAACCATAATTCATCCGCTTTTAAACGATGAAAATGTGACGGACTTTCTGTATTCAATAGAAACAAAATCGCTGTATGCAACGCCCGTTCGCCTCGTTTGGTCGGAATCAATTGTTCACTTTTATTGGTTTGTTTAAAATAACCGCCCTCAGGATGCGCTTCTAATCCTAACTTCTCAATCCACATTTGTTCTGTCATCTTCTCCCTCACTCCTTCATTTTTTCAGAAACGATTTAGGAAGAACTTAGAACATCCGTCCTAATCCTAAAATAAACGGCGGGACAGGAGTAGCTTCTTCATTCTTGAAGCTAAATACTCCTGTCCCACGTTCTTCCCAAACCTGTTATTTTCTACAACTAAACATCTTTTAATAAGCCTTTAAATAAGCCCATTGCGAAATCGTTGGCATTAAATGGTTCTAAATCGTTAATTCCTTCACCTAGACCAACTAATTTCACTGGCAAGTGTAATTCATTCCGAATAGCAATGACAATACCTCCTTTGGCTGTTCCGTCTAGTTTGGTTAAAACTAAGCCAGTGACATCGGTTGTTTCTTTGAACTGTTTGGCTTGTGTCATCGCATTTTGCCCAGTAGTTGCGTCCACGACTAAGAGAACTTCGTGAGGCGCATCTGGAATTTCTCGTTGAATGACTCGTTTAATTTTTTCTAATTCCTTCATTAAGTTGACTTTATTTTGTAAACGACCTGCTGTATCCACTAGCAAAACATCGGCCTGTTCTGCTTTGGCACGTTCCACTGCATCGAAAACGACCGCTGCTGGGTCGCCGCCAGCATTTCCACGTACAACTTCAACGCCAGCCCGTTCGCCCCAAACAACTAATTGGTCGATGGCGCCCGCTCGGAACGTATCGGCAGCGGCCATTAAAACTTTCTTTCCTTCCAACTTGTATTGATGGGCTAATTTACCAATGCTGGTTGTTTTACCAACTCCATTAACACCAACAAATAAAATCACGGTTAAGCCATTTGGCTGTAAGTTAATCGCGTTATTTTCATTAATTCCTGCTTCTTCATACAAATCAACCATTTTTTCAATGATGGTATTTTGAACTTGAGCTGGTTTTTTCACGTTTCGCAGTTTCACTTCTTGTCGTAAGGCTTCTGTAATTTTTAAGGATGTATCAAAGCCTACATCTGCACCAATTAACGTTTCTTCTAATTCTTCAAAGAAATCTTCATCAACGCTTCGGAAATTAGCAAACAATTCGTTCAACCGTTGACCAAATGTTTTACGCGTTTTTTCCAAGCCTTTTTCATATTTTTCTTGGACCTGCTCTTCTTTTGACTCTTCAATTTCTTCTGAAACCTGCGTGTCTGTTGGTTCTGCCAAAGGAGTTACGACACTACTTTCTTCCTCAGGCGCTTCCACAACAACTTCTTGTGTTTCCTCTGTCAAGATTTCTTCTGGCTCTTCTTCTAATGCTTCTTCTACGCCAGCTAATTTTTCCATTTCAGCGTTATCTGTTAAATCGGCTGTTTCTGCGACTTCTTCCGCTGCCGTTTCTGGTGTTGTTTGCGCCTCTTCTGCTGCGGTTTCTTTTGATTCAGCAGGCGCTGATTCATCACTTGGTGTTTCGTCTACTGTTTCTTCAACAATCTCTTGTTTTTCTTCTTCCTTTTTTTCAGCGGAAAAAGCTTTTTTAATTTTATCAAAAAATCCCATTCTTATTGGCCTCCTTCCAACGGCGTTAAAATATATTTTTCGACCGCTTTGGCAACGCCATCTTGGTCATTCGTGTCTGTAACGACATCTGCGGCTTCTTTAACTAATGGAATCGCATTTGCCATGGCGACACCTAAGCCAGCGTATTCAATCATCGGTAAATCATTTTCTTCGTCCCCTAGGGTCATGATTTCTTCCGCACGGATTCCTAAATCTTTGGCTAACAAGGAAATACCATAGGCTTTCGTAATCCCTTTTGGCATAAATTCTAATAAGTTATTTCGCGTTTTAATAATTTCAAAGCGCTCATAAAAGGAGGCCGGAATTTCCTTGATGCGTTCATTTAAATACGCTTCATCAATCGCAACAACAACTTTGTTATAAATTCGATTTGGGGTTAACTCTTCTAATTTGTAGGACTCAAAGGTTAATAATTTGTTTAGAGAACTATAAATTGAAGGATAATTAGGTGCAGAAGGCAGTTGCATCACGACCTCATCGGATAAGACATCAAACGGCATGTTGAGTGTGGTTGCTAATTGGTACAGCTCATGAATCTCTTCCAAGGGCATCAATGTTTTCTCAATAATGGCCCCTGTATCATTTTTTTGAACCAACCCGCCGTTAAAAGTAATGCTATAATCGCCTTCCTCTTGTAAACCTAATTCTTCTAAGTAAGGACCAATAGCTGCCAAAGGTCGACCTGTGCAGATAACAACTTTCACGCCTGCTTGTTTCGCAGCCATCAGTGCTTGTTTATTCCGTAAAGAAATCTCTTTTTGGCTATTTAATAATGTTCCATCTAAATCAATAGCAACTAATTTTATCAAACGTTCGCTCCTCCTTGCTTCTGGCTAATTGCTTTTTTCAATTGCGCCACCTTCTTTGACCTCTTCCAAGCGAACTGAAACGATTTTTGAAACCCCAGATTCTTGCATAGTCACGCCATATAAAACATCTGCGGCTTCCATTGTCCCTTTACGATGTGTCACCACAATAAACTGTGTACCATCTTCAAATTCGCTTAAATAATGGCCAAAACGAGCAACGTTGGCTTCATCTAAAGCTGCTTCTACTTCATCTAAAATACAGAACGGAACGGGTCGAACACGAATAATTGAAAAGAGTAACGCAATCGCCGTTAATGCCCGTTCGCCTCCAGACAACAAGCTTAAATGTTGTAATTTTTTCCCTGTTGGTTGCGCCTCAATCTCAATCCCTGTATTCAAGAGATCCTCTGGATTGGTTAGCACCAGTTCTGCCCGTCCGCCACCAAACATATTAGGAAATACCACTTTGAACTGGCCACGAATTGCTTCAAAGACTTCTTTAAACCGTTCTTTCACTTCTTGGTCCATTTCATCCATGGTTTCAAATAATTGTTCTTTCGCATTTAATAAATCATCACGTTGACTGACTAAAAATTGATGGCGTTCATCGACTTGTTCAAATTGCTCGATGGCACTTAAGTTAACAGGTCCTAACCGCTCAATTTCTTGTTTTAGGCGTTTCACTGTTTGTTGCGCTTGCGCCAAATCATCGATTGGGAAATACGCTTCATAGGCAGCTTCAAAGGTTAAGCTGTATTCTTCCTGTAAGTAACTTAATGAGCTATCTAATTGCATTTCTGCACGATTTTTTAGGACTTCAATTTGTGTTTTATCTGCTAAATACTGTTGTTGGCGTTTGTTTTCTTCCGCTAATTTTGTATCTAACTCGTCTACTTCTTCTTGCAACGCTTGTCGTTGACTACGTGCCGTTTGTAAAGACGTTTGCAACGCTGTTTGTTTCTCCGCTAATTGAGCGACTTGTGCCGCTAAGCCTTCTTCGGTTAACTGGTGATCGCTAGAATGGCTACTTAATTGTTGTAGCTGTTGACGGATGGCCGTTTCTCGAATCAACAATTCGTCCAATTGTTCTTGTTTGTCTTGCTTTTGACGAGCAAAATGGGCACATTGTTCCGCCGCTACTGCTTGTTCTGCTTGAACTGTCGTCAAGCGTTCTTGCGCTTGGGCTTTAAAGGTTTCCATTTGGCTAGCTTCTTGTTCCACTTGTTTCATTTCAGCATCTAAACGTTCTTTCGTTGCTGTTAAGCTTGCTTGTTGCTCTGTCAATGTGGCTTTTTTCGTTTGATATTCGGTTAAGAATTGATGTAATTCTCGTGATTCATATTCAAACAAGCGTTTTTCTTTTGTTAAACGAGTAATCGTTTCTGTTTGATTGGCTAATTTATTATCAATTTCTTGTTGTTTTAAACGATTTTGTTCACCAGCAGAGCGCAACATTTCTGCACGTTCCGTGGCTGTTTTCACTTCTTGCGAGAGCGCTTGGACTTCTTGTTCTACACTTCTTAGTTGTGTTTCTAATTGAGTCATTTGTTCAGTAATTGTTTGAAGTTCTTGCGCTTGTGAAAATAGGCTTCCTTGGTTGCCACGTTTATTGGCTCCCCCAGTCATCGAACCGCCAGGATTCATCACATCGCCTTCCAATGAGACAACACGATATTGGTAATTGACTAATTTTGCTAACTGGTTGGCACTCGTTAAATCTGCCGCTAAAATCGTGACGCCTAAGAGATTTTGAATAACGGTTTGTACTTGTTCTGGATAACGAACTAATTCACTGGCAATCCCCACGAAGCCCGGTGCACCAGCCAAACGATTCTGAACCATCGCCGATACAGAGCGCGGCTTAATGGTAGTCAATGGTAAAAAGGTTGCCCGGCCACTGTGTTGTTGTTTTAAGAAGGTAATGCCTGCTCGACCATCTTTCTCATTTTCCACAACAATATGTTGCGCCGCACCACCTAGGGCCGTTTCAATCGCCAACGTATATTCTTTAGGCACTTCAATTAACTCAGCCACTGCGCCAACAATCCCAGTTAATTGGTTTTTGTGACGCAATACAGCTTTCACGCCTTGATAGAAGCCAGCGTAATTTTCTTGAATTTCTTGCAAACTTTTTTGGCGTGCCTTCGCTTGTTGCACTTGATTCATCGCTTGGTACATATCATTTTGACGCTGTGCTAATCGTTCACGTTTGGCTTCAAGCGTTGCTTTCAACGCAGTGTATTCTTCCAGCTGTTCTTGTAAGCCTTGTTTTGCAACTTTTTGCTCTTTTTCTAGCGTTTCTTTCATTGCAAGAGCTTCAACCATCTGTTCTTCTAGCGCTTCGTGTTTTGCTAGCGATTGTTGATTTTTAGCTGTTTCTTGTTGATATTGTCGTTCTAAATATTTTAAGTCATTGGCTGTATTGGCTTGTTCTTGCATGACTTCCACATACTGACTGCGCAATTCTTCCATCAATTCTTTAGAAGACTTACTATATTTTTCCACATCTTTCGTTGCCAAAGCCAATGCTTCTTTTAACGTCTGACGTTGTGCCGTTTTTTCTGCGATTGCTGTTTCCAGCGTCTGCAATTCTTCTCGATAACGAACAATTTTTTCGGCCGTTTCTGCCAATGTCTCTTCGTATTCGCTTGCCGTTTGGGAGGTGTGTTTGGAACGTTCAATTAAAACATTTTTTTGTCCTTCTGCTTGTTTCAACGCTTCTGTCACTTGTAATAATTGTTGTTGTTCCGTTTCAATTTGTTCATCTAAACGATTGCGCTTGCTTCGTAAACGTACCAATTTGCCTTCTAAGTCATGGACTTGCTTACTTGCGCCAGCTAACTTTTCTTCAATGGCTGTTAATTCTTGCGTTTTCGTTTCCCAAATAGCTTTTGCTTCTTGAATTTCGGTCACAGTTAAATTGACATCAATTTCGGTAAGTTCTTCTTTCAAAGCTAAATACTTTTTAGCCGCATCTGCTTGGGCGGCTAGAGGAACTAATTGGTCTTCCAATTCGTAAATGATATCTTGGACACGGCTTAAGTTGTCCTCGGTTTCGAAAAGCTTTTGTTCAGCCTTTTTCTTTCGTTGTTTGTATTTTAAAACGCCCGCTGCTTCTTCAAAAATCCCTCGACGGTCTTCAGGTTTACTATTAAAAATCGCTTCAACTTTCCCTTGCGAAATAATTGAAAAAGATTCTTTGCCTAACCCTGAATCCATAAATAAATCTTGAATATCTTTTAAACGGCACGCTTGTTTATTAATAAAAAAGTCACTTTCGCCCGTTCGTTTTAAACGACGGGTGACACTAATCTCACTATAATCCAATGCTAAATAATGGTCGCTGTTGTCTAACGTCACGGTAACTTCCGCAATATTTAGCGGCTTACGACCTTCCGAACCGGCAAAGATAATGTCGTTCATTTTGCCACCGCGAAGGTTTTTCGCAGATTGTTCACCTAATACCCAGCGAACGGCTTCCGTGATATTACTTTTCCCACTTCCATTCGGACCAACCACTGCTGTCACATCATCTTCAAATTCAATAATGGTTTTATCTGCAAATGATTTAAATCCTGTAATTTCAATTCGTTTTAAATACACGAATATTGCTCCTTCCAGCCTTACTGAGGAATACTTTTCAGTGCCCGCTCAGCGGCATCCTGTTCAGCTAACTTCTTCGATTTTCCTTGGCCTAACCCAATGAGTTCACCATTCATGTAAACTTCAGTGAAAAAGGTGCGGTCATGAGCAGGGCCTTCTTCTTTAATTAAGCGATATTCAATTGAAACATCGCCTTTGCGTTGTAAAACTTCTTGTAATTGTGTTTTGTGATCCATCTCATGTGAAAAAGCACCGGCATCAATTTTCGGAAAAATAACGTCTTCAATAAATTTCTTGGCTGCGCCAACTTTTTGGTCTAAGTAGAGGGCACCTAAGAAGGCTTCAAATAAGTCACATAATAATGATGCACGTGTTCGTCCGCCCGATGCTTCTTCTCCTTTACCTAATAAAATGTAGTTGTCGAAGTGACATTCTTTCGCAAATTTGGCTAAACTATCTTCCCGAACGATGGCTGCGCGCATCTTCGTTAATTTTCCTTCTGGAAGTTCTGGGAATTTTAAATACAAATATTGTGAAACAATTAATTCTAAAACTGCATCTCCTAAAAATTCAAGACGTTCATTATCGGATAATTTTAAATAGCGATGCTCATTCACATAGGATGAATGAGTAAAAGCTTGCTCTAATAGATTGACATCATGGAAAACAATGCCGTAACGTTCTTTTAACTCTGTTGTTAACTGATTGTCCATTCTCCACATTCCTTTACATTTATTTACACCTTGTTTCATTATACTTTTTTTTTCACTTTTTTTAAATGGTTCTATTCAGAAAAAGCCTGTTATTCACTGTGTTCTCATTATTTTTTAGAAAAAAATAAATAAATAGAGCTATGATTGAGATAAAAGCGTTTGTTTACGTAAGAGATAGAAAGAGCGTGGGACAAAAATCACTTTGGATTTTTGCGCCACGCTCAAAAACTGATAAACGGCGGGAACAGAAGCAACTCCTCCTTATTTCTCGGAGTTAAACACTTCTGTCCCGACCTCGTTCTATCTCTATTAAATCAGCGGAACGTTGTTTAACGTTTTTCCGCAGTGACACCCACTGTTGCCCATGGATTATCTTTCGTATCAACTGCCCAAGTAAAGTCAACTACACGGTCGTTGACAGGCAAGACTTCATTTCTGTAAAGCGTTGGGATTACAAACGCTTCATCAATGGCATACTCTTGCCAATCGTAGAAGGCTTTTTTACGTTTTTCTTCATCAAATGATGCTTTTGAATCAATCGCATCAAGTAATTTAGTATTTTCTTCTGACTCAAAACGTGTATAGTTAAAGGCTGAGTTTGGACCATATAAGCCGGTTGGTGAAGGATCTGAACCTGTGCCCCACGCGCCTTGATAGATATCTACTTCTGGGTCATCATTTTTCAATTTATCATAGAATGCTTGGAAATCAATTAAGCGTCCTGTTGTATACGTTACGTTTAAGCCAATTTCTTTCCATTGTTGGACATAGTAATCAGCAAGTGGTTGTGCAGTTTCGCCGCCTGACATTGAAGCAAACTTGATTTCTAGTGGTTTGCCTTCTTTGTCTTCGCGAATGCCATCGCCGTCTACGTCTTTATAACCAGCATCGTCTAATAATTTTTTCGCTTTGTCTAAATCAAGCGTATAGCCTTTCGCTTCGCTATCATGCAAGCTCTTGAAGACTGGTGGGATTAACGTTGTTGCCCCTGTTCGTAAGCCGTTGTAGAATTTTTGGCCGACTGCATCATTGTCAATTGCATAGCCCATGGCTTGACGTAAGCTTTTATCTGCCATTTTAGCTTTTGGATTGTATTTCACTGTATTTGTTTCTTTGTCAAACGTGCCCATTTTAAAGCCAATATACGTGTAGGCTTGTTCGGGACGTCCTAAGATTTGATACCCTTCAGTATCTTTGTATGTTGGATACGTATCTGTTGGCATTGATAATGCAATATCGTATTGTTTCGCTTTCATCGCTTCTACAATGCTCGCAGAAGGCACAGATTTGAACACTAATTTATCTAATTTTGGTTTGCCACCGTAGTAATACTCATTTGGTAGGTATTCAACAGATTCACCTGTCACAATATTACTCATGTAGTATGGTCCAATAGTTACAGGGTTTTTACGAACTGCATCGCTTGATTCCATGTCTTTAACAGCAATTCCTTCAAAGGCATGTTTTGGTAAAACTGAACCCCAAACACCGCCACCTAATTGTTGCATTCCTGGGTGAACTTCTTTATAAGTGATTTTAACTTCTTTATCATTGACTTTTTCTATGCCAGAAATGGTTGGCGATTTACCATCATGGTAGTCTTCCATGCCAACAATATTCGTAAAGTTATCATCATAACGAATCCCTGTATAGTCTTTATGACCAATGACTTCATAAGAGAAAATCACGTCATCTGCCGTCACATCTTTACCGTCAGACCATTTCAAATTGTCACGTAATTTAATGGTTGCTGTATTGGCATCTTCATCTAATTTCAGATCCGCAGGACCCCCATCGACAATCTTAAAGTCTGCATCATTGTTAAATAATGGCTGTACCGTTGGAAGCATGTATTGTGCATCATAGTTGTCTTGATAAAATTCTTGCTGGAAAAGTCCTTGGAATTGTGTATCCATAACTACAGCGACATCTAATGTCCCGCCATCAATTGCTTTTTTATCATTTTTAACAGCGATTGGCATTTTTGAAATGTCTTCTGTTTCCGTTGCTTTATTGCCCCCGCCTTTATTGCCGCCACCACATGCAGCTAACCCGAATACTAACACAGAAGCTAACGTGATTGCACCTAAAATCCGTTTCTTGTTCATCTCTTTTCCTCCCTCATTTTTTGGCTAATTAGCCTAATCGTTGTCGTGCATCTGCTGAGCGCTTAAATGCTTGTCCAACATAGTTTATACTTAACATCAAGACTAAAATTAGAATTGATGCAGGTAACCAAACCCATTGTTTATTGACTAATACATCTCCACTGCTGGCGTAGCCAATTAAGGTTCCTAAACTTGGGACACTTTGTGGTAACCCGAAGCCTAAGAAAGTTAACGTTGTTTCGATCCCGATATTGGCCGCGAAATTAATCGTTAAGTTCGTAATAATTAATGAACTTAAATTCGGCATAATTTCTCGAAACATAATTTTAAAATCGCTTGTTCCCATTGTCTTAGAGGCACTAACGTAATCTCGGCGCCCTTCAGATAACGTTTTACTGCGGAACAACCGCGCTTTTCCAACCCAATAAAACGCACACATAATCCAAATAAAGGACCAGATACTATATTTAGGAATCACGGAAACGAACACAATAATAATTAACATAATTGGCAAAATCATAATAAAATCCACGATACGCATCAAAATATTATCAATCATGCCTCCATAATAACCGGAAATAATCCCTAAACCGACCCCGATAATAGACGTAATAATCGTAATGGCAAAACCGATTAAAATCGAGTTTCTAGCCCCGATAATCAATTGTCCTAAAACATCACGACCCCCTTCATCGGCACCTAAAATGAACTTGGTGCCATTCATTGTAACGGTACCTGGTTCCGCATATTTATCTAAAATACTTACATGCATAACGGCACTTTGGTCTAACACTAACGAACCGATAAAAACGGCTAATAAGATAATGACCAAAAGGATTAAAGAAAACATCGCCATTTTTTCTTTGACGAATTCTCGCGCAATCATCCGAAAGCCCATTGGTGGAATACTTTCTTGTAAGACTTCTTCTCTTTTTTCTTCTGTCAATTCCATTTTTATCACCCTTTCTTCGTGTTTTTTCTACTGAATTCGAATTCTTGGATCAACAATACTCATTACAATATCAGAAATTAAGGTTCCGATAAGGGTTGCCAATCCCAAAATCAACACGAGAGCGGTAATAACGGAATAGTCACGTTGAATGATACTATCAATAAATAATTTTCCAATTCCTGGGAAAGCAAAAATCTTTTCAATAACGACTGATCCGGCAATCAAAGCAGTAATTTCATAACCTAATTGAGAGGCAATTGGTAATGCTGCATTTCTAAAAATGTGTCGATTAAAAATTTTATTCGTTGGCACTCCTTTTGAACGAGCAGTACGAACAAAGTCCATGTTTTTAACATCAATCACTTCACTGCGCAAATATTGAATAGTGACCGCTGTCCCTAGCAACGCTTGAGTGACCCCTGGTAAAATTAAATGCTTCAGTTTATCTAAATAATACGGCCACGTTCCCTCAGCCAAACCAACAGTCACGGTTCCACTCGTTGGGAACCAGTCTAAGCGATACCCAAAAATAAAGAGCATAATCAAGGCAAAGATGAATAATGGTACGGCAAAACTGAAGAAGTTGTAGATAACCACCATTTTGTCAAACCATGAATTTTGGTAACGGCCAGCAATTAAACCGAAAGGAATGGCGATTAAATACGTGATTATAACTGACACAGCGGCCAATGCAATCGTATTCCCCACCCGACCAGCAATGAGCGTGGACACAGGTAATTTAAAGATAAAACTATGACCAAAATCTCCATGTAAGGCATTGCCAATCCAACGGAAATATTGTTCGTACCAAGGATCATTTAACCCGGCAGCTTCGCGCATGGCTTCAATCACTTTCGGGTCTTGGTTCGGATTAATCAATCCTGTAAACGGATCACCTGGCATCATTTTAGCCAACAGGAAAATCAAGACACTTAAAATAATCACTTGCGGAATCATCAATAACAAACGGCGTAAAATTGTTTTCCACATTATTCAGCACCTCCATTTTTTAACGCTACTTGGTGGGTTGGACTAATCGAATGTAAGTTATAAACCCGCCCATTTTCATCATAATAGTCTTTATGATTTTCCCGATACTCTTGCTCAACTCTTCTTCGTTCTTCTTTGTGAGCTTCTCGGTTCGCTACGTCAATTTTAGGAATTGCTGAAAGTAAGCGTTTGGTATAAATGTGTTGTGGATTAGTGTAAATATCTTGGCGTGTACCGATTTCTACAAAACGGCCTTTGTACATAATGGCAATGTTGTCACACATATGTTTAACTACGCCCAAATCATGGGAAATAAATAAGTAACTTAACCCATATTCCTGTTGAATGTTTTTCATAAAATTCAATACCTGTGCTTGCACAGATAAGTCCAGTGCTGAAACAGGTTCATCTGCAATAATTAATTTGGGGCTGGTAGCCACCGCTCGGGCGACGCCTAAACGTTGGCGTTGCCCACCAGAAAATTCATGAGGATATTTGTACAACGCATCTTCTGGCATCCCCACAATGTCCAACAAACTTTTGACTTTTTTCTTTTCTTCTTGGTCACTTAACCGTTCAAAATTTCGAATTGGTTCGGCGATAATATCTAGTACTCGTTTTTTAGGGTTTAAACTTGACATCGAATCTTGGAAAATCATTTGGACATCTTTGTTGTATCCGATCGCTTTTCGACTTCGCGGCTTGGTTACATCTTGTCCTTGATAAATAATTTCACCATTTGTAATTTTTTCTAAACCAATAATTGCTTTTCCTGTCGTTGATTTTCCAGAACCCGATTCACCAACTAACCCATACGTTTTACCTTGTTCAATCATGAAATCCACACCATCAACCGCCAAAACATGATCAGTGATTCGATTGAAGAAGCCGCTGCGAATTGGATAATGAACTTTTAAATCTTTAATTTGAATAATTTCTGTCATTACGCTTCCCCTTCCCCGTCTCTAAAATGAAAATGTTTATAACATGTACAACGAACATAATGATTCGGTGCAACTTCATGTAATGTTGGATTTTCTTCATGTTCCGATGCATCAATCCAAGGAATTCGTGGGGCAAACCGACAACCTTTTCTAGGTAATTTGGTTAACGAAGGAACAATCCCTTCAATCACATGAAGTTCTTCTTCATCGGAATTCTCTTGGGGAATGGACTGAAGTAAGGAACGTGTATATGGATGTTTCGGATGACTAAACAATTCTTCAGCAGTGGCTACTTCTACAAACTGACCCGCATACATAACCGCTACACGATCAGCCATTTCCGCAACTACACCTAAGTCATGGGTAATTAAAATAATGCCGCTTCCCGTTTCTTCTTGTAAATCTTTTAACAAATCGAGAATTTGTGCCTGAATGGTAACGTCTAAGGCCGTTGTTGGTTCATCTGCAATTAAAATCGGTGGTTTACACGCGATTGCAATGGCAATAATCACCCGTTGGCGCATGCCGCCAGACAATTCATGAGGATACTGTTTCCCGACACGCTCTGGGTTGGGAATCCCCACTTGATCTAACAGTTCAATGGCCCGTGCTTGTTTTTGTTGTGCAGTCATTTTGGTATGATACGTGAGACTTTCTTTAATTTGGTCTTCAATTCGCATGAGCGGATTCAGTGCAGACAACGGATCTTGGAAAATCATCCCAATATCGTTTCCTCTGACTTTGTTGTACAATGTTTCATTAAACGTAGTTAAGTTTAAATTGTTGTATAAAATTTCCCCAGTAATTTTGGTATGATTGGGATCATGTAAGCCCATAATCGTTGTTGCTAAGGTACTTTTTCCACAACCAGATTCTCCGACGATTGCCAGAATCTCATTTTTCTTCAATTCAAATGAAACATCATCGACGGCATTATAATAATCATCTTTGATTCTAAATGCTGTTTCTAATCCTGAAACCTCTAATAATTGTTCATTTCCTTGCATCCATACGCACCCCTTACGTCCTTTCAAAAACATTATATAAATTAACTAATATTTAATGATAGCACTTTCTAATTTTTATCAATGTTAATTTACAGCTCATTGTTTTTTCATAATTTTATAGAATTATTCCATAAAAAGCAAGATAAAATAACTTTTTTCGCAGTTATTTTTTTACATGTATGATTTTTTTTACAAAAATATGTGTAAAAATAGCCTTATTGCTTAATAAAATAACCATTATGTACGCAAAAAAAGTCGATTAACAGGAATGTTAATCGACTTTGTCTTATTATTTTTTATGAATTACTCACAATATAATCTACAGCGGCACCAACTGTTTCAATTTTTTCTGCATCTTCATCTGAAATCTCTGTTCCAAATTCATCTTCAAGTTCTAAAACAAACTCCATTACGCTAATTGAGTCAGCGTTCAAATCATCTTTAATGTTTAATTGATCTGTTACTTGATCCGCTTCAATATCAAAGTGGTTTGAGATAATCTTCGCTACTTTTTGAAGTACTTCTTCACGAGTCAACTGTATTCACCTCCACTGCTTTTGAAAAAAGGTTCTTTCTTTTACTAAAACGCTAAGATACATTGTACTCACAATTTGGGTATTTGTCCATCTTTTTTTCATTTGAGTAACAAACTGATGTCAAGACAATTGCAAATTACTCTGCTTTGCCTTCATAATATTCCACTAATTGTGGGACAACTTGGGTTTCTAACATTGTATGAATTTGACGAATGGTGTAGCGGACGGCATCAGGACCCGTGGCCCCATGCGTTTTAATGACTGGCGCTTTTAAGCCAAATAAAACCGCTCCCCCATGTTTTGAGTAGTCCATTTCGTCTTTCATGCCACGCAACGCATTCTTTAATAATAAGGCGCCCATTTTTCCTTTGACACCTTCAGAAAGAATCGCTGTTTTCAGCAAGCTCATCATGTTCATAGCTGTGCCTTCGATAGATTTTAAAACGGCATTCCCTGTGAAGCCATCTGTCACCACCACGTCAGCTACGCCATTTAATAATTCTCGTGCTTCAACGTTTCCGACAAAATTAATCGTTTCATCTGCTGCTAACAATTCGAAGGCTTTTTTCGTTAATTCACTGCCCTTTGTTTCCTCAGTTCCGTTATTTAATAGACCGACACGAGGATTCTGAACGTTCCGAACTTTTTCAGCATAGAATGAACCTAAAACGGCATACTGAACCAAATGTTCTGGTTTATTGTCTGCATTGGCTCCTAAATCTAACATGTCAAACCCTTTGTCTGGTTCTCCCATGACAGGTAAAGTTGACATCAAACCGGGACGTTCCACATTTTTGATGCGGCCGACAATGAAAAGACCCGCTGCTAATAGCGCTCCGGTGTTGCCTGCAGAAAAAATCGCATCGGCTTCCCCATTTTTAACTGCTTGCGCTGCTAAAACCATGGAAGCAGTTTTCTTACGACGGATTGCCTTCACTGGCTCATCGTCACTAGCAATTTTTTCATCGGTATGAATAATCGTAATGTTTTTTTCATCGGTGATGTATTTTTTTATTTCGGCTTCTTTTCCATATAATTGAAATTCAATGTCTGGGAAGTCTTGTTTGGCTAGCATAACCCCTTCAACAATTGCTTGTGGGGCGTTATCTCCACCCATTGCATCTACAGCAATTTTCATGAGTGATTCCCTCCTACTTTTTTGTTTCCTAACAAGTATAACATATTTTTTTCAAAGAAATACGTATTGGCTTTTACTTTCTGGCTTCAAAAATTACCTCTTCTAATCGAAAAATTGGGCTTCCTCATCTTGGGGTTTCACTCGATTGGCTAAGCCTTGATAAGCAGGATATTGCCACCACTCTTTCACTTTCCATAGGGCACTTGCTTCTTGGCGCGCAACTTCTAAAATGTTAAAGTCCGTCACGATATCTCCTACCGCAAATTGAGGCACCCCTGATTGCCGTGCACCGAACACTTCCCCAGGTCCGCGAAGTTCCAAATCACGCTCACTCAAGACAAAACCATTGGTGGTTTCTGTCATGATTTTCATACGCTCAACGCCCATTTCATTTTTCGGATTGGCCACTAAAATACAATAAGATGCACTGGAGCCACGCCCCACACGTCCCCGTAACTGATGTAATTGTGCTAACCCAAACCGGTCCGCATCCATAATTAACATCACTGTGGCATTTGGTACATTCACGCCAACTTCAATAACGGTGGTAGAAACCAATAATTGCAGCTGATTGTCTTTGAACTCCTGCATAATGTCATCTTTTTCTTGGTTTTTCATTTTACCATGTAGTAATCCCACTTGATATCTTGGGGAATAAAAGCTTTGCATATGTTCAAAAATTTCTGTTGCGTTTTTCACATCTAAGGCTTCTGATTCTTCAATCAAGGGACAAATAATATAGGCTTGATGTCCTCGAGCCAGCTCTTTTTCCATCCATTCTAAAACAGTATCTAACTGCGGCGGCCGAATCCAACGTGTTTCGATTGGAATCCGTCCAGCTGGCATTTCATCAATGATTGATACATCCATTTCGCCATAGGCTGTAATGGCCAGCGTTCGAGGAATCGGAGTGGCCGTCATAAATAGAACATCTGGTTTTAAGCCTTTTTCTCTTAATATTTTTCTCTGATTCACACCAAAACGATGTTGCTCATCGGTGATTACCAAACCTAATTGATGAAAACTGACATCTTGTTGTATCAAAGCATGGGTCCCTACCACAATGTCAATCTCGCCATTGGCCAGTTCTTCGAGAATTAGACGACGTTCTTTCGTTTTGGTGGAACCTGTTAATAAGGCCGTTCGCACTTCTAATGGATCAAACAACTGCTGTAAGCTTTCCATGTGTTGCTGCGCTAAAATTTCAGTCGGAACCATTAACGCCCCTTGAAAGCCAGCGGTCATGGTGGCGTATAGCGCAATCGCAGCCACTACCGTTTTCCCACTCCCCACGTCACCTTGAAGCAATCGTTGCATATGCTTCGGACTTCGCAAGTCTCGACAAATTTCATTGGTCACTTTTTTTTGGGCGCCTGTCAATTCAAACGGCAGTCCTTGGGTGAACGTTTTTAAGCGATCCACGTCATATTGAATAGCTAAACCATTTTTTTCCGCTTTTTCTTGTTTCTTCAATCCTTGCATTTTAAGTTGGAAAAGGAAAAACTCTTCAAAGACTACTCGTCGTTTAGCTTGATGGCTTTCTTCTGGATTACTGGGAAAATGCATCGCCCACATTGCTTCTTTTCTAGGCATCAAGCGGTACTTTTCTAATAAATCATTCGGTAAAATCTCTTCAACCAGTGAACCATACTCTTCAAAAGCAGTGCGGATTAACTGAACCAACGTGCTTTGGCGGACTTTTTTATTCACATGATAAATGGGGGCGAAATCTTCATTGTCTCCTTTAGAAGCTAAGATTTTCATGCCATTTAATGATTTTCTCTTGGCATCCCATTTGCCATAAACAGCAATTTCTTCGGAAAGAACTACTTTGTCTTTTAAAAAAGGTTGATTGAAGAAGGAAACATTAATGACCGCATGTTCTTGCATCATTCGAAACGTTAACCGGCTCTTCTTATAACCGTACCGACTAACGACTGCTTCCGAAACCACTAGCCCTTTTAGCGTAACTTTTTCCTGATCCTGAATCTCACTTAAATCCTTTTCTTGGATATCATCGTAGCGGAAGGGATAATACGTCAATAAGTCTTCAATTGTAGCAATCCCCAGTTCTTGTAAATTTTCAGCACGTTTTGGGCCAACACCGGGCAATACGCTGACTAAATCTGTGATGTCCATAAAATCCCCTCCTCATTAATATACGCAAAAAAATGGATCATTCATTAAATAGGCTGGTTCATTAGCCCTAACTAATGAACCAGCCTATTCGTTTTTATTTTTTCATCACGAAAACCTATTCTGCTGAGAATAAGTATGGATATACAGGTTGTCCACCTTCATGAAGTTCTGTTTCTAGTTCATCGTTTTCAGAAACTAAAATAGCGATTAGCTTTTCAGCTTCTTCAACCGAGCCATCTTCGCCGACAATAATTGTCACGATTTCAGTGTCTTCATCAATCATGCGGTTCAACGTGTCTAATGATGCATTAAAACGATCTGCTTCAGAAACGACGATTTTACCATCAATCATTCCTAAGAAGTCATCTTTTTTAATTTCAACGTCATCAATGGTTGTGTCACGAACAGCTGTGGTTACTTGACCACTCACAACGCTGTCTAACATTTCCGTCATACTTGCTTTGTTTTCTTCTAATGATTGTTGATCATTGAAAGCTAACATTGCTGTCATTCCTTGAGAAATGGTTTTAGATGGAACAACCGCTACTGGTACATCGGCAACTTCTGCTGCTTGATCAGCCGCCATAAAGATGTTTTTGTTGTTTGGTAAAATAATGACTTGCTCTGCATTCACTTCTTTGACTGCTTTTAAAATATCTTCCGTACTTGGGTTCATTGTTTGGCCACCACTAATAATGTAGCTTGCACCTAAACTTCGGAATAATTCTTGAACGCCTTCACCGGCTGCAATAGCAATCACAGCAAACGGTACGCGAACTTTTTCAGTCAACGCTTCTTGCTGAGCATCGCGTTCAACTAACGTTTCATGTTGTAAACGCATATTGTCTACTTTTATTTTTACTAACGAACCAAATTTTTGGCCGTAGTTCATCACTTCACCTGGATGCTCAGTGTGTACGTGAACTTTGATAATTTCGTCATCGTTAACGACTAATAGAGAATCGCCTAGTTCATTTAAGTAGTTTCTGAATGTTTCATAATCAAAAGCGCTGTCCACGGTTGGGCCTTCGCCGATACGAACCATAATTTCTGTACAATAGCCAAATTTAATGTCTTCTGTCGCAACGTGGCCACTAACACCACGGTGATGTTCAGCATTAACCATTTCGTCCATTTCGGCAGGACTTGGTTCATACGTTTCAGTTGGTAAAAATTCACCACTAAGCGCTTCTAAAAATCCTTCATAGATAAATAGTAGTCCTTGACCCCCACTATCTACAACGCCGACTTCTTTTAGGACAGGTAATAAATCAGGTGTTTTCGCTAAGGCACGTTTAGCACCTGCTACAACAGCTGTCATAACTTCGATACAGTCATCTGTTTCTTTCGCTTTACGTTCACCAGAACGCGCCGCTTCACGAGAAACAGTTAAGATTGTTCCTTCAACGGGTTTCATCACTGCTTTATACGCTGTTTCTACACCATGTGTAAATGCAGCGGCCAAGTCTTTGGCGTTTAATGTTGTAACCTCAGGAATTTGTTTTGAGAAGCCGCGGAATAATTGAGATAAAATAACCCCAGAATTTCCACGAGCACCCATTAATAACCCTTTGGATAACGCACCTGCTAATTCTCCTACTTTTTCAGAGCGAGAATCGGCCACTGCCTTTGCACCACTGGTCATTGATAAGTTCATATTTGTTCCTGTATCACCATCGGGTACAGGGAAAACGTTTAATGAGTTGACATATTCTGCATTTGTGTGCAGACGAGTCGCACCTGCCTGGACCATTTCCTGGAACTGACCTGCGCTGATTTCTGTTACATTCACCTAAAAAATCCTCCTTCAGATTTACCGCTAACGGCAACACACGACTTTCTTGTGCAATTGCATCGTTGACAGTACACTACCTCTAATCCGGTAATACACGAACTCCTTGAACAAAAACGTTAACTGAATTCGCAGTGACACCTAATAATGTTTCAAGATTATATTTTACTTTTTCTTGGACGTTACGAGAAACTTCAGAAATTTTTGTACCATAACTAACAATCGTGTAGACATCCACTGCGATTCCGTTGTCTTCTTGACGAACAACGACACCACGTGAGTAATTCTCACGACGTAAAATATCGTTTAAGTTATCTTTAATTTGATTTTTGCTTGCCATTCCGACAATTCCGTAAATATCTGTCGCAGCTCCGCCAACTACTGTAGCGATCACATCATTGGTAATCTCAATGGTACCTGCGGGTGTTTGAATTTTTACAGCCATTGATGAAAGCCTCCTTATAAGAGCACATTCGCCCTATTTTCTTCCATAACATTTTATCATATCCAGCCTTTAATTAAAAGGAAGTTCGTCAGATATTATAGACCCTTCCTCATAATTACCAACATTTGTACAATTTACAACGTTTGTCGTGCATTGTCAATGCAGAAAAAGACAAGATTCGACTTGGTTCATTGAATCTTGTCTGCTGATTTTGTTTCAACTGTAAATTAAGTAAGCCTAGGAATTTATTACATCGTTTCAAAAATCTTTACGTTATTTAAAAAAACAGCTGACAAATAATTAAATGCCATCGCACAGGCGCCTAATATAATAAAACCAACTAAATAGACGTTCTGTGGCATCTGTAATTCTTGTAATGTAACAACTTTAAATATATCGATATAGCTGTAAGGAATAAATTTTTTCACATTAGTAAGTAGTTCGCTTTGTGCCACTAATGTATAACCAAAATAGGAAATAATTACAATTCCTATTGATGCTAGCGATTTTTTGACGAGAGCACTAATCATTGTTAGGAAAGAACTCAGAAAAAAAATAACCACTAAATAGTAAGGAATAAAGCGAAATATTAATTCCCAGACAGTTATCGTAGAATAGCCTAATTGTTCATTACCGATAATCAGTGGATAATCCCCTGTATTGAAACCGTTGAGAATTCCAGCAACTAGAAAAACAAGTCCTGCACTCCCCAGTAAAAGAGCAAAACTTAGGAACGTATTACTGAGATTCTTTTTTAAAATCAGTTGTTTAAAACCTTGCAACACGGGAGCATAGAGATAAAAACTTTTATTTTCAAAATCTCGTGAAAGGCTGTCACCCATTAAAACGATAAATAAAATAATAACTAAGACCGATGAGAGAAACTGACATAACCCGATTAAAAAAGGAAAAGCTCTAATCGGCAATCCAAGGTCCATTTCAAAGTCCAGTTTTCTTTTATTTAATTCTGTAATTAAAAGCTGATCATTTTCCAAACGAATTCTTTCTTGTAAAGAATCTTGCCCTTGCACAGATTGTGAATTCAAAAGGATATCCTTCTTCTTACTTTCCAAATTCCAATATGTTTTGTAATTTTTTGTTGCCAAACTATCTAACTGTTTTTCTAAAAGATTTAGCATTTTTTCTGTCGATGCAATATATTCTTGAATAAATTGTTTTGTCTTATGATCAATCGAAGCTTGTTGCTCATCATTTTTAGCAGTTTTTATCTCTTCTGATAGAATAGTAATATTTTCTTTTATGCTATTTTCACTATTTATTGCAAATGTTCCCACCATTCTCATTGCCGAAAATAATTGCAAGGTACATAATAAGAAAAAAACAATTGCAAGGATGCTATTTTTTTTATTTTTCAAACTTTTCAACAATTCAAATTTCATGGGCTCCCCCCTCTATCAAGTTTTCATATAATTGATTCAAATCTAATTCTGATTTGTTGCTATAAATTTCTACTTTCTTGTCATAAACAAAGGCAATCCTGTCCGATATATCACGGACATCATATAATTGATGGGAGGACACTAAAACAAGTTTAGTTTTTTTCAACTTTTTCATTAATTGAATCGTTTTTCTTCTATTTATTGGATCTAAGCCATTCATCACTTCATCGAAGATAATAATTGGCGTATCCAAACTCACTGCTAAAACAATCAGCAAGAGCTGACGCATTCCTAAAGAATAGTTACCCACTTTTTTCTTTAATATCTCTGGTACAGCATAATAAGCAAGTAATTCATACGCTTTTTGTAATTGCTTTTCATTTAATAATAAAAGATGTTCTTCTCCACTTAATCCATCCACTAAAATTGTATCATTCAAAAAGAAACTAACTTTGCCTACGACATCGAAGGTATTGCTGACTTTGGTCCCAGCCAAATGAACAGTTCCTTCATCCACGGGGGCCATCCCTGCAATTATTTTCAGTAAGGTACTTTTCCCAGCACCATTTGGCCCCACAAATGATATCAGTTTCCCCTTATCAATAGATAGTGTCACATTTTTTAAAACCTCGTTATTTCCGTAACGCTTGCTTATGTTATCAAGTTCAATCATTTTATTAGCCTCCACCAAAATGTTATGTAAGCGGATACAGAATAGCTTAAAAAATCCTGTATCCTGAGAGCTGATTTTTTCCTATCACTACCTGTAGCTGTAATAATAAGCAGTTGTTTTCGTTTTATAGATTCCGTTCGAACCCCAATATGTGCCTTGACCACTGCGATAACAATATTGATTATAATAAATTGTTCGCCAATAGTTATCAATACGAAAAATATTTCCAGCCAAATTATAATTATAGACCATTGAGCTCTTCACTGTAGTAGCCATTGAAGCAGCTTCTACCTTTCTTCCAGAATAAAACAAGCTCAAACCTACCAATAAGAACATCGCAACAATTATTTTAAGTTGTTTTCTTTTCATAGACTTTCCTCCTAATTACTATCAGCTCTTAGAATAAACTTAGCATAATTCTTAAATAAAATACCCGTTTTTTCTTAAACGACTACTAAAAAAGCCTACTTGTATTTTATATTCCGTTCTATTAATTTTAGTTTTAATTGTTTCATTCCTCGTACCGAGACTAAGCAAATATCCTCGTTGCTCATTCTAACTAATCGGTCTTTTATTGATACTTGTTTTATATGGTTTAAATTAACCAGAAAAGATTGATGACATCTACATAGGATTTCAAACTCTTTTTCAAAGTCCCTTAAGGTTCCATAAATTTCAAAATACTCAGTTGCTCGATGAATAACTATTTTATGCGGAATATCAGAAGATTCTAAATATAATATTTCTGATAAATCGACAGTTCTTATTTGATGTTTTTCTATTAACTGAACTGTTCCTCTGAATAAATTTATTTGTTTAAAACGTTGATTTGCGACTCTTATGCACTCATGCACCCTTTTTTTCAATCGTTCTTTTTCCGTTTCTGTAATAAAATCCATTGCCTCTAGCTTATAATCATAGGATTTCCTTAGAAAACAAGGATTACTTGCTAAAAATACTAATTTACTGAAACCATCATCCAATTTTCTAACTGCTATCGCTGCTTCTAAACTATGTACATCTTCATTCTCTTCAATTCCCCAAAAAATCAGCCTCGGTTTTAGAGGATTTTTTTGAATATAAGTAATGACTTCGGAGCCCTCATTAACAGATAAGACGATTTTCATTTCAAACTTTTCTATCAGTATCAAACGAGGAATCCATTTCTCCAGCCATTCTCTGCGCCTTTTTTGTTTTTCACAAATAATTATTTCAATCATTCCAGTTCTCCTTTCACGTTTCTAATTAAATTCTAATCTAATTAGTAATTTCCTGTCAACTTTGTTCTAGACTTGTGGTTTGTTGAAAAGCTAATTTTATCACTATCAACTAAAAATCTTCTTGCAAATCAGTGCCTAATATGATAAATTAAGTTAGTATGAGCTGAATATTATCGCTCCAAGATCAAGGCAAAGGAGGAAACTTAAAATGGCAAAAGTATGTTACTTCACTGGTCGTAAGACTTCAAGTGGTAATAACCGTTCACATGCGATGAACTCAACAAAACGCACTGTGAAACCTAACTTACAAAAAGTTCGCGTATTAATCGATGGTAAACCTAAAAAAGTTTGGGTGTCAACTCGTGCTTTGAAATCTGGTAAAATCGAACGTGTTTAATAAACTTAAATAAGCAAAGCTGGACGTTCGTTGTTCGGCTTTTTTTATTGCAAAAAAAAAGAGGTTGGACCTTCAGCAAAGTGCTGAAGGTCCAACCTCTTTTTACTTGTCTTTACTTTGAATAACTGCAATCATCCCTGCATCGAAGGAAAAAGCAGCGGCTTCTTCGATAAATTCATTACTTGCATACGATGTTGGGTAAGGAACATCTTGATTGGTTAATAAATATTTACTGCGTCGTAGCGTCAAGTTTTCTACAGGCGTCAAACAGCAGTAGGCCAGATATTCTTTATCTGGCTCTTTCGGTACGATATACGAACCAGGGGCGTAATACTGGATGCTATTTTGACGATCGCATAGACGGATTTGGCGAAGTACGCCTTGAAATCGTGGTTCAAAGGGTAACCAAAGATTGGCTAACAGGTGGTCAATTCTGCCCCCTGTCGCACCGATAATCGTCATCTCTGCTTGTGGAAATCGTTGTAAAGCTTCTTGCAGCGCTAATTGTGTATCTGTATCATCTTTTTCAGCAGGTGCTTGAATGAGTGTTTCGGCAGTTTCTTGGACAAAATGGTATTCTTCTCGTGATAATGAATCAAAATCGCCCACCGCTAATTGTAACGGTAAATCGGCCTCTAATAAATGGAGACAGCCGCGATCAATACCTACGAAATAATCATACGTAGCTGGTTCAATGGTTGGCCAATCACTTGGATTACCCCCAGCTACCAGTAAGACACGACTCATTTGTCTAGCACTGCTCTCAGTGCATCGATTCGTTCTTGAGGATTTTCAGCATTATAAATGTAGGAGCCTGCAACAAACACTTCCGCACCAGCTTCTTTGCAGCGTGCGGCAGTTTCAGGAACAATCCCGCCATCGACTTCAATTTCATAGGTGTATCCTTTTGTTTCTTTCCATTCTTTTAATTGAGCAATTTTTTCTAGTGAGTTTTCAATAAATGATTGTCCGCCAAAGCCTGGATTGACAGTCATTACCAAGACTTGGTCTGCTAAGTCTAATACATTTTCAATCATCGAAAGTGGTGTCCCAGGATTGATGGTTACGCCAGCTTTCACACCCGCATTTTTAATCATTTGTAAGGCACGATGAATATGGGGTGTTGCTTCTTGATGGACAGTAATAATATCCGCACCAGCTTCCGCAAAAGCATTGATATAATTTTCAGGTTGTACAATCATCAAATGAACATCCAATGGTAGTTTTGTCACTGGACGAATCGCTGAAACGATATTCGGTCCTAAGGTAATGTTGGGCACAAATTGACCGTCCATGACATCAACATGAATATAATCTGCTCCTAATTCTTCTACTAAACGGATATCTCTTTCTAAATTGGCAAAATCGGCACTTAAAATGGATGGTGCTAGTTTCATTTGGCTCGCTCCCTTTATATTTGCTATGATTTTTTCTTATAAACAGGTCGTCGATTCTCGATTTCCATTAAAAACTGTAAATAATTTTCGTAACGACTCGTCGCAATGGTTCCCGCTTCCACTTGGCGTTTCACTTCACAGCCAGGTTCTTTGTGGTGCATACATTCACGAAACTTACAGTGAGAGGCTGCGGCAACAAATTCAGGAAATTGCTTTGGTAATTCCACTGCTTCCATCTCCAAGAAATCGATGGCACTAAATCCTGGTGTATCAGCAACCAAACCGTCGTATAACGGAATCAACTCCACGTGACGGGTCGTATGTTTGCCCCGTCCTAAAGATTGGGAAATTTCCGCAGTTGCTAGTTGTAATTCTGGTGAAATTTGATTCAACAATGTTGATTTTCCAGCGCCTGATTGTCCCATAAAAACAGTCAACCGTTCTGGGAAAAAGCGTTCTAATTCTTTGGTGGCTTCTACGTCTTCCGAAGCGATTACCGCATAACCTAACGCTTCATAAATCTGTTTAATTTCAGTGACTTCTTGACGTTGCGGCTCATCTAATAGATCAACTTTCGTTAAATAAATAACTGGTTCTATATCCTTATACTCTAAGCTGACTAAGAAACGATCCAACAAATTAAACGAAAAATTTGGCGAAACCATACTCATGACAACCACGCCTAGATCCACATTTGCAACAGGCGGGCGCACTAATTCATTTCGTCTTGGTAAAATTTCCAACACATAACCATCTGTTAAATTATCGCTTTCAAAAAGTACTTCATCTCCCACGAGTGGCGTAATTTTTCGATTACGAAAATTCCCTCGCGCTCTTGTTTGATATGTTTCTCCATCTGCGTATACATAATAAAAACCGCTTAACGCTTTTCTGATTTGACCTTTCAGATAAACCACTCCTAACTACTTTCGAATATACAGGATAGTGGCAGAGAAATCAAGGGAGCCTCTCGATTCTATTAATTAAAAAAGAGCCTAGGACATAAGTCGAAATGACTTACCTTCCTAGACTTAAATCTTAAGATAAACGGCGGGACAGGAGCAGCTTCTTCAGAAATAAGCCGAAATTCCTCGAAAGACGAAAAGCATCTTTCGGAAATTTCTTCTTATTTCTTGAAGCTAAACACTCCTGTCCCAACCTCTTGTCTTAATTACTCGTACTACTTTCACTAGTGGTGCTTTTTGAATCATTTGCTTTTGAATAATAAACTGTAACAGCGTCGCCTTTTTTGACTTTGCTGCCAGCGGATGGGCTAGTTCGTTCAACGACTTGGCCATCGCCAGAGCCAGATAATCCTTGTTCATTGATTTTAAGGCCAGCGTTATTGATGCTGTCTTCTGCAGCTTTTGGCGAATAACCTGAAATATCGGGAACAGTTACTGAGTCGCTGTCTTTGCTGACATGTAAAGTAATCGTGTCATTTTTCGGATCAACAGCGGTACCAGAAGCTGGTTCTTGACTAATCACGGTATCTTTTTCAACTTTGTCGCTTTCTTCGTCCACTCGTTTTATTTGAGATTCTGGGATACCTAAAGCAATTAAGCGACTTACCGCATTATCATAAGAAATTCCGCTATAATCAGAAAGTGTCACTTTGTCGCTACCTTTACTTACATATAATGTCACTTGACCATTTTTAGGTACTACGGTGCCCCCTGGTGCGGGGTCTTGCGTAATGACTAAACCTGGTTCTACCGTATCGCTTGCTTGGTCGACACGCGTAATTTGAGATTCAGAAATACCTAATTGTGCCAGTGCATTTACTGCATTTGTGTAAGAATAACCGGCGTAACTAGGCAAAGTAACCGCTTCTGGTCCTTCACTGACCGTTAAAGTGACGTTGTCTTTTTTCGGATCAACTTTTTTACCTGCAGCTGGTTTTTGTTTAATAATGTTATCTGTAGACACAGAATCACTGTATTCTTTTTTCGTTGTAATTTGGTCTTCTGAAAACCCTAGTTTTTTCAAGGCTTCGACAGCAGATTCATACGATTCCTTTGTATAATCGGCCATCTCAATTTTTTCTGTTCCAGAGCTGATATATAAAGTAACAGATCGGCCTTTTTTCACAGATGATTTTGCTTCGGGGTCTGTTTTGACCACCTTGCCTTCTTCAATCTTATCGTCGGGAATTTTTTTGGTTTCACTATCGACTTTCAGCCCGGCACTTTGTAGCGCTTGTGAAGCGGCCGCTTTCGTTTCATTTGTAACATCAGGAACTTCAACGTCTTTACCGCCCGACATTGCAAAGGCTAAGCCACCTATTGCTAAAGCAATTAATGCCGCAATTGCTAAGCCAATCCACAATTTTTTGCGGTTTTTCTTCGGTGGTTGTTCAGCTAAAATGTCATCTGCGATATCTTCTGGAACTTCGACAGGCGTTGTCTCTTCCGGTTCAGCGATGTCTTCGGGAATCGGAGTTAATACTTTCGTTTCTCCTAATAAAGCCGTTGGTTCCCACGCAGGTTCGTTTAAACGACTGGCTGACAAGGACGTGTATAAGTCTTCTGCCATCTCATTCGCTGTTTTGTAGCGATCGCTTGGGTCTTTTGCGGTTGCGTGACGAACCACATTTTCCAATGATTGAGGAATCCCTGGATCAAACATTTTGACAGAAGGAATTTCTTCTTGAAAATGTTTTAAGGCAATCGTTACGGCTGATTCACCATCAAACGGTACATTCCCCGTTAACATTTCATAGAGAATAATTCCCACAGCGTAAATATCTGATTGGTTAGTCGCCATGCTTCCGCGCGCTTGTTCTGGCGATAAGTAATGCACCGAACCTAACATTGTGTTCGTTTGCGTAATTGACGTTTCTGACAAAGCAATCGCAATCCCAAAGTCAGTAATTTTGACTGTGCCGTGTTCGTCAATCAGAATGTTTTGCGGTTTTAAATCCCGGTGAATAATTCTATGTTCATGTGCCATTGCGACAGCAGATAAAATTTGTTGCGTAATGTCCACAACTGTGGAATAAGGGATTGGGAAATGCGTTTGGATGTAACGTTTTAAGTCCATTCCTTTCACATATTCCATGACTAAATATTGTAGTCCATCTTCTTCGCCTACATCGTACACACTGACGATATTCGGGTGAACCAGCTCAGTTGCGGCTAGTGCTTCACGCTGAAAACGTCGGATGGCGGCTTGATCGTTTTGGAAGTCAAAGCGCAAGACTTTTACTGCAACGTCTCGGTCTAAAATTAAATCGTGTGCTAAATAGACGTTGGCCATGCCGCCGCTTCCGATGCTGCCAATAATGTGATATCGACCATTCAGCTTCTTGCCGATTTCTATCATTGGTTTTCCTCCTTCTGTTCGTCAAAGTGTATCACTAACACGGTAATGTTATCTAAACCACCCGCTTCATTTGCTTGGGCAACGAGTTGGCTTAATTTGGATTCTAAGGGATCTGACGTCTCTAAAATTTCTAAAATTTTTGTCTCAGGAACCATATTGGTTAAACCGTCCGAACATAACAGTAAATAGTCATTAGGCAGCCATTCATGATTGGTTACATCGACTTCGACAGTGCCAGGCATTCCCAAAGAACGTGTTAGGACATTTTTTCGTGGATGATTTGCAGCCATCTCACGAGTAATCTCCCCTGATTTTACTAGTTCATTCACTAAAGAATGATCTTCTGTTAATTGTAACATGTGTTGGTCACGAACTAAATAAGCACGACTATCCCCCACATTTGCTAAGACAAATGAATCCGGTAAAAGAATGGCACCAACCACGGTTGTCCCCATTCCTAAATACTCTGGTTTCGATTGTCCGCGTTCATAAATTTTTTCATTTTCCTTTTGAATTGCTTGAATTAACCACTGTGCAGATTTTTCAGCTGAGTCGACAGACGCATTGGACCAACTCTCACCTAAATTATTGACTGCCATTTGGCTAGCGACATCACCTGCTTGGTGACCACCCATGCCATCTGCTAAAACAGCAAAGGTTATGTGTTGTTGGTTCTCAAAAACGTTGGCATAATCTTGGTTCGTATTTCTTTTGCGACCGACATCTGATTGAACGTTGATTTCCAAATTATTTCACCTCATTTGAACTAACTTTCCGCATACAGCAAATAAAGAAGCCATCTGTCATGTATTGATGGGGATACAGAACCAGTTCTTGCTCTTTTACTACTGCTTGGACGTTTTCATTTGCAACAATTTCAATTTTTTCAAATTCAGGGTGTTTGGCTAAAAAGGCTGCCACTACTTCCTGATTTTCTTCTGGCGTAATAGTACAAGTGCTATAGACCATTATACCCCATTGTTTTAGTGTTGGGGCAACACTTTCTAAGATTTCTAACTGAATTTTAGGTAAATTTTGAAAATCATTGGCCGTTTTATGGTATTTAATGTCTGGTTTACGGCGCATTAGCCCTAAGCCTGAACATGGTGCATCAACTAAAATCCGATCAAAGGTTTCTGCGGGAAATTCTTCGGCCACTTGTCGCGCATCAAGCTTTTCTGCTTGGACGACTTCCGCCACATGGAGGCGTTGCGCATTTTCATTAATTAGCTTAATTTTGTGCGCATGAATATCTAAAGAAGTCACACGACCACCTGCTTCAGCCTCTAAAAAAGTTGCGATATGAGTCGTTTTGCCACCAGGAGCCGCACAAGCATCCAATACACGATGATGCGGTTCAATTTGCATCGCTGGAGCCACGAGCATAGAGCTTTCATCTTGAATGGTTAAACAACCGTTAATAAACAGTTCACTGCCAGCTAAGTAGCCTTTTTCAGCGACAACACCATAAGGGGAAAGTTGACTTTCCTTCGCGGCAATCCCTGTTTCTTGTAATTCTTCCAGCGCTTCTTCTCGTGAAATAAACCGTGTGTTTACTCGGCCACTCGCATGGCTTTTTTCAAATAATGACAAACCCAACTGCCGTGTTTCTTCTTCGCCTAATTGGGCAAGTAATTTTTCTGTTAACCAACGTGGCATGCTAATTTCCGTTGCTAAACGATCAACTGGATCGCTAATTGCGGCCAAACTAGGTGCTCCATTTCGTTGGAACGCCCGCAGCACGCCATTCACGAATTTACCAATCCCAGGATTGCCACGACGTTTGCCAATTTCAACCGCTTCATTAATGACTGCATGATCAGGCACTTTATCTAAATAAAGTAATTGATATAACGATAAAATCAATAAATTTTTCACCCAATTATCGACTTTTTGCGGTTTCTTAACAAATGGTGTTAAGTAGTATTCCAACAATAATTTGCGACTAATTGTGCCGTAGACAAGTTCTGTAAACAAGCGGCCATCTTTCTCGCTTAGTTCTGATTTTGTCATCATTTCATTAAGTAAAAGATTGGAGTACGCCCCACCTTTATCCACACGTTCGATGGTTTCTAAAGCAACGTATCGAACAGAACGTTTTAATTTCTTGGGGATTTTTTCAGCCATTTTTGTTAGTCCACCTTATCTTTTTCTGCGACATTTTGACCAACGCCATTTAAAAATTCTTGAATCGTTAATTGACCTTTACCTGCTGGTTGCAGGCGATCAATTTGAAGAACTGTCCCTTCGCCACAAGCAATCCATAGCGCTTTTTTACTACGTTGGATAATCGTTCCTGGGGCGCTGGTTGTTGTTTCAGTCAGTGGTGTCACTGCCCAAATTTTCCAGTTGGTCCCTTGATAGGTTGTGAACGCTGTTGGCCAAGGACGCATACCACGCACTTGGTTATCAATTGCCTCAGCAGTTTTTTGCCAGTCAATTCGTTCTTGTTCTCGAGTAATATTGGGTGAAAAAGTAGCCTCTTCTTCCACTTGTGGAATAGGCGTAATTTCGCCAGCAATTAGCTTAGGTAACGTCTCTAATAAAAGTTCTTTTCCTAGAATGCTTAATTTTTCAAACATGGTGCCTACATCATCTTGTTTCGTAATCGGAATTGCACGTTGCGATAAAATCGCGCCAGCATCCATTTTTTTCACCATTTCCATAATCGTGACGCCTGTTTCTTTTTCTCCTTCAATAATCGAGTAATGTACAGGTGCGCCGCCACGATATTTTGGTAAAAGTGAGGCATGGACATTAATCGCACCTAGTTTGGGCGCTTTTAAAATTTTCTCTGGTAAAAATTGTCCAAAGGCTGCTGTCACAATTACATCTGGTGCTAAGTCAATCACTTTTTCCATTTCAGGAGAACCTGAAATTTTCTCTGGTTGTAAGACTAATAAGTTATGTTTTAAAGCTGCTTCTTTGACAGGCGTTGGGGTAATCACTTTTTTTCGGCCAACTGGTCGATCTGGTTGCGTGACAACCGCTTGAACGTCATAGCCTGCCTCGATTAAACTTTCTAAAATCGGAACCGAAAAGGCTGGTGTGCCCATAAATACAATTTTAGTCATCAAAATGTTCCTCCATATACGCTTCTAAATCTTCTGGTGCAATTTTCTCAATCATTTTGTCGATAAATAACTCGCCATTCAAATGATCAATTTCGTGTTGAAAAGCTCGAGCTAAATAGCCGTAAGCCGTAACTTCCATTTCTTCACCTTCACGGTCAAAATAACGGACAGTCACTTCATCTGCTCGTTCAACGGTTCCATATGTTTCTGGAATACTTAAACAGCCTTCCACATCAATACTGGTTCCTTTTTTTTCAATAATCACAGGATTAATTAGTTCAAAACGACCAGATTCTTCATCGATTTCAATCACTGCCATTTGCAAATTTTTACCAATTTGCGGGGCTGCTAAGCCAATCCCATCATGGGCCAGCATTGTTTCATACATATCCTCTAGTAACTGCACAATTTCATCGGTAATAATCGTCACAGGTTGAGCCTTCATTTTTAAGTGTTCGTTCGGGTGAATCACAACTGGATAGCGCATAAGTGCTCCTTTCAAAGCTGTATTTTTTAAATAAAATTCATGGGTTCTGCATCAATGGAAAGCTTTAAGCCACGAGCCGTTGCTCGTTGTGTATCGGTTAAAATTTCTTTCAATAATGGTTGAAGCATTGGTTCTTGTTTATACTTGATAATCACTTGATAAAAGTATCGATTATTGACACGCATAATTGCGTTGGGCGTTGGTCCCAACAAAATAGCTTGCGGCGATAAGCCTTGTTTTAATTTCGTCGCGATTTGAAACATTTGTTTCGCTGCTTCATTTTCTTCAGGATGGCTAGCCGTAATTTGGACCGTAAAATAGTACGGCGGATAATCCCCACGATGACGGATATACATTTCTTTTGTATAAAAATCTTCATAATCTTGGGCTTTTGCCAATTGTATCGCATAATGCTCGGGGTTAAAAGATTGAATGATGACTTCCCCCGGTTTTTCAGCGCGACCAGCGCGACCGCTGACCTGTGTCAATAATTGGAAGGTCCGTTCACTGGAACGAAAATCGGGTAAATTCAAGGCGGTATCAGCATTTAAGACACCGACTAACGTCACATTTGGAAAGTCCAGTCCTTTGGCAATCATTTGTGTGCCTAATAAAATATCCGCTTGTCCTTCACCAAATGTTCGCAAAATCTTTTCATGCGCACCTTTGCGACGGGTCGTATCAACATCCATTCGGAGAATACGACTGTCTGGTAACAACGTTTGTAATTCTTCTTCTACTTTTTGTGTGCCTGTTCCGTAGTAGCGAATTTTATCTTGGCCACAGTTAGGACAGCGATAAGGAATCCGTTCTTCATGTCCACAATAATGACATTTCATTGTTTTACTATCCATATGCAAAGTTAAGGAAATATCACAATTCGGACACGGCAACACATAGCCACAATCGCGACACATCACAAATGACGAATATCCACGGCGATTAAGTAGGAGAACACTTTGTTCGTTTTTCTCTAAGCGTTCTTGGAGTTTTTCTTGCAACGACATGGAAAAAGAAGAGACATTGCCATTTTCTACTTCTTGCCGCATATCCACTACATCAATCGTAGGCAAAGTTGCCGCTTGATTGGCACGCTGTGTTAATCGTAACCGCTGATAAACATTTTTTTGTGCGCGAGCGCGTGATTCCAAGGACGGCGTGGCACTACCTAAAACAACAGGGCAATGATGGTACTCCGAACGCCAAATCGCTAAATCTCTCGCGTGGTAGCGGGGGGTTTCTTCTTGTTTATAACTTGCCTCGTGTTCTTCATCAATAATGATCACACCGATGTTTTCGATTGGCGCAAAAATGGCAGAACGCGCGCCAACCACCACTTCCGCTTCTCCTCGTTCAATCTTCCGCCACTCGTCGTATTTTTCACCTTGCGATAAGCCACTGTGCATTACAGCAACATGTTCGCCAAAGCGACTTTTAAAGCGTTGCACCATTTGCGGAGTTAAAGAAATTTCAGGGACAAGCATAATGGCTGTTTTGCCTTGGTTAAGAACTTCTGCAATGACCTGTAGATAAACTTCTGTTTTCCCGCTTCCTGTAATACCTTCCAATAAGTAGGTTTGGCTTTGCTGTTCTTGGACCGATTGTAAGATTGTTTCCACAGCCACCTGTTGTTCTGCATTCAAAGATAACGCAGTCGTTTTTTCAAACGTCTGATTAGCAAACGGATCACGATACGCTTCTTTTTCAATGAACGTTAGCCAGCCGTTTTTGGCCGCTTCATTTAAAAGCGCGGTACTGAAACCTAATTCTTTCATTTCCTTCACAGCGGTGACTTTTTCAGTGCCCAAGCGTTGTAAATAGTAAAGAAGTTGCTCTTTCTTCTTAGCTCCCTTGCGTAAACCCAAACGAATTTCCTCTAATTGTTCAAATTCCTTAGCGGCTTGAATGAAGCGGACCATTTTGACTTTATTTCTCGTCGTAACTTCGTAGCGAATATCGACTTTTTGCTGTTTACGCAACGCCATTAGTTGAGGCAAAAGCCCACGTTCTTGCGCTTGGTCCCACGAAATTTCCTCTAAACCATAAAATAACTGATCTTGTAATTCTTCAGAAAGCTCATCCGTTAAATAAATATATTTTTGGTAATCGGCACGCATTACGCTAGGCAACATGGTTTGCAAACAAGTGATTTTAAAAGCAAACGTTTTTTCCTTCATATAATCAGCTAAAGCCAACATTTCTGTATTTAAAACAGGTTTTAAATCCAACACCGCCACTAGTTCTTTCAACTGAACATTGGTTTCGTCAAGAACCGTTGCAGCCACTGGTTCAACGGCTAGAACAAACCCTTGAACATGCCGATTACCGTTACCAAAAGGCACTTCTACACGCATGCCGACAGCCAATTGCTCATTTAAATTTTCAGGAACTAAATAAGTGAATGGTTGATCGGTTTGCATCGTTGGTACATCCACAATAACTTTGGCTACTTTTTGCATGGTGCGTCCTCCTTTTTATGTAAATTCTCTTTGCCTATTGTACTAAAGATTGACTGATTTGTCTTGTGTGTCTCGTTGGCACCTTTCAGAATAAACGAAGAGAAAGCCTCTGAAATAGACAGACGGCTTTCTCCATTCGTTGACAATCATTCAATTAATTTTTTTCGTCACGTAAACGGTTTTCTAATTCTTTTTGTTCTTGTTCACGTTGGCGTTTGCCTTCTTCACGTTCAATGCGTAGACGTTCGCGTTTTTCTTCAGGATTTGGATCACTGATCACTGTTCCTGCTTCGATTTCTTCTAACGCACGACCCACACTTTTTACAGAATCAAAGGATTCAACGGTTGGTTGAACACCTTCATCTAATTCATGCGCACGTTTGCTTGCTAAAATAACCAAAGAATATTTTGAAGGGACTTCTTTTAACAATGAGTCAATTGACGGTTTTAACATCATAAGGCTACATCTCCTCTAACATTTTAATATATTTTCCAATTACACGGTCAACACGGAAGTGCTCACTCGCGATAATGTCTTTAATTCGTTGCACGGCTAAAGGAACTTCATCATTCACTACCGCATAATCATACAGCGCCATCATTTCGATTTCTTCTCTGGCCACAGCCATTCGTTCTTCAATCACAGACATTTCGTCTGTTCCGCGGCCAATAATTCTTGATTTTAATTCCGCTAAATCGGGAGGTGTCAAAAAGATAAATACGCCATCAGGCACTTTGTCTTTGACTTGTTTAGCCCCTTGGACTTCGATTTCTAAAAAGACGTCTTTGCCTTCATCTAGCGTCTGGTTAACATACGTTAATGGTGTCCCATAATAGTTACCAACATATTCCGCATATTCCAACATTTCTCCAGCTTCAATCATCGCTTCAAATTCTTCTCTTGAACGGAAATAGTAATCTACTCCATCCACTTCGCCTTCTCGCTGTTTCCGAGTGGTCATTGAGATTGAATATTGAAAATCATTTTCTTCACTGTCGAAAATAGCCTTTCTTACAGTCCCTTTCCCCACTCCTGAAGGACCTGACAATACGATTAATAACCCGCGCTCTGACATAACGACTTCCTTTCAAAACATAATTTCACAGTATTAGTTCTATTTTGCACTTTTTTTCTGCAATTTTCAAGACTTTCTTGGAGATTCACTGAAAAAATAACATTTCTTCTTTAATTTGGCTTTCATAACTTGTTCTTTTTTTAAACAAATTACCTAGAATTCCTATACAGGCAGCCATTTTTTAAGTAAAATGAAGTGATGACTCCTTTAGGATGAAAAAACGTGAATAAGAAAGGACTGAGAAACATCGCACGAATTAAACCATTTACATTGTTTCTGCTAGGCTTAGTTGTCAGTTGTGGGGCCTTTTTTGCCCAACCTACTGTGACTCATGCAGAAGAAGATATTACCGCGATTGCTAAAAAAATGGGGACGACTCTGAAAGCGGATGGCATTCCCAAAGCAGCCATCGTTGTTGATGCTGATTCTGGAGAAATTCTCTGGTCGCAGCAACCAGATTTAGCGTGGAATCCTGCCAGTATTGCCAAAGTGATGACCATGTACTTGGCCTTTGAAGCAATGGAGCAAGGAAAATTTACAATGGATACGACTGTGACTGCTACGCAAAAAGATGTCGATATTTCTAAAATATATGCCATTAGTAATAACAAAATTACGTTAGGTGTTGCTTATCCAGTCCGTGAACTGTTAAAAATGATTGCTGTCCCCTCTTCTAATGTGGCGACTCTCATGTTGGCAAACTTAATTTCAGGGAACCAGCCTACTGACTTTGTTCATTTAATGAATCAAAAAGCGGCTGAATTAGGGATGACAAATACTACCTATTACAACTGCAGTGGGGCGCAAGCAAGTGCCTTTAACGGCCTGTATCAAATGCAAGGAATTGACCCAAATGGCGATAACGTCTCTACAGCTAGAGATTTAGCTTCACTAACCTATCATTTTCTGAAAAATTATCCAGAAATTTTAGAAATCACCAATAAACCAGTGGTGAAAACAATGGTCGGCACGCCTTACGAGGAAACGTTTGAAGCGTACAATTATTCTTTACCAGGCGCTAAGTATGGTTATCAAGGCGTGGATGGTTTAAAAACAGGCTCTAGTCCAACAGGCGGCTTTAACTATATTGCGACTGTCAAACAAGGAGATTTCCGTTTAATTGAAGTCATTTTAGGCGTTGGTAATTGGCAAAACCAAGATGGTGAATACGAACGGCATGTGGCTGGTAATGCTTTGCTGGACTATGCCTATACGACATACGAACGCAAAAAACTTTTAGACAAAGGACCACAAACCATTGATCACAAAAAAGTCACTTTGGCTAACGATTTATACGGTGTCGTTCCCAAAGGCAGTCAGCCTACTTTTAAATTAGTAGCAGGGCAGGTGCAAGTCGACACGCCTTTGACATTGTTAAATAGTACTGTTCAAGCGCCTAAAGTGGCTTACCAAGAAGTTAAGCCAAAACAAACAACAGCTGAAGCTGCGGAAGAATCAAACGAACATTCTGGGGATACCACCGTTGCAGAACCGAATCATTTTATTCCCAAATCGATTGCCACAAGTGTTTTAGTCCTTTTCGGGCTGATTTTCTCAGTAATTACCCGTCAGCTTCAAAAACGTTTAGAACGTCAGAAAAAACACGGCAAAGAAAGCAGTAAAACTGCATCCATGCGGACAATCTTTTTAAGTGCCGCAGTTCTTTCTTTCCTATGCGCCGTTGGCTTGTTTCTTTTATTCTAATTAAAAAAAAATACCACCAAGCGTGAAATGCTTGGTGGCATTTTTTATAAGCCCATATTAGAAAGCGTATTGACCACGTTCATCAATTCATCGCGACGACGAACTTGTTTGTCGACAGGGCCGTCAACTTCTTTCACGTCAATGCGAACAACAAAGTGACGATTCAAAGTAACAAACGTGTCTTCGTTAATTTGGATATTTAACTCTGTTTCAGAATAGCTTGCACAAGCATCTTGCCAGACGTCAAATGGTTCTCTGTCTGAAGCGACTTCTGTTTTTACCACAGAACGACCACTTAATTCTTGAAAGGTTACATCATAAAATTTAGTCATTGCTTTCACCTCTGTCATTTATTCGTTACTTCTATATTATAGCGTTTTCTGGAAAAACACGAAACCATTTTCTCTATTCGACATTTTGAATTTGTTCCCGAATCTTTTCTAAGGTTGTTTTCATTTGAACGACACTATTTTTTATTTCAATTGGACTTGATTTCGAACCAATCGTATTGACTTCACGGTTCATTTCTTGAATTAAGAAATCTAGTTCTCGGCCCACTGGTTCTGTTTCGTCAAGCAACTGATGCAACTTATCAATATGGATATTCAAACGATCCAATTCTTCATGAATATCGCCTTTTTCCAATAAAATGGCCATTTCTGTTAATAAGCGTGTTTCATCCACTTGGCTACCTAACCATTCGTTTAATTTCGCTTCAAAACGTTGACGGTATTCTTGTTCAAAAACGCCCACAAATGCTTGCAGTTCTTGAATTGATTGGGTCAACACTGCTACATAGTCAAGCAGGACTTGTTTAATTTGCGTTCCTTCTTGCACACGGCTTTGGTCAAGACTAGTGATGGCTGCTTCAAATGCTTGAACAAGAAATGGTTCAAATGTCTGATCAACGATTTCCGCTTCCACTATTTCGACAAAATCATTTTGCTTTAATAAATGGTTGACCGTGCTCCCTGCATCAAACGTTGCTTCCGGATAGTTTTCCTTTAAATGTTGATCTACCGAAGTTAATAATTGATCAATTAAGTCCCACTGCACGCGTACTTCTTTTTGATTGTTGCCGATTTTTTGGAGATTTACATAGACTTCCACACGTCCACGTTTTAACGTGCGTTTGATTACTTGCCGAATCACCAGTTCATAGGCATTCAGTTCCTTTGGCATACGCAATTGAATATCTAAAAACCGCTGATTAACACTTTTGACTTCGATATCCAATTGATAATTTTCATTTTGAATGGTCTTTTTTCCAAATCCAGTCATACTTTTCATTGACAGGGTGCTCCTTTTACATGGATTTAATTGTTTTGCTTAATTCAGCAAATTCTTCGTTGGTTAAGGTGATGCCTTTACCCATTTTTTCGTGATCAGGGGCCCACTCACGCAAATCAAATTTTGGTGGACGACCATTCCAACTAATTAAATTCAATTCTTTACGCCAGCCACGAGCATTCTCAGATAACACAGCGACTTCTTCTAAAATTTCATATGAAAATTCTTCTTTCATAACATTCACTCCTTGTTAGTATTCCTTAGGTTATTGTACCATCTTTTCCTCGACACTTAAAATACACATCTCTTTTCTATCACCCTGTCTATATAAACATACGCAACTTTTTCAAAAAATCAGTAAAAAAAGCGGCGACTGCTCGTTTCAATAGTGTCAGTCACCGCTTCTCTGTCTATTCTTTTTCTGTATAAAGATCCACCACTTCAAAACTTTGGCAAACTAACAGCATGTCGGGATAAAATTGTAACTGATAGGGGGCCAGTTCTTCTTTAAAGAACCGCGCATGCTCTTCATACCAATAATCCAGCGTCAAATCTCCTTCACCTTCCGCTTGTGCAAAAGATTCTGAGACCTTATTCATGGGCATAATTTCAACTTTGGTTGTTCGAATAATAGCCAGCGGTTGAGACTGACCATCTAAAATTATGTCGTATTGACCAGCTTTAGGGAGTTGTTCTTCTTCCATCTTATAAATATCTAAAGAAGAACATGTCGCTGTCTTACGACCAGAAACAACCAATTGACCCAAACGATTACCCATCTCAGAAGAGCCATCACCAAACATCCACACATCGGGCATCAACATATCTAATTCATGTTTATCTAAAAAGTTTTGCCAGAACACTTCTACATTTTTTAACATCCTTTGCTCTCCTTTTTATTTTTACTTCACGCAACCTTCTTTCACTAATTATACATAACTGATTGCTTTTCTCCTATACTATTTTTACAAAATGAAAACTAAAATAATGTCAGTAGTATTTGGACAGAAAAAAAAGAGGACTAAGTAACAAAACTTAGCCCATCTTTTTATTTTGCTTGTCGTTCTTTGATTTTCGTGAGTAAAGATTGAACATGCTGGCGTGCCGAAGCTTCATCTTCTTGAAGCATCTTTTCCGATAAAATAAAGGAGCCGCCCACTGCTAATACTTCTTCTGCTTCCACATACTCTATAAAGTTTGTTTCATCAATCCCACCAGTTGGTAAAAATTGAACATCATAAAACGGACCGCTTAAACTTTTAATGGCTTTTAACCCGCCGTAAATATCGGCTGGGAAAAATTTAACCACTCGTAAGCCATACGCCAGCGCTCGCTGAATCTCCCCAGGCGTAGCTGTTCCTGGAAAAATAGGCACCTCATTTGCCAGACAAAAATCAATGACTTCTGGAACAATCGCTGGGGAAACAATGAACTGTGCACCGTTCGCTACTGCCTCTTGGGCTTCTTTCAAGGTTCTAACAGTTCCTGCGCCCACAATTAAATTCCCTGAAGCAGCAAGTTGTTTGATGGCAGGCAAGGCCAGCTGACTCCGAAAAGTGACTTCAATAAACGGTAATTCGTTTTCTACTAAGACCGATTCTACTTGTGGCAAATAGCGTAAATCTGTTGCAGTGTATAGTGGTAAAAGTTTACATGTCGCTAATTGTTGATACAGTTGATTTTTTTCAACTTTTGTTTCCATTCTGTCACTTCCTATTTTGTTTGGCTTTGGTTACTTCGTACAGTCCTTGAATATAGGTCAACCCCATTGCTCGATCATATAAACCATAACCAGGCATCGCTTTTTCATCCCAAATTGCCCGCCCATGATCAGGACGAATAACACCTTCATACCCTACATCTACCAGTGCTTGCATTAATTCCGCCATATCTAACGAACCAGCGACACTCGGATGCGCCGTTTCTTCAAAACGATGCTCACCTAAATACTTCACATTGCGGAAATGAACAAAATTAATTCTGTGACCTATTTCACGAATCATAGTAGGCAAATCATTCGTCGGGTCCGCACCGAGGGAACCTGTACAAAATGTAATCCCATTTGCTGGTGAGTCCACCAAGGAAAGGATCCGTTTTAAATCCGCTAAATTTTTAGTGATTCTTGGCAAACCAAAAATTTCCCAAGGTGGATCATCGGGGTGAATCCCCATTTTGATATTTTCTTCTTCACAGACAGGAATCACACGTTCTAAAAAGTAGCGCAAATTTTCGACCAAATCTTCTTCTGTTACGCCGGCATACATGGCTTTCAATTCTTGAAATTGTTGCAAACGCTCCTCTTCCCAACCTGGTAACCGGAATCCTTTTGACTGACTGTGAATTAATTGATACATGTCTTCTGGCTGCATGTTCTCTACCACAGCTTGATCAAATAACAACGATAAGCTGCCATCTTCATTCTCATACGCCAAGTCCGTTTTAGCCCAACCAAAAATAGGCTTGAAACTATAGCACACTAAGGAAATTCCGCATTTCCCCAAGTTACGCAACGTCTGGCGATAATTATCAATATAGTGGTCTCGTTGATCCGTCCCCGCTTTAATGGCGTCATGAATAGCGACACTTTCAATTCCTAAAAGTGCTAATCCTTCTTGTTCCACCGATTGTTTAAGTGCCTGAATTTCGGCTACTGTCCAAACATCACCTGGTAGTTTATTTAACAAGGTACCGACAACGCCAGTAATTCCTGGAATCTGTCGAATATGTTTTAACGGAATGGCATCGCCTGCCGCTCCGTACCATCTAAATCCCCATTTCATTGCTTTCACCCTTTACTACATTCTTAAAAATCATCGTCCTCATCCTCTTCATCCTCAAAGGAAGTCATAGAAATATCCCATGCTTGCACACTTTCTTTGCCTTGCGCAACAATTGCTTGCGCCGCTTCAGCAATCGGTGTGCCCAATAATTGATGGTTTATCGCTTCTAAGACCATTGGTAGGTTGGTACCACTCACCACAAAGATTTTCTTTTGTAGAGCTGGTTCGAGTTCGTTAATCACTAAAACTGCCTGATTGTAAGGACTCGCACTTAATAAGTCAACCATGACCAACACGCCATCCCCTTGTTGGACGTTCTCAATCGCTGTTTTAATTTGTCCGCCTAGTGCTTGGACATCGTCTCCACTATTTAGATTAACAGTTTCGATATTTTCGGTTGCGCCCATAATCACGGTAGCTGCGTCTTTCGCACCGTCACTTAGTGCACCATGTGTAGCAATCACAATCCCTAACATAAAAGTTCCTCCTTCAATTCAGTGGCTTGAGTCATTACTTCAAACAGTCATGCAATGACTCAAGCGACTGGCCTTTTTATAAATTAAATTTGCCTAAAACCTCTTTTAAACTAGTTTTTGGTGCAGAAGGCGTTGCTTGGAAATAAATATCTTCTACGCCATACACCTCATGTAGTTCTTTTAATTTTTCAGCATCTTCTTTGTTTAAATAAACTGATTTGGTTACTAATAAATCTTTTTCTGGATTTTTCTGTGCAATACCGCCGATGTTTAACTCCTTCATAGGGACTCCGTGTTTTACTAAGTCATAAATTACAGAGACGGTTTTAGCGATTAAAATACAGTTGTACTCTTTGAATTGGTATTCATCCCAATAAAATTTAGCTTTTTCCGGCGTAATGACAATGGTTTTTTGTCCTGTCCGACTGCCTGCACTTTTGTATAAATCACGCATAAATTTATCCTTTGCCACCACTTCATCGACAACGAAAATGGAATTAACGCCACTTTTTTGGGACAAGGTCACCATCACTTGTCCATGAATTAATCGTTCATCTACTCTTGCTAAATTTACTACGCCCATTTGATTCACGTCCTTTTCTTTTTATAAAATACCGACTGTTGCTAAGACAATTAAGATACCTGTTAACCACAATAATGCTTGCGTAACTTTCAAGCCTTTTTTCGTATAGAACCAATACACGCCCATCACGACAGCTAGCGGCAAGAGTCCTGGGACAATCTGATCAAGGATATCTTGGACCACAAACTCACGGCCAGAAAGTTTAAATTGAAGGGTTGAAGAAACTTTGACATAATTACCAGCTAAAATTCCCATCATGAACAACCCTAAAACAGATAACATTTCAATGGCTTTTTGAATCCCCGCACTTTGCATTAAGCCTGTGGCATTCCGCCCCATTTTGAAGGATTGTCTCGCAAAGAACACACCTAACAGTACTTGATAAAGGGCAAACGCCACAAATGGGAAAATCGCACCTAATGCGCTACCTTGTTGCGCCCACGGCACCGCAATCGCAATAAAAATATATTGAACCGTGCCTGAGTCAATCGCATCACCAATCCCCGCTAACGCGCCCATCAATCCAGCTTTGGTGTTATACATTAAATCATCTTGCATCATGATTTCGCGGCCTTCATGTTCTTCTTTGGCCCGCTCTTGTTCCATGGAAGCCATCAGCCCAGTAATGACCCCGCCGCCCCAACTTAATTGCGTATTGAAAAACAGCAGTTGACGCATATAAGCGGCTTTTAATTGTTCATCGTCTTTATATAATTTCTTTAAAAGTGGCATCATTGCGTACAATAACGAAGGCGCCAAGTAACGTTCAAAGGAATGGGGAATTTCATTGGCAAAATGCCAACGGAGATAGGCTTTTGTAACATCTTTATTGGTAATTTCTTCTGGTGCTAAATTCGTTGTTTTCGGCACGACTTTTTCTGTTGTTTCCGTCATTTCAGTTCCTCCTTTTTCTTTTAAAACCCGTCATCGTAATCGTCATCATCATCAAAATCAGTGGTGGCACTGGCGGAACCAGCACTTTCTGCTACAGGTTTGCCTTTTTGGACTTGCACAAAAATTAACGCAATAATTACGCCAAAGATGGCATACGTTACCATGGTAATTTCCAATGACTTAAAGACGATACTCATGAAGTATGCAAGGAAAAAGAAAACCAAGAAATCTTTTCGACCAATGACATAGACCGTTGTCGCAATCCCAATTGCGGCTAAACCACCACCTACTACTTCTAACACGTGAATCACAACGGTTCCTTCTAATGCTTTAATAATATCGGCAATGACTGGTGCCCCTAAATAAAGAGCAAAAAAGACTAATGGAACGAATAAAATAAATGAGGCAATCGTTGGATACCAGATAATTGAGCGGGCAATTTTTTTAGAATTTAGTTCAGCCACCGCACGATCGGTATACTTCCCTAAAAACGTGTTAATAAAGAAACGGAATTGATATAAATAACTTCCTAAAAGACCGACAGGAACCGCTACGGCGATAGCGGCTTCCGGCTTCAAATTCCCTAGCAACGCAACTGGCACAGCAATCGCTGCCGCAATTGATGGTTCTGCTGGCATAGAGCCACCTGGTGAAAAAACACCCATGTAAATCATTTGTAATGCTGCGGTGACGATCATCGCTTTCGGGACATCGCCCATCACTAAACCTGCTACTAACCCTGTCATTAAGGGCGAGAAACGCAACGTTAACGTTGCTCCTCCTCCAAGCCATCTGGACATAATTGCTGCCACCCAAAGCGCCATTATCAAACTTTGTAAAACACTTAACGTTTCCATAGTTCCTCCTTCTTATCCTTGGTTTTGGATATACTTTTCTAGCTCTTCAATCCCTTGACGTAAACGTTCTTCCGAAATCTCAATAGGAATTAAATGAACCTTTTCTTTTGAATCAATAAATTGAACCATTGCATCGAGTACTGTTTCTTCTGGGTAAAGGCCCATTTGTCGTAACGACATGGGCAAGTTTAGCTCTTGATAAAAAGGGATTAATGCGTCTATGATGGCCCACCTTTTTTCCAATGCTAATTGATAGAAGATGCCGTAAGCTACTTTTTCGCCATGTAAATAGTCATGACTTTTTGGTAAAAATTTACTCATAGCATCATGCATGGCGTGTGCTGCTGCATTGCGGGCGTATTTGTCGCCGAAGCCGCCGACTAATCCAGAAACAGCGAAAACAATTTCTGAAAGATGGACAAATTCAGGCGTGAGTTTGCCCTCGTCCATCGCTGCTAAGGCTGCTTTTGAGTCCCGCATAATCGCTTCTTGCGAAAGCTTGGCGGTCGCTCCCGCTAATTGTAAAAAGGGTTCCCCTTGCAAATGGGCTTGGCGTAAAATGGTCTCTGATTCATACCATTTCGCTAACGTATCAGCTAAACCAGCGACAAAATAATCACGGGGTGCATCAAGAAGCAACTTAGGATCGGTGATTAAAAACGCAGCTTGGCGAAAGAAATGTTCCGTTTTGCCTTCGGCCGCGCCATTTTCTTGATACATCACAGCTAACGGTGTCCACGGCGCACAGTTACTAGCCAAAGTGGGGACCAAGCCAAAATTCAGATTGTTTAAATGGGCGCTGTAGCCCACTAAATCGGCTAACTTACCGCCGCCGACTCCCAGAAGAAAGTCAATCTGGTGTTCCTTTATTTGCTGTGAAATTTGTTCGGCGCCAAAATAACTACATTCTCCTGTGTAAGTGTGATAGAAGAATTGATACTCTGAATCTGCCAAGAAGGGCAAAAATGGCTGAGCTTTTTCAAAGGATACGGTGCCATGCACCACCAAAATTCGTTGGGCGTGATATTCCTTGAAAAGTGACGGCACCGAAGCTAAGGCGCCTTCGTGGTAACGATAAAATTGCGGTCCAACTTTCACTTTTAAATCAGTTAACATGCTCCTCCTCCTTCTTAACTAACGTAACGACTGACTTCTTGCACTGTCCGTTGAGGTAAAATACCTTGCACCACGTCTTCCACATCTTGCACGCATTTTTCTCCCATCGCTTGCAGGCATTCCATGGTATAAGCGGAGGTGTGCGGCGTCATTACTACATTTTCAAACGCAAGATAAGGATGATTTTTCCGACCTGGTTCCTCTTCTAAAACATCTGTCCCAAGCCCAGCAATTTTGCCCGATTGTAAGCCGACAATCATGGCTTCTTCATCAATCAAGGCGCCTCGTGCGCTATTGGAAAGATAGACGCCGTCTTTCATCTTGGCAATTTCCGCCGAGCCAATCATGTGATAACTTTCTTCAGTTAAATTGGCACATAAACAAATGATGTCAGCTGAAGCTAGCAACGTATCTAAGTCTACTTTTTTGGCTCCATAACTTTGCAGATAAGTGGCGGATTTATAGGGATCATACGCTAATACGTCACAGCGAAATCCGTTTCGTAACGTCTCAACGACACAACTTCCTGTGTTCCCAACACCAATGACACCCACAGTTTTGTTAAATAACGTCCGACCGACAAAATTCGCTCGTTTTTCCCATTGATCTGCTTTAACGCTGGCATCTGCAGCCACGGTTTGCCGTAAAACAGCTAGTAAATTTGTGATATTGTTTTCCGCCACGGCATCTCGTTCTACTAAAGCTGGGATGATGGAAACAATTGTGTCATGCTGTTTTGCAGCGTCTAAATCGATGTTGTTATACCCAATGCCGTGGCGAGAAATCAGCAATAATTCATCTTTATGTTCAAAAAATTCTTTCGTGAAAAATGGCGTCACGCTAGCAATAATAATCGTATATCCTTGTAAACGTTCCGCTAACTCTTTGCCACCAATTTCACTGTCGACTGTAAAATGCTTCACGGTGCCTATTTTTTCTAAGCGCGTCAAGTGTTCAGGAAAAATTTGACCAAAACTACTGGAATTCACTATGGCAATTTTTTGTTTTTTTAACATGACTAAACTCCTTTACTGACTTTTTACGACTTCATGCCCGCCAAATCCTTGTCGCAAAGAAGCGACCACTTTGTTTGAAAAATGATTTGCTAGCATACTTTCATTTCGAGTAAATAAGGACAACGCTGTCGTTGGGACGGGCATCTCCAAACGTAATGCTTCTTCAATCATCCATTTGGCTTCGCCATTTGCTGCAACTTTCCCTTCTAGATTGGCTAACGTAGGATTTTCCGCAAAAACCTCTTTCGCTAAGCCCATCAAGCGAGCTTCAATAATCGAGCCGTGATTCCACACATCGGCTACTTTCTCCAACGCAAAATCATATTCGGCAGCTTCTAATAAATTGAATCCTTCGCCCATGGCTTGCATCATGACGTACTCAATCCCGTTATGCACCATTTTCAAATAGTGACCAGCTCCTGATTTCCCAGCATAAAGATACCCTTGTTCACAAGCTAAATCTTCAAAAAATGGGGTTAACACCTTGACAGCTTCAGGCGCACCGCCAACCATTAAACACGCTCCTTCCCGCGCTCCTTTGATGCCACCAGAAGTACCACAATCAATAAAATAAATTCCTTTTTCCTTAGCAAGCTGAGCATTCGCGACACTATCATGAAAATTTGAATTGCCACTATCCACAATGATATCCTCTGGTGCTAATTGCTCTACCAATTCTGCCACTAATTGATTGGTAATCTGACCAGCGGGGGTACTTAAAAAAATCACCTTCCTTTTATTAAGCGCTTTCAATAATTCTGACAACGAATCTACAACGGAAAGACCCTGTTCTCTAGCAGTCGCTCTTGCTTCCTTTGTCACATCAAAGCCAATAATGGGCCAGCCTTGTTCGTGAACATTTAATGCCATGTTCAAACCCATTTTCCCAAGTCCAATAAAGCCAATGTCCATTTTTCTTTCACCTGCCTCTTTTGATACTTCAATCATAAAGGATAAAAAAAATAATGTAAACGATTACACTAATTAAAAAATATTTTTTATTTTTTAGCAAAAATCTTGCCTACTCAAAAGGTAAAACGTTTTTATTTTTAAGGAGCTTTCATACAAAAAACACAAGTAAATCTCTTGGTATCACGTTCTTTTTACTGGCTACTTTCTTTAGTTGAGAGAAGTCTTTTCAAGACCCCTTCATTTTTCAGAAAAAAGATTATTTATTTTTTTTGGCTTTTTTTAAAGAATTTCTTTTTTGTGGAGAAAAAGAGAAATTGTATTTGTCCTCTTTTTCCACTATAATCAGTCTATACCAACAATGAAAAGGCATTCATTCTATTTTTAAAAAATAAGATTGGAGGAACGTGTTAATGAAAAACCACTATTTGGATCAACGGATTCGGATCAAAAAACCGAATTTGAGCCTCACAGAAAAGAAAATTTCCGATTACTTTGTTCATTCTGAATCATTATTGACACAAATGACGTTAGAAAGTCTGGCCAACGAAATTGGCGTCTCCCAATCTTCCGTATATCAATTTGTAAAAAAGATTGGCTATTCTGGGTTCCAAGAATTTAAAATTGATATCGCCAGAAATTCTAATTATCAGCCGACTTTTCAAAACGTCAATAGCGTGAATGGCGCCGATGATATTTCACCAGATGATGATAGTATTACGATTGCTAAAAAAGTCTTACAAGCCAATATTTATTCCCTCAGTAACGCCACACAGTTCTTAACAAAAGAGCTGTTAGATAACGTGTTGGCTTTGATGTACTCTGCCAAAACGCTTCACTTTTTTGGGCAAGGCGGCTCCTCGATTGTGGCTTTTGATAGTTTCCATAAATTCATTCGGACCAACTATCGATGCAACTACATTTTTGATTACCACATGCAGTTAAGTTTTGTCACAAAATTAACCAGTGAAGATTGCGTGTTTATTTTTTCCCATTCAGGCAAAACCAAAGAATCAATCAACCTAGCACGACAAGTTAAAAAAACCAACGCAAAAATGATTACGTTAACCGGTAACAGCGGTTCAGAGTTGGCAGGCTTGTCCGACGAAGCAATTATTGTCGTCACCGAAGAAGGCTTGTTTCGTGCGGAATCCTTGGCTTCACGGATTAGTTACTTAACGGTAATGGATATTTTATACACAAATACGATGTATCACAATTTTGATCAAAATGCCGATTCCTTGAAAAAAATCCGTGATAACATTAGCACGACTAAGACCGATCCGCATTATTTGTCGTAAAGATCTGAATGGTGCTTATTTTTGTAATATCGGTCCTCGCAAATTGGCTTTATACCGTGACTCTACATTTTATGAAGCAAGTGAACTATCATGGAGGTATTTCAAAAGCGACCAATTTTTTGGTCGCTTTTTATCTTGTGGGTAAAAATAAGTTAGAAAAAAGAACTTGGGGGTTATGTCCAAGTTCTTTCTAAATCTTAAGACAATTAGTTAATGCACGTGTTGTCTTAGCTTCATTTTAAATTTGCTTATTTCGTTCATTCCGTTACTTTAAATTGTTCGGATACATATTTAGCGTAAGTTTTATGTTTACTTACTAGCTCATCATGTTTTCCTGAACCAGTTACTTTCCCTTTTTCAACAAAGTAAATGCTATCCGCATCAACAATTGTCGACAATCTATGGGCAATAACCAATGTCGTTCGGCCCTTCATTAAATTAGACAATGCCTCTTGGACCTTCATCTCAGATTCTGAATCTAGGCTAGCAGTAGCTTCATCTAACATTAAAATCTTGGGATTCCGCAAGAATGCACGAGCAATTGCAATACGCTGTCTTTGTCCTCCAGAAATTTTAACGCCACGTTCACCGACTTCCGTATTCAATTTATCTGGCATTTCTTCTACAAATTTTCGCGCATATGCTAGTTCCAAGACATCCCATAGTTGTTCATCTGAGAAGTTTTCTGCTAAGCCATACGTTAGATTATCTCTGATTGTCCCTGCCATAATCGCAGAATCCTGTGATACAAAGCCGATTTGACGACGATAATCTGATAATTTGATATCTTTTATGTCAATATCTCCAAATTTAATTTGTCCTTCTGTAGGTTCATAAAACCTTTCAATTAAACTAAAAATCGTCGATTTCCCGCCACCTGATGGGCCAGCAAAAGCAATTACTTGGTTTGGCTGAGCAGTAAAAGAAATGTCTGTTAAGATAGGTTCCTCTGGTGCATCTTCATAAGAAAATTTTACATTTTTAACTAATAAAGTCTTTTCCGATAAATCAATATCTTGTCCACTTTCAAAGTCTTCAGGTTCTCTAGATAACAATTCTTGCACTCGTCGCGTTGATCCTGCTGCTTTAGCTACTTCAGAAAATAACGTCGCAATGATTGGCATGGCACCAATAAGATTAAATAGATACATTAAGAAACTCATCAATGTTCCGATTGTCATCACACCAATGGCAATTCGATGCATCCCATATGCCAATAGCCCAAATACCATGCTCATAAAGACCATCATCATAATTGGTTGCATAGATGCATCAAATATTGCTTCTTTTTTCCCTACATTAAATAACCGATCCACTTCATTTGCAGCACGAACCTGCGCCTGAGATTCAGCATTAGAAGTTTTGACTAAACGAATTTCACTCAACGTTTCAGTAGCAAGTCCGTTAAATTGACTCATAGCATCTTGGCGAATGTGACTAACTTTTGAACCAAATGCCATTACTGGAATCATACAAAGGATTACAACAGGAACAGCAATTACCATAGCAAGCGACATATGCCAATCCATTTTAATCATCATATATACCGTACCAATAACTGTAATCACACTGGCAACTGTTTGAGGAAAAGTAACGGCTAACAATTGCTTAACTTGATTAGTATCATTTACGACCCGGCTGGATATTTCACCCGCTTTAACAGAGTCAAAATAAGAAACTTTTAGAATAGTTAATTTATTCCATAAGCGTTTACGCATATTTTGGATGACATTTTCACCAAAAATACCTAAAATTGTCCCTCCTAATGCAGAAACGAGTGCTGAAAATATAAATAATCCAACAACTTTACCTAATAAACTATAATCTACTCCCTTTTGAAAATTATTGACTAAACTTGAAGCAAGTTTTGGAACGTACACTTGGATACTAGAAGAAATCACAAGAAATACCATCCCAATGCCAAGCAGTAAATAGTTAGGCTCTGTCATCTTGATTAAGCCTAAAAATTCTTTAAACGAAAATTTTGTTTTATCTGCTCGGATAGAATCATGACTATTTTTGCCGCCTCCACCTACTGCCATTATCTTCTCCGACCTCTCTTCCATCCTTCAAAGCCACCGTATTCACCATTGAATTCACCAAATCTACCAAAGCCATCATGTCCCATCATCTGTTCTCTAGCTCTACCATATCTAGCTGATATTTTTCTGAAATGTTCCCAATTTTTATCGTCGCCAAAAATTGTTTCAATTTTATCTAAAAATTCTTCACTAGAAATATTCTTTTCTATACGTTCTAAATAATTATTTAAAGACTCTAGTTCCTCCTCTGAAAAGCCCTTAAACATTTCTTCATTAAATCCATTAGAAATATTTCCTTGAGTACTTAAACTTTCTCGTCCTTTATCGGTCAATACAACGAATGTGACCCGAGCATCTGATTCATTTTTGACTCGTTTAACTGCTTTAACAGACTCTAATTTTTTTATGATTTGTGTCACACTAGAAGGTTTTATATCTAAATATTCAGCGATTCTTCCAGCTGTTACATTTTCTTCAGAAGCAAGCAATTTTAACGTTTCAAAAGTGTTATCTGGTTTCTCCTCTATGCTAGAAGCAAAGATTAAGTAAGGTTGTTGAGCAATTTTTAATAGTTTATTTAAAATATCTGTTTTTTTCATAATTTCCTCCAAAAAATTTATTTAGTTTATATATAATCTAACGAACTAAATAGTAATCTATTTAGTTTACTTTGTCAACAACAAACTAATTATTTGTATGTAGATATAACCAAAATGAAAAATAGCATACAGAAACTGCCGATTTGTTTTATCGATTCATCTGTTCCTCTACTTAAAAATCTATTTGTCCATTCAATCATGAATACTAAAAAAACGCTTGGCACAAGCCAAGCGTTTTGATTCTCTCTTTACATCGAACCTTTAAAAACATCTTTATTCTTAGCAAAATAATCAACACCAGAGTAAATGGTGAAAATCAAGCAAGCATATAGCATGATTTGATCTAGTGGTAGATGAAGTGCTGAAAATGGAATGTTGTTAATGAACAGTAAAATAATTGCAACCATTTGGGTAGCTGTTTTTACTTTTCCTGGCCAAGCTGCTGCCATTACTTCGCCATGTTCGACTAATAACAACCGTAAACCAGTTACTGCCAATTCACGACAAACAATAATTGCTACAATCCAAGCGGGTACTTTGCCTTGACCAACTAAGACGATAAAAGCGGTCATCACTAGCATTTTGTCCGCTAATGGGTCCGCAAATTTTCCGAAGTTCGTCACCAAGCCTTGCGCACGGGCAATTTTGCCATCCAACCAGTCTGTAAAACTAGCAACTGCAAAAATAATCGCGCCCACTAATTGGGTAACGGCTAACGTTGTGTCGCCAAAACTAATCGTTCCCCAGTCCATTGGCACTGACACAATAATAATAAAAATCGGAATCATAAATATTCTTAAAACTGTTAATTTATTTGGTAAATTCACTTCAATTGCCCCTTCCTTCTCCTGTTCTATTTTACGTTATCTTGCTGGCAGTGTCACGAAAAAAAGAAAAGAATCTGGAATAATTGCCGTTTGACCGTTTATTCAGAAATATTCTTGCCTTTTTTTAGAAAGAGCTGGTAATAGCCTAAACCTAAATTAATCATTCCAATCAATGTGATACTGTCTAAAAATTTAGAACCATAGATAAAGTAGAAATACAGTTGTAAGCCAACAATCAAGAAGCCCATGACCAACAGAGCGATTGAAAATATGGTGATAAGATTAAATTTTTTATTAACTATTTTAAGCATTGATAACCCCTTCTCTCTTGAATTATTATTGTCGTCTTTTTAACCATTCGCTGTTAATTATAAAAGAAAAGAATCTGGAATAATTGCCGTTTGACAGTTTATCCAGATTCTTCTTACACCATTTCTAACGATACGTAATCCCTAATGTAACATCCTTACGAATTAAAACTGGCGTTTTTTCCAGTGTTAAATCGGCGCCATCGACTTGAATGGCGACATTATTTGAGGCGCCTAGAATCAGTGTTGCATTGGCGGCATTCGCAGGTAAAGCTGTTGTTTGGGTCTCTCCTGCTTGCAGGGTGTGTTGGTACGTATAGTTGCCATCGACCATCACGCCAATCCAGCAAGAGCCTTCAGTGCCTTTAAAGGTAATGTTGATTGGACTATTCGCATCTTTAACCGTTGCAGTTACTTGATTATTGGAATCACTCACCACAGCCACAGCTGTTTTCTTCTCTGGTTCGCTTGAAGAAGACGGCGGTGTACTACTTTGTGTGCTACTTTCTGGGGCTTGACTTGATTCTTTGGGTTTTTCCACACTGGCACTAGTTGCCGGTGTTTGAATAATCGGTTCGGCTTTTTGATCTTGCCACATAATGTACAACACTACGACCGCAATGGCTAAACCAATTAACGAAAAGGCAATGGCTGGTAAGTTCCGCAGTAACCAACTGGATTGCTTCTCTTCGTCATGCAATTGCTTACGTGATCCTTCAAGCTCTTCATACACTGGCTTGGGTTCTTCGACAATTTCAGGTTCTTTGCCATCATAGATATCTACCAATTGATTGCCATCTAAGCCGACCGCACTTGCATATTGGCGGATAAACGCCCGCACATAAAAGGTGCCTGGTAAGGACTCAAAATCGTTTTGTTCAATAATTTCTAAATATCTTTTTTGAATTTTTGTCATTTGTTGCAGTTCATCAATTGAGATGTTCTTCTGCAATCTTGCTTCTTTTAGTGTTTCTCCAATATTTACGCTGGCCACTCGTCCATCTTCTCCAGTCTATTTTGTTAATTTATCGATTGTCTCATCAGTCTTTTTCAATTGCCAAGGAAAACATTCCCGTCCTTTAAGAATACCACAAAAGAAGCCAACTGAGGATAACAAAATTGAAAGATTTCAAAGATTTTTCTTTTTCTTAAACAGTTGGTTTATTGCTCGGTTTCTCCTTTAGGATACATGTAGAAACGGCTCAATCCTTCTTCACGAATCAAGGTCTCTGCTACTTGGCGGACGTCGGCTAATTGAATACTTTCAATGACTTCAATCTTATCAAACAGCGTGGTTTCCCCAAACAATGATTGTGAAAATTGGTTGGCGATATACTCTAAAGAGTTTAAGGATTGGAAATATTTACCAATCATTTTTTTCTTCAATAAGGACAAATTTTCTTCCGTTAATTCTGGACTTGTTGTGGCAGATAATAAAATAGCTTCAATTCGTTCTGCTAAGACTTCTGGTTGCTCACTATCGCCGCCAATATCCGCAAAATGGAAACTGCGATCTAAATTAAAGTCATAACTAAAACTATCATCTAACAAGCCTTCATCATAAAGAGCCAAATAGTTTTGAGAGGTATTACCAAACAATAATTGTAACAACAAGTTCACGGTGACTTGATATTTCATTAAATCACGACCCGTTGTTGGCACTTCATCTAAGCCTTTCAAGCCAACAAGCACTTTTGCCCGTGTGACCGCCATTTCAATGGCGCTCTCTTTGACAATGTCGGCAGCTGTTTCTTCAGGAAAATGCCGACGAATAGGTTGGGCGGCAGGAAACTCTTTCGCCGCTTGGTTTTCACGAATGAACGCCATTAACGCTTCGGGGTCCATTTTCCCTACCACGAATAAGGTCATATTACTTGGATGATAAAACGTATTGTAGCATGTATACAAATCCTCTGCGGTAATCTCCGCAATACTTGCCACTGTACCGGCAATATCAATGTGCAATGGATGTTTCGGATAAAGGTTGCCTAAAATCCCAAAGAACAAGCGCCAGTTAGGATCATCTAAATACATTTGAATTTCTTGTCCGATGATGCCTTTTTCTTTTTCGACCGTTTCCTTCGTGAAATACGGCGATTGCACAAAATCAAGCAACGTTTCTAGATTTTGTGTCACTTGATCCGTCGTTGAAAACAAATAACTCGTTTTCGTAAAACTGGTAAAGGCATTCGCTGAAGCCCCTTGTTGCCCAAATTTTTGGAAGACATCGCCATCTTCTTTTTCAAACATTTTATGTTCTAAAAAGTGGGCGATTCCGTCAGGTACTTCAATCATTTCCTCTTGACCAATTGGCACGAACGTATTGTCAATGGAACCATAATCGGTCGTAAACAAACCATACGTTTTTTGGAAATCATTTTTCGGTAATAGGTAAATCTTTAACCCATTTTCCAGTGTTTCTGTATACAATGTTTCTTTAATTTGTGCATAGTCTTTTTTAATCATTTTCCGTTTCTCCTTCCAAAAAGAAGATCGCTTGAAGTTCCAAGCGTTTGGCTACTTCTTGGATTTCTGGAATAGTCACGGCATTAATCCGCGCAATCCATTCCTCCGCCGTCAGTATTGTCTGCGGCATTAATTCGTTCAAGTATTCTTTTTCCAGCCACGCGCCTGCATTATCTAACGCTAAGATATACTGATTTTTTAACATTGCTTTCGTTTGTTCAATTTCTAATTCGCTAATCTTACCTAAGCGAATATTTTCCAATTCTGTCGAAATCAAACGCAAGACCTGATTCCGATTTTTGCCATCGATTCCTGTTTGAACCGTCATGAAGCCACGGAAGGTGTCGATACTACTAGAAGCATAATACGCTAAATGCTCTTTCTCACGGACATTCATGAATAATTTAGAATGCGGGAAACCGCCAAAAATCCCATTAAACACTTGCAACGCAAAATAATAGCTATCGCCATAATAAATATCTGTGTTGTAAGCCAAGTTTAATTTCGATTGGGCTAACACCTCACGCTCGGTCCGCTCTTCAATCACATTGCGAATTGGTTGATTGTAGAAAATCGCGGCTTTGCCTTCTTCACGAGGCGTAAACGGTAATTGCTTGAATAGTGGCACTAACTCCGCCTCATTGACATCGCCTAAGACAAAAATATCCACTTGATCTTCCGCCAGCATTTTTTGATAATACGCTGCTAATGACGCCGCTGTTTCCTCAGCTAACGCCGCAACGGTCCCGAAACTAGGGATTTTTTGATCCTCCGATTGATTAAAATAGACACTTTGAAGCGCCAAAGAAGCATAGGTTTGCTTATCCTCCACAATACTTTCCAAGTACGCTTTCAAGTTCTCTTTCTCCCGTTGGAAGGTTTCCGCCTCGAATTGGCCCGCTTGAATATTGGGGGCAAAAATAATTTCCTTCAAAAAGTCCACCGCTTCGGCAAGCACCTGACTATCCTGTAAATAATGATCATTGACAATGTTCATAGAAATATTAAACCAATGTTGATTGCCTTTTTTGGAAACGCCAATCCCAAAGCTGGCGCCGTAAAGTTCCGCCAAACGCTCACTTAACTTGACTTGATTCGGGTAATTCAAGCTGTTGGTTTCCATCAAACTGGACAACAGCGTTCTTTTTGTAATGGTTTCATGATTTAATCGTGTATTAAAGCGGACTAAAAGACGCACCGTTTTATATTTTTCTGTAGGAATGACGTGTAAATTCACGCCTTTAACTAATTGAACAGACATTGCCGCATCGCTCCTTCATTTGCTTCATCTTACCTAAAGAATGCTGTGAAATATATGTATCGCGTAAATTCTAAAGCATTTTTTAATGTTTTTTCCAATAGCTCCATTATAACACAGCTTCAGGTGCTTTCTGAATGATAAGAGTTTTTCAGTTCAAATTTTCAAGAAGATTCGGTATACTGTTTTTAAAGTGAGGAGGGAAAAAAGAATGATTAAAGAATTTAAAGAGTTTATCATGCGCGGAAGTGTCTTAGATCTAGCCGTCGGTGTTGTCATTGGTAGTGCGTTTACTGCAATCGTGACACAAGTGGTGGAAGGCTTGATTACCCCGTTAATTAGTCTGATTTTTGTCTTGACGACTGGGAAAAAGAGTGCCGACGATGCATTAGGTGCCCTTGTTTATAAAGTCGAAGGCGTTGAATTCAATATTGGTAGCGTGATTAGTGCACTTATTACATTTTTAATTACGGCTTTCGTCCTCTTCTTGATTGTCAAAGCGGCCAACAAAATGAAAAACCGTGGCAAAAAAGAAGAAGCGGCAGAAGAAGAAGTGATACCAACGAGCGAAGATTACTTAAAAGAAATTCGCGACTTATTAGCGGCGCAAACACCGCCTGCTGAAACTGTCAAAACAGACAGCACCGTCACAGAGAAATAAGCAAAAAGTCATCCTAAAGGGATGACTTTTTTGTTTGGTCTTAGAGAGATGGTCCTGCGACGAGGTTCCACGTGATGTTACCTGTATAGGTCCCTGCTTTGAGTTGTTGGTAAGGGGTTGTGATGTTTAAATATTTTTCGGTCATGGCAGAACCCCACATTCCTTGGCCTTTTCCACTCACTGCATTCCCCACTAATGTGGCACCACCACCAATTGTAATACTACTGCTAGCTGAAAATTCAGGAACAGCAGGATCGCTATTGTAATCATAACCTGTTATTGGTTCAAAACGATTTCTCTCTTCATCATATGTCACAATATATCTTAGTTGTTTAAAAGATAATGTGCCTGTCAACTTTTCTTCACCATTGACCATTTCAGGAATTGTGGCAGTAACATGCCAGCCCTCTTTCGTTCCTCTTAAATCCCCTACTCCATAGCGAGCAAAGTTGTCAGAAAAAAGAGCAGATAAATCAGCAGAGATAGCCGTTTTAGGAAATAAAAGTCCTACAGGAACATAAAGCAAGTCAAAATCAGTGTTCGAGGCATTAGGATCGGGATCTTTTCCGCCAGCATCACCATCACCATCTGGCAACTTTCCTCCACCAAACTCCACCTGCACTGGCGTATTCCCTGTCGTTACCGCCTGTGCCGACAGTGGTGCTAAACTAGCACCAACCACTGCGCTACTTACCAACAAACTTGCGAGTAATTTCTTTTTCATTTTACATACCTCTCTTTTTTTAATTGATTGTTTAAGAACGGACGGAAGACCATTTAAACAGCTCTTCCGTCCGCTATTGTTTACATGCTTAAATCGCTGGTCCTGCGACAAGATTCCAGGTGACATTTCCTGTATACGCGCCTTTTTTCAGTTCTTGCATTGGTGTCGTTACATTTAACGTTAAGTTATCTAGACGACCTGACCAAGTCCCTTGCCCCTTTCCTAGAGGAGCGTTAATTAAAGCCGCGGCGCCGCCACCAATCTTAAGGCTCGCACCGTTAAAGCTAGGGGCCGTTGGATCATTAGCGATATTCATGCCGTTCAGAGTGTTGAAGCCCCCGTAAGAACTCGTACTTTCGTTGAATATGGCATAGTATGGTGTCATTCCAAAGGTAATCTGTCCATCTAATGTATCTGTGCCATTACTCATGCCCACTACTTCGCCAGTGACATGCCAGCCTTCTTTGGTCCCACGGACATCACCCACCATGATCGATTTTGGCGCAGTTGAAATGGGTCTAATAGCGGTTATATCCTCACCAATTTTTACGGGAGAAAAGTCAAAAATTTTCGGAATGGCTAATAAGTCAAAATTCGTATTCGGTTGCGTCGGATCGGGATCTACGATTGGGCCAGTATCATCCCCCTGATCTTGCAATGTTCCACCTTCAAATTCTACCTGTACTGGTGTATTTCCTGTCGTGACAGCCTGTGCCGAAAGAGGCGCCAAGCTAGCCCCAACAACTGCGCTGCCAACGAGTAAACTTGCAAATAATTTCTTTTTCATCTATGTACGTCTCCTTTTGTTTAAGAATTTCCAGAATGTACTTCTGAAGCTATGGCCTTAATTATACAAGATTCCCCTGTGTCTGTGATTTTAAATATTTAACCGCGCATAGAAAAAATCAACAGTTCTTTTAATATCAATGATATCTCTTGGTTTTAAACATAAATTTCAACACTTTTTGACATCCGAAAGTGTTATTTAATGATTTTCGCGGCAAAATCGATTAATAAACAGCAAGAAAACGTCAAAAAGTAAGGGTTCAACTCTTACCTTTTGACGTTTTCTCCTAAATTCTTATAAATTTATCCGCGATTTCGGCGAAAAAATCTTCAAATTTCATTTAATGACAGCCGTTTTTGCGTTTGCTAGTCACTGCGCCTTACAACTTGCGGCGACGGGCGAATTCCACAAACTTAAATTTGTTTAAGCGGTGACGGGATTCCGTATAGCCAAAACAGCGAGTATCTTCCAAGTTCATGATACTGCGGACCACGACGACATGATTGCCTTCGACTTCACCAATCAGTTGCTTGTCCATCTCTGTGAGCGGTTCCACGGTAATCTCTTTCTGGGCGTAACTAATCGCCAAGCCAAGGTCGTTTTCCAAATAATCGAAAATCGAATCTTCGGCACGATGCTTCGGCAGTTCAGGGACAATCTCTTTAATCAAGTAATCAATATCTAAAATATCGACTTCCCCTTCAATCTCCCGTTGCCGAACTAAGCGCCAAACAGGGGCCCCTTCGGTCCAACCAGTCAACTGAGCCAAGTTGCGCTCTACAGGAATTTCTTCTAAGGAAACCACATGAGTATGACTTTCAATATGTTGCGTTTGTTGTAACTCCTTGTAACTGGTCACCCCTGAAATAGGAAAATTAAATTTTTTAAAGTTTAAGACAATCGAGCCTTTGCCTTGCTTTTTCTGAATGTAGCCAGCGTTAATCAGTAAATTCAAGGCTTTCCGAATTGTTTCACGGGAAACATTGTAAGTTTCCACTAATTGATTTTCACTAGGTAATAAATCGCCTGGCTGATAGTCGCCTTGGACAATTTGTTGTTCTAATTCTAAAAATATGTCATGAAACTTGTTCATGCCGATCCTCCTCTACCAACAATTTCTTTTCTAAAAGCATAGCATATTCCCTCCGAAAAACCTAGAGCTGGTCAGAAAAATCCCCCGCACTTTCTGCCTTGCTTACGCCACTGACTCCCCCAGCCAAACCACTGCTTGACCGCCTTTTTTTCGGACCCAGCGTAGTCGGTTGCAGCCACGTTGTAGAAAAGTTTTCCCAAGAATCTAGGGAAAATCCTTGTAATTCTGATTCGTTCATACTATACTGTAGTCAAACACAACATGTCTATACAAGTTTACAAGGAGGCGCCAAACATGACTATTTTAGAATTAACATTCGCACCGAACCAACTAACGACGACTTTTTTTAACCATAAATTGGAACCGCTTCACCAAAAATCGTTCCCTTTTGAAGCCTTGACTATCGAAGAAACGGTTCCTGAACTGTGCCAATTGATTGTGGCAGAGGCTGCGCCGATTCTGGGGGGAATTGTGGCTGATTTCCCAGCGGACTTCTTTTCGCCAGAGGAAACGTTGGCGCTGGTTCCGCAAGCGGTGATTCAAGCATTCGCGGAACAGTTGAACACGCCACTTTTAACGGCAGCCGAACAAGCGGCGGCACCGAATCTGCTGGCAGCATTTGAAGAAAAACGGCAGTATCTGGCTTGGCATTTGGACTATTATGGCTACGTGCCTGGGAAAAATGAATATGCGGTGGAGTCCCTGTTAACTGTCGGCAATGGCTTTTTAGGTTTGCGCGGCACAACCCCTGAGATGACGATTTCTGATGATCATTATCCAGCGACCTACATTGCGGGGCTTTATAATACAGCGGCTTCGGAAGTTGCGGGTCAAGTAGTGGAAAATGAAGATTTCGTCAATGCTCCTGACAACCAACACATCGCTTTAAAAATTGGCGATGCCACTGACTGGTTAACGATTTCTCCAGACACGCTACAACAATTACACCGTCAATTGAACTTGAAAACGGGATTGTTTGTCGCAGAAATGATTTTGAAAGATGCGGACAATCAGCAAATTAAATTAACCACGAAAAAAATCGCCAATATGGCACAGCCGAATGACTATCATCTGCAATATACGTTTGAGCCGTTAAACTTTTCAGCCCCGATTACTTTGAAAACCGTCACGGATGGCAGTGTCTACAACTATAACGTGGCGCGGTATCGCAACTTAACAGCGAAACATTTTCAGGTGACAGCATTAAGCGCGCAGGAAAACAAAACCGTGATTGAGGTTTGTACCAATCAATCCAACTTGAGTGTCCGAGAAACGGCCTTGATAACCGGTGATTTTTTTGAAAAAGAAGCCATTATGATTCAAGAAGAAGCGGAAAAAATCGCCCAAGTGGTGACCGTGATGGCGCACCAAGGCACGCGCTATACGCTAGAAAAACAAGTCTATGTGCAAGCCAGCCACGCCGAACAAAGTTGGCAAGTACCGTTTACGCCGAAGGACTCTTTTGCGGCCGCCGCTCAGGAAAGCGCCCGCGCTTGGCAAACTCTTTGGCAACAAGCCAACATTACCGTGACAGGCGATTTGATGTCTCAAAAACTTTTACGGATTCACAGTTATCACTTGCTGGCTTCGGCTTCGCCTTTTAGTAACCAAGCGCAAGCATTGGACGTCTCGATTACCGCCCGAGGCTTGCATGGTGAAGCGTATCGTGGACATATTTTCTGGGATGAAATTTTTATTTTACCTTTTTATATTCAACATTATCCTGACACGGCGAAACAATTGTTGCTGTATCGCTACCATCGATTAGAGAAGGCGAAGGAAAATGCGGCGGCTAGCCAGTATCGTGGCGCAATGTATCCGTGGCAATCAGGACGTGACGGGCGTGAAACCACGCAAAAACTTCACTTAAATCCGTTGAATGGACATTGGGGCGAGGATCATAGCATTCTGCAACGGCATGTGTCCTTGGCGATTGCTTACAATGCTTGGTTGTATTGGCATAGTACACAGGATCATGAATTTATGAAACAATATGGCGGCGAAATGTTGTTAGAAATCGCTCAATTTTGGAACAGCGCTGCGACGTTAGATGACGCAACAGGACGGTTCTTTATTGATAAAGTGATGGGACCTGATGAGTTTCACGAGGGCTATCCAGACCAAACGGAAAGCGGCTTGAAAAACAACGCCTATACGAATTTGATGGTGGTTTGGCTATTCGAAGAATTAACCAACATTTTGGCACTTTTCTCTGAGGAAGAACAGGCACAACTTTTTGCCAAAACGCAGACCACTTCGGCTGATTTAGCCCGCATGCAACAAATTCAAAATTCACTGGAAATTGAAGTTAATTCTGACGGCATTATTGCGCAATATGAAGGGTATTTCGGCTTAAAAGAGATTGACTGGGCAGCGATGAAAGAGAAATACGGCAATATTTACCGCATGGATCGAATTTTAAAAGCCGAAGGGGAATCCCCCGATGATTACAAAGTGGCGAAACAAGCCGACACGTTAATGTTGTTCTACAACTTAGACAAAACTCGGGTGGATCAAATTTTAGAAGATTTAGGGTATCAATTGCCTGCGGATTATTTGGAAAAAAATCTTTTGTATTATCTAAAACGGACGTCTCATGGTTCGACTTTGTCACGAATTGTTCATGCCCAATTGGCAGAAATGGCGCAATTCCATGAGCTATCTTGGCAACTTTATCAAGAAGCGTTGTATTCCGATTATCGTGACATTCAAGGTGGCACGACCGCTGAAGGGATTCATACAGGGGTCATGGCTGCGACGATTCACGTTACTTTAGCGACGTATGCAGGCGTTGACACGCGCCAGAACGAGTTATCAATTTGTCCAAACTTACCTGAACATTGGCAAGCGCTGGCCTTCCAGTTTATTCATCAAGGCGTGACGTATCAATTTTCATTAACACAAACCAGTGTCACGATTACAGCAGATAAAGATACACAATTATTGGTTCAGGGCGCGTTGATTCCGTTAACCGCCGAACGACCAAAAGAAGTACATTATCAATAAAGGAGCGAACCACAATGACGATTGGATTTATTTTTGATTTGGATGGTGTCATTACTGACACCGCCAAATTTCATTATCAAGCTTGGAAAGCGTTGGCCGATTCGCTAGGTATCCCCATTGACGAAACCTTCAACGAAACATTAAAAGGCATTAGTCGGATGGATTCCTTGGACCGCATTTTAGCCCATGGCCACCGTGAAAATGCGTTTACTCCAGCAGAAAAAGAAGCCTTAGCTCAGCAAAAAAATGACCACTACGTTCAATTATTAGAACATTTAACGACAGAAGATGTTTTACCTGGTGTCGTGCCATTGCTACAGCAAGCCCAAGCACGTCACATTCCCTGTGCCGTGGCTTCGGCTTCAAAAAACGCCCCCCTGATTTTGGAAAAATTAGGCGTGCGCGCGTACTTCGCCACAATTGTCGATCCCGACTCGTTAAGCAAAGGCAAACCTGATCCTGAAATCTTTTTAGCCGCCGCTGACAGTATTGGCGTGCTACCGCAAAACGCCATTGGCTTTGAGGATGCACAATCAGGCATTGACGGCTTGAAAGCCGCGGGCATCTATGCCGTCGGCTTGTCGGCCAGCCAACCCTTAATCGGAGCCGACATACAAGTCTCTGAAATGACTGAACTAAGCGTTGATGCACTGCTCAATCGCTAAAGAAGGACAAGAACCTTTAGCAGCAGGCACCTCTTTTCATCTACATTGTATCTATGCTAGAATGTAGATGAAAAGAGAGAGATGCGTCAACGTACCTCTCTAGTGTAGAGCCGTTTGAGACGGTGACCTTTTGGATTATTTAAAAATAACCGTGCTGGTCAAAGTTGACGGTTATTTTTTATTGTCATTACACTCCATTATTGGATTAAAAAGGATTGAGTTGAACGTGGTTCTGTGGTAGACTTTTATTAGAAACAAGTAGATGTTTCTTGATGATCAGGCATCATAATAACTCAATACTGAAATCGGAAGTAATAGCCGATAGTTGGCGAGCAACAGAAAAACTCGATATAGAATTGGACGTAGAGCCAATAGTTGGTGAGCAACAGAAAAACCTGAATTATATTTGAAGTTTAAAGAAGGCAAGCTAAGCTTGGCTTCTTTATTTATAGGAGAAACTAATGATTGAGAAAAAAGATTTTGACACAATTAGAAAGGCGTTCTTAATTTATGACACCAACTTCAATAATCATATGTTCACTTATACATATCAACATCGGAAAACAAAGAAATTGTTAGAAATGAACGTTCAATTTGAAGCTGGGAATTTTATGCATTTATGCGGAGTTGACTATTATCAAATAGATAAACAAGGGAGCTGTAAATTTCGTTTTAAGGCTACTCAATTTTACAGAGCTTTAAAAAATAATAAAGTTTCACTGCGCGGGATTAAACCTAAAGATGATGGAACCACAGGCCAAAAATTACAAGTAATTTCTCTATTAGAAATGCTTATTTCTCCAGGTGTACGAATATGCGATGGAGGAAAATTTTATAATTTACAGTATGAAAAAGCAATTCGTTCAGGCAAAATGATTGTGGCGTTAACATGTAAAGAGAATAACAAAAAGTACGTCCCACAATCTTTATTATCGTTAATAAATCAGCCACGAAAGAGCCAATCGAAATCTTTAACTGAATCCCATGAAGTAATTAAAATAAGTAAGTCTGAGCTGAATAGCACCTCAGTAATTGAAGTTTACGATAAATTTTAACAAAAAAGCGGGCTAAACAGACTATAGGCAAAGAGAAAAAGCCCAGAGGTTTTTCTCCTCTTTAACAGCTTTTAGGATTTCACGGATTAACGCTAAATTTATTCGTACTTTTCGGGAAAATATGCTATAATAAAAACGAAAAGAGAGATATGCGTCAACATACCTCTCTGATGTAGAGCCGTTTAAGACGGTGACTTTTTGAATTATTTAAAAATAACCGTACTCGGTCAAAGTTGACGGTTATTTTTTATTGTCATTTTTAAGCAATTTCACAATCAGTGCAATCAAAGCAATGGTAAACATACCAAACCCTAGGATCGTCTGAATTGTTTCATATGCTGACAAAAGGCCTCTCCTTTCCGTAAATTTTGGAAGTACGCTCATACGCACCACCTCACTTTCAGATTAGATAGCCACCGTGTTAACTTCTCTACACTTATAGTATATCATGAATACCTAATAAATATTCAGGTCGCAATATATTTTTTTAGATAAATGTGCTATAATGAAAACGAAAAGAGAGATATGCATCAACATACCTCTCTGATGTAGAGCCGTTTAAGACGGTGACCAATTTAGTTATAAAAAATAACCGTACTCGATCAAAGTAAACGGTTATTTTTTATTGTCATTTTTAACAGCTTTTTAGTTTCCAAGGACCAATACTTTACTATTAGCAACGAAGTTCACGGTCCTTTGTGCTTGTCTCCACGTTCATTTCTTTTGCTTATTGTTTAAATCCTACTAACGGAAAAATGAAATCAACGAATTTTATCCCCGCATAAAAACATAGGGCAAACATCAAAATCTTAATTAAGATTTTGACAATTGGTCGTTCAGTTATCTTTTTCATTTGTATACTCCTTTCCAATATTTTTAAAGCTCCAACCTTTTTAATCTTTTTGACATCTATATTTTATCTAATTATAATAAAACTCACAATAGAGGAAGCATCATTTTTTCATTTCCTTTTTATTCCTTGATTAGTAGTTCAATTTGTAAACATATCATTCTGATAAAATAGGAAAGGTGGTTGTTATAGTATCGAAACAAAATTATCTACAAAGAAAAAAACACTTCTTTATCTCCTGTTCACTTTTTTGACAGCCCTACCCAGCATAGAAGCATTAACTGGAATGAGCTTAATAGCTATAAAAAATAACGAAAAAGCCTTGATTATCTTTGATAGTGTACTATCTTTAATTATTATTATCGTGCTGTCAGTTTTCTATAAAAAAATAGTAAAGAAAAAAAAGCAAGCTATCTTTAAAAGTCTATTACTAGCTATTGGCATGTTCTTATTTTCTATTATTCTAAATTTACTTTTCTCACGCATTCCTACTCCAGAAAATCAACATTATATTAATGAAGTCCGAAATGTAGCACCTGTTTTAATGGCCCTTCATACTAGACTCTTTTCACCTATAATAGAAGAACTCCTGACTCGTGGCATTTTTATGAACTTATTTTTTATAAAAAACACCTCTCGAAGTGTCTTATGTAAAATATTTTTTTCTGGTCTTTTTTTTGGTCTTAGCCATGGACTATTACCATCAATTTCCATGCTTTTTTATTGTGGAATGGGCTGGGTTTTAGCCTCTACCTATTATTTCTGTAATAACAATCTCACGTATCCTCTTGCTATTCATTTGCTATTAAATAATTTATAATACACAAAAAAACCCGCCCACATCAGAAAAATGATGTGGCGGTTTTTTGTAATTATTTATTTTTTGTTTCAAATAACGGACTAACTGGTTTGTTTTCGTGGATACGTTTAATCGCATCTCCGATTAATTCACCAACGCTGACTTCGTCAATTTTAGCAATTTTACGATCATCAGATAGGTAAATAGAGTCTGTTACAACTAAGCGTTCAATTGCTGAATCTTCAATACGTTGTAAGGCTGGTCCTGATAAAACGGGATGTGTACAAGAAGCGTAAACGTCTTTTGCTCCGGCTTCTTTCAATGCGTTTGCAGCAAGAGAAATTGTCCCCGCTGTGTCAATCATGTCATCAATTAAGACACATGTTTTGCCTTCCACATGACCAATGATATTCATTACTTCTGCTACGTTCGCTTTTGGACGACGTTTGTCAATGATCGCAATTGGTGCTTTTAAGAATTCTGCCAATTTACGCGCACGCGTTACACCACCATGGTCAGGGGAAACGACAACGACGTCATCGCCTTGAATGCCGTGTTCGATGAAGTAATCGGCAATTAATGGTGCACCCATCAAATGATCCACTGGAATATCAAAGAATCCTTGAATTTGGACCGCATGTAAGTCCAATGTCAACATTCTTGTTGCGCCAGCTTTTTCAATCATGTTTGCAACAAGTTTAGCAGTGATTGGTTCCCGGGCACGTGCTTTACGGTCTTGACGTGCATACCCATAATAAGGCATAACCACGTTAATTGTTTTAGCACTCGCACGTTTTAACGCATCAATCATGATTAATAGTTCCATTAAGTTATCGTTAACAGGGCTACTTGTTGATTGAATGACGTAAACATGTGCACCACGAATACTTTCTTCAATATTCACTTGAATTTCGCCATCACTAAATTGTGTTACAGAGCACTTTCCTAGCTCCACACCCACAGCATCCGCAATTTTTTCTGCTAAGGGACGATTAGAGTTCAAAGAAAAGATTTTCAATCTTGGATCAAAATAATGTTTCGACATTAGAACCTCCACTTTCTATTTCAGCCAATTCGTTAAAACTGAACAATACTTTCCTTCTAAAATAATAGTAGTCCTAGCCAAATAAATCAAGAGATTTTCTGTATTTCATACAAGATATTCATCAAAAGTCGCTTTCTTCTAACTATTTTATCGTATTTGTCTAAAAAATGAGGATTATTTGAATAAAGAAAGGTACTCGCCATAGCCTTCTTTTTCTAAATCTGCCACTGGCACAAATCTCAAAGCTGCCGCATTAATGCAATAACGTAAGCCGCCTTCTTGGAGTGGGCCATCAGTGAAAACATGCCCTAAATGTGAATCTGCTTCTTGACTGCGAACTTCTACTCGGTGCATGCCGTGACTAAAATCAGCTTTTTCTTTGACGCCACGTTTTTCAATTGGTTTGGTAAAGGATGGCCAGCCGCAACCAGCATCGTATTTGTCCAGGGAGCTAAACAACGGCTCGCCACTAACAATGTCTACATAGATTCCGTCTTGGTAAAAGTCATCATATTCTCCTGAAAAAGGGCGTTCTGTTGCGTTTTCTTGTGTGACGGCATATTGAAGATCCGTCAAGGTTTGTTTTAATTCTTCTTCTGTTGGTTTTGTCATTCTGTCCACTCCTTTTCTTCTGTTCAATTTATTGGGTTCAATGATACCACGTTTGCCAAACAGGCACCTAATAGTTTGCATAGTAAAAGACAGTCCTTTCTCTTTTGACGAATGAAAAGGACTGTCTTTTATTAGTTGAATTCTTTTAGTAGTCGGGCTACTTTGGCAATTGGTAAGCCCATAATGGCGTAATAATCGCCGGCGATTGCTTCAATTAGTAATGCCCCTTGTCCTTGGATACCATAAGCGCCTGCTTTGTCGGCATATTCTGCGGTATCTAAGTACGCATGGATTTCCGTGTCTGTCAGTGGATAAAACGTAACGGTTGAATGAACTGTCGCGGAGCGCTCTTTTTCCCCTTGTTTCAACGTCACACTTGTATACACGTCATGTGTTTTGCCACTTAACAGGCGCAACATGCGATAACCGTCTTCCCGAGAAGTCGGTTTACCGAGGATTTCTCCCGCCAATGCCACAATTGTATCGCAGCCAATGACTAGTGCTTCGGGGGATTGTTCTGCTATAGCCGCTGCTTTTTGGGCAGCCATTTGCGCCACATATTCTGCTGGTAAGCCGTCTTTGCCAACAGTTTCATCGATATCGGCTGGTGCAATCGTAAAAGTTGGAACCACACGCTTTAATAACTCCTGACGGCGAGGAGATTGGGATGCTAAAATAATTTGCATAAATTGATGACGCCTCGTTTCTTTTTAATGGGGGTCTTGAATGCGTTTAAACATTCGTTCCATATCTGAATTCGTAAAATGAATCAGCACCGGACGTCCATGCGGACAATTAAACGGATTTTCGCACAAGGCTAAATCTTTTAATAGCACGCGTGCTTGTTGCTCATTGAGGTAATGATTGGCTTTGATGGATCGCTTACAGCTCATCATAATGGCAGTTGCTTCACGGAATTTTTTCACGCTGACCGAGCCAGTTGTTAGCAACATGTCAATCATCTCGCGAACAATGCTTTCCTCTTCGCCTGCAGGATACCAAGTTGGGTGCGCCCGCACAATGAAACTATTTTGTCCAAAGTCTTCCAAATGGATGCCGACTTCCGCAAGGGTTTCTTTCTGCTCTTTAATTTTCAAGGCATCGCTATTTGGATAATCAATAACGATTGGTACCAATAGTTCTTGTAAATCATCACTGACTTCGCCAATTTTTTCACGGAAGTACTCGTATTTAATTCGTTCTTGGGCAGCGTGTTGGTCGATAATAAACAGGCCATCTTTGCTTTGTGCGAATAAATAAGTTCCGTGCATTTGACCGAAGTATTCTAGCTCAGGAAAACGTTCTGTCGGTCGTTCTTCTTCCAACTTGTTCAGGGCTTGTTTCAGTTCTCTTTGGCTCGCAGCGCTATTGGCATCGAATTCTGGGTGAAGTTTCATTTCTTCTTGGAAAACCTCGTCAGCAGCCTCTGATGAACGCAGAGAAGGTTCTGAATCAGGCACTTCAGTTATTTTCGTTTCTTCGGCTATTACCTGTTGCTCATTACTAGCTGTTTCCCAATGATTTGCGGAATCAGCAGCTGCCGAAGAGGTTTCGTAAGCTGACGTTTCTTCCGCTACACTCGTTGATTCTGGCACTGGCGGCGCAAATGGGTCGTCCATTGGATCCACTGCTCTTTCTGTCTGGTTGACAGTTTCAGGGGCGCTTGAGACTGGTGTTTCGTCTGTCGCATGTTCCGCATAGAAGCGACCCGTTGCAGGATTATAGCTTAAGCTGCCCGGTCGTTGTTTTACCGCAGGTTGTTCAGTCGATAAAGGAATTTCCATTTGTTCGGCTTTAGGTTCTGGCGGTAGTTTCTTTTTAAAACGCAAATTGTCTGCCGCATTGGGAATCAACTGTTCTTGGCTCAACACTTCTTGAATCGCCTGTTCAATTAATGCCATTAAATCTTTTTCTTTACTTAAACGAACTTCTTGCTTAGTAGGATGGACATTGACATCGACTAACAGCGGATCCATTTCAATTTCTAACACAGCAATTGGAAAACGCCCCACCATTAGTTTCGAACCATAGCCGGCTACAATTGCTTTATTTAACGCGAAATTTTTAATATAACGACCATTGATAATCGTTGATAAATAGTTGCGGCTGGCCCGTGTGACTTCTGGCAATGAAACATACCCTGTCAAAGTAAAATCAAGGTCTTTTCCTTCAATTTTCAACATTTTCTTTGCGGTACTAATGCCATAAATCCCGGCAATCGTTTGTTTTAAATCACCATTGCCTGTTGTACTCATCATTTTGTGGCCGTCATGAACCAAGCGAAAAGCGACTTTAGGGTGGCTTAACGCCAGACGATTGACAATGTCACCAATATTGGCCAATTCTGTTTGGATCGTTTTGACGTATTTCAAACGAGCGGGCGTATTATAAAATAAATTGGAAACGGTCATTTTTGTGCCTTTACGGAGGGCTGCTGGTCGGTTTTCTTCGACCTTGCCCCCTTTTAGAATCACATAGCTGCCTTCTTCTTCCTCAGCTGTGGCAGTTTCGACAATCATTTCAGAAACTGAGGCAATACTTGGTAAGGCTTCGCCTCGGAACCCCAAGCTGCGAATTCGGAACAAATCATCTCTTGTATGAATTTTGCTTGTGGCATGGCGCTTGAAGGCATTCAGTACATCTTCTTTGGCAATTCCTTCACCATTATCAATAATTTGAATGGTTTTCAAGCCAGCTTCTTCAATAAAAATATCAATTTGGGTGCTTCCTGCATCCAATGCATTTTCCACTAATTCTTTGACGACAGAAGCGGGACGTTCAACAACTTCACCAGCAGCAATCTGGTTGGCTAGTTGTTCGGATAGTTCTTGAATTTTCCCCATTTCACGACCTCCTAACCGGTTCGGTTCCTAATTAGATACGTTTTTGCAATTGATGAAGCATGTTTAACGCATCTAGTGGTGTCATTTCTAATAGATTCATTTTCTTCAATGTGTCAATGACACTTAATTCTTCTGTTGAAACTTCTTTAAATAATGAAAGTTGCTCGGTTTCTTCATGGACTTCTGAAACTTCTTCATGATGAACTGAACTTGGAATCGTTGTTTCTTCCGCTTCTAAAGCGGATAAAATGGTGGCTGCTCGTTCTAAAAGCGAGCTTGGTAAACCAGCGATTTTAGCAACATGTATCCCATAGCTCTTATCAGCAGGTCCTTCCATCATTTTATGAAGAAAGACCACTTCGCCATCTTTTTCGACAGCGCCCACGTGAATATTCTTCAAGCCTTTTAAGGTTTCATCTAGAACAGTTAGTTCATGATAATGTGTAGAGAATAACGTTTTGGCTTGTACTTCACGATGGATATATTCAATGATGGCTTGCGCTAGCGCCATTCCATCATAGGTTGCCGTGCCGCGTCCTAATTCATCAAATAAAATTAGGCTGTTAGGCGTGGCGTGCCGCAGTGCTTGGTTGGCTTCCATCATTTCTACCATAAAGGTACTTTGCCCTGCAATTAAGTCATCAGAGGCCCCAATCCGTGTAAAAATTTGATCAAAAATTGGCATTTCAGCACTTTCCGCTGGTACAAAACAGCCAATTTGCGCCATGACCACCGTCAAAGCCAATTGACGCATGTAGGTACTTTTCCCTGACATGTTTGGTCCAGTAATCAAGAGAATATCTGTTTCTGGGTTCATGCGGATACTGTTTGGAATGTATTCTTGATGCCCTAAAACTTTTTCCACGACTGGGTGTCGTCCTTCGACAATCGCCAAATTTTTCGTGTTACTTCTTAACGTTGGTCGAACGTATTGATACCGTTCACTAATTGTTGCAAAAGATTGTAAAACATCAACCGCACTAATGGTTTTAGCCAGTGTTTGCAACCGATCAATATTCGTTTTCACTTGTTCTCTCACGGCCAAGAACAAGTGATATTCTAGTTCAACTGATTTTTCTTCAGCTTCTAAGATTAAACGCTCTAATTCTTTTAGTTCTGGCGTAATAAAGCGCTCCGCATTAGCTAATGTTTGCTTACGCTCGTATTTTCCTTCTTCTAAATTCGCTAAATTTGACTTAGTGATTTCAATGAAATAACCAAAGACCCGATTGTAACCAATCTTCAAGTTTTTAATCCCTGTTTCTTGGCGTTCTTTCGCTTCTAACTCCGCTAACCATTGCTTACCATTGCGCATGGCATCACGGTATTCATCTAATTGGTCGTTATAGCCGTCTTTGATAACATTTCCTTCAGTAATTTGTAAGGGGGCTTCTTCATTAATCGCCGTCGCAATCAATGCCACTAAATCTTCAACGGGGTTTAAGTCGACTAACAAATCATCCCATTCCCCTTGATTGATCCCGACAATTAACTGTCGAATCGTTGGTACTTGTTCTAAAGAGGTCCGTAATTGAATTAAATCACGCCCATTCACACTGCCGAATGCCACGCGTCCTGCTAACCGCTCTAAATCATAAACGTTCGTCAATGCTGCTTGCAAATCCAAGCGTTCAAAATAGGCATTTAATAAGGATTGCACCATTTCTTGACGCGCCTTAATTTGACGTTCCTGAATTAGCGGACGATCCAACCATTGTTTCAACAAACGGCCGCCCATAGCTGTTTTCGTTTCATCTAATAGCCACAATAGAGTCCCTTTTTTCTGTCCTGTTCGAATCGACTGACTCAATTCTAAATTGAATTTAGAATAATGATCCATTTTCAAGAAATGATCTGGCTGATATTCCACAGCTTTCTGAATATGGGACAAGCTCCGCTTTTGGGTAACGGATAAATAAGATAATAATTTGCCTGTAATTTCAATTTCTAATGGATTAATCAGTTCATTGGTTAAAAAACTAAACTCGGCATTTTCTTCCACCGTTTCTTGTGTCGAAAAGATAATATTTAAACGTAAACTTAAGTTCTCTTTTAACGATTCAGGAATCCCTGAACCTAGGACCATTTCTTTTGTTTGCAACGCAGAAGCTTCGTTTAAAACGCCCTCTTCATCAGCCAAGACTGCTGTTTTTAATTCGCCTGTACTCAAGTCTACATAGGCAAAACCGAACTGATTACCATCTGTTAGCACAGCGGTTAAGTAATTATTGTCTTTGGCTTCCAAGCCTTTACTATTCATCACCGTTCCTGGCGTTACCAACTGGACCACTTCTCGTTTGACCATGCCCTTGGTAGTCTTTGGATCTTCCACTTGCTCACAAATCGCTACTTTATAGCCTTGCTCAATCAACGTATCAATGTAGCCTTGCGCGGCATGATAAGGAACGCCACACATAGGAATCGGATCATCCGCATTGCGGTTACGACTGGTTAACGTCAATTCTAAGATTTGCGCTGCATTGATAGCATCTTCATAAAATAATTCATAAAAATCACCTAAGCGATAAAATAAAAACGCATCCTTGTATTGGGCCTTAATGGATAAATATTGTTCCATCATGGGTGTATTTTTTGTCTTTTGTGGCATTTAATTCCCTTCCTTCTCTAGCTCTTCGTTCACGCGGTATTGAATGAGCGCCGTGACATGTTGGACTAAGTCATTGGCTTCGATCAGTTGTTCGCGGTAGGCTACAACGAGTGGGTGCTCATCAAATTCTTTTGTTTTCGCATCAGCTCGTTGAATGGCTTCTTTTTCAGCAGTTGGTTTGCCATAGTGAGCAAATTGAACCGCATCTTTTTGCGCAGCTTTAATTTCTTCCACTAATTCTGTCAGCTTTTTGTTTTTCTTTACCTTTTCTTCAATCGCTTGGTAGCGCTGAATGACTTCATCTTGTCCAATTAAATGTAGCAATTTTTCTAATTCTTTATTACTTTGTGCATCTAAATTCAACGGCTCCATTTTTTCACCTCCATCTTTCACCGGCACTTTTTCTATAAGAGCAGAAAAAGTTAACCTCTTAATGATCCGAGATTAACTTTTCTTCTATTATTCTTGAAACGGGCGATCTTCGCTAATCTGAATCGGCTCAATCATCTTCGCTTGGCCCGTTTGGTCATCAATCTCTAAAATACAGGCAGATAAAATCGTCCGACCTGTTTCGACTACCTCAAAGCGCTTCGGCAATGCTGTCATAAACTTCTCAATAATCGGTTCACGCTTCATTCCTAGAATCCCATCATAAGGTCCGGTCATACCGACATCACTTAAGAAGGCTGTCCCTTTCGGTAAAATCCGAGCGTCATTTGTTTGAACATGCGTATGTGTTCCAACAACGGCTGAAACTTGGCCATCTAAAAACCAGCTCATGGCTTGTTTTTCACTCGTCGTTTCGCCATGAAAATCCACAAAAATGAGCGGTGTCCGTTTGCGAGCGATAGCCACTAGCTCGGCGGCTTTCTTGAAAGGATCTTCCAATGGCACCATAAATGTGCGGGCCTGTAAATTAATCACCGCTAGTTCCAATTGATTGACTTTCACAAAAACCATTCCTTGACCAGGCACATCTTCTGGAAAGTTCGCTGGACGAACCATTTTCTTCGCATCATCAATGAATTCAAAGATATCCTTGTTGTCCCACGTATGGTTACCCATCGTAACAACATCGACACCATCTTGCAAAAATTTCTTATAAATCTTGCCAGTAATTCCCCGACCAGATGCCGCATTTTCACCATTGGCAATGGTCACTTGTGGACGATATTTTTTCTTTAATTTAGGGACATACGTTGCTAAGGCTTCTCTTCCTAAAGAACCGACAACATCTCCTATAAATAATATACGCAAAAAGGTTCCTCTTCTCTTTTTAACATCTCTTGTTTATTATAGTTGTTTTCGCTTTGAAAAGAAAGTTTTGGTTTTAAAAGATTAAAAAAAGTGTCTCAACGAACAATCCTTGCAATTGTTCGTTGAGACACTACACGCGATACTTATTCGCTTTTTATTTTATTTCGCATAGTCTACGGCACGTGTTTCACGGATAACCGTTACTTTGATATGTCCTGGATAATCCAAGTCATCTTCAATTTTCTTCCGAATGTCTCGAACTAAACGAACAGATTCTAAATCAGAAATTTCTTCTGGTTTCACCATGACACGAACTTCACGTCCTGCTTGAACAGCAAAACTTGAATCAACGCCTTCAAAACTATTAGAAATATTTTCTAAGTTTTCTAAGCGGCGAATGTAGTTTTCTAACGATTCACTACGTGCACCTGGACGGGCTGCAGATAACGCATCTGCGGCTGCCACTAAAACAGAAATAACTGAGGTTGCTTCCACATCACCATGATGCGAGGCAATGGCATTAATAACTACTGAATTTTCTTTATATTTCGCAGCTAATTCTGCGCCAATCTCAACGTGAGAACCTTCAATTTCATGATCCAATGCTTTCCCAATATCATGTAGTAAACCTGCACGTTTGGCTAATTGAACATCTTCGCCTAATTCGGCGGCTAAAACGCCAGCCAGTTTTGCTACTTCGATTGAGTGGTTCAAGACATTTTGACCATAACTTGTTCTGAAACGTAAACGGCCTAAAATTTTAATTAAATCAGGATGTAACGTATGAGCACCTACTTCAAAGGCTGCTTGTTCTCCGTATTCACGAATCCGTTCATCCATTTCTTTACGTGATTTTTCTACCATTTCTTCGATACGAGCGGGATGAATCCGACCATCTTGGATTAATTTTTCCAAGGTCATTCGAGCGATTTCTCGTCTGATTGGATCAAATCCGGATAACACAACCGCTTCTGGCGTATCATCAATGATTAAGTCAATCCCTGTTAATGTTTCCAATGTACGAATATTACGTCCTTCACGACCAATAATGCGACCTTTCATCTCATCATTTGGTAAAGTGACCACGGAAACAGTTGTTTCAGAAACAGAATCGGCGGCGCAACGTTGAATTGCTAGGGAAAGCAAGTTCTTCGCTTTGCGATCAGATTCTTCTTTGGCACGTTGTTCTGACTCCTTGACCATCAAGGTTAGTTCATGATTCAACTCTTCTTCTGTTGACTTCATAATAATCGATTTTGCTTCTTCTTTTGAAAGGGAAGCAATTCGTTCTAATTCTTGATGTTGCTGATTAATTAAGTTTTCTACTTCTTTTTCTCGCTCATCAATTAATTGCTGTCTAGCACCAAGTTTCTCTTCTTTTTCTTCCAGTGAGCCTTCACGTTTTTCAAGAGAGTCATCTTTACGATCCAACGTTTGTTCCCGTTGAATTAAACGATTTTCTTGAGATTTAAGTTCTAATCTGCTTTCTTTCAACTCACTTTCAATTTCTGAACGATACTTCTGGTTCTCTTCCTTAGCTTCTAGCAATGCTTCTTTTTTCAGTGTTTCTGATTCTTTCCGAGCGTTCTCGAGAATACTCGACGCTGAAATTTTTGCACCATTTATTGCTTTATCATGACGTGACTTTGCAATAACAAATCCTAAACCAAGACCGACAATCAAACCGACGATAGCGAGGAGAATATTTAAAACCATATTTCCACCTCCATACTATCTTTTTGTTAATTCATATCTTGTAGTTTTTTGATAAACTAAAATCAATTATCAATATGCCTACTTGCATATTTGTGCATACACACAATTTTATTCTAATGTTTGTCGCGAAAGGTGTCAACTTAAAAAAGCCCTTTCTTTTGGAAAGGGCAGCAAATATTAGACAACGTCACATTTTTAGGTTTCCGCCGTCACGAATTGTTTAAATTTTAGAACAAACGCCGCATAGTCTGCTGTTTGACTAAGCTGCTTGATGTGGATGGGTTCGGACATGGACAACAGTCTATTTAACAATTTAGTTCTAAACAAAAAAAGACAACACCTGTCCTGTTCAGTAAGTGTTGTCCTTCTTCTTAACGAGTCGTATTCACTCGTTATTTATTCATCTAAGGGTAGTTCTTCTTGACCTTCTGCTTCTTCTGTAATGGTTGAACCGTCACCGATGCCATATGCATCACGGACCAATTTAGACACTTCTGCCATCATTTCAGGATGATCCGCCATGTATTGTTTGGCATTTTCACGGCCTTGGCCAATTCGTTCTTCTTTGTAGCCATACCAAGCACCACTTTTACTGATAAGGTCTTTTTCCACAGCCATATCTAGTAATTCGCCTTCTTGGGAAATCCCTTGGCCATACATGATATCAACTTCTGCCACTTTAAATGGTGGCGCCACTTTGTTTTTAACGACTTTAATTTTTGTGCGGTTACCGACGATGTCTGTTCCTTGTTTTAACTGCTCTGCACGACGGACTTCTAGACGAACCGTTGCGTAGAATTTCAATGCACGTCCACCAGGAGTTGTTTCAGGATTTCCGAACATCACGCCAACTTTTTCACGAATTTGGTTAATGAAAATAGCAATTGTTTTTGTCTTATTAATTGAGCCTGATAATTTACGTAGTGCTTGAGACATTAGTCGAGCTTGTAAGCCGACATGGCTCGCTCCCATCTCACCATCAATCTCTGCACGAGGAACTAACGCAGCAACCGAGTCGATGACAACGATGTCAATCGCACCACTTGAAACTAAGGCATCGGCAATCTCTAAGCCTTGCTCACCCGTATCTGGTTGAGATAAAAGTAATTCATCAATGTTAACGCCTAGTTTCTCCGCATATTGAGGATCCAATGCATGCTCAGCATCGATAAAAGCGGCTGTTCCACCATTTCGTTGCACTTCTGCAATTGCGTGTAAAGAAACAGTTGTTTTACCTGAACTCTCAGGACCATATACTTCAATAATTCGGCCACGTGGATACCCACCTACGCCCAATGCAACATCTAACGCTAAAGAACCACTAGGGATAGTTGAAATTTTTTGATCAGCTTTTTCGCCTAATTTCATAATAGAGCCTTTCCCAAAGTTCTTTTCAATTTTTTTCAGTGCGGCATCTAAAGCCACTTTACGATCATCTGCCAATGGATAATCCTCCTTTAATTTATATAAACTTATTTTTCATTTCCTGTTAGTAGGTCTATCATATCTCTTTTGTACCAAAAAAGCAAGAAAAAACCGAACAAACATTCGCATATTTATTTTTTATTAATGATTCGGCGCCGCAAAAGATCTAACCCTCGCATAACCGCACTCTGTCTAATATAATTTCGGTCACGGTTAAAATGGAAACATTCTGCAACGGTTGGTTGGCCTTCTTCCGCCAGCCCAATCCAAACAGTGCCTGTCGGTTGACCTTCGAGTGGGTCACCAGCGACCCCAGTAAATGATAAGCCATAGTTAGATTTAGCTAACTGACGCGCTTTCTCTGCCATTTCTTTGGCACACGCTTCACTTACCGTGCCATGCTCTTCTAAAAGTTCATGAGAAATTCCTAAAAAGTTCTCTTTTGTTTCTTGCGAATACGTCACGAAGCCTCCCTTAAAAATCTTCGAAACGCCCGCAATTTCCCCCAATGTACTTTGGAATAGGCCAGCGGTGAGGCTCTCAGCAGCCGTGACGGTTTGTCTGTTTTGTAATAACAAATCCACTGTTACCTTGGCTAAACTATTGTCATCCCCATACCCATAAAAATAGTCTCCCACTTTAGCTAAAATCTTTTCTTCCGTCGCTGTTAATAATTCTTCGCCAGCTACTAAGTCTTTTGTTTTAACTGTTAAACGAAGTGTCACTTCATTAGGCTTAGCATAAGGCGCAATGGTTGGATTCGTTTGGTGCGCAATCAACGATTGAATCTCGGTCACCAGCTGTGATTCACCAATGCCATAAAAACGCAAGACTCTTGAAATCAATTGTTCTTCTTGTGGAAACGCATCAATCAATAAAGGTCGTGCCGCTTGTTGGAACATCGGAATTAATTCATTGGGCGGCCCTGGTAAGAGCAAATAGCTTGTTGTGCCTTCTGTTACGAAAGAACCAACCGCTAATCCTGTCGGGTTTTGAAGAACTTGTCCACCTTCAATGGCTAACACTTGTCGTAAATTATTTTCCGTCATTGGCCGCTTAGACTGTTGGAAAAACTGGTGCAAGCGGTTCAATCCTTCTTGATCTTCTACTAATGATTTATGGAGATGTTGTGCAACAACTTGCTTGGTTAAATCGTCTTCTGTAGGTCCTAGCCCTCCACAAAGGACAATTAAATCACTTCTTTTTTCTGCTTCTGTTAGTAGCGTTTCTAAGCGGCCGCCGTTATCGCCAACAACGGTCTGATAGTAAACATCGATGCCTAGCGCAGCTAACTCTTCTGATAAAAAGGTGGCGTTGGTATTCACTACTTGTCCCAGTAATAACTCTGTTCCGACTGCAATGATTTCTGCTTTCATTGATTTCCCCTTCTCTAATAACATACGTAGTTAAACTCACTTTCCATTTTAGCACAACAAAATTTTTACAAAAGAATTTGAGCTTCAGGAAATAATTTTTTTATCAGGAAATTTATTAATTATTACGAAAAAAATGTTCATTTTCTCACAATCCGTTGTATAATAACGTTATATCGAAAGGAGAGAAATGAATGAGTGTAGTAGTAGGACTTTTGGGTCTATTAGGGTTACTTGTCAGCGGGGGACTGACTATCAAAGCATTAATTAAGAAACAACCGAAAAAACAATATGGCTATGCCGCATTAGCAAGTGCCGCTCTATTTATTGGTGGGGTTGCCACGACAGATTCTTCCCCAACGCTTTCACTTGATGCAGAGAGTGTTGAAACCGATGCCAATGGCTCAGCCACCATCAAAGGCGAATACGATGGCAGCAGCAAACTAACGGCCAATGGCAAGGAAGTAAAAACGAAAGACAAAACGTTTGCTTACAAAGTAAAACTGTCCGATGAAAAAACGCAAAAAATCACTTTTGTTGCTGAGAAGAAAGATACCAAAGTTGAAAAATCAGTCGAAGTCACACCGTCAAAAGAATTTATTGCGAGCATCACAGATTCTGAGCAAGAATTGGCCAAAACAGAAAAAGCCTTAGCTTACGCTGAAAAACAACCTTCTCAGAAAAACTATGATGAAGCCGCAACCTTAGTATCTTCATTAAGTCAAGAATACGAGGAATACAATGATCGCCTTGAAAAAATCAAAGAAGCAGTACCTGTTGATAAAGCAGTTACAACTGCTGAAAAGTCCAAAAGTAAAAGCGATTATCAAGCAGCTGAAAAATTAGTAGCTGCTGCCCCAGTTGGCAAAGAAGGATTTCAACAACGATTAACGACTGTTCAAACCGCTATCGCTGAAAAAGAAAAAAATGAACAATTAGTCGCCAGTGCGACAGCCGCTGTTGAAAAAGCTGAACAAGAACCAACCAATGAAGCTTACTATAATGAAGCGATCAAACAAATTGATGCTTTAAACTCCCCAAATCAAGCTTTAACAAAACGGGTAGCCGTTGTTAAAACTCAATTAGATGCCCACAAAGAAAAACAACGAAAAGAAGCAGAAGCTCAAAAACTAGCTGCTGAAAAAGCGCAAAAAGAACAAGCCGAAGCGGCAGCAAAAGCGCAAGCTGAAGCAGAGGCGCAACAAGCCGCACAGGCACCAGCGGAAGTCGAGACGGCTGCTGCGGAAGCACCAAGCGGTAACGCCTTAATTAAAGGGTCACGTAATGGAATTTATCATGTGCCTGGAAGTAGATATTATAATAGAACCACTAATCCAGTGGCTTGGTTCTCTACTGTTGAAGAAGCAGAAGCAGCAGGATACCGAGCACCCAAACAGTAAATACATTAGCAATAATTAATCAAACAAGAAAATGGGGCCTCCGTTGTTTTAACGGAGGCCCCATTTTTCTTGTTTCTTTTATTGATACACACTAATTCGTTGATTTGGGTGTGCATTACTTTCCACTTCATCTAACATGGCAACGGCGTAGTCTGCGTAACTAATGTAGCTGTCACCTTGACTATTGGTTGTTAATTCTTCGCCAGCGATTTCATAATGGCCTGTCGCAGGACCATCAGCATCAAACATGGCTGCAGGACTAATATAGGTCCAGTGGATGTTTTGAGCTTCTTTCAATAAGTTTAAAGCTTCGCCCATCGCCGAAGCTAATGGCTGAATTTCTGCTGGGAATGATGGTGTATCTTTTAATTGAGTTGTGTGTTCTGGGTCCACATACAAGGTTCCAGCGCCCCCAACGACAAACAAGCGCGTTTTTTGATTGGTTAAAATCTCAATCAAATGCTGGGTAGATTTGGGGAAATCTTGCACATTAGGGAATCCTAAGGCACTAATTAATACATCAAACGCTTGAATATCTTCTGTTGTTAATTGATAAACATCTTTTTCAATGGTCGGTGTGCCATCTGTTATTTTTGAGGAATTACGAACGATGGCTGTCACGTCCATCCCGCGACGTTTAGCTTCTGCTAAAAGTAATTGTCCTTCTTTTCCTGTTGCTCCTAATACTGCTACTTTCATGTAAATCATCCTTTCATTTTTAAATAGAACTAAAATAGTTACATTTGACACTTTAAAAGTAGAGAGATTACTTATCTCTCTTAACTTCTATTTCATGAATCACATCTGCTAAGGTGATGCTTTTCAATTCTTCTTCCATTTTTTGTTGCACTTTAGTAAATTCAGTTTCTAGTACCGATTGGATATTTGCCCCAACGGAACAGTTTGGATTAGGATTCTGATGAATATTGAAAATCTCTCGTTCCAATTCAACCGCTGTATAAATTTCATACAGTGAGATCTCTTCTGGTTTCTTTAATAAGGTATTTTTATTGGCTCCACGCATGGAATGAATCAAGCCGGCTTTTTTTAACTGGCTCATTAGTCGTCGAACAACGACTGGATTCGTATTCACGCTCGAAGCAATGTATTCAGAAGTCACTTGTTCTTGAGGACCTGTTTCAATCAAACTTAAAATATGAATCGCAACACTTAATTTCGTTGACATGGCCATGTCTAATCACTCCAAACTAAATGTAACGTTATTTGTTACATTTACAGAATACGCTGTTTCGTTTTATTTGTCAATGAGAAACCTCTGACTATTCAAAATAAAAATCATTTGTTGAAACAACACGGGCCCCAAACGGCATTAACGCTAATTTCGCCAATTTAAAGGATTGTTGCCCAAACGGAATACCGATGATTGTCAGACAAAGCAACAAGCCACTAATACAATGCCCAATTGCTAATGGTAGTCCACTGATAATCAGCCAAATAATGTTTACCACCAAAGATACGCCGCTATCACTATACACGACTCGCTTTTTAAACGGCCAAAAGCTCAACCCCGCTAATTTAAAACATTGTAAACCAATCGGAATACCAATGATTGTAATACACCAAATCACGCCTGCGAATAGCCAAGATAAGCCACCAAAAAAGCCGCCAAAGATGAACCATAAAATATTGCCAAGTGTTTTCATTCTTGTTCCTCTACTTTCCTCATTAAAAATTATGTATGTGAGTAAGTATACCATGAAAGCTTCTTTTTGTTTCAAACAATATTGTAAGGTCGCTGACTCGTTAAAAGACGAAGACGCTATTTCATGATACAATGAAGAAACTAACGATAAAGGAGCAGACTTCATGGACTTACATTTAACCGTTGATCTAAAAAAAACAAAGACACTCATTGATTTAGCCGATCAGGCCCACTTAATCATTGAACAAACAACTAAATTACCGAAAAAAGAGGCAGCGATTCTTTTCTTGCTAAGAGATAACCAACTAGTTGCTTTAGGACTTGCTGAAGAAAAAGCTACATATAAAGAAGTTTCTTTTGATCACTCGATTTTATTGAAACCGACTTGGGACACAGAACTTGCCTATTTAGCGCAAGCTTTCCTAGATGATGCGAAAGAAAGTGGTTTAACATTGGAAGCAACCCCAACGACAGTCAAAATTCCGAAAAGTGCGGTAGCGACAGTGACTAACTATAAAGAAACAGTCACCTTTATCTTGGAACGTTTTGGCTATTCTCTGTTTAAAAAACCGGCGCCGAAAAAAGCCAGACCAGCCAAAGCACGCCACAAATGGACAAAAGAAGTTAGCCAAATTCCTTTTTATATTGATACTCGACAAAGCAAAGCAACTGTTTTTTGGCAAAAGCGCAATGAAATGCTTATTAAAGCTGGCGCGACAATGATGCCAGAAGCCCCTTTAAATAAAGACGGGTCTGTCGGTTTCTCCGCTAGATTTGGTGAAAAACTTCGTGATGAACGCAAGGGCCAATTTAAAGACTTTGTCACAACGGAAGATATCATCTTAAAAAGCGTTAATGAAGTCGGCTTGTTTCTCTATTTTGCTGGAACAAACAGCTGGTTAGAGCTAGTTGATGAGAACGGCAAAACCTTAAATGAATGGACTGTGGTGGAATAAACCTTATAAAAAATGTCGCACCTGATTTTTATGATTCAGGCGCGACACTTTTTTAATTTAAATAACTTTTTGCTATCGCTTGATACTTATCAATCATATCTAAATAATTATCAATTTCGACATATTCGTCGACTTGGTGTGCAGTAGTGGTCACACCTGGTCCAAAGACAACGCAATCAAATGTATTGTCTGATTTAGTAAATTCAGCTAAGTCTGTGGTCCCAGCGCTTGTCACTAATGGTAATGGTTGATCAAATTGGGCTTGAATGGCTTGAATTAACGCAGAATCTTTCTCAGCTTTTACAGGAATTTTATTGTAATCAATCGTTAATTCTAACTGATGTTTTTCTTTTTTGTTCAATTCATCGACAATTTTTTGTAATAATGCAATGACTTGGTCGTTGCTGAATTCTGGAATTGAACGGATATTCCCTTGCAAGGCTGCTTGACCTGGAATACTGTTCACTTGTGTGCCACCTTTAATGACGGTTACATTGTGAATCGTTCGACCCAATTCAGGATTTTCATAGTTTGCTGTGACTTCCGCCATTTGTTGGTTTGCTTCTGTAATAAATTCGTTCAAATTATTAATCGCGTTAATGCCTTCTTCTGGCATCGAACTGTGGGCTTCTTTTCCGTGTGACACAACAGAATAGTTAATTGAACCCATGTGCGCATACATCAAGTTATAATTGGTTGGTTCTCCAATGACTAAGGCACTTAAATCATCCGCATAGCCTTTTTCAGTTAATTGGCCAGCACCTAGCTCACCGACTTCTTCACCAACTGTACCTAAAAATTTAACCGCTCCATTTAATGGAACTTCCTTTTCTTTTAATTCAATCATTGCTAAAACCATTGCGACTAAGCCGCTTTTCATGTCCGTTGCGCCACGGCCATACAATTTATTTCCTTCAATATGGGCCGCAAATGGCGGGAAAGTCCATTGACTTTCGTCCCCTTCAGAAACCACGTCCATGTGGCCACTAAACCCTAAGACTTTTTCTCGGTTTTCACCTAAATAAGCAACCAAACTACTACGATTTGGTGCATAAGAAACAAGTTCAGAAGGGATCTCATATTTTTTCAAAAGATTTTGTAAATAGATTGCCACTTCTTCTTCGTTTCCATTTACAGATTTAATTTTAACCACATCTTGTAAAATACTAATTTTTTCTGATTTTTCCATTGCCATTCGCCCTTTCTTGTTATGCTTAATTCTAGTGTACGCTTCTCTCAGTAAAACCGCAACTGACTTGGTTAGGTCAGCAAAAAACACGCGACAGTTTTAAGAAATGTCGCGTGTTTTTTGCTGAGTTTATTTTAAATAATTAGGCGCTGCCAATTCATTCTCAATGACTTGATTAGGAATCACAAATTCAGGGGTGCCCATATAGTAAGGCGCAATCTCTCCTTGAGGAAACACAATCACTAATTGGTGTTTTTCATTGATATAGAAAGGTTGGTCCTTTTTAATTTTTTTGAAGGGTTGAACATCACTGGGGGCATCCTCTTTTTCGGACCAGTATATTTTATTGCTATCGTTCTTCATTTGGTCTGCTATTTGTTGTTTAATTTCACTACTAATGACATCAATGTAAAAATCATTTTTAAAAATTAAGGGGAGTGAAACGACAACATTGGCTCGTTTGTCGATGGTGTCATATTTCGTTGTCGTCGCAGAACTGCCTTTAATTTCTGTGAAGGTTCGCTTGACCACTAGGAAGCGACGGTCGTCCACAACTTTTTCATAATTTCCAGTGACTGAAACACGAGAACCATCAAACAATTGCCCTTTGACTTGTTGAAATTCTGTTTGGGCTTCTTTCAAGTATTTTTTGTTGAGCGTGTCGGCTACTGAAGATTCTTGGGATGTTTGGATTTTAGGGACATCGATGTTTACTTCACTTTCCTGTTTTTTCGCTGTCAACGTTTTGATGGTGACTAATTGAACAATTTTATCTAACACAGGAATGTTGCGGGCTGCTTCACTAAAACCTGGAAACAAATTGACTGATAAGACAAAGCCACAAGCCACCACTACACTACTTTGCAGTGAGCGGTTTCTAAAACGAAGCCAGGTGTACCGCTTTTTCTCTTTATGAAAACGCGCTTTGACTTCCGCTTGTAGATCCGTTGGCAACGGTTGTTGGCGGTATTCTTTTGAAAAGTTTTTAACAACACTTTTTACAAAATCTTCCATTATTTTTTCGCTTCCTTTCTTTTACTAATTCAATAGACTTCGGAGTTCATTCAAACTGCGGTACATCTTCGTTTTAATCGTGTTTTCGTTAATATCCAGGATCAAGGCGATTTCTTTTAGCGTAAATCCTTCAAAAAATTTTAATAGAATAATTTCACGATTGGGACTATCTAATTGATTAATAATTTCTTCAATTTCTAAAAAACTGCGTTGGGGATTATTTAAAAGGGCTAACACATGTTCATCTTTTTCAATATGAACAGCTTCTCGTTTCTTTTTACGCCAATAATCTGTCGCTACAGAAAGCAGAATTCGAAAGAACCACGCGTCAAAATCCTTAATATCGGGTCCTTTTTGGATGGCCTTCAGTGCCTTTTCAAAGCTTTCTTGAATCACATCCAAGGCATCTTCTTTCGAATGTGTATAGTTAAAGGCAATGCGATACATTTTTTCATATTTGGTATCCACAAGCGTTTCTAACGCGCGAATTTGTTTTTTTCTTTTCCAACCATCGAAAACCATCGATTTCTGGAACCTCCTTTCCTGTACACTTATATAGACGAATCACAAGCATAAAAAGTTTCAACTTTTTTATTATTTTTAATTTTTATATTCTAAAAGAAAAAGCGCGGTACAAAAATCACTTTGGATTTTTGCTCCACGCTCAAAATCTGATAAACGGCGGGAACAGAACCAGCTCCTTCGGAAATAAGCCGAAATTATCCAAAAATTAAAGAACAATTTCTGGAAATTTCTTCTTATTTCTCGGAGCTAAGCGGTGCTGTCCCGACCTTGTTTTCTTCTCCCGAGTGCGGTCTTAGTGCACTCAGCGTTTTAATAAAATGCGACCAATCAACAGGACGTGGTGGCGCTAGCCAAATAATTTGAGTAATCTCAGGCCAATCGACAAAATGAATATCCGATAAAATTAATTGTACACTTTCATCTACATGTGCTTTGAAAATGATATTCCATTCCGTAATTTTTTCAATATTTTTTTGTATCATACGATTATAGGCTTCACCAAAGGAAAAGTCGACACACAATGTAATCGGAGCCAAAACTTTTTTCAATGGTAACGCATCCACCATTAACAACAGATACCGATAAAATAAAAACTGTCTGGCATCCCAAACAGCGGGATTCGTTTTTTGTTCTTGAATAAATTGTCGACTAGCAGAAAAATACTCTGTATACGTTTCTGCAAAGTAGGTTATATCCATTTTGCGATAACTATAGTTTGCTTCTATTGGAAAATGGAACAATTTAAAATGTACGATTGTTACTTTTTGTTCAAAACCTTGCAGGACTTCCTCGGAAAGCTGAAATTGTATTTTTAAATAGCTTAACAAGTCACGATTCAATTGTTGAATTTCTGCAAATCTTTGGCAAAGTGCTGCTGAAGCTACTTGAAGCCACTCTTCAGCAATTAAAAATAAGAGTAAATAATTGCCTTCGTTTGTTCGTTGTGGTTCTGGGATTTGAAGACTCTCTAACCAATTGAAAACATTCTGCTGATTGTCACCGGCTAATTGTTTTAACACTTGCGAATCTACTTTTTTCTCTACATAAAACTGTTGCTGCGTTCGTACTAAAGAAACCGCCAAAAAATGAAAACATTTAGCTTGTGCATAGCCCGCACGCTGATTAAGATGAACCTTCTCAGAAAAAAATAGCTCAAAGTTCCGAATCTGCTCTAAAACTTTTTTACCGTACAATGAAAAATCACGTTGGTATAATTGTAAAAAAACCAGTGTTGTTACTTCGCGTAAATTGGTTTCATTTCCCACCAAGTGAAATTCTTTATTAATTGTAATTTGATAATTTTCCAGCATTTTCTTTAATTCCTTGAACTCCTTATAAGCCAATGTGTGACTAACAAAGTGTTCTAACGCAAACTCATTTACAGAATCAAAACGCTGAAAAAAGAAATCTTGAAACATAGCAAAACGTAACGACTCTTTAATATAGCAATCAATCAAAGTAGCAGAAGTTTCCGTTCCTGATTCATTAAGCGTTAAGAAAATACCATCGCTCACAATTTGAAAATCCTCTGATAAACCAAATTCAATAAAATCAGCATTTAATTCAGCGACCGTTTTGTTCACGATAAATTCAGATAATTCTAACTCCTGCATTACGGTTTCTTTTGACTCTGTTAACATCGGTGCATTTTCCAGTAACTGAAATAAGGCGATTTTTCTTTTATCCACTTTATTTAAAAACATCATCAATATCATAGACTTCTCTCACATCCATTTTTTTCCCATACAATCCATTTCCTGAAAGAAAGTACCCAACCGCTGCTAAATAGCTTTCAGATTCTTCATCGCCGCCTGCACCAAGTCCGTTAGGAAAGACAAAATCTTTATTCACTTGTAGGGGATGAGCCGTTGTTTCTTTTGTTTGTTTCTTTTTTTCTTTTGACATTGCCGGTTTCTCCACAGGTTTGTCTTTTTTCTTGGGTGAAGGCTTTTTTTCTTCAGAAGGAACCGTAGTTTTTTGATCTTCCTGAGGGGTTGGCGCAGGTTGTTCCGGTTCTGACTTTTCCTGAGGGGTGATTGATTCTGGTTTTGGTTGAATTTCTTCCGTTGGTTCTAAGGGATTATAAATAGGTGTCGCCAATGTTTGAATTGGTTCTATTTCGACAGCCGTAAAAATTAGCAAAGAACTAAATAAAAAAAGATACTTTTTTCTCATGGCTTCTCACTCTCTCTACCTCTACTTTATGGGAAGCAATTCCTTGTAAAAGTACCTTTACTTTTACAAGGAAAACCCTTTTTGTCAATAGATAGCCCTTTTTATTGCTCAGATTGTTGTTCTTCCTCTTTTTTCTTTTTACGATACAAGAAGAAAATCAATAAGAGCAGCGCTAGAATGATGAATGCAATCAGTAGATACAACCACCAATTGGTTCCTTTAATGGTTACGTCTTTTTCATTTAATTCTTTAGCAACGTCCCCAGAAATAGTAAATTCTTTTGTAAATTCCCATTTGTACAGGTACCGTTCTTCACCATTGGCGCCTTTGACTTGATAGGTGCCCTTTTCATCTTTTACACCATAGGCCGTTGATTTCAAGACATATTTCCCTGGCGTTAATCGTTCCCCTTTTAAAGAAATTGGGTAACTAAAGTTAGAGTTTGGCGCCACTTGCATATCCTCAGTATCGGATTGGTAAAGCGTTTCGCCTCCTTTTGAAACAGTGTTGATTAAATGTAATTGGTTTAAGTAGGCCGCTTGTGGGTTTTGTAAAGAAACATTGATGACGTTTCGCGCGTTGACTTGGCCTGGTTTAACCCCCAGTAATTTTAAATCTGGTTGAACCTTTGTCTCATTTTGCTGAAGAATAATAGCCACAACATAGGAGTATTCATTATTAATAGCTAACCCTTTTGATTGATCCGCAGAAGTCGTGGTTTCTTTCTTTTTCTCTTTGAGTGTTATGCCGCCAGCCATCACGCCATCAAAAGAATCTTTAGGCATCGTGATGGTTAAAGGTAAGGTCTTTTGGGAATGCTTCGGCAAGATGATTTCTTTCGGTGTTTCCACATAATCTTTTAAGTTAAAGCGTAAAGTTTTGTCAGGTTTGATCCCGTTTTGGCCATATTCTACTACGCCATTTAAATTTGTTGTCGCTGAGTTCACCGTATTTTCAATGATAATGTCTTCATCTGTATCATTGCGTAACTGAATTTCTACGGTTTGTTTGGCACCAGGCGCCATTTTTAAGTCAAAGTAGGTTTTTGATTTATCCACTTGATTTTCGGGAATTGTTGGTGTGACCGCAAAATTAAATTCAGAAGCGTGCGCCTCCACGCCAATCCAGCCAAATAACATACAAGCGATTACCGTTGCATATACTTTCCATCTGTTCATATTCATTCTCCTATGTCTGTCATTCTTTGTTGTATTATAAGCACCAAAAGACCGAAAGATAAGCCAAAAATTTTTGACTTATATCCCGATCTTGCGTGTATGCTGTCGTTCTTAGTTTCCTGTGTTAGCAGGTGTATCTGTCAAAGTCCAAGTAAAAGTTGTCGTGTATTTTTTCGCATATTTTGTGGTTGAACCAGGTACTTCTAATGAAATACTTGTTTTAGCAGCATCTACACTATCGCCCCAGCTCATTAAGTACGTACCCGCACCTTCTTTATCGCCAGCAGCCATGACCACTGATTCAGCCCCAGTTGGGTTTAATTCAATCGTAGCTGGCGCTGTCGTTGGTTTTGCAGATTGTGAAGCTGAAACCACGCGTCCGTTGCTTAAAGTTACTTTGGCCGCTGTTAGTTCTTGGTTGGCTTCAGTTTTGAATTGACCATTTTGTTTTACTTTTAACGTCCAACCTGTTTCAGTCCCACGATTATCTGAGACTTGAACAAAGTTTGGGCCTTCTTGGTCGGCACCAGCGTTATCTTTGTATTTTTGTGTTTCTGCATAGTAGGTCATATTTTTTGAGGTAATCGTTTGTTCCCCAAAAGATAAGCTAGATGCATAGTCAATGGATAACGGACCTGCTGTCCCTGGCTTAGGCCCTGTCGGATCAGTTGGATCAACTGGCGTAATTGGTTTATCCGGATCTGGATTCGTCGGATCAACTGGATTCGTTGGGTTCGTATTTGGTGCAAATTGAATCGCTCCGTTTGTTTGGTATTCACCACCGTCGACTGCTAATGCACTCATTGGTACAAGTGCCAATGCGCCTAAAGTTGTGGTTGCCATCAATGTCATTACTTTTGTCTTTTTCATTTATTTCCCTCCATTATTTACTGGTACATCTGAAAGTAGCCAAGTCAAAGTTGTTTTATATTGTACTGCATCCTTAGGGGTTTTCCCGGGAACAGTTAGTGAGATTGCCCGTGTGATTGTGGCATTTACTTGCTGTCCTTGTTGATTTTTTTCGGTCACTTTTTCTGCTTGCCCCCACAGCGTGATCCACGTTCCAGCGCCGGTCTTTTCTGGGGCTTGCATGACAACAGTTTCTGCGCCCGCAGCATCTAATTGAATGTTTGCGGTAGCAGTTGGCGGCAATACGTCCGTCGCATTTGAGCGCACACTGGGCTCAGTAAAGGCGACGGTGGCGCCTGTTAATTCTTTGTGTAATGTTTCTGCATTACGAAATTGACCATTTTGTTTCACTTTTAAAACCCAGCCAGCATTGGTTCCCCGTAAATCACTTACTTGTACATAATTAGCAGTTGCCAATTCACTTGCTGAACCATCTGGATTTTTATAGGTTTGCGCTCTGGCAAAATACGTTTGATCCTTATTCGATATCTCATTACTTCCAAAATCCAAACTTGAGGCATAATCGATGGAAAGTGGCCCAGGTGTGCCTGGATTAGGTCCATCAGGATTCGTTGGATCGACTGGTCGAACTGGTTTTTCTGGATCGGGATTTTCTGGATTTACTGGATCCGTCCCATCTGTGCTTGGGGTAAAAACAATCGACTGTTCGCTATCAAAAACGACCGTCGCCGCTTCAGCAGGAACAGTGGCGCCAAGCAACATTGTTCCGAATAACAAGGAGTAGACGACTGTTTTTTTCATTTACTTAGCCTCCAACATTCGTTGGTACAGATTTCAATGTCCATGTTAAGGTCGTACGATATTCTTTTGCTAATTTAATCGCTTTACCTGGGACATTTAATTTCACGGCAGTAGCACCTTCTGTCGCATCTTTCCCAAAACGATAGACCCAAGTCCCCATTCCTTTACCATCTTCTGCTTTGACTAATTCTACTTCTGTTCCAGGAACAAAGGTATGTGCTGCTGTTGGTGTTGGCGCGTATGCGGCATCAACAATCGATGTCACACCTGCATTGGCAATCGACAAAGCGGCCCCCACTAATTCTTCATTTTGGGCTGTTTTGAATTGCGCATTTTGTACAGCGCTTAACGTCCAGCCTTCTTGTGTCCCACGTTTATCCGTTACCTGAACATAGTTGGGACCTGTTGTTCCATCTTTAAATGTTTGAATTTGTGCGTAATAATCTTTCGTATCGGAAGTGATTTTTTGGGCGCCAAATTGAAAGCTTGAAGCATAGTCAATTGATAAGGGGCCTGCAGTTCCTGGTTTTGGTCCAGTTGGGTCAGTTGGATCTTCTGGTTCAACTTTTTCATCTGGATTGGTTGGGTTAACTGGCTTCGTTGGATCTGTATCTGGTTCAAATGTAATGGCGCCATTACTTGTATAGTTCACGTTAATGTCTTCCGCAAATGCTTGTTGTGTCGCTAAGACACCGCTAAATCCTACAATCCCTACTACTGCTAATACTGTTTTTTTCATCTTCTCTTCTCCTTTTAATAAATAATATGCCTATAGTGATAAGGCTGATTCCCAAATAAATAAATGGTGCTTGATTGGTGGTACCTGTCGCTGGTAATCTTCCTTGTCGCGACCCATATACGCCAGAAGAAAGGACGGATGAAGCGCCTCCGTCAGCTGGCTTGGTGGGTTCGGTCGTTGTGGAAGAATTACTAGTCGCTGTTGTCGACTCTTCTGTGGGATATTCATACGTTCCATAAAAGGAGACAACACCACTATTTTCATAAGCTGCTTCCCCAAACGCAGTGTCTGAATGACAGAAGCTGAAAAGACCTAAAAAACAACTAAGCAAAAGGTATTTTTTCATCTCACTTCTCTCCTCCTTGTTATGGTGCCATGACTAATGACCATGACAATGTCCCTTTGAATTCGCCAACTTTTTGTTTCTCGACTGGCACAGATAGTTTAAGTCCCCGTTGGTTTGCCGCACCCCAACCTTGGTTAATTGTATAACTACCTGAACCGGAGCCTTCATTTTCTGTAACAACCGTATCTCCTTTATTGAGTAAAAATTCTCCTTTGTCTGTAACCAATGACAAATCTTCCAATTGATCTGTGCCGTTCGTTAAGGGATTCGTTACCTGAACATTCAGTTTCCAAGGCGTGCTTTCTGTCCCGCGTGTGTCTTGAACGACTAAATCATCTGAAAGAGTTGGCCAGTAAACTTCTGGCTTGGCAGAAATTTTTTGTTTGCCAAAATCAATTGTTTTAGGTACTTTTTCTAACGTTAATTCACCTGAAATAGACACATTGACTTTTTTATTTAACGTTTCACCAGCTTCTGTAAATTGATAATTGGCTGGCACTGTTTTGGCTAATTCTTCTGGTTTCGCTTGCTGAATGGCTTGGAAGGTTGCGGCATCAAGACTTGGTGTTTGATTGGCCCGACCATCTGCGAAAATCACCGTTGCTTGTGTCCATTGTGCCAACTCGTCTGAATTCGTTAAGCCATTTGCTTCTTTTAATTTCAAATGCGCACTTGTCGCATACAAGGCAAACGAACGATCTTTGGCAAGGACACTTTCATTTTTCACAACAACTAAATGAACCGTTTTGTTTTGCAAATTATCCCCTGACGTCCCTGCTTCTAATTGAATATCATGTGTCCGCGATACAGTTTTTTCTGCTAACGGCGCTTGAATTTGTGGTAAATCCGTCTCTTTTAATGAGGTTTTGAAAAACGGCCGACCTTTTGCGCCAAGCATTTCTATTACTTTATCGACAGTCGTTAGTTGCGCTGCCTCATCTTCTGTGACAATCACCGATTGCCCCGAAAGTTCCACTTTATTTGAAAATTGAACTTTCACCTGATAACTGTAGTTCATATTCGTCGCTTTCCATGAAAGCGGGGTGGTATCTTTTTGCTCTGGAATTTGCTCTATCGCGCTCCCAACTTCACTAGATTTAACCGTTCCTTGGTGCAACCAAGAACCTGTTACTTCGTCAGGAAGGAAGCTTAGGGTTGGTGTTAAAGCACTTGAGGTCGGAATCATCAAACGTCCTTTTTGAACTTTTTGTCCAGCTACTTCGGTGCCCCACGCTTGTAAGGTTAACGGCGCATTGCCAGCTTTGACCTCTTTTACATCATGAGAAATAGTACCTGCACCTGCCACAATCCCAGGCGTTTCCACTTCGTAATCGATGATGGAGCCAGGAATTGCTATTCCATAGCCATTGGCGCCCTTGCTCACATCGTTATCGCCAATAAATGTTTTTCCAGTCGCTTTTTCAATCCCATGAAACGTTGTTGGCGTAAGTTTTATAGCATTATTGACCGTTGGATTAATCGTCAAGACCTGATAGGCTTTGACATTTCCAAACCAAGTCCCTGTGCTATCCACCAAAGCAGTTGTATCTGTCGTTGGTTTAATCCATAAAAGTTCATCTTTTGTTGGATCGACAGCTTCAAAATCCGCAATGTTTACTTTACCTGTACCAGGAATTGTTTCTAATGTTGCATGATCCTGAACCGTTAGTTTGCTAGCTGAAATTAAATTGGCCGTGTTGGTGATCCCAATTCCAGCGTTTTTAGATAGATGAATTGATCCGAATTCATTGTAAGTCGTACTGTGGTTCGCGGCAGTAGCAGAAACGCCATTTTTGATGTTCCCACCATTAGCCATTAATTTAATGCCATTAGTGACATTCAATTCCGTAAAGTTGACAACGCCTAAGCCTGTCGCATTTAGTGGTTCTGTTTGATAGTTATTGGTGCCGTCAACGTTAGTCCCAAAGTTAAAGGCCACTTTATTTGAACTAGCATTCACAATTGCATTAGTGAAATTATCTGTTGATGAACCACCGGATAAACCGTTAATACTAACTGCACCTTGAACATTTGCGGTAACATCACGTAAGATTTTTCCGCCACTGATATTGGAATACTGTGTCGCATATAAATTTCCAATACTAGAACCCGCTGCTTGAATATTCATTGTAATCTTGCCGTTCTTGGTATACGCAGCATTGGTTCCACCATCACCGTAAATGCTGGCCCCATTTAAAGATTCCACACCTGTTTTAGTGAAAATATTTAAAGTAATTGTGTTTGATTCATCCGTTCCTAGTGTCGTATTTTGACCATAGGGCCGACCACCAGTAATGTAGGTATTACCAGGCAACTTAAACTCTCCGTTGTAATTTCTTAAATCAATTAAGAGTTTGGCATTTCCAAGAAGTGAGCCCGCATTGGTAATCCCACCTGAAAAACCGTTCGCGCCTGTCCGAGGAGTTCCTGAGAAATTTCCTCCGTAGATGCGATTGTCTGAATTACCAGTAATTGTATGGCCACCGCTTGCTCCATAAGAAGCGCCCATCGAAGCATTAATTACTCCTTCATAAACCGTTACACCGACATTCCCAACATTTTTGGCATCATTCCAGCCACCGCCTGAAAGAAACCAATCGACTTGACCATTATTAACGATTGTTTGACCGTTTCCATAAACTCGAGCTGCTTGATAGCCTGTTCCTTCTAATGTGTCAGCAATCCCGCCATTCAATGTGTTAGAAGTATTGCCTTCAACGACACCTGAAAAAGAGCCACCATATGTCCAGCGAGCAATGGTATTATTTAAAACAGTCTTAGTATCTCCTTTTATATAGATATCCCAAGTATCATTACTAGCAGGATAGCCGCCGCCACCAACAATATCCCAACCTGAATTATTACCACGACTTTTATTGGTCGTTGAATAATCTAAGCTTGTCGGTTTTGCGCCTGAATAAGCCATACCATCGCCACCTAAAGACCCATCACCATTCGCTGTTCCCACTTCAATTGTTGTATTTCCTTCGATATAACCGCCGCGGCCAGCTGCAGTTGAGTAAATTGCACCATTATTAAACGAACCGCTGACTAATTTAGAAGAAATATTTCCGAAAACTTTAAAAGCTGCTGCCGATTTGGCTAATTCTGCTCTTTGCTGTGGTGTATAAGCATCATACGTTGCTTCATTTGAGGCCCCAATTTGACTCTTGTTAAATTTCGAAACATTGTTACCAGCACCGCCGTTAAAATCATTAATACCACCAGCGGTATTCGTTCCTGCTGTAACCACATTCGTAATATCTCCGATGATCGTTCCAGAATATTGGTTGCCTCCTTCAAAATCTGCACGACCCGCACTATACAACTGTGTATTTAAATTTGTAGTAATTCCATCAGTCACACGATTCGTTCCTATATCGCCGCGGGAAGAGCCACCAATAAAACGTTGTCCCGCTGTATACCAACGGCCATATCCAGAAATATCGTTTGTTACTTTTCCACCAATATTTCCGTATTGAACACCGCCATAATACGTACTTAATTGGAAACCTGTAGCAGCATTCGTAATCGCAACCTTTGTTGAGACGTTACCAGTAACATTCGCTGTGTTGGTTGCGTTGGTCCCATAACCGCCCCCATAAATTGAAGCAATTCTGCCACCAGAATCATTGACAACCAATGAAGTATTCCCAGTCACTGTCCCAATATTGGCGCCCCCACTTAATGTATTTAGTCCGCTCCGTGTATTGTTAATAACAATCGTAGGATTTCCAGCTAAATTACCACCATTTTGGTTTCCGCCATAGAAATTCCATGTCCCTGTACCTGTACTATTTACTGTTAAAGTTGGGTTTCCTGAAACATCTCCTGTATCCGTTCCACCGTATACGGTCAGACCGTTTCCACTAGAGCCGCCATTCAAGTTCAAACTGTAACCATTTAAATACATATTCGTACCTGTATAGTTTAGATTTCTCAAAGTGATGTTTGAGCCAAAATAGATATTTTGATTAAATCCTAACGTCTTAGAACCCGTTGGCGCCGTTTGATCCATACTAATCGGATCCGCGCTGTTTCCAGTAATCACTAAATGATTGACCTTGCCTTGCAAGGCGTAAAAGGTCATATTACTTGCCGTAACGGTGTCAGGAATCACTTTAGCGGTGGTCGCCGCACTCGTCGTAATATTGTTTCCTATATAAAGAGTGAAATCGCCATTGTTCCCCTGTTGATACAAATCAAACAAGGCTTCTTTCAAGCCAGCCTCTGTCGATGCATATTCTTTGTACGCTGCTCCATCTCCTGCAGGACTTGGCACAACAATCACTTTTGTTTTATCCGCAGGGTCAATTGTGTCCGCAATGGACTGATCAACTGAAACAGCTCTGGCCATGCGTGTCAGTTTCTGTTTAAAGACAGCCGTAAGTTGTGTATCTTCTGAAAACTCTAATTGAAGAAGTTCTTCATTTGTATATGTTTTGCCTTGATAAGACCAGCCAACGAAAGTCGCATTTTCCTCACTATTCGCCCATTTTGGTAATTCTTCTGTCCGAAGTGGCTGATTTTTTTCTTTTACCACTTGATAACTTTTGGCATCATTTAGAAACAAAGCTTGATCCGTTGTTTCAAAGGTCAACGTGATTTGCTTCTGCTCTTCGCTTGGTTTTGTTTCTGTGGAAGAGGTGGTTACTTTTTCTGTGATAGCACTAGATTCCGTCATTGATGACTGTTCTATAGAATGTGCGCTGCTTTCTTTTGTTGCTTCACTTGTACTGGTTTCTGCTGTTTTTGGCTGTGTCTGCGTACGTTCTGTTTGTTGCTCCCCTTCAATCGCCCACGCTGAAACAGATAAAAATGGTTGTACAAGTAAACAAGTTGCCAATAAAACAGCGATTTTCTTTTTCATTAACTTCATCACTCCTCCCTCGAAGTAAACTTTCCACAACCAACCTATGGCTCATAGTATACGAAGTTTTCTTCTGATTTTTTTAAAGATATTTTCTTAATTTCAAAAAAAAAATTTATTTTTTAATTTTCTTTTTGTTAACTAAACGAATTTTTTGCTGTTTTTTGTAAGATAAAATGTTAATTTGTTCACAAAAATAACAAAAACGTTGTTTTTAACATTAAAATTAACAAACGAGTTCGTAGTATAGCACGGATTTTTTCTCATGTAAACATCATTAAATAAACATTTTTGTTTAATTTATACATATTTCCCAGCTAAAAAAATGACAAAAATAAATAAACAGAGGCCTTAGAAATATTTCTAAGGCCTCTGTTTATTTATACGTATTCACAAACTGGAGTGTTTCTTGGTAACATTGTTTAGCTTCTTTTGTTTGATAGTCGAACTGATATTCATGGGTGATCGTTGCTTTCTTATCTTTGAAAAAGAGAGCTGAAACTGGAACATTTAAAGTTTTTAACCGCTGAACCAAGGCTAGTCCTTGTTCTTGGAATGAAAAGCTATTGCCATCTGTTAGATACGTCGGGGGAAATTCTTTGGTGACTTTATCCACTAAACTCACTTCTTGCAGTTCTGCACTCGTCTGCCAGTCTTTAGTGCCGAGCAAGGACCAAGCCACTGTTTTAACGAAAAATTTCATAAAACGATTATCACTTTGTTGGTTGACCATTTGTTTCAAATCCACCGGACCACAATACGAGAGTGTGCCTTTTAAATGGTTAGCTGGCAACGCTGCAGTCATCCCTAGTTCTTTGGCATAGTTGGCATTGGTTTGAACTGTTGCATATTGTAGAGCAATCTGTGCACCCGCACTGTCCCCGCCAATAAAAAGCTTAGATAAATCTAACATGGGATACGCTTGTTTCTTTTCTAATAAAAATTGAACAAGTTCATTGACCTGCTGGAGCTGGCTTGGATAAGGTGCATCTGGTGCTAATTCATAATTCATTGAAATAAAGGCAACTGAGGAATCAGCCACTAAACGTGTCGCAAACTCTTTCATCCCAGACTTATCTCCTCCCACATAGCCACCACCATGGACCCATAAAACGACTGGTACCGCTTGTTTTGACGTTTGGGGATAATACAAATCAAAGGTATTCTTTTTTCTTGAAGAAGGGTATGTTTGATTTTCTTGCAATTGGACATTGGGTAATGCTTTATCATAGGAAGCTGAATCTTTTATTTCAACTTCACCTGCGAATAACTGGTTGATGACCCAAGCGCCTGGCTTAGGAGATAATTGAAAGGCGAGAAACACGCCTAAGCAAATAACCACAAGGATTCCTAACAACCAAAGGATAAAACGTACGATTTTTCTTTTCACTCTATTCACCTGCTTTAATTTGTAGCAAAATTATAGCATGTTTTTTAGCCAAAGCGTTTATTTTGAAACAGCTTTTTTAGAATTTGATGTACTTTTATCATTTGAAATGCTTTCTTAAAAGCTGTAAAATGAACAAAATGACTTTAACCTTTAGGAGGTTGCCAAATGAAAGCTCTGATTTCCATTGATTATACGAATGATTTTGTCGCCACAGACGGAAAACTAACCACTGGTGCCGCTGGGCAAGCCATTGAAACGGCCCTTGTTCAACAAACAAAGCACTATTTTGACAATGGCGATTTTGTGGTTTTTGCCATTGATGGGCATGACCCCCTAGATCGCTATCATCCTGAAAATAAACTTTTCCCGCCCCACAATGTCTTAGGAACTGACGGGCGTAATCTGTTTGGCTCGCTAGCTGATTTTTATCAAGCTCACAAAAATGAGGCAACCGTTTATTGGATGGACAAACGGCACTATTCTGCTTTTAGTGGCACGGATTTGGACATTCGGTTACGAGAACGAGGAATTACAGAGCTTTGTTTAACTGGTGTTTGTACAGATATTTGCGTGTTGCATACGGCTGTCGATGCCTATAATTTAGGCTATCAATTAATGATTCCCGAGCATGCCGTTGCTAGTTTTGATGAACAAGGACACGAATGGGCGTTACGCCACTTTAAACAAACTTTAGGAGCAACCATTCTATAAAAAGACTGGTCAATCCTTCCACGCGCCCTATCTATACTCAAAAAATCGTGTGAACAACACAAAAGAGCCTGGGACAAAAATCACTTTGGATTTTTGTCCCAGGCTTAAAAATTGATAAACGGCGGGAACAGAATAAGCAGAGACTGCTAGCTGATAGAAATTAGCTACTCATAAAAAAGTGAGGAAGCCCACTTTTTTATAGACCAATGACCGTTGCAAAGAAAGGAACCACTAAAACAGTAACTACACCAACCACTACGACAGAAATACTAGCCATAGCAGCCTCTGTTTCACCCATTTCCATGCCAACTGCCACACCTAGGGCATGTCCGGCCGCACCTAAAGCTAAACCTTTGGCGATTGGATTGTTAATCTTAAACCATTTCAATGCAATTCGACCCAAGGCATAGGTTAGTACACCATTGAAGATTACGGTAAACGCCGTAATAGAAGCAATGCCGCCAACAGTTTGAGAAATAGGTACGGCAATCGCTGTTGTAGCAGCTTGTGGTAAGATTGAGGCCACTAAATGATTATCCATGCCAATCACTTTTCCTGCAAAATAAACAGCCACTAACGAACCAAAAGAACCAATTGTTAACGCCGTTAAAATTTCTAACCAATAGTTTTTCAACACGTCTCTCTTTTTATATAAAGGAATCGCAAACGCTACTGTCGCAGGTTCTAGAAAGAAGCTGATATATTTGCCACCTTCATTGTATTGCTCGTAACTAATTCCTGTTACTTTTAAAACGACAACGCCTAAAATCATCGCAACGAATAATGGCGTAAATAAGAAGAAACCTTTGCTTTTTTTAAACAACCAAGTACCTATGCCAAATACAGCTAATGAAATAATAATACCAACATACGGATTCATGCGCGAACCTCTCCTTTCGCTTTCTTCGTTGCTGCGGGTTCTTTTTCTTTTCGAGCATCTTTCATATGCAATAAAAAGGCGCCCGTCCAACCAGTCGTTGCTAGTAACGCTAATGTTGCTACTAAAATAACAAAAACAATTTGAACGCCAAATTGTTGCATAATCCCTAAAGAATTAACTAAGGAAATCCCTGAAGGAACAAATAAAAATGTAATAACCGTTGATAAGCTATTACCTAGCCCTTCCACTTGCTCCAATTTAACAACTTTTGTACATAAACCAATGAACAATAACACCATGCCAATTACTGAAGCAGGCATTGGTATTGGGGAAATGAACGCCAAGCCGTTGGCGATTAACATAATAATGGCAAAAACTGCTGCTTGTTGTAAAAATGAATATACTTTCTTTTCCATTCTTCTTCGCTCCCTTTTGTCTGTTTTCTATGGGTTAAGTATATAAAGAAAACGTTTTTTTAAGGGCTTTTTTTCATGAAATGCCAGAATTTCTTCACCAAATGCAAAAATCACCACTTGAAATGCATTCGACATTTCAAGTGGTGATTTTTTAACTTAAGCCAAGTTTTTCTTTAAATTCTTTGACGTATGAACGGCTAACAGGTACTTTTGAGCCGTTGGTTAAAATTACTTGCAACGTGTTATTAAACCACGGCTGAATTTCTTGAATTTTTGTTCGATTCAAGATGAAACTTCGATGCGTTTTAATAAAGAGCGCGGCAGGTAATTTTTGTTCAATACTGTTGAGGGTTCCTGTCATCTTATAAACTTGTTGATCCACAAAAATGCTCAGTTGCCGTTCTTCGACAGAAACGAGGTAAATATCTTCTGGCGCCACAAGATAAATGCGGTCTTCCCCTTGAATAGGTATTGCTTCAGATTTCGGTCCTTTTTCGGCAGTGTTTTCTGGGACAGCTTGAGCCATTTCTTTCGATGCTTTTTCAATGACTTGTGTTATTTTTTCTTCTTCAAAAGGTTTCAAAATATAATCTTTTGCATTCACTTGAAAGGCCTTTAACGCATATTGATCATAGGCGGTTGCAAAGACCAAGTAGGGCGCTTTTTTAAGATGGGTTAATTTTTCCGCTAAATCAAACCCGCTTTCATCGGTCAAATGAATATCTAAAAATAACAAATCTGGCTTTTGATCCATCATCTCTTCCATTGCCTCCGCCACAGAATCCGCTTCTGCAACGCTCGTCACTTGCGGATGTTGGGAAACAAGATAGCTCAATTCTTCTCGTGCTAAAGGCTCATCATCAACGATTAATACGTGCATCTAACTCCTCCTGTTCCATCGGGATTTCTAAATGAACATGGCTCCCGCCTGTCTCTAAATTTTCAATTAAAAAACAACCTTCTGATCCATAAAGGTTCGCCATTCTGCGGGACAAGTTTTCCAGTGCCGTGCCGGTGCCTTTTTCCGAAGTCACTGTTGTCTTTCCTAATAGCAAGCGGCGTTCTTCAGGAATCCCTTGCCCATTGTCATACACATCCACATGTAATTTGTGTTGTTTTGCTTTGACCACTACCCGGACTTGATTGTTCTCCTTCCGGCTGCCAAATGCATGCTTGATGGTATTTTCCACTAACACCTGAATCGCATACGGCGGTACTTTTTCTGAAGCAACCGCTTCTTCCACGTCAAATGTTACTTGATAACGATTCGGAAACCGTGCTTGTTCTAATGACAAATAGGCTTTTACTTGTTCTAGTTCTTGTGAAACTGGGATCGTAGTTTGCACGGCTCCCTGTAAGTTGCCTCGAAAGTATTTACTTAATTGAAGCAATAGTTTCCGCGCTTTTTCACTGTCTTTCCGCATTAATGCGGAAATAGTATTGATGGCATTAAAGAAGAAATGCGGGTTCACTTGCGCTTGCAAGGATTTAATTTCAGCTTCTTTAAGTAATTTTGATTGTACTTCCGCTTCACCTAATTCAATTTGTGAAGAAAAAATTGTCCCAAGACCTTCTGCTAGCTGCTCCTCGACATGCGTTAACTGCGCTGGATCCGTAAAGTACATTTTTAAGGTGCCAACAATTTGCTGATGGGAAAATAATGGAATCACAATCGCCGCTTGCAACGGACAATTAGGGTCCGAACAACCAACTTCTTCTTTGGCATGCGCGATGGTCATTTGGCCCGTCCGTAACACTTCCCGAGAAAGCTCTGTAATGACTTCTAGCTCTGGAATATGATGATCGCTTCCTGCACCAACATGAGCTAAAATTTGATGACTGTTTGTCATGCTAATCGCACTGACTTTTGTATAATGCTTAATAATCTCCGCAACTTTTTTGCTGGAATTTTTATTGAGTCCTTCTCGAAAATATGGCAGTGTTTCCGCTGCTAATTCCAAAACATCGTGCGTCTGAACCGCTTTGGCCTGCTCTTCTTGTTTCAATGTCGTCGTTAGAATCGACATAAAAATGAACGTTCCTACGCTATTTAACAAAATCATCGGCAGCGCAATAAAACGAACCAACGTGGCCCCATCCGATAGATCACCGCTGAAAAAGAAAATAAAAATCATCTGAATCATTTCCATGCACGCTCCGACAATGGCAGAAAAGCCGGCAGACGGAAAAACGGTTTGCTTTGCCATGCGGCTCCCTAAAAAACCGGCAATTAAGCCAACAATTAAAGAAGCAGGCACATAAAAGAAACTATGCCCCCCGCCTTGAATAACCCGATGAAAGCCAGCAATTAAACCAACCGTACTGCCGACAATCGGACCACCCACTAATCCAGAAACGCCAATTACTAACGTACGCGTATTCGCAATGGAAGCATTGCTGCTTAAATAGGTTAGTAAATTATTGGGGACAATCTGATTCTTAGCGATTTCGATACCTGTAAAATTAGAAATAATAGCAAATAAACCAAAAATCAAAATCAACTGAACTTTTGAAGACATTTTTTCACGACTTAATAAAACACGCTTAAAATAAGGCACATTCACTAAAAGAAAGGCCAGTAAAATAATTAAGCCCACCCGTTCCATCATTAAAATAAATAATTCGACCACACCGGCACCTCCTTCCTATTAACTATACTATAAATCAAGGAAAAGAAAAAAATGAAGCTTCTCAAAAAGAGGCTTCATTTTTTCTATTCATTAAAACGCAGGAATATTGGCGCCTTTAGAATTTTTCTTGATGTATTCAGCAACTTCTTTTGTTGTCATCGCTTCTTTTAAAACCTTGATTTTTTCGCTATCTTTTTCGCCTTTGCGTGTCACAACTTGCAATGCGTAATGTTTACTTGCTTCTTCATCTTCTAACAAGATCGCATCTTTCGTTGTTAAACCAGCAGGTTCTAAGTAGGCTGGGTAGCAGAACACCATAGCGATGTCTTTTTCATCATAGGCTTTAGCTAAATTCAGTAAATCAATGCTTTCAAAAGTGATGTTTTTAGGATTTTCCACGACATCTTCCACCGTGCCGTTAAAGCCGACACCTTCTTTTAATTTAATCACGCCGTTTGCATTTAAAATTGCTAAAGCACGACCTTCATTGGTTGGATCGCTAGGAATCCCCACTTTGGCATTTTCAGGTAAATCTTTCGCATCTTGATATTCTTTTGAATAGAAACCACCAGCAAAATAATAAATCGGTTGCACAGCCACTAAATCAGCTTTTTTCTCTTTGTTAAACATTTCCATGAAGGGTTGATGTTGCGCAAAATTAGCATCCGCTTCGTCATGTTGCACGGCATCGTTGTAGGCAACATTGTCGCTCACTTCCATAATGTTAATTTTGTACCCTTTTTTCTCAGCTTCTTTCTTGGCAATCTCCAAGATATCTTTTGAAGATTCCAATTGCACGGCCACGGTAATCTCCTTGTCTTCTTTCTGATCTGCTTGTTTATTTCCCCCACAGGCAGCTAAAATAACTGTTGCAATAACAGCGAATGTTGCTAAATAAAACTTCTTCATTCTTTTGTCCTCCTACTTTCTTTTGTCTAGTTTTTGGGCAATGAAGTTCCCAAGCATTTGTAAAATGAAGACCAGTGCAATCATAATCACAATGGCAACATACATAATACCGTATTCATACCGTTGATACCCGACACGAACTGCAAAATCGCCAATCCCGCCGCCACCAACAACACCCATCACCGTGGAATATGAAACCATACTCACTGTCGTGGTTGTGTAAGCAAGGACCAATCCGCTACGTGCTTCCACCAATAAAAAGTGCCAAATGTATTGGACTTTCGAGGTGCCTAACGAATTAGCTAAAAAATAAATTTCTTCTGGAACATCCAACAGCACTTGTTCAACCAAGCGAGCAAAAATCGCGATCGCAACAATACTCAATGGCACAGATGAAGGAATTGGGCCAAACGCCTTTCCTAAAACAGAACGAGTAACTGGAATCAACGCAATCACAAATAATAAATAAGGAAACGAACGAATAACAGTTACAATGAAATTTAAAACCCAGTATAGCCAAGGTTGATGCCCTTTGACTTTCGGATTAGCCAAAAATAGTCCTAAGCCTAAAGGCAAGCCGACAAGCAAACAGATAGCCATCGAAATCGACATCATAATCCCTGTTTCTTTTAAGCCCACCAGCATAGATGGCCAATATTCGGCAAAGGTTTCTGAAAAAGTCATGGGCGCAAACTCCTTTCCACTTTTTCTAAATAGGAAAGCGGTTCTTCCTCATATTGCTGAGGATTATTCAGAAATTCGCCAATTAACTGACCTTTTTCCATCACTAAGATACGATTACATAAGCGCTTCACGGTTTCTAATTCGTGACTGACAAAGAAAATAGTCGGTCGGAATTCCTGATGCGTCTTATGTAATAGTCGAACGACACTTTCTGTATTTTCTTCATCTAATGAACTCGTTGCCTCGTCACATAATAACCATTTTGGATTACGGCTCAACGCTCGAGCAATAGAGACACGCTGTTTTTCCCCACCAGAAAGCTGAGCAGGATACGCTTCTGCCTTATGGGCCATATCAACAAACGTTAATAAACGCTCAATTTTTTCAGGCTGTTTCTCTTTTAAAAGTTTCAAAGGCAACGCAACATTATCATAAATTTTCAAATTTTCTAACAAATTGTAATGCTGAAACACCATCCCCATTTGTTGTTGCTGCTGGCGAACTTCTTTTTTAGAGAAGGTTTGAACATTTTTGCCATCAATACGAATCTCCCCTTCACTCGGTTGTTCCATTAAATTCAACAAACGTAACAACGTGGACTTGCCAGAGCCACTTTTCCCAACAATCCCAACGATTTCTCCTGGTTGGACAGAAAAGTGAATATTTTTTAACGCGTGTGTCTCTTGATAGACTTTCGACACATTCACTAACTCAATCATGATTACCTCCTAAAGGCCGACAAACAAACTATAACAACTAAAAAAACTGTATAACAATTAAAGTAATTCTGTGAAACGATTTAAAAAAACTATTACGAATTAAAAAATAACACACGTTTCGCAAAACAGCGTTATACCAGAGATGTAACTACTTACATCATCTACTAAAACAGAAAAAAAAGCAACCTTTTTATTTGTGAAAAAAACACTATCTGTTTTTTGTCTGTATTATTTTGTACAAATGAATTAAAAATTTCCTGTTTCTACAGCTATTTCCCTACGCTCCTCTAAAAAAAGACATTCTCAGAAACGAGGCATCCAAAAAGGGAAAAGCGCTCGTAACGATAATGTCTCTAATAGTTTACTTTTTAAAGACAACTGTTTCTTCGACAGTAATTCTTTCAGCCAATGATTGAATCACTGGACAGTTTGGGGAGACAAGCTTCAAACACCGTGTCGCCCGTGCTTGAAAGGCTTCTGGAACAGACACATAAAAGAGAATCGTCACCTGTTTTAATGGTTGTGCGCGTCTCTCTACTTCTCTTGAATACGTGACTTCTATTTTTTCAAACTCAAAGGGAATGTGCGAATTTTCCAAAACGGATTGATACACGTACCCCCCACAAGCGCCAATTGCCGAAACGAGCATTTGAACTGGCGAATATCCCTCTTCTTTTGCTAACACCCAGCGCGCTGTTTTCGTTTGTAATTCAAATTTTTCCACACCACGAATAATCGTCAAACGTTCTACCATTGCCATCTTCACTCCTTTTTACTCTTTCTTAAAAGATACTACAAAACAGCGCTAAAACAAACATTTCTAACTTCTCAACTTAGCAAGTCCTAAAAAAAACGAAATTCTAACTTGACAAACAACGCAACACCTGATAATATACTTTCGTTCAAATCGTAACCATTACGATTTAGATTTTATAAATCCAAAAAGAAAGGAAGTGCCTTATGGCTAAAAAATCAAAAATTGCTAAAGCAAAAAAACAACAAGCAATGATTGCAAAATATGCGCCTATTCGCCAAGCCTTAAAAGAAGCTGGCGATTATGAAGGTCTTAGCAAATTGCCAAAAGATGCTCATCCAAGTCGCTTAAAACTCCGCGATCAAACAGATGGGCGCCCACGTGGCTACATGCGTAAATTTGGCATGTCGCGGATTCGTTTCCGTGAATTGGCTCACCAAGGCTTGATTCCTGGCGTCAAAAAAGCAAGCTGGTAACTCATTATTTCGATAAAGACAACTAGCGAGGACGGTCGCATTTGGGCTGACCTCGCAGCCCCCTTTATCTTTTATACGCAATTAAAAAAATCAAATTGGAGGACGGTACTATGCGCCAAACCATTACGTTAGCTTGCGCTGAAACTGGCGAGCGCCTTTACTTAACAAGTAAAAACAAACGAAATACACCAGAAAAATTACAGCTGAAAAAATATTCACCAAAATTACGGCGCCGCGCACTTTTCACTGAAGTCAAATAACAGGAGGAAAACTTGATGGGCATTCCAATCACCATTGTTTCTGGCTTTTTAGGCGCAGGAAAAACAACCTTAATTAACCATGCGCTTGCGCAGTCACCGTTTCCTAAAGAAGAAATTATTATTATTGAAAATGAATTTGGTCAAACAGGCGTTGACCACGCATTACTTTTACAAACCACGGAACGAATTATTCAATTAAATAACGGTTGCATGTGCTGCAGCTTACGAGGAGATCTTCTTGCCTCTTTATCAGCAATCTTAGAAGTGTACCAAGAAGAACAACAACCCATTGCCCAAGTCATTTTAGAAACAACGGGCATTGCTGATCCGCAACCAATCATTCAAACAATTTTAACGACCCCGCACATCAAAAATCATTTCTATATAGACAGTCTCTTAACGGTCGTTGATGGGCATCATTGGCAACAACAGCTTCAAGAAGCCGAAGCCATCAAACAACTGGCCTTAGCAGATCGCCTCTTTTTTTCTGTCAAGGAACCAGCAGACAGCACTCAGCTACCAACGTTCCAAGAAACCCTTCGTACCATTAATCCTTTTGCTGATATTTTATCCTTTCAAGCCAACGAGCCTCTTTTGGCTAGTGACTTTTTTCAATTAAATAAGTTTACGGCAACACTTACAGAACACGAAATGACTCATTCCCCGCATGAGCACGCCCATGAGCATCATCACCATACCTTTCACTCCCTTACGTTAACGGCGTCCTCAGCCCTCAACGAACCTCTTTTCACTCGTTGGCTTGATTGGTTAATGTATACACATCAGGAAAAGTTATACCGTTTCAAAGGGATTCTCGCCTTACAGGAGCATGACTTGGCCATTGCCATGCAAGGCGTCAACCAGCAAGTGGCCTTTCAAATGACGAATCAACCCCCTCAAGAAACGACAATTGTTCTGATTGGCAAAGAATTAGAGACAAAAAAAATCCAAGAAACCTTTCAAACCCTCAACAAAATAGCTACTCCGTAAATTAATTTTTTACGAAATGGAGGTCCTATATATAATGGAAAAAACTGACTTATCTAGCGCTTATCGTCGACTGAAAAGTCCCAACATCAAAACACGAAAACGCGCACTTAAAATCATTAAAGAACATAAGCGCAATAAACAAAAGAAAATTGCGTAATTCACTAAAGGAGCACACCTATGAAAAAATTTACTCTTCCCCTGTTAGCCGCCTTAGCGCTAATCCTTTTCGGCGCTTGCGGCAAAACAAACACCTCTGATAAAACTGCTGACGGTAAAGAAAAACTATCCATTGTCACGACTTTTTATCCTATGTACGATTTCACTAAAAATATTGTAGGCGATGAAGGAGACGTCAAATTGTTAATCCCTGCTGGTTCTGAACCCCACGATTATGAACCATCCGCCAAAGATATGGCTACCATCCATGATGCGGATGTTTTCGTTTACCACAATGAAAATATGGAATCTTGGGTACCAAAAGCTGCTAAAGGCTGGAAAAAAGGAGCCCCGAACGTCATTAAAGGTACCGAAAACATGGTCTTACTTCCTGGCAGTGACGAAGACGGACACGACCATGACCACGAACATGGCGAAGAAGGCCACCACCATGAATTAGACCCGCATACTTGGGTTTCACCCCATCGTGCCATCCAAGAAGTTACAAACATCAAAGAACAATTAGTCAAACTTTACCCTAAAAAAGCCAAAACATTTGAAACAAACGCAGAAAAATACTTAACAAAATTAACAGCCTTAGACAAAGAGTTCCAAACAGCTTTGAAAGACGCTAAGCAAAAAAGTTTTGTTACCCAACATGCTGCATTTGGTTATCTTGCCTTAGATTACGGCTTAAAACAAGTGCCAATAGCTGGTTTAACACCTGAACAAGAGCCCACTGCAGGGCGTTTGGCAGAGTTGAAAAAATATGTCACAGACAATCAAATTCGCTATATTTATTTTGAAAAAAATGCCAACGATAAAATTGCTAAAACGTTAGCTGACGAAGCAAATGTTCAATTGGAAGTCCTAAACCCGCTAGAAAGTTTGACACAAAAACAAATGGACAATGGCGAAGATTATCTTTCTGTAATGAAAGAAAACTTAACCGCTTTGAAAAAAACAACAGATACAGCTGGGAAAGAGGTTCAGCCAGAAACCTCTGAAAAAATAGAAAAAACCGTGGCTAACGGCTATTTCAAAGACAGTGAGGTGGCTGAGAGAACACTGACAGATTACGCTGGAAATTGGCAATCCGTCTATCCTTTATTAAAAGATGGCACATTAGACCAAGTCTTCGATTACAAAGCGAAACTGAAAAAAGATAAAACACCAGCCGAATACAAAACCTACTATGATGCCGGCTATCAAACCGATGTCGACCACATCAACATCACTGATTCCACCATTGAATTTCTGGTCAATGGCAAACCACAAAAATTCACCTATAAAGCAGCCGGTTATAAAATTTTAAACTATGCAAAAGGCAACCGTGGCGTCCGTTTCCTTTTTGAAACAGACGATGCCAATGCTGGGCGGTTTAAATACGTCCAATTTAGCGACCACAACATTGCACCAACGAAAGCCGCTCATTTCCACATCTTCTTCGGCGGCGATAGCCAAGAAAGTCTGTTCAATGAAATGGACAACTGGCCAACGTATTATCCAAACGACTTAAGCAAACAAGAAATTGCCCAAGAAATGATTGCGCATTAAGCATTCAAAAGAGAGGAGGTAGCATTAGCTAAAATGCTGCCTCCTCTCTTTTTTTATTTAGTCAAGCACACCATGTTCTGCTTCAAACGTCGCTAACAACTGGCGCACTTCATCCGTTGATTTTGTATTCATTAATTGTGCTCTTAAATCACTGGCACCTGGAAAGCCTTTAACATAAATTTTAAAGAAGCGATGCAGCCCAACAATGGAGCGAGGCACCAATTCTGCATACTTGTCTTGCAAATCCAATTGTAAACGTAACAAGCCCAGTAATTCTTGTGGCGTATGTGTTTTGGGTTCTTTTTCAAAGGCATAAGGATTTTTAAAAATCCCCCGACCAATCATGATGCCATCTACACCATATTGTTCTGCTAATTCTAGGCCCTTTTGACGATCGGGAATATCCCCATTAATCGTAATTGTCGTTTGCGGTGCGACACGGTCCCGAATAGCCATAATTTGCGGAATGACCTCCCAATGGGCATCCACTTTGCTCATCTCTTTTCGTGTTCGCAAATGAATGGATAGATTCGCAATGTCTTGCTCTAATAAATGCGTGATCCACGCCTCCATTTCCGCCATTTCAGTAAACCCAATGCGTGTTTTGACACTAACAGGTAAGCCACCTGCTTTGGCGGCGTCAATCAATTCAGCCGCAACTTCTGGGCGCAAAATCAGCCCGCTGCCTTTTCCACGCTCAGCCACGTTAGGCACAGGACAGCCCATATTTATATCTAATCCTTGAAAGCCCATCTCCGCTATGCCGATACTCATTTCACGGAAAAATTCCGGTTTATCTCCCCAAATATGTGCCACCATCGGCTGTTCATCTTCTGTAAAAACGAGGCGCCCGCGCACACTGTCTTTCCCTTCAGGATGACAATAACTATCTGAATTAGTAAACTCTGTAAAAAACACATCTGGTGCCCCAGCTTCTTTCACGACATGACGAAAGACCACATCAGTGACATCTTCCATTGGTGCTAAAACAAAAAAGGGCTTTGGCAATGTTGCCCAAAAATTCTTGCTCATCTTCATATACTCCGTTTCTGATTTTTTCTTTATTTTCAACGACAACTTGTCGACATATTCTGGTGCGAAACATTGCTATTATACAGGGAAATGCACGAAGAATCAAAAAAGGCATACTTAGAAACAAGAAAACTGTCTGAACCTGCTCGCTAGAATGAGTGATTCAGACAGTTTAATCTTTTTACGGCTTAACTACGTAAGCCACGCCCTGTTTCTACAAGGTACCAACAAATGCCATATAAAACGACAATAAATAAGATTAAAATGGTCATAGAAATACCAATTGGCACATCTTGAACCCCTAGGAAACCGTAGCGGAACCCAGAAATCATGTAAACAATCGGATTAACTTTTGAGACAGCTTGCCAAAATGGCGGCAACATGGAAATGGCATAGAAAACCCCACCCAAATAGGTTAAAGGCTGTAACACAAAGGTCGGCACAATCGATACATCATCATAGGATTGCGCAAAAATACCATTTAACAAACCAGCTAAAGAAAAAAGAATCGCTGTCATCAATAAAGTCATGATGACCATCAGCCAAGAAACAACGTGCAATGGGACAAAAAATAGAGAAATGATGGTGACTAACGCACCGACCAAAATACTACGACCAACGCCACCAATCACAAATCCCCAAATAATCACATGAGTTGGAACTGGCGCCACGAGAATTTCTTCGATATTTTTCTGGAATTTTTGTGAGAAAAAGGAAGATGAAACATTGGCGTACGAGCTTGTAATGGCTGACATCATAATTAAACCTGGCACGATAAATTCCATATAAGAAAAACCGCCCATGTCGCCAATTCGCCCGCCAATCATTTTCCCAAAAATCACAAAATATAAGGACGTCGTAATCACTGGCGGTACCAGTGTTTGGACCCAAATCCGTAAATAACGGTTGGTTTCCTTCACAGCTAAACTTTTTAAAGCAGTAAAATACAGACTAAACATGTTGATCCTCCCTTTGGTACGTATCCTCAGTAATCTTCAAGAAGAGCTCTTCCAAACGGTTGGACTTATTCCGCATTGACAATACTTTGATTCCTTGTTGACTTAGCTGTTCAAACAAGTGATTGACTCCTTGGTTTCGTTCTACTTCCACCGCTAACGTTAACTCGTCCTCAAATACGCTTTGATAGCCTTCAATAACTGGCGCCTGCGTATAAGGTGCTAAATCAAAAATAAACGTTTCAAATTGTAATTTTGCTAACAAGTGCTTCATGCTGGTGTTTTCAATCAATTCACCAGACTGAATAATCCCAATGTTGCGACACAACATCTCAGCTTCTTCTAAGTAATGGGTCGTCAAAATAATCGTGGTTCCCTGCGCATTTAACTCTTGTAAAAAGGCCCACATTTCACGGCGCAATTCAATATCGACACCTGCAGTTGGTTCATCTAAAATCAATAACTTCGGCTCATGCATCAGCGCACGAGCAATCATCAAGCGACGTTTCATTCCGCCAGAAAGCATTCGAGCCCGTTCGTTCCGTTTTTCCCATAAATTGGATTGTTTTAAATACTTTTCACTCCGTTTCATGGCTTCTTTACGAGACACCCCATAATAGCCCGCTTGATTGACCACAATCTGCTGGACCGTTTCAAACGGATTGAAGTTAAACTCCTGCGGCACTAACCCAATCTGTTGCTTCGCCCGCACCATTTCCGTATCTAAATCATACCCAAAAATTTTGACTTTCCCCGAAGTCTTATTAACTAACGAGGTCACAATCCCAATCGTCGTTGATTTTCCTGCGCCATTCGGTCCCAAAAGAGCATAAAAATCGCCTTCTTCGACTGTTAAATCAATCCCCCGCAACGCTTCAACACCTGAAGCGTACACTTTGCGTAAATCTTGTATCACAAGAGCATCAGTCATTCGTAACTCTCCTTAATGTATAAATATTCATGAATATTATTGTAACACTTCTCGATAAAAACGGGGGTTATTTTGATTAAATTTCACAGTTTTGCTTAGCTATTTTTCAACAACAAACTAGCCAACGATTAACGTGTTTATTTTGATTTAAAACTGTTTAAACAGTTTCAAGAACGTTAAACTCCTTTCAAATCAAGGATTTAGAGTTCTCTTTTTTTGGCACAGAACTTGCTTTATATAAAAGTGAGGTGAAAAGAATGAAAAGAAAATTTTTAATTGCTAGTCACGGAAACTTAGCGAAAGGCTTCCAAAGTTCCTTGGATATTCTCGCAGACAAAGGAAAAGAGCTGGCGGTCATCAATGCCTATGTGACTCCTGAGGACTACACGCCAATTATTCAAACGTTTCTTCAGTCCCTTGGCGCAGAAGAACAAGCTATTATTTTAACAGATTTATATGGTGGTAGTGTCAATCAAAAAATTGTTCAAGAAGTCATGACGACAAAACCAGACAATGTTTTTATCATTTCCAATGCCAACTTAGCCATTGCCTTGTCGCTGATTTTCTTAAAAGAAGGCGCAAAGCTAACCAAAGAAGATATTCAAGCAGCAATTGCTGAAGCACAAATTCAATTCGTTGAATTAAACCCATCAAATGAAGAAGAAAACTTTTTTTAGGAGGAAATTAAAATGATTACACAAGTACGAGTAGACGACAGATTAATTCACGGCCAAGTAGCCGTAGTTTGGACCAAAGAATTGAATGCCCCCTTATTAGTTGTAGCGAATGATGAAGCAGCCAAAAACGAAGTAATGCAAATGACGTTAAAAATGGCTGTCCCTAATGGCATGAAACTATTAATTCGCTCAGTCGATGATGCGATTGATGTCTTTAATGATCCTCGTGGTAAAGACAAACGAATTTTTGTAATTGTGAACAGTGTAGCGGATGCTACTAAAATTGCGAAAAACGTGACAGATATTGAAAGTGTGAATGTTGCCAACGCTGGCCGCTTTGATAAATCAGATCCAGCCACCAAAACAATGGTTTTCCCAAGTGTCCAATTAAACCCTGAAGAGTTAGAAGCTGCCAAAGAATTAGCCAGTTTGACTCATGTGGAAAGCTATAACCAAGTCCTACCAACCAACTCAAAATTAAGTCTAAAACAAGCCGTCAATTAAAAGGAGGAAATGAACAATGCTTATGCATGCAACAATGGCAGCCTTAGCTGTATTTATCTGTTTTGCTGGGAATTATTTAACTGGTCAAAGTATGATGGAACGTCCCTTAGTCGTTGGATTAGTCACAGGAATTTTAATGGGCGACATGAAAACAGGGGTTCTAATGGGAGCCTCTCTGGAAGCAATTTTCTTAGGAAATGTTAATATCGGTGGTGTTATCGCAGCGGAACCTGTAACTGCGACTACTTTAGCCACAACGTTTGCAATTATTTCAAATGTCGAACAAAAAGCCGCCATGACGTTAGCCGTACCAATTGGGATGTTAGCCGCTTTCGTGGTGATGTTTTTAAAAAATGTCTTTATGAATATCTTTGCTCCTTCTCTTGACAAAGCAGCACGTGAAGGCAACCAAAAAATGGTTGTAACACTGCATTACGGAACGTGGATCATTTATTATTTAATCATCGCTTCGATTTCATTTATCGGAATTTTAGCAGGAAGCGGGCCAGTAAATCTGTTTGTTGAAAGTATTCCACAAAATTTGATGAACGGCTTAAGCGCAGCTGGCGGACTTTTACCTGCCGTTGGGTTTGCCATGTTAATGAAACTGTTATGGGATAATAAATTAGCCGTCTTTTACATTTTAGGCTTTGTTTTAACCGCGTACCTACAATTACCAGCCGTTGCGGTAGCGGTCATCGGGACAGTAATTTGTGTCGTGAGTGCCCAACGGGATGTAGAATTTCGTGACATTCTAAAAAGAAAACCTGCGGCGTCTTCTGCGGTTGAAGGCAGCGCGAAAGAAATCGAAGAGGAGGACTTTTTCGCATGAAGTTAAAAGAGAATTTATCTAAAGAAGAGAAAAAAATGATGCGCTCTGTTTTCTGGCGTTCTTGGACGATGAACGCTAGCCGGACAGGAGCTACACAATACCACGCAGTGGGTGTCATGTACACTTTACTCCCAGTTATCAATCGTTTTTATAAAACCAAGGAAGAACGGGCCGAGGCATTGGTGCGTCACACCACTTGGTTCAATGCAACCATGCATATCAATAACTTCATCATGGGGCTCGTTGCTTCGATGGAAAAACAAAACAGTGAAGACGAAAATTTTGATGCTAGCTCTATTACAGCGGTTAAAGCCTCACTAATGGGGCCACTTTCAGGCATCGGTGATTCCTTCTTCTGGGGCATCTTGCGTGTCATTGCTGCCGGTATTGGGATTTCATTAGCCAGCACTGGTTCGCCATTAGGGGCGATTGTCTTCTTACTTTTATACAACGTCCCTGCGTTCTTAATTCACTATTATGCGTTGTATAGCGGCTACTCAATCGGTGAAAGTTTTATCCAAAAAATGTACGAATCAGGCGGAATGAAGATACTCACAAAAGTATCGAGTATGCTAGGCTTAATGATGATGGGCAGTATGACTGCTTCAAATGTAAAATTCAAAACGATTCTTGAAGTTTCCGTTAAAGGAAGCGAAGACGTAGTTAAAATCCAAGACTATTTGGATCAACTATTCGTCGGTATCGTACCATTAGCCGTGACATTACTTGCTTTCTGGCTATTACGCAAAAAAGTCAATGTTAACGTAGTGATGTTTGGCATCATGTTCTTAGGCATCTTGCTAGGATTACTAGGCATCTGTTAAAATTGAAACAATAAACATTTAATTATTAAACACTTAGAGCCTGAGACAAAAATCCAAAGTGATTTTTATCTCAGGCTTAAAAGCTGATAAACGGCGGGAACAGAAGCACCCCCTGTCCCGACCTCTCTTTTGGAAGGACGATGAATCATGCGCTTGGAGACCTACCAACACTTAGTTGATATTTTAGAAACCAGCAACACCCCGATGAGCACACAAGAAATTGCCACAAAAATTCAATTAAGCCGCTCGGTAACCAGCTTATACTTAAATAAATTATTGGAAAAAGGTGAAGTCCAACAAACGGGAAAAAAACCCGTTTATTGGCAATTAACCCGTGCAACAACCCCTACGACCGATGTGTTTCGACAATACATCGGTAGCCAAGGCAGCGCCAAAAAAGCCATCGAACAATGCAAAGCCGCTATGTTGTATCCCCCATTGGGTATGCCTTTATTAATCCATGGAGCCAGTGGCGTCGGCAAAAGCTTTTTGGCAAAACTGATTTATGAGTATCTGAAAAATGAACAAATCATTGGCCTGGAAAAATTCTACACCTTTAACTGTGCCGATTACGCCAACAATCCCGAATTGCTATCATCCATTCTCTTCGGCCATACCAAAGGCGCATTCACTGGGGCTGAATCAGAAAAACAAGGACTCTTGGCCCAAGCTAATAATTCCGTACTCTTTTTAGATGAAGTACATCGATTATCCAACGAAAACCAAGAAAAACTCTTTCAGTTTATGGATACAGGAACCTTCCGCCCCATTGGTGAAGAAGGAAAAATGGTGCATTCCAAGGTCCGGCTACTATTTGCGACCACCGAAAACCCGAAAAAAGTCTTATTACCAACCTTTTATCGCCGAATTTCCGTAATCGTCTCACTTCCGAACTTCAAAGAGCGCCCCATTCGAGAACGGATTGCGATTTTGAAAAACTTATTTCACCGAGAAGCGAAACGAATGACCAAAGACATCAACGTGGACGAAGAAATCTTTACGGCATTATTAGCAAATGACGAACCTGGCAACGTGGGAAGTTTATCCAACAAAGTGCAGCTCCTTTGCGCGTCGCAATTACGAAAAACTTTGCCCAATCAACCCGTCGTCATTGGCGATGCGACTCAACCAATGATTACGATTCCTTTAGACAAAGAAGTGTTAGAAGAAAACACACTTTCTTCCGATATTTTCGCAACATTTGAAGCCTTATTTACAAAAGAAAAAACACTGGCCCACTTAAAAACTGAACTGACACAATTCATTAAATATTGTTTAGACGATGAAATAACCTTGGAAAATGATTATTTTTTACAAAACCTAGTCACGGAAGTCCAAACCAAAAACAAACTAATTATTAACCAACCTGAGCAAACTGAAAAACCAATGAAAGATGTTGCTAAATTGCTGAAAATTTTACCGCCAACATTTAACGAAACAGTGCTCCTTCCAGTCCAAACACAGTTAAAAGAACACTATCCGCGAACGGTTTCCCTCGTGAAAAACTTAGTCAGTCCGCTGCCAGAAGAATACCGTTTCTTGACAGAGGTACTCTTATCTGTATTACTCAGCGGAGAAATTTCTGAAACGATTCCTTACCAAGCGCTCCTCGTGGCGCATGGTGAATCGACTGCCACAAGTATTCAAGCCGTTGCCAACAAATTATGTGGTACCTATATTTTCGATGCGATTAACATGCCCTTAACCTCCTCCGTCCGAGATATCGTCGCCGAAGTTAAAGACTGGCTTTCTCAGCGGGACACATCACAAGGCGTCATTATGCTCGTCGATATGGGTTCCCTGACACAACTTTATAAAAGTTTGAAACCGCAAATTCTTGGAGAACTCTTGGTGATCAACAACCTGACCACTGCCTATGCGTTGGAAATTGGTCATCAATTAATGAACGAACAACTTTTCTATGGTATTGCTAAAACCGCTGAAAAAAAATTTAAAACCGATGTACAGTACTTTGAAGGCTTTTCAGTGGAAAAAAATATCATTGTCTCTAGTATTTCAGGTCTGGATATTGCCAAGCAAATCAAACAAATCTGTCAAAAATACCTGTATACTGACATTAAAGTCATTACTCTAAAATACAAAGATTTGGTGAACACGTTAGACATTGCCAACGCCGAAGAAAATTATTTAAAAGAAACCTCGCTCATTTTGACGACGTCCTACTTAGATAATCATACGAATGTTGCTAGCGTGAACCTCTTAGACATGTTAGACGAAGATGCAGGAACCCAGTTGATGGAACCTTTCCAAAACTTGATGCATCCCAATAACATTGATAGCATGATTAACGAGTTTGTTCACTTCTTCTCGAAAGAAGGCTTGTCAGAAAAACTAGAATTTCTAAATCCTGACGTCATTATTAAACAAGTCGAAAACGTTACAAAAAACATTGAAAAACGCTTCGACCTCACACTCAGCGGCAAAATGAAATTTAACTTAATGATGCACAACGCGCTCATGGTAGAGCGGACAATGCTCGGCGTTGAAGACTATGAAATCCCTGCTAACCTTGAGGAACTAACCATTAACCAAAAACCATTTTTCCAAAATGCTAAGAACATTTTCTATACCCTAGAACAGTTTTATCGAATAGAAATTTCCAACTGGGAACTCTATGTGATTTATGAAATTTTGTCTTCTCGGTGAGAGGGGATGGGAAAAGCCACTTTCCTCTGGAAAGTGGCTTTTTTTAGTTTGTGTTCTGCGTTAAAAATTCATACATATTAGGTTCTACAGGTGTTTCTAAGGTAAAGTCTAGTTTAACGACGCTTTTTTTCTTACCCTCTTTGTCTTGTTTTTCGACTTGTTGGATAGTTTCTTGAAGAGGGACTACTTCGCCTAGATAATAGAAATCTGTTTCATTATTTAATGAACCTAATCTGCAAATTTAAATTAAAATAATTTTTGTTATGTTCTGTGTATATCTTACCAAAACCATGTCTTCCTTGTGATCCATTTTCAAGTTTTGTATTTAAAAATAAATATTTTTTTAATGCATTGCGATTGTATATATGAAAACAAGCTAACTCCCCATCTTTTTTCACTACAATATACCCTCCTGTTGCTTCGTCATCTCCATCCCAGCGCTTGCTAGGCATCATGCCTAACGCAGCATTCATTAATAATTGCTTAACCTTATGAATTGTCAAATCCAGCATATCATTATCAGGTATGTAACTGGTTTTGTAGACTTCGTCTAATTTTGTAATTTGATTGATATTTGAATATAATAATAAATCTGCTATAATATTAGGCATTTTATAGTCTATCATCTGTAAGTTAAACTTAAAATTATCATTTACACATTCTTTAAAATTTAGAGTTATACCCTTATCTATTAACTCTTTTAGCCTTACCGAAGGCCCTCCTTTTAACTGATTTATCCTGTTAACTTCTTCAGGATCTAGTCGTTTTGATAATTCATATCTAAAATTAGTTGCTCCACTAGCATTTAACAAAGTCGGAGCAGACCCTAGCTGAGATTTTATACTAAAATCTAATACTGGTTCGGAACTTGTAAACGAGTCTCGTACTTGAATAGTTATATCGCTCTTTGTATCATTATCTGCGGTTAATTTTTTTATTTTTATACTTTTTAAAAAGCTTTCTATTTCAGGAATACGATTATTACCTCTTCCTTGAATTTCCTTAATATGCTTTAATAAAAAATTAGAATAATAAATAAACTCAGATACATCAATCTCTAACTGAAAAGATTTGTCCATATCAACTATACATATAACAGCACCAGATCTATTGTAATCATATGTACCATTAAATTTCTCTGTACGTATGACTTTTAAAATATTATAAAATATATCTTCATTCAAATTTAAAAATTCGTCTGAACCATATAATTTCCCTTCTGCTAATACCTTTAGAAAAACATATAGTTCACTCCACTCACCTTTGTTCCCTCTTATTTCGCTCATCTAATCTATCTCTCCCAATGCTTGCAACATTTTTATTATATGCTGAGCAATGCTCTCAATTACAGGAATTGTTACTGCATTTCCAAATTGTTTATACTTTTGAGTATCAGAAAGATTATCTGGAAATTCAAAATGATCAACCCCAGAATTATCAACGAAAGCATAGTTTATAAATCCTTGCAACTTTCCCCACTCTTTAGGCGTCATATTTCTAACACCTTTATTATTAATTGGAGTATGCTTATTACTAACGATCTGTCCAGCAAATTCTGTACTGTCTATAACTAAGTTTCTTTCTTTACCTGAACCACCAGTTGCTAAAACTGCATTTGAAATTAATGGTCTCTTTCTAGCTGGATCATTTACAACCATAAAACCAAACCCATTACCTTTAGTAGAATGTCTTTTTTTATGATTTTCTAAGGTATTTAGCATACCTTCTGCTAAATAATATTTAGCAGGAGCATTGACTTCAAGTAAATCGTTTAAATCATTATATAAATTTAAGTCATTTCTACCATTAGGTAACTCTTCTAAAGTTTCTAATAGAGCATCTTTACCAAACTTTTCGTTGCTAAAACCGACTATATATACTCTCGGTCGATTTTGAGGAACTCCAAAATTCCTTGAATTTCTTATAAATTGATTACGCTCCCAAGTCAAATTTCCATAGTCGTCTTCATGAACACCAATTATAGAGTAATTCAATTCATGAACTAAAACTTCCATAATAGTAGAGATAGTATTTCCCTTATCATGAGAAAAGAGATTATCCACATTTTCTAACAAAAATACAGAAGGTTTGTTTTCTTTTATTATTTCCGCAATATCAAAGAAAATAGTGCCTCGTGTAGAATCTAAGAAACCTTTTTGTTGGCCCGCTCTACTGAAAGATTGACAAGGAAATCCCGCTAATAATACGTCAAACTCTTCACTAAGTAATTTATTTTTAAATTCTCGAGAAGTGACATCGCCTGTGGGGTCTTCATTAAATATATGTTTATAGGTTTTTATAGCAAATGGATCTATTTCAGCAGAACATACGTTAGTAAATCTCCCTGTTAGTTCAAACCCTCGTCGTATTCCTCCGATGCCCGCACATAAATCTATCATTTTTAAAGTCATTATTCATCACCACATCTTTTAGTATTCTGATATTATAGCATATCTGAGAGCTAAAATATACAAAAAAAGAACGTATGTTCAAAATAGTGAAGATAATATTTATTAATAAGAAATTATAATATATTTCTAGTTTTGTTCAACCTCATAATACGGGATATATCATCAATCTCCAAAGCATCTGCAATACGTTCAATGTGTTCCAAATAGATTCTTTTTCGCTTGCCATTCGCAAGATTACTGAGATTAGATGGTTCAATACCTGATAATCTCGCTAATTCTCTCAGAGACATATTTCTTTCAGCTAGTAAGTCATTGATCAATACTTCTACTTTAACCGATGTTTTTTCTTGACTCATAGTCATTTTCTCCTTTCTAACTGTTGTCTATATAAACATCGTATAGTAAACTATTTTTATAGTGTTGTTCGTATAGACATGCATTTTATATAAAAGGAGTGTATTTATGAGTAAAGTAGAAAAAGAAAATTTCGTCAGTTCTATCCATGTATACAGAGCAATTCATCGTATGACTCAACAAGAACTTGCAGAAAAGGTCGGTGTTTCGAGACAAACCATTCTTCAATTAGAAAAAAATCGCTATAACCCTTCTTTATTATTAGCTTTTAGGATTGCTAAATTTTTCCATGTGAGGATTGAGGATATATTCGTTGTTAATGAAAGTTAAATAGAAAAATATACAAGTAAACAAAATTAGAAAATTAATTAAAAAGAAATTTATCCTCTGCATAAGTGTATTTTTAGGAGGCGTATAATTTTGAAATCAGGCTCCGTCATTCTATTGGTAATAAAGATAAGCGTGTAATCAGCCTATAAGACTTGTATAGCAGAAATAACACTGTAATTACTACAACAAAAAAAGACACTTTCCAAATTGGAAAGTGTCTTTCAAAATGATAATTGAGTGGCACTCGATTCCCAAGGAAATCTTCGTCCCAGATTGTTTTCGTAAGCGAACACGTTCGCAACGACTCCAAATAATTAACGTTTTGAGAACTGTGAAGCTTTACGAGCTTTTTTAAGACCTGGTTTTTTATAATAGTTCAATAAATAACTTCAATTTCTTTATATTTATTATTTTACTCCACAATCATGTAAAGTCTATTTTAACAAATTACAATAATTTTCTTATAGGTCGTCCCTTAAGCTCGTCCCAATTCTACTCTTTATTCATCACCATCTATATGATCTTTAAATCCTTTTTGGATCAATTTTCTAGCAGGACTTAACTTATCATCTTTTTTATATACTATTAAATAATCTTCAAGCAGTTCGATACATTCTTGAATAGATTTTTCAGGATATTTTTCCATGATGTATATAATGTACAAATATTTTTGATGGTATTCATCATATTTAGAAGCTATATAGTTTCTTTCTATCTCATAATATTTTATTATCAGATTAGCTAAAAATTCAAAATCTAATGTTTCTACATCAAAAATATCATCATAATATTTTTCAAACAACGCTTTTTTCTGATTAGTTGCTCTATCTGGATAACCTTTATAAGAGTACAATAACTGAGCCGTTTTCTCCATTGAGATTCGATGTATATATTTTCCATCTTTTTTTCCCGTATCACCTGATTTACGAACGTATAAAATACCCATTGCTTCTAAATATGCTCCTATTTGAATTTGGTAGTTACTAATCGACTTCAAATCAATAGAAGATATTGCATTTTGACTATTAGTATATTCCGCTATATCATTAGTTAATTCTTTATCTGTTTCTGTTTGAAATAACCGCACCAACACCTCGGCATTCGCTAAGCTCTTTTCATCAAACTGGCTTTTGTTAAACTCATATATAGTTCTTAAAGTTTGTCCACCATTAACGATTTGAAAACCATTAATTGTACATTCAAATTTTTTATTTCCATTTTTATCTCCAGCAGTAATGTTTTTCGCTGTCATTGTTATTCCGTTATTAAACATAAAAAACTTATTAGGATCTTCTTCAATAGTTTTAATAATATTTTTATTAAATTTTGTAGTAGCACCTAAGTATCCTCTTACATTATCAAATAATAAACTTAACTCTATTTCTTGTCCTTGTAATTTGCTATAATCTGCATTTATATTATTTCTTAACTCTTCATCTTTACAAGTAATTCTAATTAATTCTGCTAAAGGCAGTTTAATTAGATAAGATTTACTAGACGACAATTTATCAATCTCATATGTCATTACAGAAGTACTATCCACCATAAATTTCGCACTTAAATCATCAGGAAACCCTGAAATATATGAAACAATATCATCTAAAACTACAGTTTTCACTTTCATACCATAACTATCTTTAAATTGGTCCACCGTTGGATTTTCTAATTCTAAAGCCCGATTTTCATTGGAAACCATAAATAATTCAATAGTCCAAATATCTGCAGAATTTAAAGCTTCGATTATTCTATTAATTTTATTTTTAGTTATTGATGTAACCTTATCTGTATCTTCACTAGCGATATGAATTAAAAATTTGGTAACATCTATCATGTCACCCAATTCTTGTCCTTTTTTAACTTTAAAGCTATCTCTATATTTAAAGTTAAACAGTTGTATCTTTCTTTCTTCCTCGTCAATATTAACTGCATCAACACCTAAATCATTGTTTTTTTGTTTATAAACAATGCTTCTAAAATCTGTATCAATAACCATGTCTACTAAATCACTTATTTCTTTAACATTAGTTATACACTCCAACGCTAATAAATAAAATCCAAATCTAGAACCATTTTTCTCCATTTGCTCGGGAGTCAACTTTAAAAATTCTGAATATTTTTTAGATTTCATATTTACCGTTTTAAAATCGTTAATGTTAGCCATGTACTTCTCCTTTTAATACTTTTTCATCCATTATATCATGATCATGTTTAATAAAATGCCAATCTAGAACAATAATTTTATTTTATGTTTTTTCTTAAATTTATTTGTTACAGACTATCAATTAATTTCAAATCCTCAATAGTTAATGTCGCATCTGATGGTAAAACAGTTACTAAATTATTTGGTAGATTTACTCCCTTAGTCATTCTTTCCACGAGATTATCAGCTAATACTACTAAATCATTTTCATGTTCATTACAAAATTCTATGATTCCGTAAAGTTTACTCCATTCATAAGCTTTTGTATTATAGAATTGTAATTGTCCTTCCGTTTTAAAACCTATAGTCCTCTCAATTAACGAACCAAGTATAGGTGGACGGTCAGTACACCAAAAAATTTTGATTTGCTTTTCAGATGCTTTTTTTAGCCAGTCAGCTATATATTGAGGAATAGCTAATTCCATTCCCATACTGTCAATAATAACCATATTAGGACCACCAACTTTTAACGGAGCAATTGTATCGTCTATATCTAATAATAAATATTTCATTCTATCTTCCCCAATCTATTTTTTATAATGTCATTTCTCTTTCATTCACAATTCTAATAATATCATCTATACTTATTGGTTTATACTTAATCATGTCAACACTTACATTAACTGCGTTTATTCCTAACATTCTATTAAAAAAATCAACTTTATTACTGTGTACATGACCATATAAGTGAATTGAATGTTTATAATAATCCTCCCACTCTAGTATAGGGTAGTGAAATAACACGAATTTTCTTTTGTTATATATGAACGTATAGTAATCTTTTACCCATTCAAAATGGTGTTTTTTAAAATTCTTATCAATTAAATATTCTTCATGATTTCCTTTTATAAGATATTTTTTCCCACGTAACTGCTTTAAAATACTATTGGCATTTTCTCCTGTACATTGATACATAAAATCTCCTAAAATATAAATCTCATCATCAGTAGAAGTTACAGTATCATTCCAATTTTTTATTAATTGATTATTCATATCATCTATATCTTTGAAAGGACGTTGACTAAATTCAATAATTGGCTCATGAAAAAAATGAGTATCAGCTATAAAATATTTCATCTACTTTCTCCTTAAGAATTTTCAATTTTTAATCTTTCCAAATATCTTCTAAACAATTTGGACATTGATAATGAGTATCTGTTTTCAATACATATTTTTTTATTCTAAACACTTCAATAATTTTATCTAGTACTTCATCATTTGATAAAAAGAACTTATCTAAATAAATAATACTATTGTCATTGCTTTCATTATATATCACTCTTCCTCGAGGCACCTCAATATAATCGTCTGTATTAAATTTATAAGAAAGAGAATCAAATAAACGCCAATGGTCTACATTACTATCATATAAACCATTTAAATATCTCCCTTCGTCATAAGAGATTGAATCTGAAATAATCTCATTATTATTTATAATAAAAAATATTCCAATTTTACACATAATTTAATCCCCTCTCATTTTTTCACTTAATTATTAATATATACGATAATTGATGAACTGATTCAACGTATCTGCTGAAATCCAGTTCGTTGGAATAACTTCTAGCATACCATCATCGTAAGCCAATAAATCGCCATCTCCTGAGAAAGCAATATTTGTAACTACTTTTGTTGGATGAATATTGAAAGTATCTATTCCTATTAAATTTAAATTATTAGTTAACTCAATTTTATTAACTGGAGTATGTCCAACTATTTGACATAAATAATTGGGATTTGGATACACTAGAAGATCCCTAGTAAAATCTGCCCATATAGGAGAACCTAAAAACATACTTCCTCCTCTGGAAATTCCCACATTCTTTTCTAATTCATCTATTCTAGATATATATTCTCTATTTATTTTATCGAAATGCCATTCCTCAGGTTCAATTCCCTCACAGTACCCTGCATGACTAACTAAATAATAATCTAATCTAAAAGCTACTTGTAATTCTAATTCAAATAACAAATTGCGAGTCTTTATAAAGAAATTTTTATCTTGTAAAGAATACGCTCTAGGTTGATTAGTCAAATAAGCTGCGTCATGGTTACCTAATAAAAATATACAATTAATTCCTTTAGACTCCATTTTTCGTTTCCAGTTCAATAAATAATTTAAATCATTTATAAATAGCTCAACATTAAATTCCTGAAAGTAGTCATCCACGTAATCACCTATAAATATGATTCTTTTACATTTTAATTCATATGTTTTTCTTTCTATGATTGGTAACATTAGACGTGCTTTTAAATGTAAATCTCCAACTAACAGTGTCTTCATATTATGCTCCCCTCTAACATCATTTTCTACGCTCTTCGTTCAATCTACCTTCAAATTTCTCGTACATTGATAATTTAACTACATTAGGAGTATTTACATACGTTTCAGTTATCTTAGTGTCAGAATGTGTTAGAGCCTCTGAAATTTCACTCATAGACGCTCCTCCTTCTCTCGCCAGGGTTGAATAAGTATGTCGTAATTTATGAGGATTTAATTTTACTAATTCAGGATTTCTTCTACGAATTGAATTCAAACGATAATTCAAATAATCAATATGTACTGGTACATTAATTTCTCCTTTACCATTAACATAAGTAAATAGAAATTGTTCCTTAGTCTGTTTAATATCAATTTGTTTCAGCTCTATTTTTTGATACTCTTTCCATTCTTTTAGTAACTCTATCAAAAATGAAGGTATTGCAATTTTGGTATTTTTCTTACCTTTTGTTGACTTTAACTTTCCAACTTTTGATAAATTTTGTGTTAATAATATATAACCATTCTCAAAGTCTATATGTTTCCACTGCAAAGCATAACTTTCACTCTTACGATCCCCAATATTCAATGTAAGCATAAATAAAACATAATCTTGCATAATTAAAATACCTTCATCGTATTCCTTATTTACCACGTCTAACCATTCAATAAGTTCTCGAGCCGTCATTGATTCCCCCAACCAGTTCACGCTCTTCTTTTAACTTTTGTTTTTTAGGAGCTGAAACATATCTTATTACTTTTTCTATTCGATTATATTCAATGTAATCAAGTAATTCTGCCATTTCAAAAACTTGATTAACATATCCTTTTACAACTTTTATATTAGCATACGTTTGAGATAAGGAAGTTAGTTGTCTCAAAACAAATTCTTTATTTTCATTAAGCCATTTTATCGAGTAATCGCCAAACATTGGTAAAATATGAATTCGAAATATATCTTCTGTATTTTGAATTGTTACACTACTAGGTATTTGTCTAGTTCTTCCTGTTGAACCAGTTTTATACATATCTAACCATGTTTTTTCATAAAATTTTTGAAACTTAATATTTCCTTTTATCTCTAATGCCCTAGAATTCTTTTCTTGTATAACTCTTTGTATTTTTTCTAATATCTTTTTTTCATCTTCTTTAGCCTCTTTAAGAGTTTTAAAGGTCTTTTTATATCTTCCTTTTACACCAGTAATTTCTTGTACTTCTTTAGGATAATAAACTTCTACTCTGTAAGTTCCGTTTTTATTTTTAGTAATTGCCATTTTACTACCTCCAATTAAAAAGCTGAAACATACTTAATATACTCCAGCTTTATTTTAAATAGTTTCTAACGATTGACTAATCCAATCATCTACAGCACATTTGTCATATCTAATTGAACCACCAATAGATATTTTAGGTAAACCAAGTTCTATCCACTTATCAAGCGTATTATTAGAAACATGGAGATACTTGCACAAATCTTTTTTCTTTAAATATCTTTGCTCTAACCCTACATCTTTTCGAGCCTTTCCAATTTCTTCAACCAAAGAATCATAAATCACCATTCGAAGATTATTCAGTTGATTATCCTCTAAAATAATTTTAACTTCACTCATTGGAACACCACCTTCTTAATAATTTTCTTCATTTAAAATTTCTAAAATTCTCTGCTCTATTAATGTTCTATCTGCATCTGTTATTTTCTTATTTCCCATTAAGATTAATTCCTTTAAGTACATTTCAGCATACTGTTCTCCATATGTTTGCTTAAAAGTTTCATAAATCATACTGATAGATTTAACAGTTGATTTTTCTATCCATTGCTTCTTTTCTTTTAGAGTGATTTTTTCTCTTACAATTTTTAAAGGTATTTTTTCAACATCATTAATAAATTTATCCCACCATTTCATATTTGGTAGTCTGCTTTTATTGTGAAAATCCTTTTTCCCTTTTTGTTGTGTTTTAAAACTATAATGCGCTGATAAAATACCTTTAATAATAGTATTTAATGGTTTACTACTAGAGATTTGATAAGCTACTTGCATTGCTTTATTTTCTGTAATTTCTAGCTCCCATCTAACCCATTTATCAACTAAAACTACCTCATCATTATTATCTAATCGTTCTTGTTTCTTGTCATAAATTCTTAGTATTTGTGGACTTGAACCAATATATAAACTATAACCTAATAGTTTACCATCTAAAATTCTACCACTATTGATTTCCATAAATTTATGACTTTTACTTGATAATTGACCTCTTTTAACATAATCTTGTAAAACTTTAACAGAAGGACTTGAAGAATCATATATATCTAATGCTAAATCAATTCTCGTAACTTTTCCTTCTGAACATATTATTGTTTCAATTAAAGCTTGCCAATGCCATCCCTTTGCACTAGACATATATTCTTCATACTGTCTACAACCCTTGCCTGACATATCAACTAAAACACTACTATGCTTTTCTGAATTATGGATATTTATATTAGCAAAACTATAACATCCAGTATATGAAGGGTATGGAGAACTTTTTATTTCATTTGTAAATTCAAAAATAGAAATACACAATATATTCTCTGCAATATCCTTTACAGTACTTTCAGGAATTGAAAATCTTAAATAATCAATCAAACATTCATTACTTTCCTTTGTTTTCAACAGTATTACCCAGAGTAAAATTTTCTGACATAACTTTTACATCGTCAAAAACCCAAGATTCTGCCATAGGTTTTCCTTGACCGACAAAAAGTTTCTTTTGTATCTTTTTAGGTAAAATACTCATCTTTTCAAATGTAATAGGAATAAACTCTCCATCTTCATAAGTGTCTAAAATAGGAATACTATCTTGATTCTCAACAACAACTGTTATCGGAGAGCCAATTTCAGTTCCACCATTTTCAAGAATCAATTCAATAAAAGAGCGATCATACACTTCGAAGAAAATATTATACTGACCTGTTTCAACTAATTCACCTACAGCATTTTTTTCCTTAACAATTCTAGTCGTTAAACCTTCTTTTTGTACAACCATACTTTTAGGAATTTTAAATTGATTTCATTTCAAATTTTAATTCCCCAATATTAATATTTTCACTATCATTTAAAGCCTGTAGCTTTGAATTCTTTAAAATTAATTTTGTCATATTTACCATCCTTTTGTTATTTAATCACCCCAACATTCGGGATTCTAAAAATCACCTAACTCTTAGTTATATAGCTAAGTACAGAAAATCAATTTGAGTTAGATACACCCGTGTTACTCACTGGGTGATAAGCTTAATTTTGTTTTTTTATGTTGGCAAAATTCGCCAACTAGCCATCATATTTTCATTAAGTTTATTTGCCACTCCGTTTGGCGTTAGGAACGCCACATAAACTTAACAAAAACATGACGGAATTTGTCTTTTATTCCATATTATTCACTTTCTCATTACTCAATCTACTACTATTTATTTTTTCTATTTCTCCTAAAAAGTCAAAATTTTTATCAATAAATGGCGTTTCAAAATAAACTGGTTGTTCTGTAACTGAATCAATAAAAATATAGCCACCTCCTTTAATTGTTACTGTTCTATATTCAATATCAGTTGAACCAAATAGCATTTGCCTACCATCTTGAGATAAATTCGAAAGACCTGTTCTAACTTGTAATTGATCTCTAATAGCACCACTTAATACAGTAGTATCTGGTCTTTGTAAAATTATTTCTGCAAAAACACCACATCCTCGACCTTTTAAAACAATGTTATATAAATATTTTTCTATTTCTTCCTTAGTCTTCTTATCAACTGTTTTCATCAACGCTGCATATTCGTCTATGAATAGCACTACAGGAGGATACCCTTTGAAATCTACAAATGTTTTACCAAATGCCGAAATATCATTAAACATTTCTCTATACCTTTGTTCTACCAACTCAGACACTTCTCTTACCATCTTCGCTATTAGATTGGGTTCACACGCTACTTTTTCAGAACCAAATCCAGTCACAAATTTATATAAATATAAATCACTAGCTTTTGGATCACATATCCTAATATCAGCTCCATTCCAAGAGTTAAACTTAATATCTGACATTTGCGAATATGCTAAAATTTTGGAGTTTATAAAAAAACTCTTTCCTGAACCCGTTGAACCTATAGTTAAACCATGACTAACTTTAGATATATCAAATACTAAGGTTTCAGTAATTCTCATTTTTGTTCCTTTAGCGAGCTTTACACCACTGGAAACCTCAATCCTTTTATCTCTATACTTTAAGAAAATAAAATCAATATAAGGCATTTCTTTTAATACTTTTTCCAGTTCCATTCCCATAGTCGCCTCTAGCGTTTCAGAAAAGTCTTTTGAAGATGATACTTTAGTAAATCTATCGCCATCACGATACACACGAATACTAACCTTATTTTTATCAACTTTATAAAATATCCGAATAGCTCGACTAATAAATTTTTCTTTAGCTATTCTTCCATTTCTCGTTACTTCTGAATAATCTTCGTCATATAGTTTTAGGCTTTCAATCATATAGATAATATTTTTTTCAATTATTTCATTAAAATTATTCTTTCTCTGTCTAATCTTTTTTATGATTTGATGATGTATCACTATGCTTAATATTAAAAAAAATACCCATGATAAACCTTTAAACATATTCAATAAAATAATATTTAGCATAAAAATAAATATATAAATTATTTTCCAATTGAGTTTCAATTTTCTAGGATATACGACCTCTATCCATTCATCTTTTATAAACATTCTAAACCTCTTTCTGAATTACGTGTTAACACAAATACACAAAATGTTTTTTAAAAAAATATTTAAGTCGTTAAACCTAAATATTTTTTCCTTCAACTTTAGAATAGTACTCTGCAAATACTACTAACTTTATTACATAACTAAGTCTTATTAATCTTTTACCTGGTTCTTTAGAACGCCAAGTATCTTGATAAGTTTCTAACTCACTTAAAATTTCATCATCTATATATAATCTTGGCGTAACTGTTGTTTCCTCTGAAAAGTCTACTTCCGATAACTTTCTTTTCATTAGTTTTTGGATTTTGCTCCAATCTTCCAAAGAATAATGTTTCGTATTTCTATATGCTTGTTCTATTACGCTACCACTGGTTACTTTCAAGACTATATTGCAAGAAATACCATTCAATACATTAGGACTTATATCAAATAACTTTTTTTCTAAATTTTGAATAAGTCCATCATTCATCTGTTCTCGTAATTCCAATTCCTTATAATTAATTAATTCGTCTATCCATAGTTTAGTTTCATAAGCTAAACGAACGGTTTTATTTACTCTTGTCAAAATAAATCCTCCAATTTATTTTCTTTGGTCCATATTTCTTCAGAACTTCTTGGCCACTCACTATTTTTTTCATTATTTAACTCTCTTTTTATATATATTCCTCTCTCAGTGATACTTCTATTCACTCTAAAAAGGAATTGTTCTATTTGAGATTCATCATTAATTTTCGCATATCCACTAAAATGACCGTCCCAAAATTCAACTGGTTTTAACGATTTATCTAAAAATGAATGTAGATAATATTTCTCTACGAATGATTCCCATGCATCTAAAGGTAATAAAAAATCATAGAAACTTTGTAATGTTAAATCCCAATAATCTAATACTGTAAAACTTCCTCCTCTTCCTGTGTTCATCCAGTTAGGTAAAACAGTAAAATTTCCAATCGTATGTGTTAATTGAGCAAAACATTCAAACTCTTTTAAATTGTTCTTTATTATAGAAAATTTTTGATAGTTTTTATCTTTCAATAGCACTTCATACTGATTTCTTAAATATTTGTTTTTATTAACTCTTATTTCTTCATATATTTCATCTTTATTTTTTGATAAAATAATAGCTTTATGAAAAGTTGTTGTGAATGAATTCATTGTTTCTCCACGTATGGAGTCATCAAATTCTATTTGCCACTCTAATAAGTTATACATAGGATATACTTCTTTGTCACAGTCACCATTGATACCGATATATTTTTCATCAAATATTTTAGTATATTTTAGAGAATGAGCGTTATCGATCAATAGTCCTAATTTGTATTTCAAAAATAAAGAAATCCCATCATCATCATTGCTTTCTGGAGCATAGCATTTTTTAAAGTCCCAATTCCAACTCTCTTTTTCAAAATTTTCTAACCAATTTTGTATATCCATATCGAGCCTTCTCTCTTATTTGTGTTAACACAAATATACGTTATAATTTTAAAAAAAAGCAAGCATATATTTTTTATTTTCATATTATACGTCCCAACTGTAGTCCCAAAATACAAAAAAAGACACCTTCCAAATAAATGGAAAATGTCTTGAAATGTTGATATATAGAATATATTAACGTTTTGAAAACTGACTAGCTTTACGAGCTTTTTTAAGACCTGGTTTTTTACGTTCAACCATACGTGCGTCACGAGTAAGTAACCCAGCGCGTTTTAAAGCAGAACGGAAGTCAGGATCTACTTGTAACAATGCACGAGCGATTCCGTGACGGATAGCTCCTGATTGTCCAGCATAGCCACCACCGTTTACGTTTACGATTACATCGTAAGCGCCTTTTGTTTCAGTTACGCCAAATGGTTGGTTGATAACTTCACGCAAGTCAGCATGTGGAATATATTCTTCTACGTCTTTTTTGTTTACAGTAATTTTACCAGTACCTGGTACTAAGCGTACGCGGGCAACTGCATTTTTACGACGGCCTGTGCCGCTATATTGTACTTGTGCCAATGAATTTCCCTCCTTAAATTAAGTTCGTGATATCTAATACTTCTGGTTGTTGTGCAGCATGTGGATGCTCAGCTCCACCGTATACGTTCAATTTAGTAAATTGTTTACGTCCTAAAGTGTTTTTAGGTAGCATACCTTTTACAGAAGTTTCGATAAGACGGCGAGAGTTTTTGTCGCGTAATTCACCAGCAGTCACTGATTTTAATCCTCCAGGATACATTGAGTGACGGTAGTAAATTTTGTCTGTAGCTTTTTTACCTGTTAATTTTACTTTATCAGCGTTAATTACGATTACGAAATCTCCAGTATCCACATGTGGTGTGAATGTTGGTTTATTTTTACCACGTAGTACAGAAGCAACAACTGCTGATAGACGTCCTAAAGGAACATCTGTTGCATCTACTACGTACCATTTACGTTCTACTTCGCCAGCTTTGGCCATATATGTTGTACGCACGTTTCTTTCCTCCAATTTTGTTTTCGATGTTTGACATACACTTGAGTTTCCGGGGCTCATTGTGGGGCAAACAATACCATTTAATATTTTACCTTCAATCACTGATAAAGTCAATGTTTTTCTGCGCTTTCAGAAAATAGATTTTCACTTATTTTTTCGTGCCTTTTAAACAGAAAAAAACCGCCAACGTCAACGTCAGCGGCTTTGGGAGTTGTTTTAAATTATGCGTCAATACCAGGCGCTTTGCCAAGTTTGGCTTGTAACATCCAAATATTTTTTTCGATGTCTGTTTTGTTTGCGATGAAAATGTCTTGTGTGCAGTCGTCGCCTTCTTCACCAGAAACTTCGATTCCTTTTGCGTAAAGGTCTGCTAAATAACGGTAGCCTGCTACTAATTTTTCCATACGTTCTGGAATGGTGCGGTCCCAGTTACCAATTTCATCTTCAATTTTTGTATTTTCTGCGAATTCACGCAATGTTGAGAATGGAGAGCCGTCCAATGTGATTAAACGTTCTGAAACAACATCTAATTGCTCATTGATTTGATCCATGTATTCATCCATTTGTGGGTGAAGTGTTAAAAATTCAGGTCCACGCATATACCAATGTGTTTGATGAATTACCACGGAAAATTGGCTTAAATCTGCAACGAGTTGGTTCAAAATTTCTTTTGTTTTTTCAAATTTCATTCTTTGTCATCCTCCTAAATATTATTTCTACACTCTTAGTGTAATATGAATTGTGAAAAAAGTACACTGAAAACCTTTCTTTTTTAAAATTATTATCAAATTATAATAATTACAATTAAGAATCTAATTAATTTCCTGAAATCGCTGTTTTTTCATCCGCAGTGACGACTTTTTGTTCCGCTTGAGTGAGGATCGTGTCGAGTGCCTCTGTCAACTGGTCAGTATCTTCTTTTCCTGTGACGAAAGCTAAAAAAAACTGATTCAGTCTCAGTTGCTCCGCTGCCGGCAAGTACCATTGTCCTTCTACTTGCTTAACCGTTAATGGCAGTTCAACTGGCTCATGGCTGACATTGATTTGTTGGATTTCTTTTTTTAAAACGTCTAACGTGTGCTGCATGTCTAGCGCTTGTGTCGCCTGTTGCGTTTGCTGAAGAAGAGCAGTGGTTGTATCTTCAATCGCCGTCACAAAATCTAAGCCCTTAATCTGAAAAGTGATTGTCGCTTGCCCATTCAATTCTTTTGTGGCTACTAGTTGATATGACGCTTTTTTCTTCACTTGAGCCAGTAATTCTGCGCTAAGCTTCTGGGCTTCAGTTTCGGTGACTTCAGCGTTCATTTCTTTTAAGCTATTGAAAAATTGCTTCTGGAACTGTTGACGGCTCGTCTGCAAATGCTCCACCAAGACTTTCGGTTCACGAAAAGTTTGAGAGAATGTCGCTGGCTTTTCTTGATAAATAAAGTAATCTACCAACTGTTGCGCTGCTTTTTCGCCGGAACGAGACGGTGCACTGCAGCTTGCTAACGCCCCAATGAATAACAGAAATAGTGGTAGTAGCTGTTTCTTCATTCCTCATCCTCATTTCCTCAAGTCTTCGTCTCTCTTCTAGTTAAGCAACTTCTCAGCCATTTGTCAAAGCTATTTACTATCAATTATTTGCGGAATTCTGCTAATTTTTGATAACTTTGTGCTAAAACTTGTTGGGTTTCTTGAAAAACAGGATACAGTTCTTGATAAACTAGCAATTGATCCGCCCGTGGCGTGACCGTTTCATGAATCAGCACCTGTTGCGCCGCTGCTTGTAAATTTGGTAACTGCCCTAAGCCTTGCCAACCTAGCAAAACAGCGCCTAATGCCGAAGCTTCGGTGCTATCAGTGAACGATAACGTTTCTCCCAGCACATCAGCCATGATTTGACGGAACACAGGGGAATCAGCAAAGCCGCCTGTCGCTCGAATCTCCTGAACGGGTCCACCGAGTTGTTTCAAATCTTCTAAAATGGTTTTTAAATTGAAACAGATGCCTTCCACCACCGCTCGAGCTAAATGTCCGGCATGGTGATTTTTGCGCAAGCCAATAAAACTTGCGCTCGCCTCTGCATTCCACAGCGGTGCTCGTTCACCTAGCAAATAAGGATGAAACAGTAAGCCATTTGCCCCGGCTGGCACAGTTGCAATTTTGGCCATAATTGGGTCATAGAGATCGGTCCCGTTTTGGATAGCTTGCTGACGTTCTTCTGCAAAAATCGTTTGGCTCGCCCAATCTAACGCAACTGCACCATTACTACTTGCGCCACCAATCACCCAGTGCTGTTCATCTAGAGCAAAACAAAACGTTTCACCTTGCGGATGCAAAAAAGGTTCCTCGACAATATACCGAAGTGCGCCGCTCGTACCAACGGTCAAAGTCGCTACACCCATTCCTAGCGCTCCCAAACCTAAATTAGACAATGGACCATCCGCGCCACCAAGAACTAAAACCGTTTCCTCCTCAACACCAAGCATCTCTTGCCAAGAAGGCGCTAACGCTGGAAAAATGAACGTTGACGGGGCAACTTTTGGCAACTGTTCCTCCTCAATAGATAAATACGCTAAAATCGACGATTCCCATTGCCGTGTGTGAATATTAAATAAACCCATTCCTGAAGCACTACTATAATCTGTCCAGTATTCGCCAAAGAAACGGTAAAAAATGTAATCCTTAATCCCAATAAACTTGGCCGCGCTCTGCGCAACGGCTGGCTGATTTTCCTGCAGCCAGCGAATCTTGTACAAAGGCGCCATTGGATGAACTGGCATGCCTGTCAATTGATAAAACAATTGGGCCGCTGGCGTTTCTTTTAACGCTTCCGCATAATCAGATGCTCGTGTATCAGCCCAAGTAATCACTTGGGTCAATGGGCGTCCTTGCGCATCCATGGCAATTAAGCCATGCATCGCTGAAGCAAAAGAAATGAGCCCAATTGGTTGATTCTTCACTTGCTGTGTGACGGTTCGAATACAGTTCACCACAGCTTGGAACAGCGTTTCTGGGTCTTGCTCCGCCATTCCTTCAGTCTCTTGAATTAATGGATAACGCACATAGCTAGAAGCTACGACTGTGCCATTTGCTTGAAAAGCCACTGCTTTGGCTTGCGTGGTGCCAACGTCGACACCAATCGCTAATTTTTCCATTTGATTCCCTCATTTCTTGTTTCTTTTATTATTCCTAACAAAAAAAGATTTGTCTAGTCAAACGAAAAAGTTTAAAAAAAGCGTAGTTTATTTTTAAGGAGGTAACCTATGTTTTTCTTGAGTCTCTTTTTGATTGGTGCCTGTTTCGGTTCTTTTTTATGCTTAGTGGCGGAGCGCTTACCAGTAGGGCGTTCTCTGTGGTGGCCCCCTTCCCACTGTCAAGGTTGCCACCAGCCTCTACAACTCTATGAATTAATTCCAGTTGTTTCGATTTTGCTGCAGCGCTTTCGTTGTCGAAAGTGTCAACAGCCAGTAGCTAAGAGTTATCTTTTAGCAGAACTTGTCATGGGCGGCTTAACCGCAAGCTGTTTTTCAGCTGGCCTGACGATTGATGCTTTGATTCTCTGGTGGTGGCTGACGAGTGCTTTCACATTATCCTTGATTGATTACTGGTATTTAGTGGTTGAACCGAAGATTCTTTATCCTAGTTTTTTTGTGCTTTGCTTACTGAAAGTGGCGGGTCAGCATTCGTTTTACTTACTGACTGGTCTTTTTTGTTTTTGTTTTTTCCAAGCCGTCTTACATTATTTTCCGGAAGCCATGGGGCGAGGGGATCTTTTGTTACTGGGTTTGTGGGGCTGTTTTTTACAGGTACCTCAGTTACTGATGCTACTATTTTTTGCCAGTAGTTATGGCCTAATCTATGGCTACAGCTGTAAATTTTTGGGGTATCCAGTTGAACAGACACTTCCTTTTGTCCCCTTTTTAAGTTTGGGCTTACTCACAATCAGTTGCTTATAGCAAATAAAAAAAAGCCGCAAGGAGCATGCTCCTTACGGCTTTTTAGGGTTTATTTATTGATGTTTTTCATCGCATCTTCAGCAGCCATTTGTGCTTCAATGTCTGAAATACTATAAACGTTTTCGCTAGCTACGCCAACTTCTTTTGGTTCCATGTTACGGTAACGAGCCATACCAGTACCAGCTGGGATGATTTTACCAATGATAACATTTTCTTTCAATCCAAGTAATGGATCTTTTTTGCCACGGATAGCAGCATCTGTTAACACGCGTGTTGTTTCTTGGAAGGATGCAGCAGATAAGAAGCTGTTTGTTTCCAATGACGCTTTGGTAATACCAAGTAAAACTGGACGACTAGTAGCAGGGACGCCACCAGCAACTAATGTGTCGTAGTTACGGTCTTTAAATTCTGCGATGTCCATTAATGTTCCTGGAAGGATTTCAGTGTCACCTGGATCCATTACGCGGATTTTACGTAACATTTGACGAACCATTACTTCGATATGTTTGTCGCCGATTTCTACCCCTTGCATACGGTAAACACGTTGTACTTCACGTAATAGGTAGTTTTCAACAGATAAAACATCACGAACTTGTAATAATTGTTTTGGATCAATTGAACCTTCTGTCAACGGTGCACCACGGTGGATGATGTCGCCTTCAGCAACTTTCATACGTGCAGTGTAAGGGACAGTATAGGTACGTGTATCTGTTTTTCCTTTGATGGTTACTTCTTTTTGACGTGTGGCAGGATCTTCAGAAATATCGATAACTTCACCGGTTACTTCTGTAATCACTGCTTGCCCTTTCGGATTACGTGCTTCAAAGATTTCTTGGATACGAGGTAAACCTTGCGTGATATCGTCACCGGCAACCCCACCGGTATGGAACGTACGCATGGTTAACTGTGTACCAGGTTCCCCGATTGATTGAGCGGCAATTGTACCAACTGCTTCTCCGACTTCAACGTCAGAACCAGTTGCCAAGTTACGTCCGTAACAGTGCTTACATACACCATGTTTTGTGTTACATGTAAAGACAGAACGGATGGTTACTTTTTCAATACCAGCGTCCACGATTTCTCTTGCAAGATCTTCAGTGATTAATTGATCCGCACCAATGATGATTGCACCAGTTTCTGGATGAACAACTGATTTACGTGTATAACGACCTAATAGACGTTCGTCTAATGGTTCGATAATTTCATTACCTTCACGAATTGCTTCGATTTCAAGACCACGGTCAGTGCCACAGTCGTCTTCACGAATGATTACGTCTTGGGCAACGTCAACTAAACGACGTGTTAAGTAACCTGAATCGGCTGTCTTCAAGGCCGTATCGGTCATCCCTTTACGAGCCCCGTGAGTTGAGATAAACATTTCTAAGACAGAAAGTCCTTCACGGAAGTTTGAGATGATTGGTAATTCCATGATTCGTCCATTCGGAGCGGCCATCAAACCACGCATACCAGCTAACTGTGTAAAGTTGGAGATGTTACCACGGGCTCCAGAGTCAGACATCATGAAGATTGGGTTACGAGCTTCCATACTTTCGATCAGTTTTTGTTGGATTTCGTCTTTGGCACCGTTCCAAACGCCGATTACACGTTCATAACGTTCGTCATCAGTAATTAAACCACGACGGAATTGTTTAGTAATTGTTTCAACTTGTTTGTGGGCAGCATCAATGATTGCTTGTTTTTCATGAAGAACCATGATATCGGCAATCCCTACCGTCATCCCAGCATAAGTTGAGTGTTTGTAACCTAAGTCTTTCATGCGGTCAAGCATTTTAGAGGTTTCCGTAATGTGGAATCTCTTGAAGACTTCAGCAATGATATTTCCAAGATTTTTCTTCTTGAATGGTAAAACTAATTCTTGCTCTTTAATGTGTGCAGGAATGTCTGTACCAGCTTCTACGAAGTATTTATCTGGTGTTTGAACAGTTAAGTTATAGTCTGTTGGTTCGTTCAAGTAAGGGAACTCAACAGGCATGATTTCGTTAAAGATGATCTTACCAACTGTGGTGATTAAGATTCGTTCTTTTTGCCAATCAGTAAATGGTTTGTCACCTAAAAGTGTTGTTTGAACCCCAATCCGTGAGTGTAAATGCACGTAGCCATTTTGCCATGCTAAAACAGCTTCGTTCATGTCGCGGAAGATCATGCCTTCCCCTTCACGGCCTTCTTCTTCCATTGTTAGGTAGTAGTTACCTAAGACCATATCTTGAGATGGTGTAACAACTGGTTTACCATCTTTCGGGTTCAAGATATTTTGGGCAGCAAGCATTAACATACGAGCTTCTGCTTGTGCTTCTTCATTTAGAGGCACGTGAACCGCCATTTGGTCTCCATCGAAATCGGCATTGTAGGCTTCACAAACTAATGGGTGAAGACGGATCGCACGACCTTCAACAAGAACAGGTTCGAAAGCTTGGATCCCTAATCTATGCAACGTAGGTGCCCGGTTAAGTAAAACTGGGTGTTCTTGGATAACTTCTTCTAAGATATCCCAAACTTCATCTTCGCCACGTTCGATTTTACGTTTCGCATTTTTAATGTTTGTCGCAATTTCACGTTGTACTAATTCACGCATTACAAATGGTTTGAATAATTCAATCGCCATTTCTTTTGGTAAACCACATTGGTACATTTTTAAGAACGGACCAACGACGATTACGGAACGACCAGAATAGTCAACACGTTTACCTAGTAAGTTTTGACGGAAACGACCTTGTTTCCCTTTCAACATGTGAGAAAGAGATTTCAATGGACGGTTACCTGGTCCAGTAACTGGACGGCCACGACGACCATTATCTATTAAAGCATCGACCGCTTCTTGTAACATCCGTTTTTCGTTTTGAACAATGATGCTTGGTGCATTTAAGTCTAATAAACGTTTTAGACGGTTGTTACGGTTGATAACACGGCGGTATAAGTCGTTTAAGTCACTTGTTGCAAAACGACCACCTTCCAATTGAACCATCGGACGTAAATCTGGTGGAATAACTGGGATAACATCCATTACCATCCAGCTTGGTTGGTTACCAGAGGCACGGAAGGCTTCTAAGATGTCTAAACGACGGATGGCACGTGTCCGTTTTTGACCAGAAGCTGTTTTCAATTCTTCTTTTAATTGCGCAACTTCGCCATCTAAATCGACGTTATCTAATAATTGTTTCACGGCTTCGGCACCCATAGCAGCTTTGAAGGCTTGGCCATATTGTTCACGTTTTTCACGATATTCGCGTTCCGTTAACAATTGTTTTTTCTCTAATGTTGTGTCACCTGGTTCGATGACAACGTATGAAGCAAAATAAATGACTTCTTCCAATGCACGAGGGCTCATGTCTAAAACAAGACCCATCCGAGATGGAATTCCTTTAAAGTACCAGATATGTGAAACTGGTGCGGCTAATTCAATATGTCCCATACGTTCACGACGTACTTTTGAACGAGTGACTTCAACGCCACAACGGTCACAGACAATACCTTTATAACGGATACGTTTATATTTACCACAAGCACATTCCCAGTCTTTGGTTGGACCAAAAATGCGTTCACAGAATAACCCTTCACGTTCGGGTTTTAATGTACGGTAGTTAATTGTTTCGGGTTTTTTAACTTCCCCATAAGACCAGCTTCTGATCTTTTCTGGTGAAGCAAGCCCTATTTGCATACTTTCGAATTTATTTACATCGATCAAAAGGAATTCCCTCCATTTCCTTATTTAGAGAAGCTGAGTCAGCAACTTGTTAGCAAATGGCAAGCATCACTTGAAAGAAGGTCTGACGACACTTGGAACAAGTAATGGCTTGCGCAGTTGCAACAAAGTCGCAGTTGAATCAACTCATCAGAGTGGTAGCGACAAATTAGTCTCTGTCTTCGGCTGTTTCAATTTCTTGAACAACGTCTTGTGCTTCTTCTTTCACGACTGATTCTGCTTCTTTTTCCAGCTGTTTCGCTGATTGTTGTTCCGCAAATTTGGTTAGTGCGTCAACGGTGATTAAATCATCATCGTCATCGTCCATATCGCGTAACTCAATCTCAGCTTCCTCAATGTCCAAGACACGCATGTCTAAACCAAGTGATTGTAATTCTTTCACTAATACTCGGAATGATTCAGGCACACCTGGTTTTGGAATTGGTTCACCTTTAACGATGGCTTCGTATGTTTTCACACGTCCGACAACGTCATCAGATTTGTAAGTTAAGATTTCTTGTAATGTGTAAGCAGCACCGTAAGCTTCCAGTGCCCAAACTTCCATTTCCCCGAAACGTTGTCCACCGAATTGAGCTTTACCACCCAACGGTTGTTGCGTAACAAGAGAGTAAGGTCCGATTGAACGAGCATGCAATTTGTCATCAACCATGTGGGCTAATTTAATCATATACATGACACCAACGGAAATACGGTTATCAAATGGTTCACCTGTACGTCCATCGTAAAGAACTGTTTTAGCATCGCTAGCCATACCAGCTTCACGAACAGTTTCCCAAACGTCTTCATCGGTTGCCCCATCGAAAACAGGTGTTGCGACGTGAATACCTAATTGGCGAGCAGCCATACCTAAGTGTAATTCAAGTACTTGTCCGATATTCATACGAGAAGGTACCCCTAATGGGTTCAACATGATATCAACAGGTGTTCCGTCAGGTAAGAATGGCATATCTTCTTCCGGCATAATACGGGAAACAACCCCTTTATTTCCGTGACGTCCCGCCATTTTATCTCCTTCGTGAATTTTACGTTTTTGAACGATATAGACACGAACTAACATGTTGACACCTGGTGATAATTCATCGCCAGCTTCACGAGTAAAGATTTTCACATCATGAACGATACCGCCGCCACCGTGAGGTACACGGAGAGACGTATCACGAACTTCGCGGGCTTTTTCCCCGAAGATTGCGTGTAATAAACGTTCTTCTGCAGATAATTCTGTAACCCCTTTAGGTGTGACTTTCCCAACTAGTAAGTCGCCATCTTGAACTTCAGCACCAATGCGGATAATCCCCATTTCGTCTAAGTCTTTCAACGCGTCTTCCCCAACGTTTGGAATTTCACGGGTAATTTCTTCAGGTCCTAATTTTGTATCACGTGCTTCTGATTCATATTCTTCAATATGCACAGAAGTGTAGACATCGTCTTTAACTAAACGACGGCTCATGATAATGGCATCCTCGTAGTTGTAACCTTCCCATGTCATGAAGGCAACTAAGACGTTTTGCCCTAAAGCCATTTCGCCTTCTTCCATAGAAGGTCCATCCGCTAAAGTATCGCCTTTTTCAACTTTTTCACCTAAGTGAACAATTGGGCGTTGGTTGTAGCTTGTTCCTGAGTTAGAACGACGGAATTTTGTAACCATATATTTGTCTAATGCGCCATTGTCGCGACGAACGCGAATTTCTTTTGCATCGACGAATTCTACGACACCGTCATGTTTACATAGTAAAGCAGCACCTGAGTCATGGGCTGATTTATATTCCATACCTGTACCTACCCACGGAGAGCGTGGTTGAATTAACGGCACCGCTTGACGCTGCATGTTGGCACCCATCAAGGCACGGTTGGAGTCATCGTTTTCTAAGAAAGGAATACATGCTGTTGCGACTGCGACTACTTGTTTTGGTGAAACGTCCATGTAGTCAACTTTGTCTACGGCAACTTCTAAGTTTTCACTTTGTAGACGCGCCATAACAACATCATTGGCAAATGTGCCATCTTCATTTAAAAGTGAGTTCGCTTGCGCTACGATATAATGGTCTTCGATGTCTGCTGTTAAGTAATCTACTTGATCAGTAACACGGCCTGTCGCACGATCAACACGGCGATAAGGCGTTTCGATGAAACCAAATTTATTCACTTTCGCATAACTAGATAAACTATTGATCAACCCGATATTTGGTCCCTCAGGCGTTTCAATTGGACACATACGACCATAGTGAGAGTAGTGAACGTCACGAACTTCATAACCGGCACGGTCACGAGTCAAACCACCAGGCCCTAAGGCTGATAGACGACGTTTATGGGTTAACTCACCTAATGGGTTTGTTTGGTCCATGAACTGTGATAACTGTGAAGAACCAAAGAATTCTTTGATACTTGCTACCACTGGACGGATGTTAATTAATTGTTGTGGTGTCAATGTTTCTGTGTCTTGAATAGACATTCTTTCACGAACCACACGTTCCATACGGGCTAAACCAATACGGAATTGGTTTTGTAATAATTCGCCTACTGAACGGATACGACGATTACCTAAGTGGTCGATGTCATCGACATTGCCGATATCTTCCATTAAGTTGAAGAAGTAGCTCATTGAAGCAACGATATCTGCTGGACGAACTGTTTTTACGCTGTCGTCTGGATAGCCGTTACCAATCACATTTACGATACGTTCAGGATCTTTTGGTGAAAGAACTTGAATCACTTGGATTGTCATTGGTTCAGTTACTACCGCATCTTCACTTGGATAGTAAGTTACGCTGTTTAAGCCGTTGTCAATGTATTCGCCTAATGTTTCCATGATTTGGTGTGTTAAAACCGTGCCTTTTTCGACAATGATTTCACCAGTTTCTGGATCAACTAGCGTTTCCGCTAAGGTTAAGTTTAATAGACGTGTTTTTAAGTCTAATTTTTTGTTAACTTTGTAGCGACCAACGTTTGCCAAATCATAACGTTTTGGATCAAAGAAACGTGCAGTTAACAAGCTACGTGAGCTATCTGCTGTTTTTGGTTCGCCTGGGCGAAGACGTTCATAAATGTCTTTCAAGCCTTCTTCTGTACGAGAATCACTTGCGTTTTTGTGTAAATCTTTTTCAATTGTGTTGCGTAAGCTTTCGCTGTCGCCGAAAATTTCGAAGATGGTATCATCTGAACCGAAACCTAAAGCACGAACTAACACAGTTAAAGGAATTTTACGTGTGCGGTCAATCCGAACATAAGAAATGTCTTTCGCATCTGTTTCCATTTCTAACCATGCACCACGGTTAGGAATGACTGTTGAGCCAAAACCTTCTTTGCCGTTTTTGTCCACTTTTCCATGGAAGTAAACACCTGGAGAACGAACTAATTGGGAAACGATAACACGTTCTGCCCCGTTGATGATGAAGGTACCCATTTCTGTCATTAATGGGAAATCGCCGAAGAATACTTCTTGGGATTTAATTTCACCTGTTTCACGGTTGGTTAAACGTAATGTTACATGTAATGGCGCAGAATAGTTGGCATCATGTGCGCGGGCTTCTTCTACTGTGTACTTTGGTTCTTTTAATTCATAGTCAACAAATTCTAAGGATAAGTTTCCTTGGAAATCATCAATTGGTAAAATGTCTTCAAACATTTCACGAAGTCCCTCATCTAAAAACCATTGATAAGAGTCTGTTTGGATTTCAATTAAATTTGGTAATTCCAATACTTCACTGATACGTGCGAAACTTCTACGTTCGCGATGCTTTCCGTATTTTACTACGTGTCCAGCCAAGCTCTTCACCCCTCTAGTTATAAGTCTATCAAAACACCGATCCGAAAAATTACATTTACGTTACATATATTAAATATATGTAACAAAAAGCATTTTTTGCAGTTTTTAAGCAAAAAAAAACCAAAAATAGAACATGCTTCCGAAAAATTTTCTGGCGTTTCTACTTTTGTTTTCCTATAAAAAACCGGAACGGACAATATTTCGCTCCTGCTTCGTCACTTTCAGATAGTTTTTGCTCTATAGATTCTACTACCTTTGTCTAGAAAAGTCAAGGGTTTCTTTAAGGTTTTCTTTTTCATAAAAAGGAGTTTTTTTGTAAAGGGTTTTAATGAAAAAAGGAGCCTGGGACAAAAATCACTTTGGATTTTTGTCCCAGGCTTAAAATCTTATAAACGGCGGGAACAGAACCAACTCCTTCGGAAATAAGCCGAAATTCTCCAAAAATTAAAGAGCACCGAGTAGGTATCATGCAACATCAACTCTTTCCTCGTTGTGTTTTATGACAATTTTCGGAAATTCCTTCTTATTGCTGAGAAACACTATTTGCAAAGCAAATAGATGTTGAACAGTACCTACTTGGTTCTCGGAGCTAAACGTTTCTGTCCCGACCTCATTTTTTCAACAACTAGAAAATATATTCAATTATTTGGTCAATTTTCGCCATATCTTTTAATGGCAAATGCTCAATTTGACTTAATTTTCTTTCAGTGAAGTCCAAAGATTTCAGTTGTGAGATCACTACTTGCCCATGGGTTTCTATGTCATCGGGCAACGTATATCGAGTGGGAATATTTTTAATGGTGGAAGTAATCGGGCAAATCACAGCAAACATGGTTTTCCGATTAAATTCATATCTTGACACGACTAAACCAGGCCGTCTCTTCTGAATCTCTTTACCTGCAGCAGGATCAAAATCAATCCATACAATATCTCCTTTTTTGGGAATGTACTTCTTTTCAACGTTCATTAAAAAAGTTCTCTCCCCTCAGGTGCAAGATCATGCCACTCATCTTTTTCATAATACTCACCTTCTGGACCTTCACTAAATGGATCCTGAATTTTAGGGACTAATGTAATTGTACCGTCGTCAGAATACATCACAATATATTCTTGGTCGACTTTTGGTTTTTTACCATTATCAGTGGGTAAAGTTAAAACGACCGAGCTTCCTTGTCTTCTTGATTTAGTTGTTAGCATGAAATCACTCCCTTCGCTTCATTATACTATGCCTTTGCAATGATGGAAAGAATTTTAAATCACACTTAATGTGACTGAGTTTACTATATAATTCGATAATGCGCGTGGGACAAAAATCACTTTGGATTTTTGCTCCACGCTCAAAAACTGATAAACGGCGGGAACAGAAGCAACACTACGCGTTGCTCCGATCTCAACAACTTCTAAGGTGTTTTCTCGACATGCGTCTCGTCACAGTACAGCCTTCAAAAGAGCTACAGCTCTAAGAGTTGCGATGTTTCACTGTGAAGCATGAACAGATGAAATCATCGTACCTACTTATTTCTCGGAGTTAAACGCTTCTGGCCCGACCTCCTTTTCCCCTATCTTCTATTCACACAAAAAAACGAATGCAAAGATGCATTCGTTTTTGACTAACCGCCACCTAATAAAAAGTCTAGGACATTCATGCCGCCGCTTGTTTGGCTGCGGTAAAGTTCGGTGTAGCCGCATTGGGTACAGCTAATTGTAATAAATTTTTTATTTTGAACATCAAAAATTTTCGCAAAGTTCCCACCTGTTGCTTGAAATTGGTCCGACACATAGTGCATGTTGCCACATTTCTCACAAACATATTGTTGCTTTTCCATTCCCCTCACTCCTTCTCAATAAAATAAGTATAGCAAACGCCTGCTTCATTTTCCTCCATCCTAAGATGGATTTTTTCACTAGTTGACCAAGCCTTTTCCTTTCCGCTACAATAAGCATAACGAATCGGAGGAAAAAATATGTCGACAAAAAGCCAAGTCCTAACTTTATTGATGAAACAAACGCCCGCATTCCTTTCGGGCGAAGAGATGGCACAACGTCTGTCCTTATCTCGCACAGCTATTTGGAAAGCAATTAATGAATTGAAAAAAGATGGCTATCAAATTACTAGCGTGCAAAATAAGGGGTATCGCCTTGAGAAATCAGATGTCCTTTCTGCAGAAGGCATTCAGTTGGCATTATGGCCCCAAACGCCGCCTTTAACAATTACCGTCCTAGAAACATCTGAATCTACCATGACCGATGCTAAGCGGGCGATTTTAGACCAGACGCCCGACAATACTTTGATTGTTGCTGACATGCAAGAAATGCCGCGGGGCAGGTTCGGCCGACCATTTTTCGCTACGCCAGGTAAAGGGATTTACATGAGCATGGTGCTTCAACCGAACCAAAATTTTGAAGAAATCGCCCAATATACTGTGATTATGGCCGTAGCGGTCGCTCGAGCAATGGATGCTCTGGCAGGCGTTCACACAGAAATTAAATGGGTCAACGACCTTTATTTAAATGGCAAAAAAGTTTGCGGGATTTTGTCGGAAGCCATGAGCAATGTGGAAACAGGGCAGATTTCTAATGTTATCATCGGCATGGGGATTAATTTTTCAATTACAGAAACCGAATTTCCTGAGGACATTCGGCAGAAAGTGACTTCCCTTTTCCCAGATGGTGAACCGACGGCGACGCGAAATGAATTAGTCGCCAACATTTGGAATCATTTTTACCAAATTTTAGACGAACGTTCAACGAAAGACTTTTTAGAAGAATACCGACAACGCTCCTTTGTGATTGGCAAAGACGTCGCTTTTACCCAAAACGGGCAAGACTTCCGCGGCGTTGCGACAACCATTAATGGAAACGGGGAATTGATTGTCCAGTTGCCTGATGGTACGTCCAAAACGTTGTCTTCTGGGGAAATTAGTTTGGACCAGATTGGTGAATGGCGTCGAGGATAAGTGGGGAAATTTAGAAAAAGAGCAAGAAAGCACCTGTCTAAATTTAAACAGATGCTTTCTTGCTCTTTAAAAATCAACTTCTTTTTGTGCTAACATTTCGCACAATTCTTTGGGGAAATTCGTATAGGGATTTTCATTGATTTTCATTTCTTCTAAAGGAGAAAACCAGTTTTTATTCGTATTCTGAAAAGCAATAGCTACTTTTTCTTCAAGATACTTACATACTTCTGCGCCTTTAAAATTTCGATAACTGTCTTTTAAATGCAGAACTTTCTCTAATCTCCCATATAAATTTTCTCTAGTCATGTATCGATTGACTTCCTCAAAGTGAAGTAATAACCAGAGTTCAAAGCATTCATTTGAAAAAATTGTCTTGATTTCAGGACGATGTCGTTGTCCACATCTTACCGCGTTTTCAATCGATTCTGTGGTTTGTTCGTCCTTGTCATACATAACATAAAACAAATCATAATTGTCTCGCTCCGCTTTTCCCATACTCCGAATACAGGAAACGGCGTATTCGACCAACGCCTCTCCTTGACGTCTACATGTTTTTACTTTGAGTTTACTTTTAATATTGACTGCAGAATATTTTCGTTTAATCAATCTAAGGTAAGCTTCTTCTGTTTCTCCTTCGCAAAAAATCATGACATTTGGTTTTAATTTCTTTCCTTTTTTTACCCTTTTTATTTTTGGCATACCAACTTCTACTCCTTTACCTTCACTGCCTGAACGATTTCACTTCGATCAATATGAGGAACACCACCAAACAGACCATTTAAATAACGGCGATAATATGTGATATCTCCGCGACCTTTTTTTGGGTCTGCTTCAAAGTCATACAAAGCGTATAATTCGCTGGCACCACGATAATTCTTATCTGTGAAGTAAATTTGATCCTTTCTCAATTGATTATCCATCAAATGAAGTTCATGGGAGGTCAAGATAAATTGTGTATTCGTCTCCATGGCATTGAACGCTTCTAACAATGTTCCTGACAACTCTTGATGAAACGCATCATCAAATTCATCAAAAACAAAAACTTTTTCTTCTGGATTAAATAAAATATTTAGCGCTAAGCCAATTAATTTTTTCGTCCCAGAAGATTCCAAATCATAATGAATACGTTCTTGTCCGACCACTTGATTCATTTCATCATATTGGTTATAAACAGAGTACAGCGAATACAGACTTTTCTTGACTCGACCAATTTCAATAGTCGGGTCTTTTTCTTGGATAATTCGTTCTAAAACAGCGGCTAATTTTTCTTGTTTCGAGTAATCTTCCTCTTTGTCTTTCACAGGAACTAGGTCAACCATGTTCATATCCGCAAGTTTCAAAAAGTTCAAGACTTTCTCTTTGTCTTTTTCATTGTTCAACCGTTCAATATTCCGTAAAGATCCATCAAAAATAACTAACTGATTGGCAAACCAACGAACGACATTCGTAGCGTGCTGATCATTTTTTGATTCCAACGTATGGATAACTAACGAATTAGACTTAATTTGTGTTTGGTATTCTTGATATTTTTCTGGAAAAACGGAAGATTCCGCACCGTCTCTTTTAAAATAATAAACAAAATCATCCTGCGTTTTGTCATAAATTTCTAAAGATTCCTTAACTACTTCGCGCGCTGTGTTAGCTAACGAATAGCGATACAAGACACTGTCATTAATAAATTCAATGATCATAACAGATGGGCTATGTTTAGTGAGAGGGTCTAACGCAAAAGGTTCATATAATAAAGCATCATTAATCGAAGCTTGTTCTCTTAAAACCAAAGTTTTTAACGCATTTAACCCACTCACTAAATTTGATTTTCCTGAACCATTTCCCCCAAAAACAATGGCACTCTTCAGTAACCTTAGTTTTTCTGGGTAATTTTTAGGCTTCACTTCGAAACGATTATTGACATACTTTCGTAAATACGCGCCTGTTTGTAGGGAAAGTGTTTGTTCCTCTTTAAAAGATAGAAGATTTTTGACTGTAAAATTAACTAGCATACTGTTCACCTCCTCGTTTTTTCATCTATTCTTTTATTATATCGTTAAAAGCAGATGCTGTAAAACGTTTTTCCGTTTTTAAAATCGATTTCCCAAAATAACGCTTTTCTCCCACACCTTTAAATTTATTTAAAAAACAATAAATTTTCTTAAACTTCATTGTGAGAACCGCTGCATAAATTCTATACTTCTAGCGTTAGATAAAATAACCTTGTTAGGTGAGGCTCCTATCCAAACATAGGCTATTGCGCAGAAATGTCGAAAGACACCAATGTGTAAAACAGGAATGGTCGAATTAAGGCTCTTCTAAAAATAGCTAAGAGAAATCTTTACGTTGGATAGTGCTAAAGCTCAGACGATGAGAACCGATTGGCTTGCTGTGTCCTGTTTAGTCGCAAGCGCTTATTTACGATCGATGCTGGCTTAGTCTACTCTTTCAAGGGAAAAAGAAAGGGATTCTCATGCAAACATCGAATAAAAAATTTCCACTTTATGCCCTAACAACGCTTGGTTTTACTTTCCTCACTTTGTTAGTGGCGGCTAGTCCAAATTGGTTTCAACAAATGGACGAAGCTATCTATCACATCAAATGGCAATTAAATGCCCCACTTTTAACAGCGGTCAATCTGTTAGCAAAAACAGCCACAATTGGACCAATGCTGCTATTCTTCTTATTATTGATGGTGTACCTTTTACGCAAAAAAGAAAAAATTCTAGCCTTTTGGGCTGTCAGTAACCTATTAGCTGTCGGCTTTTTAGGGAGCGTTTTTAAACATGTGGTGGGTCGGGCTCGACCAAACCTAGGCGCTTTAGCTGATCGAAGCTCTGCTAGCTTTCCCAGCGGACATTCATTATTAGCAATGGCGCTAGTCTGTACGATTTTGATCATTTTGGCCTATCTTCATGTCGAAAAAACCAAAGGAATCAAAATTTTCTTACTCACTTATTTAGTTTTGATTGTGTTAGGTCGCTTAATCTTACGCGTTCATTATCCTAGTGATGTCATCGCTGGGATGCTCCTAAGTTATAGCTGGATCAACTTTTCATTTCAAATTGTTCAACGTTATTTGCCGGCACCTGAACCAGAGGAAGCAGAAGTACCGACACAACGCCGGCGCCGCCATTCTCGTAAAAGAAAAAGTTTATTCGTGGTCTTTAGTTTAACCCTTTTATTTTTAGGCACACTTTCTGTTTCCGCTTACGGCGTCAGCATGTATCGTAATTTGCAAAAAACGGCGAACACCATGTATAAACCAAGAAAATCTTCCACGAAGAGTCCCGATTTAGCCAAAGGTGAGCCGGTTAGTTTCTTAATTATGGGAATTGCGAATGACTCAAAACGCAAAACCGATTACCGCTCCAACGCCTTAATGGTGGTTACAGTGAATAATCAATTACAAAAAACTACCATCACCAGCATCCCGCGCGACTACTATGTGGAAATGGCTGGCACCAATGGCGAATACAATAAAATCAATGCGGCCCACGTTTTCGGTGGTGCCGATATGCAAATTAAAACGGTTGAAAATGTCTTGCACATCCCAATCAATCATTACTTTTCAATTGATATGGATGCTATGAAGGACCTTGGCGATGCGGTGGGCGGCGTCACTGTTGACAATGCCTTTGCTTTTGACGCTGAAGGGATTCATTATCCGAAAGGCAAACAGCATTTAGGGGGCTGGGAAGCTTTACAATACGCGCGCATGCGTTACGAAGACCCCGAAGGCGACTATGGTCGTCAACGCCGCCAACGAGAAGTTTTAATCGAATTAACCAACAAACTACTTTCTTTTAACAGCTTGCTAAAATATCAAGAAATTCTGGACGTAATCGGCGAACATGGCGAAACCGACTTATCCTTTGACCAAATGATGGCAATGCTAAAAAAATACACCCCCGCACTAAAAACGATTGAAACCGATCAATTAAAAGGCTACGATTACACTGGCGATGGCGTGACAGGGATTGAAGGTATTTCTTATCAACTTGTGGAAGAGAGTGAACGCCAACGTGTCGAAAATGCTATTAAAGAACAAATGAACCTCTCTACAAAAGACACTGAACAATCGCAATAACGACTAAAAAGCAGCGCCCCTTAATGAAAGGGGCGCTGCTTACTTTGGCTAGTTAGACGGTCATTTCAAAAATATTAATTTTTGTCACCGTTAGTAACGGCTCTACATCAGAGAGGTATGTTAGCGCATAGCTCTCTTTTCATTACCATTATAGTACAATTGCCTAAAAAATATATTGGAAACTAATTATTTTTTGTTTTACATAGTATACTCTAAGCGTAGAGAAGTTATGGCGGCGGCAAGCGCACAGGAACATGCGCCTTGCGACGAGAATCGCAACGAAGTGAGAAGCGTAGGAGCAGATGCTTTCCCCTTTCGGTGGTGGTTCTTATGAATGTAAGTGCTAAAATCTATGAAAGGAGAGGCCTTTTGTCTATCGCAGAAGCTTTAGCTCTGATGATTAGTTTCGGTTCTTTTATCGCAACGTTAATCTTCGGAATCCTAAAAGCTGTTAAAGAAGACAAGAAAAAATAACCGTCTACTTTAACTGAGTACGGTTATTTTTTGTAACTAAAAAGGTCACCGTCTTAAACGGCTCTACACTAGAGAGGTATGTTGGCGCATATCTCTCTTTTCATTGCTATTATAGCACAATTGCCTAAAAAAATATATTGTAAACTAATTATTTTTTAGTTCTACATGGTATACTCTAAGCGTAGAGAAGTTATGGCGGCGGCAAGCGCACAGGAACATGCGCTTTGCGACGAGAATCGCAACAAAGCGAGAAGCGTAGGAGCAGATGCTTTCCCCTTTCGGTGGTGGTGCTTATGAATGTAAGTACTAAAATCTATGAAAGGAGAGGCCTTTTGTCAGCATATGAGACAATTCAGACGATCCTAGGGTTTGGTATGTTTACCATTGCTTTGATTGCACTGATTGTGAAATTGCTTAAAGAAGACAAAAAGAAATGACCGCTGTTTAACTTTGCCTAGTTAGACGGTCATTTCAAAATCTTTAAAATTTTGTCACCGTTAGTAACGGCTCTACACTAGAGAGGTATGTTACAGCATATCTCTCTTTTCATTGCTATTGTAGCACAACGCCCCTAAAAAGACCATCAATAAAAGATGCCCGAGCCTCCTATTTCAAGGCTCGGGCATTTTTATTTTTATGGGCCAGTCACTAAATTCCACGTGACTGCAGCTTGGTATTGTTGACCAGTCATGCCTTGACTAGCTGGTACTTCTAATTTGATATTATCAAATGCGAAGTCTAGTTGATAGACATTACTGCCAGTAAATTGTTGGTTGGCAACGATGTTCGTAGCCGTGTTATTTGCCGTTAAGTTAATGGCAGTCGTGGTGCCAATCATGTTTTTCAACTCCGTTGGTTGATTGTAATTGGAGAAACTTGAAACAGGAGCCGTGCCTAATAATAGGCGAGTCGCTGTTGGCAAGCTGTCTGTAGCTGATTTTGGTTGGGACAGTTGTGCCGTTAAGCTCCAATTCGGTTGAGTTTTCTTAATTCGCAGATAGGGATTGCGTGTACCGTTGCCGTAGTAATCAGCGGCTTTCTTCAGGCCATGCTGTTGTGTGTTTCCTGCAATCCCTATCTGACCAAAATTGAAAGTTGGGACACTGATGAAGCCTTCAGCCGTTGGTGTAACAATCGCCTGATCATTGTCTTTCACACGAACAGTTGCCGAAGCAGAAATGCCACTGTAATTCCCACTGGTGGTAATCCCTGCACGCAAGACTTGCCCCGCTGTCCCCGTCGCTTTGGTAGTGAACTGAACCGTGGCAGATTTCCCTACTGGGATGTCAGTCCCTAAGCTAACGCCATTAGTCCAAGTAGTCGCTGTGACTGGGACGGTTTTCGCCGTGCCGCCAACTGGTGTAACGATCATGGCAGTTGGTGCTGCTAAGCCAGTTGTCCAAGCCGTTGATTTCTTGATGGTCGCCGTAGTTAATGGTGCTTGGCTTGTATTGGTAATCGTAGCACGCCATGTGACGTTGCCGCCGCTAGTCACTGTTTCAGCTGTAGTGCGTGTTAAAGTAACACTCGCTTTTGCCACTTCCTCTTTATACACTGCCGTCATGTCGTCATTGCCATCAAAGGTTGTGTTATATGTTGGCGTCGTACTTGTTGTCAATGTGTTTGGTTTGGTTTTACCTTTGTACCAACCTTGGAAAGTATAGGCTTTGCCACCAGCTGAATAACTAGCTGGCAAAGCTCTCGCCGCCGTATACTTGAAGCTGTTGCTTGTCATTGGTGTTTGTTTCCCTTGCGTGAAACCTGTCGGTGGCGTGATTTTAGTACCCGCGGCATCAACGAAGTTTTCGGTGACTTGTTTTCGTGTGACTTTATAGTTTATCGTTTGCTTGTAGTCGCTAGTTCCATCGAAACCAAATAATCTTGGTTGGGAATTTGCACTAGTTAGAAATAATAGACTAGGAAGGACATCTCTTGTTAGTCCTGATTGGCCCCACCTTGCCTTAACAGAAAAAGTATTGTTCGTCTCTCTGTTAAACACTGTTTCAAAACTAGTAAAACTAGTCGTTGCTGAATCTGATAGAAGGTTGGTGCCAATGTCACTAATGGTCTCGTAGTCGTACAACGTAATGGTTTTCGTTGTTGCTTCCACTTTGTCAACATACTTCAATTCATTCGTAATATCAAAGTTGTTCAACGCAAAACCTTTATTTAAAACACCTGTTGGTAGATCAGAAAAAAGTTCATAATCATTAGGAATCAAGACGTTTTGCTTGGTTTCTACTTTATAGCGATTAGCAACGGTTGCCTCTTTACTTCCCACCATTGGGTAAAGCGAACCTGTTGCTTCAAAGGGACTAGTGGCGGTTTTTCTGAAAAATTCTGTATAGTTTCCAGAAAGCGTAAGTGGATTCGTGAACGCTTTTCCTTGTTCATCGACAAACTCTGCGTAGAATCCTGGGTGAACAGTGATTTCTTGGACTTCTTCATAAACCGCCGTCATATCATCTTTGTCATCGTAAGTGACGGCATAACTTGGTGTTTTCGTCGTTTTCATTTTGGTTTGATCAGTGCCTTTGTACCAGCCTTTGAACTTGTAATTTTTGTCCCCTACTGTGTAGGTATCTGGCAAGGCTTTGGCACTGGTGTAGGTGAAGTTCTCACTATCAATCACTACTTTGTTGCCTTGGGTAAAGCCTGTTGGTGGCGTGATTTTAGCACCGCTGGCATCGACGAAGTTTTCGGTGACCTTGCGATTGGTTAACTGATAGTAAATCGTCCCTACTGGCGTAACGTAAGAATTAAATAAACGGGATGCACCTGATACATACAATCGATTATACAGATACTCCGATTGTTCTGGAATTGTAGTAGTCGAATCATACTCACTCACTTTAAATTGTGTCGTTGTCATTTTGTTTAGTCCGTAATACAATGGCGCATTACTGGTTGGGTTACCGATTAATGTATTATCTGCAGTTGAATAACGATTCAACGTAGCTTGTGTATAAGCACTTCCTGTATAGACAGAGATATTTTCATAAAATTTTGGAATAGTGATTCTTGTATTGGTTGTTCCATAATTATTCACACCACCTAAAGATACATCTGCTCTAATCGTTTTGGCAGGAATCGTCACTCGTTTGGTATTTCCTGAATTGATCCCAGTAATCGATCCAAGCTTCGTATAAGTGGAATTAATTTCTTGTTGTAAATCGGTTGTAATTGTAAACGGCGTTGGCGATATAATCGTCCCTGCTTCATCGATAAATTGGAAATTCACAGTCTTACTTGGAAAATTGTAATCTTTACCTGTGTCCACTTCATAAACCGCCGTCATGTCGTCTTGGTCATCGTAAGTGACGGCATAACTTGGTGTTTTCGTGGTTTTCAGAGCTGTTTTGTCAGTACCTTTGTACCAGCCTTTGAATTTGTAGGTCTTGTCCCCTACTGTGTAGGTATCTGGCAAGGCTTTGGCACTGGTGTATGTGAAGTCATTGCTCGTAATACTTGTTTGTTGTCCTTGCGTGAAACCAGTTGGCGGTGTGATTTTGGCGCCTGTGGCATCAACGAAGTTTTCGGTGATTTTTTTGTGGGTGACAACTAAATTGTGATCTTGTTGGATAGCATAAAATCCGCTAGCACTAGCTTTATCAGGACCGTTAGAATATGGAGCTGTTCGGATTTCTGCTTGATAACCAATTGGTGGTGCTGGCGATGCTGACCAAACGGCTTGTCTAGGTTGATTAATTACATACGTATCGTTCGTTTTCACTAAACTAACATTCATAGGATAATCTCCAACATTTGGAGGATTTCCTATTCCCGTAGCACCAATATAGCGTCTGTATGTGTAGCCATTCGCAGGTGCTTTCAATTCAACCGTATCTATATACTTGGGTACAGTCAACTCAGGATCTTTCAGATAGTAAAGGCTTATATCTGATCTGTAAACAAAACCAATTACGGCTGTTTGACTAGGTAAAATAATATCAATCCCCGTCTCTGTGGGGATATTAGGGGCTACCATAGTTTGATCAGAATGGACAAACCACCCACTCGTAGTAGTAGTTTGAATCCATCTCGTTAGGCCCATCTCTGTTTTTAATTTGAAGTCTGATGTATTTAATGGCGTGTTATCCTTCGAAGTAAGATTAAGTCCCAACCGTGCTTCTGGAGTGACTAGTTGCGTCCTATTCCTTTCATTTCTAGATAACTCCCTAAATTGGGAATCAAGCGAGGCTAAATTTCCTGCCTTAACCCCAATCGCTCGATTCTGGATTTGTACTGGGAGTTGCGGTGTGAGTTGCACCTCCTGCTGAGCTTCCGCTTCTTTTTGCTCCGCTTTCACTGGCGGTGCTTCCTTCTTTTCTACCGCCACTTCTGCTTGTTTCTCTATTTCCTTTGTTACTTCTTCTCGACTTGTTTCAGTCGTTGTTTCTTGCGTTTCACTACTTGCTTGCGTTTCTTCCTTGACGCTACTTTCAGCGGTCGGACTACTTTCAATCGTAACGGTTTCCGCAACTGCCGCCACGCCAGAAAAGGCATTCACTAGCAAAGAACCACATAAGCCAATAGCTGCAAGACGTTGCCATTTATTTTGCTTCATGTCGTCCCTTCTTTCTATGTACCATTCCGACAAGGCCAATTAAGACTAAGCCGAGAATGCTAAGATTTGCCTGACTCTTGCTCCCTGTACGAGGGAGCGTTGAGCCAGTTGTGGTGGTCTGTGTCGAACCACCACTTCGTTGATCTCCTTGCGGAGGACCAGCTGGTCCCTTGGGATCAGTAGCTGGCGCATCTGTTTTCGGCGGGGCATCTTTAGGAGCGGGTGTTGTCGGATTTTGGTAAAATTCAATCCCCACCGAACTAGAACCACCATCAGATGCTTCAACATTTATAAAGAAACTAGGAGAAGATAGTAGACACACAATCATTAAATAACGCTTTTTTTTCATTTAAAAACCTCCTTTTAAATCAACAACAGATTTGAGCTTCTGTACAATTACTGCTCAAACAACCTTTTTTCATACCTCTATGATAACAAAGAAACCCCCTGTAGAAGTTGACGATTTTTACGCACCCTATGCGAAATTTTTGAAACACGTTGATAGAACAACGTTTACAAGCTCGTTATTTAATTATCGATAAACAAAAATGTTGTTCTACGCCTACTTTCCCTCGAAATCACGCGTTCAAAGTTTAAGTCTTTACTCTTTTTAACGAGAAAAGCTCAAAATGTTAGCATTAAAGACTAACATTTTGAGCTTTTCTTAATTATTCCGACGCATTCTTTTTAAAAAAAACAAGATTTTTTTCGCATTCCTCGCACTTTTTTAGGTTCTAACCAAGCAAGGCACTGATTAATAGCCCTAAAGCATAGGTGCCATTGAAAACCATTAAGTTCTTAATGGAATGGCGGAAACTTTTCGGCTGCGGCAATTCTTGTTTAAACGTTTGAATATTTTTCCAAATGACAGGCAAAGTGGCAAACGTGATTAACACAGGCCATTGATAAATACCACTAATGAAGCCGAATAAAATCACCAGATAACCAGCTAGCGCTAACACTTGAAACAGCACAATCCCTGCTGGGCGCCCGATATAATAGACTAATGTATAACGGTGGTTCTCAATATCCGTGTCTAAGTCCCGTAAATTGTTGGCGAGCATGATGTTAGCAATCGAACAGACCAAAGGCAAGGACGCCACGACAATCGCAAGCACCGCCCAGAGATTGCCGTCTAAGCGAAAGGCGCCACTGGCGAAATCAACCGTTAAGTAAAAAGGCGGATTGGTGACGACATTCAAGTAAACGGTTAAGACGAAGATGCCTAAGCCCATCGTGAAGCCACTGAAAATTTCTCCTAAGGGCATACGGGATAACGGAATCGGTCCATACGTGTAGAAAATCCCGATGAAGCAGCAAATTCCTCCTAACACAAGGAAGAGCCAACCGGTTTGAACCGTCAAGTACGCACCCACAACGGCAGTGAAGGCAATCATGGCGAAAATCATGTTGCGAACTAGTTGTGGTGAAACGCCTGATTGTCCGATAATATTTTCTTCATATTTGTAGACGTCCGATTTGGCTTTTTTGAAGTCCATGTAATTATTAATGGCGGTGGTGGCCATATCAAAGACCACCATGCCAATGAAGAAAACCAGCGTGTTGCCCCACTGGACTTCCCCAAAATAGGTCATTGAAAACAAGACCCCGATAATGAAGGGAAAGAGACTGGCAAGCTTCGTCTGAATTTCCACTACTTTTAAAAACACATTTAAAGACATTTTTAGTCGCTCCTTATTTCAAATCGGCCCGATTCCCCATCGTATAGCCAGAGTCTTTGCCGATTTCAAAGTTGCCTTCGATATCTTTGCTGATGTAGACTTTGTCGTCTTTTGTGACGAAAATGGCATCGGTTCCTTTCAGACTTTCGACATATTCTAGTCCTTTTTTGACGCCCATTGAGAAGACGGCTGTTGAGAGACCATCACCATCGATGGATTTGTCGGTGATAATGGTAACACCTGCGATGTCGTTATCAAACGGATAGCCAGTTTCACGATCAAAGAGATGGTGGTAGGTTTTGCCATCGACTTTTAAGTAGCGTTCATAAATTCCTGATGTGACTAAGGTTTTGTTGCTTTCTTTGACTTGACCTAAGACTGTGTTGCGGGCTTTATTCGGATCTTGAATCCCGACTGTCCAGTCCATGTCTTTGCCACGTGGGCTGTGTCCTAAGACGTAAACATTCCCGCCTAAATCGACGATAGCGGTGGTGACGCCGTTGTCTTTGAGGACTTTCACGACTTCGTCGGTGATGAAGCCTTTGGCAATTGCGCCTAAATCCAATTGCATGCCTTTTTCTTCAAGGTAAACGGTTTGCTCTTTGTCGTTGAATTTGACTTTCGTGTAATCGACAAGTTTCAAGGCTTGATCAATTTCGGCTTGGCTTGGTTTGCGGGCATCATCGAAGCCAATGTGCCACATAGAGGTGATTGGACCAATTGCCATGTCGAAGCCGCCGCGGGAGTCTTTGCTATATTCATAGGCTTTTTTCAACAAAGGATACAGGTCATCTGAGACTTTGACTGGTTTCACGCCTGCTTCTTGGTTGATTTCATCAATTTCTGAACCTGGTTGGTTGACGGTGATTTTATCGCCTAGTTCTTTGACACGGGCAAAAGCTTTCGGTAAGACGTCTTCTTTGCCATCATCGTAGATGCGAATTTGAACGTAGGTACCAAGCATTGTTTGACGGTCAGAGTATGGTTCTGTATTAATTTTCGCTTCTGGTTTTGAGGAACAAGCAGCTGCCACAAACAGCACTGCTAGAACACTCACCATGAGCAGAAGTTTCTTTTTCATAGGATTCCCTCTTCTTTCCTTCTTTAATTAAAAAATAAGTTCTCTTGCATAGTAGCCTTTTTTGGAAAAAATGAAAAGTCTTTCTCTTGGAAATTCACAAATTTCTGTGAAAAAAATTTGTGAAATGATGGACAGAACTAGCGAAGAAAAAGGGGCGGGAAAGTCAGCCAACCGACTTTTTCCCAACCCCTCAATGGTGTCAAGTAATTGCTGAAAAGCGTTTCAGGAACTACTTCACGATTCATTTATTATTACTTATTTTGTTACGATGTTGTCAACAACGATTTCAGTTGTGTCGCCTTTTTCAGCAGCGTTCACTAATTGTTGTGCGTAGTTGATGAATGAATGTGTGCTGTGTGTTGCACCAGTTACCACTTCAACACCTGCAGGTGAGCCGTCTTCTTCGCCCATTGCTTTAACAAATTCTTTGTTTAATGTTTCGATATATTCTTTTGGTCCAACGCCAGTAACGTCTTTCATTTTGCTTTCGTATTCAGTGTCATCTTTTTTAGATTTGCCGTCAGCGTTCACGTTATCGTAGTTAGATTCAGTTACTTTACCATCTTTCACAGTCATTGAGAATGTTGTGTGGTAGCCGTTTGAGTCATTTTTTTCTTTCAATGAGTACGTACCATCTTTCAATGTTGCCCCATTGTCGATTTCGATTGTGTCTGTGTTACCAGCTTGTGCTGCTTGGATTAATTGTTGTGCGTAGTTTTGGAATGATTCAGATGAATGAGTCGCACCAGTTACTACTTCCACACCGCTTGCGCTTTGTGCTTTAACAAAAGAATCGTTTAATTGTTTGATGTATTCTTTTGGTCCAACACCAGATTTTGCTTTCATGCTTTCTTCATACTTAGTGTCTTCTGTTTTAGATTTGCCGTCAGCATTGATGTTGTCATATTTAGATTCAGTGATTTTGCCGTCTTTTACAGTCATTTCAAAGACTGCACGGTAACCATTTTTTTCATTTTTTTCTTCTAATTTATACGTACCATCTTTTAAATCGCCACCGGCAACTTTTTTCGCTGGTGCTGATGATTCAGTTGATTTTTTCGTTTCTGAAGATGCTGCGCTAGAAGAGTTCGTTGTGTTGTCTTTCTTGTCTGCGCCACAGCCTGCTAATACTAAACTAAATAATGCAATTGCCGCAAAACCTTTAACAAATTTATTCACTTTCATTGATAGTCACCTTTTCTTTCATGATTTTCACAAACATTAAAAGTTTGTGATACATTACACATTATAATGGTTTTAAAAACGTTGTCAAGACCATCCCCTAAAAATATTTACATTTCGGTCTTTTTTTCATCAAAAACTCATCGTTGGAGTAAATTTGTTGACAATTAAAATTTATATTAGACAAATTCGTGAAATACTTATATAATGTTAGTCGATTGTGTACTTATTAATCATTATCACTATTTTACTACTTACAATATTAAGGAGCGGATTGTCAATGACAAAGCAAAATATTGTCGTTGTAGGTGCTGGGTATGCTGGCGTTTCAGCTACTAAATTTCTAGCAAAGAAATTTAAAAAAGATACGGACGTAACAATCACATTGATTGATCGCCATTCTTACCACACTATGATGACCGAATTGCATGAAGTAGCAGGCGGACGTGTTGAACCAGAAGCAATTCAATACGACTTACAACGTTTGTTCTCACGCAAGAAAAACGTAAAATTGGTAACAGATACTGTTACTGGGATCGACAAAGAAAATAAAGTTGTGAAAACTTTAGCAGGTTCTTATCCATTTGACCAGTTAATTCTGGGTATGGGTGGCGAACCAAACGACTTTGGAACACCAGGCGTGAAAGAAAATGGTTTCACCTTATGGTCATTTGATGATGCAGTGAAAATTCGTCATCACATTGAAGCAACCGTTGCTAAAGCAGCCATCGAACCAGATGCTGAAGTACGCAAAGCAATGTTAACATTCGTTGTCTGTGGTTCTGGTTTTACTGGGATCGAAATGGTCGGCGAATTAATCGACTGGAAAGATCGTTTAGCGAAAGATGCCAAAATTGATCCAGACGAAATTACATTAATGGTTGTTGAAGCAATGCCAACCATCTTAAACATGTTATCTCGTAACGATGCTGCCAAAGCAGAACGTTATCTAGAAAAGAAAAATGTTCAATTATTATTGAACTCACCAATCGTTGAAGTTGCAGCAGATCACATTAAATTAAAAGATGGTTCTGAAGTACCAACGCATACGTTAATCTGGACAGCTGGTGTGAAAGCAACTTCTGATGCCGCTGACTTTGGTTTAGAAGCAGCACGTGGTAGTCGTTTAGTTGCGAATGAATACATGCAAGCAAAAGGTTACGAAGACAAAAACATTTATATCATTGGTGACTTGGTTTATTACGAAGAAACACCAAACACACCAACTCCTCAAATCGTTCAAGCAGCTGAACAAACAGGTCATACTGCGGCTGCCAACATCGTTGCAGATATTAAAGGTGGCGAAAAACACGCCTTTAAAGGAAACTACCAAGGATTCATGGTTTCCATCGGCGCGAAATGGGGCGTTGCCAACTTATTCGATAAAATTCATTTGAGTGGTTTCTTAGCCATCATTATGAAACATATCGTTAACTTGAAATACTTCTTTGATATTCGTTCTGGTTACTACATGTTCCAATACATTATGCACGAAATCTTCCATATTAAAGATGATCGTTCTGTTGCTCGCGGACATACGTCTCGTTACGGCAATGTCTTGTGGAGTGTTCCGCTACGTGTCTTCTATGGTATGGTTTGGTTAGTCGAATCAATGAAGAAAATTGTCGGCAACGGCGATTACTTGAAACCAAGCACTTGGTTTGGTGACGGTTCTTGGTTCACAGATAAAGTCGTTTTCCCATTCCCTTGGTTACAAGAACAAGTAACAACAGGTGCTTCTCAAGCAACTGAAACAGCAACAACTGCTGCAAGTGGTGCGGCGGATGCGGCGGCAAGCGGTGGTGCCGATGCGGCAACACAAGCAGCGCACTTTGGTTTAAGCTACGCTTACGGCGAAACACCAATGCAAGTGTTTGATCACATGCCTAAATGGTTCGAAAGCGTAATGAAATTTATGATGCCAAACCAAGAAGTTGCTTTGTTCATGCAAAAATTCATGACAATCGTTGAAGTATGTATTGCTTTAGCATTGATTGCTGGTTTATTCACTTGGTTATCAAGTGCTGCTACAATTGGTTTAACAATTGCCTTCTGTTTATCTGGCATGTTCTATTGGGTAAATATCTGGTTTATCTTTGTCGCTTTTGCTTTGATGAACGGTTCAGGCCGTGCTGTCGGTTTAGACCGCTGGGTAATTCCATGGATTCAACGCAAACTTGGTAAAGCGTGGTATGGTACCCCGAAAGCTAGATACGGCGGTAAGTAAGCAATCGATAATCGATTGACAACTACGAGCAAAAGCTGAGACACATGTCTCCAGCTGACTATCATAGGATTTAGTATGTGGGACAGCAGTCAAGCATGACTTTTGTCCCACATATTTTCTTTTATATAATATGGTGGCTCAACTGAGGTCGGGACAGAATCGTTTAGCTCCGAGAACCAAGTAGGTACTGTTCAACATCTATTTGCTTTGCAAATAGTGTTTCTCAGCAATAAGAAGGAATTTCCGAAAATTGTCATAAAACACAACGAGGAAAGAGTTGATGTTGCATGATACCTACTCGGTGCTCTTTAATTTTTGGAGACCAAGTAGGTATTGTTCATCATCGAATCACTACGTTCTTCGTGATTCTCAACAATTTCGGCTTATTTCCGAAGGACCTTCAACTCTTAGAGCTTTAGCTCTTAGAAGTTGTTGAGATCGGAGCAACGCGTAGTGTTGGTTCTGTTCCCGCCGTTTATCAGTTTTTGAGCTTGGAACAAAAATTCAAAATAATTTTTGTTCCAAGCTCGTTCACTGTGTTATGATAGACAAGAAAAAAACACCAAAGGAGAGAGAAGAAAATGACGATCAAAGAATTCATTAAGAAAAGTCGCTTGAAAACATGGGACGTTATTATTATTGCTGTTTTAGTTCTTGGTTCTTTTCTGCCCCTTGTTGTTTTTGCCATGCAAAACCGTGGTCAAGAAGCGGCTACGTATCAAGCAGTCTTGAAAGTAGACAACAAAGTAATCAAAGTCTTTGACTTAAAAAAGGACGGCCCGCATTATACATATAAATACGAAGCAAAAGACGGTGATTACAACCTGATTGAAGTAGATGGTGATCGTATCCGCGTGAAGGAAGCCAACTGTGCTGACTTAGTGGATGTTCGGCGAGGCTGGATTTCCAAACCTGGTGAAACCCCGATTGCCTGTCTACCCCACAATTTGTTTATCACCGTGGAAGCTTCTGATGGGAGTGAAGACGGTAGCTTAATTTATTAAGCACGACAACTATGAGCAAATTACACAAGAATATTTATATTGCTATGCTCGTTGCCCAAGGGGTCATTATTGGCTTAATCGAAAATATGATTCCTTACCCTTTCGCATTTGCTCCTGGGGCAAAGCTCGGTCTAGCAAATTTAATTACTATTATTGCGATTTTCACCATGCGTAAGCGTGATAGTTTTTTCCTAGTCTGTTTACGTTTGATTTTAACGACATTACTGGGCGGTACACTTTCGACCTTTTTCTATAGTGCCAGTGGTGCCTTATTAAGTTATTTCGGCATGTTGCTTGTCAAGCAGCTGGGGCCAAAACGGGTCAGCATTATCGGGATTAGTGCCGTTGGTGGTTTCTTACACAACGTTGGTCAGTTGCTAACGACCTCTTTCTTTGCTCATTCGTGGGCGCCGATGCTGTACTTACCATTTCTATCTCTGTTTGGGTTACTTTCGGGGATTGCGATTGGGATTGCCGCTAATTATTTACTACAACATGTCCAGACGTTACGAAAATTCCAACTGAATTATGAACAAACAACGAAACATAAGTGGAGTCAATTTTTCTAATTGAAAACCTGTCCGCCACAATTAAAGGAGTCATCTTATGAATATACATCCTATGTGGAATACCTATCCTACGTTATCAAAAGAATTAACAACTACTCTTCGCTTGATGGAACAAGCGGTTCAAATCGATAATCAAGAGATTCAAGCTGCTGTCCATGACATGATTCATTCTGGCGGCAAATTGCTACGTCCAGCCTACCAACTGTTGTTCTCTTATTTTGGTGAACAGCGGGACCCTAAAAAGGCGACAGCGTTAGCGGCTTCCATTGAATTACTGCATACCGCCACGTTAGTTCACGACGATATTGTCGATGAAGCTGATACGCGTCGTGGCTTGCCAACATTGCGTTCGCGCTTTGGAAATAGCACAGCCGTGTATACAGGCGATTATCTTTTTGTTTGCTGTTTCAAGCTCTTATCTGATTATTCTTCTTCATTAAAAAGCATTCAATTAAATTCGCGCAGTATGGAAAAAGTCCTGACTGGTGAGCTTGGTCAAATGGACAATCGCTATAATTTCGAGGTAACGATTGACCAATATTTAAAAAATATTTCCGGGAAAACTGCGGAACTGTTTGCGCTAAGTTGTTTTGTCGGTGCCTATGAAAGTGGCACCTCCCAACGTTTTGCCAAACGTTGTGGTGAAATCGGCGAAAATATCGGGCTGGCTTTTCAAATTATTGATGATATTTTGGACTATACACAAACTGCCGATGCCATCGGCAAACCCGTCTTAGAAGACGTACGTCAAGGCGTGTATTCTTTGCCCTTGATTTATGCACTTGAAGCCAATCGTGAAGTCTTGTTGCCACTTTTAATGAAAAAAGAAACCTTGACCGATGAAGAAACACAGGAAATTTATCGTCTTGTCCATGAACTAGGTGGCGTAGAAAAGGCCCAACAATTAGCCACTCATTACACAGAAAAAGCGCTGAAAGAAATCAGCAAACTTCCTGAAACAAAGGCCCAAGCGAAAGAACAATTGTATGAAATTACACAAACGATTTTGACAAGAGAAAATTAAAAAAGCCGCTGGATCCTATTGAGGATTTAGCGGCTAGCTTTTTAGGTGATACCAAACATATATTTTATGATAGAATTTAAAAATATACTTGATTCATTAGTAGAAAGAGGTGCTACTATGACTTTTCTCCAGTGGTATTCTCATACCACGCTCAGCGAAATGTGGGCGTTTTATGAAAAAACAATCACGCATCATCCCTATTACCTTGCCATCTGTCTTAAAGATAAAGAAAATAGTTGTCCAATTGGCTACGTAAAAGCGGAAATGAACGATAGTCACGACTTTGGCACTTCGAAAGGAGTTTCTTCGGCATAAAGGGATTGTGACAGACGCCAGTAAATCATTGGTTTCATTACTGAAAAAAAGAGAGTATCCCCTATATTACAGCCACACATGATGTAGAAAATTATCACAGTGGAAATGTGATGAAATAAATCGGTATGACGTACTGTTACTAATACAGAGAACAATGGCAACCCAAAAATGTGCTCATTTCTGAATGTACCAGTTAAATTTAGATAATCACGCAGACCGTGTCTATAAAAAATATTGGGATACTTATCCTGACCACTTCATAGAAGACATTTGATGTAAGCTTGTTTCTTCTAAATCCTTTTTGCCGTTTTTATGTATTGAAAGCGTATACTAATAATTGAAAGGACGTGATTTTTTGCGTAAAGATGTACCAACTATGTTCGCTTAATTTAACATTTTTCCCAAGACAAGTAATATCAGCCTTGGAGACTAAAGCGAAAAGAGAGAAAAAATGAATTTACAATAAATAATCCATAGATTAGAAACTATCTATCAACAGACCGATTACAATGGTAGTTATGCACTTGTAACCGCTGATAAAATTTTAGCTAAGAAAAATTATGGGTTTGCAAAATTTAAGGAAAAACAGTTATTCACAGAAGCAACTCAAAGTTGTATTGGCTCTGTAACGAAGCAATTCACTGGTACCGCCTGCATGATCCTTCATGAACAAGGTAAGTTAAACTTGGAAATGCCAGTAGTAGCCTTTTTTCCAGATTTGCTAATCCCAAAAGCAATCACAGTTAAACATTTATTGACAATGAGTAGTGGTCTACCTGATTATCCAACGGAGCTATTCTTAAATAGTTTGAAAAAAATTAAAGAACAGAGACCAGAGCTAAACGAAAAACTTCAGGAATTTTATGCTGAATTTGCTACCGCAGAACAAATTTCTTTCAATAAATTGAAAACGATAATTGCTACTAAACCGATGGATTTTCAGGTTGGAACCCGAGTTTCTTATAGTAATACTAATTATTATTTATTAGGTTTGATTATTGAAAAAGTATCTGGACTCTCATTTGAGAAATTTGTAACACAAAAAATCTTGTCTCCTTTATCGATGGTAAAAACTTCCTTTGCCACACAAAATAGCATAGCAAGGAGCTATCGTAACATTGATAATGAACTACATGAATTTCCAAATACTTATCAATTACTATCTGCAGATGGCTGTATGGTCTCGACTATTAACGACTTATCGAAATGGCTACAAGCAGTTCTCAAAGGTGAAATTTTGTCGCCCGAAAGTTGGGATCAAGTTTTCAATCTCTATTTAAAAGAATATAATTGTGGTTGGATGAAGTTAGGAGATTGGTTTTACCATGGCGGTCAATATCTAGGTTTTTACTGCGAAATCTTTCTGCATCGAAAAGCAGGTCTAGGAAAAGTTATGCTTTATAATCGGGAAGCCACTTCTGAATTAGATCAATATTCTATGGATGAACGTTCCAATTGGCGTAATTTAATTCGAGATTGGTCATTTTCTCAAAATTAATAAAAAAGCTCTAATCCTATTGAAAGATTTAGCGGCTAGCTTTTTAGGTGATACCTTGGTATAATAAAAACGAAGAGAGCGTACTAGACATACGCTCTCTGGTAGACCGTTTAAGACGGTAGCTGAATTAATTAGGAAATAAACCCGTTAATCCTGGCTAAAGATTATGACGGGTTTATTTTTTGTCGTTTTTATTACTGATTTTGACAATTAATGTTGCGAAAGCGATCGCAAGCATCAATGCTTCAAAGACAGTCACTACTATTCCTTTCTAGGGAAAGAGCAAACAAGCAAAAACATTGGCAGTCCCCCTTTTTTTGAGAAATTGCCACCGTCATAAACTTCCTACTTGTGTAGTATAACACATTTATGCCTTCCTAGAATACGCTTACTTTTTTATTTACTATTCGACTTTTCCGTTTCAACTTGCTATAATAAACACGAAGAGAGCGTACTAGACATACGCTCTCGGGTAGACCGTTTAAGACGGTAGCTTTAATTGTGGATAAATAAACCCGTCAATCTTCGCTAAAAGTTATGACGGGTTTATTTTTTGTCGTTTTTATTACTGATTTTGACAATTAATGTTGCGAAAGCAATCGCAAGCATCAATGCTTCAAAGACAGTCACTACTATTCCTTTCTAGGGAAAGAGCAAACAAGCAAAAACATTGGCAGTCCCCCTTTTTTTGAGAAATTGCCACCGTCATAAACTTCCTACTTGTGTAGTATAACACATTTGTACCTTCCTAGAATACGCTTACTTTCCTGATTATTCAACAGCCGCTTTCTTTTGTAATAAAAATCGCGCACCGTTTACTGGGATAAAACGATTCAGCCAACTAAAATTTTTTAGACTAAACAGACCGACCATCTTTTTTGATGGTCGGTCTGTTTAGTCTATTGCTCCGCCCTTACTCCTTCTCCGACAATGCTCGCCAGACATCAAATGTTTGTTTTAAGCCTTGGACATTATGAACACGTAAAATTTCTACGCCTTGTTGTGCTGCATACAAGGAAGCAGCGGCTGAGCCAAAATCACGGTTGGCTGGTTCTGGTTCGTTCGTTAAAGCGCCGATGGTTCGTTTGCGAGAAACGCCGTATAGTAACGGATAATCTTGGTAGCGAAAGGCGTTAGGATCTTTTAACAGTTGAAGGTTTTCTGCGACAGTTTTATGAAAGCCAATCCCTGGATCGAAACAAATTTTTTCTAAGGAAAGCCCATATTTTTGGCATTGTTCAATTTTTTCTGTATAAAATTGGTGCAACTCTTCTTTTAAAGAAAGCGATTGGCGTTTTCTAGAATGCATAATCACAACTTGGACTTCAGGATATTGTGCGAGGACTTCTGCCATCCTCGGAGTGTCTAATCCTTTGATGTCATTAATCATTGTGGCGCCAGCTTGGATCGCGGCTTCTGCTACTTCGGGATAGTAGGTATCCACAGAAATCGGCGCTAGAGAAGTCTCACGTATTTTTTTTATTAATGGTAATACTCGGTCTACCTCAACTTGTGGAGAAACTTCTTCGTAGCCAGGACGTGTGGATTGGCCGCCAATGTCTAAAATATCGGCCCCCGCTTCTAGTAGATGAAGCGCATGTTGATAGGCCACGTCGACCGTTGTGTAGCTACCGCCATCAGAAAAAGAGTCGGGGGTCGTGTTGACAATCCCCATAATTTGGTAATTCTTTTTTAAATCAATCATTGTCACATTGCTCCTTTATCTGCTGAATCATCTTTCGTAAAGCCCGCATTCTAGGACTTATCTTCATTCGTTCACTCGTGGACAACTCCGCTAAGGTTTTGCCTCGATCTGGTAAATAAATAATCGGATCAAAGCCATAACCACCTGTACCGTGCGGTTCAACTAATTCACCAGTCAAAGTGGCTTCCGTTTGCAACAGTTTGTCGTCATCGAGTACATAGACCAACGTGGCTGATAAGGTTAACTCTCGAGTCGACTGTCGCCCTTCAAATAAGTGCAACAGTTCGCGGTTCTGTTCTTCCGGATTGGCTGAATGGAAAAAGCGGCTTGTATGAATACCTAATAAATCAGGAAAAGCAGTTAACGTTAAGCCGCCATCATCACCTAACACTGGGCGGCCAATTAATTGTTGGAAAAAGCGAGCTTTTAGATAAGCATTTTCAGCATACGTAGTGCCAGTTTCTGCAGGTTGTTCTTGACTGGTTGTATACTTTCGATAAGAGACAAGTTGAATAGCGGGGTCCTTAAGTCCTGATTGCATTTCTTTTAACTTACCTTGGTTATTCGTGCCAACAATAATTTCCATTTTCTAACGTATCTCCATTAAAAATTGATTTTTCCACTCTTGTTCTTTAAATAGTCCGGTAAATTGAAATGTTTTGGTGCTACTTTGTGGTGTTTTCACGCCGCGCATCGTCATACACATATGTTCCGCTTCAATGGCTACTGCAATGCCTTTAACGGGAATATTTTCTTGAAGTTTGCGGGCAATTGTCACTGTTAAATCTTCTTGAACTGTGGGACGTTTGGCACAATGTTCTACTAATCTTGGTAACTTGCTTAGTCCCAATACTTTGCCACCTTCTGGCAGATAAGCGACATGTACTTTTCCATAAAATGGCAATAAATGGTGTTCACACATTGAATAAAAGGCAATATCTTTTACTAGAACCATTTCGCCTTCATTTAAGCTATCAAATAATTTATAATCGTCAAATTCAGGTTCGGTTAATCCACTAAAAACTTCTGCATACATTTTAGCTACACGTTTGGGTGTATCAATGAGTCCTGACCGTTGAGTATCTTCCCCCACTGCTTCTAAGATTGTGGTAACTGCCTGCTCAATTTGCGCTTGTTTTTCCTGCTCCATCTCTACCATTCCTTTTCGCTTACTCGCACTTCTTCTTGATTGCCACTGCGCTGAATCCACGTAGCTATTGGCGTGCCCAATAGTTGTTCCTCTGCGTAAACATCACTTAAGGGAATCAAAACAAATGACCGTTTTGTTAATTCTTGATGAGGAACTTGTAAGTGGGGCAACGTGACTGACTGCTCCCCTAATAATAAAATATCAATATCAATAATCCGCGGACCCCAGTGAATTAATTTTTTACGTTTCATTGCTTGCTCAATCCCTTGGGTAACAGCCAATAACTCTTCAGCGGTATAGCTAGTATCAATTTTCAATACGGCGTTCAAAAAATCATCTTGGTCTGTATAACCGTAAGGATCCGTTTCATAAAGTTTTGAAGAAGCCACGACCTGAATCTGCGGGTCTTCGTTTAAATAATTGCGGGCTTTCACTAAATTTGCGTACGGATCGCCGACGTTACTACCTAATGCTACATAGCCAATCATCTATACTTCTCGCTCCATTTCAATTTCAATATTGTCAAAAAGGCCGGGCATCGGCACACTATATTTTCTAATTTTAATGATAATTTTGTTCAATTGTTCTTGATAATCTGCGGAAATATCATCTAAAATAGCACTCGCTAAACCTTCGATTAAATCGTACGAGTGATTGTTTACTCGTTGGGCAATCAATTCATTCACTTCGGCATAATTGACAGTTTGGGTGACATCATCTGTTCGCCCTGCCTCGGCTAGCGACAACTGCATTTCAAGGTCGATTTCTACTTGCTGTCCTAGACGTTTTTCTTCTGCCAAAACACCATTTTTTGTGAAAAATTTCAAGTTGTTGATTCTAATTTTATCCATCCTCTAACTCCCTACCCTCTGTTTTGCTGATTTTTTTAATCATAGCATATTTCTTGGAAAAGTCAGTAGTTAAAAGATGGAAAAGTGGTTATTGGCATGATATAAAAAATTACTTTTTATGAATCAAATAGTATAACTTGTGTATTCAAAAAAGAGCGTTGCATCAGCAACGCTCTTTTTTGGGGTTTATTCGCCTTTTATCGCATTGTTACAAATTCTTCTGAGCCTGTTGGATGAATCGCAACAGTATTATCAAAATCAGCTTTGGTCGCGCCCATTTTAATAGCGACTGCAAAGCCTTGTAGCATTTCGTCAACACCGATGCCGATGCCATGCAAACCGACAATTTTTTCTTCTTTACCGACACAGATTAATTTCATGTCGCATTTTTGACGGTATTCTCCTAAAGCGAAGTACATTGGCGTAAAGCTAGAGCGATAGATTTTCACTTGGTCTTCACCATATTCTTCAAGCGCTGCTTTTTCCGTTAAACCAATTGTCGCAACTGGTGGATGGGTAAAGACCACCGTTGGCACCAAGTTATAATCCAGATATAAATCGGTTTGTCCGTTAAATAAGCGTTCAGACAGGCGCCGACCAGCGGCAATCGCGACTGGCGTTAAGTCGATTTTCCCAATGACATCGCCGACTGCGTAGATGCCATTTTGTGTGGTATTTTGGAATTTATCTACTTTGACGTAGCCTTTTTCATCAAGAGCTACTTTCGTATTTTCTAAGCCTAATTGATCCGTGTTCGGCTGACGGCCTGTCCCGAAAATCACGGCATCTGTCGTGATTGATTCACCATTTTCAAATGTAATAACATACTCATTCTGCGCCGTTTTTTCAATTTTAGCTGGTGTTGCATTCGGATGAATTTGCATGCCCATTTCTTGATAGCGTTCTACGACTTTTTCAGAAAGCATGTCATCAAAGCTTCGTAATGGTCGTTCATGACGGAAGGCCCAATGTGTTTCTGCACCTAAGCCATGTAAGGTTCCTGCTAATTCGGCTGCGATGTAACCCGCACCGACAAAGACCACACGTTTTGGCATTTCTTCTAACGCAAAGAAGCCGTTTGAATCTAAGGCATATTCTTCTCCTGGAATACCTAGTTTTTTCGGACGACCACCTGTCGCGATTAAAATGTGCGGCGCCGTATATTCTGTTCCATTGACTTCAATTGTTTGCTCCCCAGTAAACGTAGCGTAACCATGGATACGTTCAATGTTGTTACTGTCTAAACCACGATTATACGCACCATGTAAGAAGTCAATATATTTTTCACGATTTTCAACTAATTGTTTAAAGCTAAAATTTTTGATTTCAACATCAAACCCGTAGCCTGCTGTGTCTCTTTCCATCATTTCCATCATGCTGCTGGCTTGCCACATGACTTTTTTAGGCACACAACCAACGTTGACACAGGTCCCACCAATTTCGTTGCCCTCAATTAAAAGGACGTTGGCTCCGTGCATTCCTGCGCGGTTAGCAGAAGCAATCCCGCCACTACCGCCACCAATAACAATATAATCATAGGTTTTCATTTATTCTGGCTCCCTTTCAATTTGAACTTTCTCCCTTATTATCGCAAAAAATAGCAAAAAAAGACAGTCGTATTACTTACTTTTGTTTAGTTTTCTGCTGCTTCTGTTTTATTGATTCGTTCCGTAAAAGCACTGGGGGAAAGGAATTCAATCGTAGCATTGTCGAAGGGAATTCCTAGTTATGATTGATTTACTTGGTTCATTTAACTACTTCTTGCTAAAATCTTCTAGAAAAAAAAGTTTTTTAATGATACAATTTAATTATTGAAACCTAAAATTATACCACATTTTATCTATATGTCAATTCTTTTGGTTTTCTTTTCAAAAATGACTTTTTCTTTTGAAAAAATCACTCAAAGGCTTGATACCACTCAGTTTTTTTACTTTTGATTTACTTTTGAATTTATTACTAAGGAGGGGACGTATGAATCAATTTATAGAATTAAAAGACGAAATCTTTTCACATCCAAAAGAAAGTTGGCAATTAGAGTACAAAAAATCACAGACTTCTCTTTCCAAAGATATCTGGAGTACATACAGCGCATTTGCAAATACTAAGGGTGGTATAATTATTTTAGGTGTAGAAGAAATACCCAACGGCTATAGAGTTGTTGGCGTTGATAAGCCAGAAATGATCCTTAGGGATTTTTGGAATCTTATTCACGACAAGAAAAAAGTGAGCGCTAATTTATTGAGTAATGAAGATGTTATTACATTAAAAGTTGCTGGAAAATCAATTATACAAATTAAAGTCCCAAAAGCTTCATTTGAAAGAAGACCTATTTATCTAAATGGAAATAAAACGAATACCTACATAAGAACAGATGATGGCGATCGAAAAGCAGATGATAATCAATTTAAATACCTAATTGTCGATTCTCAGAACGATATAGATACTGAGCTACTAAATAATTATACCCTGGACGATTTAAACACAAAAACAATTCAAGAATATAGAGAATTACTTTATAAAAATACTCAGGAGCAAAAATACTTAGATTATTCAGATGAAGAGTTACTTATAAATTTGGGTGTCCTGAAAAAGGATAGAATGAACAGCGATAATGTATATAAATTAACAACTGGCGGACTATTATTTTTCGGAAAATATCATTCAATTACAGACAGGTTTAAAAAGTTTCAATTGGATTATTTTAAGAAAAAAAGTTCATTAGATAGCGATTGGTTAGATAGAGTTTCCACAGGTGATATGAACTATCCAGAGATGAATATTTTCTCTTTTTACACTATTGTCATTGAAAAATTCGCTCTCGCAATTCCTGATACTTTTAGACAATCACAAGATATGACTCGCGGTTCCTATAAATCAGATCTATTATTATCACTAAAAGAAGCTTTGGTAAATGTCTTAATGCATGCGTATTATGATTCAGATCATGTCATTAAGATTGCAGATTACGATGATTATATTGAGTTCTACAATCCAGGAGAAATGAAAGTGTCTAAAGAAGAATTTATTCATGGAAGTTATTCAGTCACTAGAAATCCGATTATTTCAACTTTGTTTAGGAGAGTAGGAATTGCTGAGAAGGCAGGGTCTGGAGGACCTAGAATAATAGATGCAGCGACTAAAAATAGTTTAAAAGCACCTGATATTGATACCTATTTCGATGCAACCACTATCAAAATCTGGAAAATTAATATGAAAGATAGCCTAAAAGGTTATACTGATATTGAACAATTAATTATTTTATACTTGATGGATCACGGACAAGCAAAAATTAAAGATATTCAAAAAAATAGTGGGTACTCTGACTATAAAATTAGAAAAACCGTTACCAGCTTAGTCCAACAAGGTACTTTGTTAAACAAAGGAAATGGGAAATCAACGATTTATATGCTTAACTCAACAGAAGAACTTGGTATAATTGCGAACAAGAGGATTTTAAAACGCATTGAAACTGAATTGACTCGAAAGTAAAGATGAGACTATAGCACAAAAAGGAAACCCTCATATGCCAGAGGATTTCCTTTCTTTTAGTACATGTTCCCAACCACTTTTACTCGTAAGCGTGTTGCATTTTCTGGATGATAGGCGAGTGGTGTTTCTTCCACCTCGACTAACTCGATTGTGCCAGGAACTGCACCCGCAAGTTCAGCTTGTTGGACGGCTTTTTCTTGGGCATCGGCCAACGCCGCGTCTCGTTGGATTTTTGAATAGACATAAATTTGTTCGTATTGTCCGCTAATCTGAGCGATAGAGGCACCGATGGCATTCGCCACTGCCCCGTTTTCGTTGCGAATTAGCGCTTTAACACCTGTCAATTCTTCGGGGATGATAATACTTCCACCACCAACTAAAACGACCGTCACGTCTGCAGAACTGGTTTTCATGCGATCAATCGCTTCACTGACCAATTCGCCAATTTTTTGGTACACTTTTTCCGCAAACGTTTGGTCTAAATGAGCTACTTTGCTAGGATCACCGACTTGGGCATGGCCTAAGCGAACCGCAATATCAGTGGTCGTTAATTGTGTGCCGCCAAAAACAAGGGCCTCTTGTGTAATACGGTAGCCGACACTGTCGGGGCCAACTGTCACAGAACCATCTGGTTGTTCACGCACTAGACTGCCGCCGCCGACACCGATTGACACGATATCTGGCATTCTAAAATTGGTCCGTACTCCGCCAACATCAACGGCCAGTGAAGATTCTCTTGGAAAGCCATCCACTAACACGCCAATGTCTGACGTTGTGCCACCAACATCTAAAACAACCGCATCTTTCAAACCAGCTAAGTAAGAAGCGCCACGAATACTATTTGTTGGTCCACAAGCAATGGTTAAAATAGGAAACTGTTTGGCATACGTTAACGACATTAACGTACCATCATTTTGACATAAGTACACTTGGGCGTGATGAATTTTTTCTTGTTCTAAGGCTTGTTCAAAGCCTTCGCTGGTCACTTTAATTACTTTGTGCAACGCAGCATTCAAAATTGTTGCATTTTCCCGTTCAATTAAACCGACAGACCCAATCATTGAGGAGCAAGATACAGGAACATCTGCCCCTAACACTTCCTTCGCAAGCGCTTGAACAAACAATTCTTGGTCACTTTTTAAAGAAGAAAAAACGCCAATTACTGCGATTGCCTCTACTTCTCCTCGCCAAGAGGCCAAAATCCCACGTAATTCTTCTTCGTCCAGTGCAGTCAATTGTTGTCCATCATATTCGTAGCCGCCATGTGCTAAAGCATACGTTTCTGAAAGAGTGGCCACTAAATCCTTGGGCCAAGCTGTGTAAGGCAAGACCGAAGCGGTTGCTGGATAGCCCAAACGAAGGACCCCAACTTTTGCTAATTTTTTTCGCTCAACAATGGCATTCGTACATTGGGTCGTGCCCAACATTGCATGTGTGACTTTGGTTGGGTCCACTGCTGATTCTGCCAAGACTTTATTTAAGGCACCGGCAATCCCTGTTTGAATATCATCGGTTGTTGGAACTTTCACTGAATGAATCAAGTTTAATTGATGATCTAAAATAACAGCATCTGTATTTGTGCCGCCGACATCGATACCGATTTTATACATTTATTTGTCCTCCTTCGCTACTAAGTTTTCTAGTGGTTGATAATCCATTTCGTAGCCGAAATACCGAGGACCCACTGTTTCGATACCTTTTTTCGTTCGCCAAGCGGCATTCGCTTTCAAGCCCATTACTTGGACACGTTTGCCGTATTTCAAGCTTTCTGTTGTCACAGGCGTTAAAGTTTCTAAATCTACCATACAAATCAAATCAGGCGTCATCGCAATCACCTGACCATCTTTCTCGGCAATTAAATTTTCATTTTGAAAATGGACGACTGCTTCTGAACCAGCATCACTGTTTAAGCCACTCAATTTGACACGTCCCAAATTGAAGCCACCTTTTACTTCTCGTTCCACATCTAGAATTTTTCCTTGGAACAATTCAAACCCATCCGTAACTTCTACTAATGCTTGGCGTTTTTCTTGTTCATCTGCATAGGTACCTCGAATCACTTTGCCAATTTCTTCTGATAATGTCACGATGTTGTGAATACCATAGTCTTGTAATTGTTTGCCTGTCGCGGGATAAATGCTCACTAAAGCACTGGCGCCCATTTCAACCGTTTGAACACGAGCAAGACGTTCTGTCCAAGTATTATCAATCGTTTCCATAATGCCAATATTTCCTTTTTCATCGGTAATTGCCATAGGGGTCGCTGACATCCCATTCAAATGGAACGTTACCATAGGCAATTCTGGAAAGGCCCGACCCATACCATCACAATCCACCAAGGGAATGCCTAGCTTCGCTGCAACAACAATTGGAATCATTGAATTGACGCCCCCAGCTTCCATTGGAAAGGTTCCCGCAATCGTTTCTTGGTCTAAATATTTTCCTAACTTCTCAAAGACACGGACGAATTCGTCGCCTTTGGGAAATTTTTCAATTGCGACAGATGGGGCACCCATCATTGCGGCGGGTAGGAAAAAATCCTCCGCGGCAATTTCTTCTGGAGAAACCAGTTTGACAGGTCCGTTTTCTTCGATGGCGGACAAAGCCATCATTTTACCAATGTAGGGATCACCGCCACCTCCTGTCCCTAAAAAAGCTGCTCCTGTAGCTATATTCTCAATTGCTTCTGCATCTAAATAACGCATTCTCCGACACTCCTCTTCTTCATTCCATTTCTAATGATTCGGTGTTCGTCTGTTGACGTTTTGCACCGAAATAATAAATAACAAACGATAAAACAATGCCAATTAGCGGTTGGTTAGGCAATTGAGGGGCATTGGGAAAGAAACTCATAATCACCGGAATGCCCCCCACTGCAGCACCAATTAGCCATGAAAAAACACCTAATTTATTCACGCCAGGCGTTGGCTGCCATTTGGTTCGATCGCCTTTGTTAATCAACCAATAGGCAGCAATCATTACACCAGCCACTGGTGGAACCATCGCAGAAAGGACAGACATAATCGGCGTAAAGTAATTTAAGATCCCCACAACTGCTAATAAGGTTCCAATGGCGCCGGCCGCACCGACAGCGACTTTTTCTTTTTCTTTTGGAATATCAAAGACATTAATCAAGGCCAGTCCGCCAGAAAAAGCATTCACGGCATTCGTGGTCCAAGTTGCTAAAATTAGCGCAATAATTCCTAAAACTGGAAAACCGAGATTCATAAAAACTTCCGTGATATCTGCGGTGTTCGAAGCAATGGTCAAGACCGCACCAACGCCAATCATCAACAAGCCTGTCGGTAAAATCCCTAAGGTGGCCGCTTTAACCACATCTTTACGAGAAGAAACATATTGAGAGTAATCTCCAGCAATTACTGCGCCTAATGCAAAAGAACCGACAGTCATTGAAAGACCTGACATAAAGCTTCCTGCTGTTTGAGGTGTATATTGACTAACAGCTTCCCAACCGTTGTTTCTTAACGAAGCCACCAAGCCATAAAGACAAACCAGAACTAACACAGGAACCGCAAAATAATTCAGAATTTTCAATATTTTTATGCCATAAAGAGCCGAAATAAGCATGATAACTCCCCAGATTAAGGAAGAAAGCGACACAGGTAAATCAATGCCGTAAATTTTTAAAAAGTTCGTGAAGGCGCCGCCGCTGACATTGGCTTGCAAACCAAACCAACCTAAGCAAGCAATCGCTAGAATAATGGAAATAATCTTTTGCGAACCTTGAATGCCAAACACTTGAGAAGCGACTTTGACAGAAGGTTCTTGTAAGTCGGAACTTTGAATTCCTTGTAAAATCATTAAAATAACAATAATACCGTAACCAATAAATCCTGTTAACAAAGCTTCCCATAAAGGCATGCCTGCAACTAACGTTCCTCCAATAATTAATCCTGGCACGCTAATCATTGCGCCCGCCCAAACAAATGTTAAGCTAAGCCACGATTGTTGTTGCTCGTTTTTTAATTTCATTCTCATTCCTCCTTAATTATTTTTTCAATTATAACGAAAAATCAGTCATAGGTCTTTTTCAAATTGAAAAAAATATCGAGGAAGTTTTGGCTTAAAATAAAAAAGCAGACAATCGGCTACTGCCGATTGTCTGCTTTTTTCATTCATTCGTGACCAAGCGATATAAGATCATCGCCAAATAGACTTCATAGGCTTCGGCGGCGTTAGTCATATCATAGCCGAGCGCTTCATTAATTTTACTGATACGATATTTGACCGTATTTTTATGAACAAATAGGCGTTCGCCGCATTCTTTAAAATCACTACTTGCATCTAGTAAAAACGTTCCTAATGTCATTAACTGCTCTGATTCTTTTAAGAGAGGTTGGATAACTGCTAAGCGTTGTTGGATGGCTTCTTCTCCTGCTTGGAGACACGTCATCATTTGTTGAACTGTACGAATTTCCGCGATTGATAACACTTTTCTTTGTGGATAGACACGCTTTAAAAACGGCGCGACTTGATTAGCGGTTTGGTAGCTGACACGCACTTCAGTCGTGTTACGAACTTTCGGACAAAGGATGATTTCACCTAAATAGTCCTGATAGTCTGTGGCTTGCAAGTATTCTTTACTAATCGAGGCTTCAGGCTGTTTGTGTAAATAATTACCTAAGAGAACAATCAGGTAATTTTCTGTTTGCTGGACAATCGTTGTTTGGTAATAGTAACGTAGGAAATCTTTCAAATCTTGCTGAATAGCGTGGATTTCTTGTCCTTGTTGCCAAATAGGCAAAAGCCACATCGTTTCGACAGAAGAAATATCAATCATTAATTTTTTGGCTAATTGGTACATCTTATCACTTTCATCGTTAATGATTGCTTGGACTAAGGCATACTCACTGACTTCGTCATAGTTTTTCCCCCATAAATTCAGAGCCATCTGAACGACTTCCACCGCTTGATTCATCTCAAAAGAGGTTAACTGCTCTTCTTCTCGAATGAAGTAAAGCTTCAATGTTTGTCCATCTTTCTGAGGAAGTTTTTGCGAGGTAATGAAGTAGGTCGTTTCTCCTAGCGCTACTTTCTCTTGTGATTGATAAAGTAACTTGGTTAAGGGTAATTTCGTGCTTCGCGGCCAATTGATGGTGCTGATGATTTCATTGGTATAGGTGGTTAACGCAATGTTGACTTTTAAAAAATCGGATAGGATTTTCAAGGTCATTTCCACACTGCGGTTTTGTTCAGGCAAAAGGGAAACTTTTTCCAAGAGGTCCGTTGCAAAAGAAGCCATTTTATTTTTATTGACTAACAATTTCATGACTTCATAAATGACTTCGTTGTAGCGTAATGTGGGATCATTTTTAGGCATTTGGATTAAAATAAAACCTAAAGAATCCGCTAATTGAATCACTTCCTCTGCAACTTTCGGTACGATAATCCCAACGTAGTACAAGATTAGGCCTACTTCGCCTAATTCATGGAGATGCCGAATCGTTTCACATTGCTTCACCACATCATGACGAATGGCACAAAATGAACCAATCAAAATTTCACCAGCATGGTATTCATTTGTTTTGTGAAGTTTTTCCGAAAACAAAGACATATCAGAGACTTCTAAAAAAGAAAGAGAAGCAACAGATGTGTCCAATTGGTTTTTACCAGAAAGTACCGTTGCTTCTCGCAAAGACGGTAATTTTAATAAATCATTCACGCGGACACTCATAATTACTCCTCCTTTTGGCTAGTTTATTTTTTCTTACGAATCATATCGCCGACTGCAACAGGTTGCGTCACTTCCATTGTTAATAACATCATGGGATTAGGTGCCCGATCGATCGCTTCACCGTCTTCATTATACATCTCTTTAACGGTTTGGTGGAAATGGGTAAACCCGGGACCATAAAATTCAATTTCATCGCCGACACTGAAAAGGTTCCGTTGACGAATTGTCGCGACTTGCGTCTTTTCGTTGTACGCAATCACTTCGCCAACAAATTTATATTGTGGAATTTTACGACGTTCGCCGAATAATTGTTCATTTTCACTTGGTGTATTGTAATAAAAACCAGTTGCTAATTCACGTTGTGCTACTTTCCATAATTCATCAATCCACTCTTGTTGGCAGACATAGTTTTCAGGGTCTTCCATGTAAGAATCGACGGCTTTTTTATACACATTAGCGACTGTCGAAACATAGTGAATGGATTTCATGCGACCTTCAATTTTAAAACTATCGACACCATTTTCAATTAATTCTGGAATATGTTCAATCATAGACATATCTACGGCACTCATTGAAAACTCTTCTTCAACTTCCCCTTCACTGGTTTTGCTCCGACGTTCTGTCCCAAAAGGCATATCAAATAACTCGTATTTCCAGCGACAAGATTGAGAACAACCGCCACGATTGGCATCCCGCATCGACATATGATTGGACAAAGTACAACGTCCTGAATATGAAATACACATTGCTCCATGAATAAAGGCTTCAATCTCAATGTCCGTATTTTCACGAATCGCTGCAACTTCCTCCATTGAAACTTCGCGCGCTAAAACCACACGTTCTAAGCCTTCATTTTTCCAAAATTCTAATGTTTCATAGTTGGTTGCTGAAGCTTGTGTCGATAAATGGATGGGTAAACCTGGTGCTTCTGTCGCACAAATTTCGATTAAAGCTGGATCGGAAACAATCACAGCTGAAATTCCGATGTCTCGCAATTCTCTGAAAAACGCTCCTGCCCCTTCCTGGTTTCCTTCATGAGTGACCATATTGGCAGCGACATAAACTTTCGCATTATGTTCGCGGGCAAAGGCTACGCCTTCCGCCATTTCTTCTGGCGTGAAATTTCCTGCGCGGCTACGCAGACCGTAGGCATTCCCTCCGATATAAACGGCATCGGCACCGTAACGAATTGCGACTTTTAGTTTTTCTAGCGTCCCGGCTGGAGCCAACACCTCGGGACGCTTCAATGTTCGTTCTGTCATTACTTTCATGTTCTTCTTCCCCTTAAATGAATCAATTTATTTTATTGCATCGGCACTTAAATCAAAGAAACCATTGTCTAAGCCACGACCTGTTGGATGTAATTTTTCAATTTCAGCTGTTGCATGAGCTGCTTGATCTTCTGACCAAGTTCCCGCTTCAAGTGCTGCTTTCGCTTCAGCAAATAAGCGAGCAATCGCGACAAAATTTTCACCTGGCGTGTAAAGGCCATCGAGCTTCCATGTACGATAGTGATGGTCATACAAGTTTGTTAACTCATTCATCAAGTTCACATCGTTATTGGCAAAAATATGCGTACCATGACTATCTTCATAAATGGAATAGTGGGTTTCTGGTTTTTTGGGTTCAGAAATAAACAGCCCTTCGTCTTTCGTAACCCCTTTGTCGTTCTTTGTGTAATTGTAGTAATTTTGAATTAATGGGCGTTTCGATTGATGAATACACGTCGCCCCATAGACAAGAATTTCAGCTGGAACTGCTAAGTTTTCTTCCATTGCTACCATTTCTTCAAAAGGTACTTCCCGAGCTAGGACAGCTCCGATGGCTCCTCGTTTACTCCAAAAATTGATTTGACGTGAGCTCGTTACCAAGGTTTCGCCATCATAAACGTAAGGAATTTCTAATCCATCTCGTTGCATAATAAACACAATACCTGGATCACCCAAAGTAATTTTATCGACGTTGATTTCTTTTAAAAATGTCAGATACTCTGGGACTAATTTCATTTTTTCAGGGTGCATAATGCCATTTACTGCCACTAGCACTTGTTTGCCCATTTCATGTGCACGTTTCACAATCTCGCGTTGTTCATCTCGTGTAAAAGATACGGGCAAACGCAACCCGAATGTTTCTTCTCCAATATATAATGTATCCACACCTGTTGCGAGTAATTCTACAGCCTGCTCAACAGATTCTGCAGTTGCAATCAGTTCAATCATAAATATAGCCTCCTTCTTTATGACCGTTTAATAGTATCATACGTTCACAAACTTTAAAAGAGCCTATCTGTATTAAACGTACATTTTTCACAATGTTTCCGAAAAAAATTTTGGTAGAAAAGCGCCAACCGCTTACCTACCAAATGCTCTTTTTTTAATTACTGGTCATCTGTTCTTTGGTCACTCGTTCAAGTGGTATTTTCGTTCATAAAACGTTACTACAACGGTGAATAGCCACGCTGCCGCTAAGCCTAACAAGCTGCCTAAAACAATCCCCAAAAAGCGGAATTGAATCAACGTTATCACGTACTGCTGACGAACGAGCAATGAAAGCATCAGAGCCATAGGCGTTGTGAAAAATTGCGCCAATCCATAATTACGACGAATAAAATACTCAACGGTCACAAATAAGATTGTAATCACGACAATCGATTCAAAAGTTGTCAAAGCTAAATTAAGCAGAAAAGCGGAAATAACCAAACCAATCGTTGTGCCAAAAATTCGCTGAATATTTCGCTGCTTAATCGCACGTAAATTGTCTCCTTGTAAAATGGATGCACAGGAAACGACTAACCAATACGGATTCTGTAAATGTAAACTTTCGCTGATATATACAGCAAAAAATAAGACAAAGCTATAATATATGCTATCTAATGGCGCTTCTGGATGCCGATAAATTCGTTCCCGTAATGATCGCTTAGCTAGCGGGGCACTGATTTCCTTCTCTGTAAAATGCAACACTAGTGCAAACAAAATAGAAAAGCCAATGCCTAATAACATACAGCCACTCATGAACGGAATTTTTGCTAACGGAATGCTCGTACTGGCACCCATCGCTGTCACCATCACACCAAAGAAGGCCCCTGGTTTTGAAATATCGTAGACTTCAAAGAAAAAGCGGCCACCAAAACCGACCAGTGCAACAACAATGGGAATGAGCCATGCAATATGGGTCGATAACATGCCTAACAAATTTCCTAAAAAAAGGTAACTACCGACCACAGATAAACGAGTCATTAACTGTTTTAATGGTAACGGCTGATAATATAAAAAAGTAAAAATACCTAACGAGCCAAAGCTTGAAATCAATAATTGATGATTGATATAGCCCAAAAAAAGAATGCTGAACATAACCAAGCCAGCAAACACTAGTCGAAAAGGATTATCCTTTGGACGTTGATAATGTAGTAATTCTCGAAAAAAAGATTGTTCCATTCCATCACCCCTCCTTATTAACGTAGCACAGAAAAATCAATCTGGCAATTCTCAAAAAGAAATCGCCACTGGAAAATAGAAAAAGGAGCGTGGGACAAAAATCACTTTGGATTTTTGCTCCACGCTCAAAAACTGATACACGGTGAGAACAGAAGCAACCCCTTCGGCTTATTTCTCGGAGTTAAACACTTCTGTCCCGACCTCCTTTGCACCTCATCTATACAGTTTGTAATTCTTTCGCTTCTGTTTTTGGTGCTTTTGGTGCCCGCACATTTAACGTGATTTTGCCTTTGCTAGCGCCTAAAGTTACTTTATCCCCTAACTGAATTTGACCAGAAAGAAGGGCTTCACTTAAACGATCTTCCACTTCTTTTTGCAAGGCCCGACGAATTGGACGTGCGCCATATTCTGGATCAAACCCGACTTTACCAATAACTTCAATTGCAGCTGGTGTGATTTTCACTTTAACCTCTTGTTCGGCCATCCGTTTCACGACAGATTGACTCATAATTTTTACGATTTCATGAATTTCCTCTTGTTTCAAGGAATGGAATACAACCGTTTCATCAATTCGGTTTAAGAATTCTGGACGGAAGGCTTTTTTCAATTCTTCCATGATTCGTTTTTGCATTAATTCATGATTTTTAGAAATGTCTTTCACATTGAAGCCGACATGTTTTTCTTCACGAATCGCTGTTGCCCCTAAATTGGAGGTCATGATTAAAATCGTGTTACGGAAATCGACTTTTCGTCCTTTGGCATCCGTTAAATGGCCATCATCTAAGACTTGTAATAAAATATTAAAGACATCTGGATGGGCTTTTTCTACTTCATCTAGCAAAATAACGGAATAAGGACGTTGACGAATTTTTTCAGTTAGTTGGCCGCCTTCTTCGTAGCCGACATAACCTGGAGGAGAACCGATTAAACGGCTAGTACTGTATTTTTCCATAAACTCAGACATGTCCACGCGAATCAACGCTTCTTCGCTGCCAAACATCGCTTCGGCTAAGGCTTTGGCAAGTTCTGTTTTCCCAACCCCTGTTGGTCCTAAGAACATGAAGGAACCAATCGGTCTTGCTGGGTCTTTCAAGCCACTACGCGCACGACGGATAGCGCGTGAAACAGCTTCAACTGCTTCATTTTGGCCAACGACCCGTTGATGTAAAATGGTTTCTAATTCCATCAATCGTTCGCTTTCTTTCTTCTCTAGCTGCTGCAAAGGAACGCCTGTCCATTGTGAAACAACCCCAGCCACGTCTTCTTCTGTTACTTGTGTACTGTAACCAGACAGACTTTTTTCTTTCACTGCAATCAATTCTTCTAGTTTTTCCATCACTTGTTTTTCTTTTTGACGAATCCGAGCAGCACTTTCAAATGATTGGTTTTGAATGGCCTCTTCTTTTTCCGTAATTAATTGAGAAATTTCGGTACGCAATTCATTAATTTCTGAAGGTTGATCTGCCTTATCTAAACGAACTTTTGCTGCAGATTCGTCCATTAAATCAATTGCTTTATCTGGTAATTGGCGGTCATTTAAATAGCGAATCGATAATTGAACCGCTGCATGTAGAGCTTCATCTGTAATTTCTACGCCATGATGTTTTTCATAGCGTGAACGCAAGCCTTTTAGAATTTCTTCTGCTTCTTCTGGCGTTGGTTCTGCTACTTGAATACGGGCAAAACGACGTTCCAAAGCGGCATCTTTTTCAATATATTTTTGGTATTCATCCAGAGTTGTCGCACCAATTGTTTGCAACTCGCCACGTGCTAAAGCAGGTTTTAAAATATTTGAAGCATCAATCGCCCCTTCTGCACCGCCAGCACCGATCAAGGTATGCAATTCGTCGATAAATAAAATGACTTGTCCATCTTGATAGATTTCATCGACAACTTTTTTCAAGCGATCTTCGAACTCACCTCGATATTTGGTTCCAGCAACCAAGGCACCCATGTCTAGCATCATTAAACGTTTGCCTTGCATATCTTCAGGGACTTCTCGGTTGACAATTTTCTGGGCTAACCCTTCTGCTATCGCTGTTTTCCCAACACCTGGTTCACCGACTAAGACAGGATTGTTTTTGGTACGGCGACTCAAAATTTGAATCAAACGACGAACTTCGGTCCCGCGACCAACTACTGGATCCAAGCTTTGTTCTCGTGCTAATTTGGTTAAATCCCTCGCTAAAGAATCCAATGTTGGCGTCCCTTGTGGCGTATTTTTATTTTGACCATTCCGACGACGTTGTGCGCCATTGGGTTCGGAAACGCCCATTTTTTTCAATAATAATTGACGCATTTTGGATAAGCTTAATCCCAAATTCACTAAAATTCTAGACGCTAAAATTTCTTCGTCTCTTAACAAGCCTAATAATAAATGCTCGGTACCAATCTTTTGAGCCCCTAAGCGCTTCGCTTCATCTCCCGCATAGGCAAAGATTTGTTTGGCTCTTGGTGAATAAGGTAAGTATAAGTTGTTATTCCCCATTGGACTTTGCATGGTGCCATAGCCACTTAAATGCTCAATTTCTTCACGGATGTCTTCTGTGTCAGTATTCAATTGTCGTAATGTTTTTCCGGCAATCCCATTTGGTTCTAAAACGAGTGCTAATAATAAATGTTCAGAACCGACGGATTGGTGACGAAAATACTTCGCTTCTTCTTGGGCAATCGCCAGTACGGCTTTCGCACTTTCTGTAAATAGTTCATCCATAGTTATTCCTCCTCATAGCTCAAGCGCTCTAAAAATGAACGCATTATTTGAGCTCTTAGAAAATCTTCGTGATTCCCCAGACCATTTAATGTGCTTTTACTTAAAGCAGCTAGCATTAAATTGCCTTCCTTTTTCGTAATCACTTCTTCTTCATACAATGTTTGAATAAATGTTAGCGCATCTTTTTCTGTTAAGGTTGCGCCAATCAATTGATCCATTTGTTTTAGTAATTGATCGTTATCTGAAATTTGTACTTTGACAATGCGAATATAGCCGCCTCCACCACGTTTACTTTCAACTGCGTAGCCTCGTTGGATGGTAAAACGTGTATTAATTACATAGTTAATTTGTGAAGGAACGCAATTAAATAAATTAGCCATTTCCGCCCGACGGATTTCAATTTTATTACTTTCTTCTAAAATCTTTTTTAAATAAGCCTCGATTAAATCTGACGTATTTTGATTACTCATAGTCTTCCATCCTTCTTCTCTCTTGACTAATATTGACCATTATTATATCGAACTTTGCCTATTAAATAAAGAGGAACGCTTTGACTTTAATAAAAAAATGCAAAACAGGAGGAGCAACCTCAGTCAAACTGACTTAAGTTCCCCTCCTAAAGTTGAAAATATGTTATTGAATTACAGGCAGACAATGGCTCCGCCTTAATGTCTCACAAAAACGATTCTTCGCCGTAGGCTTGATCCAAGGCTTGTTGAATATCTTCGATAATAGATGTTGGCTCTTCCAAACCAACGTACATGCGAATGTGCGCTGGCGACAAGCCTCTTTTCTGAACAGCCGCCAAGTTATTGCCTTTGAATACAGGCAAGGCCAAACTTTCAAAACCACCCCAACTGACCCCAATTGTGACCAACGTCAATGCATTCACAAATGTTTTCAAACGTTCAAAATCGGTATCTTTTAAATCAATCGCAAACAATGAGCCATAACCTGTTAAATATTTTTCTGCTAACGCTTGTTGTTGTTGATTTCCTACAAAAGGATGATATAAGCGACTGATTCGCGGATCCTTTTGCAAAGCCGACAGCACCGTTTGGATGGCTTGAGACTGATGCGCCAACCGAACGGGCATGGTACGAATACCTCGTAACGCTAACCAAGAATTGAAGGGACTATTGACTGCGCCTAATGCTTGATGACCATGTTCAAAAATTTGATCTACAAGCGCTGCTTTGCCAATGACAGCCCCTGCTACAATATCCGAATGACCACCAATATATTTGGAACAAGAATGAATCACCAGGTCCACATTATGGCATAAAGGATGCTGAAATAACGGTGACGCCCACGTATTATCAATGACAGTGTATGCGCCGATTTTTTGTGCTAACGCAGTTATTTTTTCTAAATCTAGCAGTTCAAACTTTTGTGAGGACGGACTTTCAAAGTAAATGACTTTGGTGTTTTCCTGAACAAATTGAAAAAGTTCTTCTGTTTCTGCAACGTCTACTCGGGTCAAGGATACGCCAAATTTCTCTAAATATTGCACAAACGAAACAGATTCTCCATAAATTGTATTGACCATTAAAACATGATCACCTTGTTGGAGCAACGTAAACAGCGTTGCCGAAATAGCGCCCATTCCTGAGGCAAAAACTTTACATTTTTCTCCACGTTCCAAACGAGCAATTTTTTTCTCTAAAATTTCTGTTGTGGGGTTGGTGCCACGTGTGTAAACATAATTATTTTTTTCATCCATACTCGCTGCCATAAATTCTTCGTAAGTTGGAAAATAAAAGGAAGAGGTTTGAACCAACTCGGGCACCATCGGATGATACATTTTTTCCATTCCTTTTTCCACTTCACAGCAAATATTTTCATCATTCTCAACATGCATTTCCTTCACTCCTCTTTCTCTACAATGTTTCTGGTACTTCATGGGCTTCTTCTTTTTGATATTGTCGATCTAAGGCTTTTACAAATGGATAATAAATAACGACACTAGCGGCAACAGCTAAAACTTGCGTCACTGCACCTTGCCATTTTCCCACTAAAAAGCCCGAAAACAGAAAGGGCGTAGCCCATGGTGCTTGAATGTTTGTAAACATTGGCATGAACCCAATTTTCATTGACAGAAAGGCAATCAAGACCGATACAATCGGCGCGACCACAATCGGAATCAATAATAAAGGGTTAAAAATAACTGGGAGTCCAAAAATCAAGGGTTCATTAATGTTGAAAAATGCTGGAACAAACGAAATTTTCGACATGGCTTTCATTCTAGATGAATGTCCGACGATGGCCATTGCAATAGCCAAGCCAATCGTGCAACCAGCGCCTCCAATTGTGGCAAATTGATCGAGCATTTGGACCGTGCCAAAGTTGCCACTTTGAGCAGTTAATTGTCCTAATTCCGCTAAGCTTTGGTTTTTGTCTGCATTCGCATATAAAATAGGATATAGCATGGAATTGATGACAGTTGGATGAATCCCAAACCACCAGAACAATCCATTTAAGCCAGCCACAATAATAATTGCAAAAGGGGTTCCGATTAAACCTTGCAGTGGCGCTTGAATCACCGCATAAATTAATTGCGGGAAGGAATCCGCAAACGAAAGCCCAATCCCATTAATCAATAAAGCCACCGCTACCACAAAAATCCCAGGAATCAATGCACTAAAAGCTTGGCTCACCATAGAAGGCACGCTTTCAGGCATTTTGATGACTAATTTTTTCTTAATACAGAAACGAGTCAATTCAACCGAAAGAATTGACATAATAATGGCCGTAATCACCCCTTGCGTTCCTAACCAATCAAACGATAAAACTTTCGTCACAACTTCGCCTGATTCAGTGGTCACCGTTTTCGGTAAAACGACTACGTAAGCGACAATTCCTAAAATTAATGAAGTTAAACGATCCATTTCGTAACTTTCCGCCAATTTATAGGACATCGTCCCGGCAAAAATAATTCCCATCATGTTGAAAGTTGCTCGATAAGCTGGTGAAATCATATCCGCCCAACCTGCACCGAAAATTCCAGCCATAAAATCGCCATACCCTGCTACTGGAAAATCTGTAATCAACATAAAAATCGATCCAATAATTGTTAACGGCATAATCGCAAAAAAACCATTTCTTAAGGCTTGAAAATAACGTAAACTTGTAATCCTTGAAACTTTAGGCACTACGGCTTGCTCCACCCAGTTTGTTAACTTATCCATTTCACTTCTCTCCTTAATCCTTTGTGATATCCTCATCATAAAGAAACCGCTTTCTGATGTAAATACGACTAACTGATTCTGTAACTATGTTTCATAATTCATACGCTTAAGGTATACTGAAAGCGAAACAAAGTACCACAGAGAGGTGAACCCATTGAATCTAATCGAATGTTTAGAACAAAAAGAACGCTATACATATAACGAAGGGCTAATTATTGATTTTATTTTATCTCATACTGAACGAGTCCTGCATATGTCGATTTATGAACTAGCAGAAGCCACCAACTCTTCAACCTCCACGAT
>NZ_CP172933.1:2700000-2750188 GCF_050541555.1 Enterococcus sp. DIV0167
TGTGACGGGCGGTGTGTACAAGGCCCGGGAACGTATTCACCGCGGCGTGCTGATCCGCGATTACTAGCGATTCCGGCTTCATGCAGGCGAGTTGCAGCCTGCAATCCGAACTGAGAGAAGCTTTAAGAGATTTGCATGACCTCGCGGTCTAGCGACTCGTTGTACTTCCCATTGTAGCACGTGTGTAGCCCAGGTCATAAGGGGCATGATGATTTGACGTCATCCCCACCTTCCTCCGGTTTGTCACCGGCAGTCTCGCTAGAGTGCCCAACTAAATGATGGCAACTAACAATAAGGGTTGCGCTCGTTGCGGGACTTAACCCAACATCTCACGACACGAGCTGACGACAACCATGCACCACCTGTCACTTTGTCCCCGAAGGGAAAGCTCTATCTCTAGAGTGGTCAAAGGATGTCAAGACCTGGTAAGGTTCTTCGCGTTGCTTCGAATTAAACCACATGCTCCACCGCTTGTGCGGGCCCCCGTCAATTCCTTTGAGTTTCAACCTTGCGGTCGTACTCCCCAGGCGGAGTGCTTAATGCGTTTGCTGCAGCACTGAAGGGCGGAAACCCTCCAACACTTAGCACTCATCGTTTACGGCGTGGACTACCAGGGTATCTAATCCTGTTTGCTCCCCACGCTTTCGAGCCTCAGCGTCAGTTACAGACCAGAGAGCCGCCTTCGCCACTGGTGTTCCTCCATATATCTACGCATTTCACCGCTACACATGGAATTCCACTCTCCTCTTCTGCACTCAAGTCTCCCAGTTTCCAATGACCCTCCCCGGTTGAGCCGGGGGCTTTCACATCAGACTTAAGAAACCGCCTGCGCTCGCTTTACGCCCAATAAATCCGGACAACGCTTGCCACCTACGTATTACCGCGGCTGCTGGCACGTAGTTAGCCGTGGCTTTCTGGTTAGATACCGTCAGGGGACGTTCAGTTACTAACGTCCTTGTTCTTCTCTAACAACAGAGTTTTACGATCCGAAAACCTTCTTCACTCACGCGGCGTTGCTCGGTCAGACTTTCGTCCATTGCCGAAGATTCCCTACTGCTGCCTCCCGTAGGAGTCTGGGCCGTGTCTCAGTCCCAGTGTGGCCGATCACCCTCTCAGGTCGGCTATGCATCGTGGCCTTGGTGAGCCGTTACCTCACCAACTAGCTAATGCACCGCGGGTCCATCCATCAGCGACACCCGAAAGCGCCTTTCACTCTTATGCCATGCGGCATAAACTGTTATGCGGTATTAGCACCTGTTTCCAAGTGTTATCCCCCTCTGATGGGTAGGTTACCCACGTGTTACTCACCCGTCCGCCACTCCTCTTTCCAATTGAGTGCAAGCACTCGGGAGGAAAGAAGCGTTCGACTTGCATGTATTAGGCACGCCGCCAGCGTTCGTCCTGAGCCAGGATCAAACTCTCATAATAAAAGTTAGAACAATCTTGCGATTGTTAAGCTCAATTTGTTTGCTAGCATATTGCTTGCTTGTTAAAAATGTTTGTTGTCTTGAATTGAATCAAGACGCCCTACACATTTGGTTCGTCTATTCTTTGTTCAGTTTTCAAAGGTCTACGTTACCTCGCAGCAACTTTTATATCATAACAAACTTTCGTTTGAATGTCAAGAACTTTTTTTAAAAAAGTTTTTTTAAGTTGTTTTGCTCGGTTGTTGTTGTCTGTTGTGACAACTTCTATATCTTATCATCTCGCTTGTTATTTGTCAACAACTTTTTTGTTGTTTTTTCAAACTTTTTTCGAGAGATTTGAAATCAAGAATTGTTATTTAATTATTGATTTCTGAATCGCTCAGCTGTGTGACTCGCCTTGCGACATGTAATAATATACCAAGATTTCAAGCATTGGTCAATCATTATTTTCACTTTTTTTAAACTTTTTTTCAATACCGATTATTATGATTGGTATAGGTATTTTCGTTCGCTTTTTACCCCCTTTCATCCTTTTTTGGCTATAGTTTATTAACTTTTAGCAAAATCTTCTAAATTTATCGTAATATATCAAGGATTTTGTCCTTTTTAGCAATTATTTGTTAAAATATGGAAAAGAGATTTTTTTATATATGGAGGAAATGAACGCTTATGAAAATTTTAGTTGCAGATGATGATAAAGAAATTGTAGAACTATTGAGTATTTATATTCATAATGAAGGATACGAAGTCGTGAAAGCTTATGATGGAAAAGAAGCATTATCCAAATTGCACACAACACCAGATATCGATTTATTAATCTTGGACATTATGATGCCAATCATGGATGGAATGGAAGTAGTGAAAGAACTTCGAAAAGAATCGCAAATTCCAATTATTATGTTAACAGCAAAAACAACCGATATGGATAAAATCAAAGGCTTAGTTGCTGGTGCAGACGATTATGTCACCAAGCCTTTTAATCCTTTAGAAGTAATGGCTCGGGTGAAGTCTATTTTACGTAGAAGCCAAATGCAATTAACCAAAGAAGAACCCGATGAATTAGAAGTCGGCCCATTAATGATTAATAAGGACTCTCACGAAGTCAAAACAATAGAAGGAAAAGAAATTCAATTAACCGCTCTTGAGTTTGGTATCCTCTATCTATTAGCTAGTCATCCAAATCGTGTGTTTAGTGCGGATGAAATTTTTGAGCGTGTGTGGCAACAAGAAAGTATTGTTTCTGCTAAAACCGTGATGGTTCACGTCAGTCATTTAAGAGATAAGATTGAAGAAGCAACTGGTGGAGAAAAAGTCATTCAAACAGTGTGGGGAGTTGGATATAAGATCGATGCTCGTTAAACCTAAAAAGATTGAAAAACAAAAACGAATTACCTTAACTTCTAAAGAAATCAGCGAGTTATTAGCAGAAGCAATTGTGACAATTGTTTTATTACTACTATTAAATGTCTCAATTATGTTCCTTTTAGGACAACTACTTAGTGAAAACTCGCCCTTAGCTGGTGTCATCTGGGCCACTAAGGATGCGGTCGCTAAAGAATTAAATACTGATTTGTTTTGGAGCTGGAATAAATTTGTCTTACCCATTTTCTTTTTAGTAGATGCAGCTGTTCTCTATTGGCGCTTAATTCGTCGCTACCATCAAATGCAATTGCGTCATATTATCAGTGAGTTACATTACATCGCTGATGGTAATTACAATCACCGCATTCCGTTTGAATTAAGTGGTGATTTAGCAAAAGTCGTGACGAGTATTAACGGTCTGGTGGATAGTACTGTCGCAGCCATTGAAGATGAACGGCGAATTGAAAAATCAAAAGATGAATTAATTACGAATGTCAGTCATGATATTCGGACACCGTTAACTTCTATTATTGGTTATCTGGGATTGATTGAAGATCGTCAATTTCATAGCCAAGAAGATTTACTGAAATATACGCATACCGCTTACGTCAAAGCGAAACAAATGAAATTATTAGTTGATGATCTTTTTGAATATACAAAAGTCCGTCAACCAAGTGTACCGATTCATACGACGACTTTTGATATGGCACAATTAATTGAACAGCTTGCTGCCGATTTTGAATTGGAAGCGAAAAAGATTAATATGCAAATCCAAGTAAAAGCCAATCCAGCTTCTTTAATGATGGAAGGCGATACAGAAAAACTAGTCCGAGTCTTTAACAACCTTCTTTCAAACGCTTTGAAATATGGCAAAGGCGGCCATCATATTGTGATGGAAGTAGACAAAGTCGGCACCGAAGCAATTATCGCTGTTCGCAATGATGGACCAGCTATCCCTAAACATTCTTTAGATCAGTTATTTGACCGCTTCTATCGTGTCGAAGAATCCCGATCACAAGAAACGGGGGGTACTGGTTTAGGTCTGGCTATTGCACAAAGTATTGTTGCTTTACATGGTGGATATATTTATGCGAAGTCTGATCAAAAGTGGACTTCCTTTATTATTCATCTACCCTTACAGCGTACCAACAAGAAATCAGAGAGTTAATTGACATCCCTGAACTTTTTCGGTATTCTATAGAAAAGAGAAAACTAAGAGAAAAAGTATTTATGGCACTGAATTCCAGAGAGTTTGCGGGGGTGCGAGCAAACATTCATCTATAAAGAAGTCCGTCTCTTCCAGGTGTCCAGCGAAATAAGTTGGAACGGTCTGCAGCCGTTATCTGCAAATCAAGGGCAGTAACATTACTGAACTTGGGTGGTACCGCGAGATTTCCAGTCATTTCGTCCCAAGAATATTTATTTTTGGGGTGAGATGGCTTTTTTGTTGTTTTCTACAACAGTTATTATTGATTATGTACTAATTTTAAGGAGGAAAAAATATGTTAGATGTAAAAATGATGCGTCAAAATTTTGACGAAGTAAAAGCAAAGCTACAAACCCGTGGCGTGAAAGAAGAAATCTTAGTGGAATTTCTGCGTTTAGATGAAAGTCGCCGTGATTTATTAGTCAAAGTCGAAGAAATGAAAAAATACCGGAATGATGTGTCTGCTGAAATTGCTCAATTAAAACGAAACAAAGAAGATGCAACGGCCAAAATCGCGGAAATGAAAGAAGTCGGCGGCAATATTAAAGCATTAGATGCAGAAATTAACGCTATTGACGAAGAGCTACGTGGGATCACAACTACTTTACCGAACTTGCCAGATGCTTCTGTGCCTGTTGGTGCTGGTGAAGAAGAAAATGTAGAAGTACGTCGTTGGAGTGAACCAAGAACTTTTGCTTTTGAACCAAAACCACACTGGGAAGTCGCTGAAAACTTAGGCATTCTAGATTTTGAACGTGGTGCCAAAGTAGCTGGTAGCCGTTTTGTTTATTACAAAGGCTTAGGTGCTCGCTTAGAACGTGCGTTATACAACTTCATGTTAGATTTACATGTTTATGAACATGGCTATACAGAAATGATTACGCCTTATATCGTTAATGACACCGCCATGTTCGGAACTGGCCAATTTCCTAAGTTTAAAGAAGATGTCTTCCAATTACAAGATACGGATTTAACGTTAATTCCAACTGCGGAAGTCCCTTTAACCAATTACTACAACAATGAAATTTTAGATGGCAAGGATTTACCGATTTACTTTACGGCCTTGAGCCCTTCTTTCCGTTCTGAAGCTGGTAGCGCTGGTCGTGACACACGTGGGTTAATTCGTTTACACCAATTTAATAAAGTCGAAATGGTTAAATTTAGTGATGCAGAGCATTCTTATGAGGAATTAGAAAAAATGACGAATAATGCCGAAGAAATTCTGCAAAAACTGGGATTACCTTACCGTGTCATGGCTCTTTCAACAGGTGACATGGGCTTCTCAGCTGCGAAAACTTATGACTTGGAAGTTTGGATTCCTGCTCAAGAAACGTACCGTGAAATCAGTTCATGCTCAAACTGTGAAGATTTCCAAGCGCGCCGTGCGATGATTCGTTACCGTGATGAAAATGATAAAGTCCAATATGCGCATACACTCAACGGTTCTGGTTTAGCCGTAGGACGGACAGTCGCTGCTATTTTAGAAAACTACCAAAACGAAGATGGCTCTGTGACTGTACCAGAAGTCCTAGTTCCTTACATGGGTAACCTAACAGTTATTAAATAAAGGGAAGATGAAGGTCGTTGTCTGATATCAGATAACGGCTTTTATTCTATAGGAAAAGGAGCCTGTAACAAAAATCCAAAGTGATTTTTGTTACAGGCTTAAAAATTGATAAACGGCGGAAACAGAAGCAACTCCTTCATTCTACAGAAAAAGAGGCAGACGTCGAAATGACGTCTGCCTCTTTTAAATTTTAAAAAAATCAGCTTTTATTTTATTGAACAGAATAGTTTGGTGCTTCTTTTGTGATTTGAACGTCATGTGGATGTGATTCTTTCAATCCGTTACCACTCATTTGAACAAATTGTGCTTCTTCACGCAACGCTTTCAGGTCTGCTGCACCGACGTAACCCATCCCTGATTTCAAGCCACCGATTAATTGGAAGACAATATCAGAAACGCTTCCTTTGTAGGCGACACGTCCTTCGATTCCTTCTGGCACTAATTTGTTTGCTTCATTGACACTTCCTTGGAAGTAACGATCACTTGATCCTTTTTCCATTGCACCCAATGAGCCCATGCCACGGTAAGTTTTGAAACGACGGCCTTGATAAATTTCAAATTCGCCTGGAGATTCATCTGTACCTGCTAACATACTTCCTAGCATTACAGCATGTCCACCAGCAGCTAAGGCTTTCACGATATCACCAGAATATTTAATACCGCCATCAGCGATAATTGCTTTACCATATTCTCTAGCTACAGAAGCAGCATCATAAATCGCTGTTAATTGAGGAACACCAACACCAGCAACGACACGTGTTGTACAAATTGAACCAGGTCCAATACCAACTTTGACAACGTCAACGCCGACATCATACAATGCTTTGGTTGCTTCAGCAGTGGCAACATTACCAGCAATTAATGTTGCTTCAGGGAACGTTTCACGAATTTCTTTAATTTTGCGAATAACGCCGGCACTATGGCCATGTGCAGTATCGATAACAATCGCATCGGCACCTGCTTCTAATAATGCTTCCGCACGTTCGAACGTATCACTAGTGACACCGACTGCTGCCGCTACAAGTAAACGACCGTGTTCGTCTTTGGCAGCATTTGGGAATTCAATCACTTTTTCAATGTCTTTAATTGTAATTAAGCCACTTAAGCGACCTGCTTCATCAACGATTGGTAATTTTTCGATTTTATGTTTTTGTAAGATTTTTTCTGCATCTTTTAAAGATGTGCCTACTGGCGCAGTGACTAAATGATCTTTTGTCATGACTTCTTCAATTTTGATTTGGTAGTCCGTTACAAAACGCATATCACGGTTTGTAATAATTCCGACTAATTTACGGTTTTCCATTGTTTCTACAATTGGCACACCGCTAATACGGTAACGACTCATTAATTCTTCTGCATCCGCTACTAAGTTTGTTGGTGTTAGAAAGAATGGATCAATGATAACGCCGCTTTCAGAACGTTTGACTTTACGTACTTCGTCTGCTTGTTGGGCGACAGTCATATTTTTATGTACGACACCTAGTCCACCTTGACGAGCCATCGCAATTGCCATATTACTATCTGTAACAGTATCCATACTGGCACTCATCAATGGAATATTTAACTTGATATTTTTAGCTAATTGTACACTCATGTCTACATCATTTGGTAAGACATGGCTTTCTGCAGGGATTAATAGCACATCATCAAATGTAAGACCTTTTTTCGCAAATTTTGTTTCCCAATTTGACATTTTTTTGTCCACTCCTCAACTTAATTTTATATATGAAAATAACAGATAATACTAAGGAAGTCAACTAGATTTGTTTAAATAATCAATGAGGAATAAAGGACAAAACGCCAAAATCGGTTTGTCCTCTATTCAACTCTTCCTAATTAAGGTCCTACTTTCATCGTTGTTCTTTTATCTTGTGTTTCTTTTTTTGTTGTAAAAATCGGCTAAATCCAAAACCACCAACAGAAAGCAAGGTAATCATTGTCCCTATTTTTTGCACTTTTGTTCTTTGGTAACGGATGTCGACATGTCCTGTACCAGATAAAGAAAGAGCGGCTAAGCCTCCTTGATTGGTTAGGCTCATTTTTTTAGCGCCCGTTTGGTTTTTCATTTGAATCGTGGCTTGATAGCCTAAGTAATAAATAAAAGGAACGGTCACCTTCGCTGATTGCTTCACCACTTGGTAGTCAAATGAAATTTTCCCATAAGGCATTCTAACGTTTGTAATGGTTACTTGTTCTTCCGAATAATCAAGTTGTCGTTTTTTCTGTTTCAATAATTCCTGATAATTGATTTCATCTGGCAAATATTCATGGCCCGCACCGATATAAAAAGGCGCTGGCTGCTCATACTCAGCTTTTGTTAACAGGCGGCCTTGTTGTGACTGAATACTTTGATATTGATAAATGCCTAAATTGCTGATGGCAAGGAAAACCAACAAAGCCACGGTCCAAGATTTACGGAAAACGCCCCATTCGTCTTGTGCAATGAAAAAAGCGAGCATTACAGAAAGAATCCCTAAAAACCGCCAAGGAAACTGAATCGTATTTAAAGGCGTGTGGTTCAGCCAGTGCCAAGGAAAAAGCGTAGTAACCATCAATAAGAGTACTAGCGTCAAACCAATAAACCGTTTGTTCTGAATTTTTTTGCTGGCAAGCGAAACCACTGCTACAACAAGCCCTACAAACAAAAGGGTTCCTAGATTCGCTGTTTTCGCGTGAAAAACACTGCTCTTTAAACTATTAAAGAAAAGAGAATCAATGGGATAACTTCTTTCGGAAATATAAGTGAGTGGATTGGACGTAACTTTAAACACTTGATTTTTCATTTGTTCAGCAACTGGTAAAAGATAAAAGGCCAGCCAAAGCAATGTCAGACCTGCAGCCTTCGCTAATGCCCACAGGACCTCCTTTTTAAAAAACTGCTGCCAATAAAACAGAATGTATAACCCAATCCAAATAGAAACCATTTCAATAGAAATAAAGTGAGCCAACCCAATCCCAGTCATCGCCAGCGTTAACAACGGCCAACATTTCGTGGTTCCCTTTCGTAATAAAAACAGGCTCGCTAAGACCAACGGAAAAAAACTTAGCGCCAAAAATTCTCCTAACGCTTGGCGATTAAACAAGTCTTGCATGCGGTAAATAGATAAGCCATACAAAATGGCAAAGAGATAGCTTCTTTTTTTAGAGAGCGCCATTAATCGGCCTGCATAATAAGTAAGACTAAATGTTGCCAAGTTTACTGCAAAAACAAAAATCGCCATACTAGCGACAAAGGAAAGCCCCAGAACACGCAAAAGCGCAGGTAAATAAAGATACGCATCTGGATAAAACAAACTAGAGGCATAGCCATAGCCTCCCAAGAAAAAATAATTGATTTTAGGAAACCAGTCGTTGTTTTTAATTGCTAATGCGAGACCTTCCACCCGATTTTGATGAAAGCGGAAATCACTTGCTCGTAAAAAATTCTCTTGAAAATAGACAAAATAGAGAGAAAGTCCACTTAATAAGAGAAAACTAATAAAAATGAGTAGCCGCTCGTGTTGACGGCACCAAGACTTCACTTGTTGTCCCATAAGAGGCTCCTTTCTTTAGCAAACTTCTGAAAACAGAAGCCTAGGACACTAGTTTTTTCGACTAATCCCCCAGGCTTTAACTGTTAAAACGCTCTATTGAGAGAGCGACTTTGCTTGTTGCAGTTTCTGCGTCAGCCGAGCGCATTCACAATTGAGCGCGCGCCGTTTATTGACGTGTCATGAAACTACCTTGAATATTGTATTTTTTCTTGAAGAAATAGCGTGCTACAAAGGCTAACGCACCGATTACTAAAGCAATCATCGGATCTAAGATGGGATTGATCACTGGTGGCAGCATCGCTGAACCGGCGAAAACTGCAATCCACAAGAACATCCCACCAAATAGAATGGCGGTCGTTTTTAACCAACCAGGACGTTTGCTTTTGTCGCCACCTTGACGATCAAAACGGTAAACATATTTGTGCATTAGATAGAAAACATAACCCCCAGCCATCGCACCTAAGATATATGTGGTTAATCCGAGAGGCTGTGCGGTTCCTTTTGAAAATAGAGACATCGCCGCTAACATGATTGTTAATAAACCAAGTAATAGTAAGGTATTGTCGAGCCAAATCATCCAGCCCGCTGGTTCTTTGACTTCTGCTGGTTTATTTAAAATCGCTTCCGTCCGTTCTGAAACAGTGCCAAATAACTGACGGGCTGTTTTGCCTGTTTTTTGACCGGCTACTAATTCTGGTAAAATACCGTGTAGAGCCAATGCTAGTTCTTCTTCAGATAAATTAGCCGCTTTTAATGATTTTTTTAAGTCAAAAATGTATTGTTCATTTCTTTTAGTCAAATTCTGTTCTAATTGACGATTCTCAGCCACGATTGCTCGTAATGCTTCTGCTTCCATAGTTGTATCCTCCTCACCCTCATGTAGAGGGAACCTCTTTCTAAACGGCTGAATGGCCTTAAATATGTGGGCTTACCCCAAAACAAATTGCTTGTTGGACACATTTTTTTAAACGTTAAAACGGAACAACATAACATCGCCATCTTGAACGACGTAGTCTTTTCCTTCTAAACGAACACGGCCCGCTTCTTTGGCAGCTTGCATATTGCCATATTTATCTAGGTCTTCATAAGAAACTGTTTCCGCACGAATGAAGCCTCGTTCAAAGTCACTGTGGATAATCCCAGCTGCTTGAGGTGCCTTGATTCCCTTACGGAACGTCCACGCACGAACTTCTTGTTCACCAGCTGTAAAGTAGGTAGCTAAGCCTAACAAATCGTACGCCGCACGAATCAATTGATCTAAGCCAGATTGTTCAATGCCCATTGCTTCTAAAAATTCAGCCTTGTCTTCTTCAGAATCTAATTCAGCAATTTCTTCTTCTGCTCGCGCACTAACCACGATTACTTCCGCATTTTCACTGGTTGCAAAATTACGAACTTGTTGTACATACTCGTTGTTGTCTGGATCCGCCACTTCATCTTCTGAAACATTTGCTACATAAAGGACCGGCTTTGTGGTTAATAAGAAAAGAGATTTAACAATTTTCTCTTCTTCTGGCGTAAATTCAATCGTACGAGCAGATAAACCTTCTTCTAAAACTGGTTTAATTTTGTCTAAAACAGCTAATTCTTCCACCGCTTCTTTATCTTTTGCTTTCGCCATTTTAGCCACGCGAGTATAGCGCTTATTGATTGAATCTAAATCTGCTAAAATTAGCTCTAAATTAATTGTATCAATGTCTGCTAAAGGATCAACGAAATCCGCATCTCGATTTTGTTCACGCATGATATTTTCGTCATCAAAACAACGAACCACGTGACAGATTGCATCTACTTGACGAATGTGACTTAAAAACTGATTTCCCAGCCCTTCTCCTTTGCTGGCACCTTTAACAATTCCAGCGATGTCTGTAAATTCAAACGTTGTGGGAACTGTTTTTTTCGGTTTTACTAGTTCTGTCAAGCGTTGTAAACGGGCATCTGGTACTTCAACCATGCCGACGTTCGGATCAATCGTTGCAAAGGGATAATTTGCAGCTTCTGCTCCTGCTTTTGTAATTGCGTTAAATAGGGTCGATTTACCAACGTTTGGTAAGCCGACAATTCCAGCTGTTAGTGCCATTTGTTTTCCACTCTTTCTCTCAGTCTATTCTCTTTTCTATTAGAGGCATCAAAGCATTAGTCTGCTTTTTTCTCGATTACTTTTTTTAATTTTTTAGTAAAATCACGACGCGGCATCATGACAATATGCCCGCAATTCGTGCACTTGATTTTGATATCAGCGCCCATGCGAATGATTTGCCAACGATTTGCTTGGCAAGCATGCGGCTTTTTCATTTCGACAATATCGCCTAAATCATACATGTTCCAAGCCTTCTTTCTTCTCTTACTTATATAAAAATACCATGATTACAATACCATTTTTTAACGAAACTAGCAAAAGGATTTGTGACTTTCTATCTTACTTTCTCACCTTGCTTCTTATTCCTCGTCAAAATGAATATCTAAAATATCTAAAATTCTAGCCAAATCCGAAGAGGACAAGTACTCAATTTCAATTTTTCCTTTGCCTTCTTTTTCTTGAATCGCTACGGTTGTCCCAAATTTATCCATTAAGCGGTCTTCACTTTCACGAATATAAATGGGTTTTTCCTTGATGGCTTTTTTCGCTTTTTTGCCCTTTTTGCCTTGTGTTTCGTTTAATTCAGCGACAAGTTGTTCTAATTGTCGAACCGTTAAATTGTCTTTAATACAACGATTAGCTAATGGCAATAGCTGTTCTTTGTTCTTCAAACCTAATAACGTCCGTGCTTGACCCATTGACATGCTTTGTTTTTGAACCATTGCTTTGACCGCATCTGGTAAGGTTAGCAACCGTAAATAATTGGCAATATACGGACGACTTTTTCCCAAACGTTCTGCGACTTCCGCTTGTGTTAATTTCAAATTTTTCATTAGCATTTCATAGGCTTCTGCTTCTTCTAGCGGATTTAAATCTTCCCTTTGTAAGTTTTCCAAAACAGCAACTTGCATCATGGATTCTTCATCAAATTCGCGAATAATTGCGGGAATTTTTTCTTTGCCGGCTAATTTAGAAGCCCGGAACCGACGCTCACCTGCAATAATTTCATAGCCTTTAACTGCCGATTTACGAACAATAATCGGTTGAAACACACCGGAATGTAGAATCGAGTTTGCAAGTTCTTGTAAAGAGGTTTCATCAAATGTTTTCCGCGGTTGGTAAGGATTGGGACGAAGTTCGTTTAATAGAATTTCTGTCACTTGTTCGTTCTTAACGTCGACATCTTCTAGCTTTGCGATATCTTGAAACAAGGCATCGATGCCTCTGCCTAAACCTTTGCCTTTATTCATTCTCCAACACTTCCTTTGCTAGTGCTTGATACACTTCGGCACCTTTTGAGCGAATATCATAGTCAATGATTGGTAAACCATGACTTGGTGCTTCGGATAAACGGACATTTCTTGGAATAATCGTATCATAGACTTTTTCACGGAAATATTTACGGACTTCTTCCACGACTTCGGCGCCTAAATTGGTCCGAGCATCGTACATGGTTAACAAGACCCCTTCAATTTTCAATTCAGGGTTAAAATGTTTTTGAACCAAGCGAATCGTATTTAGCAATTGACTCAAGCCTTCTAATGCGTAATATTCACATTGAACAGGAATTAGAATCGAATCACTTGCTGTAAAAGCATTGATTGTTAAATGCCCTAGAGAAGGCGGGCAATCAATTAAAACGAAATCATACATGTCTCTTACTTCATCAATTGCTAATTTCAAGCGCGATTCTCGAGCCATCATTGAAGTTAATTCAATTTCGGCGCCTGCTAATTGAATAGTTGCAGGGACAATATCTAAATTTTCACGGCTGGTATGTTGAACCACGCTAGTGATTGGTTCTTCATTTACAAGGACATCATACACATCGTGTGCGACATCTGGTTTAGGGACACCCATGCCACTGGTAGCATTTCCTTGTGCATCAATGTCGATCAGTAAGACTTTTTTGCCTAAGTTTGCTAAACATGCGCCTAAATTTACAGTGGTCGTTGTTTTACCAACGCCGCCTTTTTGGTTCGCTACAGAAATAATTCGTGTCATGTGTGTGCCTCCATCTTATTTAATCGGTTGTTTATTTGGTAATCCAGGTTTTCTGGGATATTTTTTAGGGGTTTCTTTTTTCTTTTGAATCACGACAATGTGGCGTTCGTCTGCCGTAATCGGCAAAGTAAAACCAATTTCTTTTTGAAATTGACCGCCTAATGTAGCGATTGCAGGTTTTGCTTCATTAATTTCTTCTTCACTTTTCGATGCTTTTAAGGCTAAAAAATAGCCTTCTTTTTTAACTAAGGGTAAACACAGTTCACTTAAAACATTTAATCGTGCAACTGCTCGCGCTGTAACGTAATCAAACGCGCCACGAAATTCTGCTTTTTGACCAAATGTTTCTGCACGATCATGATACAAAGAAACATTAGCCAAACCTAGTTGATTCACCAACTCTGTTAGGAAAGTAATTCGTTTATTTAAAGAGTCAACAATTGTGACATTTAATGAAGGAAAAACAATTTTCAAAGGAATACTTGGAAATCCTGCGCCTGCGCCAACATCACAAATGGCTTTATCGCTGGCAAAGTCTTCAAAGAATGCCAACGAAACAGAATCATAGAAATGTTTCAAATAAACTTCTTTTTCTTCTGTAATGGCTGTTAAATTCATTTTTTCATTCCATTCTACTAATAAATGGAAATATTGGTCAAATTGTGTCATCTGTTGGTCTGTCAATTCAATGCCTTTTGCGGCTAATAGTTGTCTAAATTCTTCGGGTAGCATAAAGACTCCTTCCTTTTTTGTGAAACAGAAAAATGTTTCACAATCATCTTTTCCTACTTTAACGCAAATAGCAATTTCTTGCAATGCTTTTCGGAAGATTTTTGCCTGAATGATAAAAGAAAAACCCGCCTTTTTATGTAGTAAAAAGTCTCTAGCCACGGGCCAAAATGTTCAATTGGCGGCAACGAGAACCGCCTTTCTCTAAGAGTAAAACAAGCCAATGTTTCATGTGAAACATTGGCTTGTTTTACTTACTATAATCATCGCACTTTATTTGTCGTTCTCTGCGGTAGTCGTATTCTTGGATACGGGGACTTAACCAACCTTTTTTGGCTGTTTTTCGTAATTGATGATCAAATCTCCCTGGTGGTGAACTATCTAGTAATTCATGGGTACGATTATTCCGATTTGCATAATTAAACGATTCACCATTCAAGACTTTTTCCTGGTATTCACTGTTTTTAGCCGCTTGATAATAGGCTGGATTACTAATTAATCTGCCTCGCCAGTCTTCAACTAACACATCCCACTGGGTTACAAAGGTCCCTTCTTCATTCAAAATAAACTCACTGTGAAAATTAGGCGTCAATCGTTTCTTATTAATTAAAGAATAAGATGCCCCCTCAGGGTATTTGTTGTGCAAACGAGCAGAGCTTTTTTTCAGCTTCCGCCCGCCCATCCCTTGCGGCTTGGCCGCAAAAACATAGCGTTTTAATGCCTGTTCATCGGTGTCCCCTTCTTGTTTAAAAAAATCGCGGATATACGTGATATTTTGACGATCAATATACATTCTTAATTGATGTATCTTTTTCGCTTTCTCTTGGTTAAAGCTCCCAAGAAGACCTAACGGATAGGCTTTTTGAACTGTTTTTGCCAACAAATGCCAAAACGTCGCATGCGGTGCAATCATCTTCGAGAAACGATAAGGTCCTACTAATTGCAACATGCCATGCTGATCCAACACTGCACCTAATTGCCATAACAGTAACGAGAGCTTTTCTTGCGGACGATAAACCGAAAAGCGAAATAATCGCTCATACGCTGAAGAGCCCACTTCTTCCACTTCAGAAAACAGTTCCGCGACTGCTGTTTTCGCTTGCTCAAGTGGCAAGAAACGCGTGTCTTTTATGGCGCTTTCCACTAATCCATAAACAGCTTGGCGGTCCCAGCCAGCGTCAATCGCCGCCTCTACACCAGCACTCATTGCTTGTTGTAATTCTTGCCAACGTCCCATCTTCTCGCCGCCTTTTTCTATATACTTCTTCTATAATGATAATCCTTTCCCCGCAAAATGCCAACTGCTTTAACGAAAAAAAACAACCCGCCCTTTGGGGAAGGGCGGGCGGAGGAGTTAAAAAATGAAAAAGTGTTTTGTTAGGGTTTTGTTTATCGGGTATGTTTAAATAATAGCCGTTAAATGTGAAGAAACTATGGTAAAAATGCGCCTCCTTTTCAACAAAATTTTGAAAAAGTCTCTTCAGAAATTAAGATTTTTTTGCGAAGTTGTTCACTTGCTACCTCCATTCAATATATTATATATTTAATATCCACAAAATCATAAAATAAATATACACAATAATGAATATTTATTCAACGGTTAATAAAACAACCAAAAAAGCGAGTGATTTACACTCGCTTTTTCAACTAAATTAAATGATTTTCTCTTAAAATATCACCAATATACGTATCCTCAAATTTCTTCACAAAGTGTTCAACCATTTTGCGTTCCACGAACGGCATATCCATTTCTGTTAATTTTTTCTTGTCAGATAAATAATAAACAGAGTTTGCTAAGACGCGCAAGTCGTATGCAGAAGCAAACACTTCTGGTACTCCGCGTTCAACCTCTAGCAATTGATAAACAGCTTCCATCGCTGTCCGTACAGAATACTCTGTTGTAAACACCGTATCTCGTTCAGTATCTGCGAAGTTCCCAATGAAAGCAAGATTTTTAGAGCCGTTTGGTACAACTAATGGTCGATCGCCTGGTTCTCTTAACATAAAGTAAGAAGTGATAAACGGCATATACACTGGAATAGTGGTAGCCGATTCTTCTGAAATACGTTCAATTTCCCCTTCTGGGACCCCTAAATGATAAAGTAACTCTTGCGTAATTTCTTGGCCGGTACATTGTTCGATTGGTTTTTTGATATAATTTCCTGGTTTATTAGAAAGTAATCCATATACCCAAGTTATAGATTGTTGATCATTTTGTTCTTTAAAATGCGGTTGTCTATGCATAGCGAAACTCATCATCCAATTAGAATCTTTGATAGTAATAATACCACCTGTGACAATTTTTCCTGTGCGTAATTTACGATGTGTTAACCGAGAAAGATACGGTTCAATATCGAAATTTTCCCACGTAATCGTTGCTGAGACAAACCAACTTTCATCTGGTAAATTTTCACAGAAAACTTCTGGGTGCCCAAATTCTGGGGATTGTTTTGCTAAGTTTTTCCAGAGATTCCAACTTCCCCCTAGTTCATGAGTAATTGGTGCTGGTGTATGATGATCTCCTTGCGTCGAACTTTCAGTAATTGAGCCATTCGTTACGAAGACTAAATCATTTTCAGTTAAAGGAAGTTCTTTGGTTTTGCCCGCTTGTGTCAGCAATAATCGCCGAGCAACTTTAGTAGCTCCTTTGATGTCGACTTGGATATCATTGATCGTTGTTTCATATTGAAAGTCTACCCCTTGATTGGTTAAAAAGCTTAGTAATGGTTTCACTAACGATTCGTATTGATTGTATTTGGTAAACTTCAAGGCTGTAAAGTCAGGCAAACCTTTGATGTGGTGGATAAAGCGCATGATGTAACGGCGCATTTCAATGGCAGAGTGCCATTTTTCAAAAGCAAACATTGAACACCAATAGATCCAAAAGTTGGATTCAAAAAATTCTTCGCCGAAAACATCTTCAATTTTTTTGCCAATTAATTGATCTTCAGAAGTCATAAATAAATCAACGATTTCTTTTTGTGCTTTTTTGGATAAAGTAAATTGTCCATCGTCTGGGACACGTTCGCCACGGTTATGAATAATGCGGCAATTTGAAGAATTCGGATCATCTAAATCTAAACGGTAAAACTCATCTAGGACAGAGGCATCTTCTACTTCTAATGATGGTACCGAACGAAATAGATCCCACAAACACTCGAAATGGTTTTCCATTTCGCGTCCGCCGCGAGTGACAAAGCCATCATGGGGAATAAATTTACCATCTAAAGAACCGCCAGACAGCGTGAGTTCTTCAAAAATGTGAATATTTTCGCCCTTCATTTGACCGTCACGAATTAAGAAAACAGCCGTTGCTAAACCTGCTAGGCCACCACCAACGATATAGGCACTCTTGTCATCTACACCTTTTGGTTTTCTTGGTCGAGCAAATGCTTCATAATTTCCATTTGTGTATCTCATTCTCGTTTCCTCCTATCATTTGATACCCTCATCATACTGCTACCAAAAAAAATACCCAAAAGATAACCCTTTTTTTTAAGAAATTCTTTGACAAATAAAGAAAATTGTCTAATTTTTAAGCAAGTGAATAATCGTAGATGTTTCATGTGAAACAAAAAAAGAACGAGAAGAAAAATGGCCGCTTTTTCTTCTCATTCTTTTTATGCTAATTCGTTTACCGTTTCTACTCCAAAAACAGCAACCCAATCTTCCTGAAAATCAGTTACTGCTTTTTGAATGGCGGGCATTGCCAAGCCTTGTGTCACGAGTTCTGGTGCGATAGTGACCGCTTGCGCCCCCATTTGACAGGCTTGATTAATTTGTGCCACGTTTTTAAAACTAGCAGCTAAGATCTTACTCTTTGCGTTCGTCCGTTTAATTTCTGCAGCTAAATGCTCAATAACCTTTTGAGAATCAATTGTTAAATTCTCCATCCTATTATAATACGGCGCTAAATAATCTGCACCTGCCGCAATCGCTAGATAACCTTGAAATTCTGTATAAATAGCGGTTGCTGTTATCCGATAATTTGCCTGCTTTAGTTGTTTGATGGCTGCCAAGCCTGCTTCATTGACTGGGATTTTAATGAATGTTTCTTGGCCTAATTGTTGTACAATGGTTTGGGCATCTTCTAGCATCTCTTCTGTCGTTTGACCGACCACTTGGACGTGCAAACTCGCTTGTCCAATCGTTTTTTTTATTTCTTTCATCTGCGCAAAGAAGTCAATTTTTCCTGCTTGCTTAACAATACTAGGATTAGACGTTACGCCTGCCAGTGGTAAAATTTTCTGATACTTTCGAATAGCCTCAAGATTAATTGTATCTAGCATAAATTCCATCTTTTACGTTCCTCCCTTAAACGATAATTATAGAATAGTGATTGTTGTACCAACAGTTATTTCAGGAATAGCTTTTTCTTCAACATATAATGTACCTGGTAATTCAGGTGTTGTTGCGCCATCAAATTTAATAGTAATGTGACCCAATGTGTCTAAATTAGTTAATACTACCTCGCCTACAGCGGTAATCTGGTAAGTTTGTTCATCAATCACTAACGTTTGCTTGTCCGTAATCGCTTCTGTGACTGGCTGAACCTCAATGTTATAACAATAATCTGCTAAAGCATCTGGTGCATCTTTTCCAAATAAGATGACCATTTTTTCTTCTTTAAATAATTCGGCTTCTGGTCCAATAGACTGAACCTTTGTTGTAAATACTGACATTTCCCATCCTCCAAAAAAATTTTTTAACTATACAATCCAAAACTTGCTAACCAAGCAACTAGTACTCGAGGGGCACCATTTAAGAAACGAGAATATAAAACAGAAGGGACCCCGACTTCAACGGTTTCGGCTTCAGCTTCTTCCAAGCCTAAGCCCACGGGAATAAAGTCGCACGCGTTTTGTGTATTAATAGCAAACAATGCTGGTAGAGCTAGTTGTGGCGGAATGTTGCCTTTCCCAATTTCCACACCAATTAACGTACCAATTACTTGGCTGATTACTGCTCCAGGACCTAATAGAGGAGAAAGAAACGGCAGAGAACAAATAAAACCAATAATTGTTAACCCCACAATGTTTCCTGCCAACGGCGCCATGATATTGGCAAAAAATTCACCAATTCCTGAACCTTGAATCACACCAATTAATAAAGAAACAAATGCCATAAACGGAATCACTGTGTTGATCATCGTTTGTACGCCTTCACGGGCTGATTGGTTGAATGTCGCTACAACTTTTCCTGCACCCATACCAATTTTCGCAACAAAACTTTGTTGTTCCGCTTTTTGTTCAGTAATTTTTTTACTTGTATCATATTTAAATTCTGTTTTTTTCGAGGTGGGCTTTTCTGTATCAGCAGAAGCTTCTTCTGATGTCAATGTAATCTGTTTCGGGCCTACAGCGGAAACATAAATTGTCTCATTAATGTATTGTGCTAAGGGACCACTTTTGCCAGTTGGAACAACGTTAATAGTAGGAATTCCTTTTTTAGGATAAATTCCGCAACGAAGAGTGCCTCCACAATCAATAATGGCTAATGCGATTTCATCATCTGGAATCGATGTCTTAAAACCATTGACCGCTTCCATTCCTGTCAAATCTACGATTTTATCAACAATTGCGGGTTTCTCGCCGCCACCTGTAATGTAAATAAATTTATGTTTTTCTTCTGTCGGTGTAATCACTAAGGGCCCACCATAACCGCCATTTCCTTTAACTACCTTAATACTATTGTACGTCATCTCACCTTGCTCCTTTCTAATCCACAGCAATCTCTACTGTTTTACTAAGGGTAATTCCTTGTTGTTTGCAAACATAGGCGGTAGTGAAATCGGTAACCCAACCGCCAATAAAATTCATTAATATCCCTACAAACATATAGCGAATCGCTAGGTCCATCGAATTTAGTCCTAACGTATCAATCCCTTGCGCAATCCCTAACCAAACGAACAATTCACCAGGATTAATATGAGGGAAAACTCCATTACTGGTATGACAAAATTGCGCTTGTGCAGCATAATAGCTAGGTTTATAGTATTCTGGTAAAAATCGAGCCATCGTAAAGGACATTGGATTGCCTAACATAAAAGCGGATAAAAAAGGCAACACTAAATACCGCGTAACAGGATTTTTGGCAGAAAGTTTGGCTACTTTGGTTACTCTTTCTTCTCCTAGAAAAGCAATTAAAGTATTCATAGCTACCATTAACATCAAAACAACAGGTACGATGCCTGTCATCCAAGAAATAAATGTTTCTGCTCCTGTTTGGAAAAGGTGCATAAATCCTTCCGCAAATTTTGTAATATAAGACATTACTCGACACTTCCTTTCAATTTTGTTTGTACTTTATTTTTCCATAATTGCCATTGAATTTTGGCTCCATTAAGCGGCGTTAATGGTTGTGTTTCTTGATAATTGCCAAGCTCAACACGTAAGTAAATTTCTCGTGCATTTTCCATCGCTTGTTGGGTTAATTTATTTTCTTTTTGTACGAGTGGATGGTAATGATCCATATAATGAATATCCTCGTTCACATACTGAGGTAAGGGATGAAATTTAGCTAGAACGGTGACACCTTGCATCTTTCTAGCGGCTAAGATTTTCCCTTGCGAATCCACAGCAAACAAGATAATCGTGCCTGCTTTTAACTTCCCTGCACGTCGACCAATCGCGACTTTCCCTAATTGTCGCAATTCTTGGTAGTTTTGATTAAAGTGTTTAATCTGTTTCATTCCCATAGCTATCTGAACGAAGTAAGCTGTTAAAAAAAGCGCCCCGAATACGTAGATAAAACTCATATGATAATCCCCTTCCTTTGCATCCACTCTTTAACCGCTAAAACATCTCGTTGCTTCCGTAACTCATTACGTAAACGTTCGTCTCCTGCGATTGTAAACAAGCGGTCATATAGTTGTAGTAACTCTGCTTCAACAGTGGCAGTCAGCTCTTCTGGAATACCCAACAGCAAAATAACATCAACTTTACCTTCTGGTGTAACCAGTGATTCTTCAAAAACCCCAATCGATAAAATAATCGTTGGTAAGGCTTGATTAATTGTATGGGGAAAGGCAATCCCCGATTCAAAAATAGTTGTTTGTTGATCTTCTCTAGTAAAAATTCGTTCGATAAATTGGGGATCTACTAATTTTTCTGCTTCTAAATCAGCAATCATTTTCTGGATATTCGCTCGGTAACCTTGAGTATTCTCTAATAATTGATAGGTCATATGAATATTTTGAGATTCCACGGAACGAATTTCTTTTGCTCTCTGCCACTCATTTCTGAGCCAAGTATCGTTAAATAAATTAGTTAAATGGATCATCGGTGTTTGTGGTCGAATATTTTTTAAGGGAATGGTTGTAAAAATAGCAAAATATTGATTCAATTCTCTTCTCTCTGCCTCTTCTTCAGAAAAATGGGCAATCTGGACGTCTGGACCCAAAACTTTTTCCAATTGCCGCTGAATGATCAAGGCCGTTCCATGACCTGTACTGCAGATTACAGCGATTTCTTTTTTGGCTCCCGCTTCATAGTTCCCTCTCAATGCTAGTTCAAAATACAAAGCGAGATACCCAAATTCAACCGTCGGCACACAACGATTTAACAAACGGCCCAATTCTTGCAAGCCAATCTTGGCTAATTCATAGGCCAAAGGATATTGTCGTTCAATTTCTCCGTAAAATAAATCGTGACACTCCACATGAAAAACGAGTCGATTCATCACGTTTCTTAAATGATCTTTCATTTCTGAAAACAAGAAGTCCTCATCAAATTCAACAACAACTGAATGATGAATTTTTTTCATCATTTTTTGAAAATAGTCAGCTAAGAGTCCTTCATCAGCCAATAAAGAATTACGAATATGGTTTGTGTTGATGTTAAAAGGAAAGCTGATAAAGGAACGTTCCCATTGGCTTAACGTTACATTATAGGTTATTTCCAAGTGATACATCAGTTCTTCAATCTGCTCGTTATGACGAACATAATCAACATATTCTGGTGGTAGTTCCGTAATGAGTTTTCCAGCTAAAACACGCTGCAAAACAATTGAAACCACTCTTCGTAAAAGAAAACTATCTTGTTTTGCTAGTCTTGTTTCTTTGATTATTTTTTGTATCATTTGTTTGGTAGTTTCATGAAGAAACTGTTCTTCAAAATATTCTTGGACGTAATTCACATGAAGTAAGCGTAAATCAAACTCTTTTCCTTCTAAATGAATGCCACGGTTTGGCGTACCTACAACCGCAACCTGCCAAGGAGCAATCAGCTCTTTCATGCGCTTAATGTCTTTATTAACTGTGCCGCGACTAACGGCGAGTTCTTCGGATAAATCATAAGTTGAAATAAATTGATCTTCTTCTATTAATCGTTTGATAATGTAGGAAACACGCTTGCTTGAAGAATTAAAATCAGATTCCCTTTTTAGCCGTCCAGACAAAACCTCTTCAAAACCTTCAAAGTTATTGATTTCTAACTGAAAGAGATTTTCCTTCTGAATAATTTGGGCGATACCGATTAATTCATCATTCAATGTATCAATGTTTTTACGAACTGTTTGAGGACTTGCGGCTAATTTTTCTTGCAATTCCTGTAAGCTCATTCCTTTGTGATCAACTAGTAATTTTATTACTTGGTACCATCTATTTACTAGCGTCATTTAGTTTTCCCACCTCTATCCTCTTGTTTTACCTCCAGCTACGTTTGTGGTGATGCCTGTAATATAGCTTGAACGGTCTGATAAATAATAGCATACTAAGTCAGCGACTTCATGGAGTTTTCCGCTACGACCTAATGGAATCGTACTTGTTTTTGAATAACCTGCTCGCAATTGCTCCACAGAAATGTTTCGTGTATAAGCCAATGCTTCTTCGTATGCTAAAGTGCGCAAGCCCGTTTCTTCCATAATGCCTGGCGCAATCCCCACGACACGGACGTTTGATTTTCCTAACTCTTTAGCCCATGAACGTGTATAACTGCTGACCGCTGCTTTCGTTGCAGCGTAGGCGCTTTGCCCTTCGGAGCCTTCTAATCCAGCTTCTGAAGACATATTAATAATGACACCTGCTTGTTTTTGTACAAGAATCCGGCCCACTGCTTGGCTCATTAGGTAGAGCCCTTTTTGATTGATGGCTACAATTTTGTCGAATACCTCATCCGATAATTCATAAGGCCCATGAGGATGATTTTTATCCACCAATAGACGAGGAATATTGATTCCGGCATTATTTACTAGGCCATCTACGGTTCCAAATTTTTCCACCACTTGAGCGACACCCGCTTCTACTTCTGCTCGAGAAGTTACATCGACTTTCACAAAGAGTAAATGCTCATGTTGCGTTTCTGATGCTGAAATATCAAAATTAGCGACATAGACCTCTTGCGCTAACAAGCTTTCAACAATGCTGCGACCAATACCAGATGAGCCTCCTGTAACAATCACTACTTTTCCTTTAATTCCTAACCAATCTGTCATTTGTTCCACTCCTATCATTTGTTTGCGCTTTCAGTATAGGTCAGTTTGTGAAATTATTTAAGACAGTCTTTTTTTGCAGTTTAGAAAAAAAAGTAGACTAATTCAAAACAAAAAAGCAGTTGCTTCTTCACAATCAATCATCCGTGAAGAAGCAACTGCTTCAAATTTTTATTATCCTTGCACTTTCGCGATTTTTCCTTGTTCGATGTAGACTAAACTGAGTTATAAGTAGCTATTTCCAAATATTCCAACTTTATACTGCTGTTAAAATTAATTTTGCTGTGTCGGTCGGTACATCATGTTTAGAGTTGTAGAAAGAAGTAGAAATAATTTCTCCCTCTTTTAACTCAATTGCTACATCTTGATTCCCAGGATTAAAATTTTGCGACCTAGAATTTCCTTCATTATCATTATATATATCTAAATCCCAACCCAAATTAGCAAACTGTGGATCCATTTCCATGTTTGTACTCAATTTGTATTTTCCAGCAGGTACATCTCTTCCCACTATATATTCGCCAATACCTAACTCTGTAGCTTCTGTAACTTTTTCTGGTACAGCATTTAGTTTGATTTTAGATATATTTCTAAAACTTAACACATCACCATCAAATAAAATTAATCTTACTTTTGAAGCATAATCTGCACCTGAATCAGGTGTACCCAAGACCCAATTAAAAAATAATCCGTTAATATCTTTTCTAGTTCCTGTGAAATTACCACGTCCACCAGTAACTTCTAAATCATAAATACCAGGTTTTACTGTGGCATCATTCCCCACAGTTATATCTCCCGTTACATAGATTTCATCAACCGACTGGCCATTAGCTGCTAATTTATTCATTATTTTTGGCAATGAATCTTCTGTTTTCTGCGAATCACTCGAACTGTTTGTCACTTTTATCGGTTCTTCTGAACTTTTTTTTGAACCAGTACTTTCACTATTAGATGCACATGCAGTCAAACTAATCAATAATAATAAAGATATCCCCATATACCATTTTTTACTCAACACAAAACTTCTCTCCCCTGACTTTTATTTTTGTTCAGATAATTGTGATCACTTATATGTTACTTTTTCCACTAATATAAATCAAGAACATTCTAATATATGTTAAAAATATAATTATTTCTATGAGTTAGCTTGTTTATTTTTTCTATTCAAACTAAATTAACTACAATAAAACTCATCCATACAAAAAGAAAGCTGCTATGCTAGTGCATTTAAAAGTTAAATCAAAAAAATTAATTTTTGAGTTTAACTACACCATTTAAATAGCAACTTTCTTTTTTCACTTATTATCCTTGCACTTTCGCGATTTTTCCTTGTTCGATGTAGACCATCAAAATGCTAATGTCAGCGGGGTTCACACCGCTGATACGGCTTGCTTGGGCAATCGTTTCTGGTTGGATTTTTTGTAGTTTTTGTTTTGCTTCTGTAGCCAAGCCGTTAATCGCTTGGTAATCGATGTTTTCTGGAATGCGTTTTGCTTCCATGCGTTTTAGTTTCTCAACTTTTTCCATGGCTTTTTTAATGTAGCCTTCGTACTTGATTTGAATTTCTACTTGTTCAATCACTTTCGGATCGAGTGCCTCTTCAGGTGCGGGGATAAATTGAGCGACTTCTTGATAACTGATTTCTGGGCGTTTCAGAAAATCTCTAGCTAAAATACCATCTTTTAAGCCAGCAGCGCCTTTGGTTTCCAAAAATGCTTGCACTTCTTTGGTTGGTTTAATCCGATGTTTGCCTAAGCGGGCAATTTCCGCTTCAACAGCCGCTTTTTTGACTAGATAGGCGGCATATTGTTCTTCTTTGACTAAGCCAATTTCATGACCCATTTCTGTTAAACGTAAGTCCGCATTGTCATGTCTTAAAATCAAACGATACTCCGCACGTGACGTTAATAAGCGATAAGGTTCGTTAGTGCCTTTTGTAACTAAATCGTCAATCATGACGCCAATATAGCCATCACTACGTTTTAAAACAAGAGGCTCTTTGCCTTGAATTTTCAATGCAGCATTAATTCCTGCCATCAAGCCTTGACCAGCAGCTTCTTCGTAGCCACTAGTTCCGTTCGTTTGACCTGCTGTATAAAGATTTTCAATGACCTTTGTTTCTAATGTTGGGCGTAATTGGTGAGGGACTACCACATCGTATTCAATGGCGTAACCTGTACGCATCATTTCTACTTTTTCTAATCCTTCAATAGAATGAAGCATTTCTGTTTGGACATCTTCTGGTAAAGAAGTAGATAAGCCTTGGACGTAAACTTCTTCGGTATTCAACCCTTCTGGTTCCAAGAACAATTGGTGTCTTGGTTTGTCTGCAAAACGAACAATTTTGTCCTCGATGGATGGGCAATACCGAGCGCCCACACCTTCCACAATCCCAGTAAACATTGGGGCGCGGTGTAGATTTTTTTGAATAATTTCATGCGTTGTTTCATTCGTATAAGTTAACCAACAAGGTTCTTGGTTTTGATTGTAGGCACTATCTGGCGTGCTGTAACTAAAGTGGTTGGGTTCTTTATCGCCTGGTTGTTCCTCTGTCACAGAATAATCAATCGTACTTGATTTTACTCGCGGCGGCGTTCCTGTTTTAAAGCGATCGATTTCTAAACCTAATTCTTTTAAATGATTGGCTAAACCAACGGAAGGTTGCGAATTGTTTGGTCCTGATGAATATTTTAATTCACCAATAATAATTTCGCCACGCAAGGCAGTACCGGCAGTAATCACCACTGCTTGACTACGGTATGCGGCACCTGTTGAAGTTACAACACCACGACAAACGCCATCTTCCACGATTAATTCTTCAACAATCCCTTGACGAAGGGTTAAATTTTCTTCTTTTTCAATGGTATGTTTCATTTCTGTCGCATAGGCATGTTTGTCAGCTTGCGCGCGCAACGCACGCACTGCTGGACCTTTACCAGTATTTAGCATCCGCATTTGGATGTAGGTTTTATCAATGTTTTTACCCATTTCGCCGCCTAATGCATCGATTTCTCGGACAACGACTCCTTTGGCAGGTCCACCAACAGAAGGGTTACATGGCATAAAAGCAACCATATCTAAATTAATCGTTAAAAGTAACGTTTTAACGCCCATTCGTGCGGCTGCTAAGGCTGCTTCAGAGCCAGCATGTCCAGCACCGACGACAATAACATCATATGATTCTGCTTGATATTGATTCATAAAAAATTCCTCTCTTGTCTTATTTTCCTAAACAAAATTGACTAAATAACTGTGTAATTAATTCATCTTGGACACTATCGCCGACGATTTCCCCTAAATAATCCCAACAACGGGTCATATCAATTTGAACTAAATCGACTGGCATACCTGCTTCGATGCCGTTAATCACTTCTTGTAACGAAAGCGCTGCTTGATCCAGCAAAGCAATATGACGTGTATTAGAAATATAGGTAGCATCTTTTTCGCCTGTTTGGCCGCCAAAGAAAAGATCAGCAATTTTCGCTTCTAACTGGTCTAAGCCTGTGTTTGACAACACCGAAACGGATAAAATTTCTTCTGCAGGGACTAATTCTTGTAATTCGTTAGGATCTAGTTTTGTCGGTAAGTCCATTTTATTTAAAAGAATAACGCGTTTTAAGCCTTTCGTTGCTTCCAACAGTTGACGATCTTCCTCCGTCAATTCTTCGCTTTGATTTAAGACTAACAAAATTAAATCCGAATCTGCTAACGCTTTGCGGCTACGTTCGACACCAATTCGTTCCACAATGTCTTCTGTTTCGCGAATCCCCGCTGTATCAATTAATTTTAAAGGAACGCCGCGAACGTTAACGTATTCTTCAATGACATCACGTGTCGTTCCAGCAATATCTGTAACGATAGCTTTTTCTTCTCGTAACAGATGGTTTAACAAACTGGATTTCCCGACATTTGGTCGGCCAATAATTGCTGTACTTAGACCTTCTCGCAAAATTTTCCCTTGTTTAGCGGTCGTTAATAATTGTTGAATCTGCGCTTTCACAAATTCGGCTTTTTCTAAAAGTAATTTCGTGGTTAATTCTTCGACATCATCATACTCTGGATAATCGATATTAACTTCTACTTGTGCTAAAGTATTTAAAATTTCTTGTCTTAATGAACGAATTAACGCCGACAAGTTACCATCCAATTGATTCAATGCAACATTCATCGCTTTATCTGTTTTAGCACGGATTAAGTCCATCACTGCTTCTGCTTGTGAAAGATCCATTCGGCCATTTAGAAAAGCACGTTTTGTAAATTCCCCAGGTTCTGCCATTCGTGCGCCTTCACGTAACAGTAATTGCAATAATTGGTTCACCACGACAATGCCGCCATGACAGTTAATTTCTACCACATCTTCTCGAGTAAATGTTTTCGGTGCCCGCATCACAGAAAGCATGACTTCATCAATCAATTGATCGTTTTGCGGATCAACAATATGACCATAATGAATCGTGTGCGTGGGGACTTTAGCTAAATCTTTAGTGCCTGACCGATAAACTTTGTTTGCAATAGCAACTGCTTGCTCGCCACTTAAACGAACAATACTAATCGCACCTTCACCTGGCGGCGTAGAAATCGCCGCAATTGTATCAAATTCCATTGTAGCTGATTGCATAATTAGCTTCCTTTCTTCATAACAACAAAAAAAGCGCCCACTCCTCCTGCATTAAAAAATTCAGGTTGGATTTAGCACTTTCACTGCTTGTTCCTTCGATTTTCTGAAAATAGAATAGCACATTTTATTCTATTTGGCAATTTTTCTTCATTAAAGGGAACGAGAAAACGTATCATTGAGTGGGGAATTCTCAACAATACGTTTTCTCATCTATAGGAATTAAAGGAGAGAGCTAGTTTTTACGTTTGCGTTTGATGATTCCCATGCTCGCAAGGAGTGCGACAAAGGCGCCAAACAAACTTGTTGTCACGGCTGAAGACTCTTTTTCACCTGTGCTAGGTAAGAAGCCTGTTTTCCCGTGATTTCCAGTGCCATAACTGATGGTACTTAGTTTCGGATTGTAGCCACTACCATTTGTACCGATGCCATTGCCTAGTGAACCTAAGCCAGAACCTGTTGTGCCTAAACCAGAACCTCCATTTGGATTTGAACCTGTGTTTGAACCATTCCCATTATTCCCGCCAGTTGCGCCATTGTTTCCTGTGTTGCCGCCTGTATTGCCGTTATTTCCGCCAGTGTTACCATTGCCTCCTCCAGGATTTGTTGGGTCGGCTGGCGTCATGAAGGTTGTAGCCGTACTGTAATGTCCTGCGCCATCGGTAGCTGTCGCAAGTAAACTTTGTTGAGCAGTCGCTTGTCCCGCTGTTAATTGGATAGCGAAGTTGCCTTCAGCATCGGTGGCACCTACAGCAATCACACTTCTTAATAGTCGGTTACTAATTTGAATGATTCGGTTTGGTTCAGCTGTTCCTTTGATGAGGTAGCCGGCTTTAGACGTTCCTAAAACTGAAGAAACAGTTGGTGCCGCAATTTTAATTTCTGGTTCTCCCGTAATATCGGCTGGCGTCATAAATGTGGTTTTAGGACTCACATTTCCTTGTGTATCTGTGGTTAGTGCGGTTAACGTTTCTTTTTCTGTTGCTAACCCTGCTGCAATATGAACGGAGAAGGTGCCTCCAGTAGTTGTATTGCCACTTGCCAATAATTGTTCACTGCTATTGTAAAATTGAACCGTGACATTTGGATCAGCAGTTCCAGTGACTGTATAGCCATTGGCTTTGTTTCCTTCAACCTTCGTAATAGTTGGCGCCGCTAAAACAACATCCGCTGGAATAACGGCTGTAGCTGGTTGACTTTCATTACCTGCGCCATCTTTGCTAATAATCGTAATCGTTTCTCCTGGTGTCACTACGCCAGCTGGTAGAGTCACCGTATATTGGCCGGTTTCGTTAGCAGTTGTAGCAGCAATGATGGTTCCGTCTGCGTCACGGACATCAATAGTGGTTTTTGGCTCCGCCGTTCCAGTGATTTCGTAACCTTTACTAGAATTTCCGGTAATAGAATCAATGGTTGGTGTGGCTAAGTCGGCTGGTGTAGTTGCTGTAGCCGGCTGACTTTCTTTCCCTGTTGCATTTTTCGCTACGACAGTTATTGTTTCGTTAGCTGAGGCCTTCCCTGGCTCTAAAGTCACTGTGTATTTGCCATCAGTTCCAGTAGTTTCCATGCCAAGGACTGTGCCATCGGCGTCACGCACCTCGACTGTTGTACCAACTTCTGCTGCTCCTACTACTTGATAGCCTTTTGTCGTGCTACCAGTGATTTTGTCAACAGTAGGTGTCGCGACTGGTGCATCTGGATCAGCAGGTGTTTTGAAAGCAGTCGGATTACTTTCTTTCCCAGCAGCATCTTTTGCAATGGCAGTTAAGGCTTCGTTGGCTATTGCTGTGCCCGTCGGAAGAGTGATTGTAAAGGCGCCAGCACCATCAGTCGTTCCCGTAGCAATAACTAAACCTGCTTCATTGTGAATCTCAATGGTGACATTTGGCTCTGCCGTGCCAGTTACTTGATACCCAGTAGCAGTTGTTCCTGTGACATTCGTCACAGTCGGTGCTGCCACGGTTGCATCTTCAGGGACCGTCACTTCCGTTGGTTGACTTTCATTGCCGTCACCGTCTTTTCCAACAACTGTTAATGTATCACCAGGATTAGCGGCTCCCGCTGGAAGGTCCACAGTAAAGTTTCCTTGATCATCCGTTGTCGTTGTACCAATAATTGTTCCATCTGGGTTACGTACTTCAATGGTGGTATTAGGGTCCGCCGTCCCAGTGATTTCATAACCAGTTGTTGAATCTCCAGTAATGTCACCAATTGTTGGTGTGGTAACATCAGCGGGTGTCATAGCTGTAGTTGGTTGACTCTCAAGTCCAGTATCATTTTTAGCAACTACATTCACTGTTTGTTTCGCTGTTGCTTTTCCTGAAGCTAACGTCACAGTATATTGGCCAGTCGGTCCAGTTGTTGCGGTGCCTAAAACTGTTCCGTCTGTTGCACGAACTTCAATGGTGGTGCCAAGTTCAGCGGTACCTGTCACTTGATATCCTTGTGTTGTATTCCCGGTTACTTTGTCGACACTTGGCGGTGCCACTACTTCATCTGCTGGTGTTTGGAAGGTTGTCGGTGTACTTGTATTGCCAGCAGGATCTTTGGCTAACGCTGTCAATGTTTCATTCGCATTTGCCGTCCCAGCTGGAAGGTTCACAGCAAAGGAACCAGTCCCATCGGCAGTCCCTGTTGCAATCACGTTCCCATCTGCATCACGAATTTCGATGGTAGCATTCGGATCAGCGGTGCCTGTCACCTGATAACCAGCAACTGAATTACCTGTTACTCCTGTTACAGTTGGTGCTGTAACCGTGGCATCAGAAGGAACAAGGACTTCAGTCGGTTGACTTTCATTTCCCGCGTTATCCTTTCCAATCACTGTTAACGTATCCCCAGGATTGGTCGTTCCCGTTGGTAGTGTGACAGTAAAATCACCATTCGCATCAGAGGTACCTGTACCAATGACTGCCCCAGCTGGATCACGAACTTCGATTGTTGTGTTAGGGTCTGCTGTTCCTGTAATTTCATAACCCGAACCAGAGTTACCTGTGATGTTATCAACTGTTGGTGCAGTGACATCAGCTGGTGTTGTCGCCGTTGCTGGTTGACTTTCCGTGCCACTAGCGTTTTTCGCTACAACGCTCAGCGTTTGATTTGCTGTTGCTGTTCCTGGAGCTAAAGTCACTGTATATTTTCCATCAGTTCCAGTTGTTGCAGTACCAAGGACCGTGCCAGCTGCATCGCGAACCTCAATGGTGGTGCCAACTTCAGCAGTCCCTTTGACCTCATAGCCTTTTGTTGTACTACCTGTTACAGTCTCAACAATTGGCGTCGCCACGGGCGTATTAGGATCCGCTGGCGTTTGGAACGTTGTTGGCGTACTTTCTGTACCGCTGGCGTTTTTCGCTACGGCGGTTAACGTTTCATTGGCGCCTGCTTCACCTGCGGGAACGGTAACTGTAAATGCCCCTGTCCCATCAGCGGTACCTGTACCTATTACGGTGCCTCCTACATTTCGGATCTCAACCGTGGCATTGGCATCAGCAGTTCCTTTAACCTCGTAACCTGCCGTTGAATTACCTGTCACTCCTGTGATTGTTGGTGCGGTTACGGTTGTCTCATCCGCTGGTGTTTGGAACGTTGTTGGCGTACTTTCTGTACCGCTGGCGTTTTTCGCTACGGCGGTTAACGTTTCATTGGCACCTGCTTCACCTGCGGGAATGGTAACTGTAAACGCTCCTGTCCCATCAGCGGTACCTGTGCCTATTACGGTGCCTCCTGCATTTCGGATTTCAACCGTGGCATTGGCATCGGCAGTTCCTTTAACTTCGTAACCTGCCGTTGAATTACCTGTCACTCCTGTGATTGTTGGTGCGGTTACGGTTGCTTCATCCGCTGGTGTTTGGAACGTTGTTGGCGTACTTTCTGTACCGCTGGCGTTTTTCGCTACGGCGGTTAACGTTTCATTGGCGCCTGCTTCACCTGCGGGAATGGTAACTGTAAATGCCCCTGTCCCATCAGCAGTACCTGTACCTATCACGGCACCTCCTGCATTTCGGATTTCAACCGTGGCATTGGCGTCGGCAGTTCCTTTAACTTCGTAACCTGCTGTTGAATTGCCTGTTACTCCTGTTACGGTAGGTGCGGTTACTTCACTAGTAGTACCTGCAGCAAAATAAATGTTGGATACACCGTCTGCTGTTGCTAATAAATTAACGTCTAAAAGATCTGTTTGAACGACTGTTCCTACAAAACGAGCATCTAAATTATTGGATAAATTTTGAGGTGTTGAAACGGTAGTTGGTAAAGTAACCGTGGTTGCGCCTAGTAAAGAAGCATCCACTAACTCATTTACGCCTGAACCACCAACCGCTAATAAAGGCAAAGCACCTGAAACAGCCACGTTCACCGTGCCTTTGACAGGAAGCAAGGCTGCATTTATAGCTGCGGCGACAAGATTACTTGGGATACTGGTTCCTTTTGCCTCCAAAGCTTGAACTGCCGCATTCAAATCTTGTAAGATGTTTGAAACATTTTGGGCTAAAACTAACCCTAAACCATCACTAATTGGTGCGCTAATGTATGAGCCATCAGCTGCTAACGTTTCTGGAGCTGTAAATGAAGCAGCACCTAAGTTTTCAATGTTATTCACTAATTCCAACTGACGATTCACTTCCGTCAAATCAATATCAACACCAGTTAAATTCCCTAAAGCCCCACTGGTAATTTGAGTAATGACATTGGTTAAATCATTGGCTGCATTCAAAACGGCAGTCAAAAAAGTAACTTTTGAAAGATCAATCGTAACGTTGGTATTGATTGCTGCGCTGCCTGCTGCAGCTACATTTCCTCTTAACTCAGGAGGAACCACTAACACCGCTTGTTTTTGTCCACTAAACACAGCGGAAGCATCTGCTAAAGCGCCACCAGAAACCGTGAAATTAACTGGTTGATTTTGGTTTGCGGCTGTCCAACGATTACTCGTTGAAGTGCCACTGTCATTATTTGACGTAACATTTGATAATAGTTCGATATCCAAGACCGCTGCTGATGCACTGATTGTGCCAGAGGTAACAGCTATACTTACAGGGATTGCTAATGACGTAAATAATAAACCACTTGATATTGCTAAATTAAGCATCTTGCGTTTTGTCCATTTTTTATGCTGACTTTTCCGATTAAAATCCTCAACAATTTTCTTTTTCATCTGATCGTCCCTCTTTTCTTTAAAATAAACGATAAATACCAAAATCATTAGCTTCCCCTAGTTGTTCATCTCCCCCTTTAGCGATTTAAATGGATTTAACACCTGCAGTTTAGTACATTTCCTCAGCTTTTCAAAATATAATGCTGTGAATTTTTATATAAAAATTCATTTGATAACAAGCATCCTAAATATGTTAAAAAACTCACTAATTCATTAGTGAGTTATTATACAATGAGAGGAAAATGAGGAAGTTTATACGTTTCTCCCCAATCATTAAAGATAAATAAATTATTTTATTATAACTTATCGTTTGATAAATCGATAATTAAATAACGGAAAATTTTTTTATTTTTTTGAGAAATTCCACTATTATTTTTTCTGCTTCTTTGACTGTTTTTATCAATTTTATGGCTGTAAGTCATAAAAACTTTACATCAAAAAAATGACTCTAATCTATAACAATTTTTTCTGTTTTTAAGATTTTTTTTATGAATTTTTTTATATTAAAAAAATTTCATAAAAAAAGGCGACAGCCGTTTTTGAACGAATGCCGCCTTTTAGACAAACAAAAACCTGATTCTAAAAGAATCAGGTTTAGGAAAAGCAAATCAAGATTCGCTTCAACTGTTTATCATCGTATTTGTATACTCTGATAAGAATGATTTCGTAATAAAATATACTGTGTTTCGTGGTATTTGTCAATCGCTTTCTTGAATTCTCTTGAGACCTTTCCATAGGCATATAAGGTCAAAATAACTGACCAAATCAGCGTTGTAACTATCTTTTTAATTAAGGGGTCAGCCAATTTAATTTCATTAGTTTATCTAAAAACACCACCAAAATTAAAGCATCTGCACTGCCACCAATACTCCAATTTTTTTCTTTGAATAAGTGATTCAATCTTTCTAAGCAAAGGGTTCCCCGTAACGTTTGTGTCCCCCCTAAAGCAAAATATTCCTGGATTAACGGTTGATATATTTCAAAAATTTGGACATTTTGACTTCGTTTAATCAAATTCGTATCCTCAACATAGAGCGATAAATAAAGGAGCGTATCAATGAGTTTTTGTTGTTGTGTGCCTTGATGTTTTTGATAATAAGGCACTCCCTGTTCAAAGACAGCGGGATAGCCTTGTTGCGCCTCACCACGGATTCCAGTCAAGCCATGCTGAACAAATAGTCGTTCACCCCAAGTTAGTTTTTCTAGCTCATTCGTAGCGAGGTTTTCAAAGTCGGCCAGTAAGTCTTGCGTCATTGTTTGAAGCGTTTGTTGAAACAATTGTAAGGTGCAAGGGGTCTCCCAAATCATTAGACGACCACAGATAGCTAAAAAAATACCTAGAGAAAAAATCGCTCCTTTATGTGTGTTGATCCCTTCTGTTGCCTCAAACATCGCTCGTTCTGCTTCTAAACCAACTTGTCGAATCGCGCGAAATGTTGCCTCAATCGGCAAATGACGTAGCTCTGTCCCAGCTTGAACGAAGGCTTCAAAATAAGGAGTCAAAACTACACTACTTTCTAAAAAAGTGAAAACATCCATATCTTGATGGGCGCCTGCATCGACTGGATCCACCAAGCCTGGTTTATTTAAACAGGTCACTTCATAGAGTAGTGCCAATTGTGCTTGCTGCGCTAATTTACTCCTTGCTTGCTTTGTCATTGCCTTTTACGTCCCTTCTTCTGTGCCGTGGTCTTTTCTTGTTTTATATAGTCTAGTACAGCATTAAAAACCGTGTCAACTACGCCGCCATCAAATACATTAGGTATGAATTTTTCTGCTGTGGGTTCTGAAATCATAGCGGCCAAGCTTCGTGCTACTGTCATTTGCAAACCGACATCGACTTTTCTGCCTTTCGCTGCCAATAACCCTTTAAAAAGACCTGGAAAAGCTAAAATGTTGTTCACTTGATTCGGATATTTGGAAGAACCAGTTGCTAATAAACGGACGCCATTGGCTTGGGCGAGGGCTGGTTCAATTTCTGGTTTAGGATTTGCTAAAGCAAAGATAATTGGGTCTTGGTTCATTGATTTAATCAGGGCTGGCGTTAGCACATCCGCTTCTGATAAGCCTAAAAAAACGTCCTGATTGACGACAGCGGTGGCTAAATCTTTGTTTTCTACTGATGGTTTTATTACCTGTCGAAGCAAAGCACGTTGGTAAGGATTCAATGTCGGGTCTTCTTCTCTTAAAACACCTTGGCGATCTACTAAGGTAAGATGCGTAATTCCCGCTTGAATACATAACTTAGCGGTCGCTACACCAGAAGCACCAACTCCGTTAATCACCACACGCAATTGATTTAAAGGTTTTCCTTTAATTTTGGCTGCGTTGATTAGCCCAGCTAAAACGACAATGGCTGTGCCTTCTTGGTCATCATGATACACAGGAATGTTCAAACGTTGTTGAAGTTTTTCTTCAATTTCAAAACATTTTGGTGCAGAAATATCTTCTAAATGGATTCCTGCAAAACTATTTTGTAAATTTTCAATTGTTTGAACCATCTCGTCAACTGATTTTTGTTCCAGTGCTAAAGGAATAGCATCGACCCCCGCCAAATTTTTATAAAGTAAAGCTTTGCCTTCAACAATTGGCAAGCCCGCTTGCGTGCCCATATTGCCGAGACCCAGAACAGCTGACCCATCTGTAATAACCGCAATTAACTTACCACTAATGGTCCACTCGCGCGCTAATTCATGATTTTGGGCAATCATTAAACTCAATTCTGCGACACCAGGTGTATACATTTTGGCTAAATCATGATGGTTTAATACCGCTTCTGTTGCTTCAAGACTTAGCACACCAATATTTTTTTGATGAATTGCTAGAACTTCTTCTAACACATTGTCACTTCCTTTCACGGGCTGCCTTTTTTCTATTTGATGAAGCAAGGGTTTGAACAACCGTTATCGTCGCTCAAACCCTTGCTTCTTTATACATTTGCGGAGCACTTGCCCGTTCTATTCTGGCAAGTCAAGTTTGACTGTCACTTTCTGTAACGGTACATCGTAAAAAGGATCTTCACGACGTCCTAAAAAGTCTTTTCCTTGTTGTGGGAACATCGCATATAATAGGACATCCTCTTCAGATTTTGCGTATTGTTGGATTTCCTTTTCTAAACTATGCAACTCTGGTTTCAATAAATCCGCTGGTCGACAAGTAATTACTTCTTCATCCCCAATGATTTTTTGCTTAATCTCTTCTGCGATAGGTGCTGGTGATTTGCCATATTCTCCGCGCACATAATCTTTGATTTCATTCGGTATTAAGGAATATCTTTCCCCAGAAATCACATTCATTAAAGCTTGTGTTCCGACCATTTGTGAAAGCGGCGTAACTAGTGGTGGATACCCTAAATCCGCTCTTACTTTAGGTACTTCAGCTAAAACTTCTTCATATTTGTCTTGTAAACCTTGCTCCGTTAATTGACTTAATAAGTTTGATAACATACCACCAGGCACTTGATAAATCAAGGTTTTCGGTTCCGTATCTTTAACTTTAGGGTTTAAAATGCCTTCACTTCTAAAACGATCACGAATCGGATTGAAATAGTCAGCAATCTCTGTTACTTTTTCCATATTTAAACCTGTTTCAAAGCCTAAATCTTCTAACGCAATGGCTACAGATTCTGTGGCTGGTTGACTCGTACCGCCAGCGAAAGAAGAGATAGCTGTATCGATGATATCCGCACCTGCTTCAGCAACTTTTAAATAGGTCATCTCAGAAATACCACTAGTCGCATGCGTATGCACCTCTAAAGGTAAATCAATGGCATCTTTCATTTTGCTCACTAATTCAAAACCCGTTTGTGGCGTCAAAACGCCTGCCATATCCTTAATACAAATGGAATCCGCTCCTGTTTGACTTAATTCTTTGGCTAATTTTACAAAGTAATCGATGGTATGAATTTCACTCGTGGTATAAGAAATCGCTGCTTGACAGTGTCCGCCAGCTTCTTTTGTTGTTTGAATTGCTGTTTGTAAATTACGGACATCATTCAAGGCATCGAAAATACGAATAATATCAATCCCATTTTCAACTGATTTTTCGACAAAGGCCCGCACCACATCATCAGCGTAATGACGATATCCTAGTAAATTTTGTCCTCGTAATAACATTTGAAGTTTGGTATTTTTAACTTCTTTGCGAATTTGGCGAAGACGTTCCCAAGGATCCTCGTTTAAATAGCGGACACAGGAATCAAACGTTGCCCCGCCCCACATTTCTAATGCATGAAATCCTGCCTCGTCCATTGTTTTAATAATCGGCAGCATATCTGAGGTTGGCATCCGTGTTGCAATTAAACTTTGTTGTCCATCCCGTAGCACCGTTTCTGTAAAACGAATTTTTTTACTCACTTGGCTGCTCCTTTCGTGTCAAAATTATTTCTGTTATTTTTTCTTGCATTGCTTCAAGACTGTGACGTCGATTTCGTCCACAGACTTTCGCCTCTTCTTGGCAAATAAAACAGCGCCGTGGTGGCAAGCCTAAATCTCCTCGATGAAGGCTTTTTAGTTCTTCATTTCCCCATAAAACATCTAGGTCCACTAAACGACCATAAGGATGTGTTTCTTCAATTTTGACCATTCTTTGTTTTAATTCTTGTGGGGCTAACGAAACCGCCAAATAATATTCAGGACCTGTCTTTTCATTCCGGTAAAAATTAACAATCGGTACTTGATCCAGCAATTGTTGCTCGACTTCGTCAATTACTTCTAAAAAAACAGCCGTTAAGGTGGGCGAATTTTTCACTTCTCCAGGAATATTCATTGTGGCAGATAAGAGACTAGCTTCTGGTGCTGTTTCTAACAACTCCTTCTGTGTGGCAGCTCTTTGTTCGCGAGCATCCAACATCTCTAAAAGTGTTACTTTTTCCCCATTAAACATTGCGTACCACATCAATTAGACTACCATCTCGGTATTCAATTAACGCAACGACTTTGTCTCCATATTTAATTGGTTCCGGGGTGCCAACAATGTTGTAGGCTTTGTCTTTCAACTCTTCTAACGTAAACTGAGGAACATCTAAAGTTTTAAAACAATCAATTAAGTCTGTTCTTTTTGGATTGATTGCAATGCCGACTTCTGTTACTACGACATCGACACTCGTACCTGGTGTAACGACTGTATTTACTTGCTCAACAATTGTTGGAATCCGTCCACGAACAAGTGGTGCAATCACTAGACTCATTTTACAAGCCATACTTGTATCGGAATGTCCGCCAGAAGCACCACGGATAACACCATCTGAACCAGTAATGACATTTACATTAAAATCTGTGTCCACTTCTAAAGCAGATAAAATAGCTGTGTCTAATTGATTAATAACCGCCCCTTTGCTAAGCGGTGAAGCATACATATTGGCATCAATTTCATAATGATTGGCATTTTCCCCTAAAGAAATAGCTGATGGATGATCAAAGTCTTGGACGTCAATAATTTTTTCTACTAAGCCTTCTTCCAAAAGTTCCACCATTGCATTCGTAATTCCGCCTAAAGCGAAACTTGCTTTAATACCATCTTTAAGCATTTGTTCTCTCATGAACCGCGTAACTGCTAGTGAAGAGCCACCTGTTCCTGTTTGGAATGAGAAGCCTTCTTTGTAGTAAGGAGAATGTGTAATTATTTTTGCGGCATATTCAGCAATCAATAATTCTTTGGGATTCTTTGTAAAACGTGTTGCGCCTTTGGCAATTCCATCTGGATCACCAATTGCATCAATTTCTACCACATAATCAACATCTGTTTGTGGAATACTGATAGGGGTATTAGGATATGGTACTAATGTGTCAGTAATGATGACCACTTGATCCGCATATTTTGCATCGACCATCGCATATCCAAGAGAACCACAGGTAGCTTTTCCTTTGGTTCCATTCGCATTTCCATAAGCGTCTGAACTTGGTGCACCTAAGAAAGCTACATCAATATGGATATCGCCTGCTGCTACTGCCCGTGCCCGGCCACCATGTGAACGAATCACCACAGGATTTTCCATGATACCTGCTGAAATAGCGGCGCCTACTTTATCTCTCAAACCTGAAGAAGTAATGTTGGTGACTACTCCATTTTTAATGTGTTCGATCAAAGGTTCATGAACATTTGCAATTGAACTAGGTGCAATCGAAATGTTTTTCAGCCCCATGGCGGCAATCTCGGCTAAAACTAAATTCATCACATAGTCTCCTTCACGGAAATGGTGATGGAAAGAGATGGTCATGCCATCTTTTAAACCTGTTTTTTCAATTGCTTCACGAATACTTCCTAAAAGTTTTGTCTCCCGAGGTTTCACTGGTTTAATTGCTCGGCTCGCTTCTTGATAAGCATCAATGTGTGCTAATTCTCCTTCATAAATGCCGTATTGCTCTGCATAAGATTGAGGAATGTCTTTGCCTACTTTATTTACTACCATGTCTATATTTCCTCCTCGGTAATTAATTTAGCCGCCAATGCTAACGCAATGACCCGTTCAGCTCGTTCAACAATTGGTTTATCAACCATTTTTCCATTTACGGAGATAACACCGGAACCTTTTGCTTCGGCTTCCCGAATGCCCCAGATTACTTCCTTAGCATTCTGGATTTCTTTTTCTGTTGGCGCATAAATAGTATTAACTAATGGGATTTGACGAGGGTTAATCACCGATTTCCCATCGAAACCTAGCTGTTTAATCAAACGAACTTCGGCTTCAAAGCCTTCCGTATTGTCTACATCTGAATAGACCGTATCAATAGCTGCAATCCCAGCTGCTCGAGCGGCATGTAAAATCATGCTACGAGCAAAGAATAGTTCTTGGCCATCTGGATGGCGCCGTGTTTTCATATTGGTAACATAGTCTTCGGCGCCTAATGCGATGCCAATCAAGCGAGTTGAACTTTTGGCAATCGCGGGCGCATTTAGAACGCCTTCAGCCGATTCGATGGCAGCCATCATTTTCGTTGTTCCTACGGGAATGTCATTTTGCTGTTCTACTTCTGTAATGACTGCCTCGACATCAATGATATCTTGGGCTGTTTCTGTTTTTGGTAAACGAATCACATCGACACCAGCTAAGACCATTGCTTCAATATCTTCTGCGCCACCGGCATCTAAAGCATTGATCCGAACAACAATTTCAATATTGCCATAATCGAAAGTTTTCAAAGCAGAATGGACTAAAACACGGGCAGAGTCTTTTTCTTTTAATGAAACTGCATCTTCTAAATCAAACATGATTGAATCTGCCCCATACAAAGGTGCATCTCTTAGCATTGCTGCGTTCGCTCCAGGGACAAACATCATTGTTCTTCTTAAACGTTCCATGAGTCCAACTCCTTCCAATCATACGTTTCTTTTTCAGCGCCTCGATGTAAAACTGTAATCATCCGAGCTTTGATCGTACAATCTAATGCCCCTTTATCAATCGCCTTGACCGCAACGCCTTGGACATCTAAATGTTCCAAAGTTGTCGTAATCACCTGACGAATTTGATTGCCAAATTGTTTTTCGACACTACTTTCTAATTCAATGGTATTTTCTGTTGATTCAATGGGTTGGACGGTAATCATAATATCACTTGATTCTACTGTCCCTGCAGTAGCATTTTTGATAATCTTCACTTTCTTCACCTCATTAGTTTCTTGTGTTCTACTAAGTATTGATAACTTGTTGCTGGTAAAAACTTCTTGAGTGTCTCTTTGTCGCCTTCAGCCATCGCTTTGCGAACTTTCGTCGCACTAATCAGCTCTCCATCAATCGCTAATCGCGGGACAATGGTTAGCGTTATCGTTTGTCCGAAAACTTGTTGCATTGCTTGATTGTAGACATCGGTCACTTCTGAATAAGGCTCTTCTCCCACATAACGTTGCTGAATTTCAAGTATGGGCGCAATTCTTTCTTTAAATAACGTTGCATCAAGCGTTGCTTGAATTGCAGCTACCTCTAATGGCGCTTTTTCTTTCAAAAAATAGGTAGGAAAAGTCGCAGACGAAACTAAGTAATCTTCTGTAGATAGGACTGTCACATTGGGTAAATGGGCTACCCCTTTTTGCACCATTGCGAAACGTGCTTCTTTTGAAAACAGCGATTTATCTTCAGATAAAACAAACACATAAACGTGCGGACTTTCTTTGGCTGCTTTTTCGACTAAGTACTGATGGCCTTTCGTAAAAGGATTTGCATTCATGACAATGCTACTGGCTGGCCCTGCTTTTTTATGCTGTGTCAGGTAACCAAGATAATCGGCAAAATCTGGTTTGCCTTGCTCCATAAATAGCACCTCTTGATTCGCAACCACTTTTTGAAAGCCTAGCGACTGAAAAATTTGTTCATTTTTTGGTTTTGTATACAAAAAACTGTGTAATTGGTTTTCTTCTCTCAGTTTTTCAAGTAGATGAACCACCAATTGGGTTAACAAATTTTCAGATTGATATTTTTTACAAACGGCCACGCACTTAATCGTTTTGCCTGAAAGCGAGCCAGAGGCGATTAATGCTGTGTCATCATATATGCCAACGGTGTAATCAAGTGCTTCTGTCGTTTGCAATTCGGCTTTTTCCATTAATTCGCGCCAAGCTTGATAAGCTTTTTTATCTTTTTGCAACCAGATTCTTTTCATTGTATATACGCTGCTCACAGCAATAACCTCCTTTATTTTTTAATTGGAAATAATTTTGTTAGTAATTTAGACGCTAGATAAATGATAAATAAAACAACGAAAACGCCGCCCCAACCAAAACCTAACAGTTCAAAAGCAATTTTTAAATCTTCCATGTTAACAGACATGTATTCGTTCTCCTTTCCGTCCTATGTTAAAAAGGCTAATAGTAAGCCACCAGCAATTACAGAAGCGATTTGTCCTGAAACGTTGGCACCAGCAGCATGCATTAAAATAAAGTTTTGTGGGTCTTCATCTGTAGCCATTTTTTGAATGACCCGACTAGACATTGGGAAAGCGGAAATACCCGCAGCACCAATCATGGGATTGATTTTTTCTTTTCTAAATAAATTCAAGAATTTAGCAAAAAGCACGCCGCCGACTGAGTCCATAATAAAGGCGACTAACCCTAAGCCAATAACCATCAACGTATCGACTTTTAAGAACTCTGCATAGTTCATGCTAACGGAAATAGATAGTCCTAGCAAGATACTAATAATATTGACCAATTCATTTTGAGCTGTAATGGATAAACGATCCAAAACGCCACATTCTCTTAATAAGTTCCCAAACATTAAGAAACCAACTAATGGTAATGACACCGGCGCAATTAACCCTGCGACAATCGTAATAACAACCGGGAAAAGAATTTTCGCTGTTTGAGAAACTTCACCGGCCCGATAAGTCATACGGATCCGACGTTCGGCTTTCGTCGTCACTGCTTTAATCGCTACTGGTTGAATAATCGGAACTAACGCCATGTAGGAGTAAGCGGCAACCATTATGGCCCCCATGTATTTTGAATGTAAGGTATTTGCTACGAAAATAGACGTTGGACCATCAGCGGCACCAATAATCCCAATCGAAGCAGCATCGTTTAAATCAAAACCTAATAAAACAGCCATAATAACTGTAAAGAAAATCCCAAACTGTGCAGCGGCACCAAACATCAACATAAACGGATTTTGTAACAATGGCCCGAAATCAATCATTGCCCCAATCCCAATAAATAATAATAACGGGAATAATTCTGTTTTTATTCCAAAATCAAAAAGAACATTAAACGGACCTGGCTCGCCGCCAGCGCTCAATACGCCGGAATTGGGAAAGTTCACTAAAATCGTTCCTAAACCCATCGGCACTAAAAGTGTTGGTTCATACTCTTTTTTTATTCCTAAATACATTAATAGTCCACCAATCAGCATCATCACAATGCGTCCTGGTTCTTGGCCCATTCCTATAACACCTTGAATCAGTGTCTCCACACAAATCACTTCCTCTTCTTAAATTAATTCTAGTTAATTGTTATTAATGGTTCCCCTGGATTCACAATTTGGCCTTGGGTAACATGAATTCCTGTTACCGTACCTGCTTTTCCTGCAACGATTTCATTTTCCATCTTCATTGCTTCTAAAATTAACAATGGTTGGTTCTCAGACACCGTATCACCAACATTGACTAATACTTTTAACACAGTTCCTGGCATTGGCGCAGGCATTGCATCTGCTCCTGCTGGGGCGGCTGGCTGTGCTGCTGGCGCTGGGGCTTCTTCAACAGCAGGGGCTGGTGTTTCTGTCGTAGCAACTGGCGCTGTTGGTTGTGGTGCAACAGGTGCTGGTTGTGGGACGCCACCGATTTCTTCCATCTCGACTAAATATTCTTTCCCATCAATTGAAATTTTAAATTTGCGTAACATAATGATCCTCCTCAAGGTTTTGTTTTGAAATTCTTTTGACAACTAGCTGAGACTCTTCTGAAAGCTCTGCAGCTATACTGGCTGCAATAATGGCAACTTCTTTTGCTTCTGGATTTCGTTTTGCGATTTTTTTGATAACAAAACGACTTTCTGGAAACTCTCCTGCTGCGATGGCAGTGGCCACAATACTTACCAATTGATATTCTTTTGGTTCAGCAGGAATATATGCTGGTATATCTATCCATCGCTTTTCCAAGTTATCCGCTTCACGTTGGATAACGCTTTCATTAATCTCGGTATCCTGCGTGTGTTGCTCTTTCTTGAATAAGGACTTAAATAGGCCCATATTGTCTCTCCTTTCACTAATTCTTGGTATACGTTCATTATAGAAAAAACCGTTAAAAAACCTAGTGAAAACACTAGCTCAGATTGTTCTTTTATTGTTTATTTTGTGAAAAAAACTCTGTAAACATTGGTATATAAGCATTTATCAGCCGTTAAGATTCTATTAATATTATATTAAGTTATTAATAAGAATTTGATTGTTGAATTGTTTTTTTGATGTTCTTTTTGTTTTAGGCTATTTATTCTCTGCGAAAGTTTGTATATTCTCACACTATAGACAAACACAAAAAATATTTTTTGTTGTAAACCAGAATACTGTGAAACATTTCTCATGGCTATTCTTTTTTATTAACACCGGTTGTTAACGCTTACAAAAAAGTTCTAAAAAAAGAAAGGAAGAAAAACATGTTACTCACTATTTTAGCTTATGGTATGATTATCATCTTTATGTATGTAATCATGAAAAAGAAATTGTCACCGTTTACATCTTTAGTAATTATTCCTCTTATTTTTACTTTGATTGCAATTGCAACTGGAGTAGCGAGTCCGCCACCTGGTGCTGACGGTGTTGTCCCTGAAGTCAACATTGGGAATTTCGTCTTAGATGGGATTTCAACTACTTCAAAAACTGGTATTATGTTATTATTTGCCATTCTTTACTTCTCTATTATGTTGGACGCTGGTTTGTTTGACCCAATCACTAAAAAAATGATTTACTTTGCTAAAGGCGATCCAATGAAAGTCTTGATGGCTACTGCGGTAGTTGCTGCTGCTGTTTCCTTAAACGGAGATGGAACAACCACGACCTTGATTTGCTGTTCTGCGTTTATTCCCATCTACAAAAAACTTAATATGAAATTGATGAATTTAGGTGTGCTTGTTATCTTACAAAACACCATTATGAACTTATTACCTTGGGGCGGTCCAACAGCTCGTGCCATGGCCGTACTAGAAGTTGATGCCGACATTCTTTCTTATTTAGCACCTGGTATGATTTTATCTGTATTGTATGTTATCTTCTTTGTTGCTTATCGCATGGGGAAAAAAGAACGTGCTCGCTTAGGCGTGACAACGCTTACTGATAAAGAATTGGAAGAAATGACTATTGTTAACGATCCTGAGTTATTAGAAATTCGTCGTCCAAAGAATTTTGCATTCAATGGTATTTTAACGATTATCTTAATCGGTTGGTTAGTCCTAAGTTCATTCGTTGGTCAATTAGGTTTGCCTTCGTGGATTGAAATGCCACCGCTATTATTATTCCTAGTTGGTACTTGTATCGCTTTAATGATCAACTATCCAAAATTAAAAGATCAAAGCAGCCGCATCAGTGCAAATGCTGGTGACGCTGTGCAAGTAGTTATCTTAGTTTTTGCTGCTGGCGTCTTCATGGGCTTATTCCAAGGTTCTGGTATGGCCAATGCCTTAGCAAATAGCTTTGTTAATATTATTCCAAAACAATTAGCCGGCGCTTGGGGCTTAGTGATTGCGTTCATTTCAGCACCAGGAACATTCTTTATTTCAAACGATGGTTTCTATTTCGGTGTCTTACCAGTCCTAGCAGAAGCTGGACGTTCTTATGGATTTGACAATATGTCTATGGCTTTAGCTTCCTTAATGGGGCAAGCGTTCCACTTATTAAGTCCATTAGTGGCATTTATTTACTTGCTATTACGTTTAACTGGTTTAGATATGGGCCAATGGCAAAAAGAATCGGCAAAATATGCCTTAGGAATTTTCGTTATTTTCGTTGTTACAATTGTTGCTTTAGGTCACATGCCTTTATTTATTCCACAAAATTAAACGTCGTCGCTGAAACCGTAGGAGTGCCTTTTCTCCTCGGTTTTCTTTTCATTTTGTCTTTTCTTGCGTTATATTTTCATTTTTAATATTATATTTATTATCTATAAAAATAACCTATAGGGAGGTGCCTCATATGAATCCAACGGTTGAAGCAGTAAAACGGAACTTAGATTTAACCAGCAGTAAACCTCTAAAAATTTGTACCTACGAAGCCTTTAAAAAAACCATTATTTTAGGGGATATTCCTGCGGGTGAACGGATTAACGAAAAAGAATTTTCCGAGCAATTAAACATTAGTCGGACGCCCATTCGCTTTGCTTTACAAGAATTGGTCAAAGAACAATTGGTAGAACATATACCTATGGTGGGTATCGTGGTTAAAGGGATTAGTATGAAAGATGCTTATGAAATTTATGATATTCGTAAATCTTTGGACACTTTAGCAACCATTAAAGCCATGGAACTCATGACACCAGAAGATTTTGATGAATTGGAAGCCTTACTTCTCGAAGGAGAACAATACAATAAAAATAACCAAGTAGATGACTTACTACAGAACTTTTCAGATTTTAATTCCTTTATTTATACTAAGAGTCAGATGCTACGTTTAAAAAAAATTGTGACTGATCTCCATGCTTACTTAATCTATTTCAGAGATATTGCGATTCGTGCCTCAGAACGTCGTAGTATTGCCCTAGAAGAACATTGGTTAATTTTCCGCGGAATGAAAACAAAGAATATTGACCAGATCACACTTTTAACCCATGAACATCTAAATCGTTCGCTTCAATTTATTTTGAAAGAAATGGAACGTCGGCAAATTGAATAAGCAAAAAAGACCCGCAGTCGCTCGTGCAGCTGCGGGCCTTTTTTCATTTTTTTTGTACGCAACCATCTGGCGTAAAGGTATAACCAATGCCCCAAACGGTCCGAAGGTAACAAGGTTCTTTCGGGTTTTCTTCTAATTTACTTCGTAAACGATTAATAAAAACCATAATCGTATTCGCATCGACATCCCCAGTACCCCAAACACTGCTGTAAATTTGTTCTTTAGAGAATACTTGCTCGGGATTCTCCAGAAAAAATTGAATTAATTGAACTTCTTTCGAAGACAATGAAATAGGTAAATCCTTTTTAAATAGTTGATAACGACCATAATCAAAACGGAAATCGCCTACCTGTAGCTCTTCTTTTTTATAAACATTCAATTGTTTTCGAATCATTCGAGCTCGATTCAACGAAGCAATCACCTGAGCCTTAAAAACATTCAAGGAAAAAGGTTTCGTTATATAACTATCCACGCCCATTTCCAAGGCTGCAATAATATCCTCTTCTTCTTTTTTGCTACTAAAAAAGATAATTGGCACTAGTGGATATTTCTCTCTAATCATTTGGACTAAGTAGTAACCATCGCTGTCATGTTCCAAGTTATCATCTAAAATGAACAAATCAAAGGTAACTCTGGACACGATATCTTTTGTTTTTTCAATTGATTCACTTTGGTAAATAAGAATACCTGTTGATTGTAATGCTTTCCAAATCAAGCGACGAACTGCTGCATCATCATCTACAACCAGTATTTTCTCCGTACGCATACCTGTTGCTCCCCCTACGTCTCTTTACAAAACTTTTTCATTTGAATTTACTACTGGAGTAATTACTGATTATCATAACATAAAAAAAGAAACGAAGACGGCTAAAAAATCATTTAACAAAGAAACGTTAGCAACTATTCAGTCCCTGCTGAGAGTTGCCAACGTTTCTTTGTTTGTTTAAAAATACTTCTTAACTGGTTCAACCACTAAATACCGATAAGGTTCATCCCCTTCAGAATGGGTTTTGATTTGCTCATCTTTACTTAGCGTGTGATGAATTTGTTTTCTTTCAAAAGCCGGCATTGGTTCCAAGAAGACTGGCCGCCCAGTACGTTTGGCTTTTTCCGCGGTGCGTTTCGCTAAACGTTCCAAAATTTCATGACGTTTTTCACGATAATTTCCGACATTCACAACAATCGATAGCTTATTGCTTGCAATGCGGTGAATAAAGACTTGCGCTAAATACTGTAACGCATTTAACACTTTTCCGTGTTTTCCAATTAAGATACCTTGTTTTTCTGTTTCTAAATGGAAGATAATATTGCCATTCTCGCGCGCTATGCGAACCATGGCAGGGGCGTTCAGTTCATTTGAAATATTCGTTAAATACATCGCTAATTCAGTAATAGCAGCTTCGTCTTCCAGATTTTCTAAAGAATGTGTTGATTCCTCTGAGAGACTAGGAATTGCTTCGGTTAATTCCTCAACTGCTTCTTCCACTGCTGTTGCTTCATCGGCAACAACAATATCTTCCACTGTTTCTTCGACCGCTTCTGTGACTTGCTCACTAATCGTTGGTTCCATTGAAATTTGGGCAAGTTTTTTTCCTAGACCTAAAAATCCTTTTTTTCCTTCGTCTAACACATCAATTGTAACATCCTCTTTGGTTAAACCAAGTGCTTGTAAGCCTTTCTGCGTTGCTTCTTCGATTGTATTTCCTTCATAAATCGGCATCTGAACGACCTCCTTTATTTTTTCTTCCCTTTTTTCTTAGGACTTTTTGCTCGTTCAAGCGCTCGCTCCCGTGCTTTGGCTTGACGTGCTGCTTCCTCCCGCTCTTTACGGATTTTGAATGGATTGTTTAATAACAATGTTTGCCCTGTTTGGAAGGCATTTGAGACCACCCAGTAAAGAGATAAACTGCTGGCTAATGAAATCCCCATAAAGAAGATCATCGCTGGCATAACGTAATTCATAATTTTCAGTGAGGCATTTGTTTCTAGTTGGCTCATACTTGAAAGATACGTACTAGCAAACGTAAAGACAGCTGCTAAAATCGGTAAAATTAAATACGGATCCGGCTTATCGAGGCTTAACCACAAGAACGTTCCTTCTTTTAACTCAGGCACGCGTGAAATGGCTTGATACAAAGCCATCATGATTGGTAGTTGAACCAACAGTGGTAAACAGCCAATGTAAGGATTCACATTATTCTCTGCATACAAACGTTGCTGTTCTTCTCGGAATAAGCGTTGTGTTTCAGGATCTTTTGAAGAATATTTTTGTTGCAAGGCCTTTAATTGCGGTTGCAACTCTTGTGTTTTACGCATACTCTTCGTTTGGAAATGCATCAACGGCAATAAAATAATCCGGATGACTAACGTAAATAGGATAATCCCAATTCCGACACTGCCGCCTAATGATAGGAACTTAATCGCTTGGGCAAAATAATAAACAATGTATCGATCCCAAATTCCTGTACTACTTTCACTTACGGGCGCGGTTCCGCAGGCGGATAAAACAAAGACTAAGGTCACTAACCCAGCCATTAATAATAAGCGCTTATACTTCTTCACTACTCAATTCCCTCTCTTACATCTAATATTTTAGCTAAATTTAACACATGTGTTAAATTAGCTTTCACTTCTTCAGACGATAACTTTTCCAATCCTGGACGTGCAATCACGATAAAATCAATTTCTGGAGAGATACGGTCTTTTAATTGAAATAAACTCGCGCGGATTTTCCGCTTCACAGCATTTCTTGTGACCGCGTTTCCAATTTTCTTCCCAACAGAAATCCCCACTCGAAAATGGACTTGTTGTGGTTTCTCTAAAACGTACACCACGAAACGACGATTTGCACAAGATTGTTTTTTATTAAACACCTGTTGAAATTCTTTTTCTTTCTTGACACGGTAGGACTTTTTCATCGGCATCCCTTTGTTTCTATATTTTTTTACTTCTTAATAATAATAGCATATTTCCGCTCTTTTTTAGTAGCCTTTTCTATAGAATCCTGCTTTCTTTTATTGAAAACAGAAAAAGAACCCTTAGTTATCTTCACATCTTCCAAAAAATTATGGAGATAACTAAGGGTTCTTAGAAATTGACTGTTTAAAAGACCAGACCATCATTAAGCAGAAATAACTTTTCTACCTTTACGACGACGGCTTGCTAATACGCGACGGCCATTTTTAGTGCTCATACGTTTACGGAATCCGTGAACTTTTTGGCGTTTACGTTTGTTTGGTTGATACGTTCTTTTCATGCAATTACACCTCCTGAAATTGTAACTATCCATCAATATATAGACATACTTTGATAGTATAACGAGTAATAGGGTCTTTTGTCAATAAAATTTAAGAAATATTTCCTGAGAAAGATTCGTTTCAATTATCCACAAATTAAATTTTCCTGTGAGTAGCTTGTGGATAGTTTTCCACATTTTTTTCTGTTCACAGCCATTTTTCCACTAGTTTTACACAAAAAAACAGCCTGTTAAAAAGTTTTACACAGGTGCTTTTTTAGCTGTTGATAAGTTATTGAAACATGATTGTGTCAAGCTTAATTATTCTCAATTTTTTGTGGATAACTCATTCAACAACCACTTTCTTCCGCAAGTGTCGACACCCTGTGGAAAACTTTTTTCACCCTTGTGTACTTTTTTTCCACATTGAACAATTGCTTGTGGAAAAAGTTTTAAAAAAATGCTAAAATCGACTATGCTCATTCTTTTAAGTTATCCACATTTTTTAGATAACCAAAATTTAAACATATAGGAGGTCACTGT